>CAVZZH010000001.1:0-336531 GCA_963779695.1 uncultured Solirubrobacterales bacterium
GTCGAGCACCGCCGCCAGGACGGCGTTTGCGCCGTTGGGGTCACCCGCGAGCCAGAGCGCGCGCCCCGCAGCGGTCGTCCGTCGGAGCCGGTCGCGATCCGCGACGCTCAGGACCGCAGCAGTCTCGAACGCGCGCGCCGCGGCCGCGTACGCGCTCCGGGCGAGTGCGGTCGCCGCCGCGGCCTCGAGCAACCCGGCGACCTCCTCGTCAGGCCCCGTGGATGCTGCAGCGAGATGCCACGCCGCGCGATCATCGGCCTGCACCGCGCCGGCGAGGGCCCGGTGCGCCGCGCGCCGCTCGATCGGACCGTGCGCGTGGTATGCGGCCGAGCGCACGAGCGGATGGCGAAAGCTGACGCGGTCGACGGTCCGTGTGATCACACCGGCGCGCTCGCCCTCGTCCAGCGCTCGCGGGTCGAGTCCAGCCTGGTGAAGCGCGGCCAAGATCTCGCCGATCGAGCCGGTGTCGCTGGCCGCGGCGATGAGCAGCGCGCGGCGTGTGTCGTCGGGCAATGCGTCGAGGTGGCCTGCGAACGCCCGCTCGAGTGCCGCGCCCACCGCGAGCGGATCGGGTGCCGGCTCGACGCCCTTGCGCTGCGCCGGGGTCAGCGTTGCGAGGGCCTCGAGGAGCGCCAGCGGATTGCCGCGCGTGTCGGTGAGGAGCCGGGCACGTACGACGCTTCCGAGATCGCCTGCGGCATCATCGAGGAGCGCTGCAGCGTCGGCCCGTCCGAGACCGTCCAGGCGGAGCGTGGCGAGTCCGGCGTCGTGCAACCAGTCGCGCTCGCGCATCGCGAGCAGGAGCACGATGCCTTCGCTGACGAGGCGGCGGGCGGCGAACACAAGCGCGACGCGCGACGGCTCGTCGAGCCAGTGGGCGTCGTCGACGACCGCCAGCACGGGTGATCGCTCGGCGGCCGCCGCGAGCAGGCTCAGCGTCGCGGCGGCGACCGCGAACCGGTCGCCGGCACTCGCCGGTCCGAGCGCAAGCGCGCTGTCGAGCGCCTGCTGCTGCGGAGGCGGAATCAGCTCACGGAGTCCGAGCACCGGGCGGAGCAGGTCCGCGAGCCCCGCAAAGGCCAGTTCGGACTCGGCCTGCAACGGTTGTGCGCGCAGGACGATGAATTCGTCGGCGCCGCGCGTCGCGCGTTCGAGCAGGGTCGACTTGCCCACTCCCGGTTCCCCGTAGAGGATCACGGCCGAGCTCTGTCCGCGCCGGGCGCCCTCGATCAGTGCCCCCAAACGCGACTGCTCATCCGAGCGGCCGACGAACACGCACGGAACAGTAGTCCGTTCCTTGCGTCATGACGAGGTCCGACCCTAGGGAAATCCCTGATCTCGCTGCCGGTGCTGGTGGGTCTGCTCACGCACCGAAATCACTAGTTTTCCGTCTGATGAGACGACTCGCTGCGACGTGTGGGATCGCGTTGGCGGCGCTCGCGACCGCGAGTGCCCCGGCTGGGGCCATCTCGTTCGGTGATGGCTTTGGGCTCCACGTCCGCTCGGTTCGCACGCTGGATTCGCGCCTCATCTCCGTCTCGCTGGCGTCGAGCGCGATCCCGGGACCGGCGAACGTTCGGATCCTTTTGCCCACCGACTACACGACGCACCCTCACCGCCACTACGGCGTGCTCTACCTGCTGCACGGGACGAGCGGCCGCGCCTCGGACTGGACGACGAGCGGCGGGGCGGAGCAGACGACCGCCGGCCGGCCGCTGATCGTCGTGATGCCGGACATCGGCCTGAACGGCGACGGCGGCGGATGGTGCACGAACTGGGTGACCGGTGCGCACGAGCGGTGGGAGACGTTCCACATCGACGAGCTTGTGCCGTGGATCGACGCGAACCTCCGGACGGTCCGGGCGCGCGGGGCCCGCGCGATTGCGGGACTGTCTCAGGGCGGCTTCTGTTCGATGAGCTACGCGGCTCGGCATCCCGAGTTGTTCGGGGTCGCGTTGTCGTACTCGGGGGCGGTCGACACGGCCTACGACGCCGCGGCGCACGCGGGCTTCGTCCCGATTCTCAGCGCGATCGAGGCGGGGCTTGATCACGTGCCGCCGGGCTCGATCTTCGGCTCGCCGGTGACCGACGAGATCAACTGGGCCGCGCACGACCCGACGACGCTGGCGGGCAACCTCCGGTGGACGAAGCTGTTCCTGTTCACGGGCAACGGAATGCCGGGCCCGCTTGATCCGACGGTGGGCATCGGGACCGCCGGAGCGAGCTCGATCGAGGCCGGCGTCCACCTGATGACGACGCTGTTCCACCAGCGCCTGGAGAAGCTCGGGATCCCGAGCGTCACCGACGACTACGGACCCGGCACCCATTCATGGCCGTACTGGGCCCGCGACCTGCGTGAGTCGATCGGCCCCGTGACGGGTGCGCTGACCCACCCCGTGGCGGCGCCGCGGACATTCGACTACACGAGTGCCGACGCGAGCTTTGGCCAGTACGGCTGGCGCGTCACGATGCACCGCGCCGCGCGGGGGCTGAGCACGCTCGGCGGGGCCGGTGCCGGCGGTTTCTCGCTGTCGGGTCGCGGCGACGCCTCGGTCACGACCGCGCCCCTGTTCCGGCGCCACGCGCGATACGCGATCACCGTCGCGGACGCCGGTGGGCAGACGCGGCGGTTCACGCGCACGGCCGGCCGCTCCCGGCGGCTGCACATCACGGTCTCGCTCGGCTCGATCGGGTATACGTCCCACGTGCAGATCTCGGTGGCCGGATGAGCGGACCGCGGATCAGGCCGGGCACCCCGGCCGAGATCGGCCGTGTCAACACGCTGATCACGCGCGCGATCGGACGCGCGAGCCGGACCGACCGGCCGCCGAACCTGTTCACGACGCTCGCGCGCCGGCGCGGTCTGTTCCGCGGCTGGCTGATGTTCGCCGGGCGGCTGATGCCCGGCGGGACCCTGCCGCGGGAGGACACCGAGCTCGTCATTCTGCGGGTCGCCCACAACTGCCGCTGCGAGTACGAGTGGCGCCACCACGAGCGGCTCGGCGAGGCGGCCGGCCTGTCTCGTGCCGACGTTGAGCGGACCCGCGGCGATCGCGCGGCGCCCGAGTGGTCCGAGCGGCAGCGCGCGCTGCTATGGGCCGCCGACGAACTGCACGAGCGGCGCGAGCTGTCCGACGACGCCTGGACCGAGCTGAGCCGTCACCTCACCGAGCCGGAGCTGATCGAGCTGTGTCTGCTGATCGGTCACTACGAGATGCTCGCGATGACGATCAACAGCCTGCGGATCGAGCCCGACACGTTCGGCGGCGAGCGGCTCGCAGCGGCGACGGCGCCGCAGCCGCTCGCCGGCAAGCGGGTGCTCATCACCGGCGCGGCGCGCGGGATCGGCGCCGCGACGGCACAGCGGCTGAGCGAGCGCGGTGCGCGAGTCGTCGTCGCGGGGATCGAGCCCGAGCAGCTCGAGCAGGTGGCGCGTGACTGCGGCGGGATCGCCGTGCCGTGCGACGTCCGTCACCG
Source organism: uncultured Solirubrobacterales bacterium (assembly GCA_963779695.1). Classification (GTDB taxonomy): domain Bacteria; phylum Actinomycetota; class Thermoleophilia; order Solirubrobacterales; family Solirubrobacteraceae; genus Palsa-465. Next base: position 3,478 of record CAVZZH010000001.1, read on the forward strand.
CGACGAGGTCGAGGCGGCGGTCAGCGCTGCCGTCGACCATCTCGGCGGACTCGACATCGTGATCGCCAACGCCGGCGTCGCCGCCCAGCTGCCGATCGACGGCGGCGATCCCGAGATCTTTGAGCGGACGATCGACGTCAACCTCCTCGGGACGTACTACACGCTCCGCGCCGCCGCCCCGCACATCTCGCACCCCGGCGGCTACGCGCTGGCGATCGCCTCACTCGCCGCCGCCGTCCACGTGCCGCTGCTCGGCGCCTACAGCGCGTCGAAGGCGGGCGTCGAGGCGCTCGGCAATTCGCTGCGGGTCGAGCTGGCCGCAACCGGTGCCCGCGTCGGGGTCGCGTACTTCGGTGAGCTTGACACCGACATGACCCGGCGCGGATTCGGCACCGAGGCGGCGGCCGCGATCACGCGCGGGCCCGCAGTACGTCGCGCCGCTGCGGGTCGGCGTCGACGCGATCGAACGCGGCGTCATCCGCCGCTCTCGGCGCGTCACGGCGCCCGGATACGTCGCCCCGTTGCTCCCCGCCCGGATGGTCGGCCCAGCGGGTCGTCGATCTCGTGTCCCGCCGCGGGCTCGACCGGGTGCTCGAGATCGCTCGCGACGAGCACGCGCCGCTGACGACGCTCGCAACCCTAGGGAAAACCCTGTTGTAGGTGCCGTTGGACCCGCGTAGCGTGGTCGCGTGGTCCAGTTGGGGGACGGAACGCAGTGAGAGGGCTGCTCACGCTGACGGGGGTCATGGCTGCGCTCCTCGTCGCTGCGCCGGGGGCCGCGGCCGACAGCCTCGTGTTCATCCGGGATCACAACGTCTGGCTCGCCAACGCCGATGGGTCCGGCCAGTACCAGGTAACGCTCGACGGCACCACGGGCTCGCCGTACTCCTCGCCCTCGCAGGCCGACGACGGGACGATCGTCGCGCTGCGCACGCCATTCGGCGGCCGGCCGCAGATCTGGCGGATGCACCAGAACGGTGGGCTGCTGAACGCGCCGATCAACACGCCGGCGCCGGGCACGGGCGCGATCGACGCGCGCGTATCACCGGACGGGCGGCTGGTCGCGTACTGGTTCCTCACTGAGGTCAGTACCGGCCCGTGCCTGTATTGCTTCGAAATCACGACCCGGGCGCTGATCAGCTACGCCGACCGCTTCACGAACCCCGACGCGGTCGGCACGCCGAACACCGGAGGCTGGCCGTCCTGGATGTCGAACAACCGCCTGTACGTGTCGGGCGCGAGCGCGGAGATCTGGTACTACCAGCTCGGGACGCCAGAGGCGGTCCAATGGTGGGGCGACAGCGAGAACTGCGGCTTGTGCACGAATCCGCCGCCGATCGTCAACCTCAGCGCGGGCGAGGTCAGTCGCGATGGGCAGCGCATCGCGCGTCGTGCGCGGCAACGGTGAGGAGACGATCGCGCTGTATCAGTCGGGCGGACCACCTCCGGCCGACGGCTCGGCCCCGCCGAAGCCGACGCCGACGTGTGCGTTCACGGGCCCCAACGGCGGCAAGTTCGTGCGCCCGACGTGGTCGCAGGACGGCCAGACGCTGGCGTGGCAGGAGGGCAACGGGATCTGGTCATCGCGGATCCCCGACTTCAGCAACTGCGCCGCGCTCACGTCGCAGCTGATCGTCCCCGGTGGGACGGATCCCGACTTCGGGCCGGCGGCTGTCAACCCGGGCGCGCGCCCGTCGTGCGGCAACCCGGGGAACCCGACCGTGTGCAAGAAAGAGCCGCCGCCGCCCCATCTGGTGAGCCTCGGCCATCGGCTCGGCTCGCTGCTCGCGAGCTGCGCCGGCGCGCTGAAGCGGATGGCGATCCACGGCCTGCTCCGCAAGCACAAGCTGACGCTCTCGTTCGAGGCGCCCGGCGCCGGCACGCTGGTGCTCGGGCTGACCACGACCGGTAAGCATCCGGTGCTCGTGGCGAGCGCCCGCGTCGTGTTCCGCGCCGGCGGCAAGCGCAACGTCGTCCTGACGCTGACGAACAAGGGGCGGGGCGCGCTGCGACACGCGCGCTCGCTGCGCACGCCGGCTGAAGGTCACATTCACGCCCCGCGGCGCGCGGGGAACAGCCTCAACGACCGGAGTGACACTGTCGAAATGAACACCGTCGCCGTTATCTCCCGGCTTGTCCTGGCACTCGTGTTCGCGGTCGCAGCCGCTGCGAAGCTCGCCGACCGCGGCGGCACCCGCGAGGCGGTGATCGCGTTCGGCGGCCCGACCCGCGGGGCCGGTGCACTGGCGGTCGCGCTTGCGATCGTCGAGTTGATGACGGCCGGGCTGCTGCTCCCCGCCGGCACCGCGGTCGCCGGAGCGATCGCTGCGCTCGCCCTCCTCGCAGGCTTCTCGATCCTCATCGCCGCCAACCTGATGCGCGGGCGAGCGCCGGACTGCCACTGCTTCGGCGGCGGCCGGCTTTGCCGACAAGGCGGCACGCAAGCTCCGAGGCGTCGCCTCCCTGCGCTCGGCCGCGGCCCTCGCGTTGCGGTCGACCGGTACGGTGGAGGTGGTCGTCAGCTCGACGCACGTCTCCACGGTGCAGACCCAGGTCCGCGCCCACGGAGTCCCGGCGGACCTCCGACGGGCGCTCGCGCGGCTCGGTGTGTCCAGCGGTCAGCTCGCAGGCGTGCGCACGGCGCTGCTCATCGACTCCGCCGGTGGGCCCGTCCTGATCGCGCCGCTCACGGATGCCAAGCGAACGCAGAACCTGACGGCACTGGCGAGCGAGCTTGCCCAGTTCGCCGGACACGCCCGACGCAATCCGATCGCGCGCTCGCGCCCGCAGGCGAAGCGCTTCATCCCCACGATGCAGCCGTCTGCGTCCGGACCACGCGTGGTGCGGGCCGTCGTCGCCTCGCGCTTGCCACGCCGGCGCGGTGCTCGATGCCGCGCCCGCGGGGGCGGAGTTCCCGGGACGCAGCGGCCGCATCTACCTGACAACGGTCAACAGATCTGACTTCGGGCCATCGTGTGGCGTCGCATCGGTCTCGCCCGCGGGCACGCGGTACGAGTGCGTCGAACGCGGCGGCTTCGATCCGTCCGTCTCAGCCACGGGCGGGTTGATCGCGGAGGTCCGGCCGAGTGACCCGGTTCAGGTGTACACGGTGCGGCCGGATGGCACGCGGATCCGGCGGCTGACGAGATCCACGTTCGGTGACAACTTCGCGCCGACATTCACTCCCGACGGTCGGCGCATCCTCTACTTCCAGAGCGGCGGCAACCACGACGGCGTGTACGTGATGAACGCGGACGGCAGCGCGCAGCGCCAGCTGACGAACGACAGCGGCTTTGGCCCGGTGGCCTCCCCTGACGGCTCCCAGATCGCCTACTTCCAAAGCCCAGGAATCAGTCTCGCCCGGAGCGACGGGAGCGGCTCGCACGTGATCGTCGCCAACCAGCGTAAGGAGACGGTCGGTCCGGGCGGCACGACCCGCACCCTCACGACCTCGACGCTGAGGAATTCCGAACCGAACTGGGCGCCGAATGGCCGGCAGCTCGCCTTCACACGTGAGTCCGCGATCTCGAGCCAGACGTGCAACCTGATGACCGCTGAAGTGCACGGGCGGCCAGAGCGATGACGTCGATGTGTGGACGATGAACGCGGACGGTTCCGGGCTGCGCCGGCTGACCGCGACGCCGGGCGTTGAGGAGTCGCAGGCGTCATGGTCGCCGGACGGGCGCCAGATCGCGTACTTCCGGCACCGCCACGACGACGCCGACGGCGTGGGCGAGATCTGGGTGATGAACGCGGACGGCAGCGGCAAGCACGCGATCGCTCGCGGCTGGCATCCGTACTGGTCGAGCGTGCAGCGCACGCCGCCGGCGCCGCGGCTGAGGACGCGCGTGGTCAGGCTTCATCCGAGCCGTCAAGTGCCTGAAGCTGAACGAGGACGCGATCGTGATCGACATCACCACCAAGGCGCTGAGGGAGACGCGCTTTGACATTGCGGTGTACCTCGACGGGAAGTTCCTCGACTCGATCAGCGACGCCCGCGAGGAGGGCACACCGCCGACGATCGTCAAGCGTGGCCGGCACAAGGTGAAGTTCGTCGTCACCGACGCCGCGATCCACGAGCGGCCATCGCGCACCGTCACGTTCCGCGGCTGCTGAGACACGAGGCCGCGAGTCGGCACCACTCGCGTTGCAGTCCCTGACCTGCATCTGATATATCACCTGCCTATGGCCAGTGGGGAAGCCGGCGGCGCGCCGGCGAGTCAAAAGACGGTGATCATCGGCGCGGGGATCGTCGGCAACAGCCTCGCCTACCACCTCACGCGCCTCGGCGAGACCGAGGTCACCCTGATCGACAAGGGTCCGATGCCGAATCCCGGCGGTTCCACCGGGCACGCGTCGAACTTCATCTTCCCCGTCGACCATTCCAAGGAGATGACCCTGCTGACGCTCGAGAGCATGCGTCAGTACAAGGAGCTCGGCGTGTTCATCGAGAGCGGCGGGATCGAGATCGCACGCACCGAGGAGCGGATGCAGGAGCTCGGGCGGCGGATGAGCTCGGCGAAGGCGTGGGGGATCGAGCCGGTGTCGATGCTGACCCCAGAGCAGGTCAAGGAGCTCGTCCCGTTCATCAACGAGGAGCTGATCATCGGCGGCTTCTACACGCCGGGCGCCGGCGTCGTCGACAGCCTCCGGGCCGGGACGATCATGCGCGAGCGTGCGCAGGAGGCGGGCCTGACGGTCTCGGCGAACACCGAGGTCACGGGCATCGACGTCGAGGACGGGGCGATCAAGCGCGTTCATACGACGAAGGGGACGGTCGAGACCGAGCGGCTCGTGATCGCGTGCGGCGCCTGGAGCCCGCGGATCGCCCAGATGGCGGGCGCTTCGATCCCGCTGACGCCGATGGTCCACCAGATGATCGACATCGGCCCGGCGCCCCGGTTCGCGGACACGACCGGGATGATCGAGTTCCCCATCGTTCGCGACATGGACACGAACATGTACGAGCGCCAGGAGGGGACGGGCCTGGAGATCGGGTCCTACGCGCACCGTCCGATCACGCTCGACGCGGATGAGATCCCGAGCATCGAAGAGTCGGCTCTGAGCCCGACCGAGCTGCCCTTCACCCAGGCGGACTTCGATCCCCAGATGGAGATCGCGCTCGACCTGATGCCCGAGATCGTCGGCGACGAGTCGGTCGGCGTGAAATACGCGATCAACGGCGTGCTGTCCGTCACCTACGACGGGATGCCGCTGCTCGGCGAGACGCCGGAGGTGCGCGGGCTGTGGTCCGCGGCCGCGATCTGGATCAAGGAAGGACCCGGCGCGGGCAAGACGGTCGCCGAGATGATGGTCCACGGCGAGTCCGAGATCGACGTGTTCGAGTCGAACATCGCGCGCGCGTACTCGTGCCAGCAGACGAAGACGCACATCGTCTCTCGTGCCTCGGAGGGCTTCAACAAGATGTACGGGATCGTCCATCCCGGCGAGCAGTGGGAGTCCAACCGCGGCGTTCGCCTGAGCCCGTTCTACGACCGCGAGAAGGCGCTCGACGCCGTCTTCTACGAGACGGCGTGCTGGGAGCGGCCGCACTGGTACGCGTCGAACGCACCGCTGCTCGAGGAGTACGGCGACCGGATCAACCACCGCGAGGCCGAGTGGGACAAGCGCTGGTGGTCGCCGATCATCAACGCCGAGCATCTGGCGATGCGCGACCGCGCCGCGATGATCGACCTCACCGCGTTCACGATCTTCGACGTCACCGGGCCGGGCGCGCTCGACGCCGTCCAGCGGCTGGCGATGCGCCAGATGGACGTGCCGATCGGGCGGGTCGTGTACACGCCGATCCTCACGCCGAACGGCGGCTTCAAGCAGGACCTGACGATCATGCGACTCGCCGACGACGTGTTCCGCGTCGTGACCGGCGGCGCCTACGGGATGTCCGACCGTAAGTGGTTCGCCGATCACATGCCGGCGGACGGCAGCGCCCAGGTGACCGACCTGACGAGCTCGTGGACGACCCTCGGCCTGTGGGGTCCGCGCGCCCGCGACATCCTCGGGGGCGTCACGAGCGACGACATCTCGCACGAGGGGTTCCCGTTCGCGCGGTGCCGGTCGATCGAGGTCGGCCCGTTGAGCGTTTTGGCGTCCCGGATCTCCTACGTCGGCGATCTTGGCTGGGAGCTGTACGTGCCATTCGAGCAGGGTGCCCGGTTGTGGGACATCGTCGCCGAGGCGGGCGCGCCGCACGGGATCGTCCCGGCCGGGATCGGCGTCTACGGAACGACCGGGCGACTCGAGAAGTGCTACCGCGCCTACGGTGCCGAGCTTGAGGGTGACTACACGGTTGTCGACGCCGGGATGGCGTGGGGCAAGGTCAAGGACGCCGACTTCATCGGTAAGGAGGCGCACGTCCGCCATCGCGAGGAGGACCCGGCGACAGTCATGTGCGCCCTCACGGTCGACGACCACACGTCGGCCTCCGGTGTCAAGCGCTACATGCTCGGCGGTGAGCCGATCGTCACGCGTGACGGCGAGCCCCTCGTCGACGGGAAAGGCCGGCGCTCGTACGTGACGAGCGCGGGCGCCGGGCCGTCGATCGGCAAGCACATCCTGATGGGCTACCTCCCGCCGGAGCACGCTGTCGTCGGCGCGGAGTTGGCGGTCGAGTACCTCGGCGAGCGCTACCCGGTGACGGTGCAGACGAATGATTCAAGCGCGGTGTTCGATCCCGAGAACACGCGCGTCCGCTCATGAACATCTTGGTGTGCGTCAAGCGGGTGCCGCTCACCGGCGGCAAGATCGTCCTCACCGACGACGAGCGCGCGATCCAGACTCGCCACCTCGGCTTCACCGTCAGCCCCCACGAGGAGTGTGGCGCCGAGGAGGCCGTCCGGCTGATCGAGCAGCACGGCGGCAGCTCGACGGTTCTGACGCTCGGTCCGGCTGAGGCCGAGGAGCAGCTGCGCGACATGATGGCGATCGGGATCGACAGCGCGATCCATCTCGTCACCGACAGCGAGGAGTGGGATCCGCAGGCAACCGCGGGCGCGATCGTCGCCGCGATCGGGGCCGCCCCGGAGCCGTTCGACCTGATCCTGTTCGGCAACGAGTCGGCCGATGCCGGCAACTACCAGGTGCCGATCCGGGTTGCCCACGCGCTCGGGCTCCCCGTTGTCACCGGCGTGAAGGCCATCTCGGTGGCCGACGACGGACGCCTGCGCTGCGAGCAGGAGGTCGCCGCGGGACGTGACGTGTACCTCGTCTCGACGCCGGCCGTCGTCAGCGTCAAGGAGGGGATCAACCTCCCGCGCTATCCCTCGGTTCCGGGACGCATGCGGGCGAAGCGCAAACCGCTGAGCGCCTCGACGCCGGAGCGGCCCGCGTCAGCGCTCGAGATGGTTCGTCTCGTCTCGCCCCCGGGATCCGGCAAGCAGGTCGAGGTGCTCGGCAACGGCCCTGACGCCGCGCCCGCCGTCGTCGCCAAGCTCGCCGAGATCGGGGTGCTCTCGTGATCGCGCTCGTGTTTCTGGAGGACCCGGCTGACGAGCTGTCGCTGCAGGCGTTGGCGATGGCGCGGTCGCTTGGCGGCGAGGTCCTCGCGATGACGATTTCGCCGGAGCAGCCGTACGCGCCGGCCGCGTGGGGGCGGGCCGTCGCCGAGGCCGCCTCGGCGCGCGGCGCGGATGCGGTGCTGGCGCCCGGGACCGACCGCGGCAACGAGATCCTCGCCCACGTGGCTGCGATCCTCGATCAGCCGCTCGCCGCGAACTGCACCGCGATTGCTCTTGGCAATCCGGCGAGCGTGACCCGCGTGCGGTGGGGTGGCAGCCTGCTGGAGGAGGCGTCCGTCCACGGCGCGCCGCTACTCGCGACCGTCGCCCCGCACGCGGTGGCGGCCGACCCGGCGGGCGCCGGCGAGGTGAGCACGCTCGCTCCCGGCGAGGATCCGGTGGTCGTGCTTGAGCGCGTGGCGGCGGCGACTGATGGTGTGTCCCTCACCGAGGCGAAGGTCGTCGTCTCCGGCGGTCGCGGCGTCGGCTCGGCCGAGGGGTTCGCCCCGCTCGAGGAACTCGCGGAACTGCTCCATGGCGCCGTCGGCTGCAGCCGCGCGGTGACGAGCGCCGGGTGGCGCCCACACACCGATCAGGTCGGGCAGACGGGGTCGAAGGTCGCGCCCGACATCTACATCGCGTGTGGCATCAGCGGCGCGACGCAGCACATGGCCGGCTGCAAGGGCGCGAAGAAGCTGCTCGCGATCAACCCGGACGCCGAGGCGTCGATCTTCGCGAGCGCCGACTACGCCGTGATCGGCGACCTCCACGAGATCGTGCCGGCGATCTCGGCCGAGATCCGCAAGACGCGCGGAACCTGGTGAAACACTAGGGAAATCCCCGTTGTGCGCCGCGCGCCGCACGCCTACCGTCCGCGGCGGGGGTCTCAATGCGCGCTTTCGCCACAACTCTTGCGGTCCTTTCGACATCGCTCGTGGCAGGTCTCGCGCCGGCGGTGGCGCAGACCCCTGGGCGTAACGGGCTGATCTACTTCACGACGCCGGACCTGGTGGACAACGCCCCAGACTGCGGGGTCGCGACCGTCACGGTGAGCGGTCGTGGCTACAACTGCCTGTTCAACGGACTCGGGTTCGACGCGGCGGTATCGCCCAGCCGTCGCCTGATCGCGGAGTCCGTCGAGGTCGGAGACTCCGATCAGATCTTCACGGAGTCGCTTGACGGACGGCACGTGCGCCAGCTGACCCATCCGGACCAAGGCCAGAACCTCCATCCGAGGTTCTCGCCGGACGGGCGTCGGATCCTGTTCTTCAAGCGTTTCCTTGGAGTCGACGGGGTGTACGTGATGAACTCCGACGGGAGCGGGCAGCGGCGACTCACGTCCGATGGCGGGGATGACGCCGTGTTCTCGCCAGATGGCCGGAGGATCGCGTACGAAGGTTCCGCCGGCCCATCCGTCGGGCTCGTGGTCGCCGACTCCGGCGGCGGCTCCCCGCGTCTGCTGGCCGCCGATTCCGTGGTCACCACCGGCCCCCTGGGCGGTCCCACCACCAGCCTGACCGTCCACAACAACCAGCCTGACTTCTCACCGAACGGGCGGCAGATCCTGTTCACCCGGAGCGTCGTCCGCGCGAACGGCAACGGGACGACAATCGCTCAGAGCCAGCTCGAGATCGTGAACGTCGACGGGACAGGCGCCCGTGCGCTCACCAAACCGACCGTGCTCGACTCTCGCGGGTCATGGTCTCCGGACGGCCGCGAGATTGCGTACCAGGAGGCGTCGCACGGAGGCACCGTCTGGGTGATGAACGCCAACGGCACCGGTCGGCGCGAGGTCGCGCACGGGCACTACCCGTTCTTCTCAAGCATCCAGGGTCCGATTCCGGCCCGACCGCGCATCAGCGTGCACGTGCTCAAGCTGAACCCCAGCCGCTCGTGTTTCAGCCACGATGACGGATGGGGCGCGCTCGTCACCACGACGGCCACCAAGCAGACGCTCTACACGGTCTCGCTGTACCTCGACGGTCGGCTCGGGTTCCAGAGCACGAAATCGCGATCGGGCGATTTGGACGCGGGCTTCCTGCGACGCGGTCATCACCGGGTGAGGATTGTGGTGAGCGACTCGGCCCTGCACGACGGCACCACGCGCACGATCAACTTCCAGTTCTGCTGACTCGCCTGCGCCCGGATGCGCTCAGGCGTGCTGCGGTGCGTTGACGCTCCTGACGTGCATCTGATATATCACGGACGTGGTCGCGGCTCCTGAGAGCGGGAAGGCGGGGGCGAGATAGCCTCGATCCCTGCTGCCGTCGCGCTCGCCGCGGCGATCATCGTGAGCGGCACGCTGTTCGGGCGGCGCGCGCTCTTTCTGAGCGGCCTGGTACGCGGCGCTCAGCCGGTCGATCGGGCCTTCAACCCGGGCCGGCGCGTCAAGAACGAGGCGACGATCGTGCTCGGGCAGCGCAAGCTGCTCCAGCGCTTCGGCCCGGGCCTGATGCATGCGTTCATCTTCTGGGGCTTCCTCGTCCTGCTCCCGACGATCCTGATCGCGATGATCGGCATCGTCGACAAGCACGCGACGCTCCCGTGGCTCGGCCACCAGGGGTGGTACGCGTTCCTCGTCGACCTGTTCGCGGTGCTCGTGCTCGTCGGCGTCGCCGCCGCGGTGTACATCCGCAAGGTGTTGCGTCCGCGACGGTTCGAGGGCAGCCACCGCGGCGAGGCCGATCTCATCCTCGCGCTGATCGCGACGATCGCGCTGACGCTGCTGCTGTGGCACGCGTGTCGCATCGCCCTCGGGATCAACGACTGGCCGGCCTCGGCCTCGCCGGTGTCGAACGCGCTCTCCGGGCTGTTCGGGCGGGGCGAGGCGACCCGCGTGCTCGAGCGCGTGTTCGTCTGGGCGCATGTGCTGACGATCCTCGGCTTCCTCGCCTATCTGCCGTACTCCAAGCACCTCCACATCTTCACCGCCGCGATCAACGTGTGGTTCGCGCGGACGGGACCCGGCGGCCGGCTCGAGCCGCTGCGCTTCGATGACGACAGCGTCCCGGAGGAGGAGCTGCGGTTCGGCGTCGGCACGGCCAAGGATCTGACGTTCAAGGAGGTGCTCGACGGCTTCTCGTGCACCGAGTGCGGGCGCTGCCAGGACGCATGTCCGGCGTTCGCCACCGGCAAGCTGCTCTCGCCGAAGCTCGTCGTCATGGGCGTGCGGGACAACGTGTTCGCTCAGTCGGAGGAGCCGATCCTCGGCACGAATGTCCCGGAGGAGATGATCTGGGACTGCGTCACCTGCGGCGCGTGCGTGCAGGCGTGCCCGGTGTCGATCGAGCACGTCGACCACATCGTCGATCTGCGCCGCCACCAGGTGATGGTCGAGGCGAACTTCCCGGCCGAGGCGGAGCCGATGCTGCGGGATATCGAGCGGTCGTCGAACCCGTGGGGCCGGGCGCAGTCAGAGCGTGCGGACTGGGCCTCGGGCCTCGAGGGCGTCCGGATCCTCGAGCCCGGGGAGACGGCGCCGGAATACCTCTACTGGGTCGGGTGCGCATCGTCGTTCGACGAGCGGGCGCGGTTGGCGGCCGAGTCGACGGCCAAGCTGCTCAGGCGCGCCGGGGTCGACTTCGCGATCCTCGGCCCGCGTGAGAGCTGCACCGGCGATCCCGCCCGGCGGATCGGCAACGAGTACGTGTTCCAGGCGTTCGCCGAGCAGAACGTCGCCACGCTCAACGAGGCCGGGGTGACGAAGATCATCGCCAACTGCCCGCACTGCTTCAACACGCTCGGCAACGAGTACCCGGACTTCGGCGGGCATTACGAGGTCATCCATCACTCCGAGCTGCTCGCGCGGCTCGTCCGGGAGGGTCGGCTGGCGCCCGCCGGTCGGCGCGCGGCGTCGGACGGCGGCGCGCCGGTGAAGGTCACGTACCACGACTCCTGCTACCTCGCCCGCCACAACGACGTGCTGCAGGGACCGCGTGAGCTCGCCGCCGCGGTTGGTGACACCGTCGAGATGGAGCGCTCGGGCAAGGAGACGTTCTGCTGCGGCGCCGGCGGCGCTCACATGTGGATGGAGGAGCGCGCCAAACCGATCAACGTCGAGCGCGTCCGCGAGGCGGCGGGAACCGGCGCCGACACGCTCGCCGTCGCCTGCCCCTACTGCGCGGTGATGCTCGACGACGGGGTCCAGAGCGAGGGCGTCGACCTGCGCGTCGCCGACGTCGCGACGCTGCTCGCCGAATCGCTCGAGCGCTGAGCCGAGCGCCGTCGGTCACAGGAGGCTGCGCGCGGTCTCCTCGATCGAGTCGTTGACCGGCCGCGTCGTCCAGCCGAGCGTCGTGCGCGCCTTGTCGCTGGAGAACCACGTGCGCTTGCCGAGATCACCGACCACCGACCGGATCCCGCCGTCGAACAGCGCCATCGCGCGGATGAGCAGGTCCGGCGCGACCCGAGTCGGGACCTTCTTCGCCGCCTCCCCGAGTCGCTCCCGAAGGACCGTCGCGACATCGGGCATCCACATCCAGGTATCCGTGGCGATGAAGCGCTCGCCGCCGGCCGCGGGAGTGGTCAGCGCGCGAATGTGCAGATCCGCCACGTCACGGGCATCGACGAACGTGAACCCCAGGCGCGGCGCCGCGGGCATGCCTCCGAGCAGTCGCTGGATCGCCTGCAGCGAGTACGAGTGATCGTTGCTGAGCGCCGGACCGATGATCGCCCCGGGGTTGATCGTCGCGAGCCGCTCGTTGGCGTTCTCGCCGCGTGCGTAGTCCCAGGCGGCCTGCTCGGCCAGCGTCTTTGAGCGCACGTACGGCGTACGGGTCGGGTCGTTGCCGTCGGTCCAGTCCGTCTCCGTGTACGGCGTGGCCTCCGAACTCGGGCGGTTGCCGCGGATCGCGGCGACCGACGACGTCATCGCCACCCGCTCGACCCCGGCGCCGAACGCCGCCTTGAGGACTCGCAGGGCGCCGTCACGCGCCGGGACGATCAACTCGTCAGGGTCCTTCGGTTGCACCGGCGGAAACGGGGAGGCGACGTGGAGCACGTACCGGCAGCCGTCGACCGCCTCTGCCCATCCGTCATCGGCCAGGAGGTTCGCTTTCGTCACCGACAACCGCGGGCCTGGGTCGTCGACTCCCGCCTTGGCGACCACCGCGCGTACGTCCGCTTCACGCCCCAGATCGCGCACCGTCGTCCGGACGTCGTACCCCCGCTCGAGCAACGACGCCACGCACCAACCACCGAGAAAGCCGGTCCCGCCCGTTACCAACACCGTCCCGTTTGATCCGTTCATGTGCGCACCGTAACCCAGCCGGGCCCGCAACGGTCAACCGCGCGCCTGTCGACGACCGCCGGCGAGCTCGACGCCGGCGGGCTGCCGTGACGGACTGGCTCCGGGAGTTTGGGCGAATAGTGGGGTCACCCAAACTCCCAAAGCCAACCGAGCGCGCTACTTGGTGGCGGTCGCCGTGGTGGTCGCCGTGCCGCTGTTGCCGCTGTTGCCGGTCGACCCGGAGTTACCGCTGTTGCCCGTCGTGCCGCTGTTCCCGGTTCCGGGCGGCTTCGGGAACCAGGTCGGCTTCGGGCAACCCGGGGCCAGCCTGATCTGCTTCGGACTCGGGACGGCGGTCACGGGTCCGCCGCTGTTGCCGGCGGGTGCGCCGCTGTTCCCCGTGAACGGCCCGCTGTTGCCGGTGGGTGCGCCGCTGTTCCCGGTGGACGGCCCGCTGTTGCCGGTGGGTGCGCCGCTGTTCCCGGTGAACGGCCCGCTGTTGCCGGTGGGTGCGCCGCCCTTGCCGTGGACCCGACCCATGTCGATGGTGACTTGGCCGCCAGGCTTACGCGTGACGGTCCAGGCACCGCGCAGTCGACGCGCGATGGCCACGTCGGGCGCCTTGACCTCCCCGATGTGGCATCCGTGGGCCACTGCCCAGGCAAACCGCAACGCCTGTGGCGCGGGGCCGGCGATGCAGTCCGGGGCTGCCTTCCCGGCGGGGCCCAACTTGGCGACGTGCACCTTCCGGGCTTTGATCCAGCTCACGATCATGAGCATCCGGCCGGGCGGAATCTTGCGCGGGTCGATCCGCGTCTGACGACCGGCGTGGCTGAGCACTTGGTCCGGGGTCTTGATCTGGGCCAGCGCCGCCGGCGGCACCGCCGCGCGGCAGCCGGACAACCACCTGGACAAACTTCGCCCGGATTCCCAGCGCCTGAAGCCGCTCGTTCGCGCCCTTGATCCCGGCGAATTCGTCTGAGCACGACCGACACCGTGCCGTCCGAGTTCCCGCTCACCGCGAACGCGGCCGGCGTGCTCGCGGCGCTGAGAAACAGCACGATCGCGGTCGCGATGACGGCGAATCCCACCGTCGTGCCGGCGAGCAGCCGCGGCCGCGCGTACCGTGCGCGGCCGGCGGCCGGCCGATCGATCTGCGCCAGTTCGGACCTGTGCTCGCGCATCAGATCACGCCACAGACGCTCCTTGAACTTACTCATCGGTGCGGTACTCCTTTCTGAGCCGAGCCCGAGCCCGGGACAAGCGCTTTCGCAGCACGACCCTCGACACGCCGAGCGCGGCGGCGGCCTCTTTCGGCGTCAACCCCGTGAGGTCGACGAGCTCGAGCGCTGCCCGCTCAATTGCGGGCAACTGCGAGCAGCGCTCCATCAGCGCTCGCCCCTCGCGCTCGGCGTCGATCCGGGCGGCCAGCTCACCGATCTCGTCATCGTCGAGTGAGCGGTGGCCCGCGAGTCGGGAGGCGGTGTCACGGGCCTCTGCGCTCTCAGCGCAGTGCCGGGCAAACACGTGGGCGGCGATTCCGAACAGCCAGGCTCGCGCGGAGCCGCGGCGGGGATCGAAGCTTCCGAACGCGCCCGCGGCGCGGACGAACGTCTCGGACGTGAGGTCCGCCACCGCTTGGGGGTCGGCGCAGCGACGAGCGAAATACGCCATCACCACGTCGACGTTGCTGCGGTACACCTCTTCGAACTCGGCGAGAGCCGAGGGAGGCGAACCTCCGACCGCGACCGCGCCGGCGCTGATACGGCGACGGAGCGGCGTGGCTCGTGCATCTGCTGCGGTATTCATCTATGGCTATTTGCCGAGTTCGCACTCGGCTGTGACATCAGACGTCGCGTCGTCCTCGGAACCTAACGCGCGAAGCCAACGCGCGGGCGGGCGACCGCAGGTCAGTCCGGGTACTCGTCCTTGCGCCAGGTGCCGGGGTCCGCAGGGCCTTCCTTCGGCGTGCGGTTGAGCAGGAACGCGTGGTACGGCGCGACGAACGGATCGGGCGCCATCACCGTGTACGTGTGGTACACGCGGCCGTCTTCCTGCGCGAACGCGATCCAGCCTGGCCCCTCGCGCAGACCGTCCTCGAGCGGGGCGCCGATCTGGCGAGACCACTGCTCGAGCCACTCGGGAGGATTCTCGACCATGCCCTGGACCTCAGGGACGCCCCGGGCCTGCTCCGGCGTCATCGCGAGTCCGAAGTCGAACGGGAAGTCCGACTCGTGGGTGGACACGTACGGGAATGTCCAACCCATTCGCTCCTTGTAGGCCGCCAGTCGATCAATCGGGGCACGGGAGAAGCAGATCAAGGTCACGTCGAGGTGGTTGAGATGCACGAGGGTCCCGCTCAGCTCATCACCGAGGCTCGTGCACCCGGGACAGGCTCCGAGCGTGTAGTCGGGACCGAACATGATGTTGTAGGCGAGCAGCTGCGAGCGGCCGTCGAACAGCTCGGCGAGCGTCTTGCGCCCATCCTCGGCGTCGAACACGTACTCCTTCTCCACCTCAACCCATGGAAGCTGGCGCCGCTGCTCGGTCAGCTTCTGCCCAAGCTCGGCGTACTCCGCCTCCACTGTCGCGAGCTCGGCGCGTGCCGCCTGCCATTCCTCACGGGTCCCAACCTTGTTCACAGACATCGATACCTCCCTCTCGAGTCGCGGAGATGTACACGCACACGTTACGACCGGTGTGCGGCGGCAAACTCATCGCGCGCTGAAGGTCACGCGCGGCGAGACATCGATACCTCCCTTTCGAGTCGCCGGAGATGTACACGCACACATTACGACCGGTGTACGGCGGCAAACTCAGCGCATACCGGCGCAGCATGTAGCTTCAGGAACGATGTCCGCGCGGATCGTCTGCCTCGTGCCGAGCATCACCGAGCTCGTGTGCGACCTCGGATTGGCCGACCAGCTCGTCGGACGCACGGGCTTCTGCATCCATCCGTGGGACACCGTGCGCCACATCCCCAAGGTCGGGGGGACGAAGGACGTGCTTTTCGACCGGGTCCGCTCGCTCGCGCCGACGCACGCGATCGTCAATGTTGACGAGAACACGCTCGCGACGACGGACGCGCTGCGGGAGTTCGTTGACCACGTCATCGTCACGCATCCGTGCGCGCCCCGTGACAACCTCGACCTCTACCGTCTGATCGGCTCGATCTTCGGACGCGAGCGCGAGGCCGAGCGGTTGTGTGACACGTTCGCTTCGGTGCACGAACAGGTCCGCGAGCGGGCCGAAACCCGCGCCGCCAGCGACGTCCTCTATCTCATCTGGCGCGAGCCATGGATGACCGTGGCTCGGGACACGTACATCTCGCAGATGCTCGCGCTCGTCAACTGGCGCACGCTGCCGGGGGTTGCAGCCGAGCGTTACCCGGAGGTCGACCTGCAGGCGTATGCCGGCCACGTCGACCGTGTGCTGCTCAGCAGCGAGCCCTACCACTTCAAGGAGCGTCACCTGGCGGAGGTCGCCGCCGTGGTCGGGGGCGGCGCCAAGGTCTCGCTCATCGATGGTGAGATGACATCGTGGTACGGCAGCCGCGCGATCGCGGGATTGGAGTACCTCGATCGCTATGCCGACGACCGGGACTCGGCCTGACCTCTCCGCCGAGCACGGCTGGCGCGCCTCGCTCGATACGGGCGGCGTCAGCCGGTCAACTCTGAGCGGCGTCCTCGCGCAGCGTTTGCCGCAGTTGGCTGCGGCGGATCTTGCCGCTCACCGTCTTGGGCAGTTCGTCGACGAAGTGGATCTCGCGCGGGTATTTGTAGGGTGCGGTGAGATGCTTGGTGTGTTCCTGGAGCGCCCCGGCGAGCTCGTCGCTGGGCTCGTAGCCGGCGGCGAGGATCACGAATGCGGTGACGATCTGGGTGCGTTGCGGGTCGTCCTTGCCGACGACCGCCGCCTCCATCACCGCCGGGTGCTCGACGAGGGCCGACTCGACCTCGAAGGGACCGATCCGGTAGGCCGACGATGTGATCACATCGTCATCGCGGCCCTCAAACCACAGATAGCCGTCGCTGTCGCGCCAGGCCTTATCGCCGGTGTAGTACCAACCGTCGCGGAATGACCGGTCGTTGGCGTCGGGGTCGCCCTCGTAGCCGGTGAACAGGCCGACCGGCCACGGATCGGTGACCTCGACGGCGACGGCGCCGACGGCGTCGTCTGGGGCACGGTGCCCGTCCTCGTCGAGCACGTCGACGTTCCAGCCGGGGACCGGTTTGCCCATCGAGCCCGGACGGACCGGGATCGCGCGGTAGTTGGCGACGAGCACCGTCGTCTCCGTCTGGCCGTAGCCGTCGTACACGGTCAGCCCGCCGGTCCCATCGCGCCAGGCCCTGATGACCTCCGGGTTGAGCGGCTCGCCGGCGCTCGTGCAGTGACGCAAGGTCGCGAGGTCATACGCACCCAGGTCGGCCTGGACGAGCAGCCGATAGAGCGTCGGCGGGGCGCAGAACGACGTGATCCGCGCGTCGTGAAGGATCCGGAGGATCGTGTCGGCATCCGGCTTGCCGAGCGCGACCTGGACGTTCGTCGCCCGTTCGTGCCACTGGCCGAACAGCCCACCCCATGCCGCCTTGGCCCAGCCCGTGTCAGTGACGGTCCAGTGGCGGTCGCCGGGGCGGAGGTCATGCCAGAACCGCGCGGTCGAGACGTGACCGAGGCCGTAGTCCTGGGTGTGGAGCACTATCTTCGCGTAGCTCACCGTGCCGCTCGTGAAGAACAGGATCATCGGGTCGTGCCTGTCGGTCGGCGCCGGTGGCAGCTCATGCGCAGGAGCCTCGGCGAGCAGCGCCTCCCAGTCGAGCCAGCTTTCGCTCGGCGGGCCGCCGCATGCGATCTTGAGCCGCAGCGTCGGCAGGGGATCGTCGATCTCGTCGATCTTGGCCGCGCCGTCCGGTGAGGTGATGGCGATCGTCGAACCGGCCGCGTTGATGCGGTAGGCGATGTCTCGAGAAGTGAGCTGGTTGGTCCCCGGCATCACGACGGCACCGATCCGGATCGCTCCGAGCATCGCCTCGTACCACGCCGGCCCGCGCGGGAGCATGATGAACACGCGATCGCCTGGACCGACGCCCTGGGCGAGCAACGCCCGCGCCGCCCGTCCCGCCCGCTCGGCCAGCTGCGCCGCCGTATGCTCGGCAATCGTCTCGCCGGCCGGGCCGAGCGACACGAGCGCGAGGTCGTCGCCGCTCTCTGCCGCCCACCGCTCGATGATGTCCACCACCGGGTTGAAACGGTCCGGGACATCGACGGAGTACGTCTCGCGCTCGGACTCATACGAGGCCATCCGCGGTGGCGCGGAGCGATCGGGGAGGGGCTGGTTCGGGTTCGGCATGTAGGCGACGGTATTGACCGGTCACCGCATAGCGTATTGGCGGAACCGCTAGTGGCGCACGATCGCGCGCACCGGTGGAGTATGAGTCATGCGTTCCGACCGACTCGTCCGCGCGCGACGTCCGGCCCTCGCCGCCGCGGCCTTCAGATCGCGACTTGGTTCTCGAGGAGGCGCTCGAGCTCGGCCTCGAGCCCCCGGTTGCCGACCTCGACGATCTCCAGCGGGAGCCCGATCCGCTCGGCGGCGCGCTCGGCTGCCGCCCGGGTCAGCGGCGCCGGCCGCTGGGCGAGCCACACGACGCGGGTGTAGTGGCGGAAGTAGTCATCCCGCAGCTGGGGATAACGGTCGAGGCCGAGCTGACGGATCACGGTGTGCTCGAACGTCCGCGCGAGGAAGTCGGTGAGGAAGTACGTGCCCGGTTGATCGAGCAGTGCCGCCGCGACCTCGTCTCGGCTGAACACGTCGTAGCACGTGTCTCCGTTGAGGCGGGCGACGCCGGGAGCGGCCTCGGCGAGCGCGGCATCGATCGCGCCGTAGCTCCCGCAGTCGCCGTACGCGATCGCGACGACCTCTCGCCCGGACTCGCGCAGACGGTGCATCTCAGCGGTGAGCGCTGGGGCGATCTGCTCGGGGCGGTTGTGCATCAGCGCCGGCAACGGCGCGATATCCAGGGCCCAGTGGCGGCGATGGCCGATCGCGGCGATCTCGGCGGCGAGCGCGCCGCACGCGATCACGGTCCGGCGGTCCCCGCTCATCCCGGGAACGCGAGCTGATCGATGAACAGGTCGTTGAAGTCGCTTCGTCCCGACAGCTCGACGTACTCCACCTCTCTGAGGATCGAATGCGCCTCGGCGCGTTCCCGGAGCGACATAGCGGCGATCTTCGCCCCCTCGCCGGCGACGTTGCCGGCGGACACGATCCGCGGCAGCGCGAGCTTCGGTACGAGCCCGATCCGGACCGCGCTCAGGGGCGTCAGGTAGGCCCCGAAGCTGCCGGCGAGCAGCACCTGGGTGATCTCCGACGGCTCGACGTCGAGCTCGCGCAGGAGGATGTTCCAGCCGGTGGCGATCGACGCCTTGGCGAACTGGAGCTCGCGCACGTCCCGCTGGGAGAGAAACACCGAGTGGGCCGGATCGCGGTCGGCGCCCCAGTGCAGCACGAACACGCGCTCCTCACCGATCTTCGTCAGGCGCGGAGCGAGCGCCGGGAATCGCTCGGCCGCGTCCTCGTCCGGGATGAAGCGACCCGAGTGATCGAGCAATCCGGCTTGGACGAGCTCGGCGACCGCGTCGACGAGGCCGGAGCCGCACATGCCGACGGGGGCGGTGTCACCGATCACCTCGAGGGTGAGTTCCTGCGTGTCGGCGTCGATTCGAAGGCCCTCGATCGCGCCGTCGGCGGCCCGCATCCCGCACTTGATCTGCGCGGCTTCGAACGCGGGACCCGCGGGTGCCGCCGTGGCGAGGACCCTGTCGACCGACCCGAGCGCGATCTCGCTGTTCGTCCCGACGTCGATGAACAACCGCAGCCGGCGGTCGCGGGTGAGGCCGGTCGCGAGCATCCCGGCGACGATGTCGCCGCCGACATAGGCGCCGAGCGACGGAAACACGAAGGCGGGCGCGCGCGGATGGATCGCGGCGCCGAATTCGCTCGCCTTGACCGGGGGAAAGGTGTGGGTGGAGACGACGAACGGGGCCATCGACAGCGGTTCGGGATCGATCCCGAGCGCGAGCGTCATCATCGTGGCGTTGCCGCAGACGGTGATCTCGTACACCTCGTTTGGGTCGACGCCGGCCTCGACGCACACCTCCTCGGTGAGCGTGTGGACGGTCTCGTGGGCCCGCGTGCGCAGGTCGCCGAGCGCGGTGTCGTCCATCATCGTGGCGCTGATCCGGGTGATGACGTCGGCGCCGAACGGCTGCTGGCGGTTGAGCATCGAGCGCACCGCGAGCGGCTGACCGCTATCGAGATCGATCAGGGTGGCGACGACCGTCGTGGTGCCGAGGTCGTACGCGATCGCGTAGCGGCGCGCGGTTGTGTCCCCGGGCTCAATGTCGATCAGCTCGTCGTCGCAGATGACCGCGGTGACGTCGAAGTGAGCACGTCTCAGCGTCCCGCCGAGCGTCCGCAGGAGCTCGATCGGGGCGTGGAGCTCGAAGTCGTCGACGCCGTCGAACACGCGCTGAAGGTCCGAGCGCTGATCCTCCATCGTCGGTTCCTCGAGCACGAGGTGGCGCTTCTGCACCGACGGGCGGAGGATCACGTGGCGTCCGACGCCGGCGAGCGCCGCCTTCGGCCGGGTCTGGAGCGGCGGCACCTCGATCACGACATCGCTCCGGGCGGGCGCGCGGCAGGCGAGGCGCCAGCCGTCGCGCAGCTCCTCGGGGCTGAACGCGCGCGGGTCGACGGTCGACACTCCTACGTCGCCGGACACCACCCGGACCTTGCACTTCTTGCAGGTGCCGTGCCCGCCGCACGTCGAGTCGATCGCGATCCCGTTCCAGCTGGCGGCGTCGAACACCGGCGTGCCACTCGGGACCCGCACCTCGGCGCCGTCGGGCAGGAAGCGCAGGCGCACGCGGTGCGCGCCGTCGTCCGGCTGCAACTCCGGTTCGCGATCCACGGGCGAGTCGATTCGCTTCGGTCGGGGCGCCGGGGCGCTCATGCGGTGGCCGCCGCCTCCGCTGCCTGGCGGGCTCGGTGGGCGGCGATCCAGCTTGCGCCCCACGCGTCGTTGCCGAGGAGCAGATCGGCCGCGCGGACGGACTCGACGCACACCGCCGCCGTGCTCATGATCGCGCTCGTCAGGCCGGCGGCCATCGCCATCGGCAGGAACGCGGCGTTGAGGACGTGCCGCTGGGGGAGACCAAAGGACACGTTCGACGCGCCGAGGCACATGTTGACGCCGAGCTCGTCACGGATCAGGCTGATCGTCCTCAGCGTGGTGGTGACCGCCTCGGTGTCGGCACCGACGGTCATCGCCAGCGGGTCGATGATCACGTCTTCGGTGGCGATCCCGTGATCGTTGGCCGCGCTGATGATCTTGCGGGCGTGCCGGAGGCGCTCCTCAGGCGTCTCGGGGATTCCCGTCTCGTCATTCGCGAGGCCGATGACGGCGGCCTCGTGGCGGGCGACGAGCGGGAGGATCTCCTCGAGCCGCTCGTCCTCGGCGGTGACCGAGTTGACGAGCGCGCGGCCTTCGTAGACCGAGAGGCCCGCCTCGAGCGCTTCGATCACCGAGGAGTCGATGCAGATCGGCGCGTCGACGGCGTCCTGCGCCGCCCTCAGCATCGCCTTGAGCAGTTCAGGTTCGTCGACGAGCGGGATCCCGGCGTTGATGTCGAGCATGTTCGCGCCCGCCTGCGCCTGGGCGAGCGCGTCGGCGGTCACAGTGCTGAGGTCGCCGGCTCGGAGCTCCTCGGCGAAGGTCTTGCGGCCGGTCGGGTTGATGCGCTCGCCGATGATGCAGAACGGCTGCTCGGCGCCGATCGTCACGGAGCTAGACCGCGAGCGAAGCACTGTGTCCATGTATGTCCCTTTCTTTCGGATCGCGCCGGCCCGGGATTCCCAGGCGGCGGCACAACTTGGCGATGCCCGCGTCCTTGCGGAAGGAGATGAAGTGCAGGCCGGCGACGCCGGGCTGATGGAGCGCGTGCAGGGCAAGCTCGTACGCGATCTCCTCGCACTCCTGCTCGGCGTCCTTCGCCTGCTCGACCCGCCGGACGATCTGTGGCGGCACATCGACGCCGGGCACCTTGGTGGCGACGAACCGCATCCCGCCGACCGTCCGCAGGATGCAGATCGAGGGGATCAGCGCCACTCGCTCGGTCAGCCCGGTGTCGTGGGCGGCATGCAGGAAGCGCTCGAGCAGCTCGGGGCGGTAACAGATCTGCAGCTGCAGGAAACGCGCGCCCGCGAGTGCCTTCTTGGCGGCGCGCCGGACGCGATACTCGTAGGGCGGGGCGCCTGGGTTCTCGACGGCGCCGACGAAGAAGTGCGGCGCCGGCTCGATCTGGCGACCGGAGAGGTAGTGCCCGCGCTCCAGCACGCGGGCGACCTGAAGCAGCTGAAGGCTGTCCAGGTCGAACACGCGCTTGGTCTCCGGTTCGTTGCCGGCGCTGACGTCGTCGCCGGTCATGCACGAGATGTTCGTGATCCCGTGCATCGCCGCCCCCATCAGGTCGGCCTCGAGACCGAGCCGGTTGCGATCCCGGCAGCCGAGCTGCATGACCGGTTCGGCGCCGGCTTGGAGGAGGCCGATCGAGACGGCCAGCGGCGACACGTGGGCGTGGGCCGACGGGTTGTCGGTCGCGTTGTAGGCGTCGACGAACGGCCGCATCGGCTCGAGATGCTTGAGCACGTCGGCCTGGCCGCCGCCGTCGATCACCGGCATCTCGGCGGTGACGACGAACTCCTTGCGGTCGAGCTTCTGCTCAAGCGTCGACATCGCCCCACCCCGGCGGCGTCTGGCGATCGCGCCCGGTCGCGAGGTTGATCCAGGCCGATGTGCCGGTGAGCCGATTGTCGACCGGTGGGCGCAGGTCGTCGATGTGCTCGCCCCAGATCGGAAGTCGTTCGGAGCGCTCGTAGGCCTTCACCCACACGCAGCGCATCTCCGGCTTGACCTCGCACGTCCCGTCCGCGCGGACCCCGCCGCAGGGCCCGTTGCGGAGTGTCTTCGGACACGTCATCGGGCAGGTGAGCCCGGTGGAGTGCAGCACGCACTGCCCGCACATCTGGCAGCCCCACACGCGGCGCTTGACGACGTGCTCTGCGCGCGTGAGCGCCGCGGCGGCCCCGGCAGCGGCGCGCGCGCCCACAGGGCTCATGCCGGAACCTGCGCCCGGCGGAGCTCGATCAGCTCCTTCGCCTTCTTCACCGCGCTCGATGCGTCGGCCGAATACCCGTCGGCGCCGACCGCGTCGGCGTACTCCTGGGTGACCGGCGCGCCGCCGACCATCACGATCACCTTGTCGCGCACGCCGGCCTTCTCGAGCGCGTTGATGTTGGCCTTGAACATCGGCATCGTCGTCGTGAGGAAGGCCGAGAACCCGACGACGTCCGGGTTGTGCTCCTCGATCTGCTCGATGAACCGCTCGGGCGGCACGTTGACGCCGAGATCGATGACCGTGAACCCGGCGCCCTCGAGCATGATGTTGCAGAGGTTCTTGCCGATGTCGTGCACGTCGCCCTTGACCGTCCCCATCAGGAACGTGCCGACCTGTTGGGTGTCGGTCTCCGCGAGCAGCGGTCGGAGGATGTCGAGCGCGCCCTGCATCGCGCGCGCGGCGATCAGCATCTCCGGCACGAAGTAGTCGCCGCGCTCGAACCGCGCCCCGACCTCCTCGAGTGACGGGATCAGCGCGTCGTACAGCATCCGGTCGGGTCCGAGGTCATCCTCGAGTCCCTGGTTGACGCCGTCGCGCACGGCCGGGGCGTTGCCGACGAGCGTCTCGTCGTAGAGCAGTTGGAGGATCTCGTCATGCGTGGGCATGGCAGCTCCGGTTTCTCATGCGGCGTTCTCTCCTTCGTGGCGGTAGCCGAGTCGGGCGCTGAGGAGCCCTGCCTCGTGGGTGAGCACCGGCTCGAGCTCGCGGATGCGAGCCGTCGTGAGCCGGAGGCTTGGGCCGGTGATGCTGAGCGCGGCGACGACGTCCCCGCCCGCGCCCCGCACCGGGGCCGCAATCGCGGTCAACCCCGGCTCAAGTTCGTCGATGATCGTGGCGAATGCTGTGCGGCGCACGCGCGCGAGCTCGTCCGCGAGCCGCTTCGGATCGGTGATCGTGGCCGGGGTGTAGCGCGTGAGCGGGCCCGTCGGCACCGCGTGGCGACCGAACGCCATGAACACCTTGCCGACCGCGGTGCAGTGGTAGTCGATCGTCCGCCCGAGCCACTGCCCGGTGCCGAGGAAGTGACGGCTATCGACCTGGGCGACGTGCTCGACGCCGGTCGGGGTCGGCAGGGCGAGGTTGATCGTCTCGCCGCTCGCCTGCGCCAGTGCGTCGAGCGTCGGTCGCGCGAGTTCGACGACGTTGCGCTCGACCATGCCGCGTTCGGCGACCCGGAGGATCGCCGGCCCGGGACGGAGTCGCCCGCGCTCGCCGTCCTGTTCGACCGAGCCCGCGCCGCTCGAGCGCCGAGATCAGGCGTGAGGCCGTGCTCTTGGGGATGCCGCTCGCCTCGACGAGGTCGCTGAGCGCGACCGGCTGCTCGGACTCGAGCACGCGGACGAGCAGATCGGCGCCGCGGTCGACGGCGGCGGTGCCATGGCTTGGAACGGCTTGGAACTGTTGTTCCACGCGGGTTATGATAGGCGCGCTCGCGTCAACGTCAAGGAGGCCCAGGTTGTTCGCCAACGCCATGCCGCGCTACGAGATCCTCAGCGAGGATGCGATGGCCACGCTCGACCGAGGGTGGCGGCGGATCGTCTCCGAGCTCGGCATCGAGTTCCTGCTGCCGGAGGCCGTGGAGGTGCTGCGCGACGCCGGGCAGATCGTCGAGGACGAGAACCGGGTGCGGTTTGACCCGGAGTGGATCCTCGCGCAGGTGGCGAAGGCGCCACGGACGTTCGAGCTTCAGGCGCGCAACCCGGAGAAGTCGGTGACGATCGGTGGCGACAACATGGTGTTCGCGCCGGTGTATGGCTGCCCGTTCATCCGAGAGGGTGACGTGCGCCGGGACGCGAAGATGGCGGACTTCGAGAACCTCGTTCGTCTATCGCAGTACTTCGGCGAACTCGATTCGCCCGGTGGGACGATCTGCGAGCCGGAGGACCGGCCGCTTGACTCGCGCCACCTCGACATGGTGTACGCGTTGCAGACGCTGTCCGACAAGCCGTACATGGGCTCGGTCACGAGCGGCCCGAACGCCGCCGACACGATCCGGATGGGGGAGATCCTGTTCGGCGGGCGCTCCGAGATCGAACGCGCTCCGGTGTCGATCTCGCTCATCAACGTCAACTCGCCGCTGCGCTACGACGACCGGATGCTCTCGGCGATGTTCGAGTACGTGAAGGCCGGACAGGCCGTCGTGATCACGCCGTTCCTGCTGATGGGCGCGATGTCCCCGGTGTCGCTGCCGGCGACCCTCGTCCAGCAGATGGCCGAGGCGCTGGCCGGGATTGCGTTGGCGCAGACGTTGAATCCGGGATGCCCGGTCGTGTTCGGGTCGTTTCTGTCGAACACCGACATGCAGTCCGGCTCGCCGTCGTTCGGCACCCCCGAGTCGGGGATCGGCGTTTTGTGCACGGGCCAGATCGCGCGGTCGTTCGGGCTGCCGTGGCGCGGCGGGGGCGCGCTGAACGCGTCGCAGACCGTCGACGCCCAGGCGGCGTACGAGTCGCTGATGACGTTCCTGCCGACGTTCCTCGCGGGCGCCAACTTCGTCATGCACTCGGCCGGCTGGCTCGAGGGCGGGCTCGTCTCCTGCTACGAGAAGTTCATCGTCGACATCGAGCTCCTGCGCGAGCTCAAGCACGAGTTCACGCCGCTCGAGATCGACGATGCGTCGCTCGCCTTCGACGCCCACGTCGAGGTGGGAGCCGGCGGTCACTTCCTCGGCGCCGCCCACACGCTCGAGCGCTTCCGGGACTGCTTCTACCGGCCGCTCTTGTCCTCGACGGAGAACTTCGACCGCTGGACGAAGAAGGGTGCGCGGGACACGGCCGCGCGGGCGGGTGAGATCTGGCGCTCGTCCCTTGAGTCCTACGAGGCGCCGCCGATCGACGATGCCGTGCGCGCTGAGCTCGAGGAGTTCGTCGTGCGCCGCCGAACTGAGCTCGGCGACTGAGGCTGGCTCGCCGGGTCACCGCAAGGTTCTGCCCGTTACGTGGACGGAACCTTGCAAGGTAAGGACCGGATAGCGGAACTTACCTTGCGCGCGCCCCGACCGCCCGGGCTACTGGTGCTTCCACAGACCAGCCCCTTGGCGCGCGGCATCCAGAAGGTTATGCTCAGACCCGATGACTCATATATCAGTCGTCTGGGGTGGGATCGGGGCGCTTGTCCAGGGTGGGAGCGCGGCCGGCGGTCTGGGGTGGGAGCGCGGGGTAGGGCCGGGTGACCGCCGAGGCATCCGAGCAGCAGCCGCGCGAGCTGCTTGCGGACCGGGCGTACGCCGAGCTGCGTGACCGGCTCGTGACGTTGCGGATCGCGCCGGGGGAGCCGATCGATGAGGATCAGCTCGGCGAGCAGCTGGAGATGGGTCGCACGCCGGTCCGGGAGGCGATCAAGCGCCTCGCGCTGGAGAACCTGGTGACGGTGTTTCCGCGACGGGGGACGTTCGCGAGCGAGATCAACATCACCGACCTCGCGCACATCTCCGACGTG
Source organism: uncultured Solirubrobacterales bacterium (assembly GCA_963779695.1). Classification (GTDB taxonomy): domain Bacteria; phylum Actinomycetota; class Thermoleophilia; order Solirubrobacterales; family Solirubrobacteraceae; genus Palsa-465. The sequence goes on from CAVZZH010000001.1 coordinate 29,896, forward strand.
CGCGGCGTCCTGGAAGGTCATGCGGCGGCCCGCGCGGCGGAGCGGATCACGGACCCGCAGCGGGCCGAGCTCGCCGAGTTGCTCACGGAGCTCAGCCAGAGCGAGGGCAGCGACGACTCCGACGCGCTGATGGCACTCGACGCCCGGGTGCACCGGTTCATCTACCGGTGCGCGGGCAACCCATACATGGAGGAGACGCTGGGGCGGTACTACAACCTGTCGTTGCGGATCTGGTACCTGGTGATCGACCGGCTGCCGCACCTGTTCGCCCGGGTGCACGAGCACGACGGCATGCTGCACGCGATCGCCGCCGGCGAGGCCGAGACCGCGCACGGGCGATCCTGGCCGATCACGTCGCGACGTTTGAACGGGAGATTCGCGCGGTGCTGTAGAAGCACGCGCATCCAGTCAATTCCGAGGAGAGGGACAGCAGATGACCTATGACTACGTGATCGCCGGCGGCGGCTCCGCCGGGTGCATCCTCGCCAATCGGCTGAGTGAGGACCCCGGCTCACGGGTGCTCGTCATCGAAGCGGGCCGCATGGACTACCTGTGGGACGTCTACATCCACATGCCGGCCGCGCTGTCGTTCCCGATCGGCAACCGCTTCTACGACTGGAAGTACGAGTCCGAGCCGGAGCCGTACATGAACGGCCGCAAGATCTACCACGCCCGCGGGAAGGTGCTCGGCGGGTCGAGCTCGATCAACGGGATGATCTTCCAGCGCGGCAACCCGATGGACTACGAACGCTGGTCCGGCGACCCGGGGATGGAGAACTGGGACTACGCCCACTGCCTGCCGTACTTCAAGAAGATGGAGACGTGTCTCGCCGGCGCGGATGAGTGGCGGGGCGGGAGCGGCCCGCTCGTGCTCGAGCGCGGGCCGGCCACGAGCCCGCTGTTCACGGCGTTCTTCGAAGCCGTACAGCAGGCCGGCTATGAGCTGACCAAGGATGTCAATGGCTACCGCCAGGAGGGGTTCGCGGCGTTTGACCGCAACATCCATCGCGGCCACCGGCTGAGCGCGGCGCGCGCGTACTACCACCCGGTCCGCAATCGGCCGAACCTCGAGTTGCGCACGCACACGATGGTCAACCGGGTCCTGTTCGACGGCACGAAGGCGACCGGGGTCGAGGTCGCCCATCGCGGCAAGGTCGAGCGGATCGACGCCCGCGAGGTGATCCTGTGCGGCGGCGCGATCAACTCCCCGCAGCTGCTCCAGCTCTCCGGCGTCGGCAACGCGCAGGAGCTCCAGAGCCTCGGCATCCGGCCGGTCCACGACATGCCCGGGGTCGGCGAGAACCTCCAGGACCACCTCGAGGTCTACGTTCAGTACGCATCGAAGCTTCCGGTGTCGGTCGCGCCCGCGATGAAGATGCGCAACCGCCCGCTCGTCGGCGCCCAGTGGCTGCTGCGGCGCAGCGGCCCGGGCGCCACGAACCACTTCGAGGCCGGCGGCTTCGTGCGCTCCAACGAGGACGTCCTGTGGCCGAACCTGATGTTCCATTTCCTGCCGCTCGCGATCCGCTACGACGGCACGGCTCCGCAGGGCCACGGCTACCAGGTGCACGTCGGACCGATGTACGCCGACACGCGGGGCTCGGTCAAGGTCCGTTCGACCGATCCGAAGACGAAGCCGGCGATTCGCTTCAACTACCTCTCGACCCCGACCGACCGCAAGGAGTGGACCGAGGCGGTCGCGGTGGCGCGGAGGATCCTCACCCAGCCGGCCTTCGATCCGTTCAACGCCGGCGAGCTGTCGCCGGGGCCGAGCGTGTCGACCGAGGAGGAGGTCCTCGCGTGGGTCGCGCGTGACGCCGAGACGGCGCTGCACCCGTCGTGCACGTGCGCGATGGGCACCGGTGAGCAGTCGGTCGTCGATCCGACGTCGATGAAGGTGCGCGGGCTTGAGGGCGTGCGGGTCGTCGACGCGAGCGTGATGCCTTACGTCACGAACGGCAACATCTACGCGCCGGTCGCGATGCTCTCGGAGAAGTCAGCCGACCTGATCAAGGGCAACACGCCGCTGGAGCCGATCAATGCCCAGTGGTACCGCCACCAGAAGGCCGGGACGGAGTCACCACAACCGTCTGAAGCTCGGTGAACGACTGCATCACGTGATTACCGCCAACGCGGCCGATGCCGGAGTCGGTACCGGCACGGCCGCCGAACGGTAGGTGCGACTCCCAGTAGTTGCTCGACTCGTTGACGTTGACCCAGCCGGTGTGCACGCGATCGGCGAACTGCAGTCCGGCCCCAAGGTCGGCGGTGAAGATCGCCGCCAGCAGGCCGTAGGGCGAGGCGTTTGTCAGCTCGATCGCCTGCTCCAGTGAGTCGATCGCGACGACGGGCGCGATCGGGCCGAACGTCTCGTCGGTGGCGACGAGGGCGTCCGCCGGCACGCCGGCGAGAATCGTCGGCTCCCAGTACAGGTCGGTTGCGAACGCGCTCGCGCGCGCGCCGCCCGTGATGACGCTGGCGCCGCGCTCAAGCGCATCGGCGACGTGCTCGTCCATCTTGACCGCGACGCCCTCGTTGTTGAGCGGGCCCATCGTCGTCGCGTCGTCGAACGGGTCGCCGAGGAGGATCCGCTCGGTGACGGCGCGCGCGAGCTTCTCGATGAACTCGTCCTGCACCGCGCGGTGCACGAGGATCCGCTCGCCGGCGGTGCACGACTGGCCCGCGCACAGGTAACACGCGACGAGCGTCGCCTCGACGGCAGCATCGACGTCGGCGTCGTCCATCACGACGAGCGGGCCGTTGCCGCCCATCTCGAGCACGAGTCCCTTGCCCGCAGCTGCCTGGGCGACGTGGCGGCCGGTGACGGTCGAGCCGATGAACCCGACGGCGTCGACGCTCGCGTGCCGAGCGATCTCATCGCCGACGACCGGACCGGGGCCGGTCACAAGGTTGAACACGCCCGGCGGCAAATCGGCCTCGGCGATGCACTCGGCGAGCGCGATCGCGCACACCGCCGTTGACGGCGCCGGCGTCCACACGACCGCGTTGCCGCAGCCGAGGGCCGGCGCGACGAGCTCCGCCGGCATCGTGTAGGGCCAGTTCCACGGGCTGATGATCCCGGCCACCCCGCGGGGGCGGCGCATCAGCATCACGCGCTTGCCGGGCGAGAACGAATTCGGTAGCTCGCCGCCGAGACGTTTGGCGTCCTCAGCCGCCATCCGCCAGTACTCGACCAGCTCGTCGACCTCGTCGTAGGCCTCGGCGCGCAGCGGCTTGCCCTGGTCGAGCGTCAGGGTCTGGGCGAGCGCATCGCGGCGCGAGGCGATGACGTCCCCGACGGCGTGCATCTTCGCCGCCCGCTCAAACGCGGTCAGCCGCGCCCAGCCGTCGGCCGCGGCACGCGCGGCCTCGATCGCGCGCCGCGCATCGTCGCGGTCGCCCTGGGGCACGCTGCCAATCACGGCGCCGTTCGCCGGGCTCGTCGCCTCGAACGTCTCGCCCGTCGCGCTCGGCTGCCAATCACCGCCGATGAACATCTGCTGTGCGGTGCCTGTGGTCATCGGCCTGCTCCCTTCGCCGTGCCCTTCGGAGAGTGCTGGCGGGCCCCCGCAAGAGAGCCGGCGACCGCGGGATCGGCGCTCGTTGACACGGTTACACAACTGATATATAACAGCCGCATCAGGCCTGGGTCAACGAGTCCATATGCGGGCAGCGCGCTCGGGTGCGGGCCTGGCACCCGGCGTCGTGACCGTTCTGTGAGCGAGACCCGCACTGTGCGGATCGGGGAGGTTGTTTGATGGAAGCCGCTGGCCCTACGGACAGCAATGAGCTGGCCACTTTCGGCTACAAGCAGGAGCTCGACCGGTCGCTGGGGAGCTTCTCGTCGTTCGCGGCGGGATTCAGTTACATCTCGATCCTGACCGGGGTCATCCAGCTGTTCGCGTTCGGGTTCCTGTTCGCGGGCCCGGCGGTCTGGTGGACGTGGCTGGTCGTGCTGGCCGGCCAGTCGATGGTCGCCCTGTGCTTCATGGAGATGGCGGGCCAGTACCCGCTTGCGGGCTCGGTCTACCAATGGTCAAAACGCGTGGCGGGTGACTTCGCCGCCTGGATGACGGGCTGGATCTACGTCGTCGGGTCGATTGTCACCGTCGCCGCTGTTGCCGTCGCATGGCAGGTCGTGCTGCCGCAGGTTTCGACCTCGTTCCAGATCCTCGGCAGCAAGGCCGACGCCGGTTATTACTTCACAGCGGGCGGCGCCCACAACGCGCTCCTGCTTGGCGCAATCCTGGTTGCGTTCGGGACGATCATCAACATGATGGGCGTCAAGGTCATGGCCCGGATCAACAACTTCGGCGTGATGGCGGAACTGATCGGCGCCTCGATCCTCGTGATCCTGCTGCTGTTCAACGCCAAGCGGGGACCGGGCGTCGTCACGGAGACCCTCGGCCTCGGCGCCGGCCACAAATGGGGCTACTTCGGCGCGTTCATCATCGGCGGGATCATGAGCGCGTACGTGATGTACGGCTTCGATACCGCCGGAACGCTCGCCGAGGAGACAAACGATCCGCGCCGGAAGGCCCCGCCGGCGATCATCCGCGCGCTGATCGCCGCCTCGATCATCGGCGGCCTGCTGATCCTGTTCGCGCTGATGGCGGTGAAGAACATCCACGACCCGAACATCTCCGCGCTGGGTCTGCCGTACATCATGAAGCAGGCGCTCGGCAGCACGCCCGGAAAGCTCTTCCTCGTCGTTGCGGCGATTGCGATCTCGGTGTGCACGCTCGCGGTGATGGCCTCGTGCATCCGTCTGCTGTTCGCGATGGCGCGCGACGGGCGGCTGCCGTTCGGGACGCAGATCGCCCGCGTGTCGGGTCACCGCAAGGTGCCAGTTGTGCCGGCATTGGTCGTCGGCATCCTGGCCCTCGCGCTGCTGGCGATCAACTACGGCAACCAGAGCGCGTTCATCGCGCTGACCTCGGTTGCGATCGTGATGTTCTACATCGCCTACCTCGGCGTCACCGGCGGGATGCTGGTCAGGCGGATTCGCGGGACGTGGCCGAAGCCCGATCACGGGCCGTACTTCTCGCTCGGCCGCTGGGGCTTCCTGGTGAACCTGATCGCGGTCGTTTACGGCCTGGTTGTCGCGATCAACATCGCATGGCCGCGCTCGGCGGTCTACGACTCGCTCGCGGGCACCAAGGACTCCTCCGGTCACGTCATCCCGGCCCATTGGTACTGGCAGTACATCGCGATCCTGTTCATCGGGATCGTGGTGATCATCGGGTCGATCTACTACTTCGCCGTGTACAGCCGCAAGCCGATCGAGGTGCTCCGCGAGCACGCTGCCCAGGTGCCGGACTTCACCGAGCCGGCGATGGGCGAGGCGGCGCCGTGAGCGAACGTTGTAGCCGGATGTGAGCGCCGCTCCGCCGGCGCTCGATGACATCGCCCGCTTCCTGCGGGTGCACCCGCCGTTCGATGCGCTTGACGAGGACACCGTCAGGCGCATCGCCGCGGCGGCGGACAGCGAGTCCTATCCGCCGGGCGCCACGATCTTCTCGCAGGGCGACGACCCCGTCGAGCATCTGCGCATCGTGCGCGCGGGCGCCGTCGAGATCGTCCATCACGGACGTGTGCTCGACCTGCTCGGTCCGGGCGAGCTGTTCGGCCAGGCGTCGATGCTGTCCGGGCTGCCGCCCGGGTTCGAGGCACGTGCGGCGGAGCCGACCGAGTGCTACCGGATCAGTGCCAGCGTCACCCACGAGCTCGTCGGCGCGCCGGCGGGTCTGCGGTTCGTCGCCCGCTCGCTGCTCGACACCGGCGCGGACCTCGCCGGGCTGTCGGTTCCGGTTCGTGACCCCGCACACCAGCCGATCAGCAGCCTGATCCGCTTGGGGCCGGTCGTCTGCGGCCCGGAGACGACGATCCGTGAGGCGGCGCGGATGATGACCGCCGCGGGCGCGACGTCGGTTGTCATCCGGGCTCGCGATGGGTCGCTCGGGATCCTCACCGACCGGGATCTGCGCAGTCGCGTCATCGCCGCCGGACTCAGCGGGGCTGAACCCGTCACGGCCGCGATGTCGTCTCCGGCATACACGAGTCCGCCGGACCGGCTCGGGGGCGAGGTCCTGCTCGACATGCTCGATCGCGGATTTCGGCACTTCCCGGTCGTGACCGGCTCCGGCGAGGTGCTCGGGGTCGTCGAGGACATCGACCTGATCGCGGTTCACACCCGCTCGTCCTTCTTCTTGCGCCGCCGGATCAGCCGAGCGCAGACCGTCGATGACCTGATCGCCGCCGCCGCCGACGTATGCCCGATGGTGATCGCGCTCCAGGACGCCCGGGTCGCGGCGCTCAACGTGATGGCGATCTACTCGGTCGTCGTCGACGCGCTCACCCGCCGGCTGCTCGACTTCGCGGTGGCCGATGCCGGCGACGCGCCGGCCGCGGCGTTCGCGTGGCTCGGCCTCGGCAGCCAGGCACGCCGCGAGGCGCTGCCGAGCTCAGACGTCGACAGCGCGATCGTGTGGTTCGGGGATCCTCCGGAGACCGAGGTCCGGCCCTACCTGCACGGCCTTGGCGAGACCGTGTCCGCCGGTCTGGAGCGGTGCGGGTTCCGGATCGATGAACACGGTGCGTCGGCGTCCAATCTCCTGTTCGTGCGCTCGCTGGAGTCGTGGCAGCGTGCGGCCCGGAGCTGGATCGAGGATCCGACCCAGGAGAAGGCGCTGATCCTCACCTCAGTGCTCGTCGACAGCCGGCCGGTGTGGGGCGTGCACACCGGAACCGCGGTCGCCGATACGTTCCGTCTCGCCCCGGAGAGCCCCGCGCTCCTGCGCATGTTCGCCCGCTTTGCGATCTCCCATCGGCCGCCGACCGGGTTCTTCCGGGGGCTCGTCGTCACGCACGGCGGTGAGCACCGGGGCCAACTCGACCTCAAGCACGGCGGGGCGATCCCGATCATCGATCTCGCCCGATGGGCGGGGATGGCCGCCGGCGTGACGAGCGCCTCGACCGTGGAGCGGCTGCGCGCGGGCGCCGACGCCGGGGTGCTGTCGGCCGACCACGCACGCACGCTCGAGGACGCGTTCGAACTCGTCAGCGCGCTGCGGCTTGCCCATCAGGTCGAGCAACTGCGCATCGGCGAGACGCCGGATGATTTCGTCAACCCGCGGACGCTCACGGTCTTGACCCGCAGCCATCTCAAGGAGGCGTTCCGCGCTGTCGCGGCGATCCAGAAGCGCGTCTCCGGCGAGCTGAGCGGAGCCGTGCGATGAACGACTGGCGCGAGTACCGACCGGTGGGGATCGAGGGGCTCCGGCGCCCGGAAAGGCGGCCCTGGGAAACGGCGATCCCGGTGATCAGCACCGCCGCGCCGACCGGCTGATTCCAGCGCAGCGGCTCGCCGAGCACGAGCGCGCCGAGCGCTGTCGAGACGACCGGGACGAGGTAGGTCACGGTCGATCCGACCGCCGCGCCGGCGGCGCGGACGATCGAGTAGTTGAGGATGTAGGCGATGCCGCTGCCGAGCACGCCGAGCGCGAGCAGGCTGCCGATGCCGTCCGGCCCGATGTCCGTCGTCGGTGCGCGGACGAACGGGGTGAACAGCGCGAGCACCGCGGTCGCGCACAGCAGTTGCCCCGCGCTCAGCGCGATCCCGGACTCCGGCCGACCCGCGAGGTAGCGGCGCGTGAACGGCCACGCGAAGCCATAACACACCGCCGCGCCCGCGCACGCCGCCTGTCCGATCAGCTCGCCGTAGCCGAGGCGGCGCCACGGGCCGAGGACGATGAGCACGCCGAGGAACCCGACGAGCAGTCCGGCGATCCGCTCACGGCTGACGTGCTCGTCGTCGAACACGACAAGGGTCACGCACAGCACCCACAGCGGCGTCGTCGCGTTCCACAGCCCGGCGAAGATCGAGGAGATGTGCTGCTCGCCATACGCCAGCAGCGTGAACGGGATCGCGTTGAACAGCAGCGCCGCGATCAGCAAGTGCCGCCAGGCATGCCGACCGCTGAAGCGCAGCCGCTCGCCGCGGGCGTAGGTGAGGATGACGAGCGTCAGCGCGCCGAGCGCGATCCGCCCGAGCGCGACCCAGAGTGCCGGCCAGTGCTCGCCGAGCACCTTGATGAACAGGAAGCTCGAGCCCCAGATCGCGGCGAGCAGCACGAATTGCACGCGCCAGTTCAGCACGTGCGTGAAACGGCCCCCCGGCGCCGCCTGTGAGGTCATGAGTGCCCCGGCCCAGAAGTGCACCGCGGCACTAGAACATGATCACGCTGCGGATGCCGTCCTGGCGCTCCATCAGCTCGAAGCCGTGGTTCACCTCGTTCAGGGTGATGCGGTGCGAGATGAAGGGATCGACGTCGAGCTGGCCATCCAGGTAGAGCTGCACGAGCTCAGGCACCTGGTCGCGCCCCTTGACGCCTCCGAACGACGAGCCGCACACACGGCGGCCGGTGATCAGGTATCGCGGGACGATGTCGAGCGTCTCGCCCTTGCCGGCGACGCCCGCGACCGTGCACAGCCCCCAGCCCATCCGGGCCGACTCGACCGCCTGGCGCATCACGTTCGTCAGCCCGGTGGCCTCGAACGTGTAGTCGGCGCCGAAGCCGCGGGTCTCGTCGAGGACGCGCTGAACCGTGTCCGATCCGCCCTGCCAGGTGTCCGTCGCGCCCTGGCCGGCCGCGAGCGCGAGGCGGTCCTCGGACAGGTCGACGCAGATGATCCGCTCCGCCCCCTGGAGCCGGCATCCGGCGACGGCACCGAGGCCGACCATCCCCGCGCCGAACACAACGCACGTCGAGCCCGGCTCGACTTTGGCCGTGTTGATCGCCGCCCCGAGCCCGGTCGACAGGCCGCAGGCGAACAGCGCCGCCCGGTCGGCGGGCGCGTCGGGCGAGACCTTGGCAAGCGCGATCTCCGGCATCACCGTGTACTCGGCGAACGTGGAGGTGCCCATGAAATGCCGGATCGGCTGCGCGTTGCGCTCCAAGCGCGTTGTTCCGTCCGGGAGATAGCCCTTGTTCTGCTGCTCGCGGATCGCCAGGCACAGGTTCGTCTTCGGGCTACGGCAGTGCTCGCACTGGCGGCACTGAGGCGAGAACAGCGTGACGACGCGATCACCCGGCGCGACGCTGGCCACGCCCTCGCCGAGCTTCTCGACGATGCCCGAGCCCTCGTGACCGAGGACGGTCGGCGCGTATCCGGACGGGTCGGCGCCGGACGCCGTGTACATGTCGGTGTGGCAGACCCCGCACGCCTCGAGCCGCACGAGCACCTCACCCGCCTTCGGCTCGGTGAGCTCGACGTCGGTGACGTTGAGCGGCTGACCGAACTCCTCGAGCACCGCGGCCTTGATCTTCAAATCGTCTCCTCTCTCCGTGGGGGTCTGCGGAAGGCTAATCGGTCGCTCCGGCCTGCTAGGAATCACGGTCATGGATGGGTTTGAGTCGCTCGTCGAGAGCGAGGCCGAGCAGGATGCGCTGGACCGGCTGCGCTCCGCGACCGGGGTGCGGAACGGCCCGATGGAGCGCCACTGCCTGCGCTGTCGCCGGATCGCCGCCGAGCTTGCGCGCATGCACGGGTGGGTGATCGACGGCGAGGTGCTGACGGTTGCCGCGATCCTCCACGACATCGGGCTCTATGCGGCGGTCTCCACCGGCGGCGTGTACACGCGCGACGGCGCCGATCTCGCCCGCGCGATGCTGCCCCGGTACGGGTGGACGGAGGCCCGGATCGAGCGGTGCGCCGAGGCGATCGACCGCCATCACGAGCTCCGCAGCCAGCTCGCCCGCGGCCCGGAGGTCGAGGCGCTCCGCCGGGCCGACCTCGTCGACGTGAGCGGTGGCCTGATCCGCTTCGGAGTCAACCGGACGTGGTTGCGCCGGCTGGGCGGTGAGGTGCCGCGACGGGGGTTCGCCCGCGAGCTCGCCCGCGAGGTCGGCCGGGCGCTCCGGGAGCGGCCGTTGACGCTGCCTCGGATCTTTCTGCGTTCCTGATCTCCCTTCCCAGTTGGCCAGCCAGCCAGTAGCATCTCGCCCGTACGCAAGTTGGCGGGCTAGGCTTGCGCGGATCCCGCAGGCAGAGACTTTGAGGAGAGGCATGTCGACGACAGATCGCAGGCTCGAGGACATCCAGCTCGGTGATCGCGAGTTCTGGCTGGAAGGGCCACCGCACGACGTCTTCAAGCAGCTGCGCGGCGAGTGCCCGGTGCACTGGACCGAGCGGATCGCCGAGTACCCGAAGGAGGCGGGCTACTGGTCGGTCACCAAGCCCGAGGACATCCACAAGGTCAGCCGGGATTGGAAGACGTTCTCCTCCGAGATGGGCGGCATCACGGCGGTGACCGATGTGTTCCCGCTGGAGCTCATGCGCGCGATGTTCATCGGCATGGACCCGCCGAAGCACGACCGCCTGAAGATGCTCTTCCAGGCCGGGTTCACCCCGCGCCGGATCGCCAACCACACGGACGCGATCCGCAAGATCGTGATCGACGTGCTCGATCAGATCGACGGCAAGGAGACGATCGACGTCGTCGACGAGCTCGCCCAGCCGGCGGTGTCTCGCGTCATCCACAGCTTCATGGGGATCCCCAAGGAGGACGACAGGATCTGGGCGACGCTGATGAACTCGGCGCTCGGCGCCGGCGATCCGGATCTCAACCCGGACGGGGTCGAGGCCGTCGTCGAGAAGGACATCCCGGAGATCTTCGCCCGGTGCTCGAAGATGATCGCCGAGCGGCGCGAGAACCCGACGGACGACCTGACCAGCGTGCTCGTCCACGCCGAGATCGACGGCCAGAAGCTCGAGGAGCACGAGATCGTGATGGGCTTCTTCCTGCTCGTCGCGGCCGGCAACGACTCGACGAAGGCGACGTTCTGCAGCGGCATTCGCGCGCTGCTCGAGCACCCTGACCAGCGCCAGGTCCTGCTCGACGACCCGTCGCTCATCCCGGCCGCGGTCGAGGAAGCTCTGCGGATGTACCCCGCGTTCGCCCACTTCCGGCGGACCGCGACCAAGGACACCGAGATCGGCGGCCAGGAGATCAAGGCCGGCGAGAAGGTCGTCATGTGGTACGTGTCCTCGAATCGCGACGAGTCGCGCTACGAGGATCCGGATCGCTTTGACGTCACGCGGAACCCCGAGCATCAGGCGTTCGGCGCGGGCGGGCGACACTTCTGCCTCGGCACCGCGCTGGCGCGCCTCGAGCTGAAGATCATGTTCGAGGAGACGCTCAAGCGCTATCCGGAGATGGAGCTCGCCGGCGAGCCGACGTTCGTCGAGTCGGCGTTCCTCAACCAGCTGAAGACGCTGCCCGTCAAGCTGGGCCCGCGCGCCGCGTAGGCGCGCCCGCTGACGCGCGAGCGCGCGCCCGCTGACCGCGAGCGCGCGCCCGCTGACGTGCGAGCGCCCGTCCGCTGACCTGCGAGCGCCCGTCCGCGGGCGCCGTCACGTCGTTCTCCAGAAATACTTCGTGCTACGAACGATCCGGTGGTAGACTGTTCGGAACCGAAGATCGAGTGACAGGAGAGCACCAGGTGGATGACCAGTCGGTCACCGAGGGGCAGTTCGGAACTCCCGAGCGGGATGCTCACCGACTGCGCAACGGCATCATCTGGGCGGCGGCGCTCCTCCTCCTGTTGTTGGCGATCGGGCTCGCGGTGCCGGATCTGCGCGGCGTCCTTCACCGCGTCGCGAAGGCAGACCCGACCTGGTTGATCGCCGGTGTCGCGCTCGAGGTCCTCTCCTGCCTCGGCTATGTCGCCATCGTCCGGCTCGTGCTCCGCCGGGGTCCCCGCGCCGAGGTGCGGCAGCTCGCCTGGGCGGAGATGGCGTTTGGCGCGGTCGTCCCCATCGGCGGCGCCGGCGGCCTTGCGGTCGGGGCCTGGGCGATGCGTGCCTGGAACCTCCCGTGGCGGCTGATCGCCAGCCGCTCAGCGGTCATCTTCCTGCTCACGAGCGCGATCAACGTGGTCACGCTGGGGGTGAGTGGAATTGCGCTTGCGTTCGGCATCGGCGCCGGCGGGAAGGGCGCGATCTATGGCGTCATCCCGGCCGCCGTCGCGGTCGGCACGCTCGGGGCGTTCGGCCTGCTGCCGGTGCTCGTGCGGCGCGCCGGGCTTCGCCCCCGGAGCGGTCGGCTCGCACTCGTCCTGTGCCGGACCGCGGACTGGGTGCAGGACACCGTCGCGCTCGTCCGTGGCGGCGACTGGCGCCTGCTCGGCAGCCTCGCGTATCTCCTCGCCGACATCGCCGTGCTGTGGGTCTGCCTGCGCGCCGTCGGCATCACGCCGCCGCTGATGGCAGTCGTCGTCGGCTACCAGCTTGGCTACATGGCGAACCTGATCCCGGTGCCGGGCGGCGTCGGCGTGCTGGAGGGTGGCCTGCTCGGCGCGCTCCTGCTCTACGGGTTGCCCGCGGCCCCGACCGCCGCGGCGGTCGTCCTGTACCACGCGATCGCGCTGTGGGTCCCAGCCCTCGGCGGCACGGTCGGGTTCGCGCGGCTGCGCACCGCGGTCGCCAACGGCCTGCCGGCAGCGGCTCAGATCCGCGAGCCGGGCGTTCCGGCGGCGGCGCAGCTCCGCGACGCGGCGTAGCTCCGCGACGGCCGAGGCAACGCCGAGCCGGGCCGGCCGAGGCGACGCCGAGCGGGCCGCGAGGCCGCCCGGCCGACAACACGAGCCGCTCAATCGCCTCGCGTGCGTAGTCCTGGATCTCGGGGTCGCCGATCGCTGGATCGCGGCCAAGGACCGGCGCACGTTCCCACGCGTCGTCGCGCGATGAGACCGTCGGGCAGATGTGCCGCTCCCAGCGGCACGATCTCCCGCACCCCCGCCGGCGCCGACACGCGCGGGCGATCGTGCCGCTGGGGTGTCCGGGCGCTACCGGCCGTCGATCCAGGTGGCAGCCGCCCAAAGGATGGAGACTCAGTTCAACCCCTCTGAACTCAAACGCCAATCTTCGCCCCGTGATCGGCTCGGACGCGACGAACGATGGCGTCCTACGTCATTGAAAAGGGGTCCCCGGGAGGACCCAGTTCCATCTGGGCCCTCCCGGAGGGGCCAAGGAAGTGGGGGCGCAGTTCCTTGGCCGGTTGCGCCCAGGGTTCCCAGCAAGCCTGAGTCCTAAACAGGAATTTGCAAGTTTGATGCCGGCGCCTCAGCCGCAGTCATGCCGGCGCCGAGCGCAGTCATGCCGACGCCGTCAGCGCCAGTCGCTCCACGGGGACCGGGCGAGCGCGATTTGGGATCGGAACTGGAGCCCGCCGCGATGATCAACGCACCGACTATGATCGAGACGAGCACATGCGCGCGCCGGCGACGCCGGAGCGACGCCCGATCTTTCCGAGCGGGTAGCGCTGTGTGCAGCCCACGGCGAGTGGGACCCAATGATCCGGCAGTACGGCGTGGCCGAAGCCAACGCCGCCCACGGCCAGCAGCAATGCCGGAGTTGCGCTCATCGCGCGGAGCCTAGGTCGTCGCCCGCGCAGGCTGGGTCCCACGGGCCTGGCGATTGTGTGGAACACCACGAACCTGGGTATTACCAGGAAAGTTTCAGTAAGGAGACGCGCATGAAGTTTCGATTCCTACGGTCGACCGGGACGGTCGCCCAGCCCGTAAAAGCCAAGCGGCCGGGCCGGTTCGCCGGCGCCCGCGCCCTGGACAGCGAACGGCCGACACGGCTGTACTCGCTGCTGCTCCCCCCGGCGAGCAACAGCACCCGCCGGTAACGCCGTTACGTCCCTCGCCGGGCGGCTCTGCGGAGCGATTCGGCGAGGAGCAGTACCACTGCGGGCGGCATCACCCACCAGCCACCGGCGCCCGCCCCGGCGACCGCGGCGGTCACGCCCAGCGCGACGACGACGCCGGCCGCCACTCGCCAGTCGTCGCCGACGACGAACTCCCAGACGCCGCGGGCCGCCCGCGCCACGACGTTCATGCCGCCTCCCGGGCAACCGCGCCGCTTGCGGCGGCGCGCGTCATACGCCGCAGCCACGTCACCATCACCAGCGATACGAGCGCGACGCCGGGGACGATCGCCAGCAGGGCGGCGTCGCCTCCGGGCCAATCCGCGCCCGCACCCTCGGCGCCCCAGAAGATGCCGAACGACGTGAGCATGACGCCGACGGAGAACTTCATCGCGTTCTCCGGCACGCGGGCGAGCGGCGCCCGGGCGGCGAACCCGGCGCCGACGACGAGCGCGACTGCCACCGCCGCCGACGCAGCGGCGAGTCCGATCCGGTGCTGATTGGCGCCGAACGTCAGGACGATGAACGCGACCTCGAGGCCCTCGAGCAGCACGCCCTTGAACGCGATCACGAACGAGTACGGGTCGATGTCCGCGCGGCGGCGTGACCCCGCCTGAATCGCCGCCTCCCGCTCGGCGCGGAACGCGGCGTCCTCGTCGTGGAGCGCCTTCAGGCCGGCGGCGCGGAGAATCGCCTTGCGCAGCCACTGCAGGCCAAACACGAGCAGCAGTCCGCCGACGACGAGACGCAGCACATTGAACGGCAGCGCGGTCAGCGCGGGACCGAGCGCAGCGACGATCGCGGCGAGCGCGAGCACGGCCGCACCGACGCCGTAAAACGCCGAGGGCCAGCTCCGCGTCGTGCCGACGGCGAGCACGATCGTGAGCGCCTCAACGGCTTCCACCGCGCACGCGAGCATCACCGACAGCGCCAGGCCAATCTCGGTTCCGGACACGCGAACCAGTATGTCTCAGGCGCTCAAGCGGAGATGAGCGTGCGATCGAGCTCGACGCCGAACGTCTCCTCGAGTCCGGCGCGTCCAACGTCGGTGAGCTGCAGCGCGCGACTGCGCGGGATCCGCCGGCACCATTCGAGCTCGAACATCCGCTCGGCGATCCCGGCGCCGAGGGCGCCTGCCAGGTGGTGACGCTGCTCGCTCCAATCGACGCAGTAACGGATCAAGGCCCGGCGGCGGGGGAGCGCGTCGAAATCGATCCCGAACGCGCTGAGCTCCCCGATCCCGCGCGGGGTGAGCCGGTAATCGTGGTCGAGACCTGGAGCTGACAGGCGGTCGTGGTCGGCCTCACTCGCCCGGAACACGCCATCGCCGCCGGTCAGCAGCTCGCGGTCGATGAGCGCCGACATCAGCCTCGTTCCGAGCATGCCGGCGAGGTGGTCGTAACACGTCCGGGCGAAGCGGACCGCCTGGGCCCGGGTGCCCTGACGCAGCGAGCGGACCGGTGCCGGCGGCGCGAGCCGGGCAAGGGCCTCGAGCAGGTCGCCCACCTCGGGACCGGCGATCCGGAAGTACCGGTGCCGGCCGTGTTGCTCGACCGCGAGCAGACCGCCGTCGAGGAGCTTGCTCAGGTGGGCGCTCGCGGTTGAGGTGGCGACGCCCGCCTCGTCGGCGAGCACGCTCGCCGGCAGTGCGCGTCCGTCGCCGAGCGCGAGCAGGATCCGCCCCCGGGCCGGGTCGGCGACGAGTGCCCCAACGGTGGCGATGTCGGCATCTCCGCGCATGCCACACAACGTACCCCGGCGACGTTTCGTCTATGAGCGAAACGTTCCAGGACAACACTCAGAGCATGCGCAAACACCTACCACTCCTCGCCATCTGTCTCGGGTACTTCATGGTCATCCTCGACGCGACGATCGTCAACGTCGCGCTGCCGGCGCTCGGTCGCGAACTCGGCGGCGGCGTCTCAGGGTTGCAGTGGATCCTCGACGCGTACACGGTCGTGTTCGCTGGTCTGCTGCTGCCCGCGGGCTCGCTCGGTGACCGCGTGGGCGCGCGGCGCGTGTTCGCGATGGGGCTCGGCGTGTTCACGCTCGCCTCGGCGGCCTGTGGTGCCGCCCCGACCGTTGCCGTCCTGATCGCCGCGCGTGCGCTGCAGGGGCTCGGCGCGGCGCTGCTCGTCCCCAGTTCGCTGGCGCTGCTCCGCGGCGTGTACCGCAGCCGCCACGAACGGGCGCGGGCGGTCGGGGTGTGGGGCGCGGTTGCCGGGACCGCCGCCGCGTCGGGGCCGATCCTCGGCGGGGCGCTCGTCGGCCTGATCGGCTGGCGCGCCGTGTTCCTCGTCAACGTGCCGGTCGGCACCGTGGGCCTGATGCTCGCCGCGCGTTACCTGCCGGTGTCCGGCGAGAGAACCGAGGGCGGCTTTGACCCGCCGGGTCAGGCGCTCGGCGTCCTGTCGCTGACGCTCCTCACCCTCGGGGTGATCGAGGGCGGTTCCGCCGGTTGGTCGGCGGTCCAGACGCTCACGCCGATCGCCGCCGCCGTCGTCGCACTGGCGCTGTTCGTGGTCCGTGAGCGGCGCGCACGGCACCCGATGCTCCCGCTCTCGCTGTTCGCCAGCCGGACGTTCTCCGCGGCGAGCTTCGTTGGGCTGGCGATCAACCTCGGCTTCTACGGGCAGCTGTTCGCGATCAGCCTGCTGTTCCAGCACGCGCGGGGGTACTCCGCGCTTCAGACCGGGCTCGCGATCCTCCCGGAGGGCGCGTTCGTGGCGATCGCCTCCGCGATCTCCGGTCGCGTGACGGCACGGATCGGCCCGCGGGTCCCGATGCTCGTCGGGCTGTCGATCGGGGCAGCCGGATTCCTTGGTTTGCTGAGCGCCGGACCGACGACGAGCTACCCGGTCCTGATCGCTCCGTTGATCGCGGCCGGATTCGGGATGGCGCTGACGATGCCGGCGGCGACCGCGGCAGTGATCGAGGCGGCGCCGGCGAACCGCGCCGGGATCGCTTCGGGCGTACTGAACGCGGCACGTCAGGCCGGGGGCGCGCTCGGCGTGGCGCTGCTCGGGACGCTCATCGCGGGGAATCTCGTGTCCGGCTTTCACACCGCCATGTGGGTCTCGGCGGGGGCATTTCTCGCCGGCGCGATCGCGACGCTCGTGGCGGTCGAGGGGGTGGCAGACGCGGTGACCGCCTGATCACCGTCCCAGGAAGGGCAGGCGCGTGCGTCATCATGGACACAGATGAGTTCATTCAGGGCGGCACATGGAGCAGGCGGCGGGATGCGGTCGATGGGCGGCAGCGATCGCAAGCCGCCGCCGCTGATGGACCCCGAGCGCACGCGAGATAACCGGCGGATCCTGCGCCTGTTCGTCCCGTATCGCTGGCGCCTGCTGGCCGTCATGGGGCTGATCGTCTTCTCCGCCGGGATCGCCATGATCTCGCCCTTCCTGCTCCGCGGCATCCTTGACACGGCGCTCCCGGAGCGCAACGGCGCGCTGCTCACTGAACTCGTCGCCGGAATGATCGTGATCGCGATCGCCACCGGCGCGATCGGCGTCTGGCAGACCTACATCTCCAACGTCATCGGCCAGCGGGTCATGCACGACCTGCGCGCCGCCGTCTACCGCCACCTACAGCGGATGTCGCTCGCGTTCTTCACGCGCACGCGCACCGGCGAGGTGCAGTCGCGGATCGCGAACGACATCGGCGGGATCGACAGCGTCGTCACGACGACCGCGACCTCGGTGGCCCAGAACGCGACGACGGTCATCGCCACGATCGTCGCGATGATCATTCTCGACTGGCGACTCGCCGCGTTCTCACTCATCTTCGTGCCGCCGTTCGTGTGGCTGACCCGGCGTGTCGGCAAGGTCCGCCGCACGATCACCACCGAGCGCCAGCGCCGTCTCGCCGATCTGTCCGCGCTCGTGTCGGAGTCGCTGTCGGTGTCCGGGATCATGCTCGGCAAGACGATGGGCCGCGACCGTGACCTCGCCGAGCGGTTCACGACGGACTCACAGGAGATCGCCGAGATCGAGGTCCGCTCGCGGATGGCGGGCCGCTGGGTGATGTCGACGATCCAGATGGTGTTCGCGATCCAGCCCGCGCTCGTGTACTGGATCGCCGGCCAGAATTTCGTCCACGGCGGTCACGCGATCTCGATCGGCACCGTCGTCGCGTTCACGCAGCTGCAGACGCGGTTGCTGTTCCCGATCTCCAGCCTGCTCTCGACCGGTGCCGACGTCGAAGCGTCGCTGGCACTGTTCGACCGCATCTTCGAGTACCTCGACCTGCCGGTCGACATCGTCGAGGCCGAGCATCCGGTCCAGCTCCGCGCCGATGAGGTCCTCGGTGAGGTCCGCTTTGAGGACGTCTCGTTCCGGTACGCGGAGGATGCCGAGGGACCGTGGACGATCCACGACATCAACCTCGTCATCCCGGCGGGGACGCGGACCGCGGTCGTCGGGGAGACCGGTGCGGGCAAGACCACGCTCGGCTACCTCGTCGCGCGGCTCTACGAACCGCAGACCGGCCGAGTGACGATCGATGGGGTCGACGTCCGCGACGCGTCGCTCGAGTCGCTCGCCGCGACCGTCGGCGTGGTCTCGCAGGAGACATACCTGTTCCACTCGAGTGTCAGGGAAAACCTCCGCTTCGCCCGGCCGAACGCGACCGACGCGGAGGTCGAGGAGGCCGCCCGGACCGCCCGGATCGACACGCTCATCGCCAGCCTGCCCGAGGGCTACGACACGATCGTCGGCGAGCGCGGCTACCGCTTCTCCGGCGGCGAGAAGCAGCGGATGGCGATCGCCCGGACGATCCTGCGCAACCCGCCGGTGCTCGTGTTCGACGAGGCGACGAGCTCGCTCGACACCCAAACCGAAGCCGCCGTCCAGGCCGAGCTCGAGCGGCTCGCGGAGGGGCGCACCACGCTCACGATCGCCCACCGCCTCTCGACGGTTCGCGACGCCGACCAGATCGTCGTCCTGGACAAGGGGCGGATCGTCGAGCGCGGCCGCCACGAGGAACTGCTTGAGGCCGGTGGCCTGTATGCGGCGCTCGTGGCCCGGGATGTGGCTGAGGAGCGGGTCGAGGGATGAGCTCCAGCCCGGGCCGGTCTCCGGCTCCGGTTCCGGTTCCGGTTCCGACCCTCCGGCTCATCGGCGGTCCCACCGCGCTCATCACCTACGGCGGCCTGCGGATCCTCACCGACCCGACGTTCGACCCGCCCGGGGACTACCCGCGGCCCGGCACGCCGGTCGTGCTCCACAAACTGGCGCCGGCCGCGGTGGCGCTGGAGGAGGTCCTGCCGGTCGATCTCGTCCTGCTCTCCCACGACCATCACTCCGACAACCTCGACCGTGCGGGGCGGGCGATGCTCGATGAGGCGACGCACGTGCTGACGACCGGTGCGGGCGCCGAGCGGCTCTCCGCCGGGAACGTCGTCGGTCTGACGCCGGGCGATACGTTCACGCATGAGGGCGTGAGCGTGACCGCGGTCGAGGCGCTCCACGGCCCACCGGAGGTTGCGGCCCTGAACGGGCCGGTGATCGGATTCGTGCTGGACGGTCCGGACCTCCCGCGCGTGTACGTCAGCGGCGACAACGCGCTCGTCGAGGTCGTCGAGCGGATCGTCGCTGCGTATGGACCATTTGACGCGGTCGTGCTGTTCATCGGCGGCGCCTGCGTCCCGGCCGTCTGGGGCGATGCGCTGCTGACCTTGGATGCCGCGCGTGCGGTGGAGGTGGCCCGGCTGCTCGACCCGGCGCCGATCGTCCCCATCCACCAGGACAGCTGGGAGCACTTCAGCTCGGGTGCGACCGACGTCGAGGCGGCGTTCATGGCCGCCGGGCTGTCCGACCGCTTGCGGCCGATCGCGCTCGGTCAGACGATCCCGCTGGCCTGACCGACGGGACTCATGGGGGCTATAGCAACCATGAGGCCCGGCGACCCCCCGGCGACCTACCAGTCGAGCGGGTGCCCGTCGCGGAAGAACCCGCCGGTCGGACCGTCGTCCGGGAGCGTCACGCCCCAGACGACCGACGCGGCGCCGTCGGCCACCGGGCGCCCGCCGCCTCCGCCCATGTCGGTCGCGGTCCAGCCGGGGCAGATCGCGTTGACGAGCACGCCGTCGCCTCGGAGCTCGGCGGCGAGGGTCCGGGTCAGAGCGTTCAAAGCCGCCTTCGAGACGTGGTAGGCCGGCGTGCCGGCACCCATCGAGGACAGCGACCCGCCCCCGGAGGAGACGTTGACGATGCGCCCGCGGCGCCCGGCGCGCCGCAGCAGCGGCAGCAGCGCCAACGTCGTCCGCCACGCGCCGAACAGGTTCGTCTCCATCGCCTCGTGGACGACCGCCAGATCGGCGTTCACGGCCCGCTGCCACGTGTCGTAGTGGATCGCGGCGTTGTTGACGAGCGCGTCGCAGCGCCCGAAGCGCTCGCTCACGAACGCCGCGGCGCCCGACACTGACGCGTCATCGGCGACGTCAACGGAACACGCCACGACCGCACCTCCGATCGACGCCGCCGCCGCCTCGCCGCGCGCAATGTCCCGCGAGCCCAGCACCACCTCGTAGCCGAGCGCCACGAGCTGCCGGCACACCTCGAGCCCGATTCCGCGATTGCCACCCGTGACGACCGCGACCGGCGGACCGCCCGGCGCGACGCTCACGCCGAGGCGGGCTCGGGCTCTGGTTCCGGCTCGGGCCCGCGCCGGCGACGCTCCGGCGGCGCGTCCGAGCGCACCGACTCACCCTCGACGTTGAGGTGCGGGAGCACCCGGTCGAGCACGCGCGGCAGCTTCCAGTTCCGCTCGCCGAGCAGCATCATCACCGCCGGGACGATGATCGAGCGCACGATCAGCGCGTCGAGCAATACCGCGCTCGCGAGGCCGATCCCGAACAACTTGATCACGCGGTCGCCGCCGAGGACGAACGCGCCGAACACGAGCACCATGATCGTCGCGGCAGCCGTGATCGTCCGCCCGGTGACGGCGAGCCCGTGCTTGACCGCTTCGGTGTTGTCGCCGCGCCGGTGCCACTCCTCATAGATCCGGCTGACGAGGAACACCTCGTAGTCCATCGAGAGGCCGAACACGATCGGGAACACCAACACGGGCAGGAACGCCTCGATCGGGCCGGTCGAGTCGACGCCGAAGAGTGACGCGCCCCAGCCCTTCTGGAAGATCGCGGTGACGATCCCGAGCGCGGCGCCGGTCGAGAGCATGTTCATGACCGCCGCGGTGATCGGCACGGCGACGCTCCGGAACACGGTCATCAGCAACAGGAAGCTGAGCAACACGACGATCCCGATGAACAGCGGCAGCTTGGCGGAGAGCACCTTGGCGAAGTCGTCGAAGATCGCGGTCTGCCCGCCGACGAGCACGTGGAGACCTGATCCGCCCTCCGCGGCCGGGACGACCGAGCCGCGCACGTGATGGAGCAGGTCAGCCGTCTGGGCGGCCTGCGGCGACCACTTCGGAATGACGTTCGCGATCGCCACCGCGGCGTGGCCGTTCCGACCCGGGATGAACGTCGGGGTCGTGTGGCTGACGACGCCAGGGGTGCTCGACACGGCCTGGACGGTGCGCAGGAACGCAGCCTTCTGGGCCGGTGTCGAGACCTGGGCGACGAGCTCGAGTGGCCCGTTGTAGCCGGGCCCGAAGCCCTCGGCGAGCAGGTCGTACGCCTTGCGCGTCGTCGTGTTCGTCGGGTCAGAGCCGGCGTCGGCCGAACCGAGCCGCATCGACAGAAACGGAATCGCGATGATGAGCATGACCAGCGTCGCGCCAATCGCGAACACGGCTGGTCGCTGCTGCATCCAGCCGGTCCAGCGCGCCCACGCGGCCGACTCGTCAGAGTCACGCCAGTTGCTGTCGGCGAGCGCGCGGCGCTCGCGGCGGCGCAGGATCAGGCGCCCGAAGATTCCCAGCAGCGCCGGGAGCAGCGTCAGCGCGGCGAGCACGGTGAAGGCGACGGCGACCGAGGCGGCGACGGCGACGCCGTACAGGAAGCTCACGCCGAGCGCGAACATTCCGAGCATCGCGATGCACACGATCACCCCCGCGAACAGGACCGCGCGGCCGGAGGTGTCGAGCGATTCGACGGCGGCATCTTCGCGGTGCAGCCCACGCAACAGCCCCTGGCGGTACCGGGTGACGATGAACAGCGCATAGTCAACGCCGACGCCGAGCCCGATGAGCAGCGCGAGCTCGTTGGCGAACGACGCCATGTTGATGGCGTGCGAGAGCAGGCCGATGACGGCGATCCCGGTGCCGAGCGAGACTCCTGCGGTCAGCAGCGGGAGCGTCATCGCGAGGAATGAGCCAAACACGATGAACAGGACGATCGCGGCGGCGATGAAGCCGAAGAAGGTTCCGCTGGCGCCGTTGTCCTGCCGAGCCTGTTGCGCCGTCTGGCCCTCGACCTGGAACTGCACGCCGCCGCCCGCGGCGGAGGTGACGGTGTTCACGAAGTGCTTCGCCTCGGGCTTCCCGATCTTGTTCGACTGGGTGTTCCAGGTGACGTTCGCGTACGCGATCCTCCCGTTTGGCGCAATCTGGCGCGCGTTGCCGGGGGCGTACGGCGACGCGATCACCGAGACGTGCGGGATCGCCTTCAGCTTGAGCAGCAGCGCGTTCACGCGCGTGCGGACGGCCGGGTCGGTGACCTTGCCGGTGTTCGTCGCGATCACGACCTGATCGGTCTCGCCGGAGATCGCGGGCGCGCTGCGCTGCAGCAGCGTGACGGCGTCGAAGCTGTCGGTGTGGGGCAGCTTGAAGTTGTCGGAGTAGGCGCTACCGACGGCTCCGTGCAGCGCGTTCAGTCCAACGAGGCCGACGATCCACGCGACCACCACGATGTATTTGTGCCGGAAGCACCAGCGAGCAAGAGTTCTCATCGCGCCCGATTGTGCCGTCCTTCCTTGACGGTTGTCTGAAACATATGTCTCTCGTTCGTTAACGGACGCCCGCTAGTGCGATTGGGACCGGCTCGACGTCTGGCTCGAGCAGCTCCGCGAGCCGCTCCGGCGTGCCGTCCTCCGGGACCGGCGTGTAGAGGATCAGCCGCTGCTCGGGCGCGTCCGTCGGGTTGAACACCGCATGCTCGAACGTGAGCGTGCCGGCGACAGGGTGCTCGAGCACCTTGCGGCCCAAACCCGAACGCGCCACCTCGTGGCGCTTCCACGCCTTGCAGAATTCCGGACTGGCCTGCCGCAGCGACTCGATCAGCTCATCGAAGCTGGGATCGCCGATGTGCTGGGCACTGTCGGCGCGGAACTTGGCGACCATCAGCTGGTGGCTGCGGTCCCAATCGGTGAGCAATTCACGCCGCTGGGGGTCCATGAACATCAGCCACAGGTGGTTGCGGGCCGCGCGTGGCACGCTGCCGAGGTCGCCGAACACGGTGCAACTGGCGCGGTTCCAGGCGAGGTAGTCCCAGCGACGGCCGAGCACGAACGCCGGGCTGGGGCCGAGGTTCTCGATCAGCCGCCGGATCGTCGGGGAGACGCGCTCGGCCGGCGGCTTGCACCGCGGCGCGCCCTCGCCGCGCCCGAGCATGATCAGGTGATTGCGCTCGGCGGGCGTCAGCCGGAGCGCCGTGCCGATCGCCTCCAGCACCTCGAATGACGCGCGCACGTCGCGGCCCTGCTCGAGCCACGTGTACCACGTCGCGCCGACCCCGGCGAGCGTCGCGACCTCCTCGCGCCGGAGCCCGGGCGTCCGACGCCGACCACCTTCGGGCAGACCGACATCCGAGGGCTGAAGGTTCTCGCGGCGACGACGCAAAAAGTCGGCGAGTTCCTCACGCCGACGCTCGGCGCGACGTTTCACCGGTGTGCCATTGCTCTTGGGGGTGATGTCCACTACCAGGATAAATCCCTCTCTTGTACCTGGATAACCGGAGCTCCATCATACACATCGTGAACGCACCTATCGCACTCAAATCACCACGAATCAAGTCATCGAACGCGATCCTGTTCGTCGTCTGCCTGGCCCAGTTCATGGTCATCCTCGACGTCGCGATCGTGAATGTCGCGCTCCCGTCGATGCGCGACGGGCTGCACTTCTCCACCTCCGGGCTGCAGTGGGTGGTCAACGCCTACACGCTCACCTTCGCCGGTTTCCTCATGCTCGGCGCCCGCTCGGCGGACCTGCTCGGGCGCCGGCGCGTGTTCCTCTTCGGCACCGGGCTGTTCGCGCTCTCCTCGCTCATCTGCGCGCTCGCCTCGTCCCGCGGGCTGCTGATCGGCGTGCGGGCGCTGCAGGGCTTCGCCGGCGCGATCGTCTCGCCGGCCACGCTGTCGATCATCACCTCGTCGTTCGCCGAGGGCACCGAGCGCAACCGCGGCGTCGCCGCGTGGGGCGCGATCGGCGGCCTCGGCGCGTCCTCGGGCGCGCTCCTCGGCGGCTTCCTCACCCAGGCGTTCGGCTGGCCCGCGATCTTCGCGGTCAACGTCCCGCTCGGCGCGATCGTGATCGCGCTCGGCCTGCGCGTCATCCCGGCGGGCGCGCGCCACACCGGCCCGCGGAACTTTGACGCCACCGGCGCCGTGCTCGTCACTGCCGGGCTCGTCGCGCTCACCTACGGGATCGTCCGCACCGACACGCTCGGTTGGGGCGCCCCCGGCGTGCTCGTCCCGATCGCCGCGGCGGTCGCCCTGCTTGCCGCATTCGCGGTCTTCGAGAGCCGATTCGCGAAGGCCCCGCTGGTCCCGCTGTCGATCTTCCGGCTGCGGCGGCTGCGCGCCGCCAACGCGGTCGTCGTCCTGCTCTACGCCGCCCAGTTCCCGTCGTGGTTCTTCCTCACCCTCTACACGCAGCAGGTGCTGCACTACGACGCGATCGAGGCGGGACTCGGCTTCCTGCCGATCACGCTCACGATCTTCGCCACCTCGACCCGCGCGCCGCGACTGGTTGAGCGGTTCGGAGCTCCGTCGCTGATGGCGGCCGGGATGCTGTTCACCGCGCTCGGCATGCTGCTGCTCACGGGGATCGCGCCCGGCGGCAGCTACGTCAGCTCGGTGCTGCCCGGCGGGGTCATCTCCGCGTTCGGGATGGGGCTGACGCTCGTGCCCTCGACGATCGTCGCCACCCAGGGCGTCCGCCGCGAACAGAGCGGGCTCGCCTCCGGGCTGCTCAACACCTCCCGGCTCATCGGCGGCGCGCTCGGGCTCGCCGTCCTGAGCACGATCGCGTCCTCGGCGGCCGGCGTGTCGCTGACCGGCGGTTCGGCGGCGACGGCGGTGACCGACGGCTTCGGCACGGCGTACACGATCGCCGCCGTGTTCGGTCTCCTCGGATCCGCGATCGTGGCGCTCACGTTCCGGCGCCGGGGCGATGTGTCGCTGCAAACTCCACAAACGCTCGGGCTGCCGGCGAGAGACGACGGTGAGCTCGCCACCACAGGACGACCGACAGTCGTAGCGGAGGAGCGAGCGGCCTGAACGTGATCCGCGCACCCGGGCGCTCGAGGAACGAGCGGGGCAGGATCGCGATCCCGATGCCCCGGGCGACGAGCGAACGGGAGAACGCGAGATCGTTGGCCTCGAGCGCGATCCGGGGTGTCACCCGGGCGCGCTCGAGCGCCTCGTCGACCACCTGACGGGTCGAGGAGCCGCGCTGGAACGCGATCAGGCGCTCGTCGGCCAGTGCGTCCAGCGACAGCGGTCCCTCGCCGGCGAGCCGGTGGCGCGGCGTCATCGCGACGGCGAGCTCCTCGGTCGACAGGGGCAGGTGGTCAAGTCCGTCGGGGAGCGTCGCCTCGAGCGCGAACGCGAGGTCGAGACTGCCGTCGGAGAGCATCTCGACCATCCGCTGCGCGGTGCCCTCGCGCAACGAGATCTCGATCTCCGGGTAATCGGCGGTGAACCGCGCCAGGATCGACGGGATGTCAAGCTCGCCGCCGAACAGCATCGCGCCCACGCGCACCCGGCCGCGGCGCAGCCCGCGCAGCTCATCGATCTCCTCGTGCAGGGCCTCGGTCTCGGCGAGCACGGTGCGGGCGCGGGCGGCGACGAGCTCGCCCGCCTCCGTCGGCGTCACCGACCGGGTCGTGCGCTGCAGCAGCTCGACGCCGAGCTCGGTCTCCAGCCGGCGGACCTGGTGGGAGAGCGCCGATTGGGCGACGTGGAGCTCGTCCGCGGCGTTCGTGAAATGGCGGTGGCGGGCGACCGCCTCGAAGTACCTGAGCTGACGTATATCCATCGTGAAACGCGATAAATATCTTTTCATATTTGATTTGCCCCGATGAATGCGGTGCGGGACACTGGCTCGCGTGAGTACGGCGACAACCCACGTGCAGCGCACACTCCGGCCGGACGCTGCCCTTGAGATCGGCGAACTGCACCGCCGCGTGTACGTGCCCGAGTACGGCCTGAACGACACGTTCGTCGATGCCGTCACCGCGGGTGTCGAGCGGGCGGTCACGACCGGGTGGCCGGAGCGTGGCGGCGGTGTATGGATCGTCGAGCAGGACGGTGCGGTACGCGGCTCGCTCGGCCTCACCGATGCCGGCGGCGGGCTCGGGCACGTGCGCTGGTTCGCGCTCGAACCGGCGCTGCGAGGGCGCGGGCTCGGGCGCCAGCTCATCGGCGAGCTGCTCGACCTCGCGCGCGAGCAGGACATGCGCCGGCTCGAACTCGGCACGTTCAGCGCGCTGAGCACCGCTGCGCGGATCTACCGGGGGGTCGGATTCCGCGTCACCGAGGAGTACGAGCGGACCGACTGGGGCCCGCCGATCACGTTTCAGCATTACGCGCTCGACCTCTGACCCGAGCGGGTCAGCGCACCGCAGGCTCGGCTCGGGCACCATGTGCGCGTGCCGACGAGAAGGTCACGACGCAGCGCCGGAATTCTTCTGCACCGACAGCGTGACGGAGCGCTCGAGGTGCTGCTCGTACACCCGGGCGGACCGGCGTGGGCCCGTCGCGACCTCGGCGCGTGGTCGATCCCGAAGGGCGAGTACGAAGGCGACGAGGATCCGCTCGCGGCGGCGCGACGCGAGTTCGAAGAGGAGCTCGGGTCACCGCCGCCGGCCGGCGAGACCGTCGACCTCGGCGAGGTCCGGCTGAAATCCGGCAAGTGGGTCCGGGCCTGGGCGATGCGCGGTGACCTCGACGCGTCGAGCATCACGAGCAACACCGTGCCGTTCCAGTGGCCGCCCCGCTCCGGGAAGTGGATCGACATCCCCGAGGTCGACCGGGCGCAGTGGTTCGGCCTCGACGAGGCCCGGGTCAAGATCAACGCCGCCCAGGCGGCCTTGCTCGACCGGCTCGCCGCCGACGAGAACGGCGGACCGTGAGCCCGTCGGAGGCGATCAGCCCGACCGCCCACTACACCGCCTACGTGTGGGCGCGCAACGGGCTCTCGCATCCGGCGCTGTCCACCTCTGAGGGGCGCGTGCTGTTCACGGCGCTGGAACCCGTGATCGCCGCCGGCCGGCCGTTCGGCGGCGCCTCGCTCGAGGCGTACCTGCTCACCCGCCATCTCGCGATCGACGCGCTCCTGGAGCGGGCGATCGAGGGCGCCGGGGTGACGCAGGTGGTCGAGATCGCCTGTGGCCTCTCGCCCCGCGGCTGGCGCTTCGCCCAGCGGTACGGCGAGCGCATCACCTATGTCGAGGCCGACCTGCCGGGCATGGCGGCGCGCAAGCGGGCGGCGCTTGACCGGATCGGCTGCCTCTCCGATCACCACCGGGTCGTCGCGGTCGACGCCCTGCGCGACGACGGTCCGGACAGCCTGGCGACGCTCGCCGAGACGCTGCGAGGAGATGGTGGCGTCGCGGTCATCACCGAGGGCCTGCTCGGCTACCTGGCCTGGCCCGCGGTCGACGGCCTCTGGCGCCGGATCGCCGCCGTGCTCGCCAGGTTCCCGACGGGGTGCTATCTCTCCGACCTGCACCTGGCGGCGGTCCAGAACCCGCAGGTGCGGATCTTCCGCGTCCTGCTCTCGGCGTTCGTGCGCGGACGGGTGCACCTCCATTTCGACGATCCGGCGCAGGCGGAGCAGGCGGCGCGCGCCGCCGGGTTTGCGTCGGCACGGCTGCGTCGGGGTACTGACATCACAGCAACCGACCGCGGCCGTGGGAGTGACATGGTGCATATAATTGAGGCATCAAGCACATGATTTCCATCACGCTCTACAACGATCCGGCATGCCCGTGGGCCTACTCCGAGCGCCCCGCGCTGCGCGTCCTCGAATGGCGCTACGGCGATCAGCTGGAGTGGGAGCTCGTGCTCATCGGTCTCACCGAGGACCGCTCGCAGTACGAGGCCCGCGGCTACACGCCCCTGCGCGGCGCGCTCGGCCAGCTCTCGTTCCGGCGCTACGGCATGCCGTTTTCGCCCGCCCCGAAGCCCCGCCTCAGCGCGACCGCGCGCGCCTGCCGGGCGGTCGTCGCGGCGCGGCTCCAGGTGCCGGGGAGCGAGTGGGTCTGCTTCCGCGCGCTCCAGCTCGCGAACTTCACGACGCCGATGCTGCTCGATGACGATGAGCATCTGCGCCGCGTGCTCGCGCAGGTCCCGGGCGTCGACGCCGACGCGATCATCGCCGCGCTCGACTCGCCCGGAGGTGACCGAGGCCTACGAACGCGATCGCGCCCGGACGCGCAGCGCCGCCGGCACGCCCGCCGAGCTGCAGGGCAAGACGGCGACGACCGACGGGCCGGTGCGCTACACCGCGCCGTCGGTCGTGTTCTCGGCCGGCGGCCGCGAGCTCGTCGCCGGCGGTTTTCAGCCGGTCGAGGCCTACGACGTCCTGATCGCGAATCTCGACCCGACGCTTGATCGCCGGCCCGCGCCGGAGACCCCGGCCCCGCTGCTCGCGCACTTCCGTGAGGGGCTGACGACCCAGGAGGTCGCGGCGCTGCTCGCGACCGGCAACGATGCCCCCGATCGGGTGGCCGCCGAGCGCGCGCTGATCGAGCTCGTCGCCTCCGGCGAGGCCGCCCGCGAGCCGCTCGGCGATGACGCGCTGTGGCGATCGGCCGCCGCGTCCGCGTCTCCGCGTGCCGCGGCGGCGTCGGTGGCGGGCACCGGCGAGGTCGCCGGCCGCGCCGCGGCGTAGTGCCGGGCGCTACGCCAGCGTGAAGCGGACCGGCAGCGCCTCCAGGCCGTAGATCCCCGAGGGCGTGCCGAACTCGGGCTCGCCGTCGAGCTCGATCGACGCGACGTGCTCGGCGAGGAACGCGAGCCCTTCCTGCATCTCGGCGCGCGCGAGGTTGGCGCCGACGCAGTAGTGGATGCCGGCCCCGAACGTCAGCACCCGCGCGCGCGGGCGCTCGGCGGTGATGTCGAACGCGTCGGGGTCAATCCCGTCGCGGTTCGCGTGCCAGGCGGAGATGAGCACGACCGTGCCGGCGGGGAAGGTGATCCCGCGATGCTCGATCTCCTCGACCATGATGCGGGCGGTGAACGGCGTGATCGGCTCGTACCGGAGCGCCTCGTCGACCGCGGCGAGCGCGAGGGCCTGGGGATCGTCGCGGAGGCGCTGCCACTGATCGGGATGGAGCGCGAGCAGCCGCACCGCGTGCGCGAGCTGGCTCTGGCTCGTGTCGACGCCGCCGACGAGGATGTTGAGGATGAGGTTGCGCAGCTCGTCGGGGCCGAGGCGCTCGCCCGCTTCCTCGGCGTTGATGAGGTCGGTGATGAGATCGTCGCCCGGGTGGTCGCGGCGGGCCGCGATCAGCCCCTCCTCGTACTCGTAGAACTCGGCCACCGCCTGCTCGATGAGCTCGCGCTCGGTCATCAGGCTGGCAGCGTCGAACTGCCGCTGGATCCAGTTCGACCAGTGGTGCAGACGCGGCGCGTCGGTGAGCGGCGCCCCCATCACGTGGGCGATCACGAGCGAGGGATACGGCTTGGCGAACGCATCGATGAACTCGCAGCGGCCGTCGGCGGGGAGCCCACGCAGCAACTGCTCCAGGAACTCCCGCATCGCCGGGCGGTAGCGGTCGACGCGGCGCGGCGACAGCGCCGGGTTGACGAGGTTGCGCAGCCGGCGGTGGTCATCGCCGTTGATGTTGATGATGTTGCGGACGATCTCCTCGTGCAGCGGACCATCGCTGATGCCGAACAGCTCGCCGATCGTCAGGCCGGGGAAGACGGCCGCCTTCGTGCGCAGGAAGAACTCCCCGGATTCGCGGTCGAGCACCGTGAAGCCGAACGGATTCGTCGCGAGCCAGCCATCGTGGCCGTGCAAGGCGGCCATCGCGTTCCGGTAGCGCTCGCCGCGCAGCTCGGCGTTGGTGTGGTCAAAGCTCGGCAGGTCGATCTCGGTCACCAGTGGCATGGACGCGAGCCTACTGTGCGGGCGTGCGGATATCGGTGTGCTCGTCTACCGTGTCGTGGGCATGAACTGGAGGAGGGGCACGCCAACCGTCACCGTCGTGCTGGCCGCGATCGCGCTGCTCATCGGTGCGGTGGGCTCGGCCGCGGACGCCGTCGTCGGGCCGTGCGTCGACTGCAGCGGGCGACTCGCGTTCGTCAAGACCGGACGGAGCGCCGATCAGGTGTGGGTGTCCGACCTCGCCGGCCGGCATGCCACCCACCTCGGTCCCGGCGACGTGCCGCTCATCTCCCCGTCCGGCGACATCGTCGCCGCCGGCCTGAACGGGAAGGGCGCCGCGCTCGCCGTCTACGGGCCCGGACACGCGGTCCACAAGTACTTCAACACCAACCGGGTCGGCACTCAGGCGGTCGCGTGGTCGCCGGACTCGCGGTACGTCGCGGTCGAGCTGTTCGGCGATTTCCCCGGCAAGCGCGACCGCAACTCGGGCCTGGCGGTGATCGACACGCAGACGTTCAAGGAGAAGACGATCGCCAAGGGCGCGATCTGCGGTGCCAGCTTCTCACCGGGGCTCGTGGATCGGCTCGCGTACGGTCAGGGTCCGGCCGGCACGTTCTGTCTGAGCGGGCACGTCAACGTCATCGCGGCCAATCCGGACGGGTCGGCGCGCACACGGGTCACCACCGACGGCCGCAGCCTCAACCCGGTCTGGGGTCCGACGAAGATCGCGTTTGACCGCGAGCAGCTCCGTCGCGGAGATGCGCCGGTCTATCAGCTCTGGCTCATGAATCCGGACGGCAGCGGCCGCACGCAGCTGACCCACACGAAGGTCCCGACCCTGCTTGACGGCCTCGTCCCGATGCAGTTCTCGACCGACGGCACGCGGCTGCTCGCTGAGTACGTCGGGCAGGACACGAACGAGACGTGGACCGTCCAGGTGCCGAGCGGCCGCAACCGGCAGCTCACGGTCCGGGGGGTGAGCGTCACCGCGGGCGGCCTCTCGCGGGACGGGTCGACCGTGCTCGTCGACTACAACGGCTTCCTCAACCCGCCCTCGGCGGGAACGGTCGAGACCGTGCCGTTCACCGGCGGCCGAGCGACCGCGCTCGTCCGGCGCGCCGGATTCCCGAGCTGGAACCGCTGAACCGGAGCCGGCGTCGGCACGCGCCGGGCGGCGCACGAGACGCGCGGACCGCGCAGGGTTCGGCGTGCGCGTGCTGTGGCAGCCGGAGGAGCGCCCGGATGCGGCGCCCAGGTCGGGAGCCGGTGCGGGATCCGGGTCCGTGACGGCGCAGTCGGATGGGCTTCGATCGACCGGGAAATGTGCCGCTGCCCGCCGGTCACGATCGGGAGATTTTCCCGATCCGCAATCGGGCATCGCGGGATTGATCGCCGGCGACACCCTCCGTCGTCGCAGTCGGAGGAACGCCGCCCCGACCCGCACGAATGGACTAGCGGCTATTCTGCGGGAGACAGGCGACCCGGGGCGGACTCGCCCGTGGTCGGCGGTCCGTCATCGACCCGGCCGATCCCGCATCCTCTCGATGCGCCGTTTCGCCGGTCCCGCGCGCAGCAGGTCGGGCTTCCAAACGGATGCGACGACGACTACGAGTGATCCGCCCAGGGATCGTGGGCGAGCTCGCGCACGACGGCCTCTGAGAGCACGAGCGCCTGGGCCACCGTGCGGTAGTCGACGTTCTCCGGCGTGTCGGACATCTTGTGGTAGTTGGAGAGCGCCTTGTAGCGATCCACCGACGTGATCGTCGTCGTCGGATATCCGGCACGGCTCGGGATGACCGCGTCGGTCGAGTTGCGTGACCGCATCCCGCGGCGGAGCGTGACGCCCGCCCGCTCGGCCGCTCGGCCGACGAGGTCGCGGAAGGTGCGGTCGTGGTAGTCCTCCATCACGACGGGACCCTCTCCCTCCAGCAGGATGAGCCTCGGCGAGCCGACCGTGTCAAGGTTGAGGAACCACGTCCGGTCGCGGTCGAGCTGCGGGAAATGGCGCTCGGCGAAGCCGTGGATGCCGCCCTGGAGCACCTCCTCGGCGCCGCAGGAGACGAGCATCACGCGCAGCCCGTCGACGGGCTGCTCGCGCAGTTGTTCGGCGAGGGCGACGAGGACCGCGACCGCGCTCAGGTTGTCGTTCGCTCCCGGACACACGGGGCGGCGGGCGACGTCGGCGAACACGGCCGTGCCGACGAGCGAGCCGAACAGGCCGAGCCGCGCCATCCCGGGACGGTCGCGGAGCCCGCCGGCCGCGATCAGCGCCGGCATGCTCATGAGCGCCCACCACAGCGGCAATGACGTGTCGATCCGCTCGATCACGCCCGGGAACCGCTCACCGAACCAGGCCTGCGCCTGATCGTCGAAGATCGCGCCGGTAGGGGCCGCATCGTGGTGGGCGAGCACGACGAGCGTCCGCGCGGCGTCCGGGTCACCTGCCTGCGCGACGACGTTCCACGTCGGGTGCAGCGGAGCCGTGGCGCGGCGGAACACGCGCGGGCCGTTGGATACGTCGTCGGCGATCGCGGCGGTGACGAGGGCGGCGGCAGCGGCACCGAGCTTGCGCGTGCGCCGGCGCAGCGCGGCGACCCCGGACACGGCGGCAGCCGCCGACAGCGTGCCGATGACCCGGGCGTAGCCGTCGTAGAAGCGCTCCTCGTCCACGACCACGGGACAGCCGACGTCCGCCAGGCGACCGGCGAGCCAGCGCGCGGCCTGCTCCTCACCCGGCGAGCCGGCTCGCCGCTCGATCGGGGCGAGCGTCTCGATCACCTCGCGCAGCGTCCCGAGACGTGGCGAGGCAGTGGAGGTGGGCGGCGCGTCGGCAGACAGGCCGGTCATGGTAGCCGCCGCACGACCGTTCACGACCAGACCACAACCCGGTTACACGCGCGCAACTTGGCCACGGCGGATCGGGGGAAGAGTACGACCCGTTCTGTGGGCCGACGCGCACCAAGCTCGTCGCTGCCCGCCAACTGAAATGAACAGGAGACATCGATGTCGCGCAAGCGCATCGCTCCCGTCGTGGCCGCCGCACTCGCGGTCGCCGGCGGGAGCGTGATCGTCGCCGGGTCGGCGACGGCCGGTGGGCTCAGCAACCACCACCGTCAGCGGCTCGGCCGTCATACGGAGGAGTGGACGCCGACCCGCACACCTATCCGCCATGTGGTCGTCATCTTCCAGGAGAACATCTCGTTCGACCACTATTTCGGCACCTATCCGAACGCGGCGAACACCGACGGCCAGAAGTTCCACGCCACCGGGGGCACCCCCGCGGTTGACGGCCTGCCGCCGGCGACGAGCCACTCGCTCCCGCCGAGCTTGCGCCACAGCACGAATCTGCTGACGAACAACCCCAACTCCGGCCCGCCGAAGCGGCTTGACTCGAGCCCGACCGGTCTCGCCGGGGGCGCGGGCGGCCAGCTCACCTGCGACCAGGATCACAACTACTCCGACGAGCAGCAGGCGTTCAACGGCGGCAACATGGACAAGTTCGTCCAGAGCGTCGGCACCGGCAGCGGGACCAGCCCGTTCGGCGCGGCGTGCGATTCCAAGCAGGTCATGGACTACTACGACGGCAACACCGTCACCGGCCTGTGGAACTACGCCCAGCACTTCGCGATGAGCGACAACTCGTACTCGACGACGTTCGGCCCGTCCTCACCGGGCGCGATCAACCTCGCCTCGGGCGACACCGGAAACGTCGACATGACGCACACGGCCAACAGTCCCTCGATCGCCACCTCGACGAAGCCGAACGCCGACCTGACGGCCAACGGTAAGGGTGGCTACTCGCTGACGAGTGACGCCCAGCCGTACTACGACGACTGCGCGACCCGAGACGCCGTCGCCCTCTCCGGGCAGAACATCGGGGATGTCCTCAACGGCCGCGGGCTCTCCTGGGGTTGGTTCCAGGGTGGCGAGCGTCCGAGCATCAGCTACACCGACGCACTCACCGCGACGGGTGCGTCCGGGCAGCCGACGAGCACGTTCACGCCGGATCAGTTCAAGAACGCCGGCTTCCAGAACCAGGTCGCACACTCCTCCAACCAGGGGATCTGCGACGCGGTGCACCCGGTCGGCGTCGCCCTCGGCGGCACGGGCCAGTGGGGCTACAAGGACGACTACATCCCGCACCACGAGCCGTTCGACTACTACGCCACGACGGCGAACCCGCACCACCTGACGATCCCGACCGACGGTGCCGGGCATGACTCGCTCGCCGGTCTTCAGAGCATCGGGCGCGACACGCAGAGTTACAAGAACGGGGCCCCGCAGTTCGACACGCCCAACCACCAGTACGACACGAGCGACTTCGATCAGCTCGTCTCGGCGATCCAGAACCACGAGCTGCCCGCCTCGGCGCTGCCGGCGGTCAGCTTCCTCAAGGCGCCGGGTTACCAGGATGGTCACGCGGCGTACTCCGATCCGGCCGACGAGCAGCAGTTCGTTGCCAGCGAGATCAACGCGCTCGAGCGGACGCCGGACTGGAAGAGCACGGCCGTGATCGTCGCCTACGACGACTCGGACGGGTGGTACGACCACCAGTACCCCGGCGTGCAGAACCCGTCCCTCTCACCGGCGGACAACCTGACGAACACGTCGCTCACGGTCCCGACGACCGGCACCTCGGGCCAGTGCGGCCCGAAGCCGCAGACGAGCTCGCCGCTCGGCGGCGAGCAGGGTCGCTGTGGCTTCGGTCCGCGGCAGCCGTTCGTCGTCATCTCGCCGTACGCGAAGCACAACTACGTGGACCACAACCTGAGCAACCTGGCCTCGGTGGTCAACTTCGTGGAGTTCAACTGGCGGTTGCCGTCGATCGACGGCTCGGCCGACCAGATCCAGTCGAGCGTCGACCAGCACGAGCGGGTGCCGTTCGATCTCGCCGGTCTGTTCCGGTTCGACCACGGTTGGTTCGGTGATCAGAACACCAAGCTGTTCCTCAACCCGGTGACGGGCCAGCCCGTCGGCCACGGCCACGAGCACGGCCGCCGGCACCGGCACCGCCGCTAGCAGCTCTCGTGGTGAGCCCGTCTCCGGGCGGGCTCACCACAGGTTGCCGTCACGCCAGTCGCAGGTCAATTCCCCGCCGAGCTGTAGCGGGACGTCGGTCTGAAGGACGAAGATGTCCTCGTCCTCGGTCGGCGTCGGCGTCACCCCGGTCGGGGTGAGCGCTGACACCGGTCCCTGCCACCGCTGCCACCCGCGGCCGGCGTAAAAGGCCGCTCCGGGCCCGGTCGCGCTGAGCGCACCGAGCTCGTAGGCCGCGCGGATCACGGTTTCCAGCACCTCCATGACCGTCGCGCCGCAGCCTTGTCCCCGGTGCGCCTCGCGCACGGCGACCGCCTCGACGTAGCCGGTCCGCAGCGCCCGCCCGCCGTGCAGGAGCCGGCGCTGGACGACCGATCCGTGGGCGGCGAGCTCGTCGCCTGTCCAGACGAGCGCGTGCACGCCGCCGAGCGCGTGGTCCCAGTCGTGCTCGTCGAAGATCGAACCGAACACGTCAACGGCGAGGGCTCGCGCCGCGTCGAGCACCCTCGGTTCGAGCGCGGCAGTGTGTCCCATGCGCAGCGTGAACTCGGACCCGCTGCTCACGTCGCGCCGTCAATCGAGGTAGGTGACCACCGCGTCCGCCGGAGCCCGCTCCGGCGGCTCCTTGTCCTGGCGCGCGTGACCAAGATGGATGAGTGCGACGAACCGCTCGTCGTCGCGGAGCCCGAGCGCGGCGCGACCCTCGGGCGTGCGCAACACGCCCGGCGTCCGCCAGTATCCGGCGAGGCCGCGGCCGTGGGCCGCGAGCAGCACCGCGTACGTGGCGCAGGCCGTCGCGCACAGATCCTCCTCGTCCTGCTCGGGATCCTCCGCCCGCACCTGGGTGGCCGCGATCAGCGTCGGCGCCCGGTCAAGCTTGCTCGCCGCCTCGGGACCGGCGGCCTGCTTGAGTGCGTCGAGCGACACGGGCCCGAGGACACGGAAGCGCCAGGGGTTGGTGAGGTGGTGGTTCGGCGCCCAGCGCGCGAGCTCGAGCAGTTCGTCGAGCAGCTCGCGCGGGATGGGCTCGGGCGAGAACGCCTTGTGCGTGCGCCGGCTGCGAATTGCGTCATCGACGTCCATCGCCGTCGAACGGTAGCGGCCCCCCTTGACTCTCACGTCGCGTGAGGCCCTACGGTGCCCCACATGAGAACGGTTGGCGAGGTTTCCGAGATGACCGGGGTGACGGTGCGCACGCTGCACCACTACGACGAGATCGGGTTGCTCGCGCCGCGCGGGCGCTCCGAGGCCGGCTACCGCCTGTACGCCTACGCGGACCTGGCGCGGCTTCAGGAGATCCTCGTGTGGCGTGCGCTCGGGTTCTCGCTGAGTGAGATCCAGTCGATCCTCGACGACCCGGCGTACGACCGGATCGCGGCGTTGCGACGCCAGCGCGAGCTCGTCGAACGGGAGGCCGAGCGACTCGGCGCGCTCCGCCACGCCCTCGACAACGCGATCGACGCCGAACAGAAAGGAACCGCGATGCCGGAGAACGCGATGTTTGAGGGATTCGATCCCACCGAGTACGAGGATGAGGTGCGCGAGCGCTGGGGTCACACCGACGCGTACCGTGAATCGTCACGTCGCGCCGCCGCGTACGGCGAGCCGGAGTGGCGCGAGATCCGCACCGAGTGGGACGCGATCGTCGCCGAGTTGGCGGCGGCGAAGGCGGCGGGCGAGCCGGCCGACGGCGAGCGGGCGATGGCCGCCGCCGAGCGACACCGCCAGCACATCAGCCGCTGGTTCTACGACTGCCCGCCGGCGATGCACCGCGGTCTTGGACGGATGTCCTCCGAGGATCCGCGGTTCGCGCGCAACTACGACAACGTCGCGCCGGGCCTCGCCGACTACGTCAGGGATGCGTTCGCCGCAAACGCGGACGCTCGGGGCGCATCCGCGGAACCGGCGCGATGACCTGGTCCTACGCGGTGATGCCGACATGGCCGGGCTGTGCCATCACCCGGACGAGCCAGTCGCGGATCGCCGGGTAGGGCTCGAGCTCGAAACCGCCCTCGGGTGCGACGTGGGTGTAGGCATACAGCGCGATGTCGGCGATCGAGTACCGCTCGCCGACGAAGAACTCGTGAGATGTGAGGTGGCGCTCCATCGCCTGGAGTGCCGCCTCACCACCGCGCTGCTTGGCCTCAAGCTCTGCGACCGCCGGCTCGATCCCGGCGATCCGCCAGAACCGCGCGACCGCGATGTTCGGCTCGTGGCTGTACTGCTCAAAGAAGCACCACTGGAGCACCTGGGCGCGCTCGAACGCATCGTCCGGGAGGTAGGGCGTACCGTCGGCGAAATACCAGATGATCGCGTCGGACTCGGCGAGCGCGCGGCCGTCGTCGAGGACGAGCGTCGGGACCCGCAGGCCGGGGTTGAGATCCCCGATCACCTCGGCTCGGTTGGAGCGGTCGATGACGCTCAGCTCCTGGCGCTCATACTCGATCCCGAGGTGGGCGAACAGGAGCCGGACCTTGTAACAGTTGCCTGAGACCTGCGAGTCGTAGAGCAGCACGGACGCGGAATCCTAGACGGCGCTAACGCCCGCGAGCCCCGCACGCGGCCGGGCGTGCGGGGCTGGGGCATGACGCTCTGGACGGTGAGCGTCAGGACTTGACGTGGGCGCTGAGGAGGAGATGCAGCTGCTGGACGATCGTGTTCGGCTTGGCGCTCTGGCCGTCGCTCGGGTCCGGCGAGAAGTAGCGGACGCACGTGCCGGGGCTGGCCTGGGCCATGTAGATGCCGCTCGTCGCGTTCCGCAGGGCGAGCACGTCGCCGGCCTTGACCTTGATGTGGGCCGAGAACGTGTTGAGGCCGATGTCGCCCACGGTGTGCGTCGAACTCGTCTGCACGACCTTGAGCTTGCCGCCGCTCGCCGGCCGCAGGATCCGCAGCTGGACCTGACCGCCGATGCTGCCGGCGTTGACCGACCAATTCGTGACCCAACCGGCGTGCTTGACGACGTCCGTCGGCTTGCCGTTGTGGTAGTTGACGTACGTGCACTCGATCGAGGCGACGCACACGTTCATCGTCGCCGAGCCACCGGAGTTGCCGACGCTTGACGTCTGGGCAAAGGCGGCGGGCGCGGCGGCCAGCGCCAGCGAGGCGGTGGTGAGGGCGGTGAGGATTCGAAAGCGGCGCATGTGTTCTCCCAGCGATCCGGTGACTTGGTGGATCGCAGCTTGCCGCCTGTCCGGGGTCCCGCCCAGGACCCCAAGGGGTGGAGTCGACTACACCCCAGCCGCGTCGGCGCTCGGCGCCGCTGGGCTCGCCGACGTCGCCGGGGCGGGCGCGCGCTCCTGGATCACCCGGACCGCCCCCTTGGGCGCGAGCGTGATCCCGCGGAACTGCACCTCTTCGGGCTGCGTCGAGGCGGCACGGAGCCGCGTCCGCTCGAGCACCCGCGCGAGCACGACGCGCATCTCCATGAGCGCAAAGCTCGCGCCGAGGCAGCGACGCGTCCCACCGCCGAACGGCACCCACGTGTACGTGTCCGGCGTGTCCTCGCCGAGGAACCGCTCGGGCCGGAACGTCGCCGGCTCCGGGTAGAGATCGCCGCGGCGGTGGATGATCCGGATCGACGGGTTGATCTCCATCCCCGCCGGCACCTCGTAGGCGCCGACGCGGAACGGCTCGCCGCGGACGACGCGCCCGACGCCGGGAATGACCGGCCGCAGGCGCAGCGACTCCTTCACGACGGCGTCGAGGTAGGCGGTATCCGCCGGGTCGCAACGGTCGAGCACGGCGGGCGTGTGGAGCAGCAGGTCGAAGGTCCAGCCGAGACCGGTCGCGGTCGTCTCGTGGCCGGCGATCAGCAGAGTCACCAGCTCGTCGCGGACCTCCCGGTCGGTCAGCCGCTCGCCGTGCTCGTCCTCGGCGAGCAGGAGCGACGAGAAGACATCGTCGCGTTCGGCGAGATCGTCGGCCTGGCGGCGGCGCGCGATCTCGGCGTACAGGATCTCGTCGACCGCTCGCTTGGCGGCCTCAAATCGCTGCACAGTGTCGGTGCGACGACCGAGTCGCCCGAGCGTGAACATGAGCACGAGTCCCCGCGGCTGGGCGACCGGGCGGATCATCTCCCGCAGGCGGCGCTGGAGCTCGTCCTCGGCTGGGCCCGGCTCAAAACCGAACACGGCGCGCATGATCACCCGCAGGGTCAGCGACTGAAGGCTCGGCAGGAGCGCAAATTCCCGCCCGACCGGCCAGCTGTCGATCTCGGCGTCGGCGGCGTCGCGCATCGTCTCCGCGTAGGCCTGCATCCGCCGGCCGTGAAACGGGGGGAGCATCAGCCGGCGGTGGCGCAGATGCTCGGCGCCGTCGAGCAGGAGGACCGAGCGCTCCCCGAGGATCGGACCGAGCAGCGCGTTCGCCTCGCCGGCATTGAGCTGCTCGTGCGGACCCTGAAAGACCTCCCGGACGAGCCCGGGCTCGAACAGCATCACGAACCCGTCGTCGAACAGCGTCCGCATGTACACCGCGCCGCCGTAGCGCCGGCGGGCCCACTCGAGGAAGCGGGCGCCGCCGAACATGAAGCCGGCGGTTTGCACCAGCCGCGGCAGCCGCGGGCCCGGGGGGAGCGGGCGGGGGCCGAGGCTCTGGTCAGCGTCGTCCGCGGCGAGGGCGGCCTGGGAGGTGGCAGTGGCGCTCACTGCCCAGGATCGTTGCACATCACTTGTCTGGCTCGTGGGCCCAACCGAAACGTTCCACTGGTCATGGCGGACGTTCCGGTGAGACCCACTAACCGACTCTGAAGCGCTGGACGAGCTGATTGAGCTCGTTCGGCGTTGCCCGCCAGCTCCTGCGCCGAGGCGGCGATCTGCTCGGTCGAGGCGCTTGTCTGCTCGGTCGCCGCGGAGACCTCCTCCGTCGAGGCGGAGGACTGCTCGGCGACGTCGACGGCTTCGGCGATGCTCTCCTGCATGCTGTGGGCGGAGGCGGCGATCTCCTCGGAGGTGGCGGCGATCTGCTCGACCCGCGCGACCATGTCATCGACGGCTTGCCCGATCGTCAGGAACGCCTCGCGCGTCTGCTCGACGACGGCCGTTCCGTCGGCGGTCCGCCGGGCGCCGTCCTCGACGACGGACACCGCGTTCGTCGTCTCGCTCTGCATCGTGCCGATCAGCTGCGAGATCTCGGACGCGGCGCGCTGAGATTCCTCGGCGAGCTTGCGGACCTCTTCGGCGACGACTGCGAACCCGCGGCCCTGCTCACCGGCGCGGGCCGCCTCGATCGCGGCGTTGAGCGCGAGCAGGTTCGTCTGTTCGGCGATACCAGTGATCGTCTGCGACGATCGCGCCGATCTGGTCGGACTTCGCGGCAAGGCCGCGGATCGCAGTACTCACCGCGTCGCTTGAGTCCCGGACCGAGCGCATCGCCTCGTTGGCCTGCTCGGCGGCGGCGACGCCGCCCTGGGCGGTCTCACGCGCCGTGCTCGCCACCTGCGCCGTCTCCTCGGCTTGGGTGGCGCTCTCGTTGACGGCAGCGGCGACCTCACCGGCGGCGGCGCGGGCCGTGGCGATGACATTCACCTGACGCTCCGCACCGTTGGCGACGTCGCCGATCGCATGCGCGATCTCGCCCGTGGCCCGGCCGGCCTCCTCGGAGGTGGAGGACATCTGGGCCGATGCCGATCCGACGCTGCCGGCGGCGCTTGTCACCTGCCCGATCAGCTCGCGCAGGTTCGCGCTCATCGTTGCGAAAGAGGTCCCGAGCGCGTCGCGCTCCGAGTGTGCCTGGACGGAACCGCTGAGATCGCCCTGGGCGATCTGGTCGGCGACGGCGGCCATCTCCTTCAGGTAGCTGAGCATCTGGTCGAAGACGCCCGCCAGCTCGCTGACCTCGTCACTGCCGGTCGTGTCGACCGTCTGGTCGACGTCGCCCTCGGCGACCCGCTTGCCGACGTGGACGAGCTCCGACAGCGGGCGTGCGATCGAGCGCGCGATCACGAGCGCGAGGCCGAGGGCCAGTAGCGCCGCGAGCAGTCCGACGACGATCATCTCGGTGCGGGACGAGCTTGCTGCACTGCTCGCGGAAGCCGACGCCTTCGCGGCTCGAGCCTGGGCCAGCGCGACGAGCTTGTCGCTACTCGCCGACACCTGGTTGAACAGCGTGATCTCGCGACCGAGCACCAGCGCGTTGGCGGCCTTCAGCGACTCCGGCGTTCCCTGGCGGTACAGCGAGATCACCTGGGTGTCGGTCGCCATGAACTGATCGAAGGAGTTCTTCACTGCCGTTGTCGCGGCCTGCTCCGCCGGGGTCTGGCGTTCACCGTCGAGCGTCGCGAGTTCCTTGCGGAACGACGCCGCGGACGCCAGGAACGAGGCGCGGCTGGGCGCGCTGTCGCTCGTCGCACCCTTCAGCCCGCGGATCACGTCGAACGCATACCCGGTCTGCCAGCCGTTGAAATCGGCGCCGCGGAACTTCACCTGCATCGCCTCATGGGTGAGCCGCTGGCTCGCCGTGAGCTGCGAAGCCGCGTTGCTCTGCGCGTTCCCGCCGATCACCCCGACGATCGTGATGACCACGATGAGCGCGACGATCAGCCCGAACGCGGCGAGCAGGCGCTTGCCAATCTTCAGCTTTCGAACGGCACGAAGCACGACGCTCATGACCAGGTCCTTCCATACGGGAACTCTGACGCGGCCGTCAGCCGCTGTTGCTTCAAGTCATCGGCAACCGGCCGCAGAGGTCGATCGGGGAAACCCTCGACTCTCGTTCGTATGGACTACTGAACGCCGCGCCGGGCGCGGGCAGCACGGCGGTCAGCCGGCGATCTGGGCGAGCCCGTCCTTGATGACGACATCGCCGCCGTCGGCGACCGTCTCGTAGGCGAGTGCGCCGTTGCCGGCGTCCCACAGGCTCGTGGTGATCGTCTGACCGGGCGTGATCGGCTTGGCGAAGCGGACGGCGAGGCGGCGCAGCCGCGCCGGGTCATCGGGGCAGCCGTGCTCGATTGCGGCGACCGAGGTGAACGCCATCGTGCACAGCCCGTGGATGATGATCCCGGGCAGGCCCATCTGCTTGGCGAGGGCATCGTCGAGATGGATCGGCATCGGGTCGCCCGATGCCTCGGCGTACCGGAACGTCTGGTCCTCGTCGAACGTCTGGGCGACGGTTGCCGCCGGCGGCGTGTCGCGCAGCGCCTCATCGAACGCATGGCCGGGCGCGGTCTCGCCGATCGCCTCCGGCGTCTGGGCGCCGCGCACAAACGAGGTCATGTACTGCTCGACGAGCAACTGGCCACCGGCGTCGCGGGTCTCGGCCTTGACGACGACCGTGACCCCTGAGGACCGCGGTTGCAGCCCGACCGCGGCGGCACGCGTCGAGACGGTCGTGTCCGGAAGGATCGGGGCGTGGAAATGGAAGTCCTGCTCGCCGTGGAGGATCATCAGGATCAGTTCGTTCGGGATGACCTTGACCGCCGCCTCGCCGGCCGTCTGGAACGCCGGGACGACGGCGAACACGGGTGGGGCGTAGTCGCCGGCGACGTGGGGCGCGATCGGGTCGTTGGTGGCGGCGGCGTAGGCCTGGATTCGCTCGCGCGTGACGGCGAACTGCACCGGATCGCTCCACTGACCGATCGCCTCGGTGTTGAACGCCCAGGTCGTCGTGCTCATCGGCCGCACGCTACCAGAAACTAATCAGTCGATTGATAAGTATCGACGCTAGTGGTGCGTCTAGAGTGCCGCGCCATGGCCACCCTTCCACCGGTACTCAACAAGTCTCTGCAACTCGGCCGGCGCGGCGTCGTCGAGGGACGCGCGTTGTCCTACGCGTGGCGCGCCGGCATGATCGGCGCCGATCCGCCGAGCCGCACGCTCGCCGTGTTCCGCGCGCTCGACCGGCTCGGTCAGCTCGGCGGGGCGATCGCCGTCGCCGCCATCCGTCACGGCGACCAGGTCGGGCTGATCGACGAGCTCGGCAGCCTCACGTTCGCCGAGCTCGATGCCCGCTCAGACGCCCTCGCCGTTGCCCTCCGCGCCCGGGGCGTGCGGGAGGGGACCGGGGTCGGGATCCTCTGCCGCAACCATCGCGGGTTCCTCGACATCACGTTCGGGGCGGCGAAGGCCGGCAACCGGGTGCTCTATCTCAACACCGACTTCGCGGGCCCGCAGCTGCGCGACGTCTGCGCCCGGGAGGGGATCTCGGTGCTCGTCCATGACGAGGAGTACTCCGAGCTGGCGGCGCCGATCGAGGCCGAGCGGATCCTCGCCTGGACCGACGAGCCGCAGACGAGCGGCAACTCGCTGGAGGAGCTCATCCGCGCGCACGACGGTCAGCATCCGCCGCCCCCGGAACAGCCGGCATCGGTCGTGCTGCTGACGAGCGGGACGACCGGCACGCCGAAGGGAGCGCCGCGCCATCAGGGGCGCTCGCTGGCTCCGATCGGCGCCCTGCTCTCGAAGGTGCCCTACCGCGCGCGGGAGTCGACCTACGACGCCGCGCCGATGTTCCATGGCCTCGGCTTCACGCAGATGGTGCTGTCGGTGACGCTCGGGTGCACGACGATCGTCGAGCGCCGGTTCAAGCCCGAGCGCGTGCTCGAGGCGATCGCCCGGGAGCGGCCGACGGCCCTCGTCGTCGTGCCGGTGATGCTGCGGCGGATCGTGTCGCTGCTCGAGGCCGAGCCCGGTCGCTACGACACGAGCTCGCTGCGGATCGTGTTCTGCTCCGGCGCCCAGCTCGAGGCCGAGCTCGTGCGCCGGGCCCGGCGGACGATCGGCGACAAGCTCTACAACTTCTACGGCTCGACCGAGGTCGCGTACGCGACGTTCGCCACGCCCGAGGATCTCCGGGAGGCGCCGGGGTGTGCCGGACGGGTCCCGTTCGGAGCGGTCGTGCGGCTGTACGACTTCGACGGGCGCCCGGTCGAGGGGACCGGCAGCACCGGTCGGATCTTCGTCGGCAACGGCTTCCAGTTCGACGGCTACACCGGCGGGG
This sequence comes from uncultured Solirubrobacterales bacterium, assembly GCA_963779695.1. Lineage (GTDB taxonomy): Bacteria > Actinomycetota > Thermoleophilia > Solirubrobacterales > Solirubrobacteraceae > Palsa-465. Next base: position 73,832 of record CAVZZH010000001.1, read on the forward strand.
GCAACAAGGAGGTGATCGACGGGCTGATGAGCACCGGCGACGTTGGCCACTTCGATGGCGCCGGCCGGCTCTGGATCGACGGGCGCGACGACGAGATGATCGTCTCGGGCGGCGAGAACCTGTTCCCCGGAGAAGTCGAGGAGCTCCTCATCACCCATCCGGCGATCGAGGAGGCGGCGGTCATCGGCGTCGACGACGCGGAGTTCGGCAAGCGGCTGGCCGCGTTCGTCGTGATGCGCGCCGGCGAGTCGGTGACGCCGGACGACGTCCGCGAGTTCGTCAAGGAGAACCTCGCGCGCTACAAGGTCCCGCGTGATGTCACGTTCCTCGACGAGCTCCCCCGCAACCCGACGGGCAAGATCCTCAAGCGCGAGCTGCGCGAGCTGGCGGCCGGATGAGCACGAAGGCTCCGAGGGCCCCGACGGCTCCGAGGGCGCGACGGCTGCGGGCGCCCCGACGGCTCCGGGCCGGCGGCGGACCCAGGCCGAGCGCCGCGCGGCGACCCGGTCGGCGCTGCTCGACGCCGCGCTCGCGTGCCTCGTCGAGGAGGGCTACGCGAACCTCACCACCCGCAACGTCGCCGAGCGAGCGGGCGTCTCGCAGGGCACGCAGATGCACTACTTCCCGACGCGGGCCCAGTTCGTCGCCGAGGCGGTGCGGCATGTCGCGTTCAAGCTTGACGGTCAGCTCCGTGAGCAGGACGCGCTCCGTGCTCGCAGTGAGCGCCGACGGCTCGAGGAGCTGCTCGACCACGTCTGGGAGCACCACCGCGGCCCGCTGTTCGCCGCGACGATCGAGCTGTGGGTCGTCGCGCGCACCGATCCGGAGGTGCGCATCGCGATGGAGGGCGTCACCCGCGACATCAACCGGATGATCGTCAGCGGCGCCGCCGAGCTGTTCCCCGAGCTGATGGCCCGGCCCCGGGCGGACGAGGTGCTGGAGATGACGCTGGCGACGATGCGCGGTCTGGCGCTGCTGCGGTTCACCGGCGACGTCGCCGATGTGGACCGGCGCTGGCGGCGGGCGCGGACGCGTCTGCTCGGGCTGTACGACAACCTGTAGTCATGGATGAATCGCTTGTGCGGCATCGCCCGCTCGTGCTCGTGCCGGGCGCGTGTCTCGGCGGCTGGGCGTGGCGGGCGGTGGCAGGGCGCCTCCGGGCGCGCGGCCACGACGTCTACCCGGTGACGCTGACCGGCCTCGGCGAGCGGGTCCACCTGGCACGGGCCGAGGTCGACCTCGAGACCCACATCACCGATGTCGTCAACCTGCTCGAGTACGAGGACATCGAGGATGCCGTGCTCGTGGGCCACTCGTATTCCGGCATCGTCGTCACCGGGGTCGCCGACCGCTGCTTCGAGCGGCTCAACACGGTCGTGTATCTCGACTGCTCGCCGCTGCCCGATGGCATGTCGCTCGCCGATGTGCAGCCGCCGGAGATGCGCGCCGCCCAGGAGGCCACGGTCGCCGAGCGGGGCGACGGGTGGCGCTGGCCCGTGCCCGACGTGGCCACCCTGCGCAGCGACGCGTTCGGGAGCACCGCCGGCCTGACCGACGAGCAGCTCGCGATCCTCGAGCGCCGCGGGACGCCGCAGCCGTACCGCACGTTCACGACCCCGCTGCGTCTGACCCACGACCAGCCGCCGGGCGTCCGGCGCGCCGTCGTGTTCTGCACGGCCGGGGGGATCGACGTCGCGCTGGTGCAGCACATGCTCGAGCAGGGCGACCGCCGGGCGCTCATGTTCGCGGCCGCCGATTGGGAGCTGCACGAGATCGCGACCGGCCACTGGGCGATGTTCTCCGAACCGGAGATCACCGCTGAGCTGCTCGGCGAGATCGCCGACGGGCCGCCTCCGGACGATCCGGGCGGTCCCGGCGGTCCCGGGCGGTCCGGGCGGTCCGGGCGATCCGGCGCGAGGATCTCGCGCGCGGCATCATCGGGACGACCAGGGATTCAGGACCACCAGATGGTCCAGATCTCCCTTTCGATCCGAAGGCGCCGGAGCGGGGATTCTGGGACCACGCATCGCGGGCCCTGGCACGAGACGCCGCATCTGTCACAGTTGTTTCAAGCTTCAGGCCTATCTTGGACTCACCGTCCGAGCATCAGAAAGGCATGAACGCCACATGAAGTTCCTGCGCACCATCTCCACCCGCCGCCTGCTGGCACTCGTTGCCGGCTTTGCGTCGGCGATTGCCGCGGGCGCCGCGATTGCGGTCGCGGCCGCCGGCACGGGCCCCGTGCCGCCGCCCAAGCCGCTGCCGAACGCGATCCATTCGGCGCTCGCCGCGCCCGCCCCGACCGGCATCACGGCGCGGATCAGCTTCACGAACCACCTGATCGACTCGAGCAACATTCAGGGATCCGACCCGATCCTGACCGGGGCGACCGGGCGGCTGTGGCTCTCCAGCAGGCATCAGCTCCGGCTCGAGCTCCAGTCCGACAGCGGCAACGGCGATGCGCAGGTCGTCGTCAACAACCGCTCCTTCTGGGTGTACGACCCGACCGCGAACACGGTCTACAAGGGCACGTTCCCAGCGGACGCGGGCAAGGCGAAGGACGCGAAGGCACAAGCCCAGGGCATCCCGTCAATCGCGCAGATCCAGAAGCATCTGACCGAGCTCGCCAACCACGTCAATCTGACCGGCGCGATCCCGGGCGACGTCGCCGGGCATTCGGCGTACACGATCCGGGTCTCACCGAAGCACGACGGTGGCCTGCTCGGCGCGGGCGAGGTCGCGTGGGACGCGATCAAGGGCGTCCCGCTGCGGATCGCCGTGTACGCGCAGAACGACAGCTCGCCGGTACTGGAGCTGAAGGCGACCGACATCTCCTACGGCCACGTCGGCGCGTCGGTGTTCAACGTCGCGCCGCCGTCGGGCGCCAAGGTCGTTCAGGTCGACACCGGCAAGGCGCACGCGAACGCGATGACCCGCGCGAAGCGACTGCGGGGCCGCCGGCACCGTGACGTCACCGGCGTCAAAGCCGTCGCCCAGAAGCTGCCGTTCACGCTCGTCGCGCCGAAGACGCTGGTTGGACTGCCGCGCCGCGACGTGACGCTGCTCAGCTGGGGCGGTCATCCCGCCGCGCTCGTCTCCTACGGACAGAACCTCGGCGGCGTCGCGGTTATCGAGCAGCCGGCGTCATCGGCCGGCAAGACGTTCGGGATGGGCAGCAGCGCCAACGGGCGGGACCACCGTGGGCTCAGCCTGCCGACCGTGTCGATCAACGGCGTGACCGGCCAGGAGCTCGACACCGCGCTCGGCACCGTCGTCCGCTTCACCCGGAGCGGCGTCACGTACACGGTGCTCGGGTCCGTTCCGGCAGCCGCGGCCGACGCTGCCGCACGCGCCCTGTGAAACCCGATGCGATGTCACCGCCGCCGCCGATTGAGGTTCGCGGCCTGGTCAAGCAGTACGGCGAGCTGACCGCCGTCGCCGGCGTCGATCTCACGGTCAACGTCGGCGACGTGTACGGCTACCTCGGCCCGAACGGCGCCGGCAAGACGACGAGCCTGCGGATGATGCTCGGCCTCATCCGGCCGACCGCGGGCAGCGTGCGGCTGTTCGGCCGCGACCCGCAGCTGACCGTCGACGCGCTCAAGGGCGTCGCCGGGTTCGTCGAGGCGCCGACGTTCTACCCGTACCTCAACGGGCGGCGCAACCTCGAGATGCTCGCCGCCTATGACGGTGGTGATGCGCGGGAGCGGATCGACCGGGCGCTGGACACCGTCGACCTCGCCGATCGGGCCAAGGACCGCGTCGGCGGCTACTCGCACGGGATGCGCCAGCGGCTCGGGATCGCGGCCGCGCTGCTGCGCAACCCAAAGCTGCTCCTGCTCGACGAACCGGCGACCGGGCTTGACCCCGCCGGCATGCGAGACATGCGGCTGCTCATCCGACGGCTCGCCGATCAGGGGATGACGGTGCTGCTCTCCAGCCACCTGCTGACCGAGGTCGAAGAGGTGTGTAACCGTGTGGCGATCGTCCGTTCCGGCAGCATCGTCTACGAGGGTGAGATCGCCGATCTCAAGCGCGGCGCCGGGACCACGTATCGGCTCGCGACAACCGAGGACGACCGCGCGGTCGCCGTCTGCAACGCCCAGCGCGGAGTCACGGACGTGCGCCGCCAGCGTGACCGGATCACGTTCTCCGCCGACGAGGCCGCGGTCGCGGAGCTCAGCCAGGCGCTCGTCGAGGCGGGTGCGCTCATCCACGAACTCGCACCGCAGACCGTGACGCTGGAGGATCTCTTCTTCTCGCTCACCGAGGGCGACCGGGCGGCTCCGAGCGAGGCCCCCGACACCGCGCCGGCCGGCGAGCCCGCGAGGGCGGCATGAAGCAGCCCCGGGGTGCTCACCGTCTACCGGTGGGAGCTGCTGAAGCTCCGCTACCAGAAGCGCACTTACCTCGGGCTCGGCGCTGCGGCGATCGTCCCGATCCTGTTCGTCGTCGCGACCCACTTCCGCCACCGAGGCCCCGAGGACGTGCCGTTCGGCAGCTACATCAACCGCAGCGGGCTCGCGATCCCGCTCGTCATCCTGCTGTTCGGCGCGATCTGGATGTACCCGCTCATCACCGCGCTCGTCGCCGGCGACATCTTCGCCTCCGAGGACCACAACGGAACGCTGAAGACGATCTTCACCCGATCGCTCGAACGGGGGCAGATCTTCCGCGGCAAGGCGCTCGCCGCGGCGACCTACGCGATCGCCGCAATCTTCCTCAGCGGCACCGTCGCGGTTGTCGCCGGGAGCATCCAGTCCGGCTTCAACCCGCTGCAGAGCCTGTCCGGGACGACGGTGTCGGCGCCGAAGGCACTCGAGCTCGTGTACGTCAGCCTGCTCGTGTACCTGATCCCGATCGGCGCCATCGTCTGTATCGGACTGCTGCTCTCCTCGCTGACGCGCAACAGCGCGGCGGCGGTCGTCGGCACGCTGATGGTGTCGTTGCTGATCCAGCTCGTCGGGATCCTCCCCGGCCTGACCGGGTTGCATCCATACCTTCTGAGCACGCAGTTCAACGCGTGGCAGGGGCTGCTGCGGACCCCGATCGACTGGGCCCCGATCGTCCGCGCCGCCTGGGTGAGCGCGCTCTACGGGCTGCCGGCGCTCGCCGCCGCGTACCTCGTGTTCCTGCGGCGTGACGTCGCGGGTGGCTAAGAGCGCGTCGGCCCGCGCACGCGGAGTTTCGAGATGACCTCTGAACCCCGTGTTCTCGTCGTCGACGACGATCCGCCCCTGCGCCGGATGCTCGAGCGCACGCTCGTCGCGGAAGGCTTCGATGTGACGGTCGCCGCCGACGGCGGCGCGGCGCTCGTCGCCGCGGAACGGACGGCGCCGGACGTGATCGTGCTCGACGTGGCGATGCCCGTGCTCGACGGGCTCGCGGTGTGTCGGCGGTTGCGTCACAAGGGTCTGCCGACGCCGATCCTGATGCTGACCGCGCGCGACGCGGTCCCGGACCGGGTCGCCGGGCTCGAGGCCGGGGCGGACGACTACCTCGTCAAGCCGTTCGCCGTGCCCGAGCTGATCGCGCGGATCCGGGCGCTGACGCGCCGGGGCATCGACATCGCCACCCGGCTCTCCTACGCCGACCTCACGCTCGACACCGATGCCCGGCTCGCCTCCCGGGGCGGACGGTCGATCGAGCTGACCGGGCGCGAGGTCGACCTGCTCGAGCTGCTGCTCCGTGACCCCGGCCGCACCCTCACCCGCGACCGTGCGATCGATGAGATCTGGGGCGGTGCCGCGGAGCCGAACGTCGTCGACCGGTACGTGACGCGCCTGCGGCGCAAGCTCGGCGAACCGCCGCTGATCCGGACGGTCCGGGGTGCGGGGTTCTCGTTGCGGGCCTAGAGCCGAGCCCGCCCGCGGGACCGCGCGAGACCGTCAGGCGAGCAGCGCCTCGACCTCGTGGTCGGGCATCGGCCGGCCGAGCAGATATCCCTGGGCCGCGTCACACCCGAGCGAGCGCAGGTTCGCGAGCTGGGCTTCGGTTTCCACACCCTCGGCGATGACATGGAGCCCGAGCGCGTGACCGAGCTCGACGACAGCGCCGACGATCGAGGTCTCCTCGGGGCGGCTGCCCACCCCCGTGACGAAGCTCTCGTGGATCTTCAGCGTGTCGATCGGGAGCCGCTTGAGGCTCGCCAGCGAGGTCGCGCCGGTGCCGTAGTCGTCGATCGCGATCTCGACACCGGCGCTCTTGAGCGCTGCCAGCGATCGGGTCGCGACGTCGAGGTTGCGCATCACCGCGTCCTCGGTGATCTCGAGACACAGCGCCCCCGGCGGGACGTGGCTGGCGAGCATCGCGTTCGTCAGCAGCGTCGCGAGCCCGGCGTCCTCCAGCTGGCGGAAGGACAGGTTGATCGAGACCGTCATCTCGGGGTGAGACCGTCGCCAGCGAACGACCTGGGTGAGCGCGTCGTGCAGGACGAACTCACCGATCGCGTGGACGATCCCGGTCTCCTCGGCGAGCGGGATGAACTCCGACGGCGCGATCAGGCCGCGCTCCGGGTGCTCCCAGCGGACGAGCGCCTCGAGGCCGGCGACCCCGGCCGGGCCGCTGAGCGAGATCTTCGGCTGGTAGAGGATGCGCAGCTCGTCGCGTTCGATCGCGTGGCCGAGCGCCGTCTCGAGCTCGAGGCGGTGGAGCGCCCGCTGACGCGAGGTCTCGTCGTGGAGCTCGTAGCGCGAGCGGCCGAGTTCCTTGGCGCGGTACATCGCCGCGTCGGCCTCACGCAACACGGATTCCGGCGTCACGCCCGGATCGGCGACGGTCGCGATCCCCATGCTGACGGTCACGTTCGCCTCGCCGATGGACAACTGGATCGGCCGCACCGTGGCGCGGCGGATCCGTTCCGCGATGAGCACGATCTCGCGCTCGTTGGCGAGGTCCTCGAACAGGAAGGTGAACTCGTCGCCGCCGAAGCGGGCGACGGTGTCCATCGGCCGCAACATCGACCGCAGACGCTCGGCGAGCCCGACGAGCACGCCATCGCCGGCCTCATGCCCCAGCGAGTCGTTGATGTCCTTGAAGTTGTCGACGTCGAGGAACAGCACGCTGACCCGCGTGTTCGTGCGCCGGGAGCGGTCGAGGGCCACCCCGAGACGGTCGAGGAACAGGGCCCGGTTGGGGAGGCCGGTCAGCGGGTCGTGGAGCGCCATGTGGGCGAGGCGGACCTCGAGGCGCTTGCGCTCGATCGCGTAGCGCAGCGATCGGCCGACGAGCGCGGGGGACAGGTCGCTCTTGATGAGGTAGTCCTGGGCGCCGGCGCGGATCGCGGCGAGCGCTCGCTCGTCATCCGGACGGTCGGCGAGCACGATGATCGGCGCCTCTGGCGCGGCGCTGCGCACCTGCTCGATCGCGCTCACACCCTCGACCTCGGGGAGGGCGAGGTCGAGCAGCACCGAGCTGGCGCCGCGTTCGAGCAGCTCGCGGGTGGCATCGATGAGACGGTCGGCCTGGGCGAGCACGAGGCCGGTCGGGCACGCAGCGCGCAGCATCTCCGCGGTCACGAAGGCGGCGCGCGGATCGTTTTGGATCAGCAGGATCCGCGCCGGGCCGGCATACCGGTGCACGTCGGCGTCATCGGCGAGGACCAGTTCTGCTTCTTCTGCGACGTCACCATCCTTTGTGACGTCCTCCATCTATCCCGACCCCCTTCTGTTGTCGGAAACGTCCCGTTTCCTGACGAAGTCTCTCAATTTGTAGCGTGAAATACCTGTGATCGTCAAAGAAATCTCACATTGAGCAGGTTTTCCGCATTTCCGAGAACGGTTCGTGGGCGGTTGTTCGCGGCGTCGGCGGGCTCGATCCTGGCGGCGGTGGCCGTATTCACGGCCGTGACGATCGTGCTCGTGGGCCATCAGCTCCGGTCCTCGCTCGACGGCGCACTGCGGTCCCGGGCGCACGAGGTGGCCCAGCTCGCGGTGTCGGCGCCGGCGGTGCTCACCGACCCGGGGGCGCTCGAGACGCCGGTGTCCGGGCGCGACATTGCGGTTGAGGTGCTGGATGCCCACGGCTCGATCCTCGCCCGGTCGCTCACGCTGGGGTCGCGGCTGCTGCCGCAGGATCGGCTCGTCCGAGCCGCCCGGGTCGCAGGGGCGCAGCGGCTATGAGGACATCCGGATCGGGAGTCGGCAGTTCCGGCTGTTCGTGGCGCCGATCGCGGAGGCGGGCGGCCCGGCGGCCGGAGGTGCGGTGCTCGTCGCCTCCGACACGACCGACATCCACGACACGATCTCGCACCTGGGGTTCGTGCTCGCGGTGAGCGGCGCGGCGATCGCGCTGATTGCGGCGATGCTGGCGGCGTGGCTGACGCGGCGGGGACTGCAACCGCTGCGGCAGCTCGCGGGGGCGGCGGAGGAGATCGAGCGGACCGCCGATCCGGCACGACGGCTGCCGGACACGGGGACGACGGCGGCGACGGCCTCGGATGAGATCGCGCAGCTGACGGGCGTGCTCAACCGGATGCTCGCGTCGCTGGAGCGCTCGCGCGCGAACGAGCGGCGGTTCCTCGCCGATGCGTCCCATGAGCTGCGCACGCCGATCACGAGCCTGCTCGGCAACGTTCACTACGCGCGCCGGCACGGGGCGGACGCGGATGTGCTCGCCGATCTGGAGCGCGACGCGGAGCGGATGGCGCGGCTGGTCGACGATCTGCTCGTGCTCGAGCGTCAGGTGGGGGATGGGGAGGCGTCGCGCGCCGGGCGCGGCGACGCCGACTCGCCGGTAGAACTAGACCGTCTAGTCCAGACGGTGGCCGCGGAACACGAGGCGGTGCGGTTGGGGGTGATCGAGCCGGTGCGGCTGCGTGGGGACGCCGAGGCGCTGCGGCGGGTCGTCGCCAACCTGATCGAGAACGCGATCGTGCACGGGCCGAGCGGGCAGCCGGTGGACGTGTCGCTGACGCGACGGGACGGCATGTCGCGCCTCTCTGTGAGCGATCAGGGGCCGGGTCCGGACGCGGGGGCGCGGGAGCGGATGTTCGAGCGGTTCTGGCGGGCGCCGGAGGCGGCCGGCCGGCCGGGATCGGGCCTGGGACTGGCGATCACCCAGGCGATCGTCGTGCGCTACGGAGGGGAGATCACGGTCGACGGATCGACGTTTACCGTTGAACTTCCGGTGGATCCGGCGCCGTCTGCGGGTAGTCAATAACGGCGGAGATAGGCGAATTCTCACGCTCGCCTTACTGAAATCTGATGCTGTTCTCGAAATATTGTCGATCATGAGACACATGGACAACAGCGGCCCGCGACACCGCAAGCAGTCGGTCGCCCAGCTTGAGCGCAATGCTGCGCTCCAGCGGGTCACCCGGACACGCCGGTTCGTGATCGGCGGGGCCGCCGCTCTGTCCGCGGGCATTGCCGCGCTCGTCTCGGCGATCGCCCCCGGTCACTCGCTCGGGGCGAACAAGGCTGTCGCCGGTGGGGCGGAGAGCTCCTCCAGCAACGCCTCGACCGCGCGGGCGAGCGTGGCCCCGAAGAAGATGCCGCCCCTGGCCAAGCCGTCCGACCTCGGGCTCTCCGGCCCGCCGAGCGGTCCGACCCCGTCAACGCAAGCGCCGAGCGGCAACTCGGGCTCGGCGCCCGTCCGGCAACTCCGGCAACACCGGCAGCACCGGCAGCACCGGGCAGCACCGGCTCCGGCAACGGTCGGGCAACACCGGCAACACCGGACCGGCTCCCGTCGGCAACTCCGGCGTCGCCCAGGCCGCGCCGGCTCCGGTCACCTCCGGCGGTTCCTGAGCCAACCGGCAGCATGAACTCCCAGCAGTTCACCGTCAGCTTTCCGGCGCTCGGCGGCATGGCCGTCGTCGGCGTCACCGCTGAGCGCGCGCTCGACCGTGCGCGTGCGGCCACCGCGGACGTCATCGGCGAGCTCGACCGCACATGCTCGCGCTTCCGTGACGACTCGGAGCTGACCGCACTCAACGCTGCCTCGGGCACGTGGTCCGACGTCAGCCCGATGCTCCGTGACGCGATCGCCGCGGCGCTTCGTGCCGCACGTTTGACCGACGGGGACGTCGATCCGACGATCGGGCGGGCGCTGATCGCGCTCGGGTACGACCGTGACTTCGACGAGATCCGCGCTGACGGCGCGATCACGTTCGCGTCGGTGCCCGGCTGGCGGACCGTCGAGCTCGACGAGCTCCGCTCCCGAGTCCGCGCCGAACGTGGCGTCATCATTGATCTTGGCGCGACCGCGAAGGCGCTCGGTGCCGATCGCGCCGCCGACGCCGCCGCGGCGGCGGCCGGCTGCGGTGTCGTCGTCGCGTTGAGCGGCGATATCGCCACCGCCGGTCCGCCGCCGACCGGGGGATGGCGCGTGCGCGTCACCGACGACCACCGCGCGGCGACCGACGTCCCCGGTCAGTGGATCGCGGTGCATTCCGGCGGACTCGCCACCTCGAGCACGACCGCCCGGCGGTGGACGACCGCCGCGGGCGACGCCCACCACCTGATCGATCCGGCCACCGGGCGACCGGTCGCAGCCGCGTTGGCGCACCGCGAGCGTCGCCGCCGCGTCGTGTCTCGACGCGAACATCGCGAGCACGGCGACGATCATCCGCGGTGACGGCGCTCCGGCGTGGCTCGAGTCGCTCGGCCTGCCGAGCCGGCTGGTCGACACCGAGGGCCGGGTCCGGCACCTCGCCGGCTGGCCCTCGGAGGGCGAGGACCTGCCGCTTCACCCGGCGCCCGCGGCGGCGTTCGCATGAGTGGGATCCTCGCCGTCGCCGGACCGAGCGCCTACTGGTATCTCACCCGGGCCACGGGTGCGGTGGCGCTCGTGCTGCTGACGATCAGCGTCGTGCTGGGGATTCTCGGGTCGGTGCGGTTCACGGCCGGACCGCGGTGGCCGCGATTTGCGATCGACAGCCTGCATCGCGATGTCTCGCTGCTCGTGATCGTGCTCCTCGCGGCACACATCGTCACGAGTGTGCTGGACAGCTTCGCGCCGATCAAACTGATCGATGCCGTGATCCCGTTCTCCTCGGCCTACCGGCCGCTGTGGGTCGGGTTCGGGGCGCTCTCGTTTGACCTGCTGATCGCGCTCGTGATCACGAGCCTCGCGCGGCGACGCCTCGGTTACAGCACGTGGCGCGCGATTCACTGGCTCGCGTATGCGAGCTGGCCGGTCGCGGTGCTGCACGGCGTCGGCACCGGCAGCGACACCAAGGTGTGGTGGATGCTCGCGCTGACGGCGGTCTGCGTCGGGGCGGTCACGGTCGCCGTCATGGTCCGGATCGCGCAGTCGGACTCCGAATGGCGCACCCCCGCGTTCGCGCTCGCCGCGGTCGTCCCGGCTGGGATGGCGCTGTTCACGTTCGCCGGTCCGCTGCAACACGGCTGGGCGCGGAAGGCCGGGACGCCGACGAAGCTCCTGGGGAAGACGTTCACGCCGACGGCCGCGCACGTGTCGGCCGGCGCATCCGCGCGGAGGGCCTCCCACCACGCCAAGAGCGCGGCGAGCCTCACACTGCCGTTCTCGGCGCGTATCACCGGACACGTCAAGCAGACCCAGGAGCCTGGTGGCGCGATCGTTGACCTGTCGCTGCGGTTGAGCGGTGGCGCGCACGGCCGGCTGCGGATCCGGCTCGCGGGCGCGCCGCTGGGCGGCGGCGGACTGTCGATGACCGGCAGCCAGGTCGACCTGCTCGCCGACGGTCTCCCGTCCGTGCTCGAGGGTCGGATCACCTCGCTTCAGGGTCAGCAGTTCGTCGCGCGCGTGGCGGACTCGTCCGGCTCAAAGGTCAACCTCCAGGCGGACCTCAACATCGACCAGAACAGCGGAAACGTCACCGGGCGGCTCGCCGCCAGTTCGGCGGGTGGATGACGATGGCCTCGCCCACGCTTGCAGCCACCGGATCGCGGCGCGACGGGCCGGCGGGTCTCCCGCGCCTGCTCGCGGGGCTCGATCCGCGTGGGAGCACGATGACGCTCGCCGACCATGAGCAGGTCCACGGTCCGCTGCCCCGGACGCCGGGGCCGAAGCTGATCGACGAGGTCGACAAGAGCGGCCTGCGCGGCCGCGGCGGGGCGGACTTCCCGACGGCAACGAAACTCCGGGCCGTCGCCGAACGCGCCGGTCGGCGGGGTTCGTACCTGATCGTCAACGGCAGCGAAACCGAGCCGGCGAGCGGCAAGGACGGGCTGCTGCTGTCTCGCCTGCCGCACCTCGTGCTCGATGGCGCCGTGCTCGCGGCGGACGCCGTCGGCGCCCGGGAGATCGTCGTCAAGGTCGGCGAACGGGCGACCGCCACGCACCGCGGCCTGCAGAGCGCGCTCGCGGTCCGCAACGACCGGATTCCGATCAACCTCATCGCCGGTCCCGAGGGCTACGTCACGGGCGAGGAGAGTGCGGTTGTCAACCTCGTCGGCCGCGGCGTCGCGCTGCCGACGCTCGTGCCGCCACGGCCGTTTGAGCGCGGCCTGCGCAACCGGCCGACCCTCATCCAGAACCCGGAGACGCTCGCCCAGATCGCGCTCGTCGCCCGCTACGGGCACGACTGGTACCGCGAGCTGGGGACGCAGGCCGACCCCGGGTCGGCGCTCGTGACGATCTCCGGGGCGGTCGCCGCGCCAGGCGTCTACGAGCTCGCCTTCGGCACCTCGCTCACCGACCTGCTCGCGGCCGCCGGGGGGTCCACGGAGCCGCTCCAGGCGCTGCTCATCGGCGGCTATTTCGGCACCTGGGTCGAGTCCGAGCGGGCGCTTCGCCTCCGCCTGGCCCGGGAGGATCTCCGCTCGGTTGGGTGCTCGCTCGGCTCCGGCGTGCTGATCGCGCTCGGTGAGAGCGCGTGTGGGATGCACGAATCGGCGCGGGTGATCGAGTATCTCGCCGAGCAGTCGGCCGGGCAGTGCGGCCCGTGCGTGTTCGGTCTGCGGGCGATCTCCGACGCGTTCAGCGCGCTCGCCGATGGCGTCGCGCACGAACGTGAGCGCGATCGGGTTCTGCGCTGGAGCGCCGAGGTGCGCGGCCGCGGCGCGTGCCATCACCCTGACGGCGCGGTCCGTTTCGTGCAGAGCGCGTTGGGCGTGTTCGGCGGCGAGATCGAGTGGCACCGCCGCTCTCGCTGCAACGCCGTCCCCGCCGGTCTTCCGGTGCCGGGCGTCCCGCCGGCGAGGAGCGCCCGATGAGCGCCCGTCTGCGGGTCAACCCGATCATGTGCGAGGCGCACGGCCTGTGCGCGGAGCTGTTGCCGGAGATGATCCGGCTCGACGACTGGGGCTATCCGATCCTCGACGAGACCGAGGTCCCGCCCGAGCTTGTCGGTCTGGCGCGCAAGGCCGCCGACGCGTGTCCGACGCTCGCGCTGCTGCTCGACGAGGACCGCCGCTGAGCGCGGGACGGGGCGGCCGGACGCCGCTCAGCCGGCGCTTTCCGTCCCGTGCTGCTCGATGTACTTCTCGCCGCCGGGCAGGTACTCGTCGGTGATGAAGATCCCCGCCTTCTCACGCTGCCACCGCGCGATCCGGCCGCCGGCCGCGCCGAGCAAGATCCCGATGATCGTGAGCGCGATCACGAACGCGATGCGGGAACTGCCGAGCGACACCTTCGCGGGGTTGCCGATCGCCCAGTGCACGAGCACGAGCGCGGTCCCGTAAATCGCGCCGCCGACCATCCCGCGGTCGGCACCGCCCCAGCCGTCCCGGTGCTCGAACCCGGCCAGGAATCCGCCGACCCCAGCGATTGCGCCCACGATCCAGTAGCCAGCCGCGGACGCGCCGACCATCACGCCGGCGAGCGCGCCGAGCGCCGCCGGGATAACGCCACCAATGATGATCTGCACCGGACGTGGGCGGTCCCGGAACAGAACGAACCGATGCATCTCGATGTCTCTCCTCTGTCGAGCGTCGCGCGACGACAAACCCTAACGCGCATCGAGCCGCACCGGGGGACCCGGCTCCGGCGGCACCGCGTCGCTCGGCGCGACGAGGTCGAGCTCCCACCAGCCGACGTCGTGCCACGCGCCTGCCTTCCAGCCGATCCGGCGGTACACGCCGACGAGCTCGAACCCGAATGACTCGTGGATCGTGACGCTCGCCTCGTTCGGCAGCGTGATCCCGGCGCACACGATCTGAAGGCCCTGGCGGCGGAGCAGGTCGAACAGCGCCTCATACAACGCCCGGCCCGTCCCGCGACGCCGGCGCGACTCATCGACGTACACCGAGGACTCGCACGCCCACCGGTAGGCGGCCCGCTCCCGGTGCAGCGATCCGTACGCGAACGCGATCACCCGGCCGTCGTCGTCCTCGGCGACGAGGTAGGGGTAGCGCTCCGCGATCCGCTCGATCCGCTGGCCGAACTCCGCGGCGCTCGGCGGCACCGCCTCGAGGGAGATCACCGACGTGGCGACGTAGTGCGCATAGATCGCCGCGCAGGCAGCAGCGTCGGCGCGTCGGATCGGCGTGCCGGATCAACATGACGGACGGCAGATTAACGCGGGTCTGCGTAACGCAAATCTGCGTAAGGCGCTCGACCGTCGTGGGGCCGGCAGGGTCAGCGGGCGAACATGGGGGCCAGCAGGGTCCGCACCGCCTCGCGCGTGGCCGCCTCGTCATGGAGCGGGAGCACGCTATCGGGCATCAGCACGAACGAGGCGCCGAGCCGCAGCCCGATCTCGGCGAGCAACTCGGGGTCGCCGGAGATGAGCTCGCCGGCGTCCTGCGCCGTGCGGATGAGCGTCACCAGGAAGTCCCGCACGAGCCGGAACACGGCGCTGTGGTCGCGGGTGAGCTCGCCGAGCAGCGCCTCCGGCTCGACCCGGGCGAGCCGCTCGAGCAGCGGGTGCTCGCGGATCACCCGGAGCACGGTCACGAACACCGCGGTCGCCCGGTCTTCGACCGGCGCGGCCGGATCGATTGCGGCGCCGATCTGCGCCAGACAGCGGCGGCACTCGCGCACCGAGAGCGTCTCGATCAGTGCGGGCCGGGTGGCGAATCGCCGGTAGACGGTCATCCGCCCGACGCCCGCGCGCCGTGCGACGTCGTCCATCGTCAGGTGGCGCAGCCCCGAGGCGGCGGCGAGTGCCAGGGCCGCGTCGAGGATCCGCTCGGAGATGGCGTCGTCTTCGATCCGGACGCCGGGATCGAGCGCGAGTGCGAGCAGCCGGGGGGCGGTCGTGCTCATGCCGCAGCCGCCGCGGCGCCCGCCACCGGCGTCGCGTTCGCGCCGAGCGGCCCCTGGGCGATCGCCTTGCGTCGCATCTTCAGGTTCATCGGGCCCATCACCTGGAGACCTCGCGGCAGCACCGGCGTCAGCCCTCGGCTGATGCGGCCGAGCCGCTGGAACGCGCGCTCGTCCCGCACGCTCCAGCCGATCCCGAGCCGCTTGCGCAGATCGGCCGGCATCAGCCCGATGCCGCCGAGCCACAGCGCTCGCTGCGGCGGGATGCTCGCGATGCGCCACGCCCACGACGGCAGCGGCATGGGCGGGGCGGCGGGACTCTTGACCGAGCGGATCACGCGGTCGACCGACGCGGTGCGCACGAGCTGCTGCTGCGCACGTCTCGCGGAAGTACTCGCGGTAGCCGAGCCAGTCGGTCGGCAGGTCACTCTCGCGGACGCCGACGAGCCGGCCGAGTGCCCGGTACTCGGCGTAGAAGCGCTCGAGCTGGGCCCCGGTCATCGGCCGGCCGAAGTGCGCGTGCCCGGCGACGTAGGACTCGAGCAGCGTCGCGTGGACCCAGGCGTACGCCTCGGGCTCGAGTGCGTAGTAGCGCTTGCCGTCCTCCCGCTCGCCGCGGAAGCTCTTGTGCAGCGCCCGCAGCCGGCGCCCGGCGGCGACCGCTTCGTCGCCACCGTAGACGAGCAGCGTGACCCAATCCAGGGAGCGCATCAGCCGGTCCCAGGGACGCTGCTCGAAGTCCGAGTAGTCACGCACGCCGGCGCCGACGGTCGGGTGGGCGACCTGGAGCAGCAGCGGGTACAGCATCACGGCGTAGAGGCGGATGTCGCTCGCAACGGACCACGACACCGAGTCGGGGCCGACGAGGACCTCCTGCAGTTCGTCGTCGGTCGGGAACAGTGACACGGCATGGTACGCAAAGTATCAGATGCGTACCATGCGTACCACCGGCTGTTGTTGGCAAACTGCCAAGGACGGTGTCGAGCCGTGTCCGGCCGCGATTCCCCGAGCCCAGGAGAGAGCATGAGCATCCAGACCCTGACCGACGAGCAGCGCGCGTTTGTCGAGTCAATCCGCGATTTCGCCCGCCGCGAGTGCGGCACCCGTGAGCAGCGTGACGCGCTCACCGGCGACGGACAGGAGGGGCACAACCCCGAGCTGTACGCGCGCATCGCCGAGCTGGGGTGGCTCGGGGTCGCGATCCCCGAGCAGTACGGCGGCACCGGCGGTGGCGCGATCGACCTGTGCCTGCTCTGCGAGGAGTTCACCCTCGGGCTGATCCCGATGGGGTTCTTCGGCGTCAGCATGATCACGGCGGGCGCCGTTGGCCGGTTCGGCACCGAGGAGCTCAAGCAGGAGATCCTCGGCGGCGTCGCGCGCGGCCGGGTCGAGGCGATCGCGATGTCCGAGCCCGAGGCCGGCTCCGACGTCGGCAACCTCAGCTGCAGAGCCGAGCGCGAGAATGGCGGCTACGTCATCAACGGTCAGAAGACGTGGATCACCGGGGCGCACGCCGCCGACCACATCCTGCTCGTGTGCCGGACGGATCGGACTGGCAACAAGCACGAGGGCCTGTCGATGATCTCGGTGCCGACCGACGTCGAGGGGATTGAGGTCCGCGGCATCGACACGATGGGCGGCCGCGAGGTCAACGACGTGTTCTTCACCGACTGCCACGTCCCCGCCGACCGACTCGTCGGTGAGCAGGACCAGGCGTGGATGCAGCTGATGACCGGGCTCAACTACGAGCGGCTGATCATCGCCGCCAATGCGCTCGGGATGGCCCAGCGCGCGTTCGACGACGTGCTCGCCTACGTCAAGGAGCGCAAGCAGTTCGGCCGGCCGATCGGGAGCTTCCAGGCGCTCCGCCACCGGCTCGCCGACCTCGCGACCGAGATCGAGGCGACGCGCCTGCTCGTGTATGACACCGCCGCCAAGGTCGACGCGAACCCGGGCGCGCTGTTCCCGAAGGAGGCGTCGATGTGCAAGCTCAAGGCGAGCGAGGTGGCCAAGCAGGCGACGCTCGAGGGGATGCAGATGATGGGCGGCTACGGGTACGCGGTCGAGTACGACATGGAGCGCCAGGTGCGGACCGCGCTCGTGACGACGATCTACGGCGGCACGAGCGAGATCCAGCGCGAGATCATCTCCAAGACGCTCGGGCTCTGGGTACGCGCGGCGCGGTCGCGGGACCGCTGTAAGTCGCTCCAGCGACGAGCCGCCGGCGAGCAGCCCGCGCATCTCGAGTCGGCGACACGCTCGAGCGGGGCGGTCGAGCGCGCGCGCGGGAGAGCACGACGGCGCCCTCCACGGCGGCGATGATCAGGGTGGCGAGCGAGTGGGCGCGCTCGCGGGAACCGGTGTGGGTCTCGATCGCGTCGGTCAGGAGCGTCTCCCAGCGCAGGAATGCGGCGGCCGCCGCCTCTCGCGCGCCCGGCGTGTGCTCGCCCTCGAGTGCGGCGGCGACGACCGGGCAGCCGGCGCCGAAGTCAGTCTTGCGGAGGATCTTGATCCAGCCGGCGCAGAACGCGGTGACCGCGGCGACCGGGTCGTCCTCGCCGAGCGCCGCGACGAGCCCGGCGGCGGTGAACTCGCCGGCGTATCGCGTCGCCTCTTCGATCAGCTGCGCCTTGCCGCCCGGGAAGTGGTGATAGATCGAGCCGCGCGGCGCTCCGGAGCGCGCGAGCACCTCCGAGAAGGACGTCGCCTCGACGCCGCGCTCGCGCATCACCACGGCGGCGGTCTCGATCATCTTCTGGCGGGAATCGGTGGCGGTCATCGTTCGTCCTTGACTATGACGCGCATCATAGTACGATCCGCAGCGGATATGACGGGCGTCATATCCGCGGTGACCCAGAGACCGAGGAGCCCACGCATGCCGCTGATCGACCTGACCTATCCCGCCGGCACGTTCACCCCGGAGGCACGGACCGAGCTGGCGGATGAGCTGGGTGTCGTGCTCCGCCGCGCCGAGCGCGCCCCGGAGACGCAGTTCTTCCGCGACATCACATGGGTCAACATCCACGAGCTGCCCGAGGGCACGATTCTCGCTGCCGGACGGCCGGTGCAGGAGCCCACGTTCCGCATGCAGGTCACGATTCCTGACGGGGCGCTCTCGGATCGTCGCAAGGCGGAACTCATGTCCGAGGCGACGCGCGTCATCAGCGCTGCCGCCGGTCTCGGCGAGGCGGACGGGCTCCGGGTGTGGGTGCTCGTCAACGAGGTGCCGGCCGGGAATTGGGGCGCGGGCGGCCGCGTGGTGACGATCGATGATCTGAAGGGCTTCGCCGCCGCGGAACGCGAGCGGTCCGGGTCGGCCGTCGCTGCATCGGCCTGATGGCGACGAGCGAGCTGGACCCCACGGTGGGCGCCGGACCGGAGTGGCAGCCGACCGCCTGCATCCTGTGCGAGTGCAACTGCGGGATCGAGGTCCAGCTCGAGGGCCGGCGGCTCGCGCGCATCCGCGGCGACAAGGCGCACCCCGCATCGCAGGGCTACACCTGCAACAAGGCGATGCGCCTCGACCACTACCAGAACGGTCGCGACCGGCTGACGAGTCCGCTGCGGCGGCGGAGCGACGGCAGCTACGAGGAGATCGACTGGGACACGGCCATCGCCGAGGTCGCCGAGCGACTCAGCGCCGTCCGCGACGCACACGGTGGCGAGACGATCTTCTATTACGGCGGGGGCGGCCAGGGCAACCATCTCGGCGGTGCGTACAGCCGGGCGCTGCTCGCCGCTCTGGGCGCGAGGTATCGCTCGAGTGCGCTCGCTCAGGAGAAGATGGGCGAGGGCTGGGTCGACGGCCACCTCTACGGCGGCCACACGCGAGGGGACTTTGAGCACGCCGAGGTCGCGGTGTTCATCGGCAAGAACCCGTGGCAATCCCAGAGCCTGCCGCGCGCGAGGGTCACCCTTCGCGAGCTCGCCAAGGACCCGGAGCGCGTGCTCGTCGTGATCGACCCGGTGCGGACCGAGACGGCCGAGATGGCCGACGTCCACCTCCGGGTGCGCCCGGGCACCGACGCGTGGTGCCTCGCCGCGCTGCTCGGGATCATCGTTCAGGAGCGGCTCGTCGACGACGCCTTCCTCGCCGAGCACACGACCGGCGGCGAGCCGGTGCTCGCCCCGCTCGCCGAGTTGCCGGTCGCCGAGTACGCCGCGCGCTGCGGCGTCGACGTCGAGCTGATGCGGAGCACCGCCCGCCGGATCGCGGCCGCCGACAGCGTCTCGACGTTCGAGGATCTCGGCGTCCAGCAGGCGCCGAACAGCACCCTCTGCTCCTACCTCAACAAGCTGCTGTGGCTGCTCACCGGCAACTACGGCAAGGCGGGCGCGATGCATCTGCACTCGTGGATGGCGCCGCTCGCGCGGTACGACGCCCGGACGGTCCCGACGCCGGTGACCGGGACGCCGATCATCGGTGGGCTCGTGCCGTGCAACGTGATCGCCGAGGAGATCCTCACCGACCATCCGCGGCGGTTTCGGGCGATGCTCATCGAGAGTTCGAACCCGGCCCACTCACTCGCGGACTCGAAGCGGTTCCGGGCCGCGCTCGATGCGCTCGAGCTCGTCGTCGTGATCGACGTGGCGATGACCGAGACGGCGCGGCATGCCGACTACGTACTGCCCGCGGCGAGCCAGTTCGAGAAGTGGGAGGCGACGTTCTTCAACCTCGAATTCCCGCGCAACACGTTCCATCTCCGGGCTCCGCTGCTCGAGCCGCTCCCCGGGACGCTGCCCGAGCCTGAGATCCACGCCCGGCTGATGCGTGCCCTCGACGTCGTACCCGAATCGGTGCTGACGTCACTCGGTGCCGCGGCACGCGAGGGCCGGGGTGCGTTTGCCGCGGCATTCCTGCAGGCGACGATGGGCGACCGGACGCTCGGCGCGCTCGCGCCGTATCTCCTGTACGAGACCCTCGGTCCGACGTTGCCGGACGGGGCGGGGGCGGCCGCCGCGCTGTGGGGACTCGCGCATCGGTGCGCGATGAAGTACCCGGACGCGGTTCGCCGGGCCGGGCACGCCGACGGCGAAGCGCTGTTCGAAGCGATGCTCAGCGGTCATTCCGGGATCACGTTCACGCTGGACGACTACGAGGACGCCTGGAGCTACGTCAGCCACCCGGATCACCGGATCGCGCTTGAGATCCCGGAACTGCTCGCGGAGCTGGAGACGCTCGCGACGGCGCCGCCGGACCACACGACGGACGAGCTGCCGCTCATCCTGTCCGCCGGTGAGCGGCGCGCGAACACGGCCAACACGATCATTCGGGACCCCGCGTGGCGCAAGCGCGACGGCGCCGGCGCGCTCCGCATCAGCCCCGCCGATGCGACCCGGCTCGGACTGGCGACCGGCGGCCGGGCGCGGATCACGACCGCGAGCGGGTCGGCCGAGGCGTATGTCGAGGTGACCGACGCGATGCAGGCCGGCCACATCTCGCTCCCCAACGGGCAGGGACTCGACTACCCCGGCGAGCACGGCGAGCCGGTGCTCACGGGCGTGCCGGCGAATGAGCTGACCTCGGTGGAGTGGCGGGATCGGTTCGCTGCGACGCCGTTGCACAAGCACGTGCCGGCGCGCGTGGAGGCGGTGTAGGCCGGGCGGCCGAGTGCGCGGGTCACGCCGGGCGGCCGGGTGCGCGGGTCACGCCGCCGGGCGGAGGTGGCCGTCGGCGGACTGACGGTCGCCGAGCACGATCCGGAACGCAGCGTCGTCGACCGGGCGGCCGAACAGGTAGCCCTGGGCGTAGGGATAGCCGAGCGCGGCGAGGCGCTCGGCGTGCTCGCGCGTTTCGACGCCCTCGGCGATCGCTGACATGCCGAGCTCGCCGGCCATCAGGCCGACGGCGGCGACGACGGCCCGCTCGCGGGAGTGGTTCATCTCGGCGACGAAGGAGCGGTCGAGCTTGAGGACGTCGACCGGGAGCGAGCGGACGAGCTGCTCAAGCGAGGACTGGCCGATCCCGAAGTCGTCGATCGCGAGCTGAATCCCGAGGGCGGTCAGGCGGTGGAGCGCCGCTTGGATCTGCGAGGGCTCGTGGACGACGGCCGACTCGGTGATCTCCAGGCACAGTGACGAGGCGGGCAGCTGCCAGGCGGCGAGCCGGCCCGCCAGGTCATCGATGAACCCGCGGCCGGCGAGCTGGTAGGGCGAGACGTTGACCGACAGGGTGAAGGAATCGTCGATCAATCCGTCGTGACGCCAGTCCTGGGCGTCCTGCATCGCGCGCCCGAGCACCCAGCCACCGATCTGTTCGATCAACCCGCATTCCTCGGCGAGCTGGATGAACTCGGTCGGTGGAACATCGCCGACGCCGGGTCGGTGCCAGCGGGCGAGCGCCTCGGCGCCGCGCAGCATCGTGCTCGGCAGCTCGACGAGCGGTTGGTAGTACACGTCGAGTTCGCCGTCGCGCATCGCGGTCCGCAGCGCGCCCTCATCGTCGAGCCGGCGCATGGCGACCGCATGGAGCTCGTCGTCGAAGACCCGGATCCCGTTGCGGCCGTGTTCCTTGACGGCATACATCGCGG
This sequence comes from uncultured Solirubrobacterales bacterium, assembly GCA_963779695.1. Taxonomy (GTDB): domain Bacteria; phylum Actinomycetota; class Thermoleophilia; order Solirubrobacterales; family Solirubrobacteraceae; genus Palsa-465. The sequence continues at coordinate 95,494 of CAVZZH010000001.1, forward strand.
CGTCGGCGTTGCGCACGAGCGTCGATCCGGGTACCCCGGCTGCGCTCGGGCGCTGAAGCGCGATCCCGATCGAGCAGGAGACGTGGACCTCGCGGTCGCCGAGCCGGAAGGGCTGCTCGAGCAACGCGTGGATCCGCCGCGCGACATGGTTGGCATCGTCGGGGTTGACCATGCCCTCGCACAGGATCAGAAACTCGTCGCCCCCGAACCTGCTGAGGGTGTCCGAGGGACGAATCGCGTCGCTCAGGCGAACGGCCAATTCCTGGAGCAGCTCATCGCCCGCCGCGTGGCCGAGCGAGTCGTTGATCCGCTTGAAGTGGTCGAGATCGATGAACAGGACGGCGAGCGTGGTGTCGTTCCGGCTCGCCCGCGAGAGGGCCTGTTCGCTGCGATCGAGGAACAGGGCCCGGTTCGGCAGACCGGTCAACGAGTCGTGCAGTCGCTCGTGGGCGAGCCGCTGGGCGGTCCGCTCGCGCTCCTCGACGGCGAGCAGCCGCGCCGACGTGCGCAGCGCCTTCAGCCCCGCGGCGATCAGCGCGAGGACCGCGAGGACGAAGCCGCCGTACAGGGTCCACCACGCCTGCCGGCTCGACTCGACCTGCGCGAGGAGACGCGAGCGCTGCGCCGCCAGAATCACGTGCCAGCGGGTGCCTCCGCCGATCGGCGCGGCCACGAAGTAAGAGCTGCCCAGCGTGCCACCCGACGCGTGCCGGCTCGCCGCGAGCAGGCCGGGCTCAGGCAGCGGCGCACCCTGCATCCCGGTGCCCGTTGACGCGAGGACGCGGCCGTTGCCGTCGACCAGGTAGGCACGTGCGCCGGTGACCGCTGGGGCATCGCTGAGGTACGCCGAGGCAAGCGACATGACATAGGCGGACCCGAGGTGGACGTAGATGCGGACGCCTTCCGAGGTGTTGAACGCGCTCGAGAGCCGGATCATCGGCTGCGCCGGCGCTCCCCACATGATGAGGTTCGAGACCGCACCACCGCCTCGGATCGCCGTCTGGACGTCAGGGCTGTCGAAGTAGGCGGTGGCGAGCTCGCGGTCATGCCGCGGCCATACGCCGACGACGTCGCCGTTGACCGAGAGGACAGCGGCGAACACGTCACCCGCACGCACCCGCGCGCGCAGCGACCGTGCGACGGTTGCGGGCCGGCCACCGAAGTCCGCGGTCATATCCGCAGGATCCGAGACGAGGCTGGCGTTGAGCGTCGCCGAGGTCAGGTTCGCGGTCAGCTGCGCCCGGCGCGCAAACTCGTTCTCCGCGTCCCGGCGCATCGTCGTCTGGCTGTGAGCAAGGTAGTACGCGACCCCGCCGAACAACAGCGTGGCCAGGACCAGCACGGCCGCGATCGGCCGGGTCCCGTATGCGCGCATGACGTGTTTCTCGGCACATTCGTGCCCCCGCTAGGCGGGCGAGGCTGCGGATCTGCGATCCGTAAGAACCCCGCAGATCGTGACCGTGAGGAGCGCGGGACCCGCGGTCAGTCGGGCCGGCCGCGCAGCGGGCGGCGCGGGAGCGGGGCGTCGCGATCATCCTCGGATGGGCGCTCGGACACGGCGCGATCCGACGGATGCTCGAACCACGACTGACCCTGCCGACCGAGATGCTCGAGCGAACCAGGCCCGCGCAGGTACACGATTCCTCCAACGGCGGCGCCGACGGCGGCGACGCCGATCGTGACGACTTCGAAAACGATCATGGACCCGATGGTACGTTCACGTTCCTACGCTTGTGTGACAAGCGACACGGTACGCCGGAATACGGTCCGTAGAGCTGACGACCGGGGCGGCGGATTGCTCCAGCCGCCCCGTCGTCAGCGGTCTGCCCGCGCGTTCGCCTGCGCGCTAACGGGCGCGGCGGTAAATGCTCACGACGGCGGCGCCGCCGAGGCCGATGTTGTGCTGGAGCGCGACGTCGACGTCGTCGACCTGGCGCTTGTCGGCCTGACCGCGCAGCTGCCAGGTGAGCTCGGAGCACTGGGCGAGGCCGGTGGCGCCAAGCGGATGGCCCTTGGAGATGAGTCCGCCGGACGGATTCACCACCGGGCCGTCGCCGCCGTAGGTCGTCGCCTGCTTCTCGACGAGCGTGTGGCCCTCGCCCTCAGCCGCCAAGCCGAGCGCCTCGTACGTGATCAGCTCGTTGGCGCTGAAGCAGTCGTGGAGCTCGACGACCTGCACGTCCTGCGGAGCGACCTGCGCCTCCTCGTAGGCCCGCCGTGCGGCCTCCTTGCTCATGTCGTAGCCGACGATCGTGATGCAGTCGGCGCTGTCGTCGAAGCTCGACTTCAGGTCGGTGACCATCGCCTGGCCGGCGATCTCGATGGGCGGGTGGACGAATTCCACAGATCGTGCTCGTCGACGAACCGCTCGCTCGCGACGATCACGGCGGCGGCGCCATCACTCGTGGGGGAGCACTGAAGCTTGGTCAGCGGATCGTGGATCATCGGCGCGGCCTTGATCTCGTCCAGCGAGTACTCGGTCTGGAACTGGGCGTACGGGTTGTTGACCGAGTGCTTGTGGTTCTTGTAGCCGATCCACGCGTAGTGCTCGGGCTTGGAGCCGTACTTCTCCATGTGGTCGCGCCCGGCGTTGCCGAACATCTGCGGCGCGAACGGGCTCGTCTCCGGATCACGGATCTGGAACATGCGCTGCATGTGCTTGTCGAGCGCCGGCGTGCGATCGGTGTACTTCATCCCGAGCGAGCCGCGCTCCATCTTCTCGAAGCCGATCGCGAGCGCGCAGTTGGCGAGGCCGCCCTTGATCGCGTTGCGCGCGAGCAGCAACGCGCTCGAGCCGGTGGAACAGTTGTTGTTGACGTTCAGCACCGGGATGCCGGTGAGGCCAAGCTCGTACACCGCGCGCTGGCCGTAGCTCGAGTCGCCGTACACGTAGCCGGCATACGCCTGCTCGATCGCGTCGTACGGAACGCCGGCATCGGCGAGCGCCTTGGCTCCCGCCTCCTTGGCCCAGTCCGGGTAATCCCCCTCCTTGGTGCCGGGCTTGTCGAACTTCGTCATGCCGACACCGATCACGTACGTCTTGTTCACGTCTTGCTCCTTTGTTAAGCGAGGCCGGATGCCGAACCTCTCCGTCATGCCGGCGGGCCGGAGGCCCGGCGGGGGACTCTTTCTACCTGTGGGAGTACGTCTCTGACGATGCTGAGAAAGCCTTGGACGAGCAGCGTCTGGAGCTGCTCGCGGGTGAGCCGGCCGCGCTCGAGCCACTCGACGCTCGCCGCCTCGGCGAACCCGGAGTAGGCGCGGATCGTCGCGCGCAGGGCCGGCGGTGCGCTCGCCGCCTCGTAGGTCTGGAGGGCCTCGATCAACCGGTCGACCGCGCGCTCGCGCGCCTCGTCGAGGATCGCCTCGACCTCGGGGTCGCGCCCGATCCCGCGCGTCCCGATCGCCGCCAGCCACGTGCCGCGGTTGTGCTCGAGCATCTGCATCCACCGCTCGACGCTCTCGCTGAGCACGACGTCGATCCCCCGTCCGGGGGCCTGCATGGGAACGGGATTCGTCGGCATCCGCATCAGCGAGCGGACGACCTCGAGGTAGAGCTCGCGCTTGGTCCCGAAGTAGTGATGCAGCAGCCCGCGGGCGACCCCGGCCTCCTTGGCGATGTCGGTCGTCGACACCGCGGCGTAGGTGCGCTCGGAAAACAGCCGGCTTGCGCAGGCGAGGATCTGCTGCCGGCGCTCGTCGTGGTCGAGCCGCCGCCAGCGGGGGGTCGGTGCCGGGGTGCCGATCACGGCGGTCAGGCTAGCACGGTGTTGGCAGAGTGCCAATTAGGGTTTCTGGGGGGTGCGGCGTGCGGTGGCCGGTGCCGCGGGCGCGTTCGGTTCGGCCGCGGGCGACCGGCGGAACGGCGCATCGAAGCACAGTGAGGCTGATTCGGCACCACGCAGGGGAGCGGCGGTGGTTTCGGCGCCCGTTCGCGGATCGGCCGAAACGCAGGACGCGCTGACGGCCGGCCGCTGGCCGGCTACGTGCGTTGGCGATTCGGCCATTGCGTTCAGCCGCGCAATCGGGCGAGCTCGGCACCACGCCCAGTCCACCCCTCCTTCGATGCGCCGTTCCGCTCAGCCGCAGGCAACGGACCGCGGACGGCGCCAATTTCAGGTCGATCGCGTCTCGATCAGCTGATCAAGATGTATCGTCAACCTGGTTCACCGATCAGCCGATCGGCGAACTTCGAGAGGACAGAAGGCGGGGACAGTGGCCGAAAAGGAAATCCGTGGATCTCGCATTCGCCGCGCCGCGAGCATGACCGGCGCGGCCGCCGGCGTCGCTGCGCGGGAGGCGACTGCGCGGGCGATCCGGCTCGGCGGCAGTGGCTCGGACACCCGCCGGGCGGCCGCCTCGCGCCAGCAGCTCAAGTCCGCGGAGACGCTCGTCAAGGTGCTCGGGAGCATGCGGGGCGCCGCGATGAAGGTCGGTCAGACGCTGTCGGCCGTCGACCTCGGACTGGTGCCGGAGGAGATCCGCCCCCAGTTTCAAGAGATCCTCTCGAGCCTCCAGCATGACGCCGAGCCGGTCCCGTTCGCCTCGGTCAAGAAGGTGATCGAAGACGACCTCGAGGCGCCGCTGCGCGAGTCGTTCGCCGACTTCGACGAGGAGCCGATCGCCGCCGCGTCGATCGGGCAGGTCCACCGGGCGGTGCTCGAGGACGGCCGGGCCGTCGCGGTCAAGGTCCAGTACCCGGGGATCGCCGAGGCGATCCACTCCGACATGCAGAACCTGCGGCTCGGCCTCAAGCTCCTCAACGTGATCGCGCCCGGGATCGACACTGGCGCGATCGCCGATGAAATCCGCGAGCGGATCCGGGACGAACTCGACTACGAGCTCGAGGCCGGCAACCACCGCGCGATGGCGCGGACATACCGCGGGCATCCGTTCATCGTCGTGCCGGACGTCGTCATGCGGCTGTGCCGCGAGCGGGTGATCGTTTCCGAGCTGGTCGACGCCCACCGGTTCTCGGAGGTGCGGACGTGGCCCGCCGAGCAGCGCGACCGCCTGGGCGAGATCCTCATCCGCTTCTACATCAACGGGCCGCTCCGCCACCGGCTCCTCAACGGCGACCCGCACCCCGGCAACAGCCTGTTCTGCGACGACGGCCGGGTCGCGTTCCTCGACTTCGGATTCTTCAAGCGGCTGCCCGACGCCGAGGTGGAGCAGATGATCGCCTCCACCCGAGCCACCTATGACGGCGACGCCGGGGCGCTGTTCAAGGTCATCTCCGGGCTCGGCGCGCTGCCCCCCGACGAACGGCTGGCGGAGCCGTTCCTGGCGAGCTACCAGGCGATCTTCGGCTGGCTGCTCGTCGACCATCCGGTCAAGGTCGACGCCTCCGCCACCGGCGGGATGATGCGCGCGTACAACGATATGCGGCGCGCCGACGGCCTGGACCGGCTGACGCTTCCGGCTGAGCACTTCGTGATGATGCGCGCCGTGATGCTGCTGATCGGCCTCCTCGGTCAGCTCCAGGCGACCGGCTCGTGGCTTGACCTGGCCCGGGAATGGCTGTTCGGCGAGGAACCGGTGACCGAACTCGGTCGCCTCGAGGCCGAGTTCTTCGCGGGGCGTCACGAGTACCCGACACGCGTCGCGGCATGACCGCCGCGGCGCGCACGCGTGCCCGTGTGATGTGAGACTCCCAGGTAGAGAACTCCAAGATCAGCTCGGCGATCGGCTCCCGGCCGATCATGCACGCCAGACGATCGCCGATGAGTACATTCCGTCGTTACGTCGCGCCCGGGCCGATGGTCCGTGGCGGGTGCTCGATCTCGGATGTGGCGAAGGCGGTTCCGTCGACTTGTTCCGCGCCCAGGACCAGGAAGTGGACTGGATCGGGCTGGATATCCGCACGTCGCAGGAGGTTCGGCGCCGGAGCCGCGCGGACGCGCGGTTCGAGGTGTTCGACGGCGTCACGATCCCGTTCGCGGATGACAGCTTCGACGTCGTGTTTTGCAAGCAGGTACTCGAGCATGTCCGCCACCCCGGCCCCTTGCTGGGAGAGGTGCGCCGCGTCCTCGCGCCCGGCGGCCATCTGGCGGGCTCGACATCTCAGCTCGAGCCCTACCACTCGCTCAGCTACTGGAACTACACACCGGTGGGCTTCGTCGAGCTCGCCCTGGAGGCTGGTCTCGTGCCCGTCGAGATCCGCCCGGGGATCGACTCGCTCGGGCTGATCGCCCGTCGCCTCGTCCCACGCGGTCGACGAACGGAGGGCGTCTTCGGCCGCTGGTGGGGTGGTACGTCGCCGCTGAACAGGCTGATCGATGTCTACGGACGAGTCTTCGGACTGGATGCACGGACCGTCAACGCGACCAAACTGCTGTTCGCGGGACAGTTCGCTTTCCTCTGCTCGTCGCCGTGACCGGGCGGTGGCCGGAGGTCCAGGAGCGCGTCCGGTCAGGGCAGGACAGCCGGGGGTGCATGCACCCCCGGCCCGGCGGGCGCATGCGCCCGCCGCGAGTCGGCGCATGCGCCGACTCGGACTACGAGGTCATCCCGGTGAACTGACCACCGGTGATGTTGAGGACCTGGCCGGAGACGTAGTTCGACCAGGGTGAGCAGAGGAAGAAGACGCCGCCGGCGGCCTCCTCGGGGGTGCCCGGGCGACCGAGCGGGATCAGCATCGCGGCCATCCCCCGGAGCTGATCCGGGATGCCGAGCTGGATCTTCTCGCCGCCGATCTCCATCGTGTTCGACTCTTCCTTGGAGGCGGTGAGGCGCGTCTCGATGTAGCCGAACGCGACCGCGTTCACGTTGATCTTGAACTGGCCCCACTCCTTGGCGAGCGTCTTCGTCAGGCCGACGACGGCCGCCTTGCCGCTCGAGTAGTTCGCCTGGCCGGCGTTGCCCATCGTGCCCGAGATCGAGGTGACGTTGACGACCTTCCGGAACACCTCCTCGCCGGCCTCCCGCTCCTGCTTCGCCGGCTCGCGCATGTGCGGGGCGACGGCGCGGCACATCCGGAAAGGGACGATCGAGTGGATGTCGAGCATGCGCTGGAACCACTCGTCGCTCATCTTGTGGATCGGGGCGTCGAGCGTGTAGCCGGCGTTGTTGACGAGGATGTCGACGCGCCCCCACTCGTTGACCACCTTCTGGACGAGCTGGTCGGGGACACCCGGCTGGGTGAGGTCGCCGCCGAACACGAGCGTGTCGCCCTGGATCTCGGATGCCGTCTGCTCGGCGACATCACCGTCGAGGTCGTTGATCAGTACCTTGGCGCCTTGCGAGGCCAGGATCTCGGCCGTCGCGCGCCCGATTCCGCGCGCGGAGCCGGTGACGATCGCGACCTTGCCGTCAAGCACAGTCATCTCGTTCTGCCTTTCGTTTCGCCGTCTGGGGGCGGGACGATGATGCCAGGACCGCGCAGATATTGGCGTCCTGTCAATAAGCACGCGTGTACTAGAGTCCACGGCCCCCAAATCAGGGAGCCGTGCATGGGAGAGATGAACGCAAAGGAGTGGCTCGGGGCGTTTGCGGAGAAGCTCGGCACCGAGCCGCCGAGTACCGAGGAGTTCAAGCAGTTGCTGGACCTCGCGGGGGAGGCCGCCCACGCATCCGAGCGCGTGGCCGCACCCGTCGCGTGCTGGGTCTCGGCGAGGGCAGGGGTGCCGCCGGCGCAGGCGCTCGAGATCGCGAAGACCGTCGCGCCGGCGCCAGACGGCGATGCCTGATCGTCGCTTCGACATCGTCCTGTTCGGCGCCACCGGGTTCACCGGCGGGTTGACGGCCGAGTACCTGGCCGCGAACGCGCCCGCCGAGACGCGCTGGGCGCTCGCCGGGCGGAACATGAGCAAGCTTGAGGACGTCCGGCGCCGGCTCGCCGTCGCACACCCCGCGGCGGCCGAGCTCGAGCTGCTGCGCGCGGATGCAGGCGACGCCGACAGCGTCCGCGCGATCGCCGAGGCGACGAAGGTCGTGATCACGACCGTCGGCCCATACCTCCACTACGGCGAGCCGCTCGTCGCCGCGTGTGCGGTGGCCGGCACCGACTACGTCGATCTCACCGGCGAGCCCGAGTTCGTCGACGCGATGTGGCTGCGCCACCACGAGACGGCGCGGGGGAGCGGGGCGCGGATCATCCACTCGTGCGGGTTTGACTCGATCCCCTACGACCTCGGCGTGCTGTACACGGTCGAGCAGCTTCCCGAGGGCGTCCCGATCCGAGTCGAGGGCTTCGTGCAGGCCGGCGGCACGTTCTCCGGCGGCACCTATCACTCCGCGATCAACGCGTTCGCGCGGGTGCGCCAATCGATCCAGGTTGCGCGGGAGCGCCGCCGGCAGGAGCCGCGGCCGGAGGGCCGGCGCGTTCACGGCGCCGCCGGTAAGCCGCACCGCAATGACAATCGTCGGCGGCTGGGTGGTGCCGTTCCCGACGATCGATCCGCAGAACGTGCTGCGCTCGGCGGCCGGCCTCGAGCGCTACGGCCCCGACTTCACCTACAGCCATTACCTGGTGACCAAGCGCCTGCCGGTGACGGTTGGGCTCGCGCTCGGCGCGGGCAGCGCCGTCGCGCTCGCCCAGTTGCCGCCAACGCGCAAGCTGATGCTGAAGATCAAGGATCCCGGTGAGGGGCCGACGCCGGAACAGCGGGCGAAGGCGTGGTTCCGCGTGCGCTTCGCCGGTGAGGGCGGCGGCAAGCGCGTCCTCACGGAGGTGTCCGGCGGAGACCCGGGCTACGGCGAGACGTCGAAGATGCTCGCGGAGTCGGCGCTGTGCCTGGCCCACGACGAGCTGCCGGAGACGGCGGGGCAGGTGACGACGGCAGTCGCGATGGGCGATGCGCTGATCGACCGGCTGACGAGCGCGGGCATCACATTTCGAGTGCTGGAGGAGACGGGATGACGGTCACGGCGAAAGAGGCGACGGACGTCGCCAACGCAGCGTACGGACGGCACCCGGGCCGACGCGCGCTCCATGCCAAGGGCACGCTGCTGAAGGGAACGTTCACTGCCACGCCGGAGGCGGCGAAGCTGACCCGCGCGGCGCACATGCAGGGCGAGCCGGTCCAGGCGACGATCCGGGTCTCCAACGGCGGCGGCAACCCCGACATCCCGGACTACGCACCGGACGTCCGCGGGCTCGCGGTGAAGATGTACCTGCCGGACGGGAGCCGGACCGACATCGTTGCCCAGACGGCCCCCAAGTTCGTCGGCTCCCGTCCGGACACGTTCCTCGATCTGTTGCGCGCGCAGGGGCCCGGTGCGTCGGTCGCGTGGAAGTTCCCGCTGTTCCTGCTGCGCAACCCGAGCGCGATCGCGAAGCTGCCGGCGAACCTCCAGGGGCTGCGGCCGCCCGCCAGCTATGCGACGTGCACGTACTACGCGGTTCATGCGTATCGGTGGGTCGATGCCGAGGGCACGGGCCGCTACGTCCGGTACACGTTTGAGCCGGAGGCCGGGGAGCAGCACCTCGGGCCGCGGGCGGCGAAGTCCCGCGGCCGTGACTATCTCCAGGAGGACATTCGGCGCCGGATCGAGTCCGGGCCGGTCCGGTTCTCGTTGTGGCTCCAGATCGCGGCGCCCGGTGACAACGTCAACGACCCCTCGGCCCAGTGGCCGAAGGACCGCGAGCGGCTCGATGCCGGCACGCTCGAGCTCACCGACCTGGAGACCGAGCGCGAGACCGGCGGAGACGTGCTCGTGTTCGATCCGACGCGAGTCGTCGACGGGATCGAGCTCTCCGATGACCCCGTGCTCAAGTTCCGCAAGGCGGCGTACTCTGACTCCGTGGCTCGACGGATGGGTGCCTGATGGCGCTGGCTAAATGGACAGCCGCCGATATCCCGGATCAGAGCGGCCGGGTGATCGTCGTCACCGGCGCGAACAGTGGCCTCGGACTGGTGACCGCGCGCGAGCTGACGCGGGCGGGTGCGACGGTCGTGCTCGCCGTGCGAGACACGCCGAAGGGCGAGCGGGCGGCGCAGACGATGAGCGGCGAGCGCGAGGTCCGTCATCTCGACCTGTCCGACCTGTCATCGGTCGCGGCGTTCGCCGAGGAGTTCCCCCATGACCGGGTCGACGTGCTGATCAACAACGCCGGCGTGATGGCGCCGCCGCGGCGGACGACCGCCGACGGGTTCGAGCTCCAGTTCGGGACGAACCACCTCGGGCATTTCGCGCTCACCGGGCGCTTGCTGCCCCGGCTGCGCGCGGCGGAGGCGCCGCGGGTGGTGACGCTCTCCAGCGGCGCGCACCGGGTCGGCTCGATCCATTTCGACGACCTCCAGGGTGAGCGCCGCTACAACAACTGGCTCTGGTACGGGCAGTCGAAGCTCGCGAACCTGATGTTCTGCTTCGAGCTCCAGAAGCGGGCGACGGCTGCCGGGTGGGGCCTGCACAGCCTCGCGGCGCACCCCGGATACGCCCGGACAAACCTCCAATTCGCCGGGCCTCACTGGTACGAGCAGTGGATCATGCGCCTCACGAACCCGCTGCTCGGACAAAGCGACGCGATGGGCGCTCTGCCGACGCTGTTCGCCGCGACCGCGCCCGCGGTGCCCGGCGGCTCGTTCATCGGGCCGGACGGGTTCATGGAACAGCGCGGGCACCCGCACATCGTCACCGCGGCCGGCAAGGCCTACGACGAGGAGGCGTGGCGGCGGCTGTGGGACATCTCCGAGGAACTGACCGGGGTTCGCTACGAGCTCGCGCCGGCGAGCGCCGCGGCTTGACCTCACTGCGTGAGGACGGGCCCGCCGCGCTGGAGTGGGCTGCGCACTATCTCGAGCGGGTCGGGGAGCTCCCGGTGCTCGCGCCGGTCGCGCCGGGGGAGATCCGCGCGCGGCTCCCGCCTTCGCCGCCCGATGACCCCGAACCGTTCAGCGCGGTTTTGCGTGATCTCGATGACGTCCTGCTCGACGGGGTGACCCACTGGCAGCACCCGCGGTATTTCGCGTACTTCGCGACGAGCTCCTCGGAGCCGGCGATCCTCGCCGAGCTGCTCGCGGCGACGCTGAACTCGGTCGCGATCCTGTGGCGCACGGCGCCGGCGGCGACCGAGCTCGAGGGCGTGGTGCTCGACTGGGTGGCGCAGCTGCTCGGGCTGCCGGAGGGCTGGCACGGGCACATCGAGGACACGGCGTCGACCTCGACGCTGGCCGCGCTGATCGCGGCGCGGGAGACGACCGGGCGCAATGTTGTCGTCGGCTCGGATCAGGCGCACTCGTCGGTGCTGAAGGCCGCGCGGATGCTCGGGATGCAGATGCGCGTGGTGGAGAGCGACGACGCGTTTCGGATGCGGGCCGACGCGCTCGGGGATCTGTCCGATGCCGCCGCTATCGTCGCTACCGTCGGTTCGACTGCGTCGACTTCGGTGGATCCGGTGGGGGAGGTGGCCGCGGCGGTCGCTGCGGCCGGCGGCTCCGGTGACTCTGGCGTCCGGCCGTGGCTGCATGTCGATGCGGCGTACGCGGGTGCGGCGATGGTGTGCCCGGAGTTTCGGTGGGCGTTCGACGGGGTCGAGCGCGCCGACTCGCTCGTCGTCAACGCGCACAAGTGGATGCTCACGCCGACGGACTGCTCGCTGCTGTGGACGCGGCGGCCGGACGACTTCCGCCGGGCGTTCAGCTTGGTCCCCGAGTACCTGCGCACGCCGGACGCCGAGGACGCGTTGTCGCTGTCGGAGTACGGGCCGGCGCTCGGTCGGCGGTTCCGGGCGTTGAAGCTCTGGGCGGTGCTGCGGTGTCACGGGCGGTCCGGGTTGCAGGCGCATATCCGGCGCGGGGTTTCGTTGGCGGCGGCGTTTGAGTCGTGGGTGCGCGCGGAGCCGGGCTGGGAGGTGTGTGCGCCGCGGCCGTTCTCCGTCGTCTGTTTCCGCGCTCCGGGTTCCGATGAGCGCAACCGGGCGCTGCTGGAGCGGGTCAACGCGTCCGGCGAGATCTTCATCTCGCACGCGATGCTCGGCGGTCGGTATGTCCTGCGGTTGGCGGTCGGTCAGATGAGCACGACGCTTGCGGACGTCGAGCGTGCGTGGGAGGTGCTGCGTCGGGAGGCCGACGCCGTCGCCGGGTCCGGTGCGTAACGGCGCATCGAGAGGGTGAGGGATCGCCGCCGGTGCCGTCCGGGGGAGTTACGCAAGGTTTCCGCCGGATAGCGGCGGGTTTCTTGTACGAACCGCTCGCGGGTCGATCCCCGCGCCGCAAGATTGTGTCCGCGATGCGGACAGAACCTTGCTCAACCGCCCGGTCGATCCCACTCCCTTTCGATGCGCCGTTTTTCGGGTGACCGACCAGCGCTACCGGGGCTTCGGCGGGGCGGCTCGGCGGGGGCGGGAAGGCCGCACCGGGGGGGGCCGCCGGCCTACCGCAGCTCGGATGAGCTCTTGCCGAGCAGCAGCCGGGCGACGACGAGCTGCTGGATCTGCTGGGTGCCTTCGAAGATGTCGAGGATCTTGACGTCGCGGGCCCACTTCTCCAGGAGCTCGCCCTCGCCGTAGCCGACGGCGCCCGCGAGCGCGACGCAGCGCAGGGCGATGTCCGTGCCGACCCGGCCGGCCTTCGCCTTCGCCATCGACGCCTGGAGCGAGTTCGGCTTCTTGTTGTCCGCCATCCAGGCGGCCTGGAGAGCGAGGAGGTAGGCGGCCTCGTAGTCGGACTCCATCGCGATGAACTCGGAGGCGGCCGCGGTCTGGCGGTGCGGCGGGACGTCGTAGTCGATCTCGACGCCGGCCTCGGTGAGCAGCTCACGGGTGCGCTCGAGACACGCCCGGGCGACGCCGAGCGCCATCCCGGCGACGAGCGGCCGCGTGTTGTCGAACGTCTGCATGACCCCGGCGAAGCCCTGCTTGGCGGTCTGGATCTCGGGGCTGCCGAGCAGGTTCTCCTTCGGCACCCGGCAGTCGGTGAGCACGAAGTTCGCCGTGTCCGAGGCGCGGATGCCGAGCTTGTGCTCAAGCCGGTCGAGCTTGAGGCCGGGGTTGTCCCGCTCGACGACGAACGACTTGATCGCGCCGCGGCCGGCCTTGCGGTCAAGCGTCGCCCAGACGACGATCAGCTCGGCACGGTCGCCGCTGGTGACGAAGATCTTCTCGCCGTTCAACACGTATTCGGGCGGGCGGGATCGGATTCGTCCAGGCGCGCGGTCGCCCGGATCGCGGCCGAGTCCGACCCGGCCTCAGGCTCGGTGATCGCCATCGCGGCCCACTTGCCGCCGAAGCGCTTCAGCTGCTCCTCGTCGGCGACGGCGGCGATCGCCGCCTGGCCGAGCCCCTGGCGGGGCATCGTCAACAGCAGCCCGACGTCGCCCCAGCACAGCTCGATCACGCCGAGCAGGCTCGCCATGTTCGACCCGTTGCGGGTGCTGCCGTCGTCGGTCGACTTCGAGACGCCGTTCGACCCGTTCGACCCGACCGTGCCCGCGCCGGCACCACCGAGCGCGCCGCTGTCGTTCATGCCGTCGATCACGGCGGCGAGCATGTCGAGCTCCTTCGGATACGCGTGCTCGGCGAGGTCGTACTTGCGCGAGTTCGTGCGGAACACGTTCTCGGCGACCTGGTGCGCCTGGCTGACGAGCCCGCCGAACTTCTTCGGGACTTCCAGGTTGATCGGCATTAGACGACCAGCGCTCCTTCCATGATCCCGGCGGCGCGCAGGTCGCGGTACCAGCGCTCGACCGGGTGCTCCTTGACGTAACCGTGACCACCGAGCAACTGGACGCCGTCGGAGCCGATCGTCATGCCGCGCTCGGCGGCGAGACGCCTCGCGAGGGCGACCTCGCGGGAGAAACTGAGCCCCTGGTCGACGCGGCCGGCGGCGCGGTAGGTCGCGAGCCGCATGCCGTCAAGCTCGATTGCGATGTTCGCGACCATGAACGCGACGGCCTGGCGGTTCGAGATCGGCTCGCCGAATGCGGTGCGCTCGTTGACGTACTCCTTGACGTAGTCGAGCACCGCCTGGCCGGTGCCGACGGCGACGGCGCACCAGCCGAGGCGCCCGAGCTGGACGCACTCGCGGTACACATCGGCGTCGCCCGCGCCGAGCAGTGCGCCGGCGGGGAGGGTGACGTCATCGAAGAGGAGCCGGCCGGTCGCGGCGGCGCGGATGCCCATCGCGGGCTCGGCCTCGACGCTGATCCCCTTCGTCCCGGACTCGACGATGAACAGGGCGGGGTGGGCGGCGGTGGAATCTTCGAGCTCTGCGGCGATCACGAACAGCTCGCTGTCGCCGGCCCGCGGGACGAGCGACTTGACGCCGCTCAAAATGAACCCGTCGCCGCTGCGGCGGGCCTTCGTCTCCAGTGTGAACGGATCGAACAGCGGCCGCGGCTCGAGCATCGCGAGCGCCGCTGCGGGGACGTTCTCGCCGACGAACTCAGGCAGATACGTGGACTGCTGATCGGCGTCGCCCCACAGGCTGATCGCGGTCGAGACGCCGGCCGGGGCGAGACACGCCACGGCGATGCCCATATCGCCCTGGGCGAGCGCCTCGCTCATCAACACGGAGGTGACCGCCGAGCGCTCCTCGACAGCGCCGCCGAGCTGCTCGGGGACACCAACCATCGTGAGGCCGAGCTCGTTCGCCTGGGCGAGGAGCTCGGTCGGGGCGGCGCAGGCGCTGTCGGCGTCCTGGGCGACGGGGCGCAGGCGCGCGAGGCCGAAGTCGCGCACCGACTCGGTCAGCATCTGCTGCTCGTCGCTCGGGGTGAGGTCGAACAGGTCCCGGGTCTTGGCCCGCGGCTGGCGCGCGGGCGTGGTCAGCTTCTGGGCGGCGGCGAAGGTCCGTCCAGCGCGGGCGGCCGTCCGCACGGTCGTCTTCGACGCGCCGTGAAGGAAACGTTCGGTCGGCTGGCGGATGCCCAGCCGATCGATCAGATCGGAGGAGGCAAGGCGGTTGAGCGTGCGCAGGCCGAAGGCCATGCCGCGCTCGGCGATATTTTGGTCTTGGGGCATCGGCGGCGGGGTCGGGGACGTAACACGATCCAGTGTTACATCGTTTGATGTAATCCTGAACGCTGGCGTATATCTAAGCGCACTCGGGGCGCTGGGGCGCCGTCACCGGCTGGGCGACCTGCGTCGGCAGCGGCCCGCGTCGGCACCGCCGCCGCCCACGGTCATTTACGCGTTTCTTACAGACCGCTCGTCATGCTGCTTAACCGAGATGCGGGTGCTGATCGCCGAGGATGAGCGCAGGTTGGCGGACGCGATCGCGCGTGGTCTGCGCCGCGAGGGGATGGCGGTTGACGTCGCCCCGGATGGATCCGACGCGCTCGTCAAGGCCCGCGTCACCCGCTACGACGTGCTCGTGCTCGATCGTGACCTGCCCGGGCTTCACGGCGACGACGTGTGCCGCGCGGTGCGCGGAGAGCGCCCGGAGACGGGAATCCTGATGTTGACGGCGGCCGGGGCGGTGGAGGATCTCGTCGAAGGGCTCGCGATCGGCGCCGACGATTACCTCGCCAAGCCGTTCCGCTTCGTCGAGCTCGTCGCCCGCATCCGGGCGCTCGCCCGGCGTTCGGTGCCGCGCAATCCGCCGGTGCTCCAGCACGGCGATCTCGAGCTCGACCCGGCCGGCCGGCGCCTCACCCGTGGCGGGCGGCAGATCGAGCTTGCGCGCAAGGAGTTCGCGGTGCTGGAGACGTTGATGAGCGCGGACGGGGCAACGGTGTCCGCCGAGCAGCTGCTCGAGCGGGTATGGGACGAGTACACCGATCCGTTCACGAACGTCGTCCGGATGACGATCATGACGCTGCGCCGCAAGCTCGGCGACCCGCCCGTGGTCGAGACCGTGATCGGCGTCGGCTACCGGATGGCATGAAGCACGCGCGGACGATTCGGTTTCGGCTCACCGTCCTCTACGGGCTCGTGTTCCTGATCACCGGGGCGATCCTGCTCACCATCGGCTACGCGCTCGTCCGCCACAACCTCAGCGCGCGGCCGAACATCCGAGCGGCGCTCCAGAAGCTCGGGATCAACCCGCCGGTCGAAAACCCGCTGTTCGGCCGCCGGCTGATCGGAGCCGGTGGGCCGCCCGACTTCCGCGTGATCGAGACGGTGCGCGCCCAGCTGCGATCCGACGAGCTGCACCGGCTGGTGATCGAATACATCGCGGCGCTCGGCGTGATGACGATGGTCTCGGTCGCTGCGGGGTGGCTGCTCGCGGGCCGGGCGCTGCGCCCGCTCCGGGAGATCACCGCCACCGCCCGGCGTGTCTCGGGCGAGAATCTTGGCGAGCGGATCGCCCTCGTTGGCCCGGCGGACGAGCTCAAGGAGCTCGCCGACACGTTCGACGGGATGCTCGCGCGGCTTGACTCGGCGTTCGGCAGCCAGCGTCATTTCGTCGCCAACGCGTCCCACGAGCTGCGCACGCCGCTCGCGATCATGCGGACCGAGATCGACGTCGCCCTCGCCGATCCGGGCGCGAGCACCGCCGAGCTCCGCGCGATGGGGGAGGCCGTCCGGGACACGGTCGACCGCAACGAGCGGCTGATCGAGAGCCTGCTGCTGCTGGCGCGCAGCGAATCGGCGCTTCGCCTCGCCGAGCCGGTCGACCTCGCCGCGCTGGCGGGGGACTGCGTCACCGATCTGCGGGCACGGGCGCAGGAGGCCCACGTCGCGATCACGGTCGACCTCGAGCCTGCGGTCGTCCGCGGCGATCCGGCGTTGCTCGAGCGGATGATCGCCAACCTGCTCGACAACGCGATCCGGCACAACGTGCCGGACGGGTGGATCGCGGTACGCACGCGTCAGACCGAGTCGACGGTCGAAGTTGGCATCTGCAACGGCGGTCCGCGGATCGATCCGGCCGTCGCCCGGACGCTGTGGGAGCCGTTCCGGCGGGTCGATCGCACCGCCGGTGGCTTCGGTCTCGGCCTGTCGATCGTGCGCTCCGTCGCCGAGGCTCACGCCGGTCACGCGGAGCTCAGCGCCCCGGCGGAAGGTGGGCTCGAGGTCCATGTATCGCTTCCGGCACGACTCGGATCCGAGGGGCTCTCTAAGGAAACCGTGAGAGCCCTTACGAAGAGCTGACGCTGCGCGAGCTACAACCGTGAGCGTTCCATTTTCGAGGGGTGAAAATCAAAGTTGACTCGTACCCGCCGTTCCCTGATGTGCGTCGCCGTGCTCGCCGTGGCGATCGGACTCGCCGCGTGTGGCTCGTCGAGCTCCACGAGCTCGACCGCGGCCAGCGCGAGCACGCAGTTCCAAGCTCGCCTCAACCTTGCCAAGTGCTTCCGGGCCCACGGCCTCAACGTCCCTGACCCGACGGCGAACGGCGGCGTCGCCGGCGGCGGCGGGGGCCTGTTCCGCTCGCTCCAGAACTATTCGCAGGCGCAGATCTCCGCGGCGCGTCAGGCATGCCAGCAGTACTTCGCCCAGGCGTTCCCGCGAGCCAACCTGTCTCCGGCCCAGCAGGCGCAGTTCCGCGCCCAGATCGTGAAGTTCGCCCAGTGCATGCGCTCGCATGGGGTCAACATCCCGGATCCGACGGCGAACGGCGGCGGCGGATTCGGCTTCCGCCAGGCGTTCCGTTCGATTGACCGCAACAGCCCCGCGTTCCAGGCTGCCGCGAAGGCGTGTCAGAGCCTCCGGCCGCGATTTGGTCGCGGGGGTGCCGGCGGGGCCGCTCCGACCGCACCCGCGGTCGGCCCCGCCGGCGCGGGAGGCAGCGCGAGTGCCTAGTCGCTCCGCGGCCAGTGGGGGCGGATCGGCGTCGCGGTTGCGCTCGCGGCGCTCGCCGCCCTCCTGATCGGGATCGCGACGAACGCCGGCTCGAGCCGCGGCGCAAGCAACCCGCCGAAGACGAGCGGCGTCACGACCGTCCAGCGGCGCGATCTCGTGGCGACCGACACCGAATCCGGCACGCTCAGCTACGCCGACCCGCAGACGATCTTCAATCGCCTGACCGGGACGATCACATGGCTGCCGAGCATCGGCCGGGTGGTCAAGCCCGGCGGGACGCTCTACAAGGTCAGCGGCCAGCCGGTGATCCTGATGGACGGCCCGGTCCCGGCGTACCGCGACCTGTCCGACGGCGTCACCGACGGGCCGGACGTCAAGGAGCTCAAGCAGAACCTCGTCGCGCTCGGCTTTGACCCGAGCCACCAGATCACGATCAACGACACGTTCGACGCCGCAACGACGACCGCCGTCGAGGCGTGGCAGGCGTCGCTCGCTGAGACGCAGACCGGCGTCGTATCGCTCGGCGACGTCGTGTTCCTCCCGGGCTCGCAGCGCATCACCCAGGTGAACACGGTGCTCGGATCGACCGGCGGCTCGAGCAGCGGCTCCGGATCGAGCGGCGCCACCGGCGCGAGCCTCCAGCTCGGCCCGGCGCAGGCGGAGTTCGTGAGCCTGACGACGACGGCGACGACCACCTCGGCCACGACGACGCCTCGACCGGCCTCGACCCCGACCTCGACCTCGACCTCGACGACCTCGAGCGCGACGACGACGCCGAACTGCCCGACCGCGAGCACGGTGTCCGCCGCGGCTGCCGCGGCCTGGCAGCGGGCGGCGTCGGACTGCCCGTTGCCGAACAACCCTGATCAGAAGTCGAACTCGCAAGCGCTCCAGCTGCAAGCACTGATCGCGCTGCTCAAGGCCGAGACGGCGGAGCTGCGGCAGAAGAACTCGTCATCGGCCGGCAATGGCTCCGCGAGCGGGCGGTCAGGCTCGGGTACTGGCTCTGGCTCGGCTGGTCCGGCTCGGCGGGCGGCCTCGGCGGCGGCGGGGGCTCGGGCGGCGGCGGGGGCTCGGGCGGCGGCTCCGGGGCGAGCGGCTCCGGCGCCAGTGGTGCCAGCGGCGGTTCCTCGGGGAGCTCCGGCGGGGCATCGGGCGGCGGCACGGCCCAGTCGATCCTGCAGAGCACCTCGACGCAGCTCGTCGTGACCGTTGACCTCGACGCGACCAAGCAGACCGAAGCGGTCGTGGGCGAGCCCGTCACCGTCGAGCTCCCGGACGGGAGCACCGTCAACGGCAAGATCACGGAGGTCAGCCCGGTCGCGCAGACGAGCTCGTCGAACTCGAGCAGCGGCAGCGGCAGCGGCGGCGGATCGGGCGGAGGCTCGGGATCGGGCGGCAGCTCGAGCTCGCCGTCGGCGACGATCCCGGTGACGATCGCGCTCACGGGACACCGGAAGATTCACGGGCTTGACCAGGCGGCGGTGAGCGTCAACTTCGAGCAGCAGAAGGCGACGAACGTTCTCTCGGTGCCGGTGACGGCGCTGATCGCGACCGCCGGCGGCGGCTACGCCGTGCAGGCGGCGGCCGCACCGCACCAGCTGCTGCCGGTCACACCGGGGCTGTTCGCGGCCGGCTACGTGCAGATCTCCGGCTCCCAGATCACGCCCGGCCTGCAGGTGACCGACTCCCAGGGGTGAACGCTCGCCCCATGGTGACTGGACCGAATCGGTGTCGCGCTGCGCTTGCGCGACGTGAGCAAGGAGTACCCGGGTGGAGTGCATGCGCTGCGCCGGGTGAGCGTCGAGATCACGACCGGCGACCAGGTGGCGGTCGTCGGGCCGTCCGGATCTGGCAAGACGACGATGCTGACCGTGCTCGGGACGCTCGAGCGTCCGACCGAGGGCATGGTCGAGGTCGCGGGCCACGACGTGATCGACGCCTCCGACGCTGAACTCGCCGGGCTCCGCGCCCACGAGATCGGGTTCGTGTTCCAGGGCTTTCACCTCCAGGACACGATGACGGCGGTCGAGAACGTCGCCAGCGGCATGCTCTACACCGGTGCTCCGGCACGGGAGCGGCGTGAGGCAGCGACCCTCGCGCTGCAGCGCGTCGGCCTCGGCCAGCGCCTCGACCATCGCCCGCCGCAGCTGTCGGGCGGTGAGCGACAGCGGGTGGCGATCGCGCGGGCGATCGCCAAGCGCCCGGTGATCATCCTCGCCGATGAGCCGACCGGAAACCTTGACTCGCGGGCGGGAGGCGAGGTCATCTCGCTGCTCCACGAACTCGCTGCCGACGGGGCAACGCTCGCGCTGATCACCCACGACGAAGAGATCGCCCGCGGCTTCCCGCGGCGGATCCAGATGCGTGACGGAGAGATCGTGGGGGACGAGCGGCAATGACCACGGTCGCCGTCCGAGGCGGTCCCGCGCCCGACCCGGACCGCGGGGCGCCCGTCGCCTCCGCCGGACCGGGGGCCGCGCGGCTGTCGCTCCGCGAGCTGATCGGGATTGCCGTCCACGGCATACGCACGCGGCGACTGCGGGCGTCGTTGTCGGCGCTTGGAATCGCGATCGGGATCGGTGCGATGGTCGCGGTCGTCGGCGTGAGCGCCTCGAGCCAGGCGAACCTGCTGTCGACGATCGACAAGCTGGGCACGAACCTGCTGACGGTCACGCCGGGACAGACGTTCCTCGGCTCCAACGAGGTCCTGCCGAGCTACGCGCTCGGCTCGATCGATCACATGTCCTCGGTCCAGGGGTCGGCCGCCGTGTACGCGGTCTCGAACGCCACCGTGCGCCGGACCCCGTACGTCCCGGCCGAGCAGACCGGCGGCATCGGCGTCGACGCGAGCGCTCCGGGGCTGCTCACGACCGTCGGGGGTGCGCTGTCCTCAGGTCATTTCCTGACGGCGAGCAGCGAGAACTTCCCGACCGTCGTGCTCGGCGCGCAGGCGGCGCAGACGCTCCAGATCCAGAATGTCTCCGGCCATATCCAGGTGTTCCTCGGCGGGACCTGGTTCAACGTGATCGGCGTGATGAAGCCGGTGCTGCTGGACCCGAATCTCGACAGTACGGCGTTCATCGGGTTGCCCGTCGCCGAGCGGCTGTTCCAGACCCAGCCGAACGCGTCGGAGATCTACGTCCGGGCGAACGTCAACAACGTCACCCAGGTGTCGAATCTGCTCGCGCCGACCGCCGATCCTGAAAACCCGGATGGGGTGCAGGTCAGCCGCCCCTCGGACGCGCTCGAGGCGCGGGCGGCGGCCAAGGGACAGTTCACGACGCTGCTGCTCGGGCTCGGCGCCGTGGCGCTGCTCGTCGGCGCGATCGGGATCGCCAACATCATGGTCATCTCGGTGCTCGAGCGCCGCGGGGAGATCGGCCTGCGCCGGGCGCTCGGGGCGACGCGCCGCCACATCTCGGCGCAGTTCCTGACCGAATCGGCGCTGCTCGCCGCGCTCGGCGGGATCGCCGGCCTGTTGCTCGGGGCGCTCGCGACCTGGGTGTACTCGGAGGCGCAGAATCAGCCGATGGTCGTGCCCACCTACGCGCTGATCGCGGCGCCCGTCGCCGGGCTGCTGATCGGCGCCCTCGCCGGGGTCTACCCGGCGACGAAGGCGGCGCGGCTCAGCCCGACCGAAGCCTTGCGCGCCTCGTGAGCCCCGTGACCACGGCGCTGCGGCCGCCGCTTGGCGCCGCGCGCTACCAGGCGTCGATGTGCGGGCGGCGCTTGTGCGGGTGGGCGGGCGCGTGCGGCGCCCGGGTGGACGGCTCGTCGAACAGCTGGTTGATCCAACGGCGCGTGTCGGCAGGGTCGATCACGTCGTCGATCTCGAAGTACTCGGCCATGCTGATCCCCTTGCCGCGGTCATAGGCCGCCGCGACCGTCGCCTCGAACACCCGCTGGCGCTCGTCGGGGTCCTCGATCGCCTCGAGCTCGCGCCGCATCCCGAGCCGGACGGCGCCCTCCAGGCCCATCGCGCCAAATTCCGACGTTGGCCAGCCGACGGTGAAGCGCGGTGCCTTGAAGCCGCCCCCGGCCATCGCCTGGGCGCCGAGCCCGTAGCCCTTGCGCAGGACAACGGTCCCGACCGGGACCCCGAGGTTGGCGCCGGTCACGAACATCCGGCTGAAGTGACGGACGGTGGCCGTGCGCTCGGCCTGCGGGCCGACCATGAAGCCCGGCGTGTCGCAGAGGAGCAGCAGCGGCAGATCATGCGCGTCGCACAGCTGCATGAACCGGGCCGCCTTGTCCGCGCCGTGGGCGTCGATCGCGCCGCCGAGGTGGCTCGGGTCGTTGGCGATCACGCCGAGCGGACGGCCATCGACGCGCGCGAGCGCGGTGACCATCCCGAGCCCGAAACCGCGGCGGAGTTCGAGCACCGAGCCCTCATCGAACAGCGCATCGATGACCGCCCGGACGTCGTAGATGCGCTTGCGGTTCGTCGGGATGAGATGGCGCAGGCGGGTCTGGTCGGGGACCGGCGGTGGGGTGGCCGTGGCCGTGGCCGTGGCTGTGGCCGTGGCCTCCAGCGTCCCCGGCGTATCCGGCGTTCGCTTGGTGAAGTACGTGAGGTAACGCTTGGCGGCGTTGACCGCGGCGGCGTCGTCGGGGACCCGGAGATCGACGACGCCGTTCGGGTACTGGACGTCGATCGGACCGACGTCCTGGGGCGGGTAGACGCCGAGGCCGCCGCCCTCGATCATCGCCGGACCGCCCATCCCGATGCTCGAGTCCTCGGTCGCGATGACGACGTCGCAGCAGCCGAGCAAGGCGGCGTTGCCGGCGAAGCAGTAGCCGGAGGCGATCCCGACGAGTGGCACGAGCGCGCTGAGCCGCGCGAACAGGTGAAACGCGCGGCAATCAAGCCCGGCGACGATCGGCATGTCGACGTCGCCCGGGCGCCCGCCGCCACCTTCGGCGAACAGGACGACCGGCAGCCGACGGTCCTCGGCGAGCTCGAACAGCCGGTCCTTCTTGAGGTGGTTGCGCATTCCCTGGGTGCCGGCGAGCACGGTGTAGTCGTAGGACATGACGACCGTCGGATGGCCGTCGATCTCGCCGACGCCGCCGACGAGGCCGTCGGCTGGGGTACGGCGGACGAGCTCGTCGCGGTCCCGCCGTCGCTCCTGGGCGGCGAACATGAG
This sequence comes from uncultured Solirubrobacterales bacterium, assembly GCA_963779695.1. Taxonomy (GTDB): domain Bacteria; phylum Actinomycetota; class Thermoleophilia; order Solirubrobacterales; family Solirubrobacteraceae; genus Palsa-465. The sequence goes on from CAVZZH010000001.1 coordinate 118,273, forward strand.
CGGTCCGTACTCGACGAACGAGCCCTCGTCGACGAGCTCGGCGAGGTTCTCACGGGCGCTGCGCCGGCCGTGCGCGTGGCGCTTGGCGATCGCCTCAGGACGGGCATCGTCCAGCGTCAGTGCATGGCGGGCGATGACCGATTCGAGGTCCTCGCGTCGTCCTCCGAGATCGGTCTCGCCGGCGGCGCCGTCGGTGCCGGCTTGCGCTGGGTCGCCAGGTGCGATCACGGCGAGCAGCTGACCCTCGTCGACGGTCTCGCCGACCTCGACCTCGAGCTTGGCCACGACTCCATCCCGCTCGGCGATCACCTCATGTTCCATCTTCATCGCCTCGAGGATGACGAGCGCCGTCCCGGCGGCGACGGGCTCCCCGACCTCATGCGCGATCGCGATCACGGTGCCGGCGAACGGCGCGTGCAGTCCCGACTCGAAGGTGGTCGCCATCGGCCTGATGATGGCGTACTCGGCTGCTACGAAGCGCTGCGGATCGCCTCGAGCAGCTGCTCCGGGGCGACGTTGTCGCTGGCGTCCTTGGCGATCTGCTCGAACAGGACCGCGCCGCCGGGCGCGATCACCATCGCGCCGCCGAGCTGGCTGGCACTGCCGATCGTCCGGCCCTGGACGATGCCCGTCTTCGCGGTGGTCAGCAGGCCCTTGGCGACGACCGAAGGCCCGATGAGCTGGCTCACGGATCCCTTCTTGGCGCCGATCGCCTTGTAGCTGACCCGGTGCTCGTCGGCGAGCACCGGCAGCTCGATCTTCTGCCGGCGGCGGAAGTGGGCGGCGTCACGCGGCGTCGCCTGACCGATCAGCACGAGATCGGCCCCGACGGCCGCGAATTGCTCCCGAGCGCGATGCAACTGCACCGCGTGTGCGCGGCAGTACGTTCAGCCGTAGTGCCTGAGCCACACGAGGGCGACCGGACGCTCGCGCCACAGATCGCCGAGCCGGACGTCGTGGCCGTCCTGATCGGGCAGGACGATGTCGGCGAGCTTCGCCGCGGTCGGATGCTCGGTCGCCGGCGACACGCCGAGGAGTCTACTGAGGGATACTGAGAGCCCCGACGATGAGTGAGCCTGAGCCGGAGCTGCTGTGGACCCCCTCGCCCGAACGGGTGCAGCGGGCAACGATCACGCGTTACGAGCGCTGGCTGGAGTCCTCGCGCGGGCTCACGTTCGACGACTACGCGGCGATGTGGCGCTGGTCGGTCGACGACCTGGAGGCGTTCTGGGGTTCGATCGCCGAGTTCTTTGAGGTGCGGTTTGACTCCGAGCCCTCGGCGGTGCTCGGGTCGGAGTCGATGCCGGGCGCCGAGTGGTTCCCCGGTGCCACGCTCAACTACGCGGAGCACATCTTCCGTGGCAAGGACGACGACGCGCTCGCGGTGCAGTTCGCCTCCGAGTCGCGGCCGCTCGACTCGTGGACGTGGGGCAGGCTACGCGCCGAGACGGCGTCGGTGGCGGCAGGGCTGCGGGCCTGCGGGGTGGGTCCGGGTGACCGGGTCGCGGCGTACATGCCAAACATCCCGGAGACGGTGGCCGCGTTCCTGGCGTGCGCGTCGATCGGCGCCGTGTGGTCCTCGGCGGCGCCCGAGTTCGGCGCCCGCAGCGTGATCGACCGCTTTGCGCAGATCGAGCCGAAGGTCCTGCTGGTGGTCGACGGCTACCGGTACGGCGGCAAGGACTTCGACCGCAGCGCGTCGGTGACGCGGATCACGTCCGAGATGCCATCACTGGAGCGGGTCGTGCGGCTGGGATATCTCGATGGCACCGGTTGGGAGGACGGGTTCCTCGAGGCCGATGATGGCGACGGGTTGATGTTTGAGCCGGTGCCGTTCGACCATCCGCTGTGGGTCCTCTACAGCTCGGGGACGACGGGTCTGCCGAAGCCGATCGTCCACGGCCACGGTGGAATCCTGTTCGAGCAGCTGAAGAACTCGTGGCTCCATCTCGACGCCCAGGCCGGGGACCGGATGTTCTGGTTCACGACGACCGGCTGGATGATGTGGAACTTCCTCGTCGGGGTGCTCCTCACCGACGCATCGATCATCCTGTTCGACGGCAACCCGGGGTACCCGAACCTGGGGATGCTGTGGGACCTCGCTGCGGACACCGGCATGACCTGCTTCGGCACGAGCGCGGCGTTCATCGGCTCGTGCATGAAGGAGGGGGTCTCGCTCCGGGAAGGCTCGCGGGATCTTCGGTCGCTGGCGGCGGTTGGGTCGACCGGATCGCCGCTGTCACCGGAGGGGTTCCGGTGGGTCTATGACGAGCTCGGTTCCGACACGTGGCTGTTCTCGACCTCGGGCGGCACCGATGTCTGCACCGCGTTTGTCGGCGGCGTCCCGATCCTGCCGGTCTATCTCGGCGAGCTCCAGGGCCGCTCGCTGGGGGCGGCGGTTGAGGCGTGGGACGAGGACGGACAGTCGGTCGTGGACGAGGTCGGCGAGCTCGTGATCACGAAGCCGATGCCGTCGATGCCGATCTTCTTCTGGGGCGACGAGGACGGCTCGCGCTACCGGGACAGCTACTTCTCGATGTTCCCCGGCATCTGGCGCCACGGCGACTGGATCAAGATCACCTCACGCGGGACCGCGATCATCTACGGCCGGTCGGATTCGACGATCAACCGCGGCGGGGTCCGGATGGGCACGAGCGAGATCTATCGGGCCGTCCTGTCGATCGACGAGATCGTCGACGCATTGGTCGTCGACGTGGCCGGCCGGCCCGGCTTCGACCAGGGGTGGATGCCGCTGTTCGTCGTGCTGCGAGATGGGGTGTCGTTGGACGATGCGCTGGTTGCCGCCATCCGCCGGCGCGTGCGCGAGGACTGCTCGCCGCGGCATGTGCCGGATGAGATCCGGCAGATCACCGAGGTCCCCCGGACGCTGTCGGGCAAGGTGCTCGAGGTGCCGGTCAAGCGGATCCTCACCGGGACGCCGGTCGAGCAGGTGGCCTCGCGGGAGTCGTTGGCGAATCCGGAGGCGCTTGACGTGTTCGTTGAGTTGGCGCAGCCGGAGGGGTAGCCGCGGGCTCGGTCGTCCGCTCGCTGTCCGCTCCGCCGTCCGCTCCGCCGTCCGCGGGGCGTTCGTTCCAACTCTGTGCCAGTTCGTCCGCGTTGCGCTGGGCGGGCGCAGAATGGACGGCATGCAGCGAGGGGAGTCGGTTGGGCTTAGACCGCGCGTGCGGGGCTCGTGCCGCCGACGCCTGGCGGTTGGTTTAGGGAGTTTGGGTGAACTATTCACCCCAAGTCCCGAAGCCAACCGAGGGGCGGGGCATGGATGACGCCGTCGACAAGGTCATCGCGACGATCGCTCGGCGCCAGGGTGGGTTCATCACCCGGGCGCAGCTGCTCCGGCTGGGCCTGAGCCGCGGAGCAGATCAAGTACCGGATCCGGATCGGCCGGCTGATCCCGGTGTATCGCGGCGTGTATGCGGTTGGTCATCTGCCGCGGCTACCGGTCGACCGCGCGCATGGGGCGCTGCTCGCGAGCGGACAGAAGTCCGCTCTCAGCCATCGGTCGGCCTCGAGCCTGTGGGGCTTCTATCCCGACTGGAAGTTCCCGTTCGAGGTGACGACGCTTGAGGACCGGCGTCCGCGCGGGATCACGATCCACGTGAGCCGCACGCTCGTGCGCGTGGATGTCCGAATGCCAGCTCGCCTTGCGGACGACGAGCCCGGCCCGGACGTTGTTCGACATGGCGCCTCGCCTCGAACGACCGGCAACTCCGCCGCCAGGTCGACGATGCTCGCAACCGCCGCCGTGGGGATCGGCGAGCTGTGGGATCTGGCGATCCGGCTGCCGCACGCCCCTGCGGCGGACCGGATCAAAGATCTGCTCAGTGGTGGGCACAACCCGACGCGCTCAGAACTCGAGGCCCTGTTCGTCGAGATCTGCGTCCTCGCCGACGTGCCGATGCCGCTGCTCAACGTCGTGGTCGGTGGGGTGGAGGTCGACGCGTACTTCCCGGAGCAGCGGCTGATCGTCGAACTCGACAGCTACGCGTGGCACTCCGGCCGCCGGGTGTTCGAGTCGGACCGCAAGCGCGATCGGGACCACCTCCGGGTCGGCATCCCGACGATCCGGTTCACGTGGGAGTCGATGACGTTCGACCCGCACGGCGAGGCGGCGCTGCTCCGTGACGTGCTCGGCCTCGGCCGCGCGGCGGCGTGACCGGCCGGGGCGCGCGGGCGGCGTGAGACCGCTAGGTCAAAGGCGGCGGCGTGACCGTCACCGCGAACGGGCACGGCTTGGAGACCGCGGCCTTGCGCCGCTGATCGCCGATGAACACCGCGCGGGCGCTCCAGGAGCCGGCGGCCGCCGGCGTGAGCGAGGCACTCCAGGCACCGCTGCCGTCAGCACTGACCGTCGTCGTCACCGGCTTGGTGGCGGACGGTCCGGTGAACGTCACGACGACGGTGCCGCGGCCGCGCGGGCTGATCGTGCCCGACGCGACCTGGAAGGCCTTACCGACCGTCGTGCCGGAACACGCGATTGAGACCGACGACGAGGTCGGCCGTGACGGCGCGCGCGGCGTGCGCTTCAGCGCCGACAGGGAGGAGGAGACGACCGTCTTGCCGTTCACGACGAACACGAGCCGCATCACCGACGGAGACACGTTCTTCAGCGGCAGGTTCAGGGCATCCGTGAGACCCCCGGGAACCTTGAAGAAGCCGACGTTGGCGGGGATGCAGCCCCTCACGCCGGGCAGGAGCACAATCGGGTTGCGGCACGTGCTGGCCGGCTTGAACTCGGCGAGCTTGCCGTTGCAGAACTTGATCAGGCAGGTGACGCGGACCTTGGCGGTCGAGTGCGTGAACGAGACCGTCGTCAGGATCGGCCCGGGCGCGTGCGTGGACTTGCACTGCGCCGCTTTCGCGGTGTTCAGGCGGAAGTGCCGCGTGTACGTCATCACGAGGCCGTGGTATCGCGTGGACCCCTCGGTGAAGTCGGAAACGTATGACTTGCCGACGGCGATCTGGGCGCCTGCGAAGCAGTCGGTGCGGTTGCCGCTGGTGACGCCGACGGCGGGGAACGTGTTCGTCGCAGCGTAATGCTCGAGCTCCGGCGTCGAGGATGACGAGTACCGGATGACGAGGTACGCCGGTGAGGACTTCGCGACGTTCAGGCCGCCGTCATGGAGCGAGGCGCCGAACGAGCCGCCGGTCGCCTTGAAGAACGACGCGGAGCCGGTCGCTGCCGACGCGGCAGCGGGCACGATCAACGAGATCGCCAAGATGAGCGACAGCAGCACCCCCCTACGCATGGTTGCGCACCCTATCAGCAACGTGATCAAGGCTGATCTTCCCTGTCCATCACGCAAGTCTTACGTTCCTCTCAAACAGGAGGGGAAGCATTACCGGAGCGGCCGTCCAACCCCGGAGTCGTCCGGGCAACCGCAAGGGAGAACGAGATGCCCCTCAAACTCAAGCGAAAGCTCGCGATCGGTGGCGCTGTCGTCGCCGCCGCCGGCCTGGCCGGTGGCGCATACGCCGCGAGCAGCTCCAGCACCAACCCCCGCCAAGCCTTCATTGACGACGTCGCCAAGCGGCTGAACGTCAGCCCGACCGCGCTCGACAACGCGCTCAAGGGCGCCTACCAGGATCAGCTCAACCAGGCCGTCAAGTCCGGCAAGCTGACCCAGGCCCAGGCGAACCGGATCAAGCAGCGGATCGCGCAGCGTCGCCTGGCGCCGATCGGCTTCGCCCATCGCGGCTTCTTCGGCCACCGAGCCGGGATCCGCGCACGCGGCCTCGACGCCGCCGCGAAGTACCTCGGCCTGACCGACGCCCAGCTCCTCGCGCAGTTGCGCTCCGGCAAGTCGCTCGCGGAGATCGCCACCGCCCAGCACAAGTCCGTGTCCGGCCTCACCAGCACACTGAAGGCCGACGTCAAGACGGGGCTGGACAAGGCCGTCGCGGCGAAGATGCTGACGAGCGCCCAGGAGCAGAAGATCCTCGGCCGGCTTGACCAGCGGCTGAACACACTCGTCAATCGCAAGGGCCTCGGCCACGGGATGATGCACCGAGGCTTCCGGCCCGGTGGCCCCGGCGGCCCCGGCGGCTTCGGCGGCCCCGGTGGCCCCGGTGGCCCCGGCGGCATGCTGCCTCCGGGCGCGCCCGGCCCCTGAAACGTGGAGCGAGCCCAGAGCGGGTAGTGACACGATGAGCAGGACAGCGGGCGGCGCAAACTGTGTCGCCCGCGGCGTCTCTTACGGACCTCTCATCGAGTTCTGAAAGGTTTCTCATAGGCGTCCGCTGTACTGGCCGATAGAGAGCCCTACGCACGTGAGCAGGAGAAACTGAGAGCAATGAAAAGCTGGAGCCGCATCCTCCCCGTCGTTGCCGGAGCGATCGCCGGCGGCGCTATCGCCCTGGTGGTCGCCACCGGCAGCAGCTCGACCAAGACGGTCACGACCACCGTCGTGCAGCCGCAGAAGGCGACCTCGTCCATCCCGACCTCGCTTGGAGGGCGCGGGCTGAGCGTCAACCAGATCTACAACCAGGCGAGTCCCGGCGTCGTCGACATCCTTGTCACCGACCAGACGAGCACCCCGTTCGGCGGCTCGCAGCAGTCCCAGGGTGAGGGCGCCGGCGTCGTCTATGACAGCAAGGGCAACATCCTCACCGACCAGCACGTCGTCGCCGGCGCGACGAGTGTCACCGTTCGCTTCAAAGATCACACGTCGGTGAAAGCCAAGGTGCTCGGCACCGATCCGAGCACGGACGTCGCGGTCATCCACGTCGACGTTCCCGCCTCGGAGCTGCATCCGATCGCGCTGGCGGACTCCTCGGCCGCGCAGGTCGGCGACCCGGTGATCGCGATCGGCAGCCCGTTCAGCCTGCCTGAGACGACGACGACCGGTGTCGTCAGCGCCGTCGGACGGAGCATCCAGGCGCCGAACAAGTTCACGATCCCCGGCGCGATCCAGACCGACGCGGCGATCAACCCCGGCAACTCGGGTGGCCCGCTGCTCGACGCCAGCGGGCGCGTCCTCGGCCTCGTCGATCAGATCAACACGAACACGGGCACGAGCTCCGGCGTCGGCTTCGCGGTTCCGTCGAACACGGCGGCGCGGGTCGCCAACGGGTTCATCGGCGGCCACCCGGTCAAGCACGCGTACGTCGGGGTCAGCCTTGACCCGACGAGCTCGGGAGGCGCGCGGGTCTCGACCCAGCCCGACGCCCAGGGCAACGCGCCGGTCCGGTCCGGCTCGCCGGCCGCCTCGGCCGGAATTCAGCCGGGTGACCTGATCACCGCGATCAACGGGAAGTCGATCACCTCGACCGACGATTTCATCACCACGGTCGACGGCTACTCGCCCGGCGACACGATCACGATCACGGTCAACCGCGGCGGCCAGACGAAGACGTTCAAGCTGACGCTCGGTTCCCGCCCGACCACATCGACGAACGGCGGCTGAGCGCACAGGATCCCGGATGGGGGAACTTCGAGCCGGGCGGCGCGGGTGGCGTCGTCCGGCTCGTGTCGTTTGACGCGCTGGCTGTGGCTAGAGCGGGGTGGGGGTGGCGCTCGAGGCCTGAGCCAGCGTCCGCTCCATCAGTTCCTGGTGAACCGACCGGGTGCGACCGGTCCGCCGGTGCCAATCACCGTTCGAGTCAAGGGTCCAGGAGAACGTATCGTCGGCGAGGCACCGCTCGATCGTGTCCTCGAGCTCGGCCTGGAGCTCGGGCTTCTCGACCGGGGCGATGAGCTCGACCCGCTTGTCCAAGTTGCGGGGCATGAGGTCGGCGGAGCCGATGTAGTACCGGTGCTCGTCACCGCGGTGGAAGGAGTAGATCCGTGAGTGCTCGAGGAAACGGCCGACGACTGAGACGACGATGATCGTCTCCGAGACGCCCGGCACGCCGGGACGCAGGCAGCAGATGCCGCGCACGTTGAGCTGAATCGGCACGCCGGCCTGCGACGCGCGATACAGCGCCTCGATGATCTGCTGGTCGACGAGCGAGTTCATCTTCATCCGGATCGAGGCCGCCTGCCCGCCCTGATGGGCCTCGATGGTTCGCTCGATCTCGTTGATCAGCGGCTGACGCATCCAGTTCGGGGCGACGAGGACCTTGCGCTCATGCTCCGGATGGCCGTAGCCGGTCAGCGTGTTGAACATGTTCGCGACTTCCTTGCCGAGTTCGTGATCGGTCGTGAACAGGCCGAAGTCCTCGTACAGGCGGGCGGTCTTGGCGTGGAAGTTGCCGGTGCCGATCATCACGTAATGGCGGATCCCGTCACGCTCGCGGCGGACGACGAGGATCGCCTTGGCGTGGGTCTTGAGCCCGGGGATGCCGTGGACGACGTGGGCGCCGACCTCTTCCAGGGCGCGTGACCAGCGGATGTTCAGGCGCTCGTCGAAGCGGGCCTTGAGCTCGACCATGCAGACCGCCTGCTTGCCCTTCTCGGCGGCTTCGATCAGCGACGGGACGAGCGCCGAATCGTCGGAGGTCCGGTACACCGTCATCTTGATCGCGAGCACGTTGGGGTCATCGACCGCCTGCTGAACGAATCGCTCGACCGAGCTCGCGAACGAGTGGTACGGGTAGTGGACGAGGACGTCTCCGGCGCGCATCGGGGCGAACACGTCGGGCTTCTCGTCGCCGTCGCCGGGGCGCGGTCCGAACGCTGGGTGCGTGAGCGGGGTCCACGCCGGCTGGCGGAGGTCGTTGTGGCCCTCGATGCCGGCGATCTGCCACAGATCTGAGAGGTCGAGCAGGCCCTCGACGTCGTACACCTGGACCTCGTCGACCCCGAGCCAATCGATCAGGTGGCTGCGGAGCGTCGGGTCCATCCCGGCGCCGACCTCGAGCCGGACCACCTCGCCGAAGCGGCGGCGACGCAGCTCGTCCTCGACCGCCTGGAGCAGGTCGTCGGCCTCGTCGGAGATGTCGAAATCGGCGTCTCGCGTGACCCGGAAGAGGTCCCAGCTGCGAATCTCCATCCCCGGGAACAGCTCGTCGAGGTGCCGGGCGATCACGTCCTCGAGCGGGATGAACGTGTCCTTGGCGATCTCCACGAACCGCGGGAGCACCTCCTTGGGCACTTTGACCCGGGCGAACGCGTTTTGGTCATTCTCAGGATCGTGGAGCTGGACGATCAGGCTCAGCGACAGATTCGAGATGTAGGGGAACGGACGCCCCGGGCCGATCGCGAGCGGCGTCAACACCGGGAAGATGTGCTCGCGGAAGTGGCGCCCGATGTCGTGTGGGTCCGCCCCGGACTCGTCAGGGGAGACGATGCGGATCCCGTGCTCGGCGAGCTCGGGCCGGATGACCTCTTGGAACTGGAGGGCGTGGCGACGGTCGAGCTCGCGGATGCGCTCGGCGCTCAGACCGAGGAGCTCGCTCGGCGAGATGCCGTCAGGGCCGCGGGCATCGATCCGAGCGTCGACCTGGTCGTGCACGCCGGCGACCCGGATCATGAAGTGCTCGTCGAGGTTGGTGACGAAGATCGCCAGGAACTTGACCCGCTCGATCAGCGGCAGCGTCTCGTCCTCGGCGAGCTGGAGCACCCGGTCGTTGAAATCAAGCCATGACAGCTCGCGATTCGTGTAGAGGGAGGCGTCGGTCAGTTCGACCGGGGCGGTCACGTCGCCGTGGCCATTGGCGTCGGCATCGGACACGCCTGCGGTCGCGGTCTCGATCGGGTCGGTCATGAGACCGCCTCCTCGAGACCCGCGATTGCCGCGAGCTCGGATGGGCGCAGCAAGGTCACGAGTTCTCCCTTCGCGACGGCGGCGAGGCCGCCTTTCTTCATCCGCGCCTGGGCCCCCGTGAGATCGTGGAGTGTCAGCGAGAACGACGGGTCATGGCCGACGAGCAGAACGTCGCCCAATCCGGCGGTGAGATCGTGTACGTCGAACGGCTCGCCGGAGAGCGCCGACTCGACCGTCACACTGATCCCCAGCGGGTCGCAGGCGATCTGCGCCGTCTGCAACGCGCGGAGCTTGGGACTGGACAGGCAGGCGTCGATGTTCGTCCCCAATCGGGCGAGGGCCAGCCCCGCCGCCTCCGCCTGACGTACGCCCAGGTGAGTGAGGGGACGCTCATTGTCGGGGAGGCCATCCGCGGCCTCGGCGTGTCGCAGCAGCCAGAGCATCCAGTGAAATCAGTACGCATTGTTGCGTACTCATCCAGGGGATCTGAAATTTCACGCTCGATCGAGCTGCGGCGGCGAGACGCGACGGCCACGTGATCGGATCCGCGCGTACGGTTGCGGCAGCTCGCCGATGATCTCCTCGACGCTGTCAAGCAGTTCACGGGCGCGGCGCGGCGCGCCCCAGCGGTCCTCGGACACGGCCATGGCGAGCAGCGTTTCGATGGCCTCGCGATGATCAGGATCGCTCGGCCAGTGCGGCTGGGGCGTGAGAGCCACGTTTGCGCAACGGTACGGATCCTCGCCGGAAAGTGTGTGACGTCTTGGTTAAGGCCGCGTGGCTCAGCCGACGAGCAGCCGGCGTCCGAACACCCGCTCGAACGCCTCGCCGTCGCCGTAGCGCTCGATCGACCACCGCGGGAGCATCAGGTCACCGGCGGCCTCGAGGTGGAGGTCGACGCCGTGACCGTTGGCGCGCAGCCGGACCTCGCTGACCGCTTGGTCGCGGCCGCGCTCGAGATGCTCGGCGAGGCGCAGGATGAGCGCGCAGCGCTCGAGCAGATCCTCGTCGCCCGGCTCGGCGAGATCGGCGATCTCTCCGAGCTTCGGCGCGCCCTTGCGGTGATACCGGCTCATCTGGGCGATCAACGCACGCTCGCGGGGATCGAAACCCGGGCAGCTCGGCGCTGACGATCAGGTAGCGCGAGTGCTTGTGGTGATCGTCGTAGGAGATCGTCATCCCGACGTCGTGGAGCATCGAGGCCGCCCACAGCAGCTCGCGCTCGCCGGGCTTGGCCTCGAACAGCCCGCCTGCGGACGAGCGAGTCGTGCATCTGCAGCGCGAGCAGCGCGACGTGCTCGACGTGGTCATGTCCGACTCGTACTGGATGGCGAGGTTGCGGACCGCTGCCTCTCGGACGTCGGGGATCAGCGGGTCGTGGGGTCGAGCATCGTCCCGCCGAGGAACACGCCCTCGCGCAGGCCGGCCTCGGTCGCCTCGATCCCGGCGAACGAGCCGAGCTCGATGACGGTCTGGAGCGTGATCGCGGCGGCGAGGATGATGTCGCCGCGCCCGAACTTGATGCCGGGAACGCCGCCGCGCTCGGACACCGGCAGGCTGGCGAGCGTGTCGACCAGCGAGTCGATCGCCTCCGGGGTGATGAGGAACCCCTGGATACCGATCTCCAATTGGCCGACGGCACGCTGCGCCGCGGCGGCGAGGTTGCGCACGGCGCCGCCGATGCCGGTCAGATGGGGGCCAGCGGCTCGGCAGCCAGTCGAGTGCGCCGAGCGTGCTCGCGCACGTGGTCGCGCACACGGGCGAGATCCTTCTTCTTGGCCGGCCCGTCGCCGGGGAGGAAGTGCTCGGTCAGCCGCACCGCGCCGAGCCGGAACGACTCCATCGCGAGCGGACGGCGGTCGGCGACGCGGGTGAGCTGCAGGCTGCCGCCGCCGAGGTCGACGACGGCGCCGTCGGACAGCGTCGTCGTGTTGATCGCGGCGACGATAGCCGTAGAACGCCTCGTCGCGCGCCGGAGAGCACCTGGATGTCGACGCCGGTCTCCCGCTTGGCTCGGGCGAGGAACTCCTGCTGGTTGGTGGCGTCGCGGATCGCGCTGGTTGCGACCGCGTGGATCTGCTCAGACGACAGCCGGTTGGCGCGACAGAAGCGGGCGAACACCGACAAGCGTCTCGATGCCGCGGTCCATCGCCTCGTCGCTCAGCTGTCCCGGTCGCGCCGAGACCCTCGCCGATCCGGACCGTCTCGTACAGCTCGTCGGTGCGCTTCCACCACCCACCGGGGGCGTAGCTGAACACGACCAGCCGCCACGAGTTGGAGCCGAGGTCGATCACCGCCACCTGCTGGGGCTCGGCATCCAGGTGTCCGGCCGCGCGCGTCGATCGCCAGCTCACGTCGCCATCATCGAACCCGGGGCGGACGGCTCGACCCAGGTCGATCCCGCTCTGTGCGAGAAGATCGACGAGCAGCGTCGAGAATCCGAAGCCGCGAGCGGCGAGGCCGCGGCCGGTCAGCGGGTTGTAGTACTCGCGGTAGCCGTAGCGATCGACGGACAACTCGAGGGATCGGATGACCCGCTCGGCGTCGGCCTCGTAGCCGAGCGACTGCATCGCCGGGACGAGCAGCCAGCTCGTGTTCATCCATGACGGGCCGCGCCAGCAGCGCCACATCGCGAAGCCGGGCTTGAATGAACGTTCATTCAAGGCGACCGAGGGGATCCCGACCGCGGCCCGGTAGCGCGCTGGATGCAGCAGGTGCTCCTCGACGAGCCGCCGCCGGACGTCCTCCGGCATCCCGTCGAGCGCGAGCGGCGCCAGCGAGGACCAGGTCGACACCCGCACGGGCCGCTCACGCCGGCCGGCGAGGTCGAAGAACAGTCCGGATCCCTCGTCGTAGCAGCGCTCGAGCAGCGCCGACTCGGTCCGCTCCGCCCGGGCCGCGTAGACCGCGCCGTGCTCGGGATCGAGGCGGGAGAGCGCCCGCAGCGCGAGCGCGTAGAAGACGTTGACGGCGACATCCTCGACGTGCTCGTCGTAGTGCGCCGCGATTTCGGCCGCGTCGTAGCCGAGACGGCGGTACCGCTCGATCAACCAGAAGTGGCCGGTGCGGTCGTGGCGCATCCGGCCGTAGACGTCGTCGTACTTGGGGGAGTCATCGAGCCCCGACTCGTCCGGGAGGATGATCGTGAGTAACCCGTCTCCGTCGGGGTCGCGCTCGCGCGCGAGCCAGTCATAGTGCAACCGCAGCTGGTCAAGCGCCTCCGCCGCGAAGCCGGGCTCGTCTGGCGAGGCCTCGGCGACGCGCTCCCAGGCGAGCGCGAGCAGTGGCGTCTGGATCGTCGCCGTGGCGGTGCACCCGAACACGGTGTGGGTGCCGTAGAACGGAGCGCGGCGCCAGTACGCGGGCCGGTCCCAGAACGCGGTGTGGGGGATGAACCCGTCGAGTCGCCCGGCACGGACGAGCGTGCGCAGCTCGGCGCGGGCGCGCGCCGGGTCGAGGTGGCGCCAGGCGAGCGCGTGGAAGCACGAATCCCAGTACCACTGGTGGCGGTAGCGCGGGGTCGCCGGGCAGCTGAACGCGTAGCGCACGCCGTCGCTCGAGCGGTGCCCCTCGCGCCAGTTGCTCCCGAGCACCCGCTCGGCCCGCTGGACGAGGCGCAGGCGGCGAGCCGCGTCGTCAGGCAACGAGTTCGTCGTAGGTGACAACGTCGCGCCCGTCGGCGCGGTCAAGGAGCGACTCGAGCGTGGCGACGTGGCCGGGGAGATCGAAGTCGGCCGGGTGGATGTCGATCCGCATCAGCGGTCCGGACGTGCGACCGGCGACGCGGATGAGCGGCGGCGAAAGCGTGCGCTTGAGCGGCGTCGAGCTGCCCAGGCACAGCGCCGGGGCGCGGAGCCGGTGGGACGGCGTGCGCACGCAGCCGATTTCCGCAAACCAGTCGAACTGGGCGCCCAGGACGCCCCGCAGTGCGCGGGTGTATGCGTACCCAGGCGCGACGAAACCACGGGGATCGAGCTCGATCTCCTTGAGCAGCCGCAGGCCGGTCTGCACACGCCGCAGCGCGTCGTCGGCGTCCAGGCCGGGGAACTCCGCGGCGCTGCCGCCCTGCCAGCTCGCGACCATCCGGCGTGGCCACCCGGGATGACGCGCCGCCTGATGGGCGAGGCCGTGCTGGGCGACGGTGTCGCCGCAGGCGACGCGGCCGCGCAGCCAGGCGGCGAGCGCCGGGGCCCGTGCTCCGATTGGGTGTAGGTCGGGGGCTGGGATGACGAGCAGCGTCACCCGGCTCACGCCCCGCTCGAGCAGCCAGCCGCGGATATCGCGCACGCGGGCGAACGAGCGCGGCTCGACGTCGTGCACCGCGACCGCGAGAAGCCGCTGGGTCATCGCCCGAGCAGCTCCTGCAGGTCGGCGAGCTCGGCCGTGAGCGCGGCATCCCAACTGTGGCGGGAGGCGAGCCGGGAGGCGGCGACGTGATCGACCGGACGCCGCCGGGCGCGCTCGAGCGCCCGGAGCAGATCGTCGGCATCGCCGGCCCGGAACGTCTCGCACGGCTCGCCGATGAGCGCGGCGGACGGCGTCTCGGCGGCGGTCACGACCGGCGCGGCGCACGCCGCCGCCTCGAGCGCCGCCAGCCCGAACGTCTCGTGTGGGCCGGGGAGCGCGACGCACCGAGCGCGGGCGAAGCAGCGGGCGAGCTCGACGCGATCGGTGAGGTACGGGGTGAACCGGACACGGTCGCCGATCCCGAGCTGCCGGACGCGGTGGCGGAGCATGTCCTCGGCCGGACCGGTTCCCACAAGCTGCAGCGTCCAGGGCTCGGTCGATGCCGCGGCGGCGTCGAGCAGCTCGCGCAGCCCCTTCTCGCGGGACAGGCGCCCGGCGTACAGGACATGGTCGCCACGGGCGATCTGCGGGCGGGGACGGAACGCCGGGTCAAGCCCGAGCCGGAGCGGCATCGTCGCGTCCCGTCGCGCGTCGGGCGCCGGATCGACGACCGACATCACGGCGTCGACCTCGAGGTAGGCGCGGCGGTACCAGTGCCGGAGCGCCCGCTCGTAGACGCGCTGGGGTCCGGGCAGGCTGCCGGCGTGAAGCGCGGCGGAGGAGTGGTGCACGGCGATCACGGCGGCGCCGCAGGCGTGGGCGGCGCGACTCGCCAGGCGCGGCGTCCAGTAGGGATCGTGGAGCAGCACGACGTCCGGGGCGAGTGCGCGGAGCGTCGCGATGAGCCCACCGCTGCCGAGCGGGATCCGGTAGCCGTTGGAGGCGGCGAGCCGGAGTGAGGGCTGCTCGTGGCGCCACGGTTCGGCGCTCGGTGACCGCCCGGCCCGGGACGACGAGGTGATGCTCGAACGCGCCGGTCCGGGCGGCGAAGCCCGCCTTCGCCTCGAGGTAGGTGCGGATGCCGCCGCTGCGCTCGCCATAGAACAGCGTCACGTCCGCGACCCGCAACCGGCGCCGGGCGGCACGCGCCGCGGCCTCAGGCGGCACGCGCGACCTCGCCCGCCGGCCCCGTCGCCGCGATCAGCTCCGCGGGTGCGAGCGCGAGCGCATATGCCGTGGCGAGCTGCGTCCGGGAGCGCTCCCAGGTGCGGCGGCGGGCAGCCACGAGTCCGCCGGTGACGAGCCGATCGCAGAGCGTCGAGCGCCGGGCGAGGCCGACGATCGCGCCGGCGAGGGCCTCAGGGATCGGCGGCACGAGACAGCCGTCGCGGCCGCTGTCGATCAGCGTGGGGGCGGCGCCGCCGTCGACCGCGACGACCGGGAGTCCGCTCGCCTGGGCCTCGAGGATCGACTGCCCGTACAGGTCCGCGGTGCTCGGGGACACGTAGAGATCGGCGGTCGCGTAGACCTCGGCGAGCCGATCCGGGGTGAGCGGACCGAGCAGCGTCACCGCGGTCCCGAGCCGGCGGCGGAGCGAGCCTTCGATCGCGGGACCCTCGCCGGCGACCACGAGGTGCAGGCGGGCGTCGCGTTCGCGGGCGATCCGTACCGCGTCGGCGAGGAGATCGAGGCCGTGCTCGGCGGCGAGCGGTCCGGCATAGAGCAGCGTGAACCCCTGGGGCAGCGCGTCCGGGGCGTAGCGAGCCGGGTGCAGCGACTCGGCGCAGGCACCGGGTTCCCAGCGGGCGACCCGCGCCGCCGCGACCCCGCGGGCGAACAGGAGCGCGTCGGCCGCCGGACCGGGGGAGAGGAACAGCCGGGGATCGCTGATCGCCTCCGGTCCGGGGGCGAGATGGTGGCTGACGACCGTGCCGATCCCGAGCGCGCGGGCGGCCGCCCGGGCCGCCTCGGCAGCCGGGCCGCCAGCGCCGAGGTGGACGAGATCAGGTCGCCGGAGCGTCCAGGCGTCGATCGAGCGGTCGCTGCGCACGACGTCGATCGCGTAGCCCGGGAACGCCTGCTCGCGCAGCCGCGTGAGCGTCCACGGAACCCCGTGCGCCGGGCCGATGTCATCCGCGACGATGGCCACGCGCGGAGTTCTCTTGTCGTTCATGACGCCAAAGAATCCCCCGCAAACAGCCCACCTTCGTGACGGTCCCGGCAAGTTCTCGTTACCAGGGTGTGAACCCCGGGCAGAACCAGTGTTCCCGGAAGCGCTGTACGACGATCATCGAACAAGCTGGTAAAGTTCGACACCCTTCGTACAACGACCCTGAATCTGGAGGTGGGGATGACCGAGCGCGAGCAGACATTCGATCTCGACACGACCCGGCTGCTCCGCGCACGCCGGAGTGCCGACGGGGTCGTCGCCCAATACATCCGCGAGCTCGCCGATCGCCGCGACGAGTGCCGGGCGCCGACGGAGCAGGAGGCGGATCCGGCGCGGGCGGCCGCTGCAATCGTGTAGTGCGGGAACCCCTTCGGGCCATCGCCACCGTATAGGTGGCAAAGGCCCCGAGGGCCGGCCTAGCCGGTCGCGCGGCGCGAGCGGGCCACGAATGCGGCTGAGATCGCCGCGCCGGACAGCAGGCCGAGGACGAGCAGCGCGATCAGCGCGTGACGCACGGTCCCGGCGCTCGCGCCGGCAGCGGGTGCGGCGGCGGCCGCGGCGGTCGACACCGGATGGCCGGCGGCGGCCGCGAGCCGCGGCACGGCGTCGAGCGCGGCAGTCGCGAGCGCATCGCTGCCCCCGGCGGCGACATGCGTTGTCGGCAGCGGTGCCGCGTGCATGGCGCGGCCCTGGGTCGCCAGTCCGAGCCCAGCCGGCATCACCACGAGCACCGGTTCGCGGACGACGCTGCCGAGCTCGGCGGAGAGAAACCGGGCGTACGCCTGGGGGCGGTTGAACAGCGCCGGCACGACCCCGAGGTCGCTCCTCGACGCGATCAGGGCGATCTTCAGCGGATACCCGGCCTGAGCGGCGGCGGCGCACAGCGCAAACAGCCGCCGCTCAACCGTCGCCGACATCCCGCTGTAGGGGACGAACACGTCCTGGCTGAGCAGCACGTCGCTCGCCGGGTCGCCATCCGCACGGGCGATCCCGGCCGACAACGGCCACGACCACGACCACGACGACGACGACGCCGCACCGGCCGCGATCACCAACGGCGACCGCGCACAGACAGACGAGCGCGCGTCGCGTCAACGACGCTCGCGGGGGCCGCGCCGCCGGCCCGGTGGGCGGCTTGCGCGCGGGCTTGGGCGGGCCCGCTTTCGTCCGGTCGCCGCGGCGCTCACGCCATCGACGCCGCAGCGAGTCCCGGGCGATGTAGCCGATGACGATCAGCGCCGGGACGGCGAACGCGAGCTGCACGTACCAGTGCCCGAGGTGTGCCGTCTGGACGTGCACGGGGCCGGGCGCACCCGTCAGCTGACGTTGGTGTACGCCTGCTGCATCTGCTGGAACGTCGGGATGCCCGCCTGCACCGTCAGCGAGCCCTTCGGCCCCTTGAACTGGACCGTCGGGGTCGATGACACCTGCTGGGACTGCGCCGTGGAGATGTCGGTGTTGACCTGGCTGACGAGCGAGGGATCGCTCCGCGCGGTCTTCCACTGGCTGACGTTCAGCCCGGCCTGGTTGGCGAGACCGGTGAGGAAGCTCTCGTTGACGTAGCCGCTGTTCTCGGTCTGCTGCTGGCGGTAGAAGAGCTCGGTGAAGTTCCAGAGGCGGTTCTGCTTGCCGGCCGCCAGCGCCGCCGCCTGCTGCGTCTGGAAGGTCGGCAGGTCCTGGGTCGCGGTCTCGACGCTGCGGTAGTCGATCTTGACCTTGCCGGTGCGGACGAGGTTCGTGAGCACCTGCGAGAACCCGCTGCTCTGAGTGAACGCGGCGCACACCGGGCACTGGAGGTCACCCCAGTAGGTCATCGTCACCTTGGCGTTTGGGTTGCCGAGCTGGCTGCCGGACTGGGGAATGCCGGTCAGAAGCTGATTGACCTCCGTGACGGTCGCCGATGCCGCCTTGCCCTTCTTCAGCGCGCCGCCGCCGCTGGAGCCGATGATCACGGCGGCGACGACGATGACGATCACGAGCGCGATCGCGCCGCCGAAGATCTGTAGGCGACGCTGGCGCCGTGAGGCCTCGGCCTCTTGCTGTTCGGCGGCGAGGCGAGCCGCCCGAGCCGCTTCCTTCTGTTTGGTTCGTGATGCCATCTATTCCCGTCCTGTCCCGAGTTGCTCGGGTCCTTGGTTCGTATATGCGATGCGGAAGTCCCGCAGGGCATCAAACACGCGGGGCGAGAAGCTCTTGCATCCAAGCACGTGTCCCCATGCCGTTGCGGCGACCGCGTACGGCATGTGCGTCTGATTCTGGAACAGGAGCAGCATCTGTCGCGGTGCCCACTGCCCGTCGCCCTCATTGAACAGTGCCTCGAGCTGCTTGACGTCCGCGGCGGGCAACGTCGGGCTGTACTGGTACTCGATCCGCCCGTGCTCGAGCGCGTGGACGACGTTCCCGCTCGGCGGCGTACCGGACGGCTTGTACTCGCCGTCGGAGGCCGGCACCGGGTAGTGCGGTCCGTAGCTCGGTGGGTTCGTCGCGTACGTGACCTTTGTCCCGGGATCGACGTGGGTGCGGTTCTGGTTGGTCCGGGCGACCGCGTCCGGCGTGTCGACCGACACGCAGCCGGCGGCCTTCGCCGCCGAGGTCAGGTTCGAATTCTTGGCGGCGGGGAGCGTGATGCCCTTCGTGTCCGCGACCTTGACCGGATTTCCGGTACCGCTCTTGGAGTTGCCACTGGAGGAGATCACGGCCACGGCGACGGCGGCGACGGCGATGACCGCGAGCAGTCCGCCGAGACCGGTCTGCAGGCGTCGCTGGCGGCGCTCGCGCTCACGACGCGCCTGCTCCTCGGCCATCCGCCGCTGGCGGGCTTCTTCCTTCTGTTGCTTACGAGAGGCCATGGACGATCAATGCCACTGAAGAACTACGCAACAACACCCCGGACGAGCAGGATAGCGACGACGAGCGCCGCGATACCGCAGCCGAGCGCGATCAGCGAGGCGAGCAGCCGTAGGCCAATCTGGCGGGCGTCCATCAGCCGTTCGCCTGGTCGACGATGCGCGCGGTGAAGGGAGCGCCACCGGGCGGAGTTATCTGGTACGAGAGGCCCCACGGGCCGACCATCACGAGCGCCGGGGCGGACCGGGAGTAGACGCCCGGTGAGACCTCTTTGAGCTGGTATTCCTGCTGGGGCATCTCCATCTCCAGGTGATTGAACGCCAGGGTGACGGTGGCGCCGTGGACCGGCTGGCCACCCTTCGTGATCCGCAGTGAGAACGAGTCCGGGGCGGCGGCCTTGTTCGGTGAGACGAGCACCTGCAGCGTGTAGCCGTGCAGCTGCACCGTCCGCGCCACCCGCCCCGGACCGACCTTCGCGAGAGCCGAGTTCTGAAGCGCGAACGACGGCGGCGGCGGCGCGAGGCTGGAGAGCAGGGCGGCCACGAACACGGCGCCGCCGACGAGGATCGTCTCGCCGCTCACGAGTCGGCTGAGGAGCCGTGTAGCGGACTCGCCGCGCTCGGTGTGCTCCCGCGCGGCCGCCAGCCCTGGCTTCGTGCGGAGCAGGTTGCCCGCCGCGAGCCCGAGGGCGAGCAGCAGCAGCAGGATCTTCACGAGGATCGCCTGGCCGTAACTCGTGTCCCACAGCGCGTTGACGGCCGGCATGTGGATGATCGTCGCCCCGGTCCCGGTGGCGAGGAGCACGAGGACGGAGACGAACGCGACGGACGAGAACCGCGGGACGACGACCGCGAGGACCGATACCCGGGACGGCGCGCCGCGGGGCCGCTCACCGCGCAGGCTCAGCCACAGCACGAGCAGCCCGATCAGGCCGCCGAGCCAGACCGAGCCGGACATGAGGTGGACGGCATCGAGGAACATCGAGAGTCCGCGCGGCGGGGTCTGGCCGGCGTGCCCGACGGCGCCGGGGATGATGAGCACGGCGACCGCGGCGAGCAGCGCGCCGGTGATGGCGGCGAGTTCGGCGATCGAGCGCTGCTCCCGGTCCGGGCGGTCGACCCACAGCGCGACCCCTCCGGCGACACAGAACAGCGCGAAGCACAGCTCGAGGTCGAGGTATCCGCGGCCGAATGCCGTCACCCGGAACAGCGGGACGAGCGCGCCGAGATCGAACACCGAGCGCAGTGAGTCGTTGGCGATCGCGAAGTCGAGGTACACGGGAATCGCGATCAGTCCGATCACGCCGGCGACGATCGTCGCCCGGGTGAGCACGCGCAGCGTGGTCCCCGGCACCCGCCGGATGACCGCGCGCGCGATCAGCAGCCGGAGCATGAGCAGGCCGATTGCGCTCATGATGCTCGCGAACATCACCCACCGCGCGATCAGAAGCTGCGCGGTGACGGCAGTCGCGCTGACCCGCGGGACCGGGAACTGGGGGGCCGGGCCGGGATTCGGGCCGACGGCGAACGTGAACGCGCCCTGGACCGGATGGCCATCGACCGAGATCGCGCGCCAGTAGACGAGGTACCACCCCTCCGGCAGACGGTTGACGGGGACGACGAGCGTGTCCGGGTTGGCGGGCGATCGTTGCACGGCGGCGGTCGCGTGCTGCGTGCCGGAGGCGTCGGTCACGGACACGATCGCGAACCGCGGCTCGACCGCCTCATCGAACGTCAGCGAGACCGTCTGCGGGGCGGAATCGAGGATCCCGCTCGCGGCCGGCACGGTGCGGACGAGATACGCGTGCGCCGACGCGCCGGCCGGCGCGAGCAACGCGACGAGCACGACCGCGAGCGCTGCCACCGTGAGGCGCGTCCTCCTCACGCGAGCGGACGCCCTCCGGAGCCACGGCCGCCGCTGAGCAGCGCAAGCGCGGCCGGCGACCAGGCCGAGCACGCCGACGATCAGCGCGACGATGGTCAGCGCCGAGGTCCCGCCGCCGCCGCCTCCGAGGCTGCTCTTCGCCTCGATCGACGGTGCCGGCGCGTCCGAGGACTCCGGCCCTGACCAGTTGACGACCCCACCGTCGGAGTAGGTCTGCCGGACCGTGAACGTGTACGTCTGGCTGCTGGCCGGCGTGGCGAGGAACTGGAACAGCGAGTCCTCGCCGGTCGGGACCCGTCCACCCGTCCACGTGACCTTCTGAATGACGGCGTTATCGCCGCTGCCCGTCTGCTGGAGGACGCGGTGCCAGCCGGGAGCGGGAACGAACGAGTCGATCGAGAACCCGCTCGGAAGCGTCAGCTCGACCTGGGTCGTCACCGCGCCGGACTTTTCGGTCGGGACCGCGAGGCTGTAGAGCTGGAGCTTGCCGCTGAGCGACACCGCGGGGCTGATCTCCGCGTGCGCCCACGCGGCGGCGGGCGCGAGCAGCAGCACCACGGCGACGGCGGCGGTCACCCGTCTGATCCGCGTCATGCGGCGACCTTGAGCGTGTACGGCACGGTGACGACACGGCCGCCGAGCTTCATCTGCAGGAACAGCCGCCACGTCCCGGGGACGGGGAGCAGCACGCCGAGGGTGAGCTTGCCCGGGGCGGTCGCGTGCCCGCTGACCTTCGCCCCACCGAGCACCGTCGTGCAGTTCGGCGCGCCCGCCCCGCACACGTGCGTGTGGAAGTAGTCAAGCGAGCCCTCGTGGAAGAAGATCGCGTGGGCGAGCGCTCCGAACCACGGCACGAAGGTGACGTTGTGGCCCTGCGCGTCACGGACGGTCACGTTGACGAACTGGGCCTGGATCGCGTGCAGCGATGGGTGGCCCTGCATGTCGATGTGGTAGCCGTCGATCGTCTGGTCCGGCGTGAACGGCGGCAGCGGCTTCGGCTTGTACGCGCCGGTGACGACGAGGTTGCGGAACAGCTGGAAGTTCGGCTGCCCACCGGGGATGTTGGGGTACACGTCGACGAGCACGCGGTAGTGACCCGGCGCCGGGAAGCGCACGGTCTGCGTGAGCCGGCCGTCCGGCCCGATCGGCGGATGCTCGTGGATGATGTACGCGAGGTCGTCGCGGACGATGATCAGGTGCACGCCGGTGTGCGGTCCGCCCCCCGTCTTGTACTGGGTGAGCGGTTTGCCGTTGGGGAGCTGCACCGTGAAGCTGACCGTCGTCGGGCGCCCGGGGGTCACCGGGCCGCTCGGCTGAAAGCCCGCGAGCGTGAACACGCGGGCAGCCGCCACCTTGGGGACGCTGACCGCACCGCTGCCGCCCGAGCTGCCGCTCGAGCCACATCCGGCGAGCACGGCCACCCCGATGATCGCGGTCAGGACGGGGTAGGTCCGAGTCCGCCTCATCGCAGTGCCGCCTGAATCGCGCTCGTGAACGCGTTCACGCCGAACGATCCCTCGAGCCGCGCCGCGATCTTGCCCTGGCGGTTGATCGTGAACAGCCACGGCTCGGTCTGCAGGTGAAACGCCTTCAGCTGCGGCCGCAGTCCCTTCTTGGGATCGTTGTCCACGTAGACCTCCTGGTGGATGAACGTGATGTGGCTCCCGTAGCGATGCTGGAGTTCGACCGCGATGTCGGTCACGGGACCGCACACGCGGGAGATGCACAGCTGGGGCGTGGAGATGATGAGCGCGATCGGCCGCTTGCCGAGCACGTCCTTGAACGACACCGATGCCATCTGCTCGGGCGGGATGCGCGTCGTCAGCAGCGACGTGTTCCCGTGGACCGACGCGGGCGTGTCGGTGCTGATCGCGGGTGGCTGCTGACCGACGGTTGGGATCGGCGATGACGCGGCGACGGCGACCTCCCCGGGCGCACCGAGCAGTCCGCTCCGGGTGCGGGTGATCGACAGGAGCGTGTACGTGCCGGCCTTCGGGAGCGGAAGCTGGGCCGCGTAGATCGCCTGGATGCCGCCGGGGCCGCTGTTCTGCTTGGAGCGGAACTGCGGCGAGACGGTCATCGGGTCGGCGGGGGCCAGGAACGGGCCCTGTGCCGGGCTGTGGGGGGTGCGCGCGATGTACAGCGCCGTCGGGGCGTAGACGAACGCGCCGTTCGTCGCGTTCAGAGCGAACGCGAACCGCCCCGTTCCCGGCGTGAACGTGCCGGTCGCGGCACCGAGCTGAATGCCTGAGTGCAGCCCGTTGGCGAGTTGCTGCAGCGTCTTGCCCCGGGCCGAGGGGAACTGGCCCGAGCGCGGGTGCAGGGCCGCGGGCAGTTCGGCCACGGCGGGGGGCGGACCGGTCGTCGGCGGCCCGGACTGGGTCGAGATCGACGTGCTCGTGGTCGTGCTCGAGTTCGTGCCGGAGCCCGAGCCGCTCGACTGGCTCGAGCTGCTCGAGCTTGAGGAGCCGCACCCCGCGAGGGCGAGCACGCCGACGACGGCGAGGAGGGCGGAGAGGGAGGGGGTTCGTTTGGTCATATCTGGAGACGATCCAAGCAGGGTTGTGGGGTCAGGTGTTCACCGCGGAGAGCAGCCACAGGCCGAGACACGTGAACGTCACCATCACGGCGAGCATCCAGCGTTGCGATTCGGCCGCCTCGTGACTGTCGCCGTAGACGACGAGCGCGCGATCGTGCGCGAGCGCCAGCCCGGACACGTGTCCGGCGACGAGTGCCGCGACCTGGACGTACCAGATCATCGCGGCCGAGAGGAGTCCATAGTCGATGCGCGCTCCGGCGGTGCCGAACAGGTTCGCGCCGGTGCCGAACGGGTCGGAGATGAGGGAGGCGGTGGCCTGCCCCTGGATCACGAGCAGCGAGAAGTAGTGGGCGAGGAGGTAGCCGAACGCGATCGGGGCGAGTGAGTGGGCAAAGGCGCCGGTGAGGCGACGAGCCGGATGGTCCGGGGAGACCTGACCCATGCCGGCGACGCCGAGGCGGTACAGCCCGGCGCAGACCGCGACACAGGCGAGCAGCCCGATCGTGAGCGCGAGCTCGAGGGCGGCCGTCCCGGAGAGGCCGAGGTGGCGGAGCGAGCGCTGGAGCGACGGCGAGAGGCTCCGCCACACGGGGCCGTTGATGAAACCATCGAACGTCGTCGCCCCGATCATCGCGCACACAAGCGCGGCCGTTCCGGGGAGCGGCGTCAGGCCGGTGAGGCCGGAGAGCAGCGGCCGGCGCCAGAGCGCGCCGTCGCGGTATTCGAGCGGCGAGATCCGGGAGAACAGGTTGAAGGCGACCGCGAACGCGTCGCCGCGCGCCGTCCAGGTCTCGATCCCGAAGCACGCCATCCCGCAGAGCTGGAGCAGCGCGTAGCCGGCGGCGAGCACGGCGAGCGTCGCCGGGTGCGAGCGGCCGACGAACACGAGCTCGAGCCAGGCGAAGCCGAGAACTCCGGCGACGGCGGGCCAGCGCCCGAGCCGGTCCGGGTAGGGGAGCGGCGCGGGCAGGCGTCGCTCCCGGCGGCTGAGCAGCGCCCGCACGGCGCGGGCGAGCGCGCGCCACGGGTTGAACGGGCGAAACACGTCGCCGACGAGCACGCTGAGGACGGGGAGGCCGACCCAGAAGAGCACGAACACGGCCGTCGGCGTGAGATTCGTGGTGGGGATCTGGCTCCCCGCGATGCCGCTGACGACGACGAGCCCGAACAGCGCGACCCCGACGGCGCCACACAGCGGATCGAGCCACCCCGGAAGCCCGATCACGCGCACGCGGCGCGCATGCTCGAGCCGAGGACGGGACCACAGCGCCGGCAGCGCGAGGAAGGACACGAGCAGCACGGCGCCGGCCGCCCAGGCGAACAGCCACGCCGGAACCGGGAGATACGCGCGGCCGAGCAGCCCGTGGGCGCGCCGCCGCGGCGGGCCACAGGATCGCGCCGGCGAGCAGGGCGCTGGTGGCAAGTGCCGGCGCCCGCAGGCGAGAGGCAATCTGTCGATGATGTTCAGGGCGATGGCGCTCGGCCACCGCCCGCAGGGCAAAGCTCACGATGCTCCTTCAAGGACGCGCTGGCGCGCGGACACCTTCCGCGGCAGCGCGTGAGGCTCGGTTCAGCGAGATCCGAGCGCGAGCGGCGGGCGCCCGCCCAGCGCTGACGCCGGAACCGCCGGCGAGCCGCCAGTCGGTCCGGCAGCCGACGAGCACACGCAGCGCGCGCGGCGGGGCGCTCAAGCGGGGACGCGAGCGCAGCCCGGTGAGGAGCTCGACGAGCGCGTCTCCGGCGCGCAACATCAGGGTGAGCGCCCCGCCGGCGGCGATCGCGAGCGGGACGGCCAGCCAGCCGCCGCTGCCCGCCACCCCGGCGAGCCCACCGGCGTGGCCGGCCGCGAGCGCGCCCTCCGTGAGTTCCTGCACGCAATACAGGGACAGCAGAACGATCGAGATGAGCGCCCAGATCCGCAGGAGCGAGTGGGGCCGGGGGGCGGTGGACCGCGAGCGTCCGTCGCCGCCCGCGCCCTGCCACGCGCGGGCGAGCCGACCGGCCAACAGACCGAGCGCGAGCGCGGCGCCGAGCACGGCGAACGGGACGACCGACCCGAGGTACGAGTGCCCATCCCGGAGCAGCCGGGCCGGCGTATGGGCGCCGAACGCGAGGTAGTAGCGCCCCTGGTGCACGGCCAGGGCCGCCAGCGGCATCAACAGCGCCGAGCGCACGCGCGGGTCGGCGCTGCGCGGCTGGCGTGGGTGGGGCGTAGCTCCCCGCACAGCCGACAGCGTACCGGTGGGGACGTTTTGACCAGCCGGCTCGACCGCCGTTGTGCGCGCCGGATATTCCCCGGTGTTTGCGTGTAAAGATCCTGTGACCGACTGGCCGCCCGGTGGAGCGACCTGCTCCGGCGTGCACTACAGTGCGGGCCATGTCGCCCGATGTGAGCGACGCGCAGCACGGGGCCACCGGGGCCTCAGCGCGGACGCAAAACCGGCTCCGGCTTGCGGTGATCGACCGAGACCCGGGGTTCATGCAGGTTCTCTCCAACCGATTGGGAACGCTCGGATGGGATCTGCGTTCCCTCGCGAGCCCGGTCACGGCCGAGGCGCTCGTCGCGATGCGGCTCAACGCGCTCGTGATCGACGTCGCGATCCTGGGTCCGGGGAGCTGGGAATATCTCGAGCGCGTCTGCTCGCGGCTCCCGGGCCTTGCGGTGATCGTGTGCACCGGCCCGTCGTCGGTCGCCCAGCGCGTCCGCGGCCTGCGCCTCGGGTCCGATGCGTGGATGACGAAGCCGTGCCACGCCGAGGAGCTCATCTGCGTGATCGAGGCGGCGATCCGGCGCCATCGGCGCAACGAGATGCCGGAGCTCGAGAGTTCGACGCTCGTCGGTGAGATCACGATCCGCCCGGACCTCTACCAGGCGTATGCCGGCGAGATGAGCCTCGAGCTCACCGCCCGCGAGTTCGAGATCCTCCACCTGCTCTCTCAGTCCGACCGCGTGTTGCGCCGGGAGGAGATCTACGAACGGGTGTGGGGCTACGCGATGGCGCACGGCGACCGGTCGGTCGACGTGTTCGTGCGCAAGCTCCGCCAGAAGCTCCGCACCGCGTCGCCGACGTGGAGCTACATCCACACCCACTTTGGGGTCGGCTACCGGTTCGCGCCGGAGCCGGATGAGCCCGAGGCCGTGACCGACGTGACCGCCGCGGACGTGCGTGCGGACGAGGGGCCGGCATTCGACGGTGAGCGCGACTTCGATCACGCCTTCGCCGGCTGATCTGAAGCCCGCTTCACAGGTTCTTCACATCCCGATCACGACTCGGTAACGCTGCCGGGGGCCGCTCGGACGAGCATGCCGTCCGATGTCCGCCACGGCGAGATCCCGCAGCGAAGTGCTCGAAATCGGGCCGCTCGAGATCCTGCCTGACGAACACCTCGCCCGTGCCAGCGGCCGCGCGTTGATGCTCTCGATCCGCGAGTTGCGCCTGCTCACCGAGCTGGCGCGGCGCGAGGATCGGATCATGTCGCGCGAGGAGCTCTATCGGCTTGTCTGGGGACGGGACATGCGGGCGGGCGACCGATCCGTTGACGTCTACGTCCGGAAGCTGCGGGTGAAGCTCCACGAGGCCCTCCCAGGCTGGTTCTTCATCCACACCCACTTCGGGTTTGGCTACCGGCTGGCGGCAGAGCACAAACAGCAAGCGAACGAGCGGTTCACAACTGGTTAACACCTGGGCCGGGGCGGTTGCGGACACTCCCCGCACATCGATTGAAGGAGATGACTTTGAGTACACGTCGAATTGGTGCGGTGGCGCTGTCGCTCGCCGCGTCGCTCGCGGTCGCCGCCTGCGGCTCGAGCAGCAGTTCCAGCTCGAGCTCTGGGGGCTCGACAGGCTCGCGCGAGCTCGTCCACTCGAGCAGCGGTCGGCGCGGCGGCACGATCAACGGAGCCGGCTCGACGCTTCGCGGCCCCGATCTACAGCCAGTGGGGCCAGAACCTGTCTTCGCAGGGCCTGACCGTCAACTACAACCCGCTCGGCTCGGGCGCCGGCATCGCCGGCCTGCAGCCAGCACGCTCGACTTCGCCGGCAGCGACCCGGCGATGAAGCCGAGGCCGAGGTCAAAGCGCGCAAGGGGCCGGTCCTCCAGTTCCCGGTCGCGTTCGGCGCGATCACGGTGTCGTACAACCTGTCCGGCGTGAAGAGCGGTCTCAAGCTCGACGGCAAGACGCTCGGCGACATCTTCCTCGGCAAGGTCAAGACGTGGAATGATGCCGAGATCAAGTCGCTCAACCCGGGCGTCAGCCTGCCGAGCACGTCGATCACGGTCGTTCACCGATCCGACTCGTCCGGCACGACGAAGGGATTCACGACGTTCCTCGCCGCCTACAGCCCGAGTGGGTCAAGATCGCCGGTCCTCCGGACAAGGACGGTCAAGTGGCCGGTCGGACACGGGCGCCGAAGGGCAACTCCGGCGTCGCCGCTGCGGTCAAGCAGACGCCGGGCTCGATCGGCTACGTCGAGCAGGCGTACGCGCTGCAGAACGGGTTCACGTACGCCGCGGTGAAGAACAAGTCCGGTGCGTTCATCGTGCCGACGCTGGCTGCACACCTCGGCGGCCGCTGACGGGATCACGATCCCGCCGGACCTCGCGATCTCGACGATCAACTCGCCGAACAAGGCGGCGTACCCGATCACGTCGCAGACATTCGTCGTCATCTACAAGGACATGTGCAAGGCCGGCATCGCCCGCAGGGCCGCGTCAAGGCGACGAAGAAGTTCCTCACCTACGGCCTCGGCGACGGCCAGAAGGTGGAGCAGCAGCTGCTACTTCGCACCGCTGCCCGCCTCGCTGCTGTCCAAGACCCAGGCTCAGCTCAGCCAGATCTGAGCTGCAACGGGTCCCCGGTGAGCTGAGGCTGCGTCGGAGAGCTCAGTAGGTGGAAGCAAGCGCCACCACTCTCGGCGGCGGCCGCTCCGTCACTGGAGCGGTCGCCGCTGGTCGCGCTTGCCGGACCAGGTCCTGAAGTTCGGGCTCGCGCGCGCTCGCGGCGGCGTGCTCGTGCTGCTGGCGGAGTTCTTCGTGACGCTGATCAGCGAGTCTCAAGGACGCGTTCAGCCAGATCGGGTCTTCAGCTTCCTCTTCGGCAACGACTGGGACACGTCATCTCCAGCAGGGCGGCGCCTGTGCGACCGGCGGCAACTTCACGTTCGGCGCGGCCGATGCTCGTGGGCACGCTCGTCACGGCGGCGATCGCGCTGCTGATCGGCGTGCCGATCGCCGTCGCGACCGCGCTGTACATCACCGAGCTTGCGCCGCGGCGCATACGCGGCCCGCTCTCGGTCCTCGTCGATCTGCTCGCCGCGGTGCCCTCCGTCGTGTACGGCCTGTGGGGCTTCTTCGTGCTCATTCCGCAGCTCCTTCTCCGCGGCTCAGCAGTGGTTCGCCAACTTCCTGTCGTTCATCCCGTTCATCGGCGGCGGCACGGTCGCCGGCCCGAGCTACTTCCTCGCCGGACTCGTCCTGGCGATCATGATCCTGCCGATCGTCTCGGCGATCTCCCGGGAGGTGATCGCGACGGTGCCGTCGGAGCACAAGGAGGCGGCGCTCGCGCTCGGAGCGACCCGGTGGGAGATGATCCGGATTGCCGTGCTGCCGTACGCCCGGCCGGGCATCACCGGCGGCGCGATGCTCGGCCTCGGCCGCGCAATCGGGGAGACGATCGCAGTCGTGCTACGTGATCGGCAACTCGACGACATCGGCATTCGACTTTTCGAGCAGGGCCAGTCGCTCGCCGGCGTGATCGCCAATGCAGTTCGGCGAGGCGCGAGACGACGCCGCTGTCACAGTCGACGCTGTTCGCCGCGGGTCTCGATTCTGTTCGTGCTCACGCTGGTCGTCAACATCATCGCGCGGCGCTTCATCCGTCCGGGGACCGCCGGGATAAGCGGCGGCGGCGAGCCGCGCCGGAGTCACCGGAACTGAGATGGAGCCGGCACCGGCAGGTGCCGTGACCGCAGACGAGTCTCCGCGGACTGCCCGCAGGTGAGTCCGCGCCGCCGGCGGACCGACAAGGTCATGCGGGGATCGCTCCTGGTCGTGGCGACGGGGATCGCGCTCGTCCCGCTCGTCCTCGTCCTCTACTACCTGCTCTACAAGGGACTCAGCTCCTGGAAAAGCAGCTTCTTCACGAGCGATCCGAACCTAGCCAGTACTTCCCGCACGTCGCCGGCGCGCCGCCGCCGCCGCCCTGCAACATCGGCGGGATCCGCAGCGCGATTCTCGGCACGCTTGAGATCGTCGGCCTCGCGACGCTGATCGCCGTCCCCGATCGGGATCAGCGTCGCGCTGTAGCTGACCGAGTACGGCAAGGAGTCGTGGTTCGCGAACATCGTCCGGTACTTCGTCGACGTGATGACCGGTGTCCCGTCGATCGTGTTCGGCCTGTTCGTCTTCACGCTGCTCGTCGTCACCCACGTCGGGGGTGACTGCAGTCGGCTGGAAGGGAGCGGTCGCGCTCGGCGCTGCTGATGCTCCCGATCGTCACGCGCTCGGCCGAGGTCGTGCTCCTACTCGTGCCCGGGAGCCTGCGGGAGGCAGCCCTCGCACTCGGCGCGCCGCGTTGGCGCGTGGTGACGAAGATCGTGCTGCCGACCGCCACGCCGGGCCTCGATCACCGGCTCGCTGCTCTCGGTCGCGCGGGGCATCGGCGAGACCGCGCCGCTGCTGTTCACGACGGCGGCCGTTCACGTCCTCACCGGCAATCTCGGCCAGCCGATGAACACGCTGCCGCACAGATCTTCAGCGACCTCGGTCAGAACACCGACCGAGTTCGTCAACCGTGCGTGGGGGCGGCACTGACGCTTGTCGCGCTGATCCTTATCCTCAACCTGATCGCGCGAGTCGTCTCGCGAAGGAGTAGACTGGCATGATCCCTCCTGACGACCACCGAGCAAGGACCACGAACGGGGACATCGGCGGACATCTACCGAGACCCAGACCGCTGCCGCGGACGCGGCGCCGACCGAGTCGGCGTCAAGCACGGGCCGGGCACACCATCGGGTCAAGGACCTGCACGCGTATTACGGGACAGGCCCACGCCGTCAAGGGCATCAGCATCGATTGTCCCGGCCAACGAGGTGACGGCAATCATCGGCCCGTCCGGGTGCGGCAAGTCGACGTGGTGCGGTGCATCAACCGGATGCACGAGGAGATTCCGGGGCCCGGGCCGAAGGGGAGCGTTCATGCTCGACGACTTCAACGTGTACGAGCGACGGCGTCGACGTCACGTCGGTGCGGCGCTTGATCGGCATGGTGTTCCAGAAGCCAAACCCGTTCCCGACGATGTCGATCTTCGACAACGTTGCGGCCGGGCTGCGGCTGACGGGCACGAAGGGCGGAGAACCTGCGCGAGCGGGTCCACCGAGCACTGCGCGCCGTCGGCCTGTGGGGCGAGGTCAAGAATCGCCTGAACGAAGCCCGGAATGGGTTGTCCGGCGGACAGCAGCAGCGCCTCTGCATTGCCCGTACGGTCGCGGTCGAGCCCGAGGTGATTCTGATGGACGAGCCGTGCTCGGCGCTTGACCCGGTCGCGACGCTCAAGATCGAGGAGCTCATCGACGAGCTCAAGGAGCGCTACACGATCGTGATCGTCACCCACAACATGCAGCAGGCTGCGCGCGTCGCCAACACGACGGCGTTCATGCTCGAGCGGAGAGCTGATCGAGCACGCCCCGACGAACGACATCTTCACCAACCCGAAGGACGAACGGACCGAGCGCTACGTGACCGGCAAGTTCGGCTAGCGGGTAAGGGAGAGTCATGCAAGAGACACGCCACGCAGTACCGGCGAGACGCTCAAGGAGCTCGAGACGCAGGCCCTCGGCGGTCTCGACATCGTGATCCAGCAGCTCGACCGCGCGCTCGAGTCGATCAGCTACCAGGACGTCGAGCTCGCGGGGATGGTCGTCGCCGACGATGACCGCATCGACGGCCGCTACCTCGAGGTCCATCAGGGCGTCCTGTCACTGCTCGCCCGTCAGTCACCGGTGGCCGGCGACCTGCGAATCGTCGCCGCGCTGCTCCACACGATCCGGTGCGTCGAGCGGATGGGCGATCAATGCGTGAACATCGCCAAGCTCGTGCCGCTGTCCGGGTACGAGGCGCCGAAGGACAAAGAGATCCTCGACGCGATCGAGCGGATGGGTCAGCTCGCCCGCTCGCAGGTCTCCCAGGCGAAAGAGGCATTCGCCTCACGCAACGTCGAGCTCGCCCAGGACCTCGTCCGCCAGGACGCCGAGATCAACCGCCTCAACCGGGAGATCTTCAAGCGGGCCGTCGAGATCGGGGACAACATCGACATGCGCGAGTGGGGGATGTTCATGATCCTGGTCGCGCGGTGCCTGGAACGGGTTGGCGACAACACCGTCGATATCGCCGAGCAGGTCGTGTTTGTCGTCACCGGGCTGTTCCGCGAGTTCGCCGACTCCTCGACGACGCCGCCCGAGACCCCGCAGCCCGCGTAAGCGGCCGGGGCGGGCGTCGGCGGGCCTCCGGGGCGGGCGGGCCTCCGGGGCGGGCGGGCCTCCTCTCTTAAAGCATCGGGCCGGCGGCAGTTGCCGCCGGCCCGCTGAGAGAGAGGAGACTCACGGTAGGGCAGCAGGCACGGAGAAGTTGTGACAATTCTGTGCCGCGTGGGCGGTGCTGTGGGCTGTTGCCGGTGCGATCACCGAAACGACACAACCCCCGCTCCCGCGGTCCCTACGGTCCAAGTCGGTTATGGCCGTTACGACCGACCCCTCTCGTCCGTCGATCGGCGACGAGCTGCGGCATCACCGGCTCGGCCTCGACCTCCCCGCGGGCTGGTGGCCGACGACACCTCGGCTCAAGGGGTGGGAGGCGGCCGGCTTCGGGATGGTCCAGATCACGATCGCCGGCCGCGAGCTGCTCCTTGACCACGGCCTGCTCGAGGCGCACGCGGCAGCGCTGCGAGCCAACCTCCGGCTCACCGGGATGGGCCTCATCCTCCATGCCCCTGGCGACCTGATCGTCGGCGCCCGGCGTGACGACGCGCTCTTGGGGGGCGCGCTGCGTTACGCCGAGGTCGCCGGGGCCGAGATGCTCGTGCTCCACGGTGGGCGCGTCGATGGAGCCGAGCGCTCGCTCCGTCGTCTGGCGCGCCGGGCGGGCGACACCGGCGTCCGCGTCGCCGTCGAGAACGCCGCTCCGCGGTATCCGGGAGAGCAGTGCGCGTCTCACGATCCGCGGGTCGTGGGCGAGCTGGTTCGCCGGATGGGATGCGAGGAGGTCGGGATGTGCCTCGATATCGGCCACGCGTACATCGCGGCTGACCGTCTTGGCCGCGATCTCGCCGAGCTGATCGAGCCGCTGCTCGACGAGGTCGTGCTCTTCGATGTTCACGACAACTTCGGCGCTCGGTCCGGAGCGCAGCGCGCCGGCGGAATCGAGCCGATGCGGCTCGACCTGCATCTCGCGCCGGGCGCCGGGTCGGTGCCGTGGGCGACGATCGCGCCGTTGCTGGCGCCCCATCCGGCGCCGCTCGTGCTCGAGGTGCATCCGGGTCAGCGCCCGGTTCCCGGGACGCTCGCCGTCGTGGTGCGCGAGCTCCTCGGCCTCAGACGGCCGCTGCAATTGGAGCCATCGCGCTCATCTCGAGCGACAACGTAATCGATGGACGGTCCGGGGCGACCCGGTTTGGACATCGGGCCAGTGCGCGGCATGTGCAGGGAGTCTTAACCTGCCGCCAATGCGCGCTCGGGTGCCCCAGATCGTGGCGTTCGGCGGAGGCGGCTTCTCAATGGAGTGGGGAAATACCCTGCTCGATGACTACGTGCTGGGCTTGACCGGTGTCGAGCGCCCGCGCGTGTGCTTCCTGCCGACGGCCAGCGGCGACGCCGACCATTACGTCGTGCGGTTCTACCGCGCGTTCAGCGCCGACCGCTGCGAACCGTCGCACATCTCCCTGTTCCGCCGTGAGACCGGCGTCGGCGATCCGCGCGCGCACCTCCTCTCCCAGGATCTCGTGTACGTCGGCGGCGGCAGCGTCATCTCGCTGCTCGGAACCTGGCAGGCGCACGGGCTGGGGGAGATCCTCCACGAGGCGTGGCAGAGCGGCGTCGTGATGTGCGGCGGCTCGGCCGGGTCGCTGTGCTGGTTCTCGGAAGCCGTGAGCGGCTTTCACGAGGGCGAGGCCCGGCGCATCGACGGGCTCGGCTTCCTGCCATGGAGCAACGCGGTCCACTACAACGCCGAGCCGGGACGGCGGGCGGCGTTCGTCGACGCGATCGGGGACGGCATGGCGCCGGGCTACGGTGCCGGCGACGGGTCGGCGCTCCACTTCATCGGCACCGAACTGTCCGACGTCGTGTCGTCGCGACCGGGCGCGTGCGCTAGTTTCGTGTCTGTGGACGACACGGGAGTCACCCGCGAGCGAGAGCTCGAGGTCAGGTATCTCGGTAAGCCCACCACCGATGTGGCGGTGAGCGAACCACTCGCCGCGTGAGCGGCGACAGCGGGCGCGCCGAGCGTCGGGGCGAGGCGGTCCAGGGTGGGGGGGTACCGATTGACCGCCGGACAGTCCTTGCCATGGGCGGGGGCGGCTTCACGACGGACGAGCGCTCGGCGGCGCTCGATCGGTTGGCGCTGGAGCTGGCGGCGGTTCCGGCGCCGCGCGTCTGCTTTCTCCCGACCGCGAGCGGGGACCCGCGGGAGCAGGTCACGCGGTTCTATGACCGGTTCGGAGAATGGACGTGCGAGCCTTCGACCCTGTCGCTGTTCCACCTGGCGCGGGACCGGGTCGATCCCGTCGCGCACCTGTTGGCCCAGGACGTCATCTACGTCGGCGGCGGCTCGATGCGGAACATGCTCGCGATCTGGCGCGAGCATTCGATCGACGTCGCGATGCGTAAAGCGTGGGCGTCGGGGACCGTGCTCGCCGGGCTGAGCGCGGGCGCGATGTGCTGGTTTGAGGGCGGCGTGTCGAAGAGCGGGGGCATGCCGGAGGCGGTCTCCGGGATCGGACTGCTCCCCGGGAGTCTCTCGGTGCACATGGACTCCGAGCCGGAGCGGCTGCCGGTGTACTTTGAGGCCGTCGGCGGCGGACGGCTGCCGCCCGGCTTTGCCGCGGACGACGGCGCCGCGCTCGTGTTCCGTGGTCTGGCGCTGCAGGAGTGCGTGGCGTCGCGGCCGGACGCGCGGGTGGTGCGGGTGGCCGCGGACGCTTCGGGGGCCGGCGGCGTGTCGTGCTCTGGCATGCCGGTCCGGGTGCTGCCGGGTGCGGCCGGTGGTGCGGACGGGGCGGTCGGTTCGCTCGAAGCGCACGGGGTGGCCGAGCTGCGCGAGCTGCGGGCGGGGCCAAGGCGGCGGTGGGACTAGGCGCGGGGTCGGGGGTGCGCGTGCGGGGGCGAGTGCGGCGACTTCGGGGGCGAGTTCGGTGCGCGTGCGTGCGGGCTGGACGTAAAGGCGCATCGAAGGGGGTCGGTGATCGACCGGTCGCGCTGACCGTCTGTATGCGTACCCAGGCGCAGAATGGACGGCATGCAACGAGGGGAGCCGGTTGGGCTTAGACCGCGCGTGCGGGGCTCGCGCCGCCGACGCCTGGCGGTTGGTTTAGGGAGTTTGGGTGAACTATTCACCCCAAGTCCCGAAGCCAACCTGGGGGCGGAGCGGGCGCTCCGGGATTCGTACCGCCCCCTCGCCGGTTCATGCCCAGCGCCGCGCCGCGCGCCGCTTGCCGGGACCGGTCCGTCACCCTCTCGATGCGCCGTTTCGCCGGTCCTGGGCGGAGCGCGCCGGGCTCCCAAACGGGCGGCGGCGGGCGGGCGGTCAGGTCTCCCGGTGCTCGGCCGGCCGCGGCCGCCGGAGCGTGACCGCCGCGAGCGCCCCGCCCGTCGCCAGGGCGGCGATGATCAGGATGATGAGGATGATCGTCGTCGCGCTGATCCCGCCGCCTGACGACGACCCCGGGACCCCCGGGACGCCGCTGATCGGGTGGCCGTCGGCAGCGGCGAGCTTGGCGACGGCGACGATCGCGGCCTTGGCGAGGTCGTTGCTCGCGCCGCTGGCCGGCCGGGCGATCGACGACAGGGTCCCGCGGACGTGGGCGGTGACGCCCTGGGCGCCGTAGCCGGCCTTCATCACGACGAGCAGCGGTTGCTTGCCCTGGAAGCTGATCTCCTGATCGAGGAAGTCGGCGTACTTCTGCGGCTTGCCGAACAGGTCAGGGATGACGCCGAGGTCGACCGGTGCCGCGATCAGCGCGACCTTCAAGCGGAAAGCCGGCCTTCTTCGCCGCCACCGTCTCGGCGTTGAGCGTCTTCTGGAGCGACGGCGACACCTGCGGGGAGTACGGGTAGAAGACGTTCTCTCCGAGGAGGACGTCGCTCGCAGGGTCGCCGTCGGCGAGCGCGGCCGGGGCGAGCGACAACGCGACGACGACGGCGGCGAGCAGCGACAGCAACGCACGCGTGGACATCGACTCGGGAGATTAGAGCCCGGGCGGGAACAGGTAGGTCCGGTGCGGCGGGACCGCCTCGCCGACCTCGAGCACGATCTCCGCGTGACGCGTGAGCCGGATCGCGCCCGGCGGCCCGCTCCACCGCACGCCGCCGAGGTAGGCGCTCACCGGCCCGCGGAAGCCGGCGAGGCGCCCCCTGGACAGGGGCTGGCCCCAGATCGCGAACAGCGCCCCGAGCGTCGGCGCAGGCGACCCGGCCCGGCCGTCGACGACGACGACGCCGGTCGGCTCGTATGTCCGCAGCGGATACACGCAGGCGCCCCCGAGCACGTACGCGCCCCGGCGGCGCTGGGGCGGCGCGATCCCGATGCCGGCCGGCACCGGCACGACCAGCCGTGCCGCGTAGAGCTCGAGGTGGATGCCGTAATGGTGTCCCGCCACGCCCGCCACCCCCGCCACCCCAGTGGTCGCCGGGCCGCAGCGCAAGCGGCCCACGGGCCGCCTCCTCGCCACCGGGCGCGACACCGCGGGCAGCCGGTACGCAGCCGTGCGTCCCGCCGGGACCGGCACGTAATCAGCCGGGAGCCGGTCTGAGCGCGAGGGAGCCGTCCCGCCGCATCCGGCGAGGGCGGCGAGGCACGGGACAAGAAGCGCTGCCGGTCTCAGGCGGCGGTCTGGGTCGCCGGGGCGGCGAGCATCAGCTCGTGGCGCTCGGCGGCAAATTCGACCTGCTCCGGCGCGCCGCCGAGGCTCTGCCAACGCGCGGTGATGTCGTCGAAGAAGCTGTCGAGGAACTCGTCGGAGTGGAGCGGATCGTGGTGGAACAGGAGCACCCGCTGGGCGGCGACGCGGTTGGCGAACGCGAGCGCGTCCGACGCCGGCGAGTGCCCCCAGCCGATGTGAGTCTGGTACTCCTCGTCGGTGTACTGGCAGTCGTGGATCAGCATCGTGGTGCCCTGAGCGAGTTCGAACCCGGAGATCCAGTCGTCGGCGAGTTCGGACAGCGGGGCGCCGAGTCCGGGCTCGTGATCCGGGATGTAACACAGGGACGTGGGTCCGTCGTCGATCCGGTAGCCGAGCGTGGGGCCGCGGTGGTTGACCGCCTGCGCCCGGATCCGCGCGGGACCGATCGCCCATTCGACGGTGTCGGCCTCCCGGAAGGAGACGAGCGAGGGCAGCTCGCGGACCTCGACCGGTGCGAGCGGCGCCGAGATGTAGCGCGCGATGCGGTCGCGCAGCGAGGCCTCCGGCGAGGCGGGACCCCAGATCACGATCTCCGACTCCGGGCGAAACGCCGGCGCGAAGAACATCAGCCCCTGGATGTGGTCGAGGTGGAGGTGGGTGAGCAGGATGTTGATCGGCTGCTCGACGCGGGGCAGCGACAGCCCCAGGTTGCGAATGCCGGTTCCGGCGTCGAGGATGACCGTGCTGCCGTCCGACAGCGTCACCTCGACGCATGACGTGTTGCCGCCGTAGCGCATCGTCTCCGGGCCGGGTGCGGGAATGGATCCCCGCGCGCCCCACACCTTGATCTTCATCCTTCGTCCTCTCCCTCGACCGGCTGCTCCTCGGACACCGGCCAGAAGATTACGACTGCGCCGCTGGAACCGCCCGGTCCGACGATCGGGATGGTGCTCGCCTCGACGTCGGCGTGACGGCCGCCGGCGGAGCGGATCCGGTACGTACCGTGGAACGCTCGCCGGTGGCGGACCGCGACCGTCGCCGGAATGTCGTCGTACGGGATCGGCACGCCGTCGTCGCCGAACGGCCCGAACGCACCCGTCCACTGTGCTGACGTGAGCGTGCCGGTCTCCTCGAACCGGCGGCCGAGCATCGCCGAGGCCGCCTCGTTGAAGAACAGCAGTTGACCCTCCTCGCCGACGAGGAGGGCAGGCGTGCTGATGCTCGACGAGGAGATTGCGAGCCAGGATCAGCTCGAGCGGCTTCTGCTGCGGCGCGCTCACACCTGGCAACGATAGTGAGGCGCGTCGGTGGCGTGTTGCGCTACTTCTGAGCTCTATCCTGCGCACACCGTGGCCTCGCAGAAGTCAAAGCGCCGGTCTCGCAAGCGCTCAAAGCCGGGGAGCCCCCCGCGCGCCGTGTCGTCGCCGCGGCGCGAGCAGCGTGTCGAGCGGACAACCACCCAGGCCCGCCAGCAGCGTCAGGCGGAGCGCCAGCTCGGCACCGTCGGGGAGCGGCCGCCGAGTCCGTTCGGAGCCGTGCCCGTCTCCGAGATCGCGATCTTCGCCGGGCTCGTCGCGATCATCGTGTGGCTGATCGGCGGCAGTCTGCCGGTGCTCATCGTCGGGCTCACGGTGACGACGCTCGGCGTGCTCGAGGTCACGGGACGCGAGCATTTCTCGGGCTACCGCTCCCACACGACGCTGCTCGCGGCGATCCCGGCGGTCGCGCTCGGCATCGGCGTGGTCAGCATCGCCGGAACCGACAAGCAGAACCGCGCGCCGTTCCTGCTCGCGATCGCGGTGCCGGTCTACGCGTTCCTCTTCTGGCTGCTACGCAAGCGGTTCATCGCCGCGCGGCAGGCGCGTGTGACCCGTCCGCCGGCGCCGTAGGCGGAGTAGCGAGCTCGCCGTCGTCGTCGCGGTCGCCGTCGTCGGCGTCGGTCACCGGCTCGCTCGGGAGCGCGAGCGTGAAGATCGCGCCACCGTCGGCGGCGTTCGCGGCGGACACGGTTCCGCCGAGCTGCTCGGCGACCTGTCGGACGATCGCCAGGCCGAGGCCTGAGCCCTGTTTGCCGCGGGAGTTGGCACCCCGATAGAAGCGGTCGAACACATGCGGAAGATCCTCGTCGTCGATCCCTGTCCCATGGTCCCGGATGCGCACGCCGCCGCTGTCCAGCAGCACGTCGATGACGCCGTCCGGCGGCGAGTGACGAGCGGCGTTGTCAAGCAGGTTGTTGATCGCGCGGCCGAGCCGGTCGGGGGCACCATCGACGATCCGGGGCTCAAGCGATGCGCTGAGGCGGACGTGCGGGTAGTTGCGTCGGGTTCGGGCGAGCGACTCCTCGACGACGCGGTCAAGCCGGATCGACTCCGTCGCGCCGGATGGCAGATCGCCGCGGGCGAGCTCGATCAGGTCGCCGACGAGCCCGCTCAGCTCCTCGCTCTGCTCGACGACATCGGCGAGCAGACGCCGGCGGTCCTCCTCACCGAGCTGGCCGCCCTCGAGCAGGACCTCGATGTTCGTCCGCAGGCTCGTCACCGGCGTGCGCAGCTCGTGGGAGGCGTCCGCGACGAGTTGGCGTTGCGCGCGCACCGACTCGTCGAGCTGGTCTCGCGAGCGCTGGAGGCGCTCAAGCATCTGGTTGAAGCGGGTGGCGAGCGCTCCGACCTCGTCGTCGGCGTGGATTTTGAGACGACGGCTGAGGTCGTCGGTGCGACCGATCTCCACGGCCGTGTCAGCGACCTCGGCGAGCGGCGCGAGCACGCGACGGGCGCCGAAACGACCGAGCGCGGCGGCGACCGCGACCCCGGCGACGCACAGCAGCACGAGGAACAGCCGCAGGTGGGCGAGCACGCGGTCGATGCCGTCGAGCGGGCGGGCGAGCTGGACCGCCGCCGGTTGACGTCGGTCCTCCGAACGGTTGCGAGCGCACCGATCGACCGGGAACGTCAGCTCACGCAGGTGGCTGCCGCCGACGTTGATATCGCCGAGGTACACGGTATTGGCCCCGTTCGCGATCCGCCTGGCGTGCGGAATCGAC
Organism: uncultured Solirubrobacterales bacterium; assembly: GCA_963779695.1. Taxonomy (GTDB): domain Bacteria; phylum Actinomycetota; class Thermoleophilia; order Solirubrobacterales; family Solirubrobacteraceae; genus Palsa-465. The sequence goes on from CAVZZH010000001.1 coordinate 157,816, forward strand.
GGGGAGCATCAGGTCGCCGCTGAAGCGGTATGAGGTGCCGTCGCGCGAGGACGACGCGGGCATACGGCGCGGGGCCGCCGGCGTTCGCCGACAGGCCCGGCGAGATCGCCGCCGCGCAGCGCGAGCTGACCTTGCGATTTGCACGGCCACCGCCTGTGCCCGCAGCGAGCTGTCAACCTGCCCGAGGAGCTGGCCGCGGACGACCGTGTAACACACGATCGCGGCGATGACGACCGCGACGGCGACCGCCGCTCCGGCCACGATGCCCAATCTCTTGCGCAGTGGCATCGCGCGTCAGTTCGCGTCGTCGCGTAGGACGTAGCCGATGCCCCGCACCGTGTGCAGGAGCCGCGACTCGCCACCCTCCTCGGTCTTCCGCCTCAGATAACCCATGTACACACCGAGCGCGTTCGAAGTGGGCCCGAAGTCGTACCCCCACACGTTTTCGAAGATGGTCGAGCGTGTGAGCACCTGGCGGGGATGGCGCATGAACAGCTCCAGCAGCAGAAACTCGGTCTTCGACAGCTCGATCAGGCGATCGCCGCGGCGCACCTCGTGCGCCACCGGGTCAAGCACGAGGTCGGCGTAGCGCAGTACCTCGCCGTCGCCCGCCCCGTCGCCGGAGCGGCGCAGCAGCGCGCGCAGCCGCGCCTGGAGCTCGCGCAGCGCGAACGGCTTGACGAGGTAATCGTCGGCCCCGACGTCAAGCCCGTTGACCCGGTCGTCGATCGCATCGCGCGCGGTCAGCATCAGGATCGGCGTGCGGTCGCCCGCCTGGCGCATGCGCCGGCACACCTCAAGTCCGTCGAGCCGCGGCATCATCACGTCAAGGATCACGACGTCCGCCGGCTTGGTCGCGAGCGCGTCGAGCGCCTCCTCGCCGTCGCCGGCGAGTTCGACATCGTGGTTCTCAAGTCGCAGCGCGCGCTCGAGCGCACGCCGGACCGCGGGTTCGTCATCAACCACCAGCACGCGAGCCATATCCGGAATCATCGCGCTTGCACGTAAAAGTTGCTGAAGAGACGCGTGCACAGCGCGCCGGGGTCGTGATGGCGCGAGACCAGGGCGAGACCGGTTCGCTACTGACACCCCGCCAAGCCAGGGCTAGGTTCGAGGGTATGAGTTCGAAGATCGGCGGCGGTGGGTTCCCCGGAGGCTTTCCGAGCATGCCCGGGTTCGGCGACGGCGGGCCCCCTGAGGGCGACCTGCTCGATCGCCTGGCGGAGCTGACCGCCCGGCATCAGACGGGCGCGCTCAGCGATGCCGAGTACGCCGCCGAGAAGGATCGCCTGCTGACCGAGGGGTGAGCCCGACGGTCATGCGTGCGGCTTCCCTGTCTGGATCGTCAGCTTGGCGTAGTTGAGCGTCAGCGAGTCGGTCAGCTTCTGGCCGTGGCCGGTTGACTGGGCGGAGGCGATCAGCACGTCGCTCAGCGTGTAGGCAACCTGTTTGCCTGCCTTGCGGACGGTCAGCGTCGCCTTCTTGAAGTGCTGTCCGTTCGCGCACGCGAGGAACAGCTTCGGCGAGGACTTGTCGGTCAGTCTTCGTGATCTGGATGTCGTGAACCGCGGCCTTCCCGGAGGCGCCGCCGGAGCCTGCCGGCCGTGGCGGCGAAGCCGAAGCCGAGGACGTCGGTCGTGATCCCGCCGGTGAACGACAACGTCGCGATCGAGCGGGTTCCGATCGGCGGCGAGGCGGATCGTCACGCGCGGGTGAGTTGCCGACGTGATCACCTGACCGCCGCTGAGCGTCAGCGTGTTGCCGGCGAGGAGGTCACGGACTTGCCGGGCGCGCCGGGCGATCCGTTGGTGCCGTTCGTGCCCGGTGGTCCCTGCGGACCGGTGACGTTCCAGTCGAGGGCGTGCTCGGTGGGGGCGGCGCCGACTGCCGTGTTGCACGCTTGACCTGCGCTCGGGTCGATGATCCGCACGTTCCCGGCTGTCAGCGCCGGAACGCGTCGACCCAGGTGCTGAGACCTGGTAGCACGCGTGGATCACATTGCCGTCGGGCACACTCGCGACGGCGACCGCAGTCGCTCCACCCACGGCCCCGGCTGCGAGCAGCAAAGCCGCCTTCCAGGGTTTCCCGATCCCCACGGCCGGGAGCGTACGCCTCGTTCTGGGCAGAATCAATACCGCAATGGCGACCGAGAAACTCGATCCGTACAAGCGCAAGCGGGACTTCAAGAAGACCTCCGAGCCGGCAGGCGAGGCGAAGCGCCGGGGCGGGCGCTCGGCGGAGCCGCGGTTCGTGATCCAGGAGCACCACGCGACCCGACTGCACTGGGATCTCCGACTCGAGCACGAGGGGGTGCTCGCGTCGTGGGCGATCCCCAACGGCATCCCGCCGGACCCCAAGGAGAACCGGCTCGCGGTTCACACCGAGGACCACCCGCTCGAATACCTCGAGTTCGAGGGCGACATTCCCAAGGGCGAGTACGGCGCCGGGACGATGCGGATCTGGGACCGCGGCACCTACGAACTGCACAAGTGGGAGGAACGCAAGGTCGAGGTCAGCTTCCACGGAGAGCGGCTCCACGGTCGCTACGGGCTGTTCCCGATCGGCCGGGAGGGCAACGACTGGATGATCCACCGGATGGACCCGCCGGACGATCCGTTACGCGAACCGTTCCCCGAGCGGCTGCTGCCGATGCTCGCGCGTGCGGGAGACCTGCCGCCGTCGCGGGAGCGTGATCGATGGTCCTACGAGATCAAGTGGGATGGAGTACGGGCGATCGGCTACGTGCAGCCGGGACGGTTCCGTCTGGAGAGCCGCAACCTCCGTGAGATCACGGACGCCTATCCGGAGGTGCGGGGCATCCTCCGTGATCTTGGGATGCACGAGGCGGTGTTCGACGGGGAGATCGTCGCGTTCGACGAGAAGGGACGCCCGAGCTTTTCACGGCTCCAGCAGCGGATGCACGTGACCTCGTCCTCGGCGGTCAAACGCCTCATGAGCTCGACGCCGGTTGTCTATGCGATCTTCGACCTGCTCTACCTCGACGGCCACTCGCTGATGGGCCTGCCCTATCGCGAGCGCCGGGCCCGGCTCGAGGCGCTGGAGCTCGGCGGCTCGGCGTGGCGGGTCCCGGCGGCCCATGGCGGCGACGGCAAGAAGCTGCTGCAGGCCACCGAGGCGCAGGGGCTCGAGGGGGTCGTCGCCAAACGCGGCGACTCGACCTACGAGCCCGGGCGGCGCACCGGCGCGTGGATCAAGGTCAAGAACACGAGTCGGCAGGAGCTCGTGATCGGCGGCTGGATCCCCGGCGAGGGGCGGCGCAAACGCCGCATCGGCGCGCTGCTGATGGGCTACTACGAGGACGGCGAGTTCGTCTATGCGGGCCGCGTCGGGACCGGCTTCACGGAGAAGACGCTGGACATGCTCGCTGGACGCCTGGCACCACTCGAACGTGACACGAGCCCGTTCACCCGCGTCTCGGCGAAGCTCCCCAGGGAGGCCGTGTTCGTGGAGCCGCGACTCGTGGCCGAGATCGAGATCCGCGAGTGGACGCCAGATCGGATCATGCGCGCCCCGTCGTTCAAGGGTCTGCGGGAGGACAAGGCGCCGCGCGCCGTGGTCGACGAGACGGCGGACGCGGGCGGGCGGGGCGGACGGGGCGGGCGGGGCCGAATCACTGTTCGAAGAGGTCGAGCGGTTGCCGGACGGCGCGCTCGCCGTCGTCGCCGACGGGCGTCGGCTGAAGATCTCCAACTGGGACAAGGTGCTCTATCCGAAGACCGGGTTCACGAAGGGCGACCTGATCACGTTCTACGCCCGGATCGCTCCGGTCGTCGTGCCCCACCTGCGCGATCGGCCGCTCACGCTCAAGCGTTATCCGAACGGCGTCGAGGCGCCGTACTTCTACGAGAAGCAGTCCCCATCGCACCGGCCTGAGTGGGTCCAGACGTCCCGCATCGGCGGCATCGACTACACGCTGGTGCAAGACCGGCCAACGCTGATCTGGCTCGCGAACCTCGCCGACATCGAACTGCACACATCGCTGGCCCTCGCCGCCGACCCGCAGCGTCCGACGATGCTCGTGTTCGACCTTGATCCGGGGCCGCCCGCCGGACTCGTCGAGTGCTGCGAGGTCGGGCTCGTGCTCCACGGGCTGTTCAAACAGCTTGGCCTCGAGAGCGTGATCAAGACGTCCGGCTCCAAGGGCATGCAGATGTACGTGCCGCTCAACACGGAGACCGACTATGGGCACACCAAGCCGTTTGCCCGCAAGGTCGCGGAGGTGCTCGAGCAGCGCATGCCGCAGCTCGTCGTCTCGCGGATGACGAAGCGCCTGCGGCCCGGGAAAGTGTTCGTCGACTGGAGCCAGAACGACGATCACAAGACGACGGTGTCCGTCTACTCGGTGCGGGCCATGGAACGCCCGACGGTGTCGACGCCGGTGCGGTGGGAGGAAGCCGCGCGGTGCCGTGAGCAGGGCGATCCGGAGCTGCTCACGTTCGACACCGACGACGTGGTTCGGCGCGTCGATGATCTCGGCGATCTGTTCGCGCCGCTGCTCAGCGCCACGCAGAAGCTTCCCGCGGTGTGATCGAGGTGAACGCGCCGCGCGCCGCCGCTTTAGGATGATGGCCGAGATGGACCCGATCACCTTGCGCAATCGTCTGCTGGTCGCCACCGGAATGTGGAGAGAGACAACCGGAGAGCCCCTGCCGAAAATGCCTCCCGGCAACCCGGCCGATCAGCTCCAGGGCTTTGAGATCAAGCTCGTCGAGAAGCTGTGGGAGAGCGCGACGCCGGAGAACGCGCGGGAGATCGCCGACCGGACCTGGGACCTCGTCCACGATCGTCCCGACAGCGATCCCGTCAAGCGGCGCGTCGTCGAGTGCCACGAGGCCCTCGCGCGGATGACCCGGCTCGGCGACTGAGCCGGCTGCGCGGGCCCGGGATTTCGACGCGCGATGCAACACGAGCGCCACTACACACTCGAGCAGGCAAACGCTGTCCGCGGCTGGGTGACCGAGCGGGTGGGTTGGATCCGTGCCGCACAGGAGGAGCTGGCGGCGCTCGGCGCCGATGGGCTCGCCGCAGTGGGCGCCCTCGACGAGCAGGTCGGCGGCTCCTACCCGACCCGCGAGATCGCGCGACCGCTGGTTGAGCTCAGCCGCGCCGTCGGCGAACTCGAGGCGGTCGACATCGTGCTGCGGGACGTCGACCGGGGGCTGATCGACTTCCCCTCGATCCGAGACGGAGAAGAGGTCTACCTGTGCTGGCTCGTCGACGAGGACGAGATCGGCTACTGGCACGCCCCGGACGCCGGCTTCGCGGGCCGCCGCCCGCTCTAGAACAGCAGCGACGCGGCGCGCGGCGGCTCAGGGCGTCGGTGCGGGCGTGGGCGGGCGCGGGGTGTTGTGCGGACTCGTACGTGCGCGTCAGACCGGCGGCCGCGTAGGCGTCGGCCTCGTCGAGCGTCTCGCGCTCGAGCAGCGCGCTCACGAGCGCATCGAGGTTATTGCGGTGCGCGCGCAGCAAGCCGGTGACCTCCTGGTGCGCGGTCTCGACGATCCGCCGCACCTCCTCGTCGACGAGTCGCTGGGTCTCCTCTGAGGTCTCCGAGGCGCCCGGGAGCAGCGGGTTCAGGCCGTCCATCGGGATCACCGCGATCGGCCCGATCGCGCGGCTCATGCCCCAGCGCCCGACCATGCTCCGGGCGATCCGCGTGAGCTGCTGAATGTCGGACTCGGCACCGGTGGTGATGTCACCGAACACCGTCTCCTCGGCGACGCGGCCGCCGAGCGCGACCTTGATCTGGGCGAGCAGGTGGCGCTCGTCGAAGTTGAAGCGGTCGGCGTCCGGCGCCGAGAACGTCACGCCGAGCGCCTGGCCGCGCGGGATGATCGAGACCTTGCGGACGGGGTCGGCTCCCGGGGTGAGCATCCCGACGATCGCGTGACCGGCTTCGTGGGTGGCGGTCCGGCGGCGGTCATCCTCGCTCAGCATCACTTTGCGCTCGGCGCCGAGCACGATCCGCTCCAGCGCATCGGTGAAGTCGTCGGTCGAGACCTTCTCGTGGCCGCGACGCGCGGCGAGCAGGGCCGCCTCGTTGACGAGGTTCGCCAGGTCGGCGCCCACCATGCCGGGCGTCGAGGCGGCGATCGCGCCGAGGTCGACGCTGTCGGCGAGCGGGACCGAGCGGGTGTGCACCCGGAGGATCGCTTCGCGACCGGTGCGGTCGGGTGGCGACACCGTGACCCGGCGGTCGAACCGTCCGGGGCGGAGCAGCGCCTGGTCGAGGATCTCGGGCCGGTTCGTGGCGCCGAGCACGATCACGCCGGTGCGCGGATCGAATCCGTCCATCTCGGTGAGGATCTGGTTGAGCGTCTGCTCGCGCTCATCGTGGCCGCCGGAGAAGGCACCGCTGCCCGACGCGCGGGAGCGGCCGATCGCGTCAAGCTCGTCGATGAAGATGATCGCGGGTGCCGCCTCCTTCGCCTGCTGGAACAGGTCACGCACCCGGGACGCGCCGACGCCGACGATCATCTCGACGAACTCCGACGCGCTCATCTGGAAGAACGGCACGTTTGCCTCGCCGGCGACGGCCCGGGCGAGGAGGGTCTTGCCGGTGCCGGGCTGGCCGCTGAGCAGGACGCCGCGCGGGATCCGGCCGCCGAGCTTGAGGTACTTGTCCGGGTTCTTGAGGAAGTCGACGATCTCGGTCAGCTCCTCCTTCGCCTCATCGATCCCGGCGACGTCCTTGAACGTCACCCGCTGGTCGCCGCCCTCGATTCTCCGCGCGCGCGAGCGGCCGAACGACATCAGGCCGCCGGCGCCGCCCGCCTGAGCGGCGCGCCGCCCGATGAACACGAACAGAAGGACCAGCAGCAGCGTCGGGCCGAAGCCGAAGAGCAGGCTGGCGAGGACCGACGGGCCGGAGTCCGGCGGCTTGGCGTCGATCGTCACACCGTGGGAAATGAGCGTGCTCTCAAGCTGCGAGCCGTTGGCGAACGATGGGACCTGAGTGGAGAACCGCGTCGTCGGCTGGGCGTTCTTGTCGCTCTGCGGGTACTTGACCTCGGTCTTGAACGTGCCCTGGACCGCATTGTTCGTCGAGGTGACCTCCGTGACGTTGCCGGCGTTCACCTGACTGAGGAACGTGGGGCTGAACGGGATCCGAACCCGGGAGTTCGGCTGCAGCGCCTGCGAGGAGAGCCAGAAGTTGAGCCCGAGGAGCACGACGATGAGCAGCGCGATGAGCCATCGCGGGTTCGGGCTCATCGGCGGTCGCTGATCCGGCTTGGCGCCGCGGCCGTCCGGCGTCGGCGTCACCTTCCATCCGGGTGGCGTCTTGTCCTGCGGAGAATTCGGGTTGTTCGACCGGATCCGCGGTGGCGCTGGGCGACGGGGTGACTCTTCGGCCATAAAAGAGATTGTCGCAAGCCTGGAGGCTGGGCCCCAGGATTGTCGCTCGCGGTGCACTACGCCGACTCGATCCGATCCCGAAACGTCTCGGCCCCGACCACGGTCGCGCCCGCCGCGGAGGCCCGATCTGAGAGCCAGCGGTCCGAGGTCACGACCCGAATGTCGCGGATGTCCGGTTCGGCCGCCAGCCGGCGGACGATCTCGTCATCGGCCGCGTCGCGCCTCGGCGATGGCGCATGGGCGACCTCGATCACGGTCGAGCGGATCGGCGGCGACGGTTTGCGCTCGAACACGACCGTGACGTCCTCGCCCTCGGTGGCCGCCCACCGCTCGAGCAGGTCGACGAGCCGGAGCATGGCCGCGTCTCGGTCCCGCCACCAGCCGTCAGGCCGGGTGCCGATCACGTTCATGCCGTCGACGTACCAGCGCATCGTCAATCGTCTCCGCGGTCCGGGCGCCGCCGCTCGTGTTTACGCGTGCTCTGCCGGCGCTTGGAGTCGAGGCGCCGCTGCACCGCGGCCCGCGTCGGCTTCGTCGCCGTGCGGGTGCGCTTCACCGCGAGCCCGCTCGTCAACCGCTGCTGGAGCCGCGCCAGCGCGAGTTCGCGGTTGCGCGTCTGGCTCCGGGCGTCCTGGGCGACCGCGGTCACGCGCGGTCCGAGCCGCGCGATCAGGCGCCGCTTCTGCTCATCGCTCAACGCATGCGACCCCGCGACGTCGAAGCTCGCCTCGATCCGCGAGGCGGTGACGTTCGCGTGTTGCCCGCCGGGCCCGGACGAGCGTGAGGCGCGCAGCGTGATCTCGTCGAGGGGGATCGCGGCGTGTCGGCCGAGCGGCATCGGATCTTCCATAGCGCTCATAGGATGACCTGTAGCCAGGCTGTGAACATCTTGTGCGCGGCTCTCGCGTCCGAGGGGGAGCGTGCTAATTTCCCGCACCGGAAGGCCGTCCACAGGGGACGGTGACACACGCAGGTGCAGGCCCCGGTGGTACTTCCTCCGCGGTAGCAAGCATCTCAAGCTACGGAGGAGACACTCCTTGCCCAACGGAACGGTCAAGTGGTTCAGCGACGAGAAGGGGTTCGGCTTCATCACCCCCGATGAGGGGAGCCGTGACCTGTTCGTCCACCACACGAGCATTCAGGCCGACGGCTACCGCTCACTCGCTGAGGGCGCCAAGGTGTCCTACGAGGAGGAAGCCGGACCGAAAGGTCCGAAGGCCGTGAACGTCCAGAAGATCTAGGACGCTCACGGAGCCATCAGGTCTGCGCAGGCGCATGTCGCGGTCAGTCCGCGGCATGCGCACCGCGCTCCGTCTCGCGCCGCGATTCGAGTCATCCCGCAGCCCGCGTACACTTCGTAAGTGGGTGGTCCCGGCGCAGACACCACGGATGAGATGACCAAGGCGATCGAAGAGCGCGAGCGGGTCATCGTCCGCTTCGCCGGCGACTCCGGGGACGGCATGCAGCTGGCGGGCGGTCGGTTCACCGACGCGACCGCGGTGATGGGCAACGACCTCGCGACGCTGCCGAATTTCCCGGCTGAGATCCGCGCGCCGGCGGGGACGCTGGCCGGCGTCTCGGCGTTCCAGATTCACTTTGCGTCCCGGGACATCCTCACTCCCGGGGACAAGCCGAACGTGCTCGTCGCGATGAACCCGGCGGCGCTCAAGGCGAACCTGCCGGAGCTGGGCCGCGGCGCGACGATCATCGTCAACGAGGACGCGTTCTCCAAGCGCAACTTGGAGAAGGCGGGCTACGACGCCAACCCGCTTGAGGATGGGTCGCTCAGCGAGTTCCGCGTCCACCGCATCCCGATGACCTCGATGACCGTGCGAGCGGTCGAGGCCGTCGAGGGCGCGTCGACCCGTGACGCCGGCAAGGCCAAGAACCTGTTCGCGCTCGGACTGCTCTCCTGGCTGTACGGTCGCGAGGGCGAGACGACGCACCGCTGGCTTGAGCAGAAGTTCGCCAAGCGCCCCGCCGTTCTGCAGGCCAACCTGGCGGCGTTCAACGCCGGCTGGTCATTCGGCGAGACCACCGAGCTGCTCGACGTGCAGTACCGGGTCGCGCCGGCCCGCGACGTCGCGCCGGGGGTGTACCGCAACATCAACGGGACGACGGCGCTCTCGCTCGGTCTCGTCGCCGCGAGCGTCCGCAGCGGCCTGCCGCTCGTGCTCGCGTCCTATCCGATCACGCCGGCCTCCGAGCTTCTGCACGAGCTCTCCCGCCACACGCGGTTCGGCGTGAGCACGATTCAGGCCGAGGACGAGATCGCCGCCGCCGGGATGGCGCTCGGCGCTGCGTTCGGCGGGCGCCTCGGCGTGACCGCGACGAGTGGACCCGGGATGGACCTCAAGGCGGAGATGATCGGGCTGGCGGTGATGCTCGAGCTGCCGATGGTGATCATCGATGTCCAGCGTGCCGGCCCATCGACGGGAATGCCGACGAAGACCGAGCAGTCCGATCTGTTGATGGCGCTCTACGGACGTCATGGCGAGTCACCGCTGCCGGTCCTGGCGCCGAGCACACCGGGTGGCTGCTTCGACGCCGGGTTTGAGGCGGCGGCGATCGCGATCCGGTACCGCACGCCGGTGATCCTCCTCTCCGACACCTTCCTCGCCTCGTCCTCGGAGCCGTGGATGATCCCGTCGGTCGGCGATCTCCCGGAGATCGATGCCGCATTTGCCGAAACCGACGACGCGACGACGTTCTTGCCCTACAGCCGGGACGAGCGTCTCGCGCGGCCGTGGGCGATCCCGGGAACGCCGGGACTCCAGCATCGAATCGGCGGACTGGAGAAGGCCGATGGCAGCGGGAACATCTCCTACGACGGCGCCAATCACGCGCGCATGACCGAGCTGCGTGAGGCCAAGGTGGCGGGCATCGCCGATGAGACGGGACCGCTCACGGTCGACTCCGAGCCGGGGGCCAGCCTGCTCGTGCTCGGCTGGGGCTCGAGCGAGGGCGCGATCCGGGCGGCCGTCCGCCGAGCGCGCGAGGCCGGTCACAAGGTCGCGTGTGCACACCTGCACCAGCTCAACCCGCTGCCGACGAACACCGGGGACGTGCTCCGGTCGTTTGAGCGGGTGCTCGTGCCGGAGATGAACACCGGACAACTCGCCCAGGTGCTCCGCGCCAAGTTCCTCGTCGACGTCGAGTCGTTCTGCAAGGTCACCGGCCAGCCGCTGTTCACCGCCGAGATTGAAAACCAGATCGAGGAGCGCCAGTAATGGCCGTGGCAACCAACGGCGGCGGAACGCCAGCCGAACTGACCAAGGCGGACTTCCAGTCCGACCAGGAAACCCGCTGGTGCCCGGGCTGCGGCGACTACGCCGTGCTCTCCGCCGTCCAGCAGTTCATGCCTGAGCTCGGGATCCCGCCGGAGCGGATCGTGTTCATCACCGGGATCGGCTGCGCCGGCCGGTTCGCGTACTACATGGACACGTACGGGATGCACGGCATCCACGGCCGCGCTCCCGCGATCGCGACCGGCCTCGCCACCGCCCGGGAGGACCTCTCGATCTGGGTCGTCACCGGCGACGGCGACTCGCTCTCGATCGGCGGCAACCACCTGATCCACGCGCTGCGCCGGAACGTCCCGGTCAAGATTCTGCTCTTCAACAACCAGATCTACGGGCTCACCAAGGGGCAGGCCTCCCCGACCTCCGAGCTCGGCAAGGTGACGAAGTCGACGCCGTTCGGCGTCGCCGACCATCCGTTCAATCCGGTCGCGCTCGCGCTCGGGGCGGAGGCGACGTTCGTCGCCCGGACGATCGACCGTGACCGCCGCCACCTCACTGAGGTGTTGCGCGCAGCCGCCACCCACGAGGGCTCGGCGCTCGTCGAGATCTACCAGAACTGCCCGGTGTTCAACGACGGCGCCTTCTCGGCGCTGACCGAGAAGGACGTCAAGGACGCCAACCAGATCCGGCTCGCGGCCGGCGAGCGGGTGCGCTTCGGCGCCGACGGTGAACGCGGCGTGGCGATGGGCAGCGACGGCCAGCTGCGGATCGTCGATATCGCTGAGGTCGGCGAGGACGCGCTCCTCGTCCACGACCCCGGGCGTGCCGATTCCGGACTCGCGTACTCCCTCGCCCGCCTCGCCGATGCTCCGACCGGCCCGACGCCGATCGGGATCTTCCGCGACGTCGCGCGGCCGGTCTACGGCCGCGGCGAGCGGTTCAACAACACCGCCGGGTCCGAGGAGGACCTCGGCGAGCTGCTGGTCGCCGGGGAGACCTGGACCGTCGGGTAGTTCCTGCCCGGGGAGTCCGGGGGCTGCGCGGTCCCACCCGCGGGGCCAGGATTGGCCACTTCGCACGAAAGCCGGCCCGGAATGGCCAAAACGCATGTCAGCGACGCTCATCCGCGGCGCTTTCGTGCGTTTCGGTCAAAATCCGCCCGAACGCAAGAAAGCTCTGGAAACCGCCGCGCTGTCATGCGTTTTGGTCGCAGCGGGGTCGCTTTCGTGCGTTTCGGTCGCTCCGGCGGGCGCTGTCGTGCGTTTGGGTCGCGTCCGGGCGGTCCTGCTCCCGGCGGCGAGCCCACACGCCCTCCCGGCGACCGCCGGCGAGCGGCCGCAGAGAAACTTTTTGGTCATCTTTCCAACCATCACCTAAGAGCCGCGTTGGAACCTCTGAGCACTTCCGTGCCCCCGGAGGATTGGCCGAGACACCCCGACGGCGTCCGTGCGCCCCCCGATGCCGTCAGTCCTCGCCAATGACCGACGAGGCCGCCCGCATGGCGGCCTCGTCGACGTTAAGGGCTCAGTGAGGCCCCACCGGCCCACCGAGATCAGCTCATCTCGACGTGGCCGCCCTCAGGCTCGAGCGGCAGCCCGGTGGCCTCCCACTGCACGAGGCCACCGACCATGTTGTGCGCGTCATAGCCGGCGTTGCGGAACGCCTCGGTGGCCATTGCCGAGCGAGCGCCGGTGCGGCAGTAGAAGACGACCGGCCGGTCGCGATCGATCGACTCCACCTGGGAGGTGAGCATCATCAGCTCGATCAGGCGGTCTCCCTGGATCCGACCGGCCTCGTGCTCGTGGGGCTGGCGGACGTCGATCAGCTGGACGTCGGTTGTCTTCAGCAGCTCCGCGACCTCTTGCGGGGTGTAATCACCGTCCATTCCGGGGAGCGTAGCGGGGACGACACATGTCGCTGAATTCCTCCCGCAGGGGGACATAACGCGGTTCGTGGCACGGATCGTGCAGTTCATGTAGTCTCACCTGCCGATATACCCAGCCGAGTCCCTGATCGCCACGGTGCTCAGGGAGCGGGGGAACCCACAGGGACCGAGCCGGATCCCAGGGGCGAATCACCGAGACATCGGTGTAGCGCGACTCTTTCAGCGCGAGCCCGTCAGCTAACCCCGTAGGCACAAGAGAGAGAAAGGGTTGGCTTGACGTACATCAGTGCTCGACGCTTTTCCGGCAGAGCGGGGGCCGCTGCATGCGCAGCGACGTTCGCCCTGAGCGCACCCGCGCTCGCAGCGTCACAAACGTCCAACGCAGACAAGACAACCACGTCAGGGACGACGACGCAGAAAGCAACCACGACGGCGGCGGCTGCCGCGTCGGCCTCCTCCTCCGCCTCGACTCCGAGCGGCGGCGGCGGCCTCGGTGCAGCCCCGTCCACGAAAACCAAATCGAAGTCCAAGACGACCGCGAGCACCAGCGGCGGTCACCACTATCCCGGTGATTCGCAGCACATGGGCGACCGCATCCTCCGCGTGGGGATGAGCGGCCATGACGTCCGCGTGCTGCAGGACTACCTGACCCGCGCGGGGTACCCGACGACCATCGATGGTCAGTTCGGACCGACCACGCGCACGCACGTGATCTCGTTCCAGCGGGCTCACAGACTCAAGGCCGACGGCGTCGTGACGTGGACCGTCTCGCAGGCACTGCGAGTCGCGGTCGCGGCCGTGGCGCCGAAGACGACGAGTGCCCCCGCTCCGGTGGGTCACGGCACGGTCAGCAACGGCCTGGCGGTCGCCCCGTCCGACGCTCCCGCGTCGGTCAAGGCGATCATCGCGGCCGGGAACAAGATCGCGTTCAAGCCGTATATCTACGGCGGCGGTCATGGCAGCTGGAACGACAGCGGCTACGACTGCTCCGGGTCGGTCAGCTACGCGCTTCACGGCGCCGGGCTGCTGTCCTCTCCGGAGGACTCAGGCGAGCTCGAGTCCTACGGGGCCGCGGGACGCGGTCGCTGGGTCTCGATCTGGGCCAACTCGGGCCACGTGTACATGTATGTCGCGGGCCTGCGGTTCGACACGAGCGCCCAGGGTCAGACGGGCGGTTCGCGCTGGACGCGGGCCGGCCGCTCAAGCGACGGCTTCGTCGTTCGCCACCCGCGCGGTCTCTAACGAGTTGACGGAGGCGTCCGGGCGGCGAGTGTCGCCCGGACGCGCTCCGATCGGCCACTGCGCCGCTCCGATCAGCTACTTGCGCGTGACCGTGTAGCGCTTGTCCGCCCGCGCGATCGGCCCTGTCGTGTCCCCGGCGTGGATGAACTTGGGGTACAGGTAGGCACACACGTGGCGCGTCGCCGAGGTCGCCGCCAATGAAGCTGTCCGTCCGGGAGAAGGGTGACTTGGGCATGAACACGCCGACTCGCTGCGGATGAGCCTTCGGCGCGAGGTAGGGCTGGATGTAGCCATGGGTGCGGATCGCCCAGCGGTTTTCCGCCTGCGCCGTCGAGCTGCACGGCCGCGCGTTGAACTGAATGAACGAAATGAGGTACGCCCGGCCCTTGAGCTCGCTCGGCTTGTAGCTGCCTTGGACCTGGATGCCGTAGTCGCTGCCCTTCTTGACCTTCGAGGGAACCGTCACCTTCACTGACGCGGCGCTCGCCGCCGACGCGAGCGCGCCGGTGCTCAGTGCCGCGATGGTCACGACACCGGCGACGCGCGACATTCGCCGCCGGCCAGTCTGTGGGCCAATCATGTGTTCCCCTTCGGACGCTTGCGTGGTGCCGGCTGCCGTGGCTCCCCTATGACCCGCGGCGCGCCGCGGCGATCCTAGCGCACGCTTCGCTACCAGCCGAAGCGCATGACGTACGATCTAACGCACCCATGTCCGCACTCGCCGAGCTGTATTCAATCCCGCAGGAACACCTCGATTTCCGCGACACGATCCGCCAGATTGCAGAGGAACGGATCGCCCCACGCGCCGCCGAAATCGACGAGAAGGCGGAATACCCGCGCGATCTTCGCACGCTGCTCGCCGAGCAGGACATCCTCGGGCTCCCGTTCGAGATCGAGCATGGCGGGACCGGCACCGGCACGCTGATGCTCAACATGGCGGTCGAGGAGATCGCCAAGGCGTGCGCGTCGACCGCCCTGATCCTGATGGTCCAGGAGCTCGGGACGCTCCCGATCCGGCTGTTCGGCTCTGAGGAGCTCAAGCAGCGGTTCCTGCCCCGCTGCGCGAGCGGCGAGTGGGCGCCGGCATTCGCGCTGTCAGAGCCAGACGCCGGTTCGGACCCCGGCGGCATGCGCACGCGGGCACGGCAGGACGGCGACGAGTGGGTCATCGACGGCTCCAAGAACTGGATTACGAACCTCGGGGTCGCCGACTTCTACGTCGTCTTCGCGGTCACCGACCCTGACGCCAAGCACTCGCGAGGGATCACCGCGTTCGTGGTCGAGGCCGACCGCCCGGGGTTCAGTGTCGGCAAGCTCGAGCACAAGCTCGGGATCCGCGGCTCGCCGACCGGACAGCCGGTGTTCGACAACGTGCGTATCCCGGCCGAGAACATCGTCGGCGAGGTCAATGCCGGATTCAAGGTCGCGATGGGCACGCTTGACCGCTCGCGGCTGGGTGTCGCGGCGCAGGCGCTCGGCATCGCGCAGGGGGCGACCAATTACGCCGCCGCCTACGCGCGCGAGCGCCAGCAGTTCGGCCAGCCGATCAACGCATTCCAGGGAATCCAGTTCAAGCTCGCCGACATGGAGACGCAGTGCGCGGCGGGACGCGAGCTGCTCTACCAGGCATGCTCGAAGATCGACCGGGGCGACAGCGACCTCGGCAAGTACTCGGCGATGGCGAAGCTGTTCTGCTCGGACGTCGCGATGAAGGTGACCGTTGAGGCGGTGCAGATCCTCGGTGGATACGGCTACGTTAAGGAGTATCCGGTCGAGCGGATGATGCGAGACGCCAAGATCACCCAGATCTACGAGGGCACGAACGAGATTCAGCGTCTCGTGATCGCCCGGACCCTGAGGTGAGAGCGCAGGGATGACCGGATCGCCGCCCACGCTCCGCCGGATCCTCGGCTCTGCGCTGGCGGCGCTCACCGTCGGGCTCGGCGCGGCGAGCCTGATCGCGGGGTTCAGCGACTCGTTCCCGCTCCGGCTGCTCCAGGGGCTGCTCGTGTTCGGCGCCGGCGCCGTCGTGCTCGGCGGGGCGGTCGTGTTCGTGATGATCCGGATGGCCGGCTGGCGCGATCCGGAGTCCGAGGAGGACTTCGAGGCGCTCGTGCAGCGGGCGGAGCGGCTCGCCGCGGAGGACTCGTGGGGCGACGTCGAGGACTACGAGCCGGCGCTCGACGACGGTGACGACCTGTTCGATCCCGCCAACGATGAGGACTTCAAGGCCCTCGTCCGCTCCGCGATCGACGAGCTCCCGCTCGAGTTCCACCGCGCGCTCGAGCACGTCGCGATCGTCGTCTCCAACGGCGGACGCCGCCGGCGGGCGTACGGCCTGTACCAGGGCGACACGGTGGCGCAGGACTACTTCCACGACCGGATCGTGATCTTCAAAGACACGCTGGTCCGCGACTTCGGACACGATCCGGACCAGCTCAAGGCCCAGGTGACGCGGACCGTGCGTCACGAGCTCGCGCACCATCTCGGTTGGGACGAGAAGGGCGTGCGCGGCCTGGGCCTGTAGCGCGCGGCCCGGGCCCGCGCTGCGCCTGAAGCTCCAGCGCCGTAGCATTGGACTCCCACCCGAACAGGAGTTCTCCTATGCCTGAAGCCGTGATTGTCGATGCCATCCGGACCCCGATCGGGCGAGCCATGAAGGGCTCGCTGAAGACGGTGCGCGCCGATGAACTGGCGGCGATCCCGATTCGGGCGCTGATCGAGCGCAACCAGGAGGTCGACTTCGCCGAGACCAACGACGTCCTCATGGGCGCCGCGTCGGGAATCGGCGAGCAGGGTTACAACGTCGGCCGCAACGCCGCGCTGCTCTCCGGGCTCGACCATCACGTCCCCGGCTGCACCGTCAACCGTTTCTGCGCCTCGTCGCTGATGACGCTGCGGATGGCCTCGCATGCGATCAAGGCCGGCGAAGGCGACCAGTACATCGCCGCCGGGGTCGAGGCCGTGTCCCGCGCCGGACTCGGCGCCGGGATGATGGAGGAGGCCAAGCATCCGAAGCTGAACGGCTCCGAGGGCTCGCTGTACGACGTCTACATCTCGATGGGCCTGACCGCGGAGAACGTCGCCGACCGCTGCAAGGTCGGCCGCGAGGCCCAGGACGAGTGGGCGGTCATCTCCCAGACCCGCGCGGTCGAGGCGCAGGAGTCCGGCCACTTCGACGCCGAGATCGTCCCCGTCACCGTGCCCGCCCACAAGGACACGGACAAGGAGGGCAACGAGATCGACGTCGAGGAGACCGTGGTCACCAAGGACGACGGTCCCCGCGCGGGGACGACGATGGAGGTCCTCGGCAAGCTCAAGCCGGCGTTCCGCGAGGACGGCACGGTGACGGCCGGAAACTCGTGTCCGCTCAACGACGGTGGCGCGGCCGTGCTCGTCATGTCCGAGGAGAAGGCCAAGGGCCTCGGGCTGCAGCCGAAGGCGCGGATCATCGCCTCGACGGTCGCCGCGATCCGTCCGGAGATCATGGGCCTCGGCCCGATCCCGGCGATTCAGGCGCTGCTCAAGCAGACCGGGATGACGATGGACGACATCGACATCGTCGAGATCAACGAGGCGTTCGCGGCTCAGATCGTGCCGTGTCGTGACGATCTGGGCATCCCGGAGGAGAAGCTCAACCCGTTTGGCGGCGCGATCGCGCTCGGTCACCCGTTCGGGATGACCGGTGCGCGGATCATGACCACATTGCTCAACGGGCTGCAGAAGCTCGACGGGACCTACGGGATCGAGTCGATGTGCGTGGCCGGCGGGATGGGCCAGGCGATGCTCGTCGAGCGTCTGCACTAGCGGTGGGGCCCACTAGAGCTCGCAGCACGTCGCCGGCGCGTCAGGACGAGCGCGCGAACAGCCTGAGGAACAGCAAGAAGACGTTGAGCACATCGAGGAAGATCCCGGCGGCGAGCGGGATCGCCTCGTCCTTGCCCGCGCGGCGCAGCCGATTGAAGTCCACCACGGTGTACAGGCCGAAGATCCCCAGCCCGAGCACCGACCAGACGGTGTAGACGGCCGGGATGCGGACGAAGATGAGCACGATGCCGGCGACGAGCAGGGCCAGGAGCAGCCAGAACAGGATCCGGTAGAGGAACGAGAGATCGCGCCGGATCGCATATCCGCCCGCGCCGAGCCCCCCGACGAACAATGCGGTGGCGCCGAACGCCTGGCGGACGGCTGTCGGGTCGGTGGCCGCGTAGTAGTTGACCGTTGCCGAGACGCTGATCCCGATCAGCAGCCCGAAGGCGAACAGCAGCAGGAGCGCGAGCGTGGTGTTCCCGCGCGCGTTGGCGACGTTCAGCCCGATGATGCAGCCGAGCGAGAGCAGCCACGCGATGAACCATCCGGCACCGCCCCAGCTGCGGGCCACCCACACCCCGAGCGTCGCGAATCCGACCGTCAGCGCCACGAGTCCCATGACGCGTCCGAACAGCCTCGGCGTCCGTGCCGCAGCCCGCTCTGACGCATAGCTCGTCGCGCTCATGACCGCAGCGTTCCCGCGCCGGCACCCCTGGTCATCACCCGATCGGGATGACGCAGGCGCGGCGACGTAGCGCAAGCTAGACGCATGCCCAGTCATGAGGATCAACCACGGCCTCGCGGACCGGTGATCGTGGTCGGCTACGACGGCTCCGCGTCCTCCGGCGCGGCACTCGAGCTCGCGACACGGCGCGCAGGCGACGAGGGGTTTCTGTTCATCGTGTACGCGTATGAATTGCCGCCGGATTTTCTCGCCTCGCCCAACTACGAGCGGCTGCTCAGCGAGCACAAGAACCACGGCCGGGCGCTGCTCGAGGCGCTCCACGTGCCCGGCGGGACCGAGTACGAGATCGAACTGATCGGCGGACCTCCGGCGCAGGCGCTCGCCGATGTCGCGCGGGTCCGGCACGCCGACGAGATCATCATCGGAGCCCGCGGGCTCGGGCGGATGCGCGCGCTGCTCGGCAGCGTGTCGCACGAGTTGCTGTTCATCGCCGACCGGCCCGTGACCGTGATTCCGCCGGCCGCCGTCGAGTCCGACGGAGCATCCGGACCGCGGTAGCGCGAGCCTCTCAGACCGCCGTATCGAGGTCGGCGAGCGCCCGGTGCATCGCGTCGGCGACCGTGGAGAGCGGGGGATCGAGATCCCGGTCGGCGAGCAGGCCGAAGCAGACGAGTCCGTCGTAGCTGAGGATTCCGATCGTGATGCCCTGGTTGGCCGGGTTGAGCGGGACGATCGGGTACACCTCACGCATTCTCACCCCGCTCAGGTAGAACGGCTGTTGTGGTCCGGGGATGTTTGAAACGACAAGGTTGAACGCCCGGATCGTGCCGAGCGCCCGGGCGAGCAGGCCGGAGAGGAGCGGCGGCGCCCAGCCCGAGGCGCCGACCATGAGCGCGCCGGCGCGGACGGCGGCGGAGTCCTTCAGCTCTCGGGTCTGATCGGCGATCTGCCGCACGCGGGCATCGAGGTCGGGCTCGGCGATGGGCAGATCGACGAACACGGTCGAGATCCGGTTGCCCAGGTCCCCCGATTCCGTCTCCCCCCGAACGCTGACCGGCACGAGCGCGACGGGCGCGCGCCCGGCGTCGCGGTCAAGCGGCGCGGCCGCGCTCAGGTATCGGCCGAGCGTGCCGGCGACAACCGCGAGGATCACGTCGTTGACGGTCCCGTCGCTGCGGGCGCCGGCGGCCTTGATGACGGCGAGCGGCGCGTGTGCGATCGCGTACCGGCGGTTCGGTGAGATCGGCCGGTTGAGCGGGGTCATCGGCGCCTGCGGCCGCGCCTTGGCGAGCTCGAGCCCGACCTCGGTCGCGCGGCGCATGTCGCTCGCCGTGCGCCGGGGATCGGCGTCGAGAGCGCGCAGCATGCCGTCGACCATCAGCTTCGAACCAGCGGTCAGCGGCCGAGCTGCCAGCCGCGTCATCTGCCGTCGGAGGTCGTATCGACGCGGCGACCACGCCTGCTCCGGGGGCGGGATCACGAGCGGCTCCGGGCTCGGATCGAGCACGAGCGCGGCCATCCCGATCGCCGCCATGCCGTCGACAAGCGCGTGATGGACCTTCATCAGCAGGGCACGGCGGCCGCCCTGCAGCCCTTCGATCAGCGTCGCCTCCCACAGCGGGCGGGCGCGATCGAGCCGGTGGGAGAACTCGCGTCCGACGAGCGCCCCGAGCTCCGCCTCGCCTCCGGGCGCCGGCAGGCTCGCCTGGCGGACGTGCCAGTCGAGATCGAATCCATGGTCGTCGACCCACAGCGGATTGGCGAGCAGGCCGAACGGCGGCTCCTCGAGTCGCTGGCGCAGGCGCGGGATCAGGTGGATCCGCTCGGCGAGTCGCGCGGCGACCATTGCCCGGGTCAACGGCGGCTCGGGGTCGAACACGAGCAGCCCGCCGACGGCCATGTTGACCGGCCCGCGCTCGGCGGCGAGCGAGGATCTGTCAGCCGGGGAGAGTTCCTCGGTCACGACCGCGACCGGCGGCGCTCAGCGTGGTGGCATCCGGAGGGCTCCGTCGAGGCGGATGACCTCCCCGTTGAGCATCTCGTTCTCGGCGATGTGGAGGACAAGCGCCGCGAACTCCGCAGGGCGGCCGAGCCGCGACGGGAACGGGACCTGCATGCCGAGCACGTCCTTGGTTTCCTGCGGAAGCGCCGCGAGCAGCGGGGTGTCAAAGGTGCCGGGTGCGATCGTGCAGACGCGGATGCCGGTGCTCGCGAGGTCGCGCGCCGCCGGCAGCGTCAGCCCGACGATGCCGCTCTTGGACGCCGAGTACGCGACCTGGCCGATCTGCCCGTCGAACGCGGCGATCGAGGCCGTGTTGATGCACACGCCGCGCTCACCGGAGTCGCCGGGTTCGTTCTCGAGCATCGCCGCGGAGGCAAGTCGCAGCACGTTGAACGTCCCGATCAGGTTGATCCGGATGACGGTCTCGAACGGCCGGAGCGTGTGGGCGCCGCGCTTGCCGGCGGTCTTCTCGGCCCAGCCAACGCCGGCACAGCAGACGCTGATCTTCAACCCACCAGGCAGCGCGGCGGCCGACTCGACGGCCGCCTGCACCTGGTCGGGGTCGCTCACATCGGCGCGCACAAATTGCGCACCGGTTCCGAGCTCCGACGCGAGCGCTTGGCCCTTCTCGTCGTTGAGGTCCGCGATCAGCACGTGGGCGCCCCCCGCGTGCAGGGCGCGGGTGGTCGCCTCGCCGAGTCCGGATGCGCCCCCGGCGATCAGGGCGCCGCTGCCTTGGATTTCCATGGCGGGAACCCTACTGTTCAGGTCATGATCGACGACGTGCCGAGCGAGGGCGGGAGCGTTGCCACGTGGCGGAGTGAGGCGACCGCCGGGAGCGCCGGCACCGCATGCAGCGTGGCAACCGCAGGGAGCGCCGGGACATTCGCGAGCGTCGCCACCGCGGGGAGCGCGCTGACCGCTCTCAGCGTCGCCACCGCGGGCTCGGCGCTGACGCTCCTGTCCGTCGCCTCGATCGGCTGCGCCGCGTGCGTCGCCTGCGTCGGGTGCATCGGCTGCGCGAACTGCATCGGCTGCGTCGGCTGTGTCGGGTGCGAGGGTCTGCGCTTCGCCGTCGGCAAGCGCAACGTCAGATCCAACCGAGGACGACGCCGAAGACGATGATCCCGAGTGCGTCCAGGGTCGCCAGCGCGCCGACGGTCGTGAGCTGACGGGACCGGGAGGGCATGTCGTAGACGGTGAACGCGACGACGTAGAACGTCAGGTAGCCGAACACCACGATCACCGGGAACGTCGCCACGTTCCACCACCAGTAGTACCAGTGAAAGACGCCGTCGGCGTGGAGGAGCAGTTCGACCACGACCGACACGATCGACAGTCCGATCGCGATCGCCCACCGGTTCGGAAGGCCCAGGATCCGGACGCTGCGGTCGGCGGGCAGCAGCTTGACGAACACGATCCCGTTGATCGCAAAGAACAGGGAGATCTCGACCGTCAGACCGATCAGGATCAGGAAGCTCGTGCGGCCGGTCACCGTCCAGAGCGCGCCGCGGCCGCCGAAATGGAGGAACAGCGCGTTGACGATCTCGTTGAACCAGTCCATCAGCCAGAACGCCAGTCCCGCGAGGATCGCGCTCCAGTTGCGACGCTCGACCTCGACGGCGTACACGTAGACGACGAGCGCGAGCAGGGTGACCACCGCCCAGTCGAGCTGGCCGCCGGCGCGGAGCATGTGCTCCGCCTGAGAAGTGAAGGTGGGGATCGCAGCCGCCGGCACGCGGCGGCATTGTGTCTGACGGCGCTGTCCGGGGCGTTACGCCCGCCGGGCGAGCGACAGCGCGAACCGCTCGTCGTCGTCGGTGAACCAGTGTTCGAGCGCGAGACCGGCGGCCCGGTAGTCCGCCTCGAGCCGCTCCCGGGTGAACTTGGCGCTGATCTCGGTGCGCAGCTCTTCCCCGGCGGCGAACTCGACGCGGAGCCCGAGCTCGGAGATGAGCACGCTGCACGGCCGCAGCGCCCGCAGCCGCATCTCGATCCACTCGTGACGGCGATCGAAGAACGCGATGTGCTCGAACGCGTCCGGGACGAAGTCGGCGCCGAGCTCCCGGTTGATGACGTGGAGCACGTTGCGATTGAACTCGGCGGTGACCCCGGCGCTGTCGTCGTAGGCCGCCTCGATCACCGCCGGGTCCTTGACGAGGTCCGTGCCGAGCAGGAACCGGTCCTCGGGCCCGAGCAGCGAGCTCACCTGACGGAGCAGGCCGCGGCGGGTGCCGGGCGGGAAGTTGCCGATCGTGCCGCCGAGCAACGCGACGAGCCGTGGCACGCCGTCGGCGTCCGGAACGTGCCCGAGGTGCCGCTGGAAGTCGCCGATCACGCCGTGGACGAGCAGGCCGTCGTACTCGCCGATGAGCTGCTCGGCGGCGTCGCGGACGACGGTCTCGGAGACGTCGAACGGGACGTAGCGGTGGAGCGTCTGCGCATCGGCCATCGCATCGAGGAGGACGCGCGCCTTCTCGGCGGAACCAGAGCCGAGCTCGACGAGCTCGCCCGCGCCGGTCGCCTCGATGATCTCACCGGCCTGGGTGGCCAGGATCGACTTCTCGGTGCGCGTCGGGTAGTACTCGGGCAGCTCGCAGATGCGGTCGAACAGCTCGGAGCCGCGCGCGTCGTAGAAGTGCTTCGGCGGGAGCTCCTTGAACGGCCGGGTGAGACCGTCCAGCACATCATTGGCGAGCATCCGTTCCTCGTTCGCCGACAGCCAGGAGTCGATCTGGATCTGGTCGGTCGTCAGCAGAGAGCGCATCACGCCACATCCTTCGCGATTCGGATTCCGGAGAAGATCTGCCGCCGCTGGGGGTAGTCCCAGTTGCGGAAGGTGGGCGTGATCACACGCGCGCGTGTCGCCCAGGAGCCCCCGCGCAGGACCTTGTAGTCGGTCCCGAAGAACACCTGCGAGTACTCCTCGTACGGATACGGGTCGAAGCCGGGGTAGCCGCCGAAATGGCTCGACGTCCACTCCCACACGTCGCCGATCATTCCGAGCGCGCCGCACGGTGAGGCGCCATCAGCCAGTGCGCCGGCGACGACGGTGCCGAGGCCGAGGTGGTCGACGTTGGCGTGACGGCCCGGTACCGGCGGCTCGTCACCCCACGGAAACGGCCGTGACTCGCGCGCCTCGTGATCCCAGGTCGCTGCCTTTTCCCACTCGCACTCCGTCGGCAGGCGGGCGTCGTGGGCGCGGGCGAAGGCATCGGCCTCGAACCAGGAAACGTGGACGACGGGATGATGGGGGTGGAGCGGCTCGAGTCTTCCGAGCCGCCACTCCGAGCGGAGGTCCGCCGTCCACCCGTGAGGTCTCGTGATGTCGTACTCCTCCTTCCACGCCCACCCCTCGTCGGACCACCACTCGCGGCGCTCGTAGCCGCCGCCCTCGACAAAGGTGAGGTACGTGGCATTGGTGATCGGCGTCTGCCCGATCAGGTACGCGCGGACATCGGTGCGGTGGCGGGGTCGTTCGTTGTCGTACGCGAACCCGACCGGCGACGCGCCGATCATGCACTCGCCGCCGGGCACCACGACGAGCTCAAGCCCGGTCAGGTGGGGGATCCGCGCAACGGGCGCCTGGCGGGCGGCGATCTCGCCGATCGGATCGAGATGGGCGAGCTGCATCGTCTGCAGCATCGTCTCGTTGTGCTGCTGCTCGTGCCGGATCACGAGCTCGGCGAGCGTGCCGTCCTCGATGCCGCGCTCCTCGATCACGCTGAGCGTCCGGTGACGCACCTCCGCGAGGTAGTCGCGAGCCGCGGCGGGCCGCAGGAAGGGGAGCTCGCCCCGCCCGGCGCGGGGCGTCTCGAACGCGTCGTACACGTCGGCGAGATCCTCGCGCAGCAGGTCGCGACCGCCGAACCGATGTACGAGCCACAGATCCTCAAACGCCGCAATGTGCCCGAGGTCCCACACGAGCGGGCTCATCAGCGTCGAGTGGACGCGCTCGAGATCCTCGTCGCTGATGCCGTCGACCAGGGCCAGCGTGCGCGCCCGAGTCTCGCTCAGCGCGTCAATGACGTCGTCGGTGCTGAGCCCCCCGAGGGCTGCGATCGAGCTGGCCATCGGCTCTATTTTCCCAGGTCGGTGATAAACGAAAAGAAAACGCTTTGTGATTCACCGGAGTTGGTATCGGAGGTATAGGGATCCGTTACGTTCGAGCACCCAGCGGATCGCGAGCTCGCGGGGGGTGTCGAGCTCAGGCCCGGCCGCGATCCCCGGCTCATCGCCACCGCCGACGAGTTTCGCCGCGAGCGTCAGGAACAGCTCGTCGACGAGTCCCTCGGTGAGCAACGCGCCGAACACCGTCGGGCCGCCCTCGCAGAGCAACGACTCCACGCCGTGATCGGCGCGCAGACGGCGGAATGCCTCCGCGAACGTCAGCTCGTCGCGGTCGAGCACGGTCACCTCGACCTGCGCCGCGAGGCCCTCGGTCTCCAGCGCGCGGGGGCTGTACACGACGACGCGGGCCTCCGGCTCCGCGAAGAGGGGGATGTCGGTCGGCAGGTTGCCGCTGCGCGACACGATGCACATCAGCGGCTCGGCCGATCGGCCGGCAGCACGCCGGCGGTCGCGCCGCTCGGGCTTGCCGAGGATCCGCCCGTAGTTCTCGGTGCGCAGCGTTCGGGTCCCGGCGAGGACCGCGTC
Organism: uncultured Solirubrobacterales bacterium; assembly: GCA_963779695.1. GTDB lineage: Bacteria > Actinomycetota > Thermoleophilia > Solirubrobacterales > Solirubrobacteraceae > Palsa-465. The sequence continues at coordinate 182,715 of CAVZZH010000001.1, forward strand.
GACCTGCTCGCGCAGCCCGTGGAACATCGCCCGGTCTCCGTCGTCGCCGAGGGCCCCCGAGCGGCCATGCACGGCCGCCCTCCCGTCGACGCTCTCGACGAAGTTGACGAACGTGTACGGGCGGTCCCGCGGCGGCGTGAAGTCGGCGGGGAGCGTCGCCAGCAGCGCGGCGACATCGACGGTGGTGGGGTGGGGGAGAAGCTGGCGGAAATCCATCTGCGACTGAAAATCAGGGAAATGGCTAGGCTGCGGGACGGATGGACTTTAAGCAGCTTGATCGCGGGGAGCTGATCGCAGTCCTGGGAGGGGTCGTGCTTGGGATATCGCTTTTCCTGAGCTGGTACACGCTCGGCAATCACAACGCCGTGCTCAATGACTGCCGCGGTCCGAACACGACTTGCACGGGGTGGGAGTCGCTGACGATCCTGCGATTCCTGCTCCTGATCGCGGCTGTCGCACCCGCGATTCTCGCCTACATCATCATCCGCGGACACGCCCTGTCGTGGCCGCGTGGGGAGCTGACGGCGGTCACGGCGTTGACCGCATTGACGTTCACCCTGTTCCGCGGTGTGATCGACAAACCGGGTTCACCGCCCGGCGAGATCGGGATCGACATCGGGTGGTGGCTGGCGCTGCTCGGCGGCGTTCTCATCCTGTTTGGCTCGATCTGGCGCTCGCAGGAGAGCGGGCCACGCCGCAAGCCGCCCGGAGTTCTGTAAACCTCCGGGTGTGAACGACTCAAAGCCAGACCGCAACCTGGCGCTCGAACTTGTCCGCGTGACCGAGGCGGCCGCGCTCGCCGCGGCGCGGATGGTCGGGCGCGGGGACAAAGAAGGCGCCGACCAGGCCGCCGTCGACGCAATGCGCCTCGTCCTCGACTCCGTGTCGATGGACGGGATCGTCGTGATCGGCGAGGGCGAGAAGGACGAAGCGCCCATGCTCTACAACGGCGAGAACATCGGCGACGGCACCCCGCCGCAAGTCGACATCGCCGTCGACCCCCTGGAGGGGACCCGGCTGACCGCCCTCGGCATGCCGAGCGCGATCGCCGTGATTGCGCTGGCGGAGAGGGGGGCGATGTTCGACCCGGGCCCGTGCGTCTATATGGAGAAGATCGCCGGTGGTCCCGAGGTCGCCGACCTGCTCGACCTCGACCGCCCGCTGCCGGAGACGCTGTCGCTGATCGCTCAGCGCAAGGGCATCGACATCCGTGACGTGATGGTCGTGATGCTTGATCGCGAGCGCCATCACGAGGCGATGAAGGAGGTCCGCGAGGCCGGCGCCCGCGTCCGCCTGATCCTGGACGGCGACGTCTCGGCAGCGATGCTCGCCGTCAGTGAGAACTCGTCCGTCGATCTCCTCTGGGGGATCGGAGGGACGCCGGAGGGCGTGATCTCGGCCGCGGCGATCAAGTGCATCGGTGGCCAGTTGCTCGGGCGCCTATGGCCGCGCAACGACGACGAGCGCCAGGCGGCGATCGACGCCGGGTACGACCTCAGCCGGGTGCTCAACTGCGACGACCTCGTCGCCGGCGAGGACGTGTTCTTCTCGGCGACGGGCGTGACCGACGGTGACGTGCTCCAGGGGGTCCGCTATCAGAGCGGCCACGCGAGCACCGAGTCGCTGGTCATGCGTGCCCGCTCGGGTACCGTCCGCCGGGTGGTCGCGACGCACGACCGCTCGAAGCTCCGCGCCCTGACCGGCGTGCGCTACGGCTGATTCGCCGACTCGTAGGACCGCGAGCCGTTCTTCGACTCCGGGGTGGCCGGCATCCAGGTGGCGGTCGCCCCGGGCGTGGTGCCGAGCCGTCCGACCTTTGAGTCGGCGAGCTCGAGCGTCGCCAGGCTGCGCAGGAACGCGTGGGTGACGAGGACATGGACGACCGACTGCGTTGCCATGTACACAGGGAGGCTGAAGTTGGCGGCGATCGAGGGGTAGAAGTTCGCGACCTCGACCTCGATCCGGAGCTTGGCCCGGTCAGGCTCGCCCGGGACCGGGCCAAGGATTTGCACATCCAGCGTCAGACGCCCTGACCCGCGGCCGCCACGGGCGACGAGCAGGCCGTCACGAATCCGCCAGCTGACCTTGCCGTGGTCGCCCTCGAGCACGTACTCGGGGGCGTCAAAGCGCAGCAGCGTGAGCGGCCGGATCACGGCGACGACGCGTCGCTCGTTGATGCCATAGACGACGCGGGCGAGGCCGAGCGTGACCCGAGACAGAAAGCGCCAGTAGGTGCGCGCCAGGTTCTCGAGGTTCTCCGGGTGCCAGAGCCGCTCGAGGTCGTGCGTCGCGACCGTCAGCTCCGCCGTCTGAACCGAGCGGATCCCGCCGTCCTTGGCGATGAGCGTCGACTGGCGCGGCGAGATGATGACCGCGCGGCCGGGAAGTCGCCGACGCTGCGCCCGGCGCGCCTGACGGGCGGCGAAAAATGCGGCGATTGCCCCGAAGAGTGCGACGATTGCGCTCACAGCCTGATTCTGCCCGGTTTTCCCGGATTCGGCGTCGCCCAATCCAGCTGCCCCGGTCACCGCGCGAGATACGCGAGCTCGACCTGCGAGCCGGCGGAGAGCGGCGACTCGCTGGGAGGGATCAGTGCGAGCGCGTCGGCGCCGAGCAGCGAGGTCACGATGTGGGAGTCCTGGGGTCCCGTGGGAGTGGCGGTCGTGACGCCGTCGGTCCGCGTGAGGTGGACGCGGACGGCCTGCTCGCGCTGGCGGTTGCTCTTGACGCTGGTGGACATGACCGCCGTGGCGTCCGGTGGTGCCGCGGGTGGGGCGCCGAGCAGCGCGGCGAGCGCCGGCGCAACGAACAGCGAGAACGTCACGACCGCCGAGACTGGGTTGCCGGGGAGGCCGAAGACGAGCGTGCCGTCCTTGCACCCGAACCACGTCGGCTTGCCCGGCTGCAGGGCCACGCCCCAGAAGATCTCGGTCACGCCGAGGCGCTGAAGGGCCGGTTTGACGTGATCGTGCGGGCCGACGGAGACGCCTCCGCTGACGAGCACCAGGTCGGCGTGCTCCAGGGCGCGCGCGAGGCCCGCCTCGGTGGCGTCGGCGTCGTCGGCCAGCTGTTGCGGCGGCTCCGGCGCGCCGCCGGCATGGGCGGCGAGAGCGCTCAGCATCGGGCCGTTGGAGTTGTGGATCTGTCCCGGAGCGAGCGGCGCTCCGGCCGGGCGGAGTTCATCCCCGGTCGGAAGCACCGCCACCCGCGGCCGGCGGGTGACCGTGAGCGCACCCGCACCGGCGGCGACGGCGGCGCCGAGCTCGGCCGCCCCGAGCCGCGTTCCGGCGGTGAGTACGGAGGCGCCGGCGCGCATGTCCTCGCCGGCGTTTCGGATGTTCTGGCCGGGCGCCGCCTCGGTCGTGATCGTGACCGCGTCTCCGTCGAGAACGGTGTCCTCCTGGCGAATGACGGCTGTGGCGCCGGGCGGAACGGCCGCGCCGGTCGAGATCCGGACGGCCTCCCCGTCGGTGACGTGGTGATCGATCGGCGCGCCGGCGCGGGATTCGGCGACGATCCTCAGCCGGCGATCGGCGGGGCCCGCGAGCAGCGCGTAGCCGTCCATCGCCGAGCAGGCGAACGGCGGGACGTTTCCGGAGGCGGTGATGTCCTGGGCGAGAGTGCGATCGAGCGCTTCGGCGATGCTGACCGGCTGGGCCTCCAGCTGCCGGGCGGCGTCACGGACGCGGGTCTGCGCGTCTCGGATGGAAATGAGCGGTTGGGCCATCACGGGACATTGTGACCGGCCCGCAGGACCGAGGGGACGACCGAACTGCGTGATAGAAGCTTCGCGATGCCGCATGGTCCACCCCGCCTCCGCCGCGCGCGGCCCGTCGCCGACGCGCCAATCGACGCCCTCCTCATCCGCGCCGAAGATCTCGCCAAGGGGTGGCTGCTGGCGCTGCTCGAGCAGGCGCCGCTCCACGACGCCCCCACGATTCTCGCCGCCGATCTGTCTCGCGACGGTCCGCGTGTGTGTGACGCGGTCGTCCGGGCCCTCGCCAACGACGCCGACCTGCGCCGAATCGAGCCGGGCGGCGCACTCGAGCCGCTCGTCGGCGCGGCGGGCGCGTTCGCCGGTGCCGGCGGTGTGACGTCGGCGTCGCAGGCGGTCGACGCGCTGCACGGCGTGATCTGGAGCGCGATCCGAGCCGAGCTCGGGGATCCGGACGGAGAGCAGGTTTCGGACCTGGCTGAGCGCCTCGCGCTCGTGATCGAGCGGGTGCGGGGGGCTGCGCTGCGCGCGTTCGTCACCCGCGGCGGTGAGGTCACAGAACCCTCCGGGCCCGAGGCGCGCGATCGTGTCGACGAACCGTGGGGAGGATTGCGCGTGGCGCCGTCGCCCCCCGCGGAGCCAGGTGTTCCCTCGGAGCCGGCGCCTGAGGAAGGTGTCGGCGCGCTGTGGAAGGGGGCGCTCGAGGACGAGGTCGCGCGCGCCACGCGGTCCGGAGCGTCGCTGTCGCTGCTGCTCGTGGAGCTCGCTGAAGCCGAGCGCGTCATGGCCGTCGAGGGCCGCCTCGGCGCCGGGGCGACGCTCGGCCAATTCGCGCGGGCGGTGCGCAGCGCCGTGCGCCGTGGGGACATCCTCGCCTGCGAGAGCGACACCCGGGCGTGGATCATCGCCACGAACACCGGCCGCCTCGGCGCCCAGGCGCTCGCCGACCGCGTCGCCGCGGCCGTGCGGGCCAGCGAGCCGTGGCAGGGTGCCCCGCTCGGCGTGAGCGCCGGGATCGCGGTGTTCCGCGAGGACGGGACGGACGTCACCGATCTGATCGAGACGGCCGAGGAGGCGCGCTTCGCCGCCGAGGCGTCCGGCGTGGCGGTCATTCGTGACCGCGAACCGCGCAGGATGGAGTCACGGCGCGAGCCGGACGTCGATCCGGTGGGTTAGACCCCCGGGGCGTGCTACTTCGGCAGCGATGCGGCGCCGATGTGGGCGATGCCCGGCGTGCCGAGCTTCTGCGAGGTCGCCTGGGTGAGATCCCAGTCGGCGTGGTTGGCGTACGGGCCGCGGTCGATCACCGGCACGACGATCATCTTGCCGCCGTAGTACACCGCGACGGGTGTCCCGCACGGGAGGGTGCGATTGGCGGTGCCGAGGGTGTTCCGCCGAAGCGTGACGCCGCACGCGGTCTTGGATCCCCAGGAACCGTCCCCGTACCACGTCGCGATCGAGGGGCTGAAGACGATCGTCGTCACGGACGGCGACGGCGCGGAGGCACGTGCAGACCCCGCTTGATCCTCGATCACGGCCCTGACGGCGAACTGCCCCATGTGGTTAGCCGGCCAGTAGGCGCTGAAGGAGCCACTGGAGCCGACCGTGCCATGGGCCGTGGGAGCCCAGGTGTTGCCCGTCTGCTGGCCGCGGCGCTCGATCTCAACGACCTTGCCGGCGTCGCTCGCGGGCACCGTGCCGCTGAAGTGCAGCCCGCGGCGGAGCATCGCCGACTCGCGCGTGGTGAACGTGATGCCGTTGCCGCTCGTGCTGACGGTCGCGTTCGCCTTCTGGACGACGCCGGTCGTCGATCGCGTCGCGGGCGCGGGACTCGCGGTACGCGGGGTGCCGCCACCGCCGAGCCCGGCACCACCGGAGCTCGCCCAGCTCGAGCTGGGGAATGAGCAGGGCGCTGCCAAGGCCCAAAAGCACCATCACCGCATAGGCGTTCGCGCGACGACTCACGTTCGGTCGGCCCGTCCTTAGATTGTTCGTTCTTGCCTACGGGGTGAGCTGACGGGCTCGCGCCTTGTGAGCGCTACGGTCCTTTGCGGGACCGATTCGCCCCTGCGGATCTCGGGTGAGACCCGCAAGTGGTTCCCCCGCCGATGGCCCGCGGACGGACAATCGCTCGGCTGGAAGGCCGCCAGTATACGAAACTCTGCGCCCCGTGGTTATCCAGGCAGGCCGCGGTACCGGTATCCGGGGTAACTGCGGATGAGCGTTACGGCCGCGGGAGCCGCGACACGGCACGCCTGATCGCGCGGGCCCCGGCGGAGAGGCCGATCTCGGCGATCTCCGCCGCCGCCTGCACCGCGGTGCCCAGGATCTCGCCACCCTTCGGCGGGGCCGCGGCGCCGAGGGCCGACGGGCGCGGCGCGGGGCGGTTGGTCCCTCGCGGTTGGGCGGGAAGGCCGTCAGGTTGAGCGGGCTGACGCAGCCGCGTGCCCCCGGTGGCCGCCGGCGTGTCGGCCGCCGGCGTGTTGGCCGTCGCCTTTTTGGCGGCCGCTTTTCTGGCTGCCGGCTTTCTGGCTGCCGGCTTTCTGGCCGCCGCTTTTCTGGCTGCCGGCTTTTTGGCGGCTGGCCTCTTGGCCGCCGGCTTCGTCGGCTTTGGCTTGGCTGGCGGCGGCTTTGGCCTTCGGCGCCGCGTGGCCTCGGGCTGGGTCTCGGGTGTGATCTCGGCCTCGGGCTCGGGCGTTGGCTCGGCCGCGGGCGTTGTCTCGGGCCCAGGCGTCGCCGGCGCCGCACTGGTCGCGGCGCGCTTATCGCTGCGGCGGTGCGGACGCGTCCGCGGGAGCCCGCCCAGAACCTCGGAATGGCGCTCGTCACTCATCGACCGCGACATGATCGCGCACCCTGGGTTCCGGTGCGCGGTTCTCCACGCGGCCAGCCCGTGGGCGCCTACCTCAAGCGCGCGAGAACGGGAACCGATATGCCACGTAATCGGGAGTTTGCGGGGATCAGCTTGCGCAACTTGAAACGGTCTGAGCCGTTCTTGGTAATAGATCTACAGAGCGCCGTTCGTACGGCGTTGGCACAGGATGGGCCGGAGCTGCACCGTCGCAGGCCACCGGCGCCCCTCCACTGCCTTGCCTTCAAAAAGTGAAGTATCTATAGTTGAACCGCATGTTGAAGTAGCGGGCGTGCGCCCTTGGCTGCACGCCCGGTGTCTGATCCTCTGCACCCCGGATCTAAGCGGGCCGGGGTGCAACGACGGAAACGGAACCAGATGTCAGTAGCGGAACTGCAGGAACTCGAAGAGATCAAGGGCCTCGTCAATCGCGGGCAGCAGCTTGGCGTATTGACGTTCGCCGAGATCGCCGGCGCGATCTCCGAGCTCGATCTCGACGAGGCCGACGTCGAGGAGCTGCACGGATTCCTCGAGCGAGCTGAGATTGAGCTCGTTGAGGAAGTCGATCCGGCCCTCGCGGCCGCCGAAGTCGAGCGCGCGCCTGACAAGCGCGGCCGGCGCAAGGCGAAGACCGCCCTTGACCTGAAGCCGGACATGACGACCGATTCGCTTCAGCTGTTCCTGAAGGACATCGGCAAGGTGCGCCTGCTGACGGCACAGGAAGAGGTCGATCTCGCCAAGCGGATCGAGCGCGGCGATCTCGACGCGAAGCAAAAGATGGTCGAGTCGAACCTTCGGCTCGTCGTTTCGATCGCGAAGAACTACCGCAACCAGGGTCTGCCGTTCCTTGACCTCATCCAGGAAGGAACCCTTGGTCTCGTCCGTGCGGCGGAGAAGTTCGACTACCGCAAGGGCTTCAAGTTCTCCACCTACGCGACGTGGTGGATCCGGCAGGCGATCGCTCGGGCGCTGGCTGATAAAGCGCGGACGATCCGCATCCCGGTCCACGTGGTCGAGAAGCTCAACAAGATCGGCCGGGCCGAGCGCAAGCTCGTCACCGAGCTCGGTCGTGAGCCGACCGCCGAGGAGATCGCCGAGGTCACCGGGATCGAGCCTGACGAGGTCGAGTCGATCAAGCGCTCGGCGCAGGCTCCGGTCTCTCTCGAGAAGCCGGTCGGTGACGAGGAAGAGTCCGAGTTCGGCCAGTTCATCGCCGACGAGCGGGCGGAGTCGCCGTACGAGCGTGCGGCCGAGATCCTCACCAAGGAGGCTCTCCGCGAGGCGCTTGAGAACCTCAGCTACCGCGAGCGGCGTGTGCTCGAGCTGCGGTACGGCCTGGGTGGCGAGCATCCGCGGACGCTCGACGAGGTCGGCCGGACGTTCAACGTCACGCGTGAGCGGATTCGGCAGATCGAAAACCAGTCGCTCAAGAAGCTTCAGTCTTTGGCTGAGGCTCAGAAGTTGCGGGACGTCGCTTAGGTTTGTCGTTGGGAGCCCGTTGGGGCATCCGTTCGATGAGGCCGCACGCGAGCCTCATCGAACGGATGGCCCCTACGAACTCCTGCCTCACCGAGAGCGTTCGGCTTCTGAGCTCTCAGGCGACTTTGCTTCTCTCGCTTAAGAGCCGGCTCCGGCGTGGTTCTTGGACGGGGCGGTGGGTGTCCAGGTTGGGGCTGGACATTGCTCAAGGGGTGTCGGTCGGAGGCCGATGGGGTGGGTGCGATGTTTGATCTGCACGAGGCCCTTGCGTATGTCGTCGAGCAGGAGGCGTCGGACCTTCACCTCAAGGTCCCGTCGCGGCCGGTGATCCGGGTTAACGGGCAGCTGATGCCGCTCCAGCAGTACGAGCCGATCATGCCGGAGGACACCGAACGGATCCTCCACATCATGCTCAACGAGAAGCAGATCGCTGCGTTTGAGGATGAGAACGAGATCGACTTTGCGTACGCGGTCAGCGGCCTCGCGAGGTTCCGCGTCAACGCGTTCAAGCAGCGCGGATCGGTCTCGATCGCGCTGCGCACGATCCCGTACGCGGTGAAGACGGTGTCAGAGCTCGGGTTGCCGCCGGCGATCAGCGACCTGGCTGACGAGGAGCGCGGGCTGATCCTGCTCACCGGGACGACCGGCTCCGGCAAGTCGACGACGCTCGCCGCGATCATCGATCAGATCAACGAGACGAAGTCGAAGCACATCGTCACGATCGAGGATCCGATCGAATACCTCCACACCGATCGCAAGTCGATCGTCAACCAGCGTGAGGTCGGGATGGACACGGTGTCGTTCAAGCGCGCCATGCGCCGCGTGCTGCGCCAGGACCCCGACGTCATTCTCATCGGCGAGATGCGCGACGAGGAGACGGTCCGCTCAGCGCTGTCCGCCGCCGAGACCGGTCACCTCGTGCTCTCCACCGTCCACACGATCGACGCACCGGAGACGGTCAACCGCATCATCGACTTCTTCCCGCTCCACGAGCAGGATCAGGCCCGGGCGATGCTCGCCAGCACGCTCAAGGGCGTCGTCTCCCAACGGCTCGTCCCGACGCCGGACGGCGAGGGCCGCGTCGCCGTCTGCGAGATCCTCCGGATGACCGGCCGGGCGCGCGACATGGTCATGGACCAGGACCAGACCGCTCGTCTGCACGAGGTGATCCAGGAGGGCGAGTACTACGGCATGCAGACGTTCGACCAGGCGCTGCTCAAGCACTACCAGGCGGGCCACGTGTCGATGGAGGATGCGCTGCGCGTCGCCTCGAGCCCCCACGACTTCAAGCTCCTCGTCGCCAGCGACGGTCGCCGATCGACCTCGATGGAGGACGTCATGGACCAGTCACGGATCGGCGGCGGCTCCGCCGGCCCGGTCACGCTGCAGCGGCCGCTGCCCCCGCCAGGTATGAGCGGGAACGGCAACGGCTCCTCGCCGCCGCCCGGCTAGACCCGGCCCGGCTGCGACTCGGGCGCCCGGCGCGGCCGTTCCCCGGGCGGCCCCAAATGTGCTGCGCCGGGCATAGCTTCAGTTCGTGAAGCATTGCGCTAACATGGGAGTCCGGATGGCTTCCAAAGACACCTGTCCGGTCTGCCGCACGGCCGAAATCGTGTGCGGCAAGTGGACTCTCCTCGTCATTCGCGATCTGGCTGAGGGGCGCTCGCGGTTCTGCGAACTCGAGCGCAGCCTTCACGGCATCAGCCCGCGCACGCTGTCCCTGCGTCTCCGTGCCCTGGAGGAAGAGGGCATCGTCGAGCGCCAGACGTACCCCGAGGTACCGCCCCGTGTCGAGTACGCGCTGACCGAGAAGGGACGGGCGCTCGTCCCGCTGATCGAGGACATGCGCACGTACGGCCGCAACTGGCTCGGCGGCGCCTGCGAGGACGACACCACCGCGGCGACGACGCCGACCGAGCGCGAGCCGCTCGGCGCCGCAGCCTGAGCGCCGCCTCCAGGATGCGGATCGCCGTCTCGGCGGACGAGCTGACCGGCGTCGCCGCAGCGCTTCCGGACGAGCTCCGTCGACGCGGCCATGAACCGATCCTGCACGGTGCGCTGAGCGACGCCGAGCGTCCCGACTGGGCGTGGGCGAGCGAGACCGCCGCCCGCGACGTCGCCGAGGGCCGCGCCGAACAGGCCGTGGTCGCGTGCTGGACCGGCACCGGCGCCTCGATCGCGGCGAACAAGGTCTCCGGCGTCCGCGCCGCTCTGTGCGTCGACGCGGCGACCGCGGACGGGGCGCGCCGGTGGAATGACGCCAACGTGCTCGCGCTCAGCCTGCGGCTGACCTCGCCCGCTCAGCTCGAGGAGATCCTCGACGCCTGGTTTGCCGGCGATCCGAGCGACGATGCCGGCGACGTGCGGAACATCGCGCACCTCGCCGAGATCGAGCGCCCGGCGTCGGCCACGTCTGCAAGGGACCGTTCGCCGTAAAGGAATCCGGGCCGCGGGCCACGAAACGGCGGTCGTGCGCAATACGACTCTCCACGGCGTCCTTGAGGCGTTCACCGCCGACGCGGCGGGGCAGCTCGCCGCCGAGACCGCCCGCGGGGCCGAGATCCCGTTTGAGGTCGTGGAGAACGAGGGCCGCCCGGGCCGGACCGCCCTGTACTGCTACCGCCCGCTGACCGGCGCGTTCATCCGCGAGCGGCTCGGGCTGCTGGGCGCGCTCCCGACCTACGCGCCGGCCTCGCAGGCGCTCGCCGCCGTCCAGGGAGTCGACGGCTACCTCCAGCAGCGCGGCGAGGCGCGCATCCCCGCGGATCCGCGCGAGCAGGCGGACGCCGCCCTGCGGCTGTTCCTCGGTCACGTGTTCGCCGAGCGCAGCGAGTTCGGCTTCGATTCCGAGCGGTTCGGGATCGCCTACGACGAGCTCGAGCATGCCCTGTACGACGGGCGCTGCGTCAACACGCTGATCGCGCCGCTGCTCGGCATCGGTCTCGACGCCAACACGCCGGAGCTGCCGATCGGCGAGGGGCTCTCGCTCGTCCGGGGCGAGACGCTCCCGGACGCGCCCATGGAGGCGGTGTGGGGCGCGCACGGCACCGACGACGCCCGCAGCCACGAGCCGCACGTGCTCGTGGCGCTGACGACCACCCAGGACCGCACCGATCGCCCGCCGGTCCTCATCGCCCGGCACCGCTTCCGCCGCGTGCTCACCGCGCTGCGCCTGTTCGAGCGGGGCTCCTACGCGCTCGGGCCGCTCGCCTGGACGCGCACCGACCGGGGGGCCTGGCGTCCGGTCGCGCTCGGCACGAGCGGTCGGACGCCGCTGATCACGCTGATCCCGGCCGCCCACGAGGACGAGCTCCGCGCGTTCTGCAATCTCGTCGCGCGGCGGATCCCCGTGCGTGGCGAGCTCGCGTGGGCGCTGTCGCGCTTTGAGATGGGCTGCGAGCGGCTCACGCCGCACGAGGCGCTGACCGACTACCTGCTCGCGCTCCGTGCCCTGCTTGAGCCCGAGGGAACGGGGAGCGGCCGGCTCGCGCAGCGCCTCGCCGTCCTCTGCGCCCAGCCTGAGACGCGGGCCGACATGGCCGAGCGGATCGCCCGTGCGGTCGCGCTCGAGCGCTCGGTGATGAGCGGCCTGGCGCCCGTCGGCGAGGCGACCGAGGCGATCGTCGACGAGCTCTCCGAGCACCTGCGGGCGCTGCTGCGCGATGTCCTCTGCGGCCACCTCGATTCGGACCTCCGCGCCGTCGCCGACGAACTGCTCGCCGAAGCGGCCACGACGCTCACCTGACCTTTGGGGCCTCCGCCACCTATACGGTGGCATCGGCCCCAAGGGGTCGGGTCCAATGCGGCAGTACTAGACCGTCTAGTCCAGACGGAGGATCGGAGGATCGGGGGATCGGGGGATCGGGGTCCACGCGTGGGGCTGGGGCGCGCTAGGCTGAGAGGCGACCGCTCCCTACTCGGTCCCTTCGGGGGCCGGGAGTGTTTTGCCGCCAGGCTCAACACGTAAGTCCTGGGGCTCGTTTGAAGTCAGGGGGAGCGCGATCGCAGCTGCGAGCGGGCATTCAGTGCCCGCTCGTTCTGTGTCTGGGCTCAGGCGTCCGCCGGGCGAACCTTTGGTGGTCCCGGGGCCTTCCCGCGGCGCCGGGCGCGATTTATCCTCTGGACATGCCGACGCCTGCGCCCACGCGCGCTCCGAACGTGCATCCGCGGTCGTTCAACGTGCCGCACATCAACGACGGTGGGTTCGAGGAGCTCTGTCACCTCGTGACCGAGGAAGACCCCGACACGGCGCTGTGTGGCAAGGACGTCACCGGCTATCCGTGGAACCCACCGTGGCCGCGGTGCGAGGCGTGCCTGGCGGTGTCTCGGGGCGAAATGAACTGAGGCTGATGAGCACCGCGAGCGCGAGCGCCGCGATGCACCCCGTGAACGCGAGTCCGGCGGCCCGTAGACCGATCGCCTGCGAGGCGGCGCCGACGCCGACGATCGGCAGTGAGATCGCCACGTAGGCGATCACGAAGAAGCTCGAGTTGACCGCGCCGCGCTGCTCAGGGGGCGACTGCTCGTTGAGCGCCGAGAGACCGGCGCGGAAGCTGAGCCCGTTGCCGAAGCCGGCGGCGATTCCGCCGGCGATCAGCAGCGCGAGCGAGCTGAGCGCGAGCGCCGCGGCGATCAGGGCCATCCCGGCGATCATCAGTCCACAACCGAGGCGCAGCGCGGTCGTGTGGTGCAGCCGTCCCATCCCGAGCTGCCCGACGGCCGAGGCGGTGAACACGAGCGAGACGACGGCGCCCGTCAACAGGGGACTGGACAGCCCGAGCAGCTCGTGGATCACCGACGGAGCCACCGCCGAGAACAGCCCGAGCGTCGCGAACGCGGCGAAGGCGGCGCTACCGGCGCGGATGAACAGTGGTCGCAGCGCCCGGGGCACGGCGAGTCGCGGGGCGCCGGCGCCGCCGGTGGCCTTCGGTTCGGAGGACGACGCGGACTCTGGCTCGGGGATCAGCGCGATCGCGGCCACGGCCGGCACGAGCAGCGCGAGGTGGACGATGTACGGAAGCCGCAGCGGATCGGAGGCGATCTCGGCGAGGGCGCCGGCGAGGAGCGGTCCGATCCCGAGACCGCCGATGTTGACGACGGCCGCGAGCAGCGTTGCGCGGTCACGCTTCTCCGGCGGCGCCAGCTCGATGATCGCCGCCGTCGCCGTGCCGGTGAACATCCCGGCTGACAGGCCGGAGAGGATGCGGCCGACGAACAGCAGGGGCAGGCCGTGGGCGAGCAGGAACACCGCCGAGCTCGCCGCCGCGCACAGGATCCCGGGCCACAGCAGCGCACGGCGTCCGTACCGGTCAGAGAGTGGCGCAATGAACAGCAGCGCCACGAGCACGCCGGCGCCGTAGGCCGCGAACACGACGGTGACCATCAGCGCCGAGAACCCGATCTCGGTTTGATAAATCGGGTAGAGGGGGGTCGGCAGCGTTGTGCCGATCATCGTCACGGCGAACGCGTACGCGATCGCGGCTATCGCGCGGGTGCGCGCCGTCATCGAGGATGATCCCGGCATTGCCGCATTCTGACCGCACGAAGACCGCCGAAACGTCCGCGCATGAGTGACGAGACCCTCATCTGCATCGTCGAGATTCCGAAGGGCAGCCGCAACAAGTACGAGTACGACCCTGAGCTCGGCGGGATCAAGCTCGACCGGTTCGTCTCGGCATCGGTCGTGTATCCGACGGATTACGGCTACGTGCCCGAGACACTCGCGCCGGACGGCGATCCGCTCGACGTCCTCGTCTGCGTCTCCGAGCCGACGTTCCCGGGCTGCATCGTGCCCGCCAAGGTCGTCGGACTGTTCAAGATGGCGGACGAGAAGGGTCCCGACGATCACGTCGTGTGCGTGCCGGTCCACGATCCGGGGTGGAATCTCTTCGAGGACGTCGACGACCTGCCGGTCCAGCTGCGGGCCGAGATCGGCCACTTCTTCGACGTCTACAAGGACCTCGACGCCGATCGGCATTCCGAGGTGCTCGGCTGGGGTGACCGCGCCGCGGCGCTCGAGACGATCCGGCAGTGCCGCGAGGCGTTTCAGGCCGCGGGTGGTGGCTGATCGGGCGACGAGGTTGGCGTCGCCGCGAGCGTGAGGTCCGGCGGGCGTCCGTCGGCGACGGCGTGGATCGCCGGCACGAGCTCGCTGGTGACGAGCCCGTCACGCGCGGTCAGCTCCTCCACCACCGGCCACCACCGGCGCACGTTCGCGGGCGTGTCGATCGCGATCACGAGCACCGGGACACGCCGCCGCAGGCCGAGGAGGCGGTCGGCGAACGGCTCGTGGTCGGCATAGAAGCCGCGGACCGCGCGGAGGACGGTGACGCCGGCCGCGCCGGCCGCGTGCAGGCGGTGGACGAGCTCGAGATACGTCGGGTGCCGGCCGACCGACGCGGACTCCTCGACGTGGACCGTCACCTGCTGCCAGATCGGCAGTCCCGTCGGGTCACGCTCGGGCGCCTCGGGGGCCGCGTCACCGTTGCCGGCTGAGCGAACCGTCTCAATCCGCTCGACGGTCACAATCGCGTCGGGGATCAGCTCGCGCAGGGGACCGACGGCGCCGCCGAGCGCCTCCGCCGGGCCGACCGCGATCAGCATCAGCGGGACGTCGGCATTGCGGGCGAAGAAGCGTGCACGGCGGCGCTCGCCGTGCAGCGTCCCGTCGACGCCGAGCAGCACGTGAGCGGCACTCGCGCCCCGAGCCCGCAGCAGATCGATCGCGGAGACGTACCCGGCCTGACCGTCGGCGCGCGCGCCGCGCCCGCCGTACACGGTGAGCTTGACCTCGCCCTCGGGCGTGACCTCGCCGTCACCGAGGAGGTGCGCGCGCTCGAGCGTGATCAATCCGTGGCGGGCGGTCGCCGCCAGCTCGCGCAGGGCGCCGGTGATTCGCTCCGGCGTGTCAACCGCGGCGCTGATCGCCGGCAGGCTCTCCGAGAGTGTCAGCAGCCGATCGCCGTGCGGGCCGTGGCTCTCGCCGAAGCCGTAGGCCCCGCGCAGCAGCACGCTCGTGTGCAGCGCGTGGCGCTCGTAGAGATCGAAGATCGCGTCGGCGAGGAATCGATGGCCCGCGCGCGCCCGCTCGTTGAAGTACGTCGTCAGCTTGAGCGCCGGCTCGCTCACAGCAACCGTCCGATCGCTCGACCGAGCACCATTGCTCCGAACCCGATGAGCAGGCTGATCGCGACGTTCAACCACGCGAGCCGGGCGTCGCCATCCTGCGCCGGCCGGTGCGTCTCCAGCATCCAGGTGCTGAACGTCGTGTAGGAGCCGAGCGTCGCCGTTCCGAGCAGCGTCATCACCCGGTGCGACGCGCCGAGACCGACGAGCAGCCCGAGCGCCAGCGCGCCGCTCAGGTTGACGATCAGCGTGCCGAGCGGGTAGTCGCTCTCACCGCCGCGTGCGGACGCGATCGCCTCGACCGCGCCGTCAGCGAGGAACCGCGCGATCGCGCCGAAACCGCCCCCGACGATGACGAGCAGGACCGTCATCACCAGGTCAACCGGGCGCGGCGGACGATTGCGGTGCCGAGCGCGACCCCGGCGAAGCCGAACACGAGACTCGCGACGCCGTAGCCGATCGCGAGACCCGCGTCACCGTGGTCGAGCATGCGCAGCAGCTCGAGCTGGAACGACGAGAACGTCGTCAAGGCGCCGCAGAAGCCGGTGCCGAGCAGCGGACGGCGGTACGCGGTGATCGGCAGTCGCTCCTGCAGGCGCGTCACGAAGTACCCGAGCAGCACGCACCCCACGAGGTTGACCGCGAACGTCACCCACGGCCACTGACCGACGTGCGTGGGGGCGAGATCGACGAGCCCCGTCCGGGCGCTCGCGCCCACGGCCCCGCCGACGAAGATCGCGGCGAGCTCCCGGCGGTCGAGGGTGATGAGCGGACGTCGATTCATGGCGCGGGGTGCAACCCTACGGGGCGTGTTCCACGTACAGATCCGCCAGTCGGTGCACGTCTCACGCGAGTTCAACCTCACCGAGGAGGATTTGCGGCGCCGGATCCTCGCACCCTGGACCGCGGGGACGATCGTCCGCTCCGGGGACCGGCAGTGGGCGCCCGAGCGGGCGAAGCTCACGATCTACGAGGGCCCGGAACTGCGGCCCGACGAGATCGGCATGGGCCGCGGCTGGGGCAACGTGACCAAGCACGGCACCGAGGTCACGGCGCAGCTCCTCGCCGACTCGGGTCGCGCCCAGGAGGCGACCGCGCTGCCGCCGCCGACGAGCGAGCTCGATCAATGCAAGCAGGAGATCGTGCGGCGGGCCGAGGAGGGAGGACTCGAACTCGGGGACTGCATCGCGATTGCCGGCTCGCTGCGGTTCGGCTCCCGGGTGAGCGAGCGCCTCGCGCTCGCCGAGCAGGCGGTGTGGGAGCTCCTCCACGCCGGCTCGATCGAGCTCGAGGGCGACGGCGCCGACCCGGGCGCGGATGCCGCCGACTGGCAGCGCGTGCTGCTCGACTGGGACGCGTGGAGTGGGGGGCACCGCGTGAGCGTGACGGCCCGTAGTTAGGCCACGACCTCGCTGATCATTCGCCCGCGCTCGGCCGCGGAGGCAAACAGGTACCGGTGGAGCATGAGCAGCCCGTCGATGTCGTGGACATCGGTGTCGAGGTGAGGAATGAGCAGCAGCGGTGCGTCGCCGAGCGCGTCCGTGAGCCGCTCGAGATTGAGCTCATCCCGGCGCGCAAGCACGTGGTAGTCGTGGAGGTTCTCGGCGACACGATCGGCCAGCTCGGAGGACATCACGCGTCCGAGCGCGTCGGCGACGTCGCTCGGCTCGGTGTCACCGAACAGGTCGTGATGGACGCGGTTGACGATGATCCCGCAGAACGGCAGACCGCTCTCGGCGAGGGTCTGGCGGAACCAGATGGCCTCGTCGATCGACTCGCGCTGGGCCGAGGTCACGAGCACGAACGCAGTCGTGTCCGCGCGCAGCAGCTCCTCGACCTGCGTGGCGCGCAGGCTGAAGTCGTTGGTCATGTCGCCGAGCAGTCCGAAGAAGGTCGAGAGGTCGCTGAGGAGATCGATCCCCGTCACCCGCCGGAGCGCGGCGAGGAGCGGGCTCGCGCCCTTGCCGAGGACGCGCATCCCGAGGCCGGTCGGGCGGACGAACGTCTTCAGCGCGCGGCCCTCCAGGAACGAGGTCAGCCGCCCGGGGGCGTCAAGGAAGTCGAGCGCGTTGCGGGCGGGCGGGGTGTCGAGCACGAGCAGGTCGAACGTGTCTGCCTGCGCGAGGTCGTACAGCTTGGCGACCGCGGTGAACTCCTGTGAACCGGACACGGCGGTCGAGAGCTCGCTGTAGATGCGGTTCGCCTTGATCTCCTCCGCGCGCTCGGGGTCCGGCGCGATCCGATCGATCAGCTCATCGAAGGTCCGCTTTGGGTCAAGCATCATCGCCCACAGCTCGCCCTTCATCTCGAGGCCGGCGTCGGAGATCCGCGCGGAGGCGACGAGCCGCGGCTCGTTGTGGAGCTCCTCGAGCCCGAGCGCGTTGGCGAGGCGGCGCGCCGGATCGATGGTGACGACCGCGACCTTGGCGCCGCGGGCTGCCATCCCCAACGCGATCGCGGCTGAGGTCGTCGTCTTGCCGACCCCGCCGGATCCGCCGCACACGCAGACGCGCTTGTCCTTCAGCAGGTCGGCGATGCTCACGGTGGGTCAGTGTAGGTGGGGCGTCCGTTCGCGGCTGGGAACGGCGCTCGCGCGGGCCAGGAGTCTGACCGCCAGCGTTCGGCGCTGCTGCGATCCAGCGGGGTCGCGCCAGCGCGGTCTCGACGGGCTCCGAAACGCGGCGCGTCGGCGGCCGCGGCTGTTGCGCCTCGGCCCCGCATCGGCGGCAGAGCACCGCGGCAGCTGCGTCCGGCGGCGAACCTGGACCATGCACCGGGGATCCACGCCTGCGGCATAGCCGTGGTCGCCACCGGTGTTCGTGGTCGAGACCTGCATCGCGGCGCCGTTCGCGGCCGGCGATCACCTGGCGGGCT
Organism: uncultured Solirubrobacterales bacterium; assembly: GCA_963779695.1. Classification (GTDB taxonomy): domain Bacteria; phylum Actinomycetota; class Thermoleophilia; order Solirubrobacterales; family Solirubrobacteraceae; genus Palsa-465. The sequence goes on from CAVZZH010000001.1 coordinate 200,759, forward strand.
GCGCGCACGACGGAGCGCGTCGGGGGGACCGGACCATCACCGGGGTGCGTTGGGCATAGCCGTGATCGCCACCGGTGTTCGTGATCGAGACCTGCATCGCGGCGCCGTTCGCGAGCCGGACGATCACCTGGCGGCTCGCCCCGACGTAGATCGTGCGGTCGACGATCCCGGGCAGGCAGTTCGGCTGGCCGGCGTCGCGGTCATGGTCGAGCAGGCACAGCCGCTCGGGCCGGGCGACGATCTTGACCGGCCCCCGTGACCCGGTGTCGCCGCATCTGGCACGCAGGCTGAACTCCCCGATCCGCACCGTGCACTCGCCGGTATTCCACGCGATCGGCTCGGCGTCCATGAGGTTGGAGACGCCGAGGAAGTCGGCGACGAACACCGTGGCGGGGTTCTCGTAGACCTCGTCCGGCGTGCCGATCTGCTCGATGCGGCCGTTGCTCATGACCGCCACCCGATCACTCATGCTCAGCGCCTCCTCCTGGTCGTGAGTCACGAACACGAACGTGATCCCGACCTCCTCCTGGAGGGCCTTCAGCTCGACCCGGAGCTGCTTGCGGATCTTGGCGTCCAGCGCGCCGAGTGGCTCGTCGAGGAGCAGGACGGCGGGCCGCAGGACGAGCGCGCGGGCGAGCGCGACTCGCTGCTGCTGGCCGCCGGAGAGCTGCCGCGGCCGCCTGCCGCCGAGGCCGTGAAGCTCGACGAGGCGCAGCGACTCCTCGACGCGCTGGCGGATCTCGTCCTTGGCCACCTTGTGGCGGCGCAGGCCGAACGCGATGTTGTCGTACACGTTGAGGTGCGGGAACAGCGCGTAGTTCTGGAACACGGTGTGGACATTGCGCTCGTGCGGCGGGACGACGGCGACATCGTCGCCGTCCAGCAGGATCTCGCCGGAGGTTGGACGCTCAAAGCCGGCGATCATCCGCAGCGTCGTCGTCTTGCCGCACCCGGAGGGCCCGAGCAGTGAGAAGAACTCGCCGGCGTTGATCAGGGCATCGATGCTGTCGACGGCGAGATGCTCGTCGAAGCGCTTGGTCAACGAGCGCAGTTGAACCTGTCCGCCTGCCATCAGGCTGCCTCCAATCCACTGAGGTCATGCAGCGCGGAGACGTTCGTGTTCGAGGTTCGCCGTCCGAGTGCCGCGTAGATGAGGAATGCGAGTCCGACGATGATCAGCGTCGTCAGCACGAGGACGGTCGCCAGTGCGTTGAGCGCCGGCGTCGTCGTGCCGCCGCGCGCGTTCGAGTACAGAAACATCGGGATCGTGGTCGTGCTTGCGTTTGAGGACATGTACTGGGTCACGACGAAATCGTCAATGGAGAGCGCGAACACGATCAACATGCTCGCGAGAATCGCCGGCAGCAGAAGCGGGACGAGGACGTGCCACAGCGCTCCCGCGGGGGTCGCCCCGAGGTCGCGGGCGGCCTCCTCAAACTCGGGTCCGATCTGGATCAGGCGGCTGCGGACGATCACGACGACATACGACACGGAGAACGTCACCTGCCCGACGACCTGCGCGGTCGTGCCGAGGTGAATCGCGCTGAACGGGACGATCGCCAGCTGCGTGAACACGAGCAGCAGCGACACCGCCATCACGATCTCGGGCGTGACGAGCGGGATGAGCATGAGCCCGTTGGCGGCGCCGGAACCCCGCCCTCGCCACCGGGTGAGGCCGAGTGCGAGCAGCACGCCGAGCGGGGTCGCGATCAGCATGTCGAACGCCGCGAGCTCGAGGCTGTGCACGAGTGCGTGCGTGTAATCGGAGTTGTGAAAGATCGAGAGCGAGGGATCGCCTGACCACCAGCGCAGGGAGAAGCCCTGCCAGACGCTGCGCGAGCGGCCGTTGTTGAACGAGAACAGGATCGCGATGAGCACCGGGATCAGGGCCCAGGCGACGTACGTCCACGTCACCGCGACGAGGAACCGGGGCCGACCCCACGGGTTGCGCAGACGGCGCGGGAGCCGGGAGCTCATGCGACCGCCAGCCGTTTCGTATCGCGGGCGGTCTGGAACAGGTAGTACGCCATCAGGACGGCGAGGATCGCCATCAGCACGATCACGAGCGACGCGCCGAGGTTCTTCTCCGACCCGCCCTGGACGAACAGGTTGATCTGGTTGCCGAGCATGTTCGTGCGCGGCGACGCCGAGATGAGGTCGTTGGTGTAGTAGTCGCCGAACATCGGGAGCACGACGAGCGCCGACCCGGCCAGGATGCTCGGCAAGCTGAGCGGCAGCGTGACACGCCGGAACGCCTGCCACGGCGTCGCGCCGAGGTCACGCGCGGCCTCGATCTGGCTCTGGTCGATCCGATCGAGTCCGGCGAACACGGGCAGGATGAAGTACGGGATGTAGCCGTAGACGAGCGCGATGATCACCGAGTACGGATTGCCGTTCAGCCAGTCCGGCGGATGCCCGATCCCGAGATCGATGAGGATCTTGTTGACGTAGCCGTCGGAGGACAGCAGCCCGATCCACGCGAGCATCCGCAGCAGGTAGCTGACCCAGAACGGGATCACGAGCAACACGATCAGCAGCGCCTTCGTCTTCTTAGCGTGGCGCGCCACGTAGTACGCGACCGGGTAGCCGATCAGGAAGCACAGGCCAAGCGCGGCGGCGACGTACACGATCGTGTTGCGGACCGACGGCCAGAATTCGCCGCCGGGCAGGGCGCCGGAGAACGCCTTTGACAAGAAGCCCGGGTTCCAGTCAGCGGGGTTCCAGGCGGGGACCGGCTGGAGCAACAGGTTGACCTTGCCCATCGCCATCGCGAGCACCGCGTAGGCGGGGACAACGACGAACAGCAGCAGCCAGGCGACGCCCGGAAGCGTGAACGCGCGCCAGTACGAACGGCCCGTCATCGCACTCGGCTCACGACGACTTGACGGCCGCCCACGCGTTCTCCCAGAGGACCTCGCCGCGCTGGCTGAGCGGCCCCTGGACGTACCCATTCTTGAACTGGCTCTCGCGGATGATCGTCGTCCGCAGGTTCGGCGGGATCAGCTGGCGCTTGATCAGCGACTCCGGCGTCATCGCATTGATCGGCTGCTGGTAGTAGTTGAACGCGAAGTTCAGGAACACCTGCTCGGTGTCGAGGATGTGGTTGAGGAACAGGTGGGCGAGCACCGGATTCTTCGCGCCGCGGACGATCCCGACCGTGTCGTTGTTGATCGGACCGCGGCCGTCGGTCGGCCACCAGTAGCGGAACACCGACGCCGGGGTGCCCTTCGGCGCGTACTGCGGCGTCGCGGCCATATCGCCCGGACCACGCCTGGTGGAGCCACAGGGACCCGTCGGCGAGGTGCTGGTACTCGTTCGTGTCGAACTTGAGGTTCGCGCTCGAGACGAGCCCCGAGAGCGATTTCTGGGCCGCGGTCAGGTGGGCCGGGTTCTCGGTGTTGAGATCGGTGACGCCGTTGTGGAGGAGGCCCATCGCGAGACCCTCGTGCTGATCGTCGAGGAGCCCGACCTTGCCGGAGATCTTCGGCCCCTGGGTCCACAGCGCGCTCCACGGGTCCGACATCGTCGCCGGGTTGAACCCAGGCAGCTTGTCGGCACGCCAGCCGATGCCGGTCGTGTAGACGGTGTACGGCACCGAGTAGCGGCTGCCTTGGTCATACCACGGGTTGGCGAACGCCGGCCAGACGTTCTTCTGCAGGTTGGGGACGTAGCTGAGGTTGAGTGGCTGGAGGATCTTGCCGACGACGAGCCGCTCCATGAACACCGGCTCGGGCACGAACACGTCGTACTGGACCTCGCGGCTCGCGAGCTTGGCGATCGCCTCGTCGATCGTGTCGAACGTGCTGATCTGGACCTTGACGCCGTACTTCTTCTCGAACGCCTTGACGACGTCGGGGTTGATGTACTGCTGCCAGTTGTAGAACTGGAGCGGTCCCGTCTCCTGCTTCAGCCCGGACGCGATCGCCTTGTTGTCGGCGTAGATCGGAAGCGTCACGGGGTGGTCGAGACGCGCGAGCGCCAGGCCGCCCGGACCCAGGTTCGCGGCCGCGCCGGATGTGCTGCCTCCGCTCGGCGTCGTTGAGCCGCACGCCGCGAGCAGGCCGGGGGCGGCCACGGCCGCGGCGGCCGCACCGGCGCGCTTGATGAACGTCCTGCGAGTCGACGGCAGCCTGCCGGCGCCGCCACGGTCGTCTGACTGGGGCGTCATCGCCTCACCTCCTGCTTACCCGGGTTCGTAATCGATCCGGATGGCCGTAGCGTGCACCCGAGCTCGCTCTCGGCGAGCGCGAGGCAGCGTTCGATCATCCGTTCCGGCGTGACATCCGGCTGCCCGAGCGTGACCTGCACGCCGAGGCCGTCCATCAGGCCACTCAGCGAGATCGCGAACTCCTCGGCGTCCGCGTCCTCGTCGAATTCACCCTGCCTCTGGCCCTCCTTGACGATCTCGGCGATCAGCGACCGCTGGCGGCGATCGAGCGTGAAGTACGACTCGCGCACGCTCGGGTCGCGCCGCGCGCGGACCCACACCTCCATCCACAGCGTCCAGTCGCTGAGGCCGCCGGGCCCCCGGCTGATCTCCTCGATCAGGTGCACGAGCTTGTCGCTCGCGCGGTCGTGGCGCAGCTGGCCCTCGGTCAGCCGCTCGTGGAACTCACGGTCGGTCTGGTCGACGGCCTCCTCGAGCAGTCGATCCTTGGACTCGAAGTAGTAGAGGATGGTCGGCGAGCTCGTGCCGGCTCGTTCGGCAATATCGCCGATGCGCGTGTCGAACAGCCCTCTCTCGTAGAGGACCTCTGCCGCAGCCCTGACGATCTGCGGCTTGCGTAAGTGGTCGACCTTTGGCCGGGGGCTCACAGTCTCTCTCTGCCTTCTGCCCGCCCTACCGAGGCGAATACTGAACGGGCATTCAGGAAACTACATCCGACCGTTTGGCGATGTCAAGAACGGAATTGTTAGGGGTTGTGAGCGTCTCGCCGAGGCCGAGGTCCCGGGCGAGCGAGGACGCGACCGCACGCCGGGCGCGCTCGAGCGGGACGTGCGAGTCGCCGATCAGCGTGCGGACGCCGAACCCGTCGATCAGCGCGAGCACACGGTCAGCCACCTCGTCCGGATCGCAACGGTCGAATTCCCCGGCGGCGACGCCGGCGGCGATCTCATCGGCGAACCACGCGCGCAGCCGCGCATACAGCTCTTCGGCAAACGGCCTCAGCTCCGGGTGGCGGATGGAGCGCAGCCACAACTCAACCCACAGGACCCAGTCGTCGCGCAACGCCTCGGTCGTCGGCAGGCATTGGTCGATCATCGCCGCGAGCCGGCCGGCGTGGGTGCGGTCCTCCAGGGCGCGGGCCGAGATGCGAGCGTCGCCGGCGCGGGTGTAGGAGTAGTCGAGGGCCTCGGCGAGGAGCGCCTCGCGGCTGGCGAAGTGGTAGTGGACGAGCGATGTGGAAACGCCCGCGTCCATCGCGATCCGGGCGATCCGGACGCCGTCGATGCCCTCGCTGGCGATGGCGCGGACGGCCGCGGCGAGGATCCGCTCGCGTGCGGCCCGGCGGCGCTCGGCGCCAGGCTTCTCCCCGGGTGCGCTCACGCTCTCGCGAGCACCGGGGCGAGATCCGCCCGGATGCGGTCGGCGAACCACGCCACTGCGTCCTCTCGGCGCGACAGCGGGCCGGGCATGTATCCACGCGTCCGCAAGCCGCGTTGGACGTTCTCGACGAGGTCGATGTCCTCGTCAAGCACGAGATTGTTCAGGCGCTGATTGATCCACTGCGCGACGCGCGTGCGCGGGCGGGAATCCGGCGGGCGGTAACTCGCCGAGACGTCGGTCGTGCGGCCGATCCCGTTCGGGAGGATCTGCCACGTGTTGACCTGATCCGCGTACAGGTCGATCGTCGTGTTCGGATACAGGAACACGTACCGCCACACGTGCCGGTCGGCGTCCGTCAGTCCCGCCATCGGCTCGACGAGCTGGCCGTAGAGTCGCTCGAGCCGGTTGCTGCTCGGCTTGGCGCGGAACGGCGCCTCGAACCAGACGTAGTGGTCGTGCAGTTCGGTCGCGTAGTTCTTGTAGTCGAGCATCCGCATCAGGCCCGGATGCGCGATCGGGATGTGGTAGCCCTCGATGTAGTTCTCGACGACGACCTTCCAGTTCGCCGGCTGGCCATCACCGGGCGGTCCGAAGGGCGTGAGCGATTCGATCCGGTACGGGGCGAGCCGCTCCGGCAGATCCCCGACGAGCTCGTGCAGCGGCGCGGCGTCGTCGTCGAGGTTGACGAACACGAGCCCGCACAGCTCCTCGACGCGAACCGGGTGCAGGCCGAGCCGGCGCTTGTCGAGTTTCTCGCCGAACGCCTGCCCCTCGGGCACGCCGATCAGGCTGCCGTCGAAGCGATACGTCCAGCCGTGGTAGCGGCAGCGGATCGCGCCCTTGCATTGTCCGGCGCCGCTGAGCAGGCGCGAGGCGCGGTGGCGGCACACGTTCCGGTAGGCGCGGAGCTCACCGGTCTCGTCGCGGACCACGAGCACCGGCTGGGAGCCGGCCTGGGCGGTGAGGTAGCTGCCGGGCCGCGGCAGCGAGGACACGTGGCCCGCGAGCTGCCACGTTCGCTCAAAGATCAGCTCGTACTCGGCGTCAAGCAGCCCCTCGTCCAGGTACAGGCGGGGCGGGAGGGCGGTGCCGGCGAGCGGGTCGGCGACGGTCGGCAGACCAGTGGTGGCGGGCGCTGATGCCATGCAAAACCTCAATCCTGACTTTGTGATCAGTTTTGATAGTGTAAGCAAATGGTCAAGCGGGCCGTGTGGCTCTCGATCACGCCGGAGCCGGAACGGTTGCTGCCGCGCGCGGTCGCGACGCTGCGCCACGGATCCCCTGCGCCCGCCGACCGCGTCGCTGCCGAGCGGGCCGAAATCGAGCGGCTGCTGCTCCACGGCAGCCAGCGCCGGTGGCTCGCGTACCTGCACGGCGTCGTCGAGCTGATCGACCGGCGCGCCCCGTCCGGCGATCCCTCGGTGTGCGATGCCCGCGAGCTCGCCGGCGCCGTGATCGCCAACCACCACAACCTGCTGTTGGGGCTTCCCGGCCGGGCCGCGCAGATGACGGCGTCGGACCGCGCCCGCCTAGCGTCACTCCCCCTCGTCACCCATCGAACTGAGGACCCCGTATGAGCACAACCGCCGTTCCGAGCAGCGCCACCGCCTCGCTCCCGCTCACCCCTGATCAGCTCGATCTCCAGCGCCGCGCGCGGGAATTCGTCGAGAACGTCCTGATGCCGCTCGAGCTCGAAGCCGAGCAGCGCTCGGGACGCCTTCCCGACGCGACCGTCGAGGAGATCAAGCGGGAGGCGATCGCGGCCCGGCTGAACGGTGGGCGGTTCGCTCCGGAGTACGGCGGCCAGGGTTGGTCGATGCTCGAGTGGTTCATCGTCAACGAGCAGTTCGGGCGCGTCACCAACGGGCTCCACTGGCACGTGCCGCAGGCCTACAACGTGCTGATGCGGGGCACGCCGGAGCAGGTCGATCGCTACCTGCGGCCCGCGCTGCAGGGCCAGGGGGGCGACGCGTATGCGGTGACGGAGGCGGAAGCCGGCTCCGATCCCGGCGGAATCGCGACGACGGCGGTCCGCACCGACGGCGGCTGGCGGATCAACGGGGAGAAGTGGTTCGTCACCTCCGGTGACGTCGCGCGCGTGCTGATCGTGATGGCGAACGTGGTCGACGGCGCGGATCGGCTCCCAACCCTGTTCCTGATCGAGCCGGGCGCGCCGGGGGTCGAGTTCGTCGACAACCCGCCGTTCACCCACAACTACCCGCACGGGCATCCGACGATCCGCTTCACCGACGTCGAGGTCGCGCAGGACGCGGTCATCGGCGGCATCGGCAACGGCGACGAGCTCCAGCGGGCGTGGTTCACCGAGGAGCGGCTCGGGATCGCGACGCACGGTCTCGGCGCGATGTGGCGATTGCTCGACGAGACGACGGAGTGGGCGATGAACCGCGTCCAGGGTGGTCATCGGATCTTCGATTACCAGGGGATTTCGTTCCCGCTCGCGGACTCGGCCACCGACGCGGCGCTCGGGCGCCTGCTCGCGCTCGCAGGTCGCCGGGATGGTCGACGAGGGCGCCGATGTGAAGCTCGTCCACGTGAAGGCGTCGATGGCCAAGCTGTTCGTCAGCGAGGCGGCCGGCCGGTGTGCGGACCGAGCGGTGCAGGCGTTCGGAGGGCGCGGCTACATGCGCACCAACGTCGCCGAGCGCTTCCAGCGCGAGCTGCGCGTCGACCGGATCTGGGAGGGGACGAGCGAGGTGCAGCGACTGATCATCTCCCGGGCGCTCGAGCGCCGGGGCGTCGAGGCGACGATCCATTGACGAAGCCGCGGGACCTCGGTCGACTGCTGGCGCCGGCGTCGATTGCGGTTGTCGGCGCCAACGAGCGAGAAGGGAGCTACGGCTCACAGGTGCTGCTCAACCTGCGGGCGATCGGGTACACCGGCGACGTGTGGGGCGTCAACCCGGGCCGATCCTCAGCCCTCGGGTATCCGTGCGTCGCGTCGCTCGCCGACCTGCCGGCCGCGGCGGACGCGGTCGTCGTCGCGATCCCGGCGGCGGGCGTGCCCGCAGTGATCGAGCAGGCGGGCGTCCGGGGGTGCGGCGGGGCGGTCGTGATCAGCGCCGGGTTCGCCGAGGTCGAGTCGGGCCGCGGGTCTTCAGGACGAGCTGGTGGCAGCGGCCGGCCGCCACGCGCTGCCGGTGTGCGGTCCGAACTGCAACGGGATCGTCGGGATGTGGGGGCGCTACGCGCTCTGGGGGGATGCGCTCGCGCCGCACGAGGACCCCGGAGGCGTCGTGCTCATCTCGCAGAGCGGCAACGTCGCGGTCAACGCGCTGGCGACGCGCCGCGGGCTGCGGTTTCACACGGTCATCGCGAGCGGAAACCAGGCGGTCCTGTCGGCGGCCGACTTCCTGGCGTTTGTCGCCGGGGTCGACGACGTGGCGTCCGTCGCTCTGTACCTGGAAGACGATGGCGACCCGTCCTTGTGCGATGCGCTGGCGGCGTGCGCCGATGGCGGGGTGCGCGTCGCTGTGCTGAAGGTCGGGACCTCCGCGGCGGGGGCCCGGGCGGCGGCGGCGCACAGCGCGGCGCTGACCGGTGATCAGCGGGTGTTCCGGTCGCTCGTCGAGGAGGCGGGAGCGGCGTGGGCGGCGGACGTGCACGAGCTGCTCGAGCTGGCGAAGACGTTCGCGGTGCGCCCGCGCCCGCGCGGGCGCGGCCTCGCGATCATGACGTGTTCGGGCGGCGATTCCGCGCAGGGCGCCGACGAGGCGACGCGGCTGGGGATTCCGCTGCCCGCGTTGGCGGCTGACACGAGCGAGCGACTCCGGGAGCTGTTGCCGCCGGCAGCGACCGTCGGCAACCCGATCGACTACACGGCGATGATCTGGGGTGAGGTCGACACGCTGGCGGAACTGGTTGCGGTTGTCGGGGCTGATCCGGCGATCGATCAGGTCCTCGTCTTCTACGACCAGCCGCCGGGGATCGAGGGACCCCCCGAGGCATCGTGGCGCGCGGTCCGTGAGGGCATCACCGCCGGCGCGGCCCGGAGTCCGGTCCCGACGATCGTCGCTTCGACGCTCCCGGAGCTGCTCGATGACGCCGCCGCGTGGCGGTTCATCGGCGCCGGGATCCCCGCGGTTGCGGGGCTGCGCACCGGGCTCGTGTGCGCGGCCGCGTGGGCGACGTCGCCGGGCGATCCCGAACGGTTGCGAGCGATCGCGCGCGCCGCGCGATCGGTGGCGCCGGAGGCCGGACCGGCGGCGGAGGCCGGACCGGCGGCGCCGGAGGCCGGACCGGCGGCGGAGGGCGCGTGGTTGTCCGAGCACGACTCCAAGGCGCTGCTCCGCGCGGCCGGCGTGCCGGTCGTGCCGGGGCGGCTCGTGACCGACGAGCACGACGCCGTGAGCGCGCTCGTCGAGCTCGGCGGCGCGACCGTGCTCAAGCTGAGCGCCGACTCGATTCAGCACAAGTCCGAGCTCGGGGCGGTGATCCTCGATCTGCGGACCGAGCCCAGCGTGCGCGAGGCGTACGCCACGATCGCCGCGCTCGCCTCGACGCATCGGGGTCACGTGCTCGCCGAGCGGATGGAGGAGCCCGCGGTGGAGCTGCTCGTCGCGGCGCGGCGGGATGGGGTGGTCCCGTTTCTGACGGTCGGGCTCGGCGGCATCTGGACCGAGCTGCTCGATGACGTGGCGGTCGTCCCGTTGCCGGCGACGCCGGATCGGGTGGAGCGCGCGCTGCGCTCGTTGCGCGGCAACCGGGTGCTCTCCGGCGGGCGTGGGCGCGACGCGCTCGACGTGACGGCGGCGGCCGCCGTGGCCGCACGGATCGGCGAGGTGCTGCTCGAGGACGAGCTGGCGCTCATCGAGTGCAATCCGGTGCTCGTCAAGGCCGACGGGGCGCTCGTGCTCGATGCGCTCGCGCTCCGTGGCGGGCCGCCGAGCGTGAAGCTGTCAGGGTCTGAGGTGCCCAGAGAGGAGCAAGCCGCATGAACGCTGAGGTCGTCGTCATCGGGGGCGGGTTTGCCGGCGTCACCGCGGCGCGCGAGGTCGCCGGTCATGGCCGGTCGGTAACGCTGCTCGAGGCGCGCGATCGCCTCGGCGGCCGCACCTGGTCGGCGCCGTGGAACGGCTGGCAGATCGAGTACGGGGGCGCGTGGGTCCACTGGCACCAGCCGCACACCTGGTCGGAGATCACCCGGGCCGGGCTGGCCGTCTCACTGTCCGACGACACCGAGGTCGCGAGCTGGTACGTCGATGGCGACCGACGCTCGGGCACGATCGCGGAGCGCGACGCGATCGTGTTGCGCGGGTGGGACAAGTTCGTCGACGGCGTCGAGGAGGCACTGCCGCTGCCGCATGACCCGCTGTATGCGATCGATCGGCTGGCGCGGTTCGACCGCCTCAGCATTGCCGAACGGATCGACGAGCTTGACCTCGGCGACGAGGAGCGCGCGGTGCTGAGCGCCGAGCTCGAGTCCCTCGCCCACGCGCCGATCGATGACGCCGGCGCCGTCTCGGCGCTGCGCTGGCACGCGCTGTCCGGCTACAGCCTCGCGTTGACGCAGTTCACCGGAGGCCGGGTGACGATGGTCGGGGGAACCCGGGCGCTGCTCGACGCGATCGCGGCGGAGCAACCGTTTGAGGTGCGGCTGTCCTCACCGGTGGCGGCGGTCCGACGGGACGCCGACGGGGTCTCCGTCGAGACCCGCGGTGGAGACGTGATTCGGGCCGGGGTGGCGATCGTTGCCCTCCCACTCAATGCGCTCGGGGGCGTCGAGTTCACGCCGGCGCTGTCCGAGGACAAGCAGGCCGCGATCACGCTCGGGCAGGCATCGCGCGGGATCAAGGTGTTCATCCACGCGCGCGGGGAGGCGACGATGCAGAACGCCATTCGCCCGGGCCACCCGTTCGGATACGTCGGCACCGATGAGGTCCTCGACGACGGAAGCCAGGTCCTGATCGGCTTCGGACCGGACGCAGCGCAGTGTGATCCGCAGGACGGGGAGGCGATGCGCCGCGCACTCGCATCGATCCTGCCCGGCTATGACCTCGTGACCGCGACGGCGCACGACTGGCTGGCCGATGAGTTCTCCCGCGGGACGTGGGCAATTCACCGCCCCGGTTGGTACGAGCACCACCACGCGGCGATGCAGGTCCCCGAGGGCCGGGTGCTGCTCGCCGGTTCGGACATCGCCAACGGTTGGGCCGGGTTCATCGACGGCGCGATCGAGACCGGGATCCGCGCCGGGCGCCGCGCGGTCACGCTCAGCGGCTGACGGCGGCGCTCCGTTTTGACTTCGTCCGGCCGTTGGCGGCGCTGTGCCGCGCGGGCGCGATCAGCGCCGGCTGGAGCCGGTCGGCGAGCAGTTCGAGCTCGGGCCGCCCGATCTGCTCGGCGAACAGGTAGGGCAGCTCGACCAGCCCGAGCCCCAGGCTCTCCCGCAGCCGGGCCACCTGTTCGCGCTGCGTGCTCGCCCGCGCGTTCTCGGACAGCGCCGCGCGCAGCGCGGCCCGGGAGGAAGGGGCGCGCACCCGCGCGAGGGCGCGCTCGAGCTCGGCGGCCTCGTCCGGCTCGAATCGTTCCGGGTACAGGGCGTTGACGATGACCGCGTCGAGCGCGAGGCCGTCGGCGCGGACGGCCTCATCGAGGACGAGCGTCTCGTTGACCGGCATCTCCTCCGGGGTCGCGACGGCGACGACGCCCGTGAACGTGCGATCGGCGATCGTGTCCGCGATCTTGCGACCCTGCCGGGCGATGGGCCCGACGCGAGCGATGTCCGCGAACGTCCGTGGCGTCTTGAGGATCCCGACGCCGTGCCCGGTGGCCGGGGCGTCGACGACGACGAAGTCGTAGGGCGCCGCCCCGCGGGTCTGGCGCTGGAGCTGGGCGAGCTCCCACACCTTGCCGATGCTCAGCAGCTCACGCATGCCGGGCGTTGCCATCGCGAACGCGTGGAACAGGCGGCTGGCGCTCAGCGCGTGGCCGAGCGCCCCGACCTTGACCCGCAGATACTCCTCCATCGCGCGCTGGGGATCGATCGAGATCGTGAACAGCCCGGGGGCGAGTTCGACCTCCTGGAACTGCGCCGCCCGCTGTTCGAACGCCCGCTGGACGTGCTCCTGGGAGGACAGCTCGGCGACGATCGTGCGCAATCCGGCACGGGCGGCGACAAGCCCGAGCGCGGTGGCGACGGTCGACTTGCCGACGCCACCCTTGCCGGTGACGAAGACGAGCCGGCGGTCAAGAAGGCCTGGCACGTTGTCGGACGTTAGCGGTCGATCGGCGTGCGCGCCGCTGCTCGAGACCCCGCAACCCGCGGAGGAATCTCGCTTTTGCGTGCGAATACACCCGCGTATGAGTATCGACCTCCCGGAGGCACCCCCCGTGACGGCCACCGCCAAGGTGATCGCGTTCGCCAACCAAAAGGGTGGCGTCGCCAAGACGACGACCACGCTCAATCTCGCCGTGGCCTTCGCCGAGGAGGGTCACCGCGTGCTGTGTTGCGACATGGACCCTCAGGGAAACCTGACGATGTCGCAAGGCATCGATCCCGACACGCTTGAAAAGTCCATGTACGACGTCCTCGTCCACAGCGTCCCGCTCCGCGACGTGATCCGACGGCGCGAGGTCGACGTGGCCTGCGCGTCGATCGACCTCGCCGGAGCCGAGATCGCGATGTCGACGATGATGAGCCGCGAACGCCGTCTCCAGAAGGCGCTCAGCGAGGTCGCCGAGGACTACGACTTCGTGTTCATCGACACCCCGCCGAGCCTCGGACTGCTCACGATCAACGCGCTGACGGCGGCCCACAAGGTGATCGTCCCCGTCCAATGCGAGTATTTGTCGATGCGCGGTCTGATCCAGTTGCAGAACACGTTGGCCATGATCAGAGAGAACCTGAACCCCGACGTGGAAATCGAAGGGATCCTGCCGACGCTCGTTGATACCCGGACGTTGCACGCCAAGGAAGCGATCGAGTTGCTGGAGGAGAACTTCGGCGATCGCGTATTTGCGTCACGGATCCGTAAAACGGTACGTTTCGCCGAAGCTCCGGTGAAGGGGATGTCAGTCCTTAAGTACGATCCGGACGGGGTAGCAGCACACGCATATCGGCAGCTCGCCAAGGAGGTCCTCTCAAATGCCAAACGCTAAGCGCGCGAGCATGCGTGAAGGGCCGCTTGCGGCCCTGTTCCGCAAGACCGCCGAGGACACCGGGGCCCCCGGTGCGCCCGGCGGTGATGCTGCGCCTGACCAGCCGTCCGAGGCGACACCCGCGTCTTCGGCGCCAGCGGCTCCGGCGGCTCCGGACACGCCTGCGGCGTCGGCAACGCCCGCGCCTGCGGCGCCGGCGACTCCGCCCGCGTCTCCGGTGCCGCCCGCGACGCCGGCTGCATCGGCAAGCGCGCCACCGGCACCCGCGGAACCGGCATCCGCGCCACCGGCACCCGCGGCGGACGCTGCTCCACCTGAGCATCGGATTCCCACCCCGCAGGAGCGCCTGCGCCACGCGTTCTCGGCGGACATCCCGGAGAACTTCATGGATCGCCCGCGGCGTCCCGAGCCTGAGCCGGCTGCGGCTGCGCCCCCGCCGGGCGCGCCGGGGCCAGCAGCTCGGGCTCCCGAGCCCGACGTGTATGCGCGCAGCGAGCGGTCGGCCGAGGCGTTCGGTGTTGCCCGTCCCGTCGGGACCCCGGTCCTGCGCGTCGTCGGCGTCGGCGGTGGTGGCGTCAACGCGATCAACCGGATGGTCGAGGCCGAGATCGAGGGCGTCGAGTTCCTGGCGATCAACACCGATCTGCAGTCGCTGCAGCAGTCGGCGGCCCACGAAACGCTGCATATCGGCGACGCGATCACCCGCGGCCTCGGCTCGGGCTCCAACCCGGATCTCGGTCGCCAGGCGGCGCACGAGGAGCACGACCGGATCAAGGCCCTGCTCCGCGGCTCGGACATGGTGTTCATCGCCGCCGGCGCCGGTGGCGGCACCGGCACCGGTGCGGCGCCGGTCGTGGCCAAGATCGCCCGTGATCTTGGGGCGCTGACCGTCGGCATCGTGACCCGGCCGTTCCAGTTCGAGGGGACGCGCCGTCGCGATCAGGCCGAGGTGGGCATCGAGGCGCTCGCGGCCGAGGTCGACACGCTGATCGTCGTACCGAACAACCGGCTGCTGACCGTGCTCGATCGCAACACGTCGATGGTGGACGCGTTCCGCGTCGCCGACGACGTGCTCCGGCAGGGCGTCCAGGGGATCTCCGATCTCGTGACGCTTCCGGGCCTGATCAACCTCGACTTCGCCGACGTGCGGACGATCATGTCCGACGCCGGCAACGCCCTGCTCGGTATCGGCATGGGCGCCGGGGAGCGCCGCGCGATCGAGGCCGCCGAGCAGGCCGTCGCCTCGCCGCTGCTCGAGACGAGCATGGAGGGTGCGCATTCGATCCTGCTGTCGATCACCGGCGGGCGTGACCTGTCGTTGTGGGAAGTCAACGAGGCGGCGAAGGCGGTCGCCGAGGCGGCCCACCCGGACGCGAACATCATCTTCGGCGCCATGGTCGATGAGAAGCTCGCCGACCAGGTGTGGGTGACGGTCGTCGCGACCGGCTACGGCACCGATGCCAAGCGGCCCCGCCGGATCGAGGAGCAGCGCGATGTCGCGCCACGCGCCGCGGAGCGCGTCTCCCCGTCGTTGCGCGAGCCGCGCGGTGAGCCGCGGGTCAGCCGGTCCCGGAGCGCGGTCGCCTCACCCGGCGAACTCGACGTACCCGAATTCATCCCCAGGCGCTGAACCTGACGACCAGGGAGCTGCGCCTGCCCGCGTCCTCGGTCGCTCGCGTGCGGAGCACGCCACGCTCCCTGCGTCCTTGGCATGCTGGCTCCCTGATCGTCAGACCGCGCACCTATTTTGGCTGCTGAGGCCCAGCTCGGTGTCGTTGCCGCCGGCCATCCGACGACCGCGGAGGCCGGTGCGGCGGTGCTGCGTGAGGGCGGCAACGCCGTCGATGCGGCGGTGGGGGCGGTGCTCGCCTCGTTCGCGTGCGAGCCGCTGCTGACCGCGCTCGGCGCCGGCGGCTACATGCTCGTGGTGCCACCGGGGGGCGAGCCGGTCCTGCTCGACTTCTTCGTCGAGGCGTCCGGCCGGGGCGCCGATCCGGCGGCGCGGGCCGAGTTGCTCCCGATCAGCGTGTCGTTCGGCGATGCGATCCAGGTGTTCAACATCGGGGCGGCATCGGTGGGGGCGTACGGATTGCCGGCCGGACTCGCCGAGGCGTCGCGTCGGTTCGGGCGGATGACGCTCGCCGATCTCGTCGGCCCGGCGGCGACGCTCGCCCGCCACGGCGTCGTGCTCAACGAGCAGCAGGCGTACGTCGTCAAGATCCTCGGCGACATCGTCCTCTCTACGCCGGAGGCGGCGGAGCTGTTCGCGCCGGGGGGGCGGCTGGCCAAGGCCGGCGACGTCGTCCGCCAGCCCGAACTCGGGGACGCGCTTGAGCGCCTCGGCGCCGAGGGCCCAGATCCGTTCTACACCGGCGACATCGGGGCGGCGATCGTCGAGTGGGTGACCGCCCACGGCGGGACGCTGACCGGGGCCGACCTCGCCGCATACCGGGTGATCGACCGCTCGCCGGTGTCGACCGCCTACCGGGGACGGGAGGTCGTCACCAACCCGCCTCCGTCGGCCGGGGGGATCCTGATCGCGCGGGCGCTGTCGCTGCTCGACGCCGAGCCGGGGCCGCCGGACAACGAGCGAGTCGTCGAGGTGATGGAGATCACCCAGGGCGAGCGGACCGCGGAGTTCCTGGAGGGGCTGGACGATCCGGCGTTCGTCTCGCGGTTTCTCAGCCGGGCGCCGGGTGGGGACGGGGGCCGGAGCGGGAGCGGGGGCCGGAGCGCGGGCGGGGCGGGGGCGGGGACGCGGGCGGGCCGCTCGGCTCGACGACGCACATCTCCGTGATCGATCGCGAGGGGTGGGCGTGCGGGGTGACGTGCTCAAACGGATCATGCTCCGGGGTCGTCGTGCCCGGCACCGGCGTGCACCTGAACAACATGGCCGGTGAGCAGGACCTCAACCCGCTTGGGTTTCACCGGCATCCACCGGGGCGCCGGATGCCGAGCATGATGGCGCCGACGGTCGTGATGCGGGACCGCCGGCCGGAGCTTGTGCTCGGGAGCGCCGGCTCGAACCGGATCCGCTCGGCGATCCTCCAGACGATCATCCGCGTGGTCGACGACGGGCTGCGCGCCGGCGAAGCCGTCCGGGCGCCCCGGATCCACTTTGAGGATGGCGTCGTCTACACCGAGCCCGGGGTGGCTGTCGACGGGATCGAGGGCGAGGGGCGCGGGCTTGCCCGGTTCCGCGAGCTCAACCTGTTCTTCGGGGGCGTGCAGGCGGTCGAGCGGGACGCCGGGGGAGCGTTCTGGGGCGGGGGTGACCCGCGGCGGGGTGGGGCGGCGGTGGTCGTGGAGCGTGGCCCACTAGGCGGATTGGGTCCGGCCAAATCCCTCCCGCGATCAGCGTTCTCGGATCGGCACGTATTCCCGAGCACCATCTCCGCCGGAGTCGCGCGGGCGATCGAGCCGTTCTGAACGGCACGGTCCCGCCGAGCCGTCTGACCCCGCCGCCACCGTCCGCGCGCTTGACGCGTGGGATCCAGTGCCGGTCACGTGGGCAAGTTGCCGCCCGACGCTCATCGTTGAGGGCGTCGGCAACTTCCCCACCTGTGAGGAGGACGAGTTACCGCACGGAGTCTTGATCCGCGGCGCGCGGCAATTTGTCCACGTGCGCGGAGCCGCGCTGCAGCGAAACGCCCCAGGGGCTAGGCGCCCGGGGTCGGCGATCCGGTACCGGTGGTCTTGCTGCCCGACGCCGGGCCGGTCTGGAACCAGGCGAACACGAAGCACGCGATCCCGAGCAGGAACGCGGCGAGACCATGCTTGAAATGGTGGGTGCTGGAGCCGGCCTGGTGGCCCGGGAAGAAGCTGGGCAGCGAGGACGCGGTCGAGACCCAGTAGATGATCGCGATGATGACGAGCAGGGCGCCGAGGATCACGGCGGGGATGATGAGCTGGCGGTTTTTCGTCATGGTGTCTCCAATCAGGTGACCGCGAAGCCGATCGCCAGAACGGCACCGACCACGGTGGAATAGATCGCGAATGGCGTGAGCCGGTTGGTCTCGAAGAAGCGCATGAGGAACCGGATCGAGAAGAACGCTGTCACGCCGGCGCAGAGGGCGGCGACGAGCGCTTGGCCGCGGACGCCGTTGCCCGTCGTCCCGAGGAGCTCGGGGAGCTTGAGAGCGGCCGCGGCGCCGATGATCGGCGTGGCAAGCAGGAACGCGAACTTCGCCGCGTCCTCGTTGTTGAGGCCGACGAGCAGGCCGCCGCCCATCGTCACGCCCGAGCGGGAGATGCCCGGTATCAGCGCGAGCGCCTGCGAGGCGCCGACGCCGATCGACTGCCGCCAGGAGACGCGCTCGGCGATCCGGTTGTCCTCGTCTCGTTCGGTTTCCGGCGCATCGGGCGCGCGGCGGCGCAGCTGCTCGGCGCCGAACAGGAGCAGGCCATTCGCAAACAGGAAGATCGCGGCCGATTCGGGGGAGGCGAATACCTTGCGCAGCGCGCTTTCAAGCGTGAGGCCGAGAATGCCGGCGGGGATCGTGCCGACGACGAGCAGCCATCCGAGCTTGGCGTCGCGGTCGTCCGGCGCGATCTCACGGTCGCGCAGCGAGCGGCCGAGGCCCTTGAACACACGGACCCAGTCCTTCCAGAAGAACCCGAGCAGGACGAGTGCCGTGGCGAGGTGGACCGCGACGAGAAAGGCGAGGAAGTACTTGTCGTTCTGATGGATGTTCCAGCCGAAGAGCCGCGGGATCACGACCGCATGGCCGAGGCTCGAGATCGGGAACAGCTCGGAGACGCCTTGCACGAGTCCGAGCACGATCGCTTGAAAGTAGGAGATTGGGTCGTGCATAAAGGTGGGTCACCGCCGGGGGCCGGAGGCGACGGGTACGGAGGGTCGCCTCCTGGAACGTCGCGCGGCCAACGGCCAAAGCGGCGCGGCGCGCGATGATACCGGCGTATGCGACCAGCCGCGCTCATCATCGCGCTCGGAACGCTCCTGCTCTGGGGGTGCGGGATTGACATCACCTCGGCCGACCTGTTCGTCTTGACGCGCACGGGCCAAGGGCAGACGCTCAGGATGCTCGTCAATGATGGCGGGACAATCCGCTGCAATGGAGGTCATGCGCGGGCGCTTTCAAACGCGCTGCTGCTCCGCGCTCGGGACATCGCGAGCAGCCTCGATAAGGATGTGAAAGCTCACATGAAGTTCCCATCGAAGGCAAACACTGTGTTCACCTACAGAGTGCAGCTGCAGGACGGGACGATCTCGTTCGCGGACACGTCGGCGGCGGGGCACAAGGAGCTCGCGCAGGCGGAGCTGTTCGCCGTGCAGGCCGCGCAGAGCGCCTGCGGGATCGCGGCCTAGTCTTCGCCCACTAACCGAGCCGGACCTTGCCGTTCGACCGCGCCCGGGCCTGCGCGCGATCGACGAAATCGAGCCGCTTCATGGCGGCGCGGAACAACCGCGTGACGAGCCGGAGCCGGGCGTTCTCGGAGCGGAGGTCGAGCAGGCCCTGCTTGGCGTCGAGCCCGAAGTCCACGGTTGCGGCCATACCGTAGGCGCTCATGTCGGCGAGTTCGTCGGCCGTCGGCTCGCGATCGGTGGCGCGCTGGACGAGCTCGGCGTACGTCTCGCGGGCCTCGCGGAGCAGCTGGCCGTCGACCGGCTCGTCGCTATCGGTGATGAACTCGATCACGCCCGCCGGGTAGGCGAGGTGGCCCTGTCGCTCGACGATCCGGAACGGGCGGGTCCCGCGGGTGAGGAGGTTCATCCGTCCGTCCTCCATCCGCTCGAGCACCTGCTCGATCCGGCACGCGCAGCCAACCTCGCGCAGGCCGTCGTCGGCCAGCCACACGATCCCGAACTCCCGGTCGAGCGTCAGGCACTCGTCCATCATCGTCTTGTAGCGCTCCTCGAAGATGTGCAGCGGGATCACCTCCTCCGGCAGCGCGACGAGCCCGAGCGGGAACAGCGGGAAGTCACGTACTGGCCGATCCGGCATCAGGCGGAGTGTAGGGGCGGGATCTGGTCGCCCGTGGGGTCGGGAAACGATCTAGTGGGCCTACCAGCCCCGCCACTCCGGACCGAGCGTGACCGGGAGCTCGTCGGTGTCAAGTGGGAGCCGATACTTGTCCGGATTCTCGTGTTCGTATGCGATCGTCGGGAAGTTGATGACCTGGACGTCGACGTGGCCGATATTGCGTTCCGCGTGCCAGACGCCGCGCGGGATCGACAGAAGCCGCCGACGGTGGGCGGAGAGCACGAGCCGCGACTCGAGGCCCGCCGTCGCCGAGTCATCCCGCGCGTCGTACAACGCGAGTTCGAGCTCGCCGGTGAGGAACGCGTAGCGATCCTCGTGTTTGCGGTGCACGCCCCAGCCCTTCGCCATCCCGGGCCGGATCGTGAACAGGTACGCGAACACGAGCGCGTCCGGGCTGAACGACCACCGCTCGTCGTAGAGCTCGCAGACCGTCCCGCGCTCATCGGCGTGCGTGACGAGATCACGGATCTCCACGCCGTCCGGCAGCGGCTCGAGACGCTCGCCTGCGGGGGTCACGGTCTGCCGATCCTGCCGCATCGCCACGGATGCGAGTCTATGCGACCGTGGCGACCCGATTCACGATTGCGATACCGACGCACAACCGCCGTGAGACGGTGCTGCTCGCCGCCCGCAGCGCGCTCGCGCAGACGCGGCCACCCGAGCAGATCATCGTGCTGTGCGACGGGTGCGACGACGGTACCGCCGAGGCCGTGCGGTCGCTCGGATCACCGCTCACCGACGCCATCGAGCTGCCCAAGGCGCCGGGCTACGCCTACGGGCACCGCAACCGATCCCTCGAGCTCGCTCGGGGCGAGGTGATCCTGTGGCTCGCCGACGACGATCTGCTGCTGCCCGACCATCTCGAGCGGATCGGCGCCCTATGGGATTGCGGTCGCTTGGATCTCGTGCAGAGCGATGCGGTTCTCGTCCACGCCGACGACTCGTTGGGGTGGTTCGGCGGGGACTGGAGCACTCGCCAGGGACGCGCCCAGCTCGCCACCATGAACACCAATCCGATGGCCTCGGTGAGCGTCCGCGTGGACGTGGCGCTGGCGGCGGGTGGGTGGGATGACACGCTGCCGCGCTGCGGCTGATTGGGATCTGTGGCAGCGAGTCGTCCAGCGCGGCGCCCGCACCGCGCGCAGTCCCGAGCCGACCGTGCTCCACTTCCGGGCGACCGGGCGCGGGCAGCCGTGGGATGACCGGGTGCGGCAGAACACGTCGTGGCTCGCGCGGATGGCCGATCCCGGTGGGCTGGATCAGATGCGCCTCACGCTGAAGGCGTCGGCGCTGGGTGCGGAGCTCGAGGGCGTGCGGGCCGAGCTCGCCACCGCCCAGCGGGAGCTCACCGCGGTCCGTCGAGATCTCGCGATGGCCCGCCTCGAGGGCGCCACGGCGACCTATCGGGCGCAGGAACTCGGCGGTCGACTCGCGCGCGCCGAGACGCAGGCGGGCGCCCACGCGGAGACGCTCAGCCGGATCTACGCGGGGCGCTGGTGGCGCCTGCGGGGTGTTCTCGTGGGGCTGCGAGCACGCGTGCGACGCTGGCGCTGAGCGCTGGCGTTGCCTAACGCGGCTTGTGGGCGGTCAACAGCAGGTTGTAAAAGATCGCCGGGGGCAGCATCGGCTCGAGCACGTGCTCGTCGAGGCGCTGGAGGAGCAGATAGCCGTGGAACGCGTACTGGCGCCACAACATCGGGACGTCCTCAGGGTTTGCGCTCGCTTCGAGCGAGCGGTTGAACCAGCCGAACCAGTTGGCGACGAGCTCCTCGCCCCGCACGTGGACATTGGTGAACCCGGTGCGGTGAGCGTGGCGACTGAGGTCGGTCGGCGTGAACGCGTGGATGTCGACGAACCGCTCGAGGTCGTGATCCCGCTGCTCGGCCGCCTCGGCGTCGACGGGCGGCGGGGCGACGTCGGCTCGCAGCGCCCAGCGCCACAACGGGGCGAGCGCGCCGGCGCCGCGCTTGGGGATCGCCGCGAGACGATCGCCGAACCGTGATGGCTCCCCGGCAAACACGATCCGGCCGCCGGGACGGAGCACGCGATGGAACTCCGAGAACGCCTTGCGGAGGTCCGGCAGGTGATGGAGCACGGCGTGCCCGAGCACGAGGTCGAAACTCTCGTCTCCGAACGGCAGCGACTCGGCGTCGGCCCGGGCAGCCCGGACGCCCAGGCCGAGACGGGCGGCGTTCTCGGCGAGCGCACTCACCATCCCTGGGGATATGTCGGTGCACGTCGCCTCACGCACGACCCCAGCCTGGAGCAGGTTGAGGCTGAAGTAGCCGGTTCCCGCGCCGATCTCCAGCGAGCGGTCATAACCCCGGGACAGCTCGGAGCCGAGCAGCTTGCGGAGCTTGCCAAGTACCTGCGTCTGCCCGACTTCGCCAAAGTCGATGCCCCACTTCGAGTCGTAGCTCGAGGCGGCAACATCGTGATATCGGGTGTTGACGTCGCGGATCTCATCCGCACTCCGAACGGCCTCCATGGCCCGGGCAGATTACCCTGTCGCCCCTGAATGAACGTCTACGTTCAAGAAAACCAGCCACCGGGGGTCCCCCCGCTGTCCCTGACGGGTGAGCGGACGCTGCCCGACGTCCCAGCCGAGAACTACTGGTTTCGCCGCCACCTGGCGGTGTACGAGTGGATCGCCGAACGGGTCGCGGGACAGCGCGTTGTCGACCTCGCCTGTGGTGAGGGATACGGCTCTGACGTGCTCTCACGGGCGGCGGCGAGCGTCGTCGGCGTCGACGCCAACCCGGAGGCCCACGAGCACGCGGTTGCGCGGTATGCGCGTCCGGGGCTGTCGTTTGAGCGCAACCTCGTCGAGACCTGGGGCGAGCCGGGCAGTGTCGACGCGGTCGTGTTCCTGCAGACGATCGAGCACGTGCAGGATCCGACCGCCGTGCTGCGCCGGTTCGGCGAGCTGCTCACGCCAGGCGGCACCGCCTACGTGTCGACGCCGAACCTCCTGACGCTCGCGCCTCCGGGGGCCCGGAAGTCGGATAACCCGTGGCACGTCAAGGAGTACCGAGCTGAGGAGTTCCGCGCCCTGTGCACGTCGGCATTCGGGTCGGTCGAGCTGCTCGGGCTGTTCCATGCCCGCAAGCTCGCCGTCCACGCGGCTGCGCTGCGGCTCGGTTGGGACCGGATTCACAAGACGCTGCGGATCACGAAGCCGTTCTATGACCGGTTCACGCCGGCGATCGCGGCCTCCGACTTCGCGCTCCGGCCCGCACCGCTCGACGAGGCCCTCGACTTTCTCGCCATCTGCCGCGCCCCATGAGCGGCGACGGCGAGCTCGCGCTCGTTCTCCACACGCACATGCCGTACGTCGAGGGGTTCGGCACGTGGCCGTTCGGCGAAGAGTGGCTGTGGGAGGCGGTCGCCGGCTCCTACCTGCCGCTGCTCGACGTGCTGCAGCGTGACGCGCCGATCACGCTGTCGCTGACCCCGGTGCTGTGCGATCAGCTCGCCGCGCCCGGCGCCACCGAGCGATGCCTGCGGTTTCTCCGGGAGATTCGACCCGAGTCTCACCGGCTCGACGCCGCGGCCTTCCGGTCCGTCGGCGAGGAGGACCTGGCGCGGGAGATCGAGCGCTCGGCCGCGGAGTACGCCGACGCCGCCGACCGGCTCGCGGCGCTCCCGTCGGATCTCGCGGCCGTGCTCGGGCGCCACGCCACGTGGACCTCGGCCGCGACCCACCCGATCCTCCCGTTGCTGGCGACCGACACCGGGATCCAGCTCCAAGTGCAGACGGGCGTCGAGTCGCACCGCCGGCGCTTCGGCGACTGGTCAGGCGGATTCTGGTTGCCTGAATGCGCCCACGTCTCATGGCTCGACTCGCTGCTCGAGGACGCGGGCGTCCGGGCCACATGTGTCGAGCTGACATCGACGTTTGGCCTCGGCGACGCGCGACATCTGCGGCCGCTTCAGTCCGACGACGGCCCGGCGCTGTGGCCGATCGATCGGGCGACGATCGCGCTCGTGTGGAGCGACCGCGGGTATCCGGGCGCCGGCGTCTATCGCAACTACCACGACCTGACCGAACACCACCATCGGGTGCGCGGGATCGACGGGGCGCCGTACGACCACGCGCGGGCGCTGGAGCAGGCGCGGATTGACGCGGCGGACTTCGTGGCGCGGGTCCGCAAGCGGGTTGCGGACGGTGGGGTGTGCGTGTGCGCGCTCGACACCGAGCTGCTCGGCCACTGGTGGTACGAGGGCGTGCATTGGCTCGACGCGCTGCTCGATGAGGCCACGCGTCAGGGGTTGCGGCTGACGACGCTCGACGACGCGCTCGAGCGCCACGAGCCGGTGCCCGCACCGCCGGAGCTCGGGGTGAGCTCGTGGGGCGAGGGCTGCGACCTGCGGACCTGGAGCGGCCCTGCGGTCGCGGACATGGCCTGGCAGGCCCGACGGGCGGAGCTGCGTGTCGTGGCGGCGCGCGAGCGCGTCAGCGAACGGGCGCTCCGTGAGCTGCTCGCGCTGCAATCCAGCGACTGGGCGTTTCTGATGACCCGCGCGCTGTCCGGCGACTACCCACGGGAGCGCGCGGCGGCGCATCTGAAGGCCCTCGAGCGGGCCTTGGCGGGAGACCCGGCGCTCGCACCGGAACTGCGTGCGTTGGCGCCTGCTCTGTCCGGTTGGGAGGGGTAGCGCGACCGCTTTCGCAGGAGTACGATGCCGCCGCGGCCGGCAGGGTTTCTCACGGCGAGGAGGCGGATAGTGATCACGCGGCGACGTCCGATCACGAAGCGGGCGCAGATGTTGTGCGCGGCTCTGTCTGCGGCGGTGATGTCGGTCGGCGTCATCGGCGTGGCGCGAGCGGCGTCCGGTTCCGTGCCTCCGGTGCCGCCGTACTCCGAGTGCATCGCCAAGCTCCATGACCCGTGCTACACGGCGGCCGATCTCGAGCGCGCGTACGGTCTGGAACCCCTGTACGCACGGGGGCTGACCGGCGCCGGAAGCACGATCGTGATCGTCGACCCATTCGGCTCGCCGACGATCGGCAACGACCTGACGGTGTTCGACGCAGGCATGGGGCTGCCGAACCCTCCGCACTTCCGCATCATCCAGCCGACCGGACCGGTGCCGCCGTACAACCCGGACAACGCCGGCATGCTCGCCAAAGCGGGCGAGACGACGCTTGACGTCGAATGGGCGCACGCGATCGCGCCGGGGGCGAACATCCTGCTCGTCGAGACGGCGACCCAGGAGACCGGGGCCGGGGGAGGGTTCCCGCAGTACATGCAGGGCATCGACTACGTCGTCAGGCACGACCTCGGCGACGTCGTCAGCGAGAGCTACAGCCTGCCCGAGGCGAACTTCGGGCCGCCCGCGAAGATCGAGCGGCTGCGCTACGCGTACATCCGCGCGGCCCGCCGGCGCGTCACCGTGCTCGCGGCCACGAACGACAACGGGGTGAGTGGCTTCCTGCCCGCCGGCAATACCCTGTACAGCCACCGCGTCGTGCAGTGGCCCGCGACCGACCCGCTCGTGACGGGCATCGGCGGGACGCGGCTCAGTCTCAGCGCCACCGGGCAGCGCCTCGCACCCGACGAGCCATGGAACGACACATGGGTTCCAGTGGCGGCCCTCGGCCCGGTGCCGCACCCGTGGGCGACGAGCGGCGGCGTCTCGAGCGTCTTCGGCCGCCCGGTGTGGCAGAACGTCGTCCGCGGGATCGTCGGACGTCGCCGCGGCGTACCGGACATCTCGATGAGTGCCGCGATCAGCGCCGGAGTGCTCGTGTACACGTCATATCCCGTGCCGGCGCAGTTACGCCACGGGATGGTTCCCGGGCGGCGGGACGAGCGAGGCGACGCCCGAGTTCTCCGGGATCATCGCGATCGCCGACCAGTACGCCCGCCGGCGACTCCACCGCGGGCGGCTCGGGCTCATCAACCCGGCGCTCTACCGGCTGCTCGGACGACCGGACTCAGGCATCGTCGACGTCACCGGTCGGCAACAACACCGTCAGCTTCACGAGCCTCAGCGGCGTGATCACGACCGTCACTCGGCTATCAGGCGAGAAAGGGATACGACCTCGTGACCGGGGTCGGGACGCTCAACGCGGCGAAGTTCGTGCCGGCGCTGGCGAAGGCGGTGTGGGCCCGGAAGTAAGTGGCCGCTCGCAGCTACTCCCAGCGGAAGGTCTTCGGCACGTCCCGCTCGCGGATCAGGCGGGCGGGCACGCCGGCGACCACGGAGTTCGCCTCGACGTCACAGGTGACCACCGAACTCGTGCCGATGATCGAGTTGTCGCCGACGGTGACGCCGCGGAGCAGGCAGGCGCCGTAGCCGATCCAGACGTTGTGGCCGACGTTGACGTCGCGCTTGTAGATGCCCTGCTCGCGGATCGGGCGCTCGACCTCGACGACGCCGTGATCGAAGTCGATCAACATCACGCGGTCGGCGACGATGCACTCACGGCCGATCGAGACGTGCTGGAAGGCGGAGATCGTGCACTCCTGGCCGAGCACGGACTTGGCCCCGATCGACACCTGGCCCTCGTGGGCGCGGATCTTGCTGCGATGGCCGACCCAGGCCCAGCGTCCGATCGACACGGTCGCGTCGCGGCCGATCTCGAACTTCACGCCCGGGCAGATGAAGCACAGCCCGTCGGTCTGAAATCGCCCGCGCCAGCGCAGCTTCAGCCAGAGCCAGCGCGCGATCAGCCGCACGTAGCCGAAGCTCATCATGTTGTGGCTGCGGGCGAAGCGCAGGAACGCCAGCGGTCCGCCGTGGAGCGGTGCCGGGGGCGGCCGCAGCGGAGGCGGAGGGGTCGGCGGAACCTGCCTCCGCGTGCGTTTCGTCCGTTGCGGGCTGACCGACGCCACGGTGGGATCGTACGTCAGCCGTCGTCAACAAGGCCCTGAAGCGGTCCGATCAGTCGTCCGGCGCGCTTGGATACGCCGGGCAGAGCGAGCAGCCGGTGGGTCGGCGGCTGGCCCGCCTGGCGCCGCTCGAGCTGCTCGAACGCGATCGGACGCCAGTGCTCATCGACCGCCTCGTGCGGCGCCAGCCCCGCGACCGCCGGCTCGTCGAGCTCGAGGTGCTCAGCCCACAGCCGCACCCGCGTCTCGCGGGCGAGCCGCTCGTCGTCGGTGACGACGTTCAGCTCGGTGTCGTTGAGCAGCGAGTGGGCGTTGAGATTGGCCGATCCCACGGTCAGCCAGCGGTCGTCGACGATCGCGACTTTGGCGTGGATGTACAGCGGGTCGTCGCGCTCGGCCGACAGCCCTCGGATCGTCGCCGCGAGGATCCGCCGGTTGCCGGGGTCGGCGGCGCTCAACACGCCGAGCTGGCCGCGGGTGTCATCGGCGCCATTGTTCGCCTTGGCGGGAAGCACGATGACGATCCGGAACTCCGGCGACGGCGGGTTCTCAAGCTTGTCGCGGAGAATTTCGACGAGCTCCGGCGCCCACAGGAACTGGTTCTCGATGTAGACGAACGACCGGGCTGAGCGCAGCGCCCGGACGTAGCTCTCGAGGATCCGGAAGTCGCCGCGCGGGACGCGGTCGTACATATCCTCGGCCACGGTCCGCACGAGTTGCACGGTGACCTCGCCGGCCGGCTGCGGTGGCGGCGGCGGTTCGAGCGTCTCGTCGGTCAGCTCGCGCCAGCGCAAGCGGAAGTGGTCATCGACGTCGGCGACGATCGGGCCCTCGAGACGGGTGGCGACGTCATGCCATCCGAGTCGCCGTTTTGCCTCGTGGGCCGAGGTGTCGTAGCGGTCGCCGGCGTCGTCGGTGAGGTCGATCCCGCCGACGAAGGCGACCTCCCCATCGATCACGATCGTCTTCTCGTGATGGCAGTGAAACGGGTGCTCCCGGGGATCGGTCTCGCATCGGATCCGGGTCCCGCGAACGAGGTTCTCGACCGCCTTGGCGACCTCCTTGCGCGTCGGGTGAAACGCCGGCACCGGTGCGCCCGCCCACACGAGGATGCGGACGTCGACGGTCTCGGCGAGCTCGGCCAAGAGCGCCCCGAGCACCTCGGTGTGGGTGTCGCGCACGAGCTCAAAGTGCGGCGCCAGGTGCCAGCCGGTGATGTGGATGTACCGCTGCGCGCCGCGCATCGCGCGGGCCATCTCCGGCAGCGCCTGCGCGCCGTCGATCAGGACCTGCAGCGCGCATCGCTCGCGCGGCGGCGGGTCGCCCGCCGCCCACAGGCCGCGGTCATCAGGGGCAAGGGCCCGGGCCCACCCGAGCCGGTGCAGGCGACGGCGGTGCTTGAGCTTGACCGCCGCTTCCACGCCGTCGCCGATCAGGGAATCGAGGCTCAGTGTCATGGCCCGGGTGCTCCCCGCTGCGCGACCGACCTACACTCCCGGCCTTCATGGCGGACGCCGAACAGTCTCTCGCCCAGCGGCTCCTCGCTGGGGATAAGCGGGCGCTCGCCCGGGCAATCACGCTCGTGGAGAACGACGACCCGGACGGCTGGGCGCTCGTCAGCGAGGTCTACCCGCATACCGGTAAGGCCGCGATGCTCGGCTTCACGGGCCCGCCCGGCGTCGGCAAGTCGACGCTGCTCGCGGCGCTGACGAAGCTCGAGCGGGCGCTCGATCGGACCGTCGCCGTGCTGTCGATCGACCCCTCCTCACCGTTCACCAAGGGGGCGCTCCTCGGCGACCGCATCCGCCTGACCGATCACTTCCTCGATCCGGGCGTGTTCATCCGCTCGATGGCGAACCGCGGCGCGCTCGGAGGGCTCAGCGAGGCGACGCTCCAGGCGGCGCTGCTGATGGACGCCTCCGGACGTGACATCGTGCTCCTTGAGACGGTCGGCGTCGGGCAGGCCGAGGTCGACATCATCGACCACGCCGACACGGTCGTGCTCGTGCTGATGCCGGGCAGCGGCGACTCGATCCAGGCGCTCAAGGCGGGCGTGATGGAGATCCCCGACGTGATCGTCGTCAACAAGGCCGACCACCCGCTCACCGACACGATGGTCCGTGAGATCAAGGGCGTGCTCGCGCTCGGGCCACATGAGGGGTGGCAGGTGCCGATCGTCAAGACCGAGGCGGTCCGCGATGAAGGTGTGCCCGAGCTCCTCGAGAAGCTCGCCGAGCACCGGGCCTACATCGAGTCCGAGGGCACCCTGTCGGCACGGCGGCGGCGCAATCTCATGAGCGAGGTGCTCGGGATCGCGACGTTCCGGATGCGCCGGGAGCTCGAAGCGGCCGTGCAGGAGGACCCGTACGTCCAGGCGCTGCTCGATCGCGTCGTCGCCCGTGAGCTCGATCCGGCGAGCGCGGCGGCCGAGATTCTCGAGCGGCGCTCGGCCGAGCTAGTGAATCGTGATCGTTGACGCCTTGCCGGTCTGACCGGCGAAGTTGACGGCGAGGACCGTGACCGTCCGCTTGCCCTTGCCGGAGAGGACGGTCGAGGTCTTCTTCGTCGATGTGGTCTTCTTCGTCTTGCCGGCCGTGACGGTGATCGCGTAGTCGAACGCGGCGCACACCGGCTTCCAGCTCACCGTGATCTTGCTGCCCTTGCGGCGTGCCTTCAGGCCGGTGACGCGCGCGGTCCCGGTTCGGCGAGCCGTAGCCGCGCGACGACGATCTCCGCGCGCGGCGTGCCCTGCTGCAACACCATCGCGACGATCTTGTGCGCGCCGGCCGCGGCGGTCTGGGGAGTCAAGCTCAGCGAGCCGGTGGCGGCGCTCGTCGTCTTGAGCGTGCGCTGGGAGCTGCCGGTCCGCGGTCGACGAACACGACCGTCTGACCAGGCAGCTTGCGGAGCGTTCCAGGTGAGGCTGCTGCTGGCAGCCGACGGCGCGGAGCTTGGCGTTGACCGAGGCGGGCGGCGAGCGGCTGCGGTCGCGCGTGGCCGCGGCTGCCTACGGCGTCCTGGCGGTGGTGCTCGCGGCGGCGGCGTTCGCGGAGATCCCGCTGCGCCAAGCCCTGGTGCGGGCGGCGGCGGGCGATCTGCACGCGGCAAATCACGACTTCGATCTCGCGCGAGCGCTGCGACCGTGGGATCCCGGTGTGGCGCAAGTCGCGACCCATGCCTATGCGGTGCTCGCCGCGCACGGCGTGCTTCGTGCGGCGGCGCTTGGGTCCACGTGGGCGGCGCGCGAGCTTGACGGCTACCCGGACTCGGTTCAAGGACTCCAGGATGCGGCCGTCATCGACCGGGCGCTCGGCCGCCGCGGCGCAGCGGACGCCCGGCTGCGGGCGGCGCGGCGACTGGAACCTGAGAACCCCGTGCTCCGGCGAGCGGATCCAGGGCCCGCGCTATGATCCGGCTCCGGCCGGGGGCATTGGAAACGTGAACGGGGAGTGGATCGACTAAGTTGCTGGCGCCGTTTGCCGTCGCCGCGGTTGTGTTGTGTGTCGCTGCGGTCGCAAAACTCCGGGCGCCCGAGCAGGCCGCGGCAGCACTCGCGGCGATCGGGCTATCCGTCTCCGTCCATCTCATCCGGCTGTTCGCCGTCGGCGAGTTCGCGCTCGGCGCGTGGGGCGCCGTCGCCCCGAGCCGGCCGGTCGCGATCGTGATGGCGGCGCTGTACGCCGCGTTTGCCGTGTTCACGATCGTCCTTGGCCGACGTGGCGTGTCATGCGGATGCTTTGGCGTGACCGAGGTGAGCGCGTCGCCACTCCAGGCCGGGATCAGTGCCGCGCTGTCGCTCGTCTGCGTCTGGGTCGCGATCGATGCCGCGCACGGCCTCTCGTGGATCCTTGACCGGCCGCCTCTGGAGACGCTCGTACTCGGAGTCGGGATTGCCACGGCGGTATTCGGGACCGTCGTCGCCTACACGGAGGTGCCCGCCGCGTGGGACGCCTGGAGCCGCCGATGAGTCTGCGCACGCTCGCCGACCGGATCTCGACGCTGTTCGACCGACGTGTCTCGCGGCGCAGCGCGCTCACGAAGACGGCGATCGCCGGCTCGGCGTTCGCGGTTGCGCCGATTCGCTACCTCGTCCGTCCGGGCACGGCGTGGGCGGTCATCGGGCCGAACAACTGTGCGTCCGGCCTCTGCCTCGACGGGTACACCGCGTTCTGCTGCGAGATCGAGCACGGCAACAACAGCTGTCCGAACGGCACCTACATCGCCGGCTGGTGGAAGTGCTCGAGCTACCGGGGCGGTGGCCTATGCCACGACGAGGGCGTCCGGTACTACATCGACTGCAACCGGACCCCCGGCCAGACGTTCCCCGGCGGCTGCCAGTGTGCGAACGGCGACTGCAACAGGCGCCGCGTCGACTGCAACCACTTCCGCTACGGGCAGTGCAACACCCAGATCCACGGCACGACCGAGGTCGTGTGCCGGTTGATCATCTGCCAGAACCCGGCGACGGTCGACGGGATGAACTGCAACGGGACCGAGATGTTCGACGACAACACGTGCTCGCATGAGGCGGGCTGCCTCGAGGGTCTCGCCGTCCACGTCAAGGGCGGCGGCGGAGCATGACCGCGATCGTGTCGGTCGAGACGGTGCTGCTCGTGCTGCTCGTCGTGCTCGTCGCCGGCCTGCTGCGGAGCCACGCCGAGATCCTCCGCCGGCTGGGACCGGCGTCCGAGGACGAAGCCGCCGGGGCCGCCGGGCCCGCCGCGGCCGCCGGCGGGGCCGCCGGGGCCGCCGCGATTCCCGATCCCCCGGCGCGCGGCCGCCGAGATGCGGAACTCCATCCCGAGCCGCTCGTCGGCGCAACGCCGGAGGGCGATCCGGTGACCCTGTCCTTCGACGGGGCCGCCTCACCGCCGACGCTGCTCGCGTTCCTGACCAGCGGCTGCAGCACGTGCGCCGGCTTCTGGGACACGCTCGGCGAGCCGCGGCTCCCGGCGGGCGTCCAGACCGTGATCGTCGCCCATGGCGCCGACCGCGAGCGCCCGAACAAGCTCCGCTCGCTCTCACCGGCGGGCATTCCGGTCGTGATGTCATCGCAGGCGTGGGCCGACTACCGCGTCCCGGGCTCGCCGTATTTCGTGCTCGTCGACGGCGGCATCCGCGGCGAGGGCGTGGCCACGACGTGGCAGGCGCTGTCGTCGCTCGTCAGCGACGCGATCGAGGATCAGCGGGTCGACGCGGGGACGCGCCGAGCGCGTGATGCCGAGGCGACCCTCGCTGCGTCCGGGATCGGCCCTGAACACCCGAGTCTGTATCCCGGTCGGCGTTCGTGACGCTGCTGCTCGTGCTCGGTTGCACGGCCGCCGTAACGGGTGCGGTCGCGTCCGCGTGGTCGCCCTGAGGCGTGTCGATGCTGGCCAGCATCACCCCGCTCGGTGAGCGGGGCCGCCGATCGCGATGGGGGGTCACCGTGAGCGCGTTCCTGCTCGGCGCGACGCTCGCCGGCGCCGCCGAGGGTGCCGTGCTCGGGCTGCTCGGTCTGGCGGTGTTCGGGGACGGGCTCGGCGCCCACGCGCGGCTGCTCGTCCTCGCCGTCGGACTCGCGCTCGCGGCGGGGCTCGAGCTGGCGGCGGTGCTCGAGTTGCCGCTCCGCCGGGTTCCCGGCCCCAATCGCCAGGTCAACGAGCGCTGGCTGGACGAATTCCGCGGCTGGGTGTACGGCTTCGGCTTCGGCGCCCAGCTCGGGCTCGGGTTCACAACGGTCGTCACGAGCGCCGCCACGTACGTCGCGATGCTCGTCGCGTTCCTGGCCGCCGATCCCGGCTGGGGCGCGCTCGTGCTCGGCGTGTTCGGCGCCATCCGCGGGGCGACGCCGCTGCTCGCGGCGCGTGTCCACGCCCCCGAGCAGCTGCGGGCATTCCATGTGCGGTTCGAGCGGGGGCGCGGCGCGATCGCCCCGGCCTCGCTCATATGCCTGGTCGGCATGACTGCGGTGGCGATCCTCGGGATCGTCGCGTGAAGCTGGCGGCGCACGGAATCCACGTCGACCTCCCGACGGGGTGGAGCGGGCGTGTGTTCAGCCGTCAGGACGGCGTCGCGACGCTGCACGTCGGCAACTACGCGCTCGCCCTCAGCGATGACGGGCAATTCGGCGACCGCAGCACCGAGGGGATGCGGCCGGGCGCGATCTTCTTCTCACTCACCGAGTACCGGCCCGGGGCGGGCCTCCGCGCCGGCCACGGGCTGTTCTCCGCGACACGGATCCCCCGCCGCCTCGACCCCGCCCAGTTCTCGGTCCGCGGCCTCGCCCATCCCCGGCCCGGGCAGGTCGGCAGCCAGCATTTCTTCACCACGGCGGAGCGCCCGTTTTGCCTGTACGTCGTGGTCGCCGGTCAGCGCACCGGGCGGCGTCGCCAGCTTGCCGCGGTCGATCATGTGCTGAGTACGTTGCACATCGACCGGCGCGTGTGAGAGGCTGCGCGCGGTGGCGGAACCCGGACTTGATCGCCGGACATTCCTGGTCGGAGCAGGGGCGGTTGTCGCTGGCGGCGCACTGACGCCGCCCGGCTTCGCGCGGGTCCGCAAGGGGATTCCGTCGAAGCTCTCGCAGGCGATCCGCGGGCACGTGTTCTACAAGGGGCAGCCGGGATACGGTGGGGCGCGGCTCGTCTTCAACTCCCTGTACGACTTCGTCATGCCGCAGGCGGTCGCGCGGCCGATCAACGCCGAGTGACGTCCAAGCCGCGGTGCAGTGGTGCGTCGCTAAGGGCGTGCCGATGCGGGCGCGCTCCGGCGGCCACAGCTACCAGGGGTACTCGACGCTGTCCCATGGCGTGATGGTCGACCTGCGCAAGCTGAATGGGATCAGCGTCAACAAGCGCGCCCGGTACGCGACGGTCGGCGCCGGCTGCCAGCTGATCGACATCTACCGGGCGCTCGCTGCTCAGGGCGTGACCGTTCCCGGCGGGTCGTGCCCGTCGGTCGGCGTGTCCGGCGTCACGCTCGGTGGCGGCATGGGGCTCGCGGCGCGCAACTTCGGGATGACGACCGACAACGTCATCGGCGTTCAGATCGTGACGCCGGATGGCCGTCTGCGCCAGGTCAATTCACGCAACAATTCCGACCTGTACTGGGCGCTGCGGGGCGGCGGAGGCGGGCAACTTCGGCGTCGTCACCCAGTTCACGTTCCGGATCCATCCGATCCCGAGCACGGCGACGTATTTCAACGTGGAGTTCCCGTGGTCGCAGGCGACGACGGCGATCGAAGCCTGGCAGTCGTGGGCGCCGCACACGACAACCGAAGATCACGTCGATCCTCCACGTCAACGGCGGCAGCGGCGGAGGTTCGATCAACGCCAACGGGCAGTTCTTCGGCTCGCCGAGCCAGCTGCGCGGGCTTATCGGACCGCTGCTCTCGGTGCCGGGAGCTCAGCTCCAGACGAACATCAGCCTCGGTTACTTCCCGCTCCAGATGCTGCTCGCCGGATGCAGCCAGAAATCGTTCCCCCAATGCCACACGGTCGGCACGTTTCCGGGCGCCAACATGCCGCGGCTGCCGTTCCGCGCCGGCTCCGACTACGTGGGCAAGCCCCTCTCGGCAGCCGGTCGCCAAGCGGTGGTCAACGCCGCCGAAGCATCGGGGGCGGCCGGTGGCGCGCTGCTGTTCGATTCCTACGGCGGCGCGATCAACCGGGTGCACCCGAACGCGACCGCCTTCGTTCACCGCAACCAGCTGTTCTGCATCCAGTACTACGTCGGCAGTAACGACGCCAGCTGGGTCAACCGGGCGCGCTCGATCATGCATCCGTATGTCTCAGGCCAGTCGTACCAGAACTACATCGACAAGAACCTCAAGCACTGGCAGCAGGCGTACTACGGGAGCAACTACAAGCGGCTGCAGCAGATCCGCAAGAAGTACGACCCCCACCACTTCTTCAACTTCCCGCAGGCGATCGGGCGCTAGCTGGCTACGCGCCGTTGGCGACGCCGGTTCCGCCCGACGAGGAGCCGAGCAGGACGTGGCCGTGATAGCTGGCGGCGTCGTGGCCGGGGAAGTCGACGCATCGCGTCAGGTTGCGCCGGGACTTGTTGGTGTAGGTCGCGTTGACCCGCGTGGCGACGAGCGCGCCGGTGGGATCCCGCAGCGCCGAGGTGATCGTGACCGTGACCGTGAACGGCACGGCCTCGCCGCGGCGATACGTCTTGCCGCCGCACTTCAGCGGGGCGTAGAAGCTCCCGCTGCCGACGTAGTAGCCGGGCCGCTTGCGGGTCAGCTTGACCTTGTCGCTGCCGCCCGAGCGCACTCGCAGCAGCCCGATCGTCCGGCAGGGACCGACCGAGCAGCCGGGGAGGAAGCTCCACGTGCGGATGACGTTCTGGCCCTTGTGCTCACCCGTCACCCGGACCGCGGTCGTGATCCGGCCGGCGAGCTCGAACGTGCCGACGAGCCGGGCGGCGCCGAGGACCGGGTCGGTCGCGGCGGCTCTGGCCGCGGGGGTGGCGGCACCGACTGCGAGCGCGGGCGCTGCGAGCGCGGGCGCTGCGAGCCCTGACGCTGCGAGCGCTCCGAGGGCCGCGGCGGCTGTGGCCGCGACGGTGAGCGATCTGCCAGACCGGATCGTCATGCCCCGAGCGCCCGCGCGATCACGAGTTGCTGGACCTCGTCGGTGCCTTCACCGATCGTGAGGATCTTGGCGTCCCGATAGAAACGGCACACCGGGTACTCCTCGATGTAGCCATAGCCGCCGTGGATCTGGACCGCCTCCTCGGCGGCGCGCACGGCGATCCGCCCGCTCTTCAGCTTCGCCTGGGCGGCGGTCAGCGTGAAGTTGCGGCTGTTGTCCTTCAGCCATGCGGTCTTGTAGACGAGCAGCCGGGCGGCCTCGATCTCGGTGGTGATGTCGGCCAGCTTCGCCTGGATCGTCTGAAAGCGGGAGATCGGCTGGCCGAAGGCACGCCGCTCCTTGGCGTAGGCGAGCGCCTCGTCGAGCGCGCCCTGGGCAAGGCCGATGCCCATCGCGGCGACCCCGATCCGCCCGATATCCAGCACCTGGAGGAACTGCTTGAGCCCGGCCCCGCGCTGCCCGACGAGGTTCTCCTCCGGGACGCGGCAGTCGGCAAACGACAGCGGCCGCGTGTCCGACGCGTTCCAGCCCATCTTGCGGTACGGCGTCCCCTGGTCATAGCCGGGCGTGCCGTTGGCGACGAGGATGTTCGAGATCTCACGGTTCGCTCCCGTGACCGCGGTGATCGTCACCACCCCGGAAATGTCGGTGCCGGCATTGGTGATGAACTGCTTGGAGCCGTTGATCACCCACTCGCCGCCGTCGAGCTCGGCGTGGGTCTGGGTGTTGCCGGCGTCCGAACCCGCCTCGGGCTCGGTGAGGCCAAACGCCCCGAGCTTCTCACCGGCGCAGAGCTGGGGGAGCCACTCGCGCTTCTGCTCCTCGGAGCCGAACAGGTAGATCGGCTGGGTCCCAAGCGACGTGTGGGCGCACAGCGTGATCGCCACCGACGAGTCGACCCTGGCCAGCTCCTCGACCGCGAGCGCGTAGGCGAGCGAATCGCCGCCGCCGCCCCCATACTCCTCGGGGAACGGGATCCCCATGAGGTCGAGCTCGGCGAGTCGGCGGACGATGTCGTATGGGAACGACTTCGTCCGGTCGAGTTCCTCGGCGACGGGTCTGACCTCCTGCTGTGCGAAGTCGCGCACCGTGTCTCGCAGGAGCTTGTGGTGATCGGCGAAATCAAAGTCCATGTGGGTCGCCATTCTCACAGCCGGGCCCCGCGAATGCGCCTCCGCGGCTCGGGGCCTACGATCGGCCGATGCCTGGCGCCCCGATCCCGCCAGCGGCCTCCGATCGTCCGCATCACCCACCGCCCGTGCTGCTCGGCGCCCTCGTCGAGGGCGGGCTCGCCCCCGCGATTCTGGCGGTCGTCGAGCGCGGCGTTCGCCACCGGCCGGCTCTCGCCGCGTCGTTTGAGGCTGAGATCGAGCTGGCGCTCGACGAGGCGGTGGCGCCGGTACGGATCGTGTTCGCGGGGTCGTCGGTGCTCGTCGAGGACGGGACGTCGGACGCGCCCGACCTGCGGATCTCCGGGACGCTGTCGGACCTGACGAGCCTGATGGTCACGCCGCTCGTCCGCGGCGTCCCGAGCCCGATGCGGGCCCGGGGCCGGGCGGCTCTGGGGCTCGTCGCGGGGGGACGGGTGCGGGTGACCGGCCGGATGGGGCTGATGCGGCGGTTTCTGCAGCTGATCCGGGTGTAGATCGCGCCGCGATCGGGACAACGCCGGGTCCGGGCGACGCGCGGCGGGCGAGAGCGGAGACTGTTCCCGATCGGATCGGGAAAAGTCCCCGATCCGCAGAGAGGGCGTCCGCCAGACGGGCAAGTTTTCCCGGTCCGGCCGAGCACACGCACCGGAACAACGCGCCACCGTGCGCGTATTCCGGTCGGGAGGTAGTGCGCAGATCTCGCAGCGGCACCGCCCAGAGCGGCTCGGGATCCACGCAGGGTCGGCGACGGCGGCCGTGGGAATGCCGTGCCGGCGTCTACGTCACGGGCGGCGTGGCGCCGAGGCTCCGGACGAGCTCGACCAGGAGCCGGACGCCGTACCCGGTCGCGCCCTTGCCGACGTAGTACGGCCGCGGGACGTCGTAGGCGGTCCCGGCGATGTCGAGGTGGGCCCAGGGCGTCTTGCCGGCGAAGTGGTGGAGGAACTCGGCGGCCGTGATCGACATCGCCTCGCGCCGCTCCGGGCGGTTCGTGAGCTGCGCGTAGCGGCCGGAGACGAGCCGGGCGTAGTCCGGGTGGAGCGGCAGTCGCCAGAGCGGGTCGCCGGACGTGGCCGCCGCCGCCAGCAGTTGCGAGGCCAACGCGTCGTCGTTGGCGAACAGCCCGGCGTGGAGCGAGCCGAGCGCGGTGACGACGGCGCCGGTGAGGGTGGCGACGTCGATCAGCCGCTCGGCGCCCTCGGCGATGGCATAGGAGATGAGGTCGCCGAGCACGAGGCGGCCCTCGGCGTCCGGGTTGTTGACCTCGATCGTCGTCCCGTCGCGGGCGGTGATGATGTCGCCAGGCTTGACGGCGGTCCCGCTCGGCAGGTTCTCGGCCGCCCCGATCAGCGCCGTCACCCGGACCGGGAGGCGCAGGGCCGCCACGGCCGCCATCGCCTCGAGCACCGCGGCGCCGCCGGCCATGTCGAACTTCATCTCGTGCATCGTCGCCGCCGGTTTGAGCGCGAGTCCGCCGGCGTCGAACGTGATCGCCTTGCCGATCAACGCCACCGCCGGCGAGCCAGGGGAACCGGAATCGGTCCCGTCGTAGTCGATCCGGATCAAGCGCGGCGGCACGACCGAGCCCCGCGCAACCGCCAGGAACGCGCCCATCCCCAGCGCCTCGATGCCCTCGGCATCGAGCACGGTCACGGCGACCCCGTCAATCCCCGCCGCATACTCGGCGAGCGCGGCGGGCGTGAGGTCGTTCGCGGGCGTGTTCGCGAGATCCCGGGCGCGGTTGGCGAACCGCGTCACGGTGGCCGCGTAGGACACGTCGTCCGAGACGTCGTGGTGGGCGCTGATCAGCAGGTGCTCGACCCGACGCCCCGAGGCCGCGGTCTTTGGCTTGTAGCGGTCGAACCGGTACGCGTGGAGCAGCGTCCCCTCGACCAACCCTCGCACGACGTCGGAGCCGACGTGGTGGGGGACCTCCCAGCACAGCGTGCCCGCACCGAGCTCCCGGGCGCGGCCCTCGACCACGGCGGCGGCAACGCGCGCCCGCTCGCCATCGAACGCCGCCCGCTCGCCGAGGCCGACGAGGAGGTATCGCCGCCGGTCCTCGGCGTGCACCAGTGCGAGATGCTTGAACGACCGGCGCGCCTCGCCGGCATCGAGCAGGGCGGTCAGCTCGCCGTCAGGCAGGTCGTGCGCGATCCCTTCGTCCTCGAACACGCCGACCGCGATCGTGCCGGCGTCAGTGTCCGGGGCGTTCTCGGTCGTCGCTCTGACATCCACGATCCGGCAGCCTAACCGGCGGGCCGGGTCAACTCACCGGTCATTACGATTGGTTCAAGCGCGCCACCGAACAATTGGAGTTCTGGATCACATGCCCAAGACAGTCATCCTCTCATCTGCCCGCACCCCGATCGGCAAGCTCGGCGGCTCCCTCGCCAGCCTCGATGCGACGGAGCTCGGCGGAATCGCGATCCAGGCTGCGCTCGAGCGCGCCGACGTCGCTCCCGAGCAGGTCGAGCACGTCGTGATGGGGCAGGTGCTCCAGGCGGGGCAGGGCCAGATCCCCTCGCGGCAGGCCCAGATCAAAGGCGGGATCCCGAAGGAAGTCTCCTCGGAGACGATCAACAAGGTGTGCGCCTCGGGCATCCGCGCCGTGGGCATGCTCGACTCGGCGATCCGCGCCGGAGATCTCGAGATCGGCGTTGGCGGCGGCATGGAGTCGATGTCGAATGCCCCATATCTGCTCAAGCAGGCCCGCTTCGGCTTCCGGATGGGCGACGCCAAGGCGATCGACGCGATGGTCAACGACGGCCTGACGAACCCGTTCAACCACAAGCACATGGGTGCGGACAACGACGAGGTGTCCGCCGAGGTCGAGCTGACCCGTCCGGACATGGACCGCTGGGCCGTGCGCTCACACGAGTTGGCGATCAAGGCGACCGACGAGGGCCGGCTCCCCGAGGAGCTCGTCTCGGTCACGATCAAGGGCAAGAAGGGCGACACCGTCGTCGAGATCGACGAGGCCCCGCGGCGGGACACGACGCTCGAGACCCTCGCCAAGCTTCGTCCGGCGTTCTCCAAGGACGGCGCCACGACCGCCGGTAACGCGCCCGGCGTCAACGACGCCGGCGGCGCGCTCGTGGTCGCGAGCGATGAGTGGGCCGAGCGCAACGGCAAGACCGCGCTGGCGACGATCGTCGCCCAGGCGGCGATCGCCGACGACTTCGCATATCTCGCCCGGACCCCCGCGAAGGCCGCCCGGAAGGCGCTTGAGAAGGCTGGTCTGAGCGCCGATCAGATCGACCTGTGGGAGATCAACGAGGCGTTTGCGTCGGTGACGCTCAACTCGATCCGGATGCTCGGGATCGACGAGGACAAGGTCAACGTCAACGGCGGCGCGATCGCGCTCGGCCATCCGATCGGCGCCTCCGGCGCCCGCATTCTGGGGACGCTCGTCGCCGAGCTGCGCCGGCGCGGCGGTGGCCTCGGCTGCGCTGCGATCTGCTCCGGAGGCGGCCAGGGCGATGCGGTGATCGTGGAGGTGAATGGCGGCTGAGGGCTGCCGCCTTCTTCGACCTGGACCGCACCCTGATGGAAGGCTCCTCGGCCTTCCAGTTCGGGCGTGCCGCATACCGGGCCGGGCTGATGGGTCGCCGCCAGCTGCTCGCTGACGCGTGGGCGAACATCCAATTCCGCCTCCGCGGCGCGACCGATGCCGACACCCACGCGCTCCGGGACCGGATCTCCGCCTCGTTGTCCGGCACACGCGTCAAGGATCTCGACCGGCTCGGGGCCGATGTCCTGGCCGGCGTGCTGCCGCGCGTCTACCCCCAGATGCTCACGGTCGCGCACGAGCACCAGGACGCCGGGCGGCGCGTGTACATCGTCACCGCCGCCTCCCAGGAGCTCGCCGGGATGCTCGCGCACGTGCTCGCGCTCGACGGCGCGATCGGTTCCCAGTTCTCCGAGGTCAAGGACGGGGTCTACACGGGCACGCCGACCGGGCTGTTCATCTACCGGACCGGGAAGGCCCTCGCGATCAAGCAGCTCGCCGCTCGCGAGGACATCGACCTGAGCGAGTCCTACGCCTATTCGGACTCCGAGTCAGACCTGCCGATGCTGGAGACCGTGGGCCATCCGGTCGCCGTCAACCCGGACCGCGAGCTCGCCCAGATCGCCCGGGAGCGCGGCTGGCAGATCCTTCGCTTCGATCGGCTCGGTCGACGGCTGCGTGTGGGCGCGGCCCTCGTCGGCGCGGCGGCCGCGGGCGGAGCCGGGAGCGCGGCGCTGGTGCGCCGGGGCAGCCGCCGGCGGCACGTGCCGAGGCGCCCTACCTTCCGCGGCTGAGGACGAGCGCGACCTTCGTTCCGTGCGGCTCCGTGCGCCCGGACGAGGGGTTGCTCGAAACGATGCGGCCCTTGCGCACCCGGCGCGAGTGCTGCCTCTTGATCTTGCCGACCGCGCAGCCGGCCTTGGAGATCGAGCTCCGGGCCTTGGACAGCGTGAGCCCCCTGACACGCGGCACCTTGCAGGGCGGAAGCTTGTAGGTCACCGAGATCGATTTTGTGCTCGCGTTCCCGGCCGCGTTGCGGGCCGTGGCGACGATCGTGTTCGCGCCTCGCTTGAGTTTGACCGTCACGCCGAACACGCCGCCGGCGCCGACGATCACGCCATGGCCGGCGATCGTGAGCGAGGAGATCCCGACGGAGTCCTCGACGCGGCCCTGCACGCGGACCGTCGGCGTCGTCACCGTCGCGCGGTTGCGCGGCGTGGAGATGACGACGTTGGGGCTCCCGAACCGGTCGCGCTCCACGGCCTCGAGCACCTGGAGTGAGTTCGAGCTCGACGCCTGCACGAACGACCAGTCGTAGGTCACCGACCCGCCCGCCGGAATCGTGTCCCCGTAGTGCATGAGGAACGTCGCCGTCTGGTTGCCCTTGGCGCTCACGAAGTCGACGCTTGTCGGCGGCCGGCTGTAGGTGATCGCGCCGATCGGGTTCGACGTCGCCGGGAGGAATCCGGAGGCGTCGGCGATCGCGATGATCGAGCCGGGCCCCGGGGGGAACGCCGCGAACGAATCCGGCTGGCTGTGGGTCGCGAACGATCCCTGGCCCGGGAACTCGAACCCGGGCGACTCGCCGGAGGACGGGGCCTGAAGCGATTGCGAGAACAGCGCATCGACCGAGTGGCTATGCCCGTCGACGCTTGAGAAGCGTTGCGTCACGCGCGCCACCTGACCGCCCGGGAGCAGCCGGGTCGTCTGCTGGACCTGGATGCCGGAGTCGTGCAGCGACGGGCACGTGCTCGTCGTCGGCGGGAAGGTCGCCGGCGGATTGCAGATCGTCGGGACGTCCGTTTCGGTGACCATCACCGTGTCGTGGCTGGCGTTGAACAGCGCCCCGTAGGAAAGCTGTTCGAAGCCGGGCTGGCTCGCGAGCGCCGAGATCGCCGCCGGCGCGTACGCGTTCAGGCCGTCGATCTGCAGCGACGAGCGGGTGCCCGCGGCGGGGCCGACGCCACTCGATTTCGGCAGGCACGCGTTGCCCACGAACAGCGAGAAGCTGCCGAGGGTCGAGGTGTCGGTGGCGAACGATGAGGTCACCGGGCAGTCGCCGAGCGACTGGAACGCGAACGACCACGGCAGCGTCCCGGAGAGGACGTAGTAGCCGAACAGGCTGCCCTGGGACGAGTGCGAGAACTGGTCGGAGACGCTGATCGCCGGCCCGGTGAACGGGGCGGCGGCGGCGCCGGTCTTCCCGGAGCCGGCCGGGATCATCGCGAGCCGGCAGGCGAAGCCGGCGATGGGCGAGAGGGACACGTTGATCGCGAAGCTCCCGGAGGACACGTCGACGCCCGAGACGACCTTCTTGGACTGCGTGTCGCCGACCGTGTAACAGACGATGTCGCCCTTCGCCCCGGCCGTCGCGCCGGTCACGGTGCCCGCTCACGGTGGTCGCGCCGGTGCCGTTGTCGCCGTTGAAGAACAACTCGCTGCCGTTCGCGGGCGAGGTGATCGTCGACGCGGTGATGGCGGCGTGCGCCGGCGCAGCCAGCCACAACGCGGCGAGCAGGCAGACAAGGAGCGGACGCGGTCTGATTCCCATCCCCAGCCGCGGAGCGTACCGCGGGCTCGTAGCGCGGGCAACAGCCGTATCCTTCGGTGCATGGCCACCCGTCCGCGCATGACCGACGCCGAACGGTGGGAGCGGGAGACATTCGCGCGTACGCCTGAGCGTGACGCACCGTTTTCCACGATGTCGGGTGAGCCGATCCGGCCGTTGTATACGGAGGCGGATCTCCCGGCGGAGCCTGAGGAGGCGATTGGGCTTCCGGGCGAGTATCCGTACACCCGTGGCGTATATGGCTCGATGTACCGGGGGCGGTTGTGGACGATGCGGCAGTTCGCGGGGTTCGGGACCGCGGAGGAGACGAACAAGCGCTTTCACTATTTGCTGGAGCACGGCCAGACGGGTCTGTCGACGGCGTTTGACATGCCGTCGCTGATGGGTCATGACTCCGATCATCCGCGCTCGCTTGGCGAGGTCGGGCGTGAGGGCGTGGCGGTCGACACGCTGCGGGACATGGAGTTGCTGTTCGACGGCATCCCGCTGGACGAGGTGACGGTGTCGATGACGATCAACGCGCCGGCGCCGATCATGCTCGCGTTCTACGTCGTTGCGGCCGAGCGGCGGGGCATCGGTTCCGACAAGCTCGGCGGCACGATCCAGACCGACATCCTCAAGGAGTACATCGCCCAGAAGGAGTGGTGCTTCCCGGTGGATCCGGCGATGCGGTTGGTCACCGACATGATCGAGTGGTGCTCGGGGCATATGCCGCGCTGGCATCCGATCAGCATCAGCGGCTACCACATCCGGGAGGCTGGTTCGACCGCGGTGCAGGAGCTCGCGTTCACGCTGAAGGACGGTCTCACGTATGTGGAGAACGCGGTCGCCCGGGGTCTCGATGTGGATGCGTTCGCGCCGCGGTTGTCGTTCTTCTTCAACGCGCACATCGATTTCTTTGAGGAGATCGCGAAGTATCGGGCGGCCCGCCGGATCTGGGCGCGGGAGCTGCGGGACACGTTCGGAGCGAAGGATGAGCGGTCGATGCTGATGCGCTTTCACACGCAGACCGCGGGCGTGTCGTTGACCGCGCAGCAGCCGCTGAACAACATCGTGCGCACGGCGATCGAGGCGCTCGCCGGGGTGCTCGGCGGCACGCAGTCGCTGCACACGAACAGCTTTGATGAGGCGCTGGCGCTGCCGACCGAGCAGGCGGTGCGGGTCGCGCTGCGCACGCAGCAGATCATCGCCGAGGAGACCGGGGTGGCGAACACGATCGATCCGCTCGGTGGCTCGTATTTCATCGAGGCGCTCACCGACCGGATGGAGGAGCAGGCGTACGCGTACTTCCGCAAGATCGACGAGTTGGGCGGGATGGTCGAGGCGGTCAAGCGCGGGTATCCGCAGCGGGAGATCGCCGACGCCGCGTTCCAGTACCAGACCGAGGTCGAGTCCGGGATGCGCAAGGTCGTCGGCGTCAACGCCTACACCGAGGGCGACGACCACGACACGAATCTGCTCAAGATCGACCCGGCGTTCGAGGCCTACCAGGTCAAGCGCATCCAGGAGGTCCGCGCTGCTCGCGACCAAAGCGCGGTCGACGCTGCCCTGAGTGCGCTCGAGAACGCCGCTCGCGACGAGCGCGCGAACCTGATGCCGCTGCTGCTCGACGCCGCGCGCGCCGAGGCGACCGAGGGCGAGATGGTGCAGGCACTCCAGACGGTGTTCGGCACGTACCGCGAAGCCCCGGCGTTCTGACGCGGGCCCGTTGACGTCCGGCACCCGGACTCCGCTTGAGACGAGCGTTACGTACACTCGCTCCCCGCATCGCCCATGAGCACGTCCGAGAAGAAGATCCGCGTCGTCGTCGCCAAACCGGGGCTGGATGGGCACGACCGCGGAGCGAAGATCATCGCCCGAGCGCTGCGCGATGCCGGGATGGAGGTGATCTACACGGGCCTGCACCAGACTCCGGAGCAGATCGTCGAGACCGTCATCCAGGAGGACGCCGACGCTGTCGGACTGTCGATCCTGTCCGGCGCCCACATGACGCTCGTGCCTCGGATCATGGAACTGCTGGGCGAGCAGGGGGTCGACGACGTCGTCGTGACGGTGGGAGGGACGATCCCGTCCGATGACATTGCGGAGCTGAAGTCCCTCGGCGTGGCCGAGGTCTTCACTCCCGGTGCGCCGACGCAACAGGCGATCGACTTCATCCGCGGCGCCGTCCGCGCGTAGTTCGGGGGCTCGGTGCCAACTCAGCATCACCGAGCCTCTGGTACGCCCGCGTCCCGGGAACCGATTGACTCGTCAGTCAACAGGGTAATATTGCCCACCACACTCGATTAGGAGGCCACCTAAGTTGAAGATCTGCGTCCTGGTCAAAGAGGTGCCAGACGCTGCCGTCGAGAAACGCATCGACCCCTCGACGGGGCGGATGGACCGATCAGG
This sequence comes from uncultured Solirubrobacterales bacterium, assembly GCA_963779695.1. Classification (GTDB taxonomy): domain Bacteria; phylum Actinomycetota; class Thermoleophilia; order Solirubrobacterales; family Solirubrobacteraceae; genus Palsa-465. The sequence goes on from CAVZZH010000001.1 coordinate 245,473, forward strand.
TGAAAAGAACCTGAACCCGTACGACACGCACGCGATCGAGGCTGCGATGCAGCTTCGCGAGGGCGGCGCGGTCGAAGTGGAAGAAATCGTCGCCGTGACGATGGGCCCGGAGTCCGCTGTGCGGGCGCTGCACAAGGCCGTGTCGCTCGGGGCTGATCGCTCGCTGCACCTCACCGACGACGCGCTCGCCGGCTCGGATGTCGCGGCGACCGGGTACGCGCTGTCGAAGCTGCTGGAGAAGGAGAGCCCGGACCTCGTCCTGCTCGGCCAGCAATCGGATGACGGCGAGTGCTACACGATCGGCGCCGTCGTCGCCGACCACCTGAAGATGCCGTCGCTCACCCAGGTGATCAAGATGGACGTGCAGGACGGCGGTCTGCGCTGCGAGCGCCAGGCCGAGTACGGCTACGACACCGTCCAGGTCGCCCTGCCGGCCGCGATCGCCGTTGGTGACGCGATCAACGAGCCCCGCTACCCATCGCTGAAGGCGATCATGGGCGCCAAGAAGAAGCCGCTGGAGTCCGTCGCCGCGGGCGATGTCGGAATCGACGCCTCGCTCGTCGGCACCGAGGGCTCCCGCGTCCAGTGCGGTGATTTCCACGATCCGCCGGCCAAGGCCGCGGGCCAGATCATCGAGGACGAGGACACGAACGAGACGGTCGAGAAGATCGTCGCGTGGCTGGACGAAAGGAAGCTGATTTAAGTGCTCCCTTCCGAACATACGACGACATTCGAGCGGCCCCCGGCGGCGCTGGGCGGCGTCCTCGTCGCCTCACGTGCCAGAGGCACGCATCGGCTCCTGCGTCCTTGCCCAGCATCCACCGGTGGCCACTCTCGGTGTCGCCGCACGTCCGAAAGGAAGCACTGATGGCCGACGTCCTTACGTACGTTCTCCACAACGAGGGCCAGTTCAACAAGAACAGTCTCGGAGCGGTCAGCGAGGGCGCCGCGCGCGCCGCAGAGGTGGGTGGCCAGTGCCACGCGGTCGTCGTCGGCGGCGATGACCTGACCGACGAGCTGTGCCAGACGCTCGGCGCGTACGGTGCGACCAAGGTGTTCCGGGCGAAGGGCCCGGAGGGTCTTGCTCAGCCCGTCGTCGACGTGATGGCGAAGGTGATCGACGACAACGGTCAGGGCTACGCGCTGTTCGGCGGTGGTCTGCTCGGGTTCGAGATCGGTGCCGGTCTCGCCGCCCGTAAGCAGGCCGGTGTGACGATGGAGGTCACCGCCGTGAAGGCCGAGGACGGCAAGCTCGTCGCCGAGCGCCCGATCCTCCAGGACTCCAAGATCTCGGTCTCCCGCTACCAGGGCGACCTCGGGATCATCATCGGCCGGATCAACGCGTTCGAGATCCGGCCAGCGGCGACAGCGCCTCGGCGGAGGTCGTCGACGTCGACGTCCAGTACTCCGACTGGTCGGATAAGGCGACGATGGTCCAGCGCGGTGAGCAGCGCGGTGCCGATGTCGACATCGAGGGTGCGGACATCCTCGTTGCCGGCGGCCGCGGGCTCGGCAAGCCGGAGGGCTTCGAGCTCGCCGAGGATCTCGCCAAGGCGTTCGGCGGCAATACCGCCGTGGCGGCGACCCGCGCGGTCGTCGACGCCGGCTGGTACCCGTACGCCGCGCAGATCGGTCAGACCGGCAAGACGGTCTCGCCGAAGCTGTACCTGGCGGCCGGGATCTCCGGCGCGATCCAGCACAAGGTCGGAATGCAGTCCTCGGAGAACATCGTCGCGATCAACAAGGATGCGAACGCGCCGATCTTTGAGTTCTCCGACCTCGGCATCGTCGGCGACCTCAACAAGATCCTGCCCAAACTCTCAGAGGCGATCAAGGCAAAGAAGGGCGGCTGATACCCAGTGTCTTCGAAGAACGGTCACCCCGCTCCCAGCGAGTTCCCGCCCCCCGTCGACTCTCTGAAGGAGTTCGTCAAGCGCGGGCTGGATCCGGAAGATGAGCTGATCGAGGTCGGCGTCGCGATCGTCGGCGGCGGCACCGCCGGTCTGGCCTGTGCCAACCGGCTGCTGCAGCTGCTCGGCGACGATCCGGAGCTGATGGAGAAGCTGGGCGAGGTCCCGGTGGCGGTGATCGAGAAGGCCAAGACCTGCGGCGGCCACAACCTCTCGGGCGCGGTGATGCGCCCGGAGCCGCTGCAGGAGCTCTTCCCGGACATGAGCCGGGAGGACTGGCGCAAGGAGCGCTTTGCGTTCGGTGAGGTGACGAAGGAGTCGGTGTACATGCTCACCGGCCCGAGCTCGAAGCTCCGAGTCCCGATCCCCGCCGTGCCGAACTTCAAGAACCACGGCAACGAGGTCGTCTCCGTCTCGGCCCTGGCCCGCTATCAGCAGCGTCAGGCTGAGGAGGGCGGGGCGTACGTCCTGACCGAGACCTCGGCGACGCAGCTGATCGTCGAGGACGGGAAAGTCGTCGGCGTGCGTTCGGGCGACAAGGGCCGCGGCAAGGAGGGTGAGGAGCTCGGCAACTTCGAGCCCGGCACCGACATCAAGGCGCGGGCGACCGTGCTCGCCGAAGGCTGCTGGGGTCACCTCACCGGCGCGGCGATCCGCGAGTTCGACCTCGGCAAGGGCCGTGAGCCCCAGGTGTGGGAGCTCGGCGTCAAGGAGGTGTGGAAGGTCAAGAAGCCGCTCGACCGCGTGATCCACACGTTCGTGCAGCCGTGGCCGCTCAAGGTCGCCTCCAAGTACGGCCAGCTCGGCGGCACGTGGCTGTACCCGATGAAGGACGAGAAGACCGGCGACGACCTCGTCTCGATCGGGTTCGTCGTCGACCTCAACTACCGCGACGCCACCACCTCGGCGCACGATCTGCTCCAGACGTTCAAGACGCATCCACTGGTCAAGGACATTCTTGAGGGCGGCGAGCGCGTCGCCTGGGGAGCCAAGGCGCTCCCCGGAGGCGGCTACTGGTCGATGCCGAAGCTCTCGATGCCGGGGGCCGTGCTCGTCGGCGACTCGGCCGGAATGGTCGACACCGCGGCGCTCAAGGGCGTGCACCACTGCATCAAGTCAGGCATCCTCGCCGCCGACACGATCTACCAGAACCTCAAGACCGGCCAGTCGCTCGAGTCCTACGAGGCGGCGGTCGAGAACTCGTCGATCGGCAAGGAGCTCTACCAGGTGCGCAACACCCGGCAGGCGTTCCAGAAGGGCTTCGTCGTCGGCAGCCTGCTCGCGGGACCGTCGATCATGTCCAAGGGCAAGGTGCCGCGTGGGCGCCAGGAGTGGCACCGCGACGACGCGGAGCCGATGTTCGTGGGTGACACGAAGAAGCGCTATCCCAAGCCGGACGGCAAGTACATATTCGACAAGCTCTCGAGCGTGTACATCTCGGGTAATGCGACGCGAGACGACGCGCCCAACCACATCCGCCTGCACCGGCATGTGCCGCGCGAGGTGGCCGAGGCATGGGTATGGATGTGCCCGGCTGGTGTCTACGAGATCCCGGACGAGGCCCCCGAGTCGGGGCCCGTCGATGTGGTCGTCAACTACACGAACTGCGTTCAGTGCGGAGCGATCACGGCCAAGGGCGGCCGGTTGACGCCGCCCGAGGGCGGCGACGGACCGCTCTACACGCTGACGTAGGCGCTACACGCTGACGTAGGCGCTACACGCTGGCGTCGCCGAGCGCGCTCAGTGCCTGATCTTGGCGCTTGCGTGCTTGTCGACGCGGTTTGAGAACTTGTCGATCAGTCGGATCGTGACGCTCAGCGTCGCGCCGCGGCCGGTCCTCGTCGTAAACGTGATCTTCGTGTGCCGGCGGTCGACGCTGCCCTGAGCCGTCCCGAGCAGCGTGCGCCCGTGCTTCAGCACCGCGAAGTACTGGCACGGGCCCGCCGCGCTGGCGAGCTTGCCGAACGAGATCGTCACGGAGCGCTTCCCGCGGTGCGGTTTGCCGATCGACAGCTTCGTCGAGACGGCGCGCAGCGCGCGGGCGGCCGCAGCGGCGGCGCTCGTCACGGTCACCCGGGTGGTCGCGTCGGTCGAGCCGCCCTCGTTGTCGAACGCTCGCACGTGCGCGGTGAAGTGCCCGGCGGCGCTGTACATGTAGCTCGTCGTCGCGCTCGTCGTGATCCGGTCGACGACGCCGTCGCCGTTGAAGTCCCATTGGTAGCTGACGACTGACCCGCCGAAGTCGGGATCGTGGGCGGAGGCGGTGAAGCGGAACGTCGCCGTGTTGACCGCCGATCCCGGGCTGACGGCGAGAGACGTCGTCGGCGGGCGGTTGGCGGCGGTGATGATCCGGGCCGCGCCGAAGGCTGACGCGCGTGCTGGCAGGAGTCGCGAGGACCTGGTGCTGACCGACCGCCACGAGTCCCTGGGCCGTCATGACGCTGGCCGCGGGCACGCGCGACCGCGCTGACGGTGTCGACGACGATCTGGTTCGGGGTCGTGAACGTGGCACCGGTGAGACCGACGGCTCCGACGAGGTACGAGCCGTCGCTCCGCTGGGCGACCGTGATCCCGCACGGTCGAGCTGGCGCTCACCGTGCCGGGGAGCGGGATCGTCACGTGCCCGCCGGTCCCGAACCCGGCACGGGGTTCCCGGAGGAGTCAAGCGCGAGCAGGCCGAGGTCCCGCCGGATCGGCGACGTGTTCGAGGTCGGGACGAACCCCGCGATGATCAGGCCGCCGTCAGACGTCTGGGCGACCGCCGAGGCGCCATCGAAGAACGTCCCGAGCTGGGCGGTGACCTCCCCGGTCCCGTGGCCGAACGTGAGATCGAGCGCTCCCGGATGCGCGAGCGCGGTCCCGTCGGCAAGCACAAATGACGCCACGACGGCGCAAATCACGGCTGGCAGTCGGCGCTGCAGCATCCCCACTCCCCCTGTCGGTTGATCGCCGACCGGGATCCTCGTGGTCCGGACCGCCGATGTCAACCCGGATGCTCACCCCAAAGACGGAACTTTTGCCGCTTCACAAGTGTTTTACTCGCTGCGATGAGGCATGTACGGACCATCACGATCTGTGTGGCGGCGTGTGCCGCCGCCGCTCTCGCGGCGGGCGTCACCGGAGCGGGCGCGTCGACGCCGGTCGCGAAGCTGCGCGGCTTCTCCTGTCAGCGGTCCGTGAATCCCGTCGGTCGCGGCGTCGCCGTCTCGGCGGTCATGCGTCCGCTCAAGGGCACGCGCAGATGGCGCTTCGCTTCGAGCTGCTGACTGCGGACGAAGGCCGGATGGCCCGTGGACGAGCGTGCCCGGCGGCGACCTCGGTTCCTGGCTGACCGCCGCGCAACGCGACGCTCGGGCAGCGACCGGGCGACGTCTGGATCGTCAACAAGTCGGTCAACGAGCTGCGCGCGCGCCGGCGGTGTACAAGTACCGCGTGTCGTTCCGCTGGACCGGGACGCGGAACCGGACGCTGGGCACGGCGGTGCGGACGAGCGCGACGTGCATCCAGCCGGAACTACGTCCCGACCTGCTCGTGAAGTCGATCGACGTGCAGCCGGTCAGCGGCCATCCCAAGCTCAACCTGTACGTCGCGACGATCGCCAATCGCCGGGGCGACGGCGGCACGGCGGATTCCGCGTCCAGTTCACGCCCGGGCAACGGCACCGCGTCCAAGTACAAGACCATCAAGGTGCTGGCGTCGCACGCGAGCGACGACGGTGGCGTTCGAGGGCCCGGCCTGTAGTACGAGCGCGGCGAGCACGATCACGGTTGATCCGGACGGCGTCGTCGATGACTACAACCGGGACTAACAACACGATGACCGCGATGTGCTCGAGCGCGGGCGGTCACGCGTGAGACGCCCGCGCCCGCGCCTGCCGGACGAGCCGCGCAGCGCCCGCCGCTAGACTCAATCTCACCATGAAGACCGAGATCCATCCTGAATACGTAGAGGCGCACGTCCGCTGTACCTGCGGCAACGAGTTCACGACTCGCTCCACGAAGTCCGACATCCACGTCGAGATTTGCTCCGCCTGCCACCCGTTCTATACCGGCCGGCAGAAGCTCGTCGACACCGGTGGTCGGGTCGAGCGGTTCCAGCGTCGCGTTGCCAAGGGCCGACGCGGCGCCCGTCCGGCGCCGAGCGCCTAGGCAAGGCCTGCCGTCGTGAGCGAGGGGGTTAGGGAGGGGCGCCTGACCGCCTCGCGCGACGCCCCGCTCGGGGGCCAGGCGGTCCTCGAGGGGGTGATGATGCGCGGGGTGTCGACCTGGGCGGTCGCCGTGCGTAAACCCGCGCCCGAGGGCAGCCCGGACGGCACGCTCGGGCCGATCGACGTCAAGACGTTTCCGCTGCAGTCGCTCGCCAAGCGACACCGCGTGTACCGCTGGCCCGTGATCCGCGGCGTGGTCGCGCTCGCCGAATCGCTCGGCATCGGCCTGAAGGCGCTCGGCATCTCCGCCAACGCCCAGCTTCCCGAGGAGGAGCAGGAGATCTCCGGCGGCGCCTGGGCCGGCACGGTGGTCGTCGCCCTCGTTTTCGCGATCGGCCTGTTCTTCGTCGTCCCGGTCGGGCTCACGAGCCTGATCAAGCACCAGCTCGGATCCTCGCTGCTGTTCTGGCTTGTCGAGGGCGTGCTGCGGACCGCGATCTTCCTCGGGTACCTCTACCTGCTCTCCCGGCTGCGGGACCTGCGCCGGGTGTTCGAGTACCACGGCGCCGAGCACAAGGTGATCTCCTGCTTCGAGGCCGAGGACGACCTGACGCCGGAGCGGGCGAAGTTGTACTCGCGCTTGCACCCGCGATGCGGAACGAGCTTCCTGCTGATCGTGATGATCATGGCCATCTTCGTGTTTGCGCCGATCGGGCTGCCCGCGTGGTGGCTGCTCGTGCTCACCCGGATCCTCGGCGTCCCGCTGATCGCGGGCCTGTCCTTTGAGGTGATCAAGTGGGCGGGGCGCAATCGCCGCAAGCGGTGGGTGCAGATGGTCATGTGGCCGGGCATGCAGCTGCAGAAGCTGACGACCCGCGAGCCGGATCTCGACCAGCTTGCGGTGTCGATCGCGTCGCTTCAGGCCGTCCTCGCGGTGGAGACGCCGGGCGAGGCGACCGCCGAGGACATGGTCGGCGTCGAAGTCGTCGCGTAGATCCCGCCACCGGCCGATCAATCGACACGCCGCCGGTCCGTCGACCGATCAGCGCGGCAGTCGACGTCGAGTCCGCCGGCTGCACGGGGAAGGGCACGTGCACCGGCACGGTCACGGCTGACGACGACCGAAACGCGGTTGGGCAAGCGCGTCATCGCGGTCGCCAGCGCCGAGCGCCCGGTGCGGGACAAGGTGGTCGCCACGGTCGGAACCGCGAGCTACCGCGTCACGGCGGGGAAGCGAACGACCATCCACGTCAAGCTGAACGGGACGGGCAAATCGCTGCTCGCTCGGTTCCGCAAGCTGCCGGTGACCGTGCGGGTCACGCAGAGGGTCGGAAAGAAGACCGCCCGCATCTCATCGCGCAAGCAGACGGTCCTCGCGCCCAAGTACAAGCACTAGTGAGGAGCCGTGCGTCGCTTTGAGGTGTGATTAGTGGTTCGGTCTGTTGACCAACACCATGGTTCGTCCTCCGCGTCCCGGTGTGATCGACGGCAGCCGCGCGCCCAACCGGCACGATCGCCCGCTCGTGCTCTCGCGGGCGGTTGTTCGGGAGTTCGTGCCGCTGTGATCGGCACATCTGCCCGTCGGTCCCGTCGCACTGACGCGCGTGGGAACGTGTGCCGCGAACGCCGGCCACGATCCCGACGATCGCAATCGTCAGCCCAATGACGATGCTGCCCGGACGCACGCCGAGGTATGCCGGGTGACCGGGACCGTTGTCAGTATCACTTGAGTCTCGGCTTCGCCCCTACACTCGGACACGCGGATGATCGACGACCTTGTCACCCAGATCGAGACACGCTTCGGAGAACTCGAAGCGGAGCTCTCCGACCCTGAGATCATCGGCGACCGCGAGCGGTTCACCGCCGCCAGCCGCGCGTACCGCGAGCTCGAACCCGCGGCGAAGCTCGCCACCGAGTACCGCCACGCGGCCGACGACTACGCCGGCGCGCGCGAGTTGCTCGACGAGGGCGCCGACGACGCTGAGCTGCGCTCACTGCTGGAGAGCTCGCGCGAGCGCATCGGCGCGATCGAGGAGGAGATCCGTCTGGCGATGGTCGAGCGCGACCCGAACGACGACAAGAACGTGATCGTCGAGATCCGCCCCGGCGCCGGCGGCGACGAGGCGGGGCTGTGGGCGGGCGACCTGTACCGGATGCTCACGCGGTACGCCGAGCGCCGTGGGTTCACGGTTGAGCCGCTGTCGACCGGGGAGGGCACGTACACGTTCTCGATTAAGGCCCGCCCACCCGACGGCGCGTACTCGGTGTTCAAGTTCGAGGGCGGGACCCACCGCGTCCAGCGCGTGCCCGAGACGGAGTCGCAGGGCCGGATCCACACCTCGACGGCGACCGTGGCGGTGCTCCCGGAGGTCGATGACGTCGAGGTCGACATCGATCAGAACGATCTTCAGATCGACGTGTACCGGAGCTCGGGGCCGGGCGGTCAGTCCGTCAACACGACCGACTCGGCCGTACGGATCACGCACAAGCCGTCCGGGATCGTCGTCTCGATGCAGGACGAGAAGTCGCAGCTGCAGAACCGCGAGCGCGCGATGCGCGTCCTGCGCGCGCGGCTGTTCGAGCGGGCGCTTGCCGAGCAGCAGGCGGAGCTCGCCGCCTCGCGCCAGGCGCAGGTCGGCACCGGCGAGCGCGCCGAGAAGATCCGGACCTACAACTTCCAGGAGCGGCGGGTCAAGGACCACCGCATCAACCTGCTCGTCCACAACCTCGACGAGATCCTGCTCGGGGAGCTCGACGAGCTGACGAGCGCGCTCCAGGACGATGAGAAACGACGGCGGCTCGAGGAGAAGGCGGTTGCCTGACGCCCCGGCGGCACCCGCGTCGGTGACCGTCCGCGACGTGATCGCGGCGGCCGCGGGGGAGCTGTCGGCCGCCGGGTGCGATACGCCTCGGCTCGATGCCGAGCTGCTGCTCGCGGCGGCGCTCGGGGTCGACCGGGCGCGGCTCGTGCTCGATGCGCGCGCGCCCGTGGCGGCAGGAGGCGTCGACGCGCTTCCGGGCGCTGATCGCCCGCCGCGTCCAGCGCGAGCCGGTCGCGTACATCCTCGGTGAGAAGGGATTCCGTCACCTGGTGCTGCACGTCGACCGGCGCGTATTGATTCCACGTCCTGAGACCGAGCTGCTCGTCGAGGCTGGGTTATCGCTGCCCGCGGGCGCGCGGGTCGTCGATGTCGGAACCGGGAGCGGTGCGGTTGCGCTTGCCCTGGTGAGCGAGCGGCCGGACCTGTCCGTGATCGGCGTTGACGTGTCGGAGGATGCGGTCGTCGTGGCCCGCGAGAACGCCGCTGCGTTGGGGCTCGACGTCACGTTTGTCGTCGGGGATCTGCTCGGCGGTCAGGCGGGCGACGCCGTCCTCGCCAACCTGCCGTACGTTGCCGACGGGGTGCCGCTGGCGCCCGAGATCGCGCGCTACGAGCCGCGTGGGGCGCTGTTTGCCGGGCCGGACGGACTCGATGTCATCCGCCGGCTCGTCGCGACGCTCGACACCGTGCCGTTCGTGCCGTTCGTGGCGCTCGAGATCGGCTTCGACCAGGCCGACGCGGTCGAGGCATTGGTGAGCGGTGCCGGGTTCGCGCACGTCGAGCGGCTGCGTGACCTCGCTGGCCACGAGCGCGTGATCGTGGGTCGCCGATGAGCGTGCGTGGGCCGGACACGCCGGACACGCCGGGCACCCCGGACACCCCGGGCAACTCGTCGCCGCTGTTCGAACGCTGCCTGTCGGTGGGGGGCGTGGCCGTGTTTCCGGCCGACACGGTGTACGGGCTCGCCTGCGACCCGACTAACCGGCTCGCGGTCGAGCGCCTGTACCGATTCAAGCGACGCGCGCTGTCGAAACCCTCGGCGGTGATGTTCTTCGACGTCTCGCTGGCGCTCGACGCGCTGCCTGAGCTCGGGGAGCGGACCCGGGCGGCGCTTGCCTCGGTGCTGCCGGGCGGGGTCTCGCTGCTGCTGCCGAACCCGGCGCAGCGGTTTCCGCTCGCGTGTGGAGCGGACCCGGCGACGCTCGGGTTGCGCGTCCCGGTCGTCCCGCTGCTCGCCGACGTGAAGTGGCCCGTGCTCCAGTCGAGCGCGAACCGCGCGGGGGAGCCAGATGCCCGGCGGTTGACCGACGTGCCGCAGGCGATCCTGACGGCCGCCGACCTCCTGCTCGACGGTGGGGAGCTGCCCGGCACGCCCTCGACGGTGATCGACCTGCGGATGTATGAGGACGCCGGGGTGTGGTCAATCGAGCGTCAGGGAGCGGTAGCGGCGGAGACAGTCGCCGCGGCGCTGAGCGGTTAGTGGGGCCCACTAGCCCACGACCGCTTCGCGATCCTGCTTCTTCTTCTTGGCGCTGCCGGACCCGCCGCCGCCGCCGCTGCCGCTGCCGAAGTCGATGAAGTCACCGCCGCTGAGGATCGCGAACACCAGCGCGATGATGAGCGCGGCCGCGCCGAGGATCAGCACGCCGGCGAGCGCGGCCAGCGGGATCGCCACGAACAGCGTGACGTAGCTCTTGACGAACGGCCGCGCGAGGAGCATCGAGCCGATCACGAACACGGCCGCGCCGGCGATCATCAGCGCCAGCCCGGCATGGGAGTGGACCGCCTGGCGCCAGGCGAGGGTCAGCGTCGCCTTGGAGATCTGGCCGGTCACGTCCTCGTGGTGGGCCTTGGAGATGACATATGCCGCCGGCGCCGCGACGCCCGCGAGCTGGAGGAGGAGGCCACCGGTGATCCACGGCCACCGCGCGCTCACCGGCTTCAGGCGATGCCACGCCGCCGACTCGTCCTTTACCTCGAAGATGCCCTGGCTCTCCACCGTCGCTGCCCCTTGCCCTGAGTTTTCCCGAGTGGCCACTGATAAGGTCGCAGGCGTGACCGTAGAGCTTCCACAGGACTTCTTCAACCGCCCCCTTGCCGAGGTCGATCCGGAGATCGCGGACGTCCTCGCGCTTGAGCTCGAGCGCCAGCAGCGGACGCTCGAGATGATCGCCTCCGAGAACTTCGTGCCCGTCTCGGTGCTCGAATGCCAGGGCTCCGTATTGACGAACAAGTACGCCGAGGGCTACCCCGGCAAGCGGTACTACGGCGGTTGCGAGTACGTCGACGTGGCCGAGCAGCTCGCGATCGATCGGGCCAAGGCGCTGTTCGGCGCCGAGCACGCGAACGTCCAGCCGCACTCGGGCGCCCAGGCGAACGCGGCCGTCTACCACGCACTGCTCCAGCCCGGCGACACGCTGATGGGGCTCGAGCTCGCCCACGGCGGCCACCTGACGCACGGGATGAAGATCAACGTCTCCGGGCGGCTGTACGACATCGCGCCCTACCAGGTCGATCGTGAGACGAGCCTGATCAACATGGATGAGGTCGAGCGGATCGCCCATGAGCGCAAGCCGAAGATGATCCTGGCCGGCTGGTCCGCGTATCCGCGCTTCCTGGACTTCGAGCGCTTCCGCGCGATCGCCGACGCCGTCGGCGCGTACCTGATGGTCGACATGGCCCACTTCGCCGGGCTCGTCGCCGCGGGCCTGCATCCCTCGCCGGTGCCGTACGCCGACGTGGTGACGACGACGATCCACAAGACGATCGGCGGTCCGCGCGCCGGGATGATCCTGTGCCGCGAGGAGTACGCCAAGAAGATCAACTCGGCCGTGTTCCCCGGCCAGCAGGGCGGCCCGCTCGAGCACGTCATCGCCGGCAAGGCGGTCGCGCTCCGGATCGCTCAGTCCGACGCGTTCCGTGAGCGCCAGCAGCGGACGCTCGACGGGGCCCAGGCGGTGGCGAACGCGCTGCTGTCGGCCGGCCACGGCGTGAGCGTGCTGACCGGCGGGACCGACGTGCACCTCGTCCTGTGCGATCTTCGCGAGTCGGCGATGGATGGCCAGCAGGCCGAGGACCGGCTCCACACCGTTGGGATCACGGTCAACCGCAATGCGGTCCCGTTCGACCCGCGGCCACCCGCGGTCTCATCCGGGCTGCGCATCGGGACGCCGGCGCTCGCGACTCGCGGCCTCGGAGTCGATGACTTCAACGAGGTCGGCGGGATCATCGTCGAGGCGCTGACGCTCTCCGACGCCGACTTCGATGCACGGCGCGGGGACCTGTTCGAGCGCGTCGCCGCGATCGCCGACCGCTACCCGCTGTACGCGGGACTGCGGACCGAAGCCGTCATCGCCTGAGCAACGCGCGGCGCGCGAGCGCCGCCGCGCACGGGCGCTCGCACGCGCAGGACCGCGGCCCCGGGCGGCGTAAGTTTCCCGAGGATCAGCCCGGCTGCCATCCTACGACGACGCCAATGCGCTACTCGGACGCCGTGTATGCCTTTCTCGTCGCGACGGCCGTCGCGTTGCTGCTGACGCCCGTTGCGGCCCGGCTTGCCTGGAAGATCAAGGCGACGGCGAAGCCGAACGAGCGCGGGCTCGCCGTCAGGGAAACACCGCTGCTCGGCGGATTGGCGATTCTCGCCGGGGTGGTCGTCGCCGCGGCGATCTGGCTGCCGGACCAGATCATCCTCCAGCACGTCGCGCACGGCCGGCCGGGACCGGGCGGCACCGTGGACACCTGGGGGGTGATCGCGGGCGCGGGCGTGATCACGCTCGTTGGCGCGATCGACGATTGGATCGACCTGCCGGCGGCGGTCAAGCTGCTCGGGCAGATCGGCGCGGCCATCATCGCGGTCCGGGCGGGAGCGGTCGTGCTCGACGTGACCCTGCCGTTCGGCGTGGCGCTCCAGTTCCCGAGCACGGGCGGGGTGCTGACGGTGATCTGGCTCGTTGCGCTGATGAACATCGTCAACTTCTCCGACGGCGTCGACGGGCTCGCCGCCGGCTTGTGCACGATCGACGGGCTCGCGTTCACGGTGATCGCGTTCGCCCTCGGATCGAACAACGCGGCGATCCTCGCGGCGATCACGGCGGGGGCGGCGCTCGGGTTCCTGTTTCACAACTTCTATCCGGCGAGCGTCTTCATGGGCGACGCGGGCGCGAACCTGCTCGGCTACCTGCTCGGGGTCGTGACCGTGCTCGGCTCGCTGAAGACGAACGCGGTCATCGCCCTGGTGGTGCCGCTCGTGATCCTCGCCGTGCCGTTCCTCGACACGAGCTTCGTCGTGGCCAAGCGGCTCAAGTACCACCGAGCGCCCTGGAACGCGGACGCGAACCACTTCCATCACCGGATGGCCCGGATCGGCTTCAGCCCGCGGCGGACGGTGGCGTACCTGTACGGCTGGACCCTGATGCTCGCTGGGGTCGCCATCGCCCTGAAGTTCATCCCGTACCACCACCACCATCCGAGCTACTACCGCCTCGGCTGGTCGCTGGTCATGGTCGCGATTGCGCTGCTGGCCGTCGCCGCGAGCGTGTACCTCGTGTACGTGCTCGAGATTCTCAAGTTCCGCCACCACACGGCGCAGCACCTCCGGGGGCTCGATCCGGACACGACGGAGTTCCAGATCGACGAGGCGGTGCGACGGGATTGGGAGACGGGCGAGTTCGACCGCGTCGGGAAATGGGATAGTCCCGCGGATGGAGAAGGCACACCTCGAGGACCTGACGTCGTTCCCCACGCTCGACGGCAGCCAGATCCGGGAGCTGGCGGGCCCGGCCTGGACCCCAGCCCGCCACCAGAGCCTCGCCGAGGCGACCCTGCCACCGCACGGCGAGACGGCTGAGCATTACCACCCGCTGACCGAGGAGCTGTACTACTTCGTCTCCGGCAGCGGACGGATGCGCCTGGGGGACGATGAGGCGGAGATCCGGGCCGGGGACTGCGTCGTGATCCCACCCGGAACGCCGCACAAGCTGTTCAACGACGGCGATACGCCGCTCGTCCTGCTCTGCTGCTGCGCGCCCGCGTACTCGGACGACGACACCGTCATGACCGGTCGATGAACCTCTGGACCCCGACCTAGCGTCGTGCGCGGGCTGAGCAGACGCACCGTCATCACGATCGCCGGGATCGCCGTCACCACGGTGCTCGCCGGCGTGCTTCGCTACGCCAGCGGCGTCGCCGCCGGTCCTCGCGTTCGTCGTCGCGGCGATCGCGCTTGCCGGTCTCGCCTGGATCGTGTCGTTCGCCACCGAGCAGGTCGGGCGGAGCTTCGGACCGGCGGTCACCGGGCGTGATGCAGTCGACGCTCGGCAACCTGCCGGAGTTCTTCGTCGTCATCTTCGCGCTGAACGCCGGCCAGCTCGTCGTCGCCGAGACGGCGATTCTCGGCTCGATCCTCGTCAACGCGCTGCTCGTGCTCGGGTTCGTGATCATCGCCGGCGCGAGGAAGGCAAAGGACGGCGTGATGCGCTTCGGCGGCGCCTACCGAACGACACCGCGACGCTGCTGCTCGTCTCGAGCTTCATCATCGTGCTGCTCGGCGTCGCGCACTCGTCGCACGACCCGGCAGCCCATCACACGAAGACGATCTCGATCGTCGGTGCGATCGCGCTGCTGCTCGTCTATGGGGTGTGGCTGCTCGGGTACCTCCGCTCTGACAGGCGCCCGAAGGAGGAGGCGGAGACGGAAACCAGCCGCGGGCGTTCCGATCGTCACCAGCGTCGTTCTCCTCGCCATCGCCGGCACGGCGTCCGCGTTCGTCTCGGATTGGTTCGTCCACGCGCTGCAGCCGACGATCGACCAGCTGCACATCAGCGAGGCGTTCGCCGGACTCGTGATCGTCGCGATCGCCGGCAACGCGGTCGAGAACGTCGCCGGGATCGTGCTCGCGCTCAAGGGCCAGTCCGAGCTCGGCGATCTCCGTGGTCAAGAACTCGGTCGCCCAGATCGCCGCGTTCCTGTACCCGCTGCTCGTGCTCGTGTCGCTGCTGACCGCGACGACGCTCACGTTCTCACTCGCGCCCGTCTACATCGGCGCGCTGTTCGGCACGGCGATCATCGTGTGGCAGATCACCGGTGACGGCGAGGCGGGCACGTTCGAGGGGACCGCGCTGATCGCTACCTACGTGATCCTCGCCACCGTCGCGGCATTCGAGTAGCCGGGCGGTGCGCGTTGACCTGCTACCTTACGTTTACGTAAGCTTCAGTTTGCGACCCAGAGGTATCTGTTGACCACGACCCAGGCGCCCCCCTCGAAAGCTCCGGACCGACAGCGCCGTCGCGTCGGCGTCCACCACGAGCACGACCACTACAAGTGGTGGGCTCTGTCCTGCACGAGCCTGGGGATGCTGCTGGCGACGATCAACTCGGGGACCCTGATCATCGCCCTGCCCGACCTCGAGCGCAGCCTCCACACGAGTCTGCTCGAGCTCGTCTGGGTGATTCTCGTTTACATGATCGCCTCGACCGTGCTCGTGCTGAGCGCGGGCCGGCTATCGGACCAGTTCGGCCGCAAGAACGCCTACATCGGGGGCTTCCTGGTGTTCGCGCTCGCATCGTTTGGTGCCGGGTTCGCCGGGAACGGGACGCAGCTCATCCTGTGGCGGATCCTCCAGGGCGTTGGCGGTGCGTTCCTGTTTGCGAACGCCGCCGCGATCGTCACCGATTCGTTCCCGCGTGAGCAGCTCGGCGTGGCGATGGGGACGAACACGATGGTCGCCGCCGTCGGCCTCGTCATCGGACCGGTGCTCGGTGGCGCGCTCGTCGCGATCTCCTGGCACTGGGTGTTCTGGTTCAACGTGCCGTTCGCGCTCCTCGGCTGTCTGTGGGCGTGGATGGTTCTCCACGAGATCACCGGCCGCTCCGAGGACAGGCGGTTCGACTTCCTCGGCACCGCGACGTTCCTCGTCGGCCTCACGGGGCTCGTGCTGGGCATCTCCAAGGGCGGCATCTCAGGGTGGAGCTCGCCGGTCGTCATCGCCGGACTGATCGCGGCGGCCGTGTTCCTACCCCTGTTCGTGCTGATCGAGCGCCACAGCAAGGCGCCGATGCTTGACCTCACGATCTTCCGCAACCGGCTGTTCTCCGCCGCCGCGGCCGCCGCGTTCATCAACGGCCTCGCGCGGTTTGCGCTGATGTTCGTATTCGTCTTCTACTTCCAGGGCGTCCAGGGCGATTCGCCGATTCTCGCCGGCATCAAGCTCGCGCCGCTCGCGGTCGGGATGCTCATCGCCTCGCCGCTCGCGGGCATCTGGGCCGACCGCCGTGGATCGCGCGGGATGGCCGTCGCCGGGATGATCGTCACCGGGGTCGGGCTCGCGTTGATGACGACGCTCGAGCGCGATACGACGTACTGGGCGAGCGGCATCTACATGTTCATCGTCGGGCTCGGCAGCGGCATGTTCAACTCGCCGAACACGGCTGCGATGATGGGAACGGTCGCGCCGCACCGCCGCGGGATCGCGGCCGGCGCGCGGGTGCTGGTCCAGAACACCGGCGCCGTTCTGTCGATCGCGTTCGTACTCGCGGTCGTCACCTCGTCGGTGCCGAAGACGGTCCTGTTCAGGGTCTTCTCCGGGCTTGCCAACCACATCTCCAACGCGCAGCTGACACCGTTCATTGCGAACATGCACACCGCGCTCTGGACCCTCTCGATCATCTCGTTCGTCGGTGCGTTCGTCGCCGCTGCGCGGCCGAAGTACAGCGAGCGAGTCGGCCGCGGCCGGTCGCCCACGCCCCGGAGGCGGCAGCGTCATGAGTGCCACCGCCGAGCGGCAGTTGCGCATCGGTGAGGTCGCCGAGCTCACCGGGACGACGCCGCGCACGATCCGTTACTACGAGGAGATCGGCCTGCTGACCGGGGAGACCGGTCGCACGCAGGGCAAGCACCGTGTGTACACCGAGGCCGACATCGACCGGATCAACGAGGTGCGCCGGCTGCGGGACCTCCTTGGGCTCTCGCTCGAGCAGCTGGGGACGTTGCTCGAGGCGGAGACTGCTCGCGCTGAACTGCGGCGTGCCTACCGGGAGACCGAGGATCCGGCTGCCCAGCACGGGATCCTGACCCAGTCGCTCGGTCATATCTGCACTCAGCTCGAGCTCGTGCGTAACCGCCGGAGCGAGCTCGAGCAGCTGGAGCGGGAGCTGACCGAGAAGCGCAAGCTCGTCAAGCGCCGGCTGAAGGAACTCGAGGCACCAGAGCAGGAGAAGGGGACATAACGCCGTAACCAACGGCGAGCGGCGTGGTACGTAGAGGTTGAGCCGTCGATTACGGCGCACCAGAAGCCAGTGGATCGGCTTCCGTCGCCGTCACAGCCTCGACGCTCCGAGAACACCACGCCCATACGCGCTTGAACCACAACCGTTTCTCACGCTGGCTGCCCCGCCTGGCTGCGCTCGCTGCGGCCTTTGTCGGCATCGTCAATGTCGGCTCGGCGCTGACACCGAACATCCGCTGGCGCGGCCACATGCTGCTCCAGGTCGAGCCGGTCCAGACGATGCGCCTGTTCCACGCGCTGGCGCTTCCCGCCGGCCTCGCGCTCCTGCTCGTCGCCCCGTATCTCCTCAAACGCCGCCGCCGCGCCTGGCAGGTCGCGGTCGGCCTGATGCTCGCCCTCGGCCTGTTCGACCTGCTCAAGGGTCTCGACTTTGAGGAGACCGCGGTCACCTGGGGCACCGCGCTCGTGCTCCTGGCCGGCGGCTCCGGCTTCCGGGTGCTGGGCGAGCCGATCACGCTGCGCTCGGCGCTGTGGCGGGTGCCGCTCCTGTCGCTCACCGGTTTCATCGGCGTCGAACTCGCCCGTTCCGCGCATCACCATCTCGCCGGCCGCGCCGTCGTCGCAGGCACGCTGCTGGCGATCGGGTACGTCGTGTTCCGCCCGCTCGCGGCTCCGCGCGGGCTGCCCGGTCCCGACGCGCGCGCCGCCGCCGCCGAGCTCGTCCATCGCTACGGCACGGACACGCTGTCCTTCTTCAAGCTTCGCGCCGACAAGCAGTACTTCTTCAGCGAGGACCAGCGGGCGTTCGTCGGCTACCGGATCGAGAACGGGGTGCTGCTGCTCTCCGGCGATCCCGTGGGCCCCGAGCACACGTTCCCGGCTCTGCTCGGAGACCTCCAGGCATTCGCCGAGGTCCGCGGGCTGCGCCTCGGCGCGGTGGGTGCGAGCGAGCGGATGTGCCCGCTCTACGAGCAACTCGGGCTCCGCACGATCTACCTCGGCGACGAGGCGATCGTCGATCTGGAGAAGTTCACGCTCCAGGGTCGCCCGATCCGAAAGGTTCGCCAATCGGTCACCCGGTTGATGAAGGCGGGCTACCGAACCGAGCTCCATGAGGTCGGCGGCCTTGACTCGGCGACGCTGGAGGAGATCGAGACCGTGCTCGACCGCGGCCGCGAGGGGGCGCCGGAACGCGGCTTCTCGATGGCGATGGATTCGATCCGGGGCGGCCGATGCAGCGAGACGCTGGTCGTGCTCGCGCGGGACGAAGAGGACCGGATCCGCGGCGTCCTTCACTTCGTGCCCGTGTTCGGCCGCTCGACCGTGTCGCTGTCGTTCATGCGCCGTGACCCGGGCACGCCGAACGGTCTCACCGAATTCCTCGTCGCGCAGGCCGTCGAGCTGCTCCGCGATCGTGGGCTGGATGAGATGAGCCTCAACTTCGCCGCGTTCGCAAAGTGGATGCACAGCCCGGAAAAGCGGCGCGAACGGGTGCTCGGAAAGCTCGTCGCGCTCGGCAATCCGTTCTTCCAGATCGAGAGCCTCTATCGCTTCAACGCGAAGTTCTTTCCGCGGTGGGAGCCTCGGTACCTCGTCTACGAGGGTGCCCTCGGGCTGCCCCGCGCGGGAATCGCCGCGCTATGGGCCGAAGGGCAGCTCTGGAAGCCGAAGATCGGGTCCGCCCGCGAGGCACAAACCCGCTAACCTGCCGTTAACCCGCGGTGCCCCGCCGGCCTTTGATTCCTCGAGGTCGGCACAGCGTCCGGGCGGGTAGTCCGTGCAGGACGCCCGTGAAAAGCCGCCGGTACCGTTACCGGCCCTTCGACCCCCGTGCCAAACAGCTTGAACAGCGCTTCCCGACACCATGACGAACCACCGTCCCCCTTTCACCGGCCGGGATGCGGCTGGCGCGGGCGCGTTACTGCTGTCCGTGAACCTTATGTGCGCGGGCGTGGGAGCTGCGATCGGCGCGCTGATCGGCGCGCTCGTCCCGCTGCTGCTCGTCGGGTTCTTCCTCGGGTTCTTCGTGGGGATTCGCGTTGTCACTAATCGCTTCCGTGGACTCTGAACCCAGACCGACCAGCACCGTACTGCTGCGGTACTTCGATGTCGTGCTGCTCGTCGCCGCGGCGCCGATCATGCTGCTCATCGGCGTGTCCGCCGCCGGCTACGGCGCGGGCGCCGGGCGTGTGGATCATCCTGCGGGTCGTCGGCGAGTTCGTCGAGCGCGTCGCGCAGGGAGCGCCCGCCAACCAGCAGATCTCAATTCGGCTCGGGTACCTGCTCGGCCGCCTGTTCGCGCTCGCCATCACGGTGATCGTGGTCCGCAACGCCTCCGGACAGGACGCCGGACTCACGGCGCTGCTCGTGATCGTGTTCGCGTACACCGTCAGTCTGTTTCTGTCGTTCGTCAACCGCCCGGGCTCGAGATGAGCAACACGCGCAAGGTCCTGTGGGCGCTGTTCGGCTTCTACGCCATCGGGCTGATCCTGCTGATGGTGATCTTCGGCATCACCACGCACAAGAACAACGAGTTCCAGCCCCAGAACGAGTTCAAGCTCACCAACTGGGTGCACCTCGGCGTGTTCAGCATCAACCGCGCCGTCCTGTACCTGTTCATCGCCTCGGTGCTCACCGTCGGGACGATGGTGTGGATCGCCCGCCGGATGCACACGCGGCCGAACCGGATCCAGACCGCGGTCGAGGTGCTCTACAGCCTGATGCGGGACAACATCACGCGGGGCAACATGGACGACACCATGGCGGCGCGCTGGTTCCCGTTCATCGGCGCGCTGTTCCTGTTCATCTGGTACTCGAACCTGATCGGCTACATACCGCTGCCGACGAACACCCAGGAGAAGTTCAACCTCTTCGGAGCGCAGATCCCGTCGTTTGCGCTGTACGCGTCGACCGCCAACGTGTCGGTGCCGCTCGTGCTCGCGATCGTGACCTTCCTTGCGTTCAACTTCGAGGGTGTGCGGGCGCACGGGCCGATCGGCTACGTGAAGAGCCTCATCCCCGCGGGTGTGCACGGGCCGATCCTGTTCCTGATCGCTCCGCTCGAGATCATCTCGACGTTCATGCGGCTCATCTCGCTCACCGTCCGACTGTTCGCGAACATCCTCGCCGGCCACATGATCATCCTGTTCATGGCCGGTGGCCTGGCCGTGATCATCGGCGCGAGCTGGCTCGGCTGGTTCACGCTGCCGGCCGGAATCGCGCTCTACCTGTTCGAGCTTGGCCTTGTGGCCACGCTGCAAGCGTTCATCTTCGCCACCCTCACCGCGATTTACCTCGGTGGCGCCGTCTCTCACCACTGACCCACAAAGGAGTTCGAAAGTGTTTTTGCCAATCTTTCACATTGCCGCCGGTGTCAGCGCCGGTCTGGGAATCGGGATCGGCGGCGGACTTGGCGCCGTCGGCGCCGGTGTCGGTATCGGGATCATCTTCGGCAAGGTGATCGAGGCGGTGACCCGTCAGCCGGAGATGCGCGACGAAATCACGAGCATCCAGTGGCTCGGCTTCGCCCTGACCGAGGCGTGCTTCTTCTACGGCCTCGTCGCGGGGCTGTTGTCCTGGGTCCTGAAGTAGTCCGATGCCTGTCACTGCTTCCAGCGGCTCGTTCCTGATCTCGCCCAACGTTGGGCTGATGATCTGGACCCTGCTGCTCTTCGTCCTGTCCATGATCATCCTGTGGAGGCTCGCGTTCCCGCGCATCACCGAAGCACTGGATCGTCGTCAGCATGCGATCGAAGAGTCGATCGAGCACGCCGAGCGCACACGCACTGAGGCGGACAAGCTGCTGCAGGAGTATCGGGAGCGGCTCAAGGAGTCGCGCCAGCAGGCCGAGGACATCCTCGCGCGCGCCCGCAAGGCGGCCGAGGCGCGCGAGCACGAGTCGCTTGAGGAGGCCAAGGCGCGGCGCCAGCAGCTCCTGGAGCAGACGCGGAGGGACATCGAGGCCGAGACCAAGCGCGCGATCTCCGAGATCCGCCGTGAGGTCGCGGACCTGACGGTGATGGCCACCGAACGGGTGACGCGCAAGACGCTGACTGAGGACGACCAGCATCGGCTCGTCGAAGAGGCGCTGAGCGAACTCGACTTCAGCGCGCTGGCCGGCTCCGGAAGCGAGAACTGAGGAACTCCACGTGGAAGAGATCGCCGAGGTCTACGCCCGCTCGCTGTTCGAGGTCGCGCAGGAGCACGACAAACTCGACGTCGTGCGTGAGGAGATCGGCCAGGTCGCCGACGCCCTGAACGACAACCGCCAGCTGGCGATCTTCTTCTTCTCTCCGTACTTCTCCGGGGAGGAAAAGAAGCACGGCCTGCAGGGCATGCTGTCGGGCGCGGATCCGATCGTCATGAACTTCCTGGAGGCACTCATCGAGCGGCACCGGATGCCGGTCATCTTCCGGATCCGCAGTCGCTACGAGGAGATGTGGGACGCGGTCAACCGGCTCCTGCCGGTGGAGGTGACGAGCGCCATCCCCCTCGATGAGAAGACCGTGCAGAGCATTGGTCAGAGGATCGGTGAGCAGACCGGAAACGAGATCGAACTATCTACAGTCGTAGACCCCGATGTGCTCGGCGGGATCGTCCTCCGCGTGGGCAACTTCATCCTCGATGCCTCGATCAGGAACAGTCTCGAAAAACTTCGCAAGCAAGTAGCGCGGGCGTGAGCCCGTTTGGCGTTGCCGTAAGGAGCCATTCATGGAAATCAAGCCCGACGAAATCACCTCGATCCTAAAGAGCCGGATCGAGGGCCTTGACAGCACGAGCGCCGACCTGACCGAGGTCGGGACGGTGCTGTCGGTCGCGGACGGCATCTGCCGCATCCACGGCCTTGAGAACTGCATGTCGTTCGAGATGCTCGAGCTGCCGCACGACGTCACCGGGCTGGCGCTCAACCTCGAGTCCGACAACGTCGGCGCCGTGCTGTTCGGCGAGTGGGAGCACATCTCCGAGGGCGATACGGTGCGCCGCACCAAGCGTCTGCTCGAGATCCCCGTGGGACCGGAACTGCTCGGACGGATCGTCGATCCGCTCGGCAACCCGCTGGACGGCAAGGGCGAGATCGCCACGGACGAGTTCCGTCCGGCCGAGCACAAGGCCCCGGGCGTCATCTCACGCCAGCCGGTGAAGGAGCCGATGCTCACGGGTCTGAAGGCGATCGACTCGATGATCCCGATCGGCCGTGGTCAGCGCGAGCTCATCATCGGTGACCGCCAGACCGGCAAGACGGCGATCGCGGTCGACACGATCATCAACAACAAGGACCGTGACCTGATCTGCGTGTACGTCGCGATCGGGCAGCGTAAGGCGACGGTCGTCGCGCTCGCCAACGAGCTCGAGGAAGCCGGCGCGATGGAGAACACGATCATCGTCATGGCCGCCGCCGACGAGTCGGCGCCGATCAAGTTCCTCGCCCCGTACGCCGGATGCGCGATGGCCGAGCACTTCCTCTACGACGGGAAGGCCGCTCTCTGCATCTACGACGACCTCACCAAGCACGCATACGCGTACCGTCAGATGTCGTTGCTGCTGCGCCGCCCGCCGGGTCGCGAGGCCTACCCCGGCGACGTGTTCTACCTGCACTCGCGGCTGCTCGAGCGCGCGGTCAAGCTGAGCGAGGATTACGGCAGCGGCTCGCTGACCGCCCTGCCGATCATCGAGACCCAGGCCGGGGACGTCTCGGCCTACATCCCGACGAACGTGATCTCGATCACCGATGGGCAGATCTTCCTTGAGCCGAAGCTGTTCAACTCCGGCGTGCGGCCCGCGATCAACGTCGGTATCTCGGTGTCCCGCGTCGGCGGCAGCGCCCAGATCACGCCGATGCGCAAGGTCGCCGGCCGCCTGAAGCTCGATCTCTCGCAGTACCGCGAGCTCGAGGCGTTCTCGCAGTTCGGTTCCGAGCTGGATCCCGAGACCCAGCGAACGCTGGCCCGGGGCGAGCGGCTCGTGAAGACGCTCAACCAGGGCGAGCGCCAGCCGATGCCGGTCGAGGACCAGGTCGTTCAGATCTACGCCGCCACCAACGGGTATCTGGACCGCATCGTCATCGACAAGGTCGAGCGGTTCCTGCGCGACCTCACCGACTACGTTCGCGGGAGCCAGTCCGAGCTCCTCCAGAAGATCGCGGCGGGCGAGTGGAACGACGAGATCACCGATCAGCTCGACAAGGTGGTCGGCGAGTTCGCCGGCGACTTCGGGTTCGACCTCGATGAGGAGGGTCACCCGATGGATGACAGTGACGACGAGCCTCGCCGCAGCGAATCGAGCTCGTCCAACGGCGCGAGCGGCGACGATTCGCAGCGTTCGAGCGAGAGCCAGGAAGAGGAGGAGGAGGCCGTCCCCGCGTGATGCGGCGGCCGGTCTCATAGCGCACCATGGCGACCTCGCAGCGCGATGTCCGCAACCGAATCGATTCGGTCAAGAACATCCAGAAGATCACTCGGGCGATGGAGATGGTCGCCGCCGCCCGGCTGCGGCGCGCCGAGCAGCGGATCGAGCAGCTGCGTCCGTACGCGGGTGCGATCCGTCGCATGACGCGCCAGGCGGCCGAGGCCGCCGGCGACATTCCGCGGCTGCCGATCCTCGCCGAGCATGAGCAGGTGAAGACGGTCGGGCTGCTCCTGGTCGCGGGTGACCGCGGCCTCGCGGGCGCGTTCAACTCCAACATCGTCCGCCGCGGCGTCGCAGCCGGGCGTGCACACGACGCAGAGGGTCGCACGGCGATCTACTTCGCCTCCGGCCGGCGTCCGGCGTCGTCGCTGACCTTCCGCGGTCTGCAGGTCGCCGACAGTTTCATCGGCTTCACCGACCGCCCGGCCTATTCCGACGCCCGGAGGATCGCCGAGCGGCTGATGGCGGCTTATGTCGACGGGGAGGTCGACCGCGTCGAGATCTTCTACAACGGCTACATCTCGGCGATCTCGCAGGTCGTTCGCCGGGAGACGCTGTTGCCGCTCCAGCAGGCCTCCATCCTCGAGGACGGCGATGAGGAGGAGGAACACGAGGATTCCGGACTGAGTCGCGAGCCCGAGAAGCACGCACTCGTCGAATACGAGCCTGATCCCGAGGAGATCCTCAAGCGCCTCGTTCCTGATTACGTCGAGATCTCGATCTACCGCGCGCTGCTGGAATCGACGGCGTCCGAGCACGGCGCGCGGATGACCGCGATGCGCAACGCCTCGGATAATGCGACCGGCCTGATCGACGATCTGACGCTGGAGATGAACCGGGCCCGCCAGGCGGAGATCACCCAGGAGATCATGGAGGTCGTCGCCGGGGCCGAGGGTTTGAGCTAACGACTTTGGAGACAGCCGGGGCTGCCACACCGCCGCGGCCGGATTGGAGAAGACACCACGCATGTCAGCGACAGCAGAATCAGAGACCACAGGTCAGGAGCAGGAGCGCAACGTCGGCCGGATCGAGGAGATCCAGGGCGTCGTGATCGAGGCCGTGTTCCCTGACCGCCTGCCCGAGATCAACCACGCAGTCAGGATCCGTCGCCCGCAGTCGGCACTTGCTGAGGAGTCGATCGACGAGCAGCAGGAGGAAGGGGCCAACGAGTGGCTCGTGTGCGAGGTGCAGCAGCATCTCGGCGACGACCGCGTCCGCGCGGTCGCGATGGACACGACCGACGGGTTGTCGCGCGGCACCGAGGTAATCGACACCGGGGCCCCGATCACGGTACCCGTAGGTCAGGAGACGCTCGGGCGGATCTTCAACCTGCTCGGTGAGCCGATCGATCATGGCGAGCCGATGCCTGCTGACATCGAGCGCTGGCCGATCCATCGGACCGCGCCGACGGTCGAGGCGCTGACCCCGACGACCGAGATGTTCGAGACCGGGATCAAGGTCGTCGACCTGCTCGCGCCGTACGCCAAGGGCGGCAAGGTCGGCCTGTTCGGCGGCGCCGGCGTCGGCAAGACCGTGATCATCCAGGAGCTGATCCACAACCTCGCGCAGGAGCACGGCGGCCTGTCGGCGTTCTGCGGCGTCGGTGAGCGCTCGCGTGAGGGGAACGACCTCTACCTGGAGATGAAGGAGTCCGGCGTCCTCGAGAAGACGATGCTCGTGTTCGGCCAGATGAACGAGCCGCCCGGCGCGCGCATGCGCGTCGCCCTCTCGGGCCTGACGATGGCGGAGTACTTCCGCGATCACGAGGGCCAGGACGTGCTCCTGTTCATCGACAACATCTTCCGTTTCGTCCAGGCGGGCTCGGAGGTCTCCGCGCTGCTCGGACGGATGCCCTCGCAGGTCGGCTACCAGCCGACGCTCGAGTCCGAGATGGGTCAGCTCCAGGAGCGGATCACCTCGACCCGGAAGGGCTCGGTCACCTCGATTCAGGCCATCTACGTCCCCGCGGACGACCTCACCGACCCGGCGCCGGCCTCGGCGTTCGCCCACCTCAACGCGACCACGACGCTGTCCCGGTCGATCGCCGAGAAGGGCATCTACCCGGCGGTCGACCCGCTCGACTCGACCTCGACGATCCTCAAGCGCGACATCCTCGGCGACGAGCACTTCGAGGTGGCCAACGAGGTCAAGCAGGTGCTCCAGCGCTACCGCGAGCTCCAGGACATCATCGCGATCCTCGGAATCGATGAGCTCTCCGACGAGGACCGGCTGACGGTCAACCGCGCGCGCAAGCTCGAGCGGTTCCTCTCCCAGCCGTTCCACGTCGCCGAGCAGTTCACCGGCACGCCCGGCGTGTACGTTCCGATCGCGGAGTCGATCCGCGGCTTCAAAGAGATCCTCGACGGCAAGCACGACGACCTGCCCGAGCGCGCCTTCTTCATGAAGGGCACGATCGACGAGGTCGTCAAGGACGCGCGCGGGGACTCCGGCGACTCGCGTTCGGGTTCGGGTTCGGATTCGGCTGCGGATTCGGAGTCGGAGGCCGCCTCGGCCTCGGCCTCGGCCTCGGAGGAGTCCGCATCGTCGGAGTCCGGCGAGAGCGGATCCGACTCCGGCGATAGCGAGTCCTGATGGCGCACGAGAAGTTCCCAGTGGAGGTCCTCACCCCGGAGGGGGAGGTCTTCAACGACGAGGTCGAGATGGTCTCGACCCGCACGACGGTGGGCTCGATCGGCGTGCTGGCACACCACACGCCGGTCCTGGCAATGCTCGATCCGACCGAGCTGCGGCTCTACAAGAGCGAGAACGACGTCGTGTCGTTCGCGCAGGCCGAGGGCTACATGCAGGTCGCCGACAACCGGGTGATGCTCCTCGTCGAGGAGGCCCATACGCCTGACTCGCTTGACGCGAGCGATCTCCGGGAGCGGCTGCAGCGGGCCGAGAAGGAGATCGAGTCGGCCGGGGATGACACCGAGTTGCGCAAGGTTGCCGAGCGGGATAAGCGACGGCTGGAACGGTTCCTGGCGATTGCTGAGGGCGCTTAGGCGCTGCGTTGAGGGGACAGGACTGCCGTGTGAACGCCCTGGCGTTCCGCGAGTGCGTTCACACGGCAATCCCGCCCCTTTGCGCGGCGGTTTGCCACCCGTGCGGGGTGGGAGCAGGAGTCCGGAGTGTGGGGGGGTTGATGGGGGGAAAGATGCGCCAAATCGGGTTTGAGTTCGTGGCGTTAAGGCCTTTTCGCGAGGCGCGAACCATGGGTTTTCGGGCCCTATCCTCCGGGGGCAGAGATGGTTGACGAACGGATTCTGGCCGAGCGGTTGATCTCGTATGACACCTCGCGTCCTGACGCGATCGTCGCGGCCGCGGGGTTTGTCAAGGGGTGGCTCGAGTCCCGGGACATCGAGGTTCGCCATCACGATCACAACGGGCTGCCGGTGCTCGTCGCGGAGGTGGGCCCGATCGATGATGCGCATCCGTGCGTCGTGTTCCACGGGCATCTCGACGTCGTGCCCGCGCGCGAGGAGCAGTTCCAACCTCGGCTTGACGGCGACCGGCTCATCGGACGCGGCGCCTACGACATGAAAGGCGGCCTCGCCGGAATGATGTGCGCGCTCAAGGACATCGAGCGTCAGGAGCGGGTCGGGGTGCGGCTGGTCGTGGTGCCGGACGAGGAGTCCGAGGAGCTCGACGAGCGCTCGACGGATGCCACCGTCGCGCGCGGGCTCGGCGGGAATTTCGCGATCACCGGCGAACCCACCAACATGCACATCGGCATCGAGGCGAAGGGCGTCCTCGTGCTCCGGATCGAGGTGCACGGGCGCGCGGCGCACAGCTCGACGCCGTGGCTCGGCGATAACGCCGTGCTCAAGGCGGTCGACGTCTTCCGCAGCATCGAGTCGCTGCCGTTCGCCCGGGAATCCTCGGCGATGTTCGATCGGCCATCGATCAACCTCGGCCGGATCGTTGGCGGCCAGGCGCTCAACATGGTGCCCGACCACTGCACGATGGCCGTCGACGTTCGCTACCTGCCCGGCCAGGACCCGGCGACGATCGTCGACGCGATCTCTGCGATCCCGGACATCGAGGTGACGCGGACGTTCGTTCACCCGACGGTGACCGTGTCGTCCAACGATCCGTACGTGCGCGCGCTGCGCGACGCCGTGTCCCGCTCGACCCAGGGCGAGGTGATGAGCGTCGGCCGCGACGGCGCGTCCGACGCGGCAGCGTTCATCGAGGCGGGGATTCCGGCCGTTGAGTTCGGTCCGACCGGCGCCGGCCACCACGGCCCTGAGGAGTGGGTGTCGATCTCCTCGCTCGCCCGCTACCGCCGGGCGCTCGCCGACTTCGTCCGTGCCGTGCCGATGTGGCTCGAGGCCGAGCCGCCAGCGTCGGCGGCACCGACAGCAACGTCGGAGTCGACGGGTAACGTCCCGGCTCAGGAGACCTCTGGCTTGCGGGCGATCGAAGGCGGACGCGCTTGACGTTGATTCCGAAGACGCGTGGGGGCGCGCTGTGGCGCTTTGCCCTCGCGGCGGTGATCGTCGTGCTGTTCACCGCGGCGGCGACCGCGGTCGCCGGCCTGCTCACGTTCAAGCAGCTCGCCAAGGAGATCGGCATCACGCCGCCGATCAAGCAGGCCCGGGTGGTCATCCCGCAGCCCGGCCAGGCGCAGACGATCCTCATTCTCGGCTCCGATCACCGTGCGCACACGCCGCAGAGCGCCGCGAACTCGGACACGATCATGCTCGTCCGCCTCGACCCGAACTCGCAGACGATCAACGTCATGTCGATCCCGCGCGACCTCCAGGTGAACATCCCCACCTCCGGCGGTGGCGCCCAGACGTCCAAGATCAACGCGTCGTACCCGATGGGCGGGCCGAACCTCGTCGTCAAGACGATCCAGCGCAACGTGTTCCCGCGGTTGAAGGTCAACCACATCGTCGACATCAACTTCGCCGGGTTCAAGGATCTCGTCGACGCGATTGGCTGCGTCTACACCGACGTCGACCGGCGCTACTTCAACGAGAACATCGGCACCGCAGCGACGAACTACTCGAGCATCAACATCCAGGCCGGCTACCAGAAGCTGTGCGACGAGAACGCGCTCGCTTACGTCCGCTACCGGCACACGGACACGGACATCGTGCGCGCGGCACGCCAGCAGGAGTTCATCCGTGACGCGAAGGACCAGTACGGCCAGGCGCGGCTCATCAGCAACAAGGACAAGCTGCTGAAGATCTTCGGAGCGCACGCCCAGACTGACGCCGATCTCCACAGCATCGACGGGCTGATCAACCTGTTTGACCTCGTCGCGTTCGCCGACGGCCACGCGATCCGCGAGGTCCACTTCCCGGCGATTCTCAACGCCTGTGCGCCGCCGGCGCCGTGCTACGTCACCGCCGATGCGGCCGCCGAGGCCCGTGCCTACGGCTCGTTCATGGCGGTGATCAAAGCCAAGCCCGCGAGCACCTCCAAGGGCGGCGGCGGCAACGGCGGCGGCAAGGGCGGTCCGCGCAAGCCCCGCGCGGCGAGCGCGCCGACGGCGGGACTGTCGGCCGACGTCGCGGACGGGCTCGCCCAGGCTCACGCGATTCCGCGGGCGTCGCTGCCCGTGTACTACCCCAAGCTGATCGTCGCCGGCACGAGCTATGAGGGTCCGACGGCGGGCGAATATCCCCGCTCGTACCGGATCCGCGACGCGAAGGGCCACCCGCACGGCGCCTACCGGATCGTGATGGCGTTCAACGCCGACCTCGGCCAGTTCTACGGCGTCCAGGGCACGACCTGGCGCAAGGCCCCGATCCTGTCCTCGCCGCAGGAGATCCGGTACGTCGCTGGACGCCGCCTCGAGCTCCACTTCGACGGCCACAAGCTCCGTCTGGTCGCGTGGCGGACGCCGCAGGCCGTGTACTGGGTGTCGAACACCCTCAGTCTCGACCTCACGAACGGGCAGATGCTGGGGATCGCGGCGTCGCTCTCCAAGGGTTGATGACTCGCTGAGTCTCCTGGGGTCGCGTTTGCGACGACCCCGCTACCCTCGTCCGTTCGCATGGCCTCCCAACGTGAACCGATAGCCGTGATCGGCACCGGATATGTCGGACTTGTGACCGCCGCCGGGTTTGCCGAACTCGGCAGCGAGGTGTACTGCGTCGACATTGACGCGGACAAGATCGCGCGCCTCGATCGCGGCGAGATCCCGATCTACGAACCTGGGCTCGAGGAGTCGGTCGCCCGAAATCGGGAACGGCTGCATTTCGCCACCGATCTCGCGCCGGCGCTCGAGCGCTGCCGGCTGCTGTTCGTCGCGGTCGGCACCCCGCCGACGTACTCGGGCGACGCCGACCTCTCCGCGGTCCACGCGGTTGTCGACGCGATGCCGGCCTCCGACCAGCACGCGCTCGTGATGAAGTCGACGGTCCCGGCGGGCACCGGGGCGGCGATCAAGCGGATCTTCGCCGAGCAGGGCAAGTCGGAGTTCGCCTACGTGTCGTGTCCGGAGTTCCTCAAGGAGGGCTCGGCGCTCGAGGACTTTCTCAAGCCCGACCGCGTCGTCGTCGGTGACCAAGGCGACTGGGCGGGCGACGCCGTCTGTGAGCTGTACGCACCGCTCGGGGCCCCGCTCGTGCGGACCGACGTGGCCAGCGCCGAGATGATCAAGCTGGCGGCAAACGCGTTCCTGGCCACCAAGATCTCGTTCATCAACGAGATCGCGAACGTCTGCGAAGAGACCGGCGCCGACGTGCTCGAGGTGGCGCGGGGCATGGGGCTGGACCAGCGCATCGGCACCCACTTCCTCAAGCCCGGCGTGGGATTCGGCGGATCCTGTTTCCCCAAAGATGTCTCGGCGCTCAAGCAGCTCGCCGGCAACTCCGGCTACCACTTCCAGCTGCTCACCGCCGTGATCGAGGTCAACGAACTCCAGAAACGCCGCGTGATCGGCAAGCTGCAGAAGCACCTCGGGTCGCTCGTCGGCAAGCGCGTCGCGCTGCTCGGACTCGCGTTCAAGGCGAACACCGACGACATGCGCGAAGCGTCCTCGCTCGTGCTCTCCGCCCGGCTCCAGGCTGACGGCGCGTCGGTGAGCGCCTACGACCCGATCGCGGTCGACGCGGCCCGCAAGATGATGCCCGGCGTCCACTTCCGCGACTCGTCGCTCGACGCGGTCGACGGTGCCGACGCCGTCGTGCTCGTGACCGAATGGCCGGAATTCCGCGAGCTCGAGTGGGCCGAGGTGGCGGGGCGGATGACCGGCAAGGTCGTCATCGACGGGCGCAACTTCATCGATCCCGCGATCGTCCGCGAGGCCGGTCTCGTGTACGAGGGCATCGGGCGGTAGGTCTCCGGCGTGCAGGCGCTCATCCTGGTGGGCGGCGAGGGAACGCGGCTGCGTCCGCTGACCTCGAGGATGCCCAAGCCGGTCGTCCCGCTCGTCGACCGCCCGTTCATCACGTTCATGCTCGAGTGGCTCCGCGGCCACGGCGTCGACGACGTCATCCTCTCGTGCGGGTTCATGGCCGACGGTATGCGTCAGGTCCTCGGCGACGGGTCGGAGCTCGGCCTCCGGGTGCGCTACCTGGAGGAGCCGAAGCCGCTCGGCACCGGCGGCGCACTCAAATTCGCCGAGGAGCTGCTCGCGGAGCGCTTCTTCATGCTCAACGGTGACGTCCTCACGGACATCGATCTCACCGCGCAGCTCGAGCATCACGAGCGCGTCGGCGCGCGGGCCACGCTCGCGCTGATCCCGGTCGAGGATCCCTCCGCGTACGGACTCGTGCGGCGAAACGACGACACCTCGGTCCGCGAGTTCGTCGAGAAGCCGGGTCCGGACCAGATCGACACGAACCTCGTCAACGCCGGCGCGTACATCCTCGACCGCGACGTGCTCGACGAGATGGCCCCGGCGGGCACGAACATCTCGATCGAGCGGGAGGTGTTCCCCAAGCTCGTCAGCCGCGGCCTCTACGGCTACGAGGCGAGCGGATATTGGCTGGACATCGGGACGCCCGACCGCTACCTGCAGGCGACCTACGACATCCTCGAGGGCAACGTCACGACCGAGATCGGCCGCCGGATCGCCGACGCTGGGCTCGCGCTCGTCGACGGCGGGACGATCCACGGGCGCGTCGTGCCGCCCGCGCTCGTCGCCGCCGACTGCACGGTCGCAGCGCATGCGATCGTCGGTGGCCGCACCGTCCTGGGCGAGCGAGTCACGATCGAGGAGGGAGCCCACATCGAGGGCTCGGTGCTGCTCGATGACGTGAGCGTCGGCCGCCGCACGACGATCAGCGGCTCGATCATCGGGGCCGGCGTGACGATCGGCGCGGGCTGCCATATCGGCACCGGCGTCGTGCTTGGTGACGGCGTCACGATCGGGTCGGACAATGTCCTTGCCGCCGGGGCGCGTATCTTCCCGGGAGTGCAGCTGCCCGACGGAGCGATCAAGTTTTGAGCTCGACCCTCGATCTCGGCGCTGAGGCGATCGCCGCCGTCGACCGCAGCGGACAGTTCGCGGACGTCCTCGGCATGCCGGACCAGCTCCGGGACGCACTGTGGCGCGTCGAGTCGGCCGGCCTTGCGCCTCACGACTCCGCCGACGGGCTCGTCGTCGCCGGGATGGGCGGTTCGGCGATCGGCGGCGCGCTTGCCCGTACGGTCCTCGGCGACCGGGCCTCGCGTCCGATCGTGCTCGCCCGCGGGTACGCGCTGCCGGCATGGACGACGCCGGAGACGACGGTCCTGTGCGCGAGCTACTCGGGCAACACCGAGGAGACGCTTGCCGTGTTCGAGGCGGCAGGACATCTCGGCGCGCCGCGGATCGTGGCCACGACCGGAGGCAAGCTCGCCGAGGCGGCCCGTGCCGATGGCGTCCCCGTGATCCCGCTGCCCGGCGGGTTCCAGCCGCGCGCCGCGGTCGCGTACTCGCTCGTGGTCGCGCTCGAGGTGGCGGCGATGTGCGGTGCCGGGGAGCGGCTCCACGCCGAGATCGACGTCGCCGCCGCACACGCCGAGGAGCTTGTGGAGCAGTGGGGGCCAACCGGCGCGGCCGACAGCCTGCCGAAGGTACTCGCCCGCGGTCTCCACGGGAGCATCGCGCAGATATCCGGCGCCGGGCTCACCGTCCCGATCGCGTACCGCTGGAAGACGCAGATCAACGAGAACGCGAAGGCGCCGGCGTTCGCCAGCGAGCTTCCCGAGCTTGATCACAACGAGATCTGCGGGTGGGACGGGATCGCCGATCTCGGCCCGTTCACGTCCGTGTTCCTCGATGACTCTGACCTGCATCCGCGGATCCGGCAGCGGATCGAGTTGACGCGGGGTCTGATCGCCAGCCAGGGCGTGAACACCTACCGGGTCGACGGCGTCGGGGAGACCCGGGCGGAGCGACTCGTCTCGCTCGTACTCCTCGGCGATCTCGTCTCGCTCTACCTCGCCGTGCTCCGCGGCGTCGACCCGGCCGCGGTCGAGGTCATCGATCGGCTGAAGAGCACGCTCGCCGGCGGCTAACCGGCCCCGGAGGCCGTGCCGCGGTCCGCCGGGCGCGCTCGCGCGCCGCTTCCGACCTCGTGCCTAGGCCGGAGCCGCGGTGCGATCGAGCAGGTCGATCCCGCGCTGCTCGTACAGGCGCTCGTCCGCGACGCGGAGCAGATCGTCGACGGTCTCGCCATCGTCTGGGAAGGCGGCCGTGCCGATCGTCAGATCCCACGAGGAGTGCAGACCCAGCTTCTCGCGCCGCACGGGGACCTCTGAGGCGACCCGCCGACGGACGGCGTCGGCGCCGTCGGCCCGCTGCTCGATCAGCAGCAAGCCCATCTCATCGCCGCCGAGCCGGCCGACGACATCGTCGGCCCGGGCGGAGTCCTGAAGCAGGCTCGCCGCTTCCTTGAGGAGCTCGTCGCCGGCGCGGTGGCCCTCGGTGTCGTTGACGCCCTTGAGCCCACGGACATCGACGTAGGCGAGTACGAAACCCCGGTCGTACCGGTGGGCACGTGCGAGCTCTCGCTCGACCGCCTCGAGGAACCCGCGGCGGTTGAGCACGCCGGTGAGGTCATCGGTCAGGGCGGCCGTGCTCATCGCTGCGAACGCGTTCGCTTGCCGGCGGACGCGATGGCCCGAATAGAGCGCCCACGCGGCGCTGAGCCCGCCGAACGCGAGCGCTGCCGCGAGCGCCAGCCAGATCTCCGGCGGGACCACCTGCTCAATGCTCTGGATGATCGTGTGCTGCGCAATCGGCTGGGTCACGACGGGGCGCGGCGCGCCGCCACGGGTCGAGCCGTAGCCGGAGTGCGTCGACGCGGGTGCGGTGGGCGCGCTCCCGAGCAGAGTTGAGATCGAATTCGGCGTCCCGGTGGGGGGCCGCGAGCCCGTGGCGAGGAGCCCGGCGCGCGCTGCCGGGCTGACCGCGGCGCCCGCGCCGACACCGAGCCCCGGCGTCGCGGCATGCCGGGCGGTCGAGATCGGCGTGGCCGAGGTCGAGTACGTCGAGGTCTGCAAGCCATGGCCGGTCGTCGGGGTGGTGACCGGGCGGGGCCCCGTCACCGGGGTCGGCGAGGTCTGGGTGGGAGTCGACGTCGTGCCCGGGGTCTGCGTCGGGGCGGGCGTGAACGTCGGCGTCCCGGCCTGGGGTTGCTCACCGACGTGGCAGTTGGCGTTGCATCGGCCGCTCGTGCCGCCGACCGTGTTGCCGCCGCCGTTGCCTGACGAGCCGGAGCCGCCGCCGTTCGCGCCGCTGCCGCGTCCCGGGCGCGGCGCCGGAGGACTGGCCCTGCGAGCCGCTGGAACCCCCGCCGGACGAACCGCCGCCGCCCTGGCCCCGGTCGCCGCCGTTGCCGGTCGAGCCGGCCGGCGGTGCGGGCGTGCCCGTGCGGCCGTCGGTGCCGCCCTGCGGGTTGCCGCCGCCGCCGCTCGAGCCCTGGGAGCCGGAACTGCCGGAGCCGCCGGCCGAGTCGCCGCCGCCCGCCGAGCCGCCGCCGCCGCCGGAAGAAGAGGAGCCCACCGTGGGACCGTTGTCGGAGCCGCCCGAGCCTCCGCTACCGCCGCCGCCACCGCCGGCACCGCGGGTGCCGCCGGGGTCGCTCGCCTGGGCGGCCGAGGCCGCGTTGGTGACGATCGTGGCGTCGGGAGCCGACGCCGTCGTGTCAGCAGCGACCGTGACGTCAGGAGCTGGGGCCGCCTGGTCGCCGGTCGTGTCAGCGCTCGCGGACACGACCGTCGCGGCCGTAGCGCCGCACAGACTGATCAAAATCGCTGCGCAGATCCCCTTGCCGCGCTTCATGTTCCTCCGGGGCGTTTTCGGAGCGGTCGCACCATCACGCCCGACTCCGACTCCAACTGTCACTTACCAACGAGCATCCTACGGCTCGGATGAGTCGGATTGTCGGAACTCGACAAGTGTTGTATACGGAAACCTTGACACAAGCGTGGTAATGTTGTGAGGGAATGGAGGCCCTCACGATTCACGAAGCAGCGGAGACGACCGGGTGGTCGGCTCGGATGCTGCGCTACGTCGAGCGCACCGGTCTCGTCACTCCCGCTCGTTCTGCCGCGGGATATCGGCTGTATGGGCCCGCGGAGCTGCAGCGGCTGCGCACCCTCAAGGAGCTGCTCGCGCGGTTCGACATCGGCCTGTCTGACATGGCGTTCGCCGCGCGGTTGCAGACCGACACGGGTCTGCAAGAAGCCGTGCAGGGCTGGCTCGCCGCCGAGCCTCGGCGTCCGGAACACGTCGAGCCCGGCGACTGGCTCCGATTTGAGCAGGACAAGCACGAGCGGCTTCTGACGGTCGCGTGAGCCGTCGCCCAACCCTCTTCTGACCAACCCCCGTAACCCCGTGGAGACGTAATGAGCACAACCGCAGCGACGATCGATTACAAAGTCGCCGACCTCGAGCTGGCCGCCTTTGGCCGTAAGGAGATCAAGCTCGCCGAGCATGAGATGCCCGGCCTGATGGCCACCCGGCGTGAGTACGCGGACCGCCAGCCGCTCGCCGGCGCGCGGATCACCGGCTCATTGCACATGACGATCCAGACGGCCGTGCTGATCGAGACGCTCGTCGCGCTCGGCGCCGAGGTCCGCTGGGCGTCGTGCAACATCTTCTCCACGCAGGACCATGCGGCCGCAGCGGTCGTCGTCGGGCCGGATGGCACGCCGGAGAACCCGCGCGGCGTCCCGGTGTACGCGTGGAAGGGCGAGACGCTCGAGGAGTACTGGTGGTGCACCCACCAGGCGCTCACATGGCCCGACGACTCCGATTCCCACGACTCCGATTCCCACCCACCCACCCCCACCGGACCGAACATGATCCTCGACGACGGCGGGGACGCGACCCTGCTCGTTCACCAGGGGACCGAGTACGAGCTCGCCGGCGCGGTGCCGGACCCCTCGACCGCGGACAGCGACGAGGGCCGGGTCGTGCTCGAGCTGCTTCAGCGCACGCTCACCGAGGCTCCCCAGAAGTGGACCAAGATCGGCAAGTCGATCAAGGGCGTGACCGAGGAGACGACGACGGGCGTCCACCGCCTGTATCAGTTCGCCGAGCGCGGCCACCTGCTGTTCCCGGCGATCAACGTCAACGACTCTGTGACGAAGTCGAAGTTCGACAACAAGTACGGCTGTCGCCACTCGCTGATCGACGGGATCAACCGGGCGACCGACGTGCTGATCGGCGGCAAGGTCGCGGTCGTGTGCGGGTACGGTGACGTCGGCAAGGGCTGCGCCGAGTCACTGCGCGGTCAGGGCGCGCGCGTGATCGTGACCGAGATCGACCCGATCTGCGCGCTTCAGGCGTCGATGGACGGCTACCAGGTCGCCACGCTCGATGACGTCGTCGAGACCGCCGACATCTTCGTCACCGCGACCGGCAACAAGGACGTCATCACCGCCGCCGACATGGCCCGGATGAAGCATCAGGCGATCGTCGGCAACATCGGCCACTTCGACAACGAGATCGACATGGCCGGCCTGACCAAGATCGCGGGCGTCGAGAAGGTCAACATCAAGCCCCAGGTCGACGAGTGGGTGTTCTCCGATGGGCACTCGATCATCGTGCTCTCCGAAGGGCGGCTGCTCAACCTCGGCAACGCCACCGGCCACCCGAGCTTCGTGATGTCGAACTCGTTCACGAACCAGGTGATCGCGCAGATCGAGCTGTTCGGGCACACCGACAGTTACGACAAGAAGGTCTACACGCTGCCCAAGCACCTTGACGAGAAGGTCGCCCGGCTGCACCTCGACGCGCTCGGAGCGAAGCTGACGACGCTGACCCCGCAGCAGGCCGAGTACCTCGGCATTCCGGTCGACGGCCCGTACAAGGCCGACCTCTACCGGTACTAGCCGGGAGCGCGTCACCGGTCAATGGCCCGGACCGCGGTCCCACCGCACGATGTTGCTGATCTGAGCCTCGCCCCTGAGGGCGCGGCTCAGATCGCCTGGGCGTCGGAGCAGATGCCCGTGCTCGCGCGCGTGGCGGAGCGCTTTGCTGCAGAGCGCCCGCTCGATGGCATCGCCGTCGCCGCGTGCTTGCACGTGACGGCGGAGACGGCAAACCTCGTTCGCACATTGCTCGCGGGCGGGGCGAGCGTCGCGCTCTGCTCGGCGAACCCGCTGTCGACCCAGGACGACGTCGCCGCGTCGCTCGTTCTCGACCACGGCGTCGAGGTGCGAGCGCTTCACGGTGAGGATCTCGACACCTATGCCGGTCACGTCCGCGCGCTGCTCGATGGTCAGCCGCAGGTGACGATCGACGACGGCGCCGACCTGATGATCACGGCGCATGCGGTCGGCGATCGCGCTCTGGAGCGGCTCATCGGCGGGACCGAAGAGACGACCACCGGGCTCGTCCGGCTGCGCCGGCTGGAGAGCGAGGGCCGCCTGCGCTGCCCGGTGCTCGCGGTCAACGAGGCGCGCACGGAGCGCGCCCTGAACGATCGCCACGGCACGGGCCAGTCGGCCATCGACGGGATCATCCGGGCGAGCCATGTGCTGCTCGCGGGCCACACCGTGGTCGTCATCGGCTACGGCTGGGCCGGACTTGGGATCGCCGAGCGCGCGCGCGGCGCCGGTGCCGCGGTGATCGTGTGTGAGGTTGATCCCCTGCGGGCGCTCGAGGCGCGCATGGCCGGGTACGAGGTCATGCCCGTGCTTGACGCGGCCGAGCGGGGCGACGTGTTCGTCACGGTCACCGGATCGAGGCGGGTTCTCCGCCGGGAGCACTTCGAGCGGATGAAGGATGGAGCCCTGCTCGCCAACGCGGGCCATTTCGACGTCGAGATCGACCTCTCCGAGTTGCGCGAGGTGGCGCCCGACGCGGCCCGGACGGTGCGGCCGCTCGTCGAGCAGTACGTGCTCGCGGACGGCCGCCGGCTCAACCTGATCGCGCGCGGGCGGGTGGTCAATCTCGCCGCGGCGGAGGGGCATCCGGCCGCGGTCATGGACGTCTCGTTTGCGCTGCAGGCGCTGTGCGTCGAGGACCTGGTGCGCCGCCGCGAGGAGCACGCGCCGGGGGTCGGCGCCGTGCCCGCCGCGATCGACCGGGAGGTCGGGCGGCTGAAGCTCGCGGCGCTCGGGGTTCGGATCGACGAACCGACTGCAGAGCAGGAGAGCTACCGGGAGTCCTGGGGGTAATCCGGGGGGAACCGCGCCCTCGGCGTCAGGGCGCGCGTCCCGCGGTTGGCTTTGGGAGTTGTGGTGAACAGTTCACCCAAAGTCCCGAAGCCAACGTTGACCGGCGGCCCCGCCACGCCATCCTGACGCGAACGTTACGAACGTCGCCCGCGTCTGAAAGGATGCGCACGATGCCTACGACAAGACGGCCAACCTCAGCACGCGGCGGGATCGACCTCGGTGGGACGAAGGTCGAGGCGATCATCGTCGACGCGCGGAACAATGTCCTTGGGGCGGCGCGCCGAGCGACGCCGACGACCGGCCGTCCGGCTGGCGTGGCGAAGCAGCTCGCGGAGGCGGTGACCGAGGCTGCGCAGACGGCTGGTCTGGAGACCTCGGAACTCCACGGAATTGGCATCGGCTCCCCCGGGATCGTCGATCCGGACACCGGTGCCGTCACCGGGGCGCGCAATCTGCCCGGATGGGAAGGCCGCTTCGAGCTCGCCCAGGTGCTCTCCGAGCAGCTTGGGACAACGGTCAAGGTCGGCAACGACGTGCAGGTCGCAACCGATGGGGAGTACAAGCTCGGCGCCGGCAAGCCGTACAAATCGGTCCTCGGCGTGTTCTGGGGAACCGGGGTCGGCGGCGGGTTGATCCTCGGCGGCAAGCCGTGGGTCGGCCGTGGCGGCGCCGGCGAGATCGGGCACGTCGTCGTCGAGATCGACGGCGCCAAGTGCGGCTGTGGACGGCGCGGGTGCATGGAGGCGTACGCCGGGCGCGGATCGATGGAGGCGCGGGCCCGGCGCCGGGTCGAGAAAGGGCACAAGACGGACCTGTTCACGCTGATGGAGGAGCGCAAGCGCGATCGGCTGACGAGCTCGATCTGGGCGCATGCACTCGAGCGCAAGGACAAGGTCGCGATCGAGATCATCGATAAGGCGATCCGCGCCCTCGGCGCGGGGATCGGGTCCTCGGTCAACCTGCTGGACGTCGAGGCGGTGATCATCGGTGGCGGTCTCGGCGTGCGCTTCGGCGAGCCGTTCGCCAAGCGGATCGCCACCGAGATGCAGCCGCATCTGTTCAACGACACAAATCCCCCGGACGTCAAGGTCGCGGCGCTTGGCGATCTCGGCGGGGCGCTCGGGGCCTCGTTGCTGGTTCGCCAACCGGCGCGGCGGGCGGCAACGCATAACGCCAGCTAAACGTTCGAGACACGAGTAGCTAAACGTCTCATTTTGCGCCAGGGCAGCGACTCTGGCAGGATGCTCACGCCGCACGCGACCTTCAACGCGTTCGGGAGAGGGGAGAGACCTATAGCAGTCCGCCAGAACGGCACGAACGCCACGAACGGAGTCGGAGGCCTGGGGCCAGGATCGGCCTCGGGCGGCTCAAGAACGATCGCTCGGGTGGCGGCGGCAGGCGCGCTGTTGATTGCGCTCGTGCTCGTCGTCCTTGTGCTGTTCGGTGGCGGGTCAACGTACACACTGAAGGCGAACTTTCTCGACGCCGGTGGCCTCGTCACCGGCGATGACGTGCTGATCGGACCGGCGAGAGTCGGGTCGGTGAAGTCGATCAGCCTGACGCCCAACGGTCAGGCGCAGGTCGTGATGGGCTTTGACTCGAGCGTCGGCGCGCTGCCGCAGGGCACCGTCGCCCGTATTTACGAAAGCTCGCTCTCGGGGATCGCGAACAAGTACGTCGTGCTCGAGCCTGGGTCATCGGCCGCACCCCCGATCCCGAAGGGGGGCACGATCAGCTCGGACCGCACGTACTCGCAGGTCAACCTCGATGCGGTGTTCGACGCCTTCGACCCGGTCACGCGGGCGGGGCTGTCCAGCTTCATCCGGGGTCAGGCCGCGAGCATCAAGGGGCGTGCGACCGCGGCCAACCGGACGCTGCTGTACCTCGCACCGGGGCTGGCCAGCACGAGCAATCTCACGGCCGAGATCGTGCGTGAAGAGCCCGCGTTCGACGGTCTCCTCGTGCAAGGCGCGCAGGCGCTCTCGGCGCTTGCTGCGAGGAGCACCGAGCTCACGCAGTTGATCGCAAACACGAATGCGACTGCGGGCGCGATCGCGAGCCAGAGCCAGGCGTTGGAGCAGGCGCTGGCGCTCCTGCCGAACACGCTGACCCACTCGACCTCGACGTTAGGGCGGCTGGACGCGACCCTGAACAGCCTTGAGCCGTTGGTGGCAACCGCCAAGCCGGCGGTACGGAACCTCGCGCCGTTCGCGTCCTCGTTGCATCAGGTGATCAATGTCAGCATCCCCACGGTCGGGCTGCTCAACGACTTGATCCACAACCCGGCCGGGACCGGCGATCTCACCACGCTGATGCGTGAGACGCCGGGGCTCGTGGCGGTGACGACCGTCGCGTTCCCTCGCCTGATCGAGGAGATGAACCGCTCGCAGCATCAGCTCGACTACCTGCGCGAGTACACACCCGACCTCATCGGCTCACTCACGAACATCGGCCAGGCCGGTGCCTATTACGACGCCAACGGTCACTACACGCGGACGCAACCGGTGTTCAACGCGTTTGGCATCAACGCTGCAAACCAGCTCGTGTCGCGCTCGCCCTCGCTGCGCACCGAAGGCCTGCAGCAGGTCAGCGGCCGTTGTCCGGGCGGTGCCGTTCAACCGACGCCGGATCGCTCCGCCCCGTGGCCCGTGCTTGGCTGCAACCCCGCGAGCACCCCGCCGGGGCCGTGAGACGCCTCGCCTTCATCGTCACCGCAATCGTCGCCGCGGTCGTTGCGGCGACGGCCCTTGCGGCGGGCCAGTCGCAAGGCCCGCGCGGTCCATATCTCGTGCGCGCGGTCTTCGATGACGCGGCGTTCGCCGTGTCCG
This sequence comes from uncultured Solirubrobacterales bacterium, assembly GCA_963779695.1. Classification (GTDB taxonomy): domain Bacteria; phylum Actinomycetota; class Thermoleophilia; order Solirubrobacterales; family Solirubrobacteraceae; genus Palsa-465. The sequence goes on from CAVZZH010000001.1 coordinate 286,390, forward strand.
GCGAGGACGTGCGAATCGCCGGTGCCACCGTCGGCAGCATTCAGTCGCTCGACGTCACGCCGGCGAAGAAGGCGGCGGTCACGCTGGCCATCACCGACAACCGCTTCCGACCCTTCCACGCCAACGCGACGTGCGCAATCCGCCCGCAGTCGCTCATCGGTGAAAAGTACGTCGACTGCCTTCCCGGCACGTCGAGCAGCCCGCCCCTGGCCAGGATCGACCAGGGTCCGGGCAAGGGGACGTACTACCTACCGGTCAGCCGCACGAGCTCGCCGATCGACAGCGACATCGTCCAGGACATCTCCCAGCAGCCGGTGCGCGAGTCGCTGGCCATCATCATCAACGAGTTCGGGACCGCCCTCGCGGCGCGCGGCTCCGATCTCAATGCGGTCATCCATCGCGCCAATCCCGCGCTCGGCTACACCGACCAGGTCTTCAAGATTCTGGCCCGGCAGAATCGTCAGCTGGCGCAGCTGGCCTCCGACTCCGACGCGGTGCTCGCGCCTCTCGCGCGGGATCGCGCGGCGATCTCACGCTTCGTCGTTGGAGCGAACACCACCTCGGTGGCGAGCGCGACCCGAGCCGCCGACATCCAGAGGACGTTTCAGCTCTTCCCGGCCTTTTTGCAGCAGCTGCGCCCGCTCATGGCCGACCTCGGCGTGCTCGCCGACCAGGGCACGCCGCTTCTCAACGAGCTCGGTCGCGGCGCGTCAGATCTCGGGCGGGAGTTCAAGAATCTGACCCCGTTCGCGAAGGTCGCACGCACGTCGCTGATCAATCTTGGCGCGTCGGCCGCGGAATCCCAACCGTCCTTGGTCGCCACCGAACCGCTGGCGCGACGTCTGTTGAAGCTCGGCAACGCGACGCTGCCGGCAGCCGTCTCGCTCGACCGCCTGACCGCGAGTCTCGATAAGACCGGCGGGCTCGAGTTCCTGATGTCGTTCCTCTACAACGGGGCGAACGCCGGCAACGGCTTCGACGCCTCCGGTCACTTCCTGCGTACACAGCTGCAAGCCGGCACGTGCACCGGGTTCGCAGGGACGCCGGTCCCGGGATGCTCGGCGAACTTTCTGAACGGCTCGGCAGCCTCGGCGGCTCAGGTGGCAACCGATCTTGTCTCGCGCAAGGCGAACAACGTCCATACCGCCAAAGCGAAGGGGCGCCATGTCGCGGCTGCGCCGGCGCCGACTTCGCCCGGAGGCGGTCAGCCCACCCCCGGGGCCGGTCAGCCAACCGCCGATTGGTCGACCGGGGCCAACCACGCCACCTCGACGATGAGGGGACTGCTCGAGTACCTGATCGGCGGTAGCAAGTGAACCGCCGCGGACGTCGCGAAGGCAGTGCGCTGAGCAGCCCGGTGCTCGTCGGCGCGCTGACCGTGCTGGTGACTGTCGTCGCGGTGACGTTGGCCTACAACGCCAACCAGGGGCTGCCGTTCGTGCCCCGGTACACGGTCAACGTGCAGATCCGCGACGCGAGCGAGGTGACCCGCAACGCCGACGTCCGGATCGGAGGCTCGCAGGTCGGATTCGTCAACAAAGTCACCGCGTCGCATGACGCCTCCGGCCGTCCCATCGCCGTGGTCAACATGAAGCTGCAGGAAAGCGTCAAGCCGCTGCCGTCGGACTCGAGGGTCATCGTCCGGTTGAAGGGCGCGATCGGCCTCAAGTACATCGAGATCGACCTCGGGCACGCGCACACGGGAATCCCTGACGGAGGGACGGTGCCGCTCAAGCAGTCGAGTTCGACCGTCGATCTCGACCAGGTCCTGTCGATGTTCACGCCGGCCACGCGAGTGGGCGTTGCCAAGACGACGATCGGGTATGGCGTCGCCCTCGCCGGCCGCGGAACCGATCTCAACAACACGATCCGCGTCTTCGTGCCGCTGCTCCGCGACCTTTCGCCGGTGGCCCGCAACCTGAGTTCGAAATCGACCGATCTCGGCGGCTTCTTCCGCGGTCTGGAGAGCTTCAGCAACGCGCTGGTGCCCGTGGCCCAGACGCAGGCGAGCCTGTATACGAACCTGGCCGTCACGTTCGACTCACTTGCCACGGTTGCCCATCCGTTCCTGCAGCAGTGGATCTCGGACACGCCGCCAGAGTTCGCTGCGGTGATCCAGAACAGCCCGACGATCCAGGCGTTCCTCCTCGATACCGCGGCCTTCTTCCATGAATCGCTGCCGGGGGCGCAGACGATCCCACAATCCGCGCCGGTGCTGGCCGACGCGTTCGCGATCGGAACGCGCAATCTTCCCGGCACCGCAGAGCTGGACAAGCTGACGGTCAGCCTCTCCAAGCACATCGCGACCTTCGGGGAGACGCCAGCCGTGCAGCAGGGTCTCGACAGGGTGACGCTGACATCGAACGCGCTCAACGCGCCACTCCAGTTCCTCACGCCGATGCAAGCGACCTGCAACTACGTGAGCCTGCTCCTGCGCAATCTGGCCAACGTGCTGTCGACGACGACGACAACCGGCACGACGTTGAACGTGCTCCCGGTGGCGATCGGGGACGTGCTCGGCAGCGAGTCCGTCCCGTCACAGAAGACGTACGTGACCCCGGGGGGCACCGGTGACCAGCAGGGACCGCTCCATGCCGATCCATATCCGAATACGGACGCACCCGGGCAGACGCCTGAGTGCTCGGCTGGAAACGAGCCCTACTCACCCGCTCACGCCAGGATTGGCAATCCACCCGGGAACGTTGGGCTCAAGACAGAGGTCACGAAACGGAGTGGCGGATGAGGCGCCACAAACCACGCGTCAGCAATGTCGCCGCTGCGCTGATCGCGATTGTCGTGATCGCGGTCGCCTGCTACGCCGTGTTTGGGGGATCCTCACCATTCGCCAGCCCGCCGTTCACGCTCAAGGGGATGTTCACGACCGAGACGGACCTCCACATTCCGTCCCCGGTCCGGATCGCCGGCGTCGATGTGGGGCAGGTGGTCTCGGTCCACCGCTTTTCCAAGTCCTCCACCGCTTCGGTCATCACGATGGACATCGAGAACAGCGGGCTGCCAATCCACGCTGACGCGACGGCGCAGGTTCGCCCGCGCCTGTTTCTCGAGGGCAACTTCTACGTCGATCTGCACCCAGGAACGCCGAGTGCGCCGGTCCTCTCCTCGGGTGCGACCCTCCCCGCCGCCAATACGTCGGGGCCGGTTCAGCTCGATCGCGTTCTCGGAGCGCTCACGTCGAATGCGCGAACGAACCTGCAGACGCTGCTTCAGGGACTCGGCAGGTCGCTCAACACGTCCGGCAGCCCGGCGCAGAACGCCAGCCAGGATCCCAGCGTGGCGGGGCTGACCGGCGCTGAGGCGCTGAACGACTCGCTGAAGTACTCCGCCGATGCACTGAGAAACTCCGCGATCGTCAACCAAGCCCTGCTCGGGACTCAGCGGCACGACCTTTCCGGCGTGGTGGTGGGAAACGCGAGGATCTTCCGTGCACTCGCCTCCAAGTCGACACAGCTGACGAGCCTCGTGTCGACGTTCAACACGACGATGGCGGCCTTCGCAGCTCGCCAGCAGGACCTGGCCGCGACCATCGCTCTGCTCCCGCAACTGCTGCATAACACCGACGCCGCGCTCGGTCCGTTGGATGCCTCGTTCGGTCCCACCACGGCGTTCGCCCGCGCGCTCGAGCCGAGCATCAAGCAGCTCGGTCCGACGATCGATGCCGGGCTGCCCTGGCTCGCGCAGTCCCAGCAACTGCTCTCCAACCAGGAACTGGGTGGGCTGCTGATGAACCTGACGCCGGCGGTGCAGGAGACCTCGGCGTCGCTGAACTCGACGAAGGCAGTTCGTGTCCGCGGCCGACGAGCTGGCACGGTGCTTCATCAACGTGACGATTCCCACTGGCGACGAGGTGATCTCGGACCCGCCCGTGTCGACGGGCCTACGCGCCTACCAGGAGCTGTTCCAGAGCGCTGTGGGACTGGCCGGAGCAAGTGGCAACTTCGACGGCAACGGACGCTATCTGCGCTCAACCGTGGAGGGCGGCAACTTGCTCGTCGAGACGAGTGTCGTCAAGGGTCTCGGCCCGTTGTTCGGGAACCAGATCCTGGCGCCGCTGGGCACGCGGCCTGCCTTCGGAGGAAAAGCGCCCCCGATCCGCCGCGACGTTCCCTGCTTCCGCAACCCCGCCCCGAACCTCAATTCGGCGAAGCTGGGTGGGACTCCGTGAAACGGGCGATCCGAGACCCACAAGGTCGACTTCATCGCGATTACCGCGTTGCTTGCGAGCGCCATCGCGGTCGCCCTGTTCATCCTCGAGCATCAGCCGGCGTTCACGTTCGGCAAGAGCTATTACACGGTCAAGGCCGAGTTTCAGACTGGGGCGGCGGTGACCGCCGGGCAGGGTCAGGCGGTCACGATCGCCGGGGTCCAGGTCGGTCTTGTCGGCGCCGTCAAGCTGGAAAACGGTCGCGCCGTCGTGACGATGAACATCTATCCCAAGTACCGGCCGGTCTACGAGAACGCCACGGTCCTCCTGCGACCACGGACGCCGCTGAAAGACATGTACCTGGCACTCGACCCGGGCTCGCCGTCGGCCGGAGCGATCCCGGCCGGGGGCACGCTTCCCGTGGCGGCGACCAGCCCCGACATCGACTTCTCGCAGATCCTGTCCTCGCTCGACGCCGACTCGCGTAACTACCTGCTGTTGCTGCTGTCCGGCGGCGCTCAGGCGTTCCACGACCCCGGCGCGACGGGCGAACCACCGAGCCCCGCCGCAGTGTCCGCCCTACGCGGAACATTCAAGCGGTTCGCCCCGCTCGGAAGGGATACGGTGGCGTTCACCCGCCTGCTTGCCAAGCGGCGCGCAAACATCCAGCGCTCGATCCACAACCTCAACCTCGTCGCCAACGCGCTCGGCGACGTGCAGACGCAGTTCGCGTCACTGATCGACTCGTCGAACACCAACTTCTCGGCGATCGCCTCGGAGGACACCCAGCTCGAGCAGGCACTGACACTCCTCCCGCCGACGCTCCAGACGACGTCGAACACGCTCGTGAAGGTGCGGGCATTCGCGAACGCGTCGACGCCGACGCTCAAGGCGTTGCTGCCATTCGCGCACAACCTCGGTCCCGCGCTGGCTGCCTCCCGGCCGCTGTTCCGCGACACGACGCCGGTCATCAAGAACCAGCTGCGGCCGTTCTCGATCGCCGTCCAGCCGCTTGCCGCGACGCTGAAGCCGGCAGCGACACAGCTGGCCAAGGCGGTGCCTCCGCTCGTGAGCTCGTTCGGCGTGCTCAACGCGCTGTTCAATGAGCTTGGCTACAAACCATCGGGGTCCGCGCAGTCGTATCTGTTCTGGGGCACGTGGCTCAGCCACATCGTCGACAGCCTCGGCAGCCAGCAGGATGCACAGGGACCAGCGGTGCATGGGTCGTTCATGGCGACCTGCGGAGTGCTCCAGCTGATCGAGGTCACGTTCGCGGTGTCGGATCCGCCGATCGCGCACCGGCTGCCCCTGTTGAACGCCCCCGACTGGAGCAAGATCAACTCGCCCTTCTGCCCGAAGGCGACGGTGCCATGAACAAGCAGGCACCGAGTCGAATCAAGCTCCTGACGATGGTTGCGTTCGCGGCGTCGTGCATCGGGCTGCTGATCTTCCTGTGGACCTCCTTCGGCGGCTCGATTCCGTTCGCGGCCAAGGGCTACCGGATCAATGTTGAATTCGACCAAGCCGTCCAGCTCGCGCAGCAGTCGGACGTGCGGATCTCCGGAGTCAGCATCGGCAAGGTGGTCAGCGTTCGCCTCGACCGTGCGACAGGACTGACCCATGCCGTGCTTGAGATTGACCGCCACTACGCGCCGCGACCGATCGACACGCGAGCCATCCTGCGGGCGAAATCGCTGCTCGGCGAGACCTACATCGAGCTCTCCCCGGGGTCACGAAACGCGCCAACGTTGCCCGACGACGGGACGCTGCCGCATTCGCATGTGGCACCCACCGTGGCGCTTGACCAGATTCTCTCCACATTCGATGCTCGCACCCGGCGCGCGTTCCAGGTGTGGATGCAGTCGCAGGGCATCGCGCTGACGAAACGCGGTGCGGACTTCAACGCCGGTCTCTACCAGCTGTTCCCGTTCTCAGTGAACGTCGAGTCGGTGCTGGCGGTGCTGAACCGCGACAGCGTCGCGACGTCGGCGCTCCTGCACGAGGGCGGGATCGTCTTCTCGGCCCTGAGCGCGTCGCCATCTCAGCTGCAGGGATTCATCACCAATTCCAACAACCTGTTCGCGGCGACCGCTCGGCAGAACGCCGCACTGGCGGCGTCGGTCCGCGCCTTCCCGGCCTTCACGGTGGCGGTGCAGTCGACGGTCGAGCAGACGGCCAAGTTCGCGGGCAACGCAAAGCCGCTCATCGACGAGTTGCGCCCTGCGACCCGCGAGCTCACCCCAGCCCTTCAACAGCTCGTCGTGTTCGCGCCGGAATTGCGTGACCTCATGGTCAACATCGCGCCGCTGACCGAGGCGTCGAAGACCGGGATCCCCGCCTTCGAGAAGTTCCTCGACCAGAGCGTGCCGCTGCTCACACGGCTCAAGCCCTACCTCGGCGGCATCGTCCCGGTGCTCAACTACATCAACTCGTACCGGCGCGAAGTCGCTGCCTTCTTCGCCAACGGCACGGCGGCGACGCAGGCGACACTCCCGAACGGTGAAGGCATCTCACAGCACTACGCGCGCGTCTCGAACCCGGTCAACCCGGAGGTCTTCAGCGCGTACCAGTCCCGGCTCCTCAGCAACCGCGCCAACCCATACATGGCTCCCAGCGGATACGATCAACTGACGCACGGGCTGTCCGTATTCGGTAGTTATGTGTGCACGAACAACCCGCAGCCAACGATCGGCCCGACGATCGCTGCCGATCTTACGAAACTCCTGCAAGACGTCTACTACACTGCTCGCTCCGGGGGACCGCCGTGCAAGGCGCAGGCGCCGCTTGGCAGCGTGACGACCGGGCAATTGCAAGCCTTTCCACATCTCAACCAACTTCCATGAGGGCGGCCGGCTCTGCGTGGATACACAAACCCGTCGACGTCCAAAGGAGGACATGATTTGAGACGGATAGTCATCACAGCCACGGCCGTTGTCGTGCTGGGAGCGGCAGCCGCAGCGATCGCTGCTGCGCCGTTCAACACCTACACCGCGGCGATGTCGTTCTCGCCCGGTAAGGCCGGGACGCCCAAGAAGCCCGTCGGAACCGGCGTCACGCAGCTTCTGACGGCGACCGGCACCAACGGTAACCGCGCCGCCCCGCTGACGGACCTGAAGTCCACGATCTACGGACTCAAGTACGACAGCGCGGCCGTCAAGGCCACGTGCTCGTTCGCGGCCGTGAAGCGCCAAGTCGAATGACACGATCTGCCCGAAGGGCGCGCTCGTGGCGACCGCCAACGTGCACGCGTTGCTCGGTCCTGCTGCCGATCCAAGTTCGGGCGCCAAGGGCATCACCGACTGCAAGCCCGGGCTCCGCGTGTGGAACTCGGGTGGCGGCAAGCTGGTGTTCTTCTTCTGGAGCGACGACGACACCCGACTTCGGCTCATTACTGCGGTGGAGTCCCGACAGGTGCAACGCCGCCGTACACGGGCACGATCAAGAACGCTCAGGCAAGAACCTCGTGATCGACGTGCCGCTGCCGTCGTACGTGTCGAGCAAGGTCCTCGGAGGGCCGACGTGGGGCTCGCTCGTCCGGGAGCAGATCACCTGGAAGAAGCTCAGCTCGAAGAGCCACGGCAAGACGCACTACTTCGTCTCGTCGGTCGGTTGTAAGAGCGGCAAGCGGCCGTGGAAGCAGCAGTTCACGGCCGACTTCACGAACCCCGCGGATACGGGAGGCACAATTCAGAGCTTCACGGCCACGGGTTCCGCGAAGTGCAAGTAGTCGAAGTAGCGAATGAGTCGCCGCGCGGTGGGGAGCGATCCCCCCGCGCGGCGCTCGCCGCGGACGCTCACGCCACTTCGAAGCGTTCCGCCCGCTGGGCCTCGCGCTCGGACTCGCCGAGCATCTGCACGAACAGGAAGACGAGCGCGATCCCCATCACGATCGACTGCTCGAGCGCCATCAGCAGGCCGGCCATGTTCATGTCCTCACCGGCGGTCAGGCCCCAGTAGTGGGGCTGGTGCTTGTAGAACGCGTACAGCGCCACCGGCGCAAACGCGAGCACGATCCCGAGCAGGCCGACGAGCAGCTTCGTCGAGACCATGTACAGGATCGGCCCCATCCCGCCGAGCCGCATCCGCCCGCGGATCGGCGACAGCAGATGCCACCAGTAGAGCCCACCCGCGAGCGCGAAGCAGATGTGCTCGAACGCGTGCAGGCCCGAGTTGCGAAGCGCCGCGTCGTAGAGGGCGGGGACGTGCCACAGCCACATGAACCCCACGTACGCGAACACCGCGAACGCCGGATGGGCGAGAAAGCCGGCTTTGCGTTCGATCGTGTGCAGACGGCGGGTGGCCGGGCGCAGCAGGACCTTGTTGAGGCCCAGGATGAGGAGGATCGGGGCGATGTCGAGCAGCAGGATGTGCTGAGTCATGTGCATGACCATGAGCTGCTGGCTGAGGCTGTCGACCGGCGAGACGAGCGCCGCCAGGATCGCGATCAGGCCGAGTCCGAACAGGGTCGCCCGGCCATATCCCGGGGCGTGCGGTTCGCCGGTCGCCCGGGCGCGACTCCACGCTCGTCCGTACACGAGACCGAGCGCGAACACCGCCAGCAGGACGCCGGGCTCAAACGACCAGGAAACATCCGGAGACACGTCAGTGGGTTGTACCAATCGACAAACCGCTCCGTCAGGAATAACCTCTGAGGGCGACACGCACATCCACCTTGAAACCGAGGAGGTCGACCGATGCGGATCGAGGTAAAGGGCCGGAATTTGCCCGTCACCGATGATCTGAGGGAGCACGTGGAAAAGCGCTTCCGCAAGGTCTCGCGTCAGGTCTCGGAGCTTGCTGAACTCGAGGTGGAGGTCTTCGAAGAGCGCAATCCGGCGATCGCCGATTCACAGATCGCCGAGGCCACACTGCACCTGAAGGGCGTGACTCTGCGTGCGCGTGATGCGTCTCCAGACATCGTCCACTCGATCAACTTGTGCGCCGACGAGCTCGCCGTGCAGGTCAAACGGCATCGCGATAAACGACGCAAACGCCGCGAGTCGCGCGCCGCGGCCGCCGAGCAGCCGGCCGAGGTTGAGGTCACCGGGACGGTTCTTCCGGAGGACATTTCGGCCGCCGCGCAGTAAGGTCTTACGTGTGAAGGGGCGGCGCGCCGTCTGGACGGCGCTGATTCTCGGTCTCGTACTCAGCAGCATTGGTGCGTCCGCCGCCTCCGCGGCGCTGCGGGTGCGCGGGAACACGCTTGTCGACGGCCGCGGCCGGGGCCACGTCGTGCAGCTACGCGGCGTCAACCGCTCCGGGCTCGAGTACGCCTGCATCCAGGGATGGGGATTCTTCGACAGCCCGCATCCAGACGCGATCGACGATCCGGCGATGATCCGGGCGATGCGAGCTGGGACATCAACGTCGTGCGAATCCCGCTCAACGAAGACTGCTGGCTGGGCTTCAGACACCGTGCCAAAGCGCGAAGGAGCGCCATACCGACGGAAGGTCGAGCGCTATGTCAGCGCCCTGCACCGCGCCGGCCTGTACGTCATCCTCGATCTCCACTGGGCCGCTCCGGGCGGCAGCAAGGCGACCGCGCAGACGCACATGGCAGACGCCGATCACACGCCGGCGTTCTGGCGATCGGTCGCGTCGACGTTCAAGCACGACCACGCGGTCCTGTTCGACCTCTTCAACGAGCCCTTCGGGATCGGATGGGACTGCTGGCTGCATGGCTGTCAGGTCCCGAGGGACGCGGCTTCCCGGCCTACCGCACCGCCGGGATGCAACGGCTCGTGAGTGCCGTGCGCTCAACTGGCGCCACCCAGCCGATCGATGCTCGGCGGCCTCGACTACTCCGGCGACCGTCGCGGCTGGCTCGCGCACGAAGCCGCATGACCCACGCCACCAACTCGTCGCGGCCGAGCACAACTACGGCACGCTGGGACCCTGTGACAACGGCTGCCAGGCGGCGATCCTGGACACGCACCGCCACGTGCCGGTCGTCATGGGCGAGCTGGGGGAGACCGACTGCCAGCAGGGGTACATCGACCAGATGATGCCGTGGGCCGACCGCCACGGCCTCAGCTACGTGGGGTGGGCCTGGGACGTCGCGGACTGCAGGCAGGAGCCGGCGCTGATCCGTGACTACCAAGGCGATCCGACCGCGTTCGGGATCGGTTTCCGCGACCACCTGCGGGCCCTGGGCGTGCCGCCTCGGTCTAGCCGAACCCGTACTTTCAGGCTTTCGAAGCCTTTAGGCCCATTGCTACGCTAAACCCATGTCCTTCCTGGACCGCGCGCTTCGCATGGGCGAGGCGAAGAAGTTCAAGCAATATGAACAGCGCGTCAGTCGGATCAATGGCTACGAGGCGGAACTCGAGCACTACACCGACGCCGAGCTGAGAGAAGCCGCCGATGAGCTGCGCGAGCGTGCACGCGGCGGCGAGTCGCTCGATGACCTGCAGTTCGAGTGCTTCGCGCTCGTCCGTGAGGCGGGCAGGCGCGCGATGGGGATGCGCCACTTCGACGTGCAGCTGATCGGCGGGATGGTCCTCCACGACGGGCAGATCGCCGAGATGCGGACCGGCGAGGGCAAGACGCTCACCGCGACTCTCGCGGTCGTCCTCAACACGCTCGGCGGCCGCGGCGTCCACGTCGTCACCGTCAACGACTACCTCGCCCGCCGCGACGCGCTGTGGATGAAGCCGATCTACGACATGCTCGGGGTCACCGTCGGCATCCTGCAGAACATGCAGCCGTACGAGGAGAAACGGGACGCCTACGCCGCCGACGTCACGTACGGCACCAACTCGGAGTTCGGCTTCGATTACCTCCGCGACAACATGGCGACGTCGCTGGAGGAGAAGGTCCAGCATGGCGGCCGGCCGAGGCCGGAGGAGGGCAAGTCCCCGTACCACACGTTCGCGATCGTCGACGAGGTCGACAACATCCTGATCGACGAGGCGCGCACGCCGCTGATCATCTCCGGCGCGCCGGAGCAGGCAGCCGACTTCTACGCGAAGTTCGCGAAGCTGGCGCCGCAGATGCAGCCCGGCAAGGTGCCGGACGGCCTCGACCCGCGTGCCAAGAAGGAGTTCGTCGCCGACTTCGACTACGAGTTCGACGAGAAGCACAAGACGGTCGCGGTGACCGAGCGGGGTGTCGCCAAGGCCGAGCGGTTTCTCCGGATCGACCACCTGTATCGCGCCGAGAACGGCCACCTCGTCAACCACCTGATCCAGTCACTGAAGGCCGAGTCGCTCTACAAGCGTGACGTCGACTACGCGGTCGTCGACGGCGAGGTCAAGATCATCGACGAGTTCACCGGCCGCATCCTCGAGGGCCGGCGCTGGTCGGAGGGCCTGCATCAGGCGGTCGAGGCGAAGGAGAGCGTGCGGGTTCAGGAGGAGAACCAGACGCTCGCCACGATCACGCTGCAGAACTACTTCCGGATGTACGACAAGCTCGCCGGCATGACGGGGACCGCGATCACCGAGGCGACCGAGTTCATGAAGATCTACGAGCTCGGCGTCGTCCAGATCCCCACGAACCAGCCGATGGTGCGCAAGGACCAGAACGACCAGGTCTACAAGACCAAGGACGGCAAGTGGAGCGCGGTGTCCCGCGAGATCGAGGACCGCCACCTCGGCGGTCAGCCCGTGCTCGTCGGCACGATCTCGGTCGAGGTCTCCGAGCTGCTGTCACAGAATCTGACCAAGCGCGGCATCCCGCACACCGTCCTTAACGCCAAGCCTGAGCACGCGGAGCGTGAGGGCGAGATCATCGCCGAGGCGGGCGCACCGGGCGCGGTCACGATCGCCACGAACATGGCCGGCCGCGGCGTCGACATCAAGCTCGGCGGCAACCCCGAGCATCTCGCCCGGCTCGAGGTGAACAAGCAGCTCGGTCTGGCGCCGGGCGATCCCGACTACGACGAGCACTACGAGCGCGTCCTGCCGGAGATCGACCGCCGGGTCGAGGAGCTGCGCGAGCAGGTGCTCGGGGCCGGCGGCCTGTTCATCCTCGGCACCGAGCGCCATGAGTCGCGCCGGATCGACAACCAGCTGCGCGGCCGTGCCGGTCGCCAGGGCGACCCGGGCGAGTCTCGCTTCTTCCTCAGCGCGCAGGATGATCTCGTGCGGCTGTTCGCCGGCGAGCGCATCTACAAGATCCTTGACCGTCTCGGCACGACTGACGACGAGGGCAACGAGGAGCCGATCGAGGCCGGGATGCTCTCCAAGCAGATCGAGAAGGCGCAGAGGAAGGTCGAGGAGCAGCACTTCCTGATGCGCAAGCACACGCTCGAGTACGACGACGTACTCAACCAGCAGCGTGACGTCATCTACACCTATCGCGACGAGGTGCTCGACGGGCGCGACATGAGCGATGCCGCCCGCACCGAGGTGACAAACCTGATCGAGCGACTCGTGCAGGAGTACACCGCCGGTGAGTTCGTCGAGGACTGGGACGTCAGCGGGCTGCTCAACCGCATGGCCGAGATCTTCACCCCGAGCGCCGAGATCATGGAGCATCGATCCCGACCGGGTCGACCGCGAGGAGCTGACGACGCAGCTCCAGGAGGAGGCGCTCGCGCAGTATGAGCGCCGCGAGCAGGAGCTTGGCGAGGAACTGATGCGCGCGCTCGAGCGGTTCCTGCTGCTGCAGATCATCGATCAGCGCTGGCGCGAGCACCTGTACGACATGGACTACCTGCGGGAGGGCATCCACCTCCGCGGGTTCGCCCAGATCGAGCCGCTCGTCGCCTACAAGAACGAGGCGTTCGAGCTGTTCCGGGATCTGATGAACTCGGTCTGGGGCGACTTCGCCCGGATGATCTTCCACGTTGAGGTCACCATCGAGGGCGAGGAGGGCGGTGCCCCGCCGCCCGCGCCGAGCCGTCCGGCGGCCCGCGCGAGCTCCGCCACCGGCGGCGGCCGGGTGAGCTACAGCGGCGGCGGGATGGCGCAGCCCAGCGCGCTGGCGATGGCCGCGGCGGCTGCCGGTGGACCCGAGGCTGCCGCCGCGTATGCCGAGGACGAGGACGGCGGCGGGATGCTGCCCCCGCCGGTCGAGCAGCGCCGCGTCGACGAGTCAGAGCAGATCGGGCGCAACGACCCGTGTTGGTGCGGCTCGGGCAAGAAGTACAAGAAATGTCATGGCGCATAAGCGCCGTGACATTGGTCTAAGGGCGGCTGGAGGCCGCGCCGATCCCATCGGAACGCGGGCCGGGATGGCCCGCGGCGCGGAGACCTCGTCGCGTGCGCCTCAGAGTCGGTTGGGCGATCATGCCGGCCCTAATCGGGAGTCCGTCGCACCCATCGGCGGCCGAGCCCGTCCGTTGGGACGCGGTCCGATCCCGCGGCGCACGAGGCGCGGGTCGTGCCCGCGACCGATCGACCCAGAATCCCCCGCTCCTGAGCGAAATCGGGACAGGGGGATATCCGGACCGATCTCACCGACCCAGAATCCCTTTTCAATCCACAAACGCTGGGAGAGGGGGATTTCGGGCCGATCGAGGACGTCCGAGCACCCACCGGCGGCGTCCCGCCCGACCGCGGGCGTCCAGCCGGAACGCCCCCGGGCGCGGCCCACTCTCTCGATGCGAAACCGGCCCGGGCGACCTCAAGCGATGAACGCGATCGTGATCACGACGATTGTCATGCGCCTGAGCGGTACCCTCCGCGGCGATGGACGAGCGCGCGTCAGATCAGGATCGCGAGCAGGCCGCCGAGCAGATCCGCGACCATTACGCCGCGGGACGGCTCACCGACGACGAGCTCGACAAGCGCGTCCAGGCTGCCTACAGCGCCCAAACGAACGCCGAGCTCCAGCGCCTGCTCGCCGATCTGCCCGTCCTCCCCGAGGTGCGAAAGCGTCAGGAGCGCGCCGAACTCGTCGAGCGTCGCTCGCACCTGCAGCGGCGGGCACTCCAACAGGCCGGCGGTGGCGTGATCGCGTTCGCCGTCTGCACCGGGATCTGGATCGCGTCCGGTGCGAGCGGCTCGTTCTGGCCGATCTGGGTCGCGCTGCTGGCGGTCATCGGCCTGCTCAAGAGCGGGTGGGATCTCTACGGCCCGGCGCCCGATCTCGACGCCGTCGAGGAGCGACTCGACCAAAGGCGCGCCCGGAGCGGCACGCGGGATCAGCGTCGCGTGGACCGCGATGACCGCCGCGACCAGCGCCGGCTTGACCGGGCGGATCGACGCGATCGCCGCTGACAGCGTTGCTGCTACGGTAGCGCTGCATGGCCACCGCCCCCTCAGAGCCGCTATCCCAGCGCCTCGCGGCAATCCGTGAGCAGCTCAAGCTGCTTGCGGACTATCTTTGACCCCGCTGCGCTGAGCGAGCGCGCGGCCGCGCTCGAAGAGGAGATGGGGGCGCCGGGATTCTGGGACGACCAGGAACGTGCTGCGCGCACGACGGCGGAACACGCCCGCGCGTCCCGCAAGCTGGCGACGTATCGCGAGCTCGCGCAGGACGTCGATGATCTCGAGCCGCTCGCCGAGCTGGCCGAGGAGGATCCGGACCTGAACGCCGAGTTCGAAGAGCAGATCAGCGCCGTCCAGGAGCGGCTTGACGCCCTTGAGGAGGAGCGGCTGTTCTCCGGCCGCTATGACAGCGGCAACGCGCTCGTGACGATCAACGCGGGCGCCGGCGGCACCGACGCGCAGGACTGGGCGGAGATGGTGCTCAGAATGGAGATGCGCTGGGCTGAGAAGCGCGGCTACGAGGTCGAGCTGCTCGAGGCCTCGCCGGGGGAGGAGGCCGGAATCAAGTCGGCGACCTTCATGGTCAAAGGCGAGAACGCCTACGGGCTCTACGGGAGCGAGAAGGGCGTGCACCGTCTCGTCCGGCTCTCGCCGTTTGACGCCGCTCACCGCCGGCAGACGAGCTTCGCCGGCGTCGAGGTCTCTCCGGTCGTCGATGAGATCGATGACATCGCGATCGACGATGACGACCTCCAGATCGACACCTACCGCGCGAGCGGCGCCGGCGGCCAGCACGTCAACAAGACCGACTCGGCGGTGCGGATCACGCACAAGCCAACCGGGATCGTCGTCCAGTGCCAGAACGAGCGCTCCCAGTCCTCGAATAAGGCGGAGGCGATGACGATGCTCCGCTCCAAGCTGCTCGAGCTCGAGGAGCGCAAGCGCCGCGAGGAGATCGCCCGGGAGAAGGGCGAGGCCCAGGACGTCAACTTCGGCTCGCAGATCCGCTCCTACGTCCTGCACCCCTACTCGATGGTCAAGGACCACCGCACCGACTTCGAGGTCGGCGACACGAGTCGCGTCCTCGACGGCGACCTGGACGGCTTCATCCGGGCGTACCTGTTGAAGGCCGCCCGGTGAGCGCCCGGCCCGCGCCGGCGCAGCCGACCTCGCCCTACCTCGACGCCGTCACCGCCTACGGCTTCCGCGGCTCGACGCGGTTCCACGTTCCCGGCCACAAGGGTGGCGCCGGAGCCGATCCCGGTCTGCGCAGCGCGCTCGGCGACCGCGCGCTCGCCCTCGATGTGCCGCAGGACATCGAGGGGATCGATGTCGGTCCCTCGCCGACCCCGTACGAGCGGGCCGAGCACCTTGCGGCCGACGCCTATGGGGCCGCGCGGACATGGTTTCTCACCAACGGCGCGAGTCAGGGCAACCACGCGCTGTGCCTCGCGCTCGCCCCGCCAGGGCGGCGCGTCGTGCTGCAGCGCAACTCGCACGCGAGCCTCGTCGACGGGTTGATCCTCAGTGGTGGCCGAGCGAACTTCGTCGCCCCGGAGTACGACACCGAGCTCGGGATGGCCCATGGCGTTACCCCGGAGGCACTCGAGCGGGTGCTCGCGGACACGCCGGAGGCGCGCGCCGCGTTCATCGTCTCCCCGACGTACTACGGGATGGCGGCCGACGTGGAGGCGTGCGCCGAGGTGGCTCACGCGGCCGGGGCCGCGCTGATCGTCGACAACGCGTGGGGCGCCCACTTTGGGTTCCACCCATCGCTGCCCGAGACACCGCTGCGGCTCGGCGCCGACGCGATCGTCGCCTCGACCCACAAGATCGTCGGCAGCCTGACGCAGTCCGCGATGTTGCTCGTCGGTGATGGCGAGCGGGTCGACGTCGACGCGATCGCCCGTGCCGTCCGCCTCGTCCGCTCGACGAGCCCGAACGCGCTGCTCATGGCCTCGCTTGACGCCGCCCGACGCCAGCTCGCGATCCACGGGGAAGCGCTGCTTGAGCGGACGATCGCCGCTGCGGCGGTGGCCCGGGAGGCAATCGGCTCGGTCCCCGGCTGCGCCGTCGTCGACGGGTCGTTTGTCGGGCGCCCGGGAATCGCCGGCTGGGATCCGCTGCGGATCGTGATCGACGTCCGCGGAACCGGCTGCACGGGCTACGAGGTCGCGAGCGCGCTGCGCGCCTCCTACGACATCTATGTCGAGCTCGCGACGCACGCAACGCTCGTCCTCGTCCTCGGGATCGCGCAGCCGGTGGAGCCGCTCGAGCGCCTCGCCCACGACTTCGCCGAGACCGTCAAGCGGATCGCGCGGCCGGGGGAGACCCCCGCGATCGCGCGCGGGGCGGGGGCGTTCGAGCATGAGACGGCGGTCGCTCCTCGGGACGCGTTTCTCGGTCCCGGCGAGACGGTCGCGGTCGACGACGCGGTCGGCCGGATCTCCAGCGAGTCGATCGCGGGGTACCCGCCCGGGGTGCCCGCACTGCTGCCCGGCGAGCGGATCACGACCGAGGTGATCACGTATCTGCGCGAACTGACCATCGCCGGCGCACGACTGCACGGGGCCGCCGATCCGACGTTCGCGACGATCCGGGTCCTGATTGACGGCGAGCGGTAGGACGACCACGGCGCCGGCGGGCGGCCCGCTCCCGCGCGTCCCCGCCTACGCGCTCGTCGGGATCGCGATCGGCTCGGTCCAGTTCGGGTCAGCGATCGCGGCGAAGCTGTTCGCCGATGTGGGATCGAGCGGCGTCGGGCTGCTGCGCCTGCTCTCGGCGTCGATCGTCCTGGTCGCCCTGTGGCGACCCCGCATCGCGGGACGGAGTCGGCACGAACTGGCGGTCGCCGCGACGCTCGGCGTCGTGCTCGCCGGCATGAACCTCTCGTTCTACGCGGCGCTGGATCGAATCCCACTCGGGATCGCCGTGACGATCGAGTTCATCGGACCGCTGACCGTGGCGGTGGTCGGCTCGCGGCGGCGGCTGGACCTCGTGTGGGTGCTGCTCGCGGTGGCGGGGATCCTCGCCTTGACGCACGGAAGCACTCATCACCTGAGCACCGTCGGGATCCTGTTCGCGCTGCTCGCCGGTG
Source organism: uncultured Solirubrobacterales bacterium (assembly GCA_963779695.1). Taxonomy (GTDB): domain Bacteria; phylum Actinomycetota; class Thermoleophilia; order Solirubrobacterales; family Solirubrobacteraceae; genus Palsa-465. The sequence goes on from CAVZZH010000001.1 coordinate 303,806, forward strand.
CGTTCTGGGGGGCGTACATCCTGCTCAATTCGCGGGTCGGACGGGCGTTTGAAGGGGGCACCGGGATTGCGCTCGCGATGTGCGTGGGCGCCGTGGTGGCGTTGCCGTTCGGCATCGCCCAGGGCGGGTCGCAGCTCCTCACCGCCCACGCGCTGATCGTCGGGTCGGCCGTGGGGATGCTCTCGTCGGCGATCCCGTATTCGTTTGAGAACGAGGCGCTGCGCCGCATCCGGCCGGGCGTGTTCGCGGTGTTCATGAGCGTCGAGCCCGCGGTCGCGGCGCTCGCCGGGTTCCTCGTGCTCGGTCAGGGCCTCGGGGTGCGTGCGATCGCCGGCATCGCCCTCGTCATCGCTGCCTCGATCGGGGCCTCACGCACTGCGCGCGAGGCCCCGGTCGATGTCTAGTCCAGCGTCACTTTGGACGACGATCGTCCCGTGCATGAATTCGGTGGATCAGGCACACGAACTTGTAGACGCCAGGCTTCGTGAACTTGATCTTGCCCGAAGCCGGGACCTGCGGTGTGCCCGAGTCGCGATCCATCGCGCCCGACGCCGCCGAAGCCATCACCGTGCGACGTCGGCGAGAGCAGGATCGGCTGGGTCGGACTGCTCGGGTAGACGCCCTGCGCCGGGAAGTTCGGTGACGTGAAGGCGGCCTCCAATGTCTTCAGCACCTTCTTCGGTCCGAACGTTGCCGTGTGGGTCTCGCGGGTATCGGCCGACATGAAGAACTTCACGACCGTCCCTCGCTTGACCTTCAGCCTGCCCCGGATACATGTCGAACAGCTCGACGCCCGAGGCGCCCGAGACGCCGACACTCACCTGACCGGCCGGCACCTTCGTGGTCGCGAGCTTCTTGGCCACCTTCAGATCTGACTTCACCTGTTGCGTGAGCGCGGCCGCATCCTGCGCGTCACTCGGCACCGAGGCGCCGGTCGGCTTGACGACGACCTCGCCGACCATCCCGTAGTGGACGTCGCAGAAGTACTTGTACGTCCCCGGCTTGGTGAACGTCACGTTGAGCGGCGCCGGCGGCCCGAGCGGCAGACCGCTGTCGATCCGCTTCGTGCCGTCGTACGTCGTCCCGCCGCTCGGAGCGAACAGCGCCGGGTTGAGGCCGACGTTCGGCACCTTGCCGTTGAACCAGAACGGGTTGCCGGCGGCGTCATTGATGCCGCTGACCGTGCTGCCCGGCGTCAGCAGCGGAAGATCGCCCTGGCCGGCGCCCGGCAGGTCGATCGTGTGGAACCCGGCGATGACGAACGACACGGTGTCGCCGGTATTGATCGTCACCCGATGCTGGAAGAAGTCGTTGACGTCCGGACTGTTCTGCGTGACGAACTTCTTGCCAAGGAGCTTGACCGCAAGCGCGTGCGCCGCTGGCGGCGGGCCCGCGTAGACGGTCTTCGTGTGTGCCGCCGCGCCCGCGGGCACGGCGAAGAGCGCGGCAGCCGCCACTGCGGCCGCACCCACCCCGGTCTGCCTTCTCATGACACCCCCATGAGGTCAACGGTTGATCCTGTCGCCGCAACCCTATACATGCTGACGGCGGCGCGCTCTGAATCCCGTTTCGCCTGTCGCCGCGGCGATGCCGGACCACACTGGCGTCTTTGGCGCGCAGACACGGTCTGAGGGGCGCCTCCGGCTATCCTCGCCGCGCCATGTCCGAGACCGCCGTGAGTGCCGAGAATGCGGAGCTGGTGCGGCGCGCTCTCGCCGAGGATGTCGGCGACGGCGACGTCACGACCGCACGCGACGGTTCCCGAGTCCGCCCGGGCCGAGGCGCTCATCACCCAGAAGGCGCCGGGAGTCGTGTTCGGGCTCGAGGTCGCGGAGGCGACGTTCCGGGAACTCGATCCGGCGATCGAGATCGAGCGCCTGTGCCGCGAGGGCGAGTGGCGCGAGCGCGGCGAGGTGATGCGCGTCACGCGGGTCGGCGCGGGCGATTCTCACCGGCGAGCGCACGGCGCTGAACTTCCTCCAGCGCCTGTCGGGCGTCGCGACCTTGACGGCTCGCTGCGTGCAGGCGGTCTCCGGAACGGGCGTCCGGATCCTCGACACGCGCAAAACGACGCCCGGCCTGCGAACCCTGGAGAAGGCCGCGGTCGCTGCCGGCGGTGGCACGAACCACCGCGCCGGGCTCTACGACGCGATTCTCATCAAGGAGAACCACGCAGCGCTCGCCGGCGGCGTGGGGCCGGCCGTCCGGGCAGCGCGGGCCGCCGCGCCCGGACTTCTGCTCGAGGTCGAATGCCGTGACCTCGACGAGGTCGACGAGGCCCTTGATGCGGGCGCGCCGCGGATTCTCCTCGACAACATGACAGTCGATGAGCTGCGGGCCGCGGTGGACCACGTGGCGGGGCGCGCGGAGCTTGAGGCCAGCGGCGGACTGACCCTGGAAACGCTCAGGGACGTCGCAGCCACCGGCCTACAATTCATCTCAGTCGGTGCATTGACCCACAGTGCGCCGGCCCTCGATCTCTCCCTCATCCTTCACCCATTGCCATGAACCTGCCGATGCTCGGAGCGACAGACGCACCGCTCCTCCTTGAAAACATTCCCGCGCTCCAGGACGAGGTGCGCGCACTCGCTGCCGAGCGGGGTGCGGTCATCCTGGCCCACAACTACCAGCTGCCCGAGATCCAGGACGTCGCCGATTTCGTCGGCGACTCGCTCGGGCTGTCCCGCCAGGCAGCCGCCGCCGACTCCGAGTTGATCGTGTTCTGTGGCGTGCACTTCATGGCCGAGACGGCCTCGGTCCTGAGCCCGGAGAAGCGCGTCCTGATCCCCGATCTCGACGCCGGCTGCTCGCTCGCCGACTCGATCACCGCCGAGCAGCTCCGCGACTGGAAGGCGAAATTCGCCCCCGCCCGCCCGATCGTCGTCATGTACGTCAACACGTCGGCCGACGTCAAGGCCGAGACCGACTACTGCTGCACTTCATCCAACGCGGTCGCCGTCGTCGAGCACATCCTCCGCGAGCACGGGCCGGACACCGAGATCCTGTTCGGCCCCGACATGTTCCTCGGCGCCTACGTCGAGAAGACGATCGGGCGCTCCATGCACGTGTGGGACGGCGAGTGCCACGTCCACGCTGGGATCAAGCCGGACGACATCAGCGCCGTCCGGGCCGCCCACCCGGGCGCCGAGTTCCTGATCCACCCCGAGTGTGGCTGCTCGACGAGCGTCATGGAGTACGTCGCAGCCGGTGACGTCTCCTCTGACGGTGTCCACATGCTGTCGACCGGCGGGATGCTCGACTATGCCCGCTCGCATCAGCACGGAGCCGCCGTCGTCGCTACCGAGACCGGAATGCTCTACCCGCTCCGTCAGGCAGCGCCGGACGTCGAGTTCATCGCCGCCAACGAAGCCGCCCACTGCCGGTTCATGAAGATGATCACGCTGCCGAAGCTTCGCGACGCGTTGCGGGATGACGTCCATGAGGTCAGGGTGCCGGCGTCGGTCGCCGACCGCGCGCGGGTGCCGATCGAGCGGATGGTCGCGATCGGGTAGGTCCGCCGGTCGGCCGTGGATCGCCCGGTTCGCATGAGGCTGGCCGCGCGAGCGACCGTTCGCACGAGAGCGGCATCGCGAGCGACCGCTTCGCATGGGAGCGGCGTCGCGAGCGACCGTTTCGCATGGGAGCGGCGGCGGTTTCGCGGGCTTTCGTGCGAACTGGTCGCTAAATCGCCTTAACGCACGAAAGCTCGCCAGATCGCCGGGGCTCTCTTGCGTTTTGGTCACAAGCCGCGCGCATGCATGCGTTTCGGCCATTCCCGAGGCTCGGGCTCGCCCCGCCCAGCGCCCCATCACCCCCTCTTCGATGCCAGAAGTTGTCCGGGGGCGGTGGATCCCGGCTACCCCACCGGTGCGAGCAGGTTGAGCCCACCGTCGACGACCCGCCGTACGGCCGGCATCGAGACCCGCTTGCGCTCGAACTCGGCGGGGGTGTAGCAGTGGACGTCCGCGCGGGCGCCCATCTCCAGGGCGTCCCAGAGGGAGCCGGCCTGGTAGACGCGCTCGAGCCACGGGATTCCGTCGTAGGCGGGGGAGACGAGCACGACGATGTATTCCGGGCCGCGCTCGCGTTGCGGCGGCGCGCCCTGCTCGTCGTCGACCCGCGCGCCACCGAGCCATGCCGTCTCGATCGGCCAGCGGTCACTGATCCGGTTCAGGTAGCTGCGTAGCTCGTGCCGGTTCACGGGCGTGCCCACTTCCTCCACGACGCGATTGTCGCGGCCGCGTCCTCGGAGCGCAAATCGCTCTGAGGTCGTGACGATTTCAGTACTTCACGATCGCGGCGACCATCGGGCCCATCATCACGATCGAGCTGTCATTGCTCGGACCGTCGATGAACAGCACGAACGCGAGCATGTGCCCGTGCTGGGCCTGGCAATACCCCGCGAGGTTGGTGACGTTGTTGAGCGTCCCGGTCTTGCCGATGCAGCGGCCCTGGGCGACGGTCCCGACGCCGATCCGCCGGGTCGTGCCATTGACGCCGACCACGGGGAGCGAGGGCAAAAGGATGTGGCCGATCGGGGTGTGCCACACCTTGCGCAGCAGCACGAGCACCTGTGCCGGCGAGGAGCGATCGTCACGTGAGAGTCCGGAACCGTCGAGGATGCCGGGGTGGATGCCGTAGTGGGCGACCTGGTGCGAGACCACCTTCGCCCCCGAGGAAATGCTTCCGCTGCGGCCGTAGCGGCTTCCGAGCTGCTTGGTGAGCAGCTCCGCGAACAGGTCATCCGAGCGGAAGTTCATCAGGTCGATGAGGACCTTCAGCGTGGGGGAGTGCTCGGACGCGAGCTTGTGCGCGTGCCGGGGCGCCTTCTCGGTGTAGGGCGCCGCCGCTGCCTGGATGTGCGCGGCGCGCATCGCGGCGACGAGCTGTTTGACCGCGAACAGCGCGGGGGAGACCTTGCCGTCGGTCGACCCGTGGTCGTAGACGAGCGCGCTCATCTGGCCGCCGAAGTCGGGAATGTCGGGAGCCAGGTCGGTCATCATGCCGCCGCGGTGCGCGTCGAACAGCGACTCATCGGCGATCACCTGGCCGGTGACGCGGTGGATTCCGCGATCGGAGAGCTGGGCGACGAGCTGGCCGGTGGTCGGCCCGTAGCCGAGCTCGTAGACATGATTGAAGCCGCCGTCGCCGAACGTCGGATCGCCATCTCCGCGCAGATACAGGTCCCCGTGCCACGTGCCGCCGCCGTCAAGGTGTCCGGCGCCGAGCACCGTCGTGTGCAGGCGGAAGGTCGGCTTGAATTTGCGCAGCAGCGCGACCGTCGTGTACAGCTTCTCAACCGATGCCGGCGGGCGGACGGAGTTCGGGCGCAGGGTGAACACTTCCTGGTGCGCCGTCAGGTCGTACACGGCCGCTCCCGTATTCGGCCCGGCCTTCTTCAGCGCGGCCGTCAGCCCCGCCCGCAGGCGGCGCATCGCCGGCGAGACGCGGTGGTGATGCGAGCCGCGGTGGGCGGAGGCGACGACCGGATCATCGACGCCATGCGCCTGGGCATGGTTACTCGATCCGCCGCCGCACCCAACCAGCGCCAGACATACGACAGCAAACCCCCCAGCGACGACCCGGCGTGCTATGCCGCCTCCAGCTCCTCCACCGTGTGCGGACCCACCACGGCGACGGACAGCTCGTCGGCCACCCGGCCGGCGATGTCACGGACATCCTGAACGCTCACCGCATCAAGCAACTCGATCGCGCGGTCCGGATCAACCGGCTCGCGGTAGACGATCGTCTGCTGAGCGGCGTGCCGGGCGACGGCGCCGGTGTTCTCGAACGCGATCGCCCGCGCGCCGGCCGCGTACGCCCGCGCGCGCTCGACCTCAGCGTCGCTCGGTCCCTGCTCTCGCAACTCGGTCACGATCTCTCGCATTCGCTGGTACGCCTCCATGCACTTGCTCGACTCAAGCCCGGCGGACAGCTGGAGCACCGGAACATCCGCGTAAGCATGCGGGAACGAGTGGACGGAATAGGCAAGTCCCCGCTGTTCGCGGATCTCGTCGAACAGGCGTGAGCCCATCGAGCCGCCGAGCAGCGTCGAGTAGATGACGAGCGCCGCGCGTTCTTCTGGCTTGGTGACATCGATCGCGGGACGGTACGACATCCGGAGATGGGATTGGTTGGAATCGCGTTCGTGGACGCGGACGCGCGGCGAGAATGCCGGCGCCGCCTCGTACGGCGCCGGGTCGGGCTCGGGCTCGAACCGGCCGAAGAGCTCATCGAGCTCACCGTTCGCCGGCAGCGCGTCGAGATTTCCGACCGCGAAGGCGGCTCCTCGCGCCGGCGACCAGCGGCGGGCGCGAAACGCGACGATCGCGTCCCGGGTGAACGTGTCGCTGATGTGCTCGACGGTCCCGAGCACGGGGCGCCCGAGCGGGTGATCGCCGAACACCGCCTCGTCGATCAGATGCTCGGCGATGGTGGCGGGTTGATCGTTGGCGCGCGCGATCTCCTGGACGACGACACCGCGCTCGCGGTTGAGCTCGTCGGCGTCGATCCGCGGGCGCCCCACGAAGTCGGTGAGCAGGTCAGCGGCCTCGAGTGCGCGGCTCGCACGGACGGTGATGTGGAACGCGACGAGGTCGTGCGACGTGTACGCGTTCAGCACCGCGCCGATGCTCTCGGCGGCCTCGTTGACATCACGGTAGGTCGGGTACTTCTTGCCGCCCTTGAACACGAGGTGCTCGAGGAAATGCGCCATGCCGTTCTCCTCTGGGCGCTCGGTCCGCGCGCCCGCGTCAAATGCGACGAGGAGGGTCAGTGCTCGCGTTCCCTCGACCTCGACGCGGTGCAGCGGCATCCCGTTGGCCAGCGTTTGGGAGGAGATTGTTGGCATGTGAAGAACGGTAGCGGTCAGGACGGGGAAAGGCCGGGAACACAGGGCTTTTGGCCACCTGGCGGCGGTCCTCGTCGCGCAAAGCGCCTGCAAATCTCGTTGCAAGGGGGCTTCCGGGTAGCCCTCTCGCGAGGGGCGTCGCTACGCTGCGGCGCACCCTATGGCTAGAGATCAAATCGCACAGCAACGCACTGGGCGACGCCGCGCTCCGGCGCCGGTCGCTCGTCCGCAGAAGGCCGCGCCGCGGCGAGCCGATGGCTCCATCATCGAGTTCCGCGGCGTCTCCAAGCACTACGGCGCCGGCGACATCGGCCTCGATCAGGCAACGTTCTCGATCGACCGCGAGGACTTCGTGTTCCTCGTCGGCAGCACCGGCTCCGGCAAGTCGACCGTGATGCGACTGCTGATCAAGGAGCTCGAGCCGACGGAGGGGCGGATCACCGTCGCCGGACGTGATCTCTCGGAGATCACCCGCAAGCGGGTCCCGTACTACCGCCGCAACATCGGCGTCGTGTTCCAGGACTTCAAGCTGCTCCCGAACCGCACGGTTCACGACAACGTCGCCTACGCGCTGCAGGTCACCGGCGGGGGTCGGCGTGAGATCCGGTCCAAGGTGCCGGACATCCTGCGGCTCACCGGCCTCTCGACGAAGCTTCACAACTACCCCGACCAGCTCTCCGGCGGGGAGCAGCAGCGTGTGTCGATCGCCCGCGCGTTCGTCAACCACCCGCCGCTGCTGCTCGCGGACGAGCCGACCGGAAACCTCGACCCGGAAACGAGCATCGACATCATGCGACTGCTCTACCGGATCAACCGGACCGGCACGACCGTGCTCGTGGCCACACACGACGCGTCGATGGTCGACAAGATGCGCCGCCGCGTGCTCGAGCTGTCCCGCGGCCGAATCGTCCGTGACGAGTCCGGCGGCCTGTACGCGCGTGACGAAACGACGCGCGAGTTCGCTCAGCGGCTGCGCCAGCCCCCGACCCGGCCGCCCGGCCTCTAGGGGTACCGATGCGTATCGGCTTCTTCCTGCGCGAGTCGTTCCGCGCCATGCGTCGCAACGCCGCGCCGTCGTTTGCGGCGCTCGCGACGGTGCTCGTGACGATCCTCGTGCTCGGCGTGTTCATCCCGATCGTCCAGGCGACGAACGGCGCGGCGAACAGCGTCCGCGGCCGCGTGCTCGTCGACGTCTACATGAAGAGCAAGGCGACGCCTGCCGATGCCGCGCGCGTGCGCAAGGAGATCCTGGCCATCCAGCACGTCCGCTCGGTGCAGTTCGTCTCCAAGCAGCAGGCGTACACGGCCGAGTCCAAGCGCGACCCGCAGGCGTACGCGCTCCTCGCCTCGAACCCCCTGCCGGACACGTTCCACGTGATCCCGGACAACCCGACCAACGTGCTGTCGGTGCGCAACGCGCTCACCCCGCCGGCCGCGGGCGGCGGCACCGGGACGATCGACGCGGCGGTGCAGAGCGTGTCGAACAAGAAGAACGACACGAAGAAGATCCTTGAGGTCACGAACCTGGTGACGATCACGGCCGCGGTCCTCACCGTGCTGCTGACGATCGCATCGGTGCTGCTGATCGCGAACACGATTCGCCTGTCGCTGTACGCACGTCGGCGGGAGGTCGAGGTGATGAAGCTCGTCGGGGCGACCGACTGGTTCATCCGCTGGCCGTTCGTGATCGAGGGCATCATCGTCGGGGCCGTCGGCGCGTCACTCGCGATCGCCGTGCTCGGCATCACCAAGGTCGCGCTGCTTGACCCGCTCGCCAACCATTGGACGCTGATCGCGGCCCCACAGACGATCGCGTTCACCGGGCTCGTGGCCATCCTCCTCGGGGCGGGCATTCTTGTCTCGGCGCTCGGCTCGGGGTTGTCGCTCCGGCGTTTCCTCCGGGTGTAAACGGTTCCCTTCACGAGCGCGCGCTCGCCTGCGCGCGTCTCGCGGTGCGGAAGTGGTCGTATGAAGGGGCCTGTGGTTCGCCACGGGCCCCTTTGACGTATCCGCCCGCGGAGCGCTTTGTCCGTGCTCACCGCGCCGGCCGGAGCGCCTTCATCGCCTGCTAACTCGCCAACTTTGGCCCCGTGGACAGGTTAACGGACATGTGAGCGTTCACAAGCGGCCTTTGTTGGGTACTCCCTAGGCCGTCCGTCCAACTATCGCTTGCTTGACCGGCCGGGCAAGCGAACAAAGGAGAGGTTATGCACCACGCCTTACGCCTCAGCAAGAGGTTCGTGGCGATCGCAGCAGCGGCCCTGCTGGCGATCGGGGCCACGGCGGCGGTCGCGATCGGTGCCTCGGCGCACCGGACCCACCATCACGGCCCCGCGTCCAAGTCGCACAAAGGTCCCCACCACGGCTCGTTCCACAAGGGTGGCTTGAAGATCAGCAGCTCGTCCTTCGGGACGCTGCCCACACGGCGTGCCCAACATCCCCGAGGGTGGCGCCGCGGTCACCCGCTACACGCTGTCCAACGCGCACGGGATGAGCGTCTCGATCCTCGACTACGGGGGAATCATCCAGTCGCTGTCCGTGCCGGATCGCAGGGGTCACATCAGACAACGTGACGCTCGGATTCGCGAACATCGATGGGTACACGAACGCCGCGTATCTGAAGAGCAACCCGTACTTCGGCGCGATCATCGGCCGCTACGGGAACCGGATCGGCGCCGGGAAGTTCTCGATCGACGGCCATCACTACTCGGTCGACATCAACAACGGCGCCAACACCCTCCACGGCGGCTTCACCGGCTACGACAAGGAGATGTGGGACGCCACCGAGATCCCGCCGAACCACGGCACGGTCGGGCTGACGCTGACCGGGCACTCAACCCAGGATCCGGCCAGGCTTCCCGGTAAGGCCGGCGAGGGCTGCAACCCGTCCCTGAACCAAGGCGTGGGGAACCCCCCCAACACGTGCACGACCGGCTATCCCGGCAACCTGACCATCAGCGTGACGTTTACGCTCGACAACCAGAACCGGCTGCGCTTCCACTACGTCGCGACGACCGATGCGCCCACGGTCGTCAACCTCACGAACCATTCGTACTGGAACCTGTCTGGCGAGGGGTCGGGCACGATCTACGACCACCAGCTGAGGATCAACGCCGACCACTTCACCCCGGTCGATAGCGGACTGATCCCGACCGGAGAGATCAAGTCGGTGCTCGGAACGCCGTTCGATTTCACGACGTTCCACGCGATCGGCGAGCGCATCCGCAACGGCGACGAGCAGCTCATGCTCGGACGTGGGTATGACCACAACTTCGTGCTCAACAACCCATCGACCCAGCCGGGTCAGCTCAACACTGCAGCCCAGCTGTTCGATCCGGCCAGCGGACGCCTGCTGACGATCAAGACCGACCAGCCGGGGATCCAGTTCTACTCGGGCAACTTCCTCGACGGCACGCTGTACGGCACGAGTGGCCGGCAGTACCGCCAGGGCGACGGCCTTGCGCTGGAGACCCAGCACTTCCCGGATTCGCCGAACAAACCCAATTTCCCGTCGACGGTCCTCCGTCCCGGGCAGACGTATGACTCGACAGACGGTCTACGCGTTCTCGACGACGGGTCACGGTCGCTCCAAGCACCAGAAGCACCACTGATCTGACGGCGGCCGGGTCGCACGATCGCGACCCGGCCGCCGTTGTCCTTCCTAGGCCTCGCGGGCGATCCAGCACACCCGGCTACCCTCCGGACATGCGATCCCGCGGTTTCCATGCGCCTCGCGTCGTCGTCGGTGGTGACGGCGGCGATCGCATTGCTGCTCGTCGGCGTCTGGTTCGGTGGGCACCCGAGCTGGTTGCCCTCGCCGCTGCGCAGCACGTTCGTCGATCAGGGCAATGGTCAGCTCGTCAACGAGGCGTTCGACATCCTCGCGCGCGACTACTACCGGCCCGTCAACCGCTCGCAGCTCACCGACAAGGGGCTGGCGGCGGCGATCCAGAGCCTGAACGACCCGTACTCGCACTATTTCGACCCGAGCGACTACCACGCGTTCCTCAATCAATCCGACCCGCACCTGAGCGGGATCGGGATCGAGGTGCTGCCGCAGCGCCAGGGCCTGCGCGTCACCGAGGTGTTCCCGAACTCGCCAGCGGCGAAGGCCGGCCTGCAACGCGGGGACGTGATCGTGCGCGTCGGCACCGTGTCGCTTGCCAACCGCTCCAACGACTTCGGCTCGCGGCTGATCAAGGGCCGCGCCGGGACGACGGTGACGCTGACCGTGACCGCGGGCGGGCACGAACGCGTCGTGCACATCACGCGGGCGAACCTCGTCGTGCCGGTGGCGAGTGGCGATGTCGTCACGTATCACGGCATCAAGATCGGGATCGTCCGCCTCACGAGCTTCACGGACGGCTCGAGCGGTGAGCTCCGGCTGCAGGTGGCGCGGGCGCTCCACGCCGGCGCGCAGGCGTTGATCCTCGACCTCCGCGGCAACGGTGGCGGGCTCCTCGACGAGGCGGTCAAGGTCGCGAGCATCTTCATCCCGGACGGCACGATCGTCTCCACCCACGGCCGCAGCCAGCCGCGGCAGGTCTATGTGGCCAAGGGTGACGCGATCGCCCCGCGGATCCCGATGGTGGTGCTCGTCGATCGCGGGACCGCCTCGGCCGCGGAGATCGTCACCGGCGCGCTCAAGGATCGGGGCCGCGCCAAGGTCGTTGGCACCCACACCTATGGCAAGGGCGTCTTTCAGGAGATCGAGACGCTTCCCAACGGCGGTGCCCTGGACATCACCGTCGGTGAGTACTTCACTCCAAGCGGCCGCAACCTTGGAGGGGGAGGCGTGCGTGAAGGCGCCGGCATCCCGCCCGACGTGTCTGCCGCCGGGACACCGCACGGAACCCATGACTCGGCGCAGACGGTCGCCGAGCAGACGGTCGCGGCCGAAGTCCGGTGAGCGCCGGTCGGCCGGTCGATGCGGCGGCGGGCCGCGTCGCCGTGCTCGAGCGCCGCGGGAAGTTCCTCGTCGCCGAGCCGTTCTTCGCTCCGGGCCCGCGGATGGTGGTTTCGCGGGATAAGCGCTTCGACCTCGGTGATCTCGTGGTCGTCCGCCCGCCGGCCAACGGCGGTCGGCGCGGCGGGCGCGGGGGCGGCCGCGCCGTCATCGCCCGGCGCCTCGGCCGGCCCGACGTGGCCCGCGACGTGATTGAAGCGCTGATGATCGACCGCGGCCTGCGGCGGGGATTCGATCCGGCCGTCGAACACGAGGCCCGGGAGTCGGCGGCGAGTGGCGGGGCGCCCGCGGACGGGCGTCGTGACCTCCGCGAGCTTCCCACGTTCACGATCGACCCAGCGAGCGCTCGCGACTTTGACGATGCGATCTCGGCCGAGCGGATCGGCGACGGCGACGATGCGTGGCGCGTCTGGGTTCACATCGCAGACGTCTCCGCGTACGTCGCGCCCCGGTCGCTCGTCGACCGTGAGGCGTACCGGCGCGGCACGAGCGTGTACGTCCCCGGGGCCGTCGAACCGATGCTTCCGAAGGAGCTCTCCAACAACGTCTGCTCGCTCGTTCCGGCGCAGGACCGAAACGCGGTCACGGTCGAGATGACGGTCCGCGGCCGCGACGTCGCACGCGCCTCGTTCTATCGCTCGGTGATCCGCTCCGACGCGCGGCTCGAGTACGGCGAGGTCGATCGTATCTTCGCCGGGCAGGCGAATGCGGCCGGGCCCTGGGCGGAGTCCCTGGCCGCGGCCCGCGCGGCGTCGGCAGCCCTCGGGGCGCGTCGCGCCGAACGGGGCGCGATCGTGCTGGAGTCACCTGAGCCCGACTTCCGCTTCGACCGCCGCGGGAACATCGTGGGCGCCGAGCCCGTGCATCAGACCGAGTCGCACCGCCTGATCGAGCACCTGATGATCGCCGCCAACGAGCAGGTGGCGCGATTCCTGGAGGAGCGTCACGTGCCGGCCCTCTACCGCGTGCACGAACGTCCTGACGCCCCGGCCGTGGAGCGGCTGATCGTCCAGCTCGAATCGCTCGGCGTGCCGACGCCGCCGGTGCCCGGCGGTCCGATGACCCCGCAGCAGGCGGCCGACGCCGTCGGCGAGATCTCCCAGGCCGTGGCGGTTTGGGTCGCCGCGCGCGGAGGACGCGGCGGACAGGCGCTGACCAGCCTCGTGCTCCGCTCGCTCAAGCAGGCCTACTACGACCACCGGAACCTCGGTCATGCCGGACTGCAGTCCCCGCGCTACTGCCACTTCACCTCGCCGATCCGCCGCTATCCGGATCTCATCTGCCACCGGGCGCTGCTCTCCGCCGTGAGCGGGGAGGTCGCCGCGCCCGATGCCTCGTGGGTCGCCGCCGCCGGACCGTGGACCTCGGCCCGGGAACGCGAGGCGATGACGGTCGAGCGTGACGCGGACGATGTCGCTCGCTGCTTCCTGCTCGAGCGGGAATTGTTCGAGCAGGACGGCGCGGGCCGGGACGGGCGGGACCCCGATTTAGGACCGGTGTTCGAGGGTGAGGTCGTCGGGCTGATCCGCTCCGGGGCGTTCGTCGCGTTCGGCCCCGACGGCGCCTACGAGGGGATGCTTCCGGTCCGCCGGATGCGCGGTGACTGGTGGGAGCTCAACGAGCAGGGAACGATCCTGGAGGGGACGCGACGCGGCGGGGCGATCCGCCTGGGAGACTCTGTGTCGGTGCGCGTCGGTTCGATCGATGCGCCGCGGGGCAGAGTGGACCTGCTTCCCGCCTGGGAGGAGGATTGAGGAGCGATGGCCAAGGGAGGAAAACGCAAAGCAGCTCCGGGTGACGTGGCGACGAATCGCCGGGCGTCGTACCGCTACAACCTCATCGAGCGCTTTGAGGCCGGGCTTGTCCTCACCGGGACCGAGGTCAAGTCGCTGCGGGAGGGCAAGGCCCAGCTCAAGGACTCCTACGCCAACATCCGTGACGGCGAGGTGTGGCTGATCGGCCTCTACATCCCACCGTACGGACCGGCATCACGGGAGAACCACGAGCCCGAGCGCCCGCGCAAGCTGCTGCTGCACCGCGACGAGATCGAGCGGCTCATCGGCCGCACCCAGGAGCGTGGCTTCACGCTCGTGCCGACGCGGATCTACTTCTCGGGACCGCGCTCGCGAGCCAAGATCGAGATCGCGCTGGCGCGAGGCAAGGACCTGTATGACAAACGCGACACGATCCGCAAGCGCGACATGGCCCGCGACGTCCAGCGAGAGCTGCGCGAGGTTCACGGCTGACCCGGGGCGTCCAGGCGGCCGGATGTGGGGCGTAGGACGTCGGTCCATCCTCGCGTCGGTCGCCGGGTGAGCGGGTAGAGTGCGACGCAATGACCATTGGTGGATCGCTTGCGCTGATCGCTGTCGGCGCCATTCTCAAGTGGGCGGTGACCGCCCACGTCAGCTGGATCGACTTGCAGACCGCCGGGACGGTGCTGTTCGTGATCGGGCTGGTTGGACTCGCGGTGGCGCTTGTCTACACGTTCTGGTGGAGCCAGCGGACGCGTCCGCCGGATGACCGCACGCGCGTGATGCGCGGCGGCGGTCCTCCGCCTGGCGTCTAACGGCCCGGGCTCGCCTCATCGACGCAAGCTAAGTTCCGGATAGCGGAACTTTCCTTGCCGGTGATGGGCTTGGCTGCGGGTTCGGCCTGCGCTACGGGATCGACCGCGGCAGGTGCGTCGCCTGCATCCCGGCGACGAGCAGCGCGATCAGCGATATGTACACGGCCGCGACGAGGACGCGGTCGATCGGCTTGACCCGGTAGTACGCCTCCTGCTCGGCGCCACCGGCGCGCAGCGCCTTCCAGCGGCGCCACGAGTCGAGCCCGCCGACGAGGAGGAAGATGAGCAGGAACGCGTTGTGGAGGAGCACGATCAGCGCGGCGACGATCGCGAGCCCGAGCGCCCACATCCACGGCGCCATCGCGGCCATCGCGCGACCGCCGTCGAACGGCGTGACGGGGACGAGGTTGATCAGGTTGAGGAAGAACCCGGTGAACGCGAGTGCCCGCCACATGTCGTTGCCCGTCGCGTGCCAGATGAGCACGCAGGCCGCGGCGCCAATGCTCCCGAGGATCGGTCCGGCGAGCCCGACGCGCGCCTCGGCGGTGGCGTTGTCGCCGAGGGACTTAGCGGTGATGAGCGCGCCCAGGAACGGCACGAACATCGGCGCGCTCGCCTTGATGCCCTCACGCCGGAGCGCGATCACGTGCCCGAGTTCGTGCACGAGCAGCAGCACGACGAACCCGGCGGCGAAGGGGAAGCCCCAGATCAGCGCATAGGCGGCGATCGAGACGAGCATCGTGCCCGCCGTCGAGAGGAGCTTGAGCTTCGGCAGCAGGAACAGGATCGACTTGAACTTCGCCGCGAACGCGACGATCGCGGCGATGATGCCGCCGATCCCGCGCCGGATCGGGTTCTGGCGCTTGGGCTCAAACGGGGGCGTGACGGCCGGCTCGGGTTCGGCGAACTCGAACGCGGCCGGGGGCTGAGGCTCCGGCGCCGGCTGGCGGATCCAGGGGTTGGTCGATTCCATCGTCGGTTAAGTGTGGCACCGGCCCGATGCGGTTCCCCCGCGGTCTTACGGTTGTCTTCGGTTGAGCCCGGCCTCGTTGTGACTGCGAATCCGGCCGGTTCGACGCCGCCCTCTACAATGGACTCTGAACAACACAACCCCCGGGGACGACAGGCTTCGACGTGGTCGGTTCGTGGGGGTGGTTGCGAGTCGAGGTTCCGGGAGGCCTCGTAAAACACCCGGAAAACCATAAGTGCGGACTCGCACAATTTTGACCTCGGTCTCGCTGCTGCTTAGTCAGTAGTTAGCCGACTGTCATCTCGGCCCTCGCTAGCCTGCGGCGGGGCCACCGGGATCAATTAGTAGGCTCGCCCGGTGAGGATTTGTTCCCTCCGATCCGGGGACTTTCAGGGAGCTGGCCCTTCACAACCCCGCCGGCGTGGCGAGTAAAGGGCGAGATCAGAGCGCCGGCTACGCTCGTAGATACCACCTTTTACGCGACTGCGGACGCGGGTTCAATTCCCGCCGTCTCCACCTCTGCAAAGAATGCGAACCGCCCTCCGCACCTGCGGGGGGCGATTCGGTTAAGGCGAGGACGTCGATGCTCGTCAGCACTCTGTAGAAGGGCCGGCCAATGTCGGGTGTGACGAGCTCGATCGTGTCGGGGAGCAGATGGACGCAGCAGGGGTCCACCTCGCGGCGCGCTCCGTCCCGCAGGGTCGTAGGGCGTCATCGTTCCGGCGCTCGCTGAGTGTCATACGCGATACCATCAGGTGTATGACGATGCTGAGCTTTCGCGTGCCCGATGAAGACGCCGCCGAAGTGCAGCGGTGGGCGGATGTCCTTGGAATCGACCGCTCGGAGATTCTCCGCGACGCGTTGCATCGCCATCTGGTCGTCTTGAAGGGTGAGACGGATGCCGACACGTGGCGGCGTCAGCCTGCCACAGACGCTGAGCGTTCGCTGGAGGGGATTGCCGATTGGGGCCTTTCAGAGGACTGGTCGGACTGGGCCGATGCAGAGGGGTGAGATCTGGTTTGCCGCGACGCCAGGCGGCGACCGCCCGGTTCTGGTGTTGACCCGTGATCCGGTTGCGGACCGGATCGGGTCGGTTGTCGTGGCGGCACTCACGCGGACGCGCCGTGGTCTCGTCTCGGAGCTGGTGCTCACGGCCAGTGACGACAGGGTGCCCAGCGACTGCGTGGTGAACTTCGACAACGTCCACACGATCCCGCGATCCGCCTTCCGCCGACGTGTGGCCACACTGCCGGCCTCGCGGATGGCTCAGGCTTGCCGGACACTCCGCGATGCGGTCGGCTGCTGAGCAGCGAGTCGGCCGCGCCTGTTTGGTCGGAGGGCGGGTTCGGCCAATTCACGGGCCCTCGTTCCTCGAGATCGAGGAGCCGCTTCTCCGCAGGGCTGCCGCGCGCCGCGCGGCACGGCGCCCTGCGAGTGGCCAAGGTGTCGGCCCGTGGGTAGGCTTTCGGCTGAGCTTGAGATCGACCCTCGGCGCGCCCGCCTCTCGCGGGCAGGGAGGCCGGCTCAGCTGAGGCTTCCGGTCGCAGGACCGGGTACGAGCGTCGACCGGGGGTTCCATGGATCGAAAGTCAACGGACGGATTGGCGAGGCTGGCGGCGACGCTCATGTGCGCCGCGGTGCTGCTGGTCGTGTCCGGTTGCGGCGGCGGCGGCTCGACCTCCACGTCGTCTCACGGCACCACGACCGTCAGCGCGTACGACGCCAACGGCAAGGTGCTCAACCTGGTCGCCGGCAGCGAGCAGGCGAAGGTCCTGAGTGACGTCGTCGTGCCGTGGTGCCGGCAGCACGGCTACACCTGCCACTACACCCTGCTCGGTTCGGTCGATCAGGCGCGGCTGCTCCAAGCCGGGAATGCGCCGTACGACGCATTCTGGTTCGCGAGCTCGGTGTTCGAGCAGCTCGGCGACCAGAGCAGCGTCCTGAAGGATGTCCAGCCGATGTTCATCACTCCGATCGTGTTCGCCGGATGGAAGAGCGAGATGCAGCGGCTCGGTCTGGTCGGTCACGAGGTCACGGTCGGCGACATCGTCAAGCTCGTCGAGTCCAAACGAACGACGGTCTGGGCCACCAACCCAACTCAGTCGAACTCCGGCGCTACCGCTCTCTTTGCGTTCCTCAACCACTTCGCCGGGAACCCGCCGTCGACGCAGCTGTCGCTGCAGCAGCTGAGAACGCCCCAGGTGCAAAGCGGGATCAAGCAGTTCAGTCGCGCGATCGCGAAGACGCCGCCGAGCACCGGCACGATGATGGACGACTGTGTCGCCCATCCCGACCAGTGCAAGACACTCTTCACCTACGAGGACCTCGTCATCGAGAAGGACCAGGAGCTGGCTGCGCACGGCCGGGAACCGCTGTACGCGGTGTATCCGCAGGGGGGCCTGGCCATTTCCGACGCGCCGCTCGGCTTTCTTCCGCACGGCACCAACCCGGCGAAGGAGCAGACGTTCCTCGCACTGCAGCGCTACCTGCTGTCCCCGGCCGGCCAGGCCAAAGTCGAGGCGTTCGGCCGCCGGCCACACACGAGCATCGGGCTGAGCCTCGCGGGAGCGGACCCCAAGGTCTTCAACCCGGCCTGGGGGATCCGGGCCACCGTGAACGAACCGATCGTTCACTACCCCAACGCCGCGGTCATCCAGACGGCCCTCGACAACTATCAGCTCTCGTATCGCTCGCCGGTCAGCGACTACTACTGCATCGACGGGTCGGGCAGCATGGGGGGAAACGGTGGCTGGGACGGCGTGACCAACGCGGCCTCACTGCTGTTCGATCCCGTCCAAGAGAGCAAGTACCTCCTGCAAATCAGCTCGAGGGACACCACAACGGTTGATGTGTTCAATGCCGGTCTCAAGGGCAGGTGGACGGTGGTCGGTAACAACGCGTCCGAGCTGCTCGGCCTCCGTGACCACATTCAGGCGCTCGGCCCTGGAGGAGATACCGGCATCTTTCGCTGCCTCGACCGCGCTGCGGCGCACTTCCGAGCTGAGCCGAACCAGGGCGTGAAACGACTCGTGATTCTGATGACGGACGGGATGGACAACGCCGGCGGCGACACGACCGCGATCGCTGCCCTGCACGTCCCCGTGATCGCGATCGGCTTCGGCAGCGATGCCGACATGGGAACGCTGACGAGAATCGCGAACGAGACCGGCGGCGCGGCGCTGCCAGCGACGAACGTCGTGCAGGCGCTACGGCAGGCGACGGGATACAAGTAGGAAATGGGCCGCTATCGCGAACTGATCGCCGGAATCGTGGTGTACTTCATCGCGTTCGCGGGCGTCTACGCGGCGAGCGGGTCACTCGTGCTCGCGCTGGTGCTCGGCGCGGTGTTCGGCGGGGCCGTCGGACTGCTCGCCTACAGTCTGTTCCCCTCCGATCCCGAGCTGGTCGAGTATCAGCTCGACGTTC
Organism: uncultured Solirubrobacterales bacterium; assembly: GCA_963779695.1. Classification (GTDB taxonomy): domain Bacteria; phylum Actinomycetota; class Thermoleophilia; order Solirubrobacterales; family Solirubrobacteraceae; genus Palsa-465. The sequence continues at coordinate 322,587 of CAVZZH010000001.1, forward strand.
GCCGCCGTGTGCGCACAGTTCTCAAGACGACCGATCAGATCGCGGATCTGGGGCGCAAGGTCAAGGATCCTGACTCGCACGCGGCACTGCAGAAAGGCTGTGAGGTCATCCGTGACCTGCTGTCGCTGGTGCAGCAGAAGGATCCCGACAACATGGCCGCCACGACGGCAAAGGTCGGGGTGTACATCGCGAGCGTGAAGACTGCGGCGGACGCACAGGTCCAGATCGAGGCCCATCCCGACTACTGGGCGAATGCCGACCAGCTGCTGGCGGCCAACCGGGAGGGGTTCGCGGAGTTCAAGACCTTCGCCCTCGGCAGCGTGCAACAGCTCAACCAGGGCGACGTCACGACACTGCGCGCGAACCTCAACGTGTTGAAGCCCATGTCGATTCCGGCACTCAGCACCTGAGGGGCCGAGGAACGTGCGCAAAGGACCTCTCGCTGTCTCGCTGGCGCTGCTGGTCGCCGGCACCGTGGCGATCGTCGTGCTCGTCGCGGGCTCGAAGTCGAGCAAGCACACGTCGTCAGTCCCTGCCACCTCGGCGACGACCGTGAACTGCGTGGGCGGCTCGGAGAAGCAAGCGCTGATGGCAGATCCTCAGGTGCAGGCCATTCTGCGCGACAAGTACGGGCTCCACGTCGCGTACAGGCCGATGGGGTCCTACGCTCAAGTCGAGCTGCCGACCTCCCAGCTGAAAGCACAGAGGATCGACTGCCTGTGGCCGTCGAGCGCGAGCGCCCAGCGCGTATTCGAAAGCCAGCATCAGACCACTGATTTCAGCGGCTACCGGACCAACACGGTGCTGCAGTCACCCGAGGTCGTCTACTCGGGTCCAGAGAGCACGGCGGCCCTGATGCGCCAGGGAATCGTCGAGCAGCGCGCGAACCGCTACTTCATCGTCGACATGAAGCGGTTACTGCTCGATCTCGTGCTCAAGCACCGTACCTGGCGATCCCTGGGGGCACAGAGCATCGGCCGCCCGGTGACGATCTTCAGCACCGATCCCGCCAAGAGCAACAGTGGCTTCACGCTGTCCCAGCTCGAGCTCATCATCGTCTCGACCGACGATCCGTACAGCGAGCCGACGCTTGCACAGGCCAAGGCGCATCTGGCGGTGGTGCGTGGCCTCTACGACGCCCAGGGCCTCCAGGCAGCGAGCTCGGACGCGGGCTTCGAGCAATGGCTGCTGCAGGGGGGCGAGCAGTACGCGCCGCTCTACGCCGGCTACGAGAACCAGATCATCCAACAGGTCGTCCAGAGCAAGGACGACCCGAGCGCGGCCAAGCAGCTCCAGAGCCAGGTCCGGATCCTGTATCCGGAGCCGACGGTGTATGCCGACCACCCGATCATCGCGCTCGATGCGAAGGCCGGCCGGTTGATCGACGCGATGCGGGACCCTGAGGTCCAGAAGTTGGCCTGGCAGAAGTACGGCTTCCGCTCGGGGGTGCAGTTCGGCATCAACAACGTCGCCGACTTCCCCGCGCTTGCGCTCGCCACGAACCTGCGGATCACCACGCCGCCGAACGCAGCGGTTACGCTGGCGCTGCTGGCGTGCATCCAGTCAGACCAATGCCATTGACAGTTGACCACGACAGCAGCTAAGGAGTGATGAGGGGTGGCCTCACCCGGTCTCGACATCGATATCGACTCAGCCGTCGGGCTCCAGCCCGAGCCGGAGACGCCGACGACGGTTGCGCTGGCGGACAAAGCGGACGCGGTCCTGGCGAGTGGGCCGCAGGCCCTGGTCTGCAAGGATCTGCTCAGCCCAGAGACGGTGGCCAAGGCGACGGCCTACGCCAGGCAGCAGCTGCCGGCGTTGATCGCGGACCCCAACAATCTGGCGAAGCTGGGCAACGAGGCGGTCGAGGGCGTCAACGCGCTGGCCGGTCGGATGCTCCACGACGCCGGCAAGGCCGCGAACATCCCCGAGCTGACCAAGCTCACCAACGAGCTCGACGACCGGATCCGCAGCTTCTCGAGCCGGTACAGCCAGACCGACCGCGCCGATCAGATTCACCAGGCTCGCGACGCCTACGACAGCATGAGGGGCAAGCTGCTCGACTTCTTCGCCAAGTACCGCGACATGCTGCACATGCTGCTCAAGGACGCGAAGGGCCTCGAGGCGTATCTCGACAGCCTCACCGCGCAGATCACGGACCGCCAGGGGCAGCTGGCCCTCAACGTCGAGATGTGCAACGAGCTCCTGTCCGAAAACGAGCAGGCGATCAGCCGGCTCACGGGCGTGATCGCGATCATGGAGATCATGCGTGACGAGGCCGAGAACGCGATGAACGCGATCACGGTCGACGCCGGGGACACGTCGCCCGAATCCCGCACCAAGCGCGAGCAGCGCGACCAGATTGCGACGCTCATCCAGCAGCTTGACGTCCGCACCGGGGAGTTCAAGCAGCGGCTGTTCGTGGCCTGGGCTACGTCGCCGCAGGTGCGGAACATCCGCACCATCTCTTACGGGCTCGGTCAACGGCTCGGCCTCCTGATCACGTTGACGATCCCGGTGTTCAAGCTCACCGTGGTGGAGTGGGTCGCCGTGATGCAGGCCGACCGGGCAGCGCAGCTCGGCGAGGCCGTGGCCGAGACCAACGAACGCGCGCTGGACGCTTTCGCGCAGGCCAGCGGCGAGATCATGCCCCGGGTCGCTCAGGCGCTGCAGACGCCGTCGATGAGTCCGGAGTCGATTCTGCTGATCGCCGACTCGCTGAGCAAGCAGGCCAAGGGGTTCGAGGACGCCTACCGCTACGGCATCGCCCAGCGGGCCAAGGTTGAGGCCGCGATCATGAAGGGTGCGCAGACGATCGCCGCCTCCCAGGATCAGCAGGCGGCCGTCATCGGCGAGTTGATCTCAGGCGCGCAGCATCCGCTCGAGCTGCCGCCGGGTCCGGAACTGCCCGAGGTGATCACCAAGAACGCATCTCAGGCGCTGACGCTGGCGCCCGCGTCAGCATAGTCCGGGCCGCTCGCGTGCCGCCACGAGCCGGCTGACCGCCCGGTGCGATGGGTATCCAAGAGCGCTGTCGCACCGGTCGTCAGCGCGTTCGCCATGTCTTGACTTGGGCTGCGATCGTCTCGCAGAGCCGGCTGGCGTCGTCAGGATCGATCCGTACGGTGAGCCAAACGCCCATCAGGGCCGCGGCGAGGAGGTCTGCGTGGGGTTGGACGGACTCGGCGTCGACGTGGCCCAGCTGTGACGCGTTCGTGAGAGCCGCTGCGAAACCTGAGCGCAATCCGTCTCGGTAGGCAAGGGCCGCGGCGCGGACGCCATCGTCGTGGGAGGCTAGTTCGGCGATTGTGTTGACCAGCAGGCAGCCAGACGTCGCCGGGCGTGTTCGGGAACGGAAGAGGTGGGCGAGGCGCGTGAAGAGCGCGACTATCGTGTCGAGGTCTGCGCCGTGTGCGCTGAGATCGGCCAGCAGCGGCCCGACGACCTGGTCGGCATAGCAGGTGAGCGCCGTCTCAAGCAGTTCGTGCTTGCTTCCGAATTCCTGGTAGAGGCTCGAGCGATTCAGGCCGGTCCGCTGCTCGAGGTCGGAGATCGAGGTCGCCTCGTAGCCGCGCTCCCAGAACAGGTCGCGTGCTGCGATCACGACGGGGTCGCGCTCGTAGGCTTTTGGTCGAGGCATTCGTCGTCACATCCCTGACATTCTGAACTGGTCGTTGCAGCATATTCCGAACCGAGCGGTTCGGAATGCCTGTGAGAACACCGCACCCCCAGCCGCCGAGCGCGCTGCCGGACACGTTGCGGTCGGCGTGCCGTGAGATCAGCGTCGGGGGAGCCGAGCTCCGGTACCTGCGAGCGGGCTCGGGCCGGCCCGTGGTGCTGCTCCACACGTTGCGAACGCAGCTCGACATGTTCGGTGGTGTGCTCGAGCGGCTGGATCTGGGACGGGCGGAGCTGGTCGCGGTCGATCTGCCCGGGCACGGGCACTCGGGCGCTCCGGGGGTGACTACACCGCCGGGTACTTCAGCGACACGGTCGAGCAGTTTCTGGCGCGGATCGACCTGCACGATGTGATCCTCGTGGGCGAATCGATCGGGGCGACGATCGCGCTCACGCTTGCGGCCGGGAGGAGTCCTCGCGTGCGGGCCGTGGTCGCGATCAACCCGTACGACTACGGACGGGGGGAGGCATCCGACGCAGCTCGGCGCTCGCGAACGCGCTGTTCACGGCGATCTTGTGGCCGGGGATCGGCCCGGTAGTCGCCGGCGGCGAGACCCGATCGATCCTGCGAGCCATCCTGACCGGCGGCGTGTGCGACAGTCGCGCGCTGCGGCCTGAGCTGCTTGAGGAGCTCTACCGCAGCGGCTCGCGCCCCGGGCACGCGCGAGCGCTTCGGTCGCTGTGCCGCGAGTGGCGAAGCTTCGTCGCTGCGCGTGAGCTCTACCCGCAGATCGACATGCCCGTCACGCTCGTCTACGGCGAGCAGGACTGGTCCCGCATCGCTGAGCGGGAGGACAATCGATTGGCGATCCCGACAGCGCGGCCAATATCACTGGAACGCTGCGGGCATTTCGCCTCGCTGGAACGTCCCGCGCCGATCGCGCGGCTGATCACGTCGGAGCTCAAGTGACGCGCCGTCCTCGAAGCGCTGCTCAAGGCCAACCCCGCCGCGCTCAGTGCTGAGAGGCTGCTCGAGCAGGCCTGGGACGCGCGTCGGTCGCGGGGCCGGGCGTGCCGGTGAGCGGCCGAGGGCGCGTGCGCCACGCCTGGACGGCGACGAGGAGCGCGACCGCCGCGACCGCCGATCCGAGGATCTCAAAGGTCGAATTCAGGCCGAGCGGTCCGACCGCGAACCCGGCGAGCACGGCCGGGATGGAGAGGGCGGCATAGGCGGCGATGAAGAAGGCGGACATCACACCGGCGCGGTGCGCGAGCGGGATCTTGGCCGAGAGCGCGCGCAGGGAGCCGAGAAAGGCAAGCCCGAAACCCGCGCCGCCGATGAGCAAGCCGACGATCAGAGCGACCGCAGAGTCCGCGGCAGCCGAGAGCACGATCAAGCCCACTCCGAGGGCCAGCGCCACCGCGCCCGTGGCGGCGCCGACCCAGGCGGTCCGGCGCCCGTAGGCGAGCTGGGCGACGGCACCGGCCGCGGGAAGCAAGAAGAGGCTGGTTCCCGTCACCACGTGGTTGCTGCTCTCGAATACGCGCGCCGAGAGCGCGGGCCCGAGCGCGAACAACAGTCCGCCGATCGAGTAGGCCGAGATCACCGCCAAGGCAGCCAGGACGAAGTGTTGCCGGACCGACGACGGGACGTGGGGACGCTGGGGTGAGAGCCGCAGCCTGGACCGCGACGCCACGGGCTCCGGCATCAAGGTGACCCCAACCAGGGCAACCGCGAACAGGATGAAGACCACGACATAGGGGAGCACGCGTGGCGCGGGCAGGAACTGGACGAGCGCCGAGGATGCCAGCGCGCCGAGCCCGAGCCCGGCGGCGCTGACCACGCCGTTCGTCAGGCCGACGTCCTCGGAATCCTGCCTGGGATGGAAGTCGAGCAGCCCTGCGCTGGCCGTCCCGAGAGCGAGTCCCGTCGCGAGCCCCTGGACGGCGCGTGCCGCGAACAGCCAAGCGACCGACTGCGCGGCGATGTAGAGGACCGTGGCAGCGAGCAGCGCGCTCAGGGCGACTGACAGCACGGGTCGGCGGCCGACGACGTCCGAGACGCGGCCTGCCAGCAGCAGCGCGGCGAGCACCCCGACTGCGTAGGTCGCGAAGACCAGGGTGAGCAGTACCGATGAGAATCCCCAGAGGCGGGCGTAGGTCTGATACAGCGGCGACGGCGCGACCGACGCGAACAGCGCCGCGCCGATGATCGCCGCCGATAGCGCATAGGCAAGCCGCTGGGATAGGGGACGGCCCAGCCACCCGTGCGGGCGCCGGGAGATCGCTTCGAACGTGTTCATGGCCGAGATCCTCGTTGGGTTCAATGATCGAACTGCCGGTTTCGGAACCGTAGCACGCTGGGTTCAATCAGTGAACCCATACTTGCTAGACTTTTGCTGTGCTCGGCAAGGACTACATCGCCCAGGATTGCTCACTGGCCCGTGCGCTGGAGGTCATCGGCGAGCGCTGGACGCTCTTGATCCTCCGCGATGCGTTCTTCGGTGTGCAGCGCTTCAACGACTTCCAGGCGCCACCTCGATATCCCTAAAGCCATCCTGTCCGGCCGGCTGAGCGGCCTGGTCGATAACGGCATCCTTGAGCGGCGGCCCGATCCCCAGCACGCCGGGCGGCACCTCTACGAGCTCACCGCCGCCGGCCGTGACCTCTGGCCGGCGCTACACGCTCTACTTGCATGGGGCGATCGCCACCGCGCGCCCAACAGTCGAGAGTTCAAGCACGCTCGGTGCGGTACCCCGCTTGACGACCATGGCCACTGCCCCACATGCGGCATGACCCCAGACCCGCACGACATTTCCACCGAGCCGCGACGCGGCCGCCGCCCGCGAGCGGTTCGCCACGATCCCGTCTCCATCGCTCTGCGCACGCCGCATCGGCTGCTCGAGCCAATCGAGACCTAAGGCGCTCAGCGGGAAAGTCATCTGTCGGTCGACGTCCAGGTCGAACGGTGGCTCGGCACCTGGGGCATCGCAAACCGCTGGACGGCGGCGGCTGCGGCTTCGAGGCCTTGCCGGGGCTCGTCTGCCACGCGGAGCACGACGTGTTCAAGTCCGGCGTCGATGTAGGGCTCCAGGTAGGCGGCGAGGCCTTCGGGACTGCCGGCGTACATCGCTTGGAGCGAGGCGACCGCCTCGAGGGGACGTCCGTACCAGCTTTCCACCCGCGCGCGCAGGCGCCGGCGTGCGACTGGGTGTGACTCGTCGAGCGAGACGGTGAGGTAGAGCGCCGGCACGGGCGGCCTCGGTCGCCCCGCCGCCGCGGCGGCTTCCTGTACCCGCTTCCAGCCCTCGGCGTAGTCACCGGGTTTGGGGAGGTACGGTAGCCAGCCGTCGGCGAGCCGCCCCACGCGACGCTCGGCTCGCATCCCGGCCCCGGCGAGCCAGATGGGTGGTCCACCAGGGCGTTCCGGCGAGAGCGCGAGGTTGCGTACCGTCACGTGCGTTCCGTTGAAGCTGACCGGCCGTCCGGGGGCCGACCACAGCTCTCGCATCAGCACGATCGATTCCTCGAGGCGAGTCGCGCGGGTGGCGAAGGGCACGCCTGCAATTTGGAACTGGTGCTGACTTTCGGGTGAGCTGAATCCGAGGCCGAACCCGGCTCGCAGGCGTCCGGCGGCGAGCGCGTCGAGGCTTGCGAGCTGATGCGCGAGCAGTGCCGGGTGCCTAAGCGCGGCGAGCAGCACGCCTGTGGCGAGCGTCACGTGGCTGGTGCGGGCGGCGAGGGTTGCGAGCACGATCAGCGGATCGGGGAGGCCGTACTGGAACGGGCTGTCGGGCACCCATACCGTGTCGAATCCCGCCCGCTCGGCGTCGGCGCCGAGGTCGATCAGCGCGGCGATTCGGTCGCTGTTCTCGCCGCTGGCCTCGAACGTCGGGAGTAGGTAGCCGAAGCTGAGCCTGCTCATTGTTCGATGAACTGGTAGTCGGTCCGGATGCGCCCGCGCGGGTCGAGGATCACGAACTCGAGGCCAACGCCGACGGGGTCGCCGCCGCCCACGGGCACCATCTCCCACCGGAACTTGAGCGCCTCTCCGAGCTGGGTGGCATCGCCGCGGCGGCGGAAGCGGAACTCCCCGGGCGCGATGAACTCCTCGTAGGCCCGCGTCACCCGAACTTCGAGCTCGTGGTGCCCGCGGGCCTCTAATACCGGGTTGATGAACCCCACCCGGGCGGCCTGCTCGAGCATCACTGCCGGCGGCTGCAGGATCTGCGCGCCGTCTGCGGCCCAAAGCTCGCGCACCAGCGCCCGACGTCCCTCCGGGTCTGGCTCGTTCCACATCGCTACGTAGCGTTCAACCAGTTCAGTGGGTACATCCATCGTTAGCGTTCCTTTCGGCGATTTCGAATCAGGAGTCGACGAGGATGGGCGAACGCCTGCGGCTCCGCAATTCCCCGCAGGGAATCGCCGGTCGGGCGGCGGTGCGCTACCAATAGCCCGATGGCCACACACGCACCGCCGATCGGAGTCGCGCAGCTGATTCGCGTGTGGCGCGAGCGCCGACGCGTCAGCCAGCTTGAGCTGGCGCTGCGCGCGGGCACGACCCAGCGCCACGTCAGCTTCATCGAGCGGGGGCGCTCGCTGCCCGGCCGCGGGATGATCGTCAGGCTCGCCGAGGCACTCGAGGTCCCGTTGCGCGACCGAAATGAGTTGCTGCTGGCCGCCGGCTACGCGCCCGCGTACGCCGAGACGAGGCTTGACGATCCGACGCTCGACCCCGTCCGAGGCGCTCTCGAGACGATCCTGGACGGGCACCGCCCTTACCCAGCGGTGATCACCGACCGAACCGGCGATCTCGTGTCCGCCAACGACGCGTTCACCGGGCTGATCGGTCGCGTGCCCCGATCCCTGTGGGAGCCTCGCCTCAACCTCCCGCGCGTCCTGCTCCACCCGAACGGACTCGGCTCACGCGTGATCAACATCAACGAGTGGGGCCGACACGTGATCGACGGACTGGCGCGCAAATCACAGCGACACCCGAACGCTGGCCTCGAAGCCCTGATCGACGAGCTCGAGGACTACGTACCGTCCAGGCCGCAGGAGACGCCTCCGCACCACGTCGGCTTTGCCGTGCCGCTGCGCCTCCGTTCAGACGGCGGCGAGCTGACGCTGCTCACCACCCTCACCCACTTCGCCACCGCCATCGACGTCACAATCTCGGAGCTCACGCTCGAGGGGTTCCTACCAGCGGACGCGGCCACCGCGTCCCACTTTCAGACGACCGTGTCGCACCGCACGCCGATGCGATGAGCAGGGCGGTGGACGTCAAGCCGGCTCCCTTGCGTGTGAGCATCAGCGGATTGTGACCGCCTGGCGGGTGGTGACCCGGCCGCGGTGCTCGGTCAGCGTGTAGCGCCCCGGCCTCGTCGCGCGTCGGGCCACGAGTACCAGCCGCGAGCCGCTGAGGTAGCCCGTCGCGTACACGACTCCGGCGCGCGTGATCGTCGCGCTCGTCGTCGCACTGGTGGTGAACCGGACCGGGCCCGAGACGAAGGTCGTGGTGCAGTGCTGTTGGCTGACGCGTCGTTGGTGCCCATGGACCTTGATCGTCTTCGTCGTCTTGACGCAGGTGACGAGTTCGATCTTGCCGTTGGCTCCGGAATGGCCCCTGGGCCCCGGGGGTCCGGGCGGACCTGTCGGCCCTGCGGAGGCCGGCTCTTCAGTACCCGAGAGTGAGTCGGTCACGACACCGAGGGGTGGATTCGCGGCGCCCGAGGGAGGATTGGCTCCGTCCGTGTACGGGATGTCGAGGGTCCCTGAGCGAGCGGCTGATCCGGTCCTCTGCGGCCCGAAGCGCACCCCGGCCGTGCAGCTCGCCGCGGGCGCCAACGTCTGCCCCGAGCACTGGTCCGCGACGATCACGAAGTCGCTTCCGTTCTGACCGCTCAGCCTGAGTTGTCCGAGCGTGATCGTGACCTGACCAGGCGAGCTGATCGTGACGGCCTGGACGTCTCCGATCGTCCCCGCGGTCTGGCCGGGGAACGTGATTGGCGACGGGCTCGCGACAGGCGGGGATGCGGTCAGGAAGTCCGCCTTGAACGAGAACGCCTCGTTCGTCAGCGGTGGTAACCAGTCCTGTTGACCCACAGAGCGATCGACGACCGCGCCGGGCGCGCACGGGCTGCCGGGCGTCGCGTGCCCCTCGGCCCACCACGTGGTCGCGGTCGGGGTTCCGGACGCGATCGCGAAGGCGTAGGTCTGATTCGGGTTCAGCGGCTGATCGACAGTGAACGTCTGCGGCTCGAACGTACTCGTCGACCCGGTGCTCTGAATCGTCGCGGGCCCACTCCACACGGCCGGCCCGAACGGACCCGCGTCAGTGGCGTTGTACAGCGAGAGCGTCACGGCCTGGTTGCCATCCCCCGCGAGGTCCGCGGTGTAACTCTTCAGATAGCCCGTCGGGGCGACGAAGATATTGCCCCACTCGTTCTGCTCGAGCGGCCCGGCCGGCGACGACACGTTCGCGGCTCCATTCGTCGGGCACGCCGTCGTGTCGATCAGCGTGTCGGCCGACGCAGCGCTACCCGCCCACAGCGCGGCGATCGCCACGATCACCGCGACTAGCAGCGCTCGACCGTTCATCAATTGGTTCCCACCTTTGCGCATGCCTTCGCTCCGTTTCGCTCAGCGCGGATGCCGGCGATGACCGGCATGCCTGACTGTCTCGGAGAGGGCCACGGAGTCGGAGCCGGCGTAGTGGGCATCGCCCCCGTAGCGAGCGACGATCGAATGCGTTCCCGGATCCCGATAGCGGAGCGTGCAGGTGGCCAGGCCGGTTGGGCTGAGGGCCGGTGAGCTGCCGGTGCAGTGGGCAGGCGCACCGTTGTCGAGGAAAGTCACGAGTGCAGGTGGCCAGGCCGTAGGCGAGGGCCGGTGAGCCGCCGGTGCAGTGGGCAGGCGCACCGTTGTCGAGGAAAGCACCGTCCCGCTTGGGGCGGCGACCCCCGGTGGGTTCGGTGAGACGACGGCTGTGTAGGTCACCGGCCAGCCGGCGACCGTCGGGTTCGGGAACGAGATCACGTGCGTGCCGCTTGCTGCCCGGTCGACGGTGATCGAGAGAGGCTGACCGGCGGTCCGGGGATCCGGGGTCGTGGCGTCGGTCACCTTGATCGTGAAGTGCGACGTGCCCGCCGTGGTCGGCGTTCCCGAAATGACGCCCGTACTGTTCGTCAGGCTCAGACCTGGTGGGAGCGTTCCGCCTGCCACGCTCCAGGTGTACGGCGGCGTGCCGCCACTCGCAGCGAGCGTCTGGCTGTAGTGCGCGCCGAACGTGGCGTTGGCCAGGCTGGTGCTGCCCAGCGCCAACGGTGTCGATGCCGGAGCGCTCGAGACCGGGGTGGTGAAGCTCTGGGTTTGGCCGTGGGTCGTGCCCGTCGAGGCGGTGGTTGTGTCCAGGCGGAAGAAATACTTCGTCGAGGGTGCGAGCCCGGTGAGGCTCGTCTGCACCAGCTGCGGCTGCGTGCCGGCGCCCGCATCCTGGGTTGGCGTCGATGTTCCGAATGCGGATGACGTGCCGTACTCGAAGGTGTAGGTGTCGTCCTGACCCTCGGGCGTGACAACGCCGTTGAGGCTGGCTGACGTTGTCCCGACATCCGATGCGGGCGTCGTGACCCCGGAGCTGCAAGTGGGCGAGCTTGTACTGGCCGCCACGGTCTGGCCGTTCAGCTCCCAGTTGATGGCCGGTAGGAAGTGACCGTCGAACGTGGTCGAGAAGACGCGCGGGTAGTTCCCCGGGAAGAAGGACCTCGTCTGTCCGATGTCGTTGGCACCCGGGAACAGCGAATTCTCGCCGCTCGCCGGGTCAAACGAGAACGTCACCGGCCCCGTGTTCTCGTAGCCGAAGTACGCGGTGTAGACCGGATTCGACGTATCGCCGTTGAACGCGACACAGTCGACGAACGGCCTGACCGGCACCGCGGGACTCGCCGCACGCGAGACAGCCGGAGTGAGCGCCAGGCTCGTCGCGAGGCTCGCGGCGATCGTGAGTATTGGGCGGGGCTTAATCGTGGTCGGCATCTGATCCTCCATCGCTTGGATGTGTCTTTGCGGAGGATCACTTGCGGCACCGCTGAGCACATCGGCGCGGCCACGGGATCTCGTCTCCGTGGTGGCACTGAATGAACGCCGCGCCCCTTGGCACAGCGGTGCGCGCGGCGTGTTCATGCGGTGTCCGGGGTGGGCACGGGTTCGAGGCGGGGGTTGGGGACCGGTTCCCCGCGGGTGTTGATGGCGCGTGAGGCGATGAGCGCGGCGGCGAGGAGGAAGATGCTGCCGGCGAGCAGCGCGCCGTGGAAGCCGGAGGTGAGGGCGTCCGGTGCGGAGGCGTGTGCCGCCAGGAGGTGTCGAGCGCGGGAGGTGGAGATCGCCGAGAAGATCGCAATGCCGAGTGCGCCACCGAGCCATGTCGACGCGTTGATCAGGGCGGCAGCGAGTCCCGCTTTGTCGGCCGGTACGCCGGCGTTGCCGGCCGTGGTGACGCCGACGAATACCGCGCCGAGTCCGAAGGACATGATCATCAGGCCGGGGAGCAGGTCGGTGAGGTAGGACCCGTGGACGGGGATGCGTGAGAGCCAAAACAGCCCGCCCGCGCCGAGCAGCGCGCCGGCGACGATGACCGGCCGGGTGCCGGTACGCGCGAACAGCTGCGAGGAGATCCCGGAGGCGATCGCGACTCCGAACGTGACCGGGATGTATGCGGATCCGGCTTGGATCTGCGAGTAGCCCAGGACGTTCTGCATGTAGAGGGTGATGAAGAAGAACATCGAGTAGAAGCCCGCTAACGCGGTCACCTGGGTCACGTTGGCGGCTGCCAACCCGCTGATCCGGAAGATCGACAGTGGCACGAGCGGATTGCGTTGGCGCCGTTCGTTGACCACGAACGCCGCGAGAAGTAGCCCGGCACCCGCGAGCTCCCCGATCGTCCGGGCCCTGCCCCAGCCGATGTCGGGCGCGCGGACGAGCGCGTAGACGAGGAGCAGCATCCCGGTTGTCACGAGGATCGCGCCCGGCGTGTCGAAGTTCGCCAGCCGGGCGCGGCGCCGCTCGCCGGAGATCAGTCGGAAGGCCGCGACGAGTATCAGCGCGCAGACGGGGAGGTTGACGAAGAACACCCACCTCCAGCCAGGTCCTTCTGAGAGCACGCCCCCGAGGAACACGCCGACCGCGGATGCGAGGCCCGCCAGGGCGCCCCAGGCGCCTAGTGCCTTGTTGCGGTCGCTGCCCTCGTGAAACGACGTGGTCAGGATCGAGAGCGCGGCCGGCATCATCATCGCCGCGCCGATCCCCTGCACCAGGCGAGCGCCGATGAGCATGCCTTCGCTGCCCGCGACCCCGGCGGTGAGCGAGGAGATCGCAAAGACCGATGTTCCAGTGACGAGCAAGCGCCGGCGACCGAGGAGATCGGCGGCGCGGCCGCCGAGCAGCATGAACCCCCCGTAGGTGAGCAGGTAGCCGCTCAACACCCACTGCAGGCTCTGAACCGAGAAGTGCAGTTGGTGGCGGATCGACGGTAGCGCGACGTTCACGATCGAAGCGTCGACGAAGTCGAGGAACCCAACCGCGCACAACAACGCGAGCGTCAGCTTGCCGCGGCGGGTCGCGAGAAACGAAGGTTGAGGTGCTACTGCCGTCATGTCGAGGCGACCTCCAAGAATCGGATCGGACTAAGTGAGTTGGCTAACTTATCAGATCGCAATCGCCGCCCGATATCCTCTTGGTGAGATGACTGACTTAGCTGACAGCGCACGGCGGACCAGCGCCGAACCCAAGCTCGGCAAGCGCGAGCGGCTCGTCGCCGCCACCGGCCGGGTTCTGCACGAGCAGGGCGTCGAGAGGACGACACTCGCGGACATCGCGGGAGCAGCCGACGTCCCGGTCGGCAACGTCTATTACTACTTCAAGACCAAAGACGAGCTCGTCGCTGCGGCGATCGAGGCCCACGCAGAGGACATCCGGAGGACCCTCGCATCATTCGATCATCACCGCAGTCCCAAAGCCCGTCTGAAGGCGTTCGTGCGCATGGTCCTCGAGCAGCGCGATCTCACCGCGCGCTATGGCTGCCCGCAAGGGAGTCTCTGCTCCGAACTCGACAAGCGCGACGACGGTCTGGACCGCTCCTGCGCGGTACTGATCACACTCCCGATCGACTGGGCCGAGCTCCAGTTCCGATCGATCGGCAGACGCGACGCGCGCGATCTCGCCGTCGCCCTGATCGCCAGCTACCAGGGCATCGCGCTGCTCACCAACACGCTCCGCGACCCCGAGCTCATGACCCGTGAGGGCAAACGCCTAGAGCGCTGGATCGACTCGC
>CAVZZH010000002.1:0-20868 GCA_963779695.1 uncultured Solirubrobacterales bacterium
TCGCGGCGCGCAGCCCCTCGGCATCAAGTTCGGCGACGCGGCCGGCGTGGGCCTCGGAGAATGCGATGGCGCGATCGAGCGCCGCTTCGAGCTGGCGGTCGACGCCGTGGTCTGGGTCGTCGTCAACGAGCGGCGCGAGATCCCACTCGGTCGCGAGCAGCTCGGGGTCTTGGAGGTGATCGGCAGTGGTGGCCATGGCCTTTCAGGTTATTAGGCCGCGCGCGGCCCCGGCCGGTGGGAGCGATTAGAATCTTGTTCTAGAATGAGATTCTGGCGATTCGGATGATCGGGCGGCGCGAGCAGATCCTGGCCGCGGCCCTCGCAGAGTTCACGGCACACGGGGTGAGCGGCGGGTCGATCGAGGGCATCCGCAGTCGATCGGGGGCGAGCGTCGGGTCGATCTATCACCACTTCGGGGGCAAGGAGGAGCTCGCCGCGACCCTCTATGTCGAGGGGCTCCGCTCCTACCAGGAGGGCTTCGTGGCCGCGCTCGACGAAGCGGCGTCGACCCGAGAGGGGGTCGAGGACGCCGTACACCACCACCTGGCATGGATCGCGGACCACCCCGAGCTCGCGGGGTTCCTGCTGCTCGAGCGCGACGCCCGCGTGCTCGTGGGGAGCTCCGAAGCGCTCCGGCTGCTCAACCTTCGCTTCTTTCGTGCCGTGCGTGACTGGACCGGGCCGCGCGTCCGCGCAGGAGAGCTGCGTGCACTCGAGCCGGAGGTGCTGACGGCGCTGTGGATCGGTCCGAGCCAGGAGCTCGCGCGCCACTGGCTGGCGGACGCCAGCCGGGTCTCACTCACCAAAGCGGCTCCGGACTTGGCGGGGGCCGCGTGGAGATCACTGACCGCAGGAGGTTGACGATGAACTACGAGCAGATCGTGGAGCGTGCCCGGTCCGACCGCGAGCGCGAGTATGTCCGGGTCGAACGCGGCGGGACACGGGCGACCGTGACGCTGGATGACCCGGAGAAGCTGAACCCGCTGAGCGCGGCGCTCACCGTGCAGCTCCATGACGAGCTGGCTGCGCTCGCGAGCGATCCGGAGGTGCAGGACGATCGTCCTCACCGGACGGGACCCAGCGTTCAGCGCCGGCGGAGACCTCCGGCTGATGGCCGATGTCGGGTCAGGGGATGCTCGCCTCGCCGTCCGGCGCGACCGATATCTGGCGCTGGATCCGCGGCCAGTTCGGTGGGATCGCGCGTCTGATCACGCGCACGGACAAGGCATTCATCGCGGCGGTCAACGGACCCGCGGCCGGGGTCGGGCTCGCGTTCGCTCTCGCCTGTGATGTGCTGCTGCTGTCTGAGCGGGCACGGATCGTGCCGGCGTTCGGGCGGATCGGGCTCGTTCCGGAGGTCGGGAACAGCTGGGCGCTCACTCGCCGGCTTGGCTACCAGCGGGCGTTCGGGCTGTTCGCGTCCGGTCAGCACCTCAGCGGCGCGGCGGCGTTCGAGCTCGGGCTCGGCAACGAGCTCGTGCCCCACGATCAGCTGCTCGGCGCGGCCGAGGCGTGGTGTGAGCGGATCGAACGGCTCCCCGCCCATGTGCTCGCGATGAGCAAGCCACTGCTCCGCCACGCTGCCGACATGACGTGGGAGCAGGCGATCGCGCTGGAGGAGTTCTCCGAGCCGATGTGCTTCACGACGGAGGCCCACCAGGCGGCGGTCCGTGAGTTGCTCGCGCAGTCGTCTACCGGCAGCCGGCCGGGTTGAGCGGGCCGGCGAGCGCGAACACGGCGATCCGCTGACCGGTGGCGCGGCGGGTGTAGATGAGGTGTGCGGCGGGATCGCCGGCGGTCCAGCCCATCTCCGGCGAAGGCTGGAGCGGCTTCGGATGCCACGGGTCCCGGGCCGGCGTGGTGACGAGGTAGCGGTAGTGGCCGGCGTTGACCGCCCGCCGCCACGCCGGGCACGACGTGATCGGCGTGAACGACCCGTGCGGACCGCGGGCGGCGACGTACTGGACGGGATTTGAGATGTCGAGTCCGAAGTACGGATAGCTGAAGAAGCCGCCGAACGTCCCGACGACACCGACGCGAGCATTGTGAATGCCGCGAAAGATCGCCCAGGTCCGGGCGAGCGAGGAGACGCCCGGCTGGTAGGCGTAGCGCCGGTGCAGGTAGTGGCGCTGGAGCGGATACCCGGCGATGACGACGATCAGCGCAGCCGCGCCAATGGCGGCGAGGCCAGACCGGCGGGAGACGGCGTACACGGCGCACACGAGTGCGACGGCGGCGAGCACCGCGAACACGCCGGCCAGCTGGCGCGCGGGCCACAGCCGCGCCTGAATGAGGGTCGCGACGAGCACGGCACCGAACACGGCGAGCAGCACATAGCCCGCGCGCTCGCCACGCAGCGCCGGCGCGAGGGGCAGGAGCGTCACCGAGAGAATCAGCGCGGGCGCGCCGTAGCGGAGGTTGAAGGCGAACCCGACCGGCTGGCCGGCCGGGCCCGCCGCCGTCTCCGGCGTGATCAGGTAGCCGACGATCGAGGCAAGCGCGACGAGCGCGAGCACGCGCAGCCGCGCGTCCGATCCCGGCAGCAGCGTGAGCACAGGGCCGAGGATCACGAGGGCGAGAATCGCCCACCACCAGCCGCCGAGGCCGGACGCGAACCCGGGCTGGAAGGATGCGCTCCACGCGTGCCCGTTGAACAAGTAATGAGCGACGCTGAAGCCGGTGTGCGCCTGCAGCGGCGGCGCCGGAGTCGCGAGCCCAGGCAGTCCCACAAACGGGAATGGATTACCTACGGCGATTAGGTTTCTCAGGTACCAAAAAGACGCGGCCACGGCGAGCGGTCCGAGCCACAGCCAGGACCGGCGTCGCCGCAGGACAACGACTCCGCCGGTCAGGGCCAGCGCCGGGATCACCATGCTCAGCTTCGTTCCGATGGCGAGCCCCGCGGCGATACCGCCGAGCACGAGCGGGAACGCCGCGTCCTCGTCGGCGTTGAAGAACAGCGCCGCGGCGGCGAGCACGAAGAAGCTCCCGACGATGTCGTTCGCCGCGCTCCCGGCCTGCGAGCCCACGAACATCGGCACCGAGCAGGCCACGGCCGCGCCGGTCATCGTCAGCCACCCGAGACCCCGTGGCCGCCCGACGCAGTAGGCGGCCAGCAGCACCAGGCCCAGCCACACGAGGTTGAAGATCGGCGACAGCGTGTCGCGCGAGAGCAGCACGATTCCGGCGCCGTGGAACATCTCGGCGGTCGCCGGATAGAACGCCGTCAGGTACTCGACGTCGGTGAACCGCAGGCTCGTGATCTGCCCGGTCTGGGCGAACGACGCCGCCCACGGGAGGTGGTACCAGACGCTGTCGAAGCTCCGGATCCCGAAGTCGAACGATGAGAAGGTGGGGCCGGACCATTCGGCCAGGACGGCCAGGACTGCGATGCCCGCTCCCACGGCCGGAACGAGGGAGCGATTGGGGGTGGACACGCCGCTGACGCTCGCGAAGCCCGCGTCAGCGGCGGGTCCACCGCCAAACGCTCTCGTCACCACCAGACCGATCAGGACCGAGGCGATCACCACGGGCGCGAGCCGGAAGAGCCGGACCGTCCCGAGGATCTCGAGCTCGGCGGTCAGCAGCGCAAAGCCGATGACGACCTCCGCCAGCCGCGCCAGCGCGCCCGACCACGCGGGCGCGTAACGCCGCCGAACCACGAACGCCGCCCAGCCGAGTGAGCCGCAGACGATCAGCAACGCCGCCGCGCCCAGGACATACCGGCCCGGGGTCACCACGGGACGAGCGGCCGCCTGCCCTCGGCTACGCTGCTGCGCGAGCTCATGATCGCGCGAAGACTAGGTGCCTTGCTGTGTGCGACGACGCTCGTCGCGCTCGCGGGGTGTGGTCAGAGCAGCGGCGGGACGCCCGACCTGGCCAAACTGCCGCTGCCGCCCGGAGCGCACGTCACGCTCAAGGTGCAGCGGTGCGACAAGGGTGCGAATGCGTTCTGTGCCTGGGAGCTCGTCGTCACCTCGACCACCGCCGCCAGCGCGGATGCGCTCGTCAAGGACGAGCACGCACTGCTCCTGAAGAACGGCTGGACGGGTGCGAACGCCGAGACCGGCGAGCAGCATGCCGCCGACTCGCCCGGGCACAAGCTGCGGGTTACCTACGCGACCGCGTTCGGCGATCTCAAGGGGATCGACCTGGGATGGATCAAACGTTCCCGGACGGTCACGCTTGCGCTCTCCCGGGAACTGTTGGCGCGCGCGGCGGCGATGTCGATGCTGCTCGAGGCGGGGGCGTCCTGAGCTCGAGCCGGCGCCCGGGCCCGACCGCGACCGCCTTGCGCCCGGCGAGCAGATCCCGCAGATCCTCGCCGACGAGCTCACGCCGCCATCCGGTGAGCGTGCGCACGTCCGGCTCAGGCTCGGAGCGGCGCGCGGCGGCGACGATCTGCTCGAGCTCGCTGCGTGACGCGATCAACTCGTAGGCGAGGGATGAGTCGAGGGCGCGAGCCCGCAGCAGCGCCTCGGCGAGCGCGATCAGCGGCGCATCGCCGGGCTCCGATCTGCCGCGGGCCTGCTCGCGGGGGATCGGCTCCGCCTGACGGCCGCGGGCGATCGCCTCGAGGATGCCCTCGCCGCGACGACGTACGGTCGACGGATGCACGCCCCGGATCTGCTCGAGGCCGCGCGGGTTCGAGGGCTGGCGCTTGGCGAGCTCGACGAGCGGCGGATCGGCGAGCACGGAACCGACCGGCCGGTCCTCGTGGGACGCCGTGCGCTCGCGCCAGGCGGCGAGCTCGCGGGCAACGGCGCGGGCGCGGGGGTCGAGCTGGCCGACGCGTGGCAGGCGCTCCCACACGGTCTCGGGGTCACGCTCGTCGGTTGCGCCTTCGAGTCGCCGGCACTCCTCGCAAGCCCATTCCAGGCGCCCGCGCTGGCGGAGGCGACGCTGCAACTCATCGGCGAGCTCGAGCAGATGCAGGACGTCCTCCTGTGCGTAGCTCAGCTGCTCGGCGGTGAGCGGCCGGGCATCCCACCGGGTGTAGCTCGCGGTCTTGCCGACGCGCCGGCCGAGGATCGAGCCGATCAGGTTGCCGTAGCCGGCCTGCGCGCTCGCCCCGGCGAACCCAGCGGAGATCTGCGTGTCGAAGATATTCGTCAGCTCGGTGCTCCAGACGCGGCGGAGGATCGCGACGTCCTGCCGACCGGCATGGAGCACGACCTCGATCTCCGGGTTGCCCATCAGCTCAGCCAACGGGGTGAAGTCGAGTGTCTCGTCGAGGGCATCGATCAGGAGCACCGAGATGCCGTCGGGCTCGTCCGGCGCGTCGACGACGATCTGCACGAGGCACAGGAGCGCCCGGTAGCGGCCCTCGGACATGAACTCGGTGTCGATGCCGATGCGCCCGTGCTCACGGGCGGAGGCCGCCGCGCGCGGTATCAACTCGTTCCTCGCCAGCCCCACATCATCCATGTGGGGAGACCCTATCTGAAGCCATAACCTACCGCCATGGTAGGATTTGACAATGATCTTCTCCTCGAAGGCGGAGTATGGCGTTCGGCTGATGGTTGAGCTCGGACGGCAAGTACCTGAGCATCCGACGAGCCTCAAGGCGATCGCGGACGCCGAGGGTCTGCCGCTCGCGTACCTCGAGCAGGTCGTCGCGCGGCTTCGGAAGGCGGGACTCGTGATGAGTGCCCGTGGCGCCCACGGTGGCTACTGGCTCTCCCGGCCCGCGGAGGAGATCTCGATGGACGAGGTGGTGCAGGCGCTCGAGGGCTCGATTGCACCGATGGAATGCTTTGTGCACGACCGCACCGAGCGGGTGCTGTGCTCGCACGAGCCCGATGCCGGGCGCGGGTGCGCGACGAAGCTCCTGTGGATGCGTGTCCAGGGCGGCATCACCCGTTCGCTGCAGACGACGACCCTGGCCGAGCTGGTCGAGTTCTCACGCAAGTACGACCGCGTGCCAGTGGCCTGACCAGAAAGAGATATGGCTGAGCTAGAAATCCGCAATCTTCATGTCCGCGCCGGCGATAAGCCGATCCTCAAGGGCCTCGATCTCACCGTCGACAAGGGTGAGATCCACGCCCTCATGGGTCCCAACGGCTCGGGCAAGTCGACGCTCGCGAACACGATCATGGGGCACCCGAACCTCGAGGTGACCGAGGGACAGATCCTGTTCCGCGGTGAGGACATCACCGAGGCCGACCCCGACGAGCGTGCCCGCATGGGCCTGTTCATGGCGTTCCAGTACCCGGTGTCGGTCCCCGGTGTCACGGTGACCAAGTATCTGCGCACCGTGCTCAATGCCCACCGCCAGGCGCGCGGCGAGGATCCGATCCCGCTGCGTGACTTCCGCCAGACGGTCGAGGCGGCGATGAAGCTGACGAACGTGCCGAAGGAGTTCTCGAGCCGCTACCTCAACGAGGGCTTCTCCGGCGGCGAGAAGAAGCGCATGGAGATTCTCCAGCTGGCGCTCCAGACGCCGGGCATGGCGATCCTTGACGAGACCGACTCCGGGCTTGACATCGACGCGCTCCGCGTCGTCGCCAACGGCGTCAACGCCGTCGCCGGCCCGGACATGGGCGTGCTCATCATCACCCACTACCAGCGCATCCTGCACCTCGTACAGCCGAGCCACGTGCACGTCATCTACCAGGGCCGGATCGTCAAGCAGGGCGGCCCCGAGCTCGTCGACGAGCTCGAGGCGAAGGGCTACGGCTGGATCACAGACGCCCTCGACGCGGCCGTGGCCTAGCCATGGCGGCCGTTTCGACGAGCGCCGTGCGGGACGTCGCGTCGGAGTTCCCGGTCCTGCGCCGGGAGTTCGACGGGCATACCGTTGCCTACCTGGACTCCGCGGCGACGTCGCAGACGCCGCAGCCCGTGATCGACGCGATGACCCGGTACTACACCGAGACCCGCGCCTCGATCCATCGCGGCGTGTACCCGCTCGCCGTCGAGGCGACCGACCTGTTCGAGGGCGCGCGCAACCGCATCGCCGACTGGCTCGGATCGACCCCCGAGGAGACGATCTTCACCGCCAACGCGACGGCGGCCATCAACCTCGTCGCGTACACCTGGGGCCGGGACAACGTCGGCGCCGGCGATCTGATCGTGCTCACCGAGATGGAGCACCACTCGAACATCGTCCCGTGGCAGCTGCTGGCCGCCGATCGCGGTGCCGAGCTCGCGTACGTACCCGTGCTCGGGGACGGTCAGCTCGATCTCGATGCGCTCGATGCGCTGCTCGCCCGCGGGCCCAAGTTGCTCGCCCTCGCCCACGTTTCGAACGTGGTCGGCACGATCAATCCCGTCGCGGACATCGTCCAGCGGGCGCACCGGGCAGGGGCCGTCGTCCTGATCGACGGCAGCCAGGCGGTGCCGCAGATTGCGGTCGACCTCACGGCGATCGACGCCGATTTCTATGCCTGGACCGGCCACAAGGCGTACGGGCCGACCGGGATCGGGGTCCTGCATGGCCGCCGGTCGCTGCTGCTTGAGATGCCGCCGTTCATCGGCGGGGGCCACATGATTCGGATGGTTGGCGCCGAGTCCTCGACGTGGACCGACCTGCCGTGGAAGTTTGAGGCCGGCACCTCACAGATCGCCGAGGCGATCGGGCTCGGCGCCGCGGTGGACTGGATCCGCGCGATCGGCATCGAGCAGATCCGTGCCCACGAGGAAGCGCTCGTCGCCGACACGCTGGTCCGCCTCGGCGACGTCCCCGGGGTTGACATTCACGGGCCGCGCGACGCGGCCGAGCGTGGCGCGCTCGTGTCGTTCACCGTTGACGGCGCGCATCCACACGATGTCGGCGAGATTCTCGGACGCGAGGGCGTCTGCGTCCGCGCGGGCCATCACTGCGCGCAGCCGCTAATGCGAAAGCTGGGAGTCTCGGCGACGACGCGGGCGTCGTTCGCCGTGCACAACACGTCCACGGATGTGGACCGGTTGATCGCGGGTCTCGAGTCGGTCCGCAGCATCCTCCAGCTCTAGGTTCTCGACCGCCACAGCACTCACCGCATCCGGCTCCCGCGTGGGACGGACGAGCGCGTACCACAGCCCGAACGCTCCGACGAGCGCGGCGACGCCCGCGAGCACGAGCGTGCTTCGCGGACCGGCGGCGCCGGCGAGCCAGCCGGTGATCGGGGCGCCGATCGGCGTCGAGCCGAGGAACACGACGCTGTAGAGGGCCATCACGCGTCCGCGCATCGCGGGTGCTGCGGCGAGCTGCAGGGTGGAGTTGATGCTCGCGGCGAAGGTCACGCTCGCGGCTCCGGTGACGGCGAGGGCAATGACCTCGAGGCCGAGCGTCGGCGCCGCTGCCGCCGCCAGGCTGAAGATGCCGAAGCCAAGCGCCGCGACCGTGATGAGCGCGGGCTTGATCGTCTCCCGTGTGCTGGCGGCGAGCGCGCCCGCGACCGCCCCGACGGCCATCGCGCTCGTCAACACGGCGTACGTCGCCGCGGTCCCGTGGAACGCGAAGCGGGCGACGAGCGGCAGGATCACCTGAAAGTTGAAGGACAGTGTCCCGACGAGCGCCATCACCGCGAGCGGCACGCGCAGGGCCGGCGTGGCGGCGACGTGACGGAGCGCCTCGCGGAGCTGTCCCGACTCGCGCGCGACCCGCTTGCCCTGGTGCAGCTCGTCGGGCTCGATCAGCCGCAGCGCGAACAGCATCGCGCCGAAGCTGAGCGCGTTGATGAGAAAGCACGGGGCGACGCCGATCGTCGCGATGACGGTCCCGGCGACGGCCGGGCCGATGATCCGCGCGGACTGCACGATCAGGCTGTTGAGACTGACCGCGTTGACGACCTTGACGCGGCCGACCATCTCCATCACGAAGCTCTGCCGCGCCGGGTTGTCGACGGCGTTGACCGCGCCGCGGGCGAAGACGAGCGCGAGTACGACCGGGGCGGTCACGTTGCCCGTGCCCGTGAGCACCCACAGCGTCAGCGCCGGGATCGCCATCAGCGTCTGGGTGATCATCAGCAGGCCGCGTTTGGGCATGCGATCGGCGAGCAGACCGCCCCAGGCGCCGGCGACGAGCATCGGCAGGAACTGCAGTGCGGCGGTCAGGCCGACGGCGAAGCTCGAGTTCGTCAGCTTCAAGATCAGCCACATCTCGGCGACGATCTGCATCCAGTTGCCGCTCAGCGAGATGATCTGGCCGACGAAGTAGCGCCGGTAGTTCGGGACGGTGAGCGAGCGGAACGGGAGTTTCAGCGTCTCGACGCTCATCGCTCCTCCTCCATCAGCCGTTCGAGCAACGCCGCCGCCCGGTCGAGCGTCTCCAACTCGTCAGCGTCGAACGTCTCGAGCCGCCGGGCGAGGTACGCGTTCTTGCGGCGTCGTCCGCGGGCCAGCACGTCGGCGCCGTTGCGCGTGATGCTGACGCGTGAGCTGCGGCGGTCGCTCGCGTCCGGCTGCCGGGCGACCAAGCCGCGCTCGATCAGGGCGCCGAGGATCCGGGTAGCCGTGGGGCGCTGGATCCGTTCGATCTCGGCGAGCTCACTCGGGGTCAGCGGGCCGTGGCGCTCGATGCTGATCAGGGCTGAGTTCTGCGACGGGGTGAGCTCCGTCGCGGTCTGCTGGCGCAGGCGCCGCGCGAGACGAGCCACGGAAAGCCGCAGCCGGGCGGCGAGCTCAAGATGGGTGTCGGCAGAGGTGTCGGGCAAAAGGCGAGATAATTAGCGTTCGCTAACTATCATAGCACCGCTACCCTCCCATAGTGATGGACGACCTGTATCGCGAGAACATCCTCGATCACTACAAGCACCCGCACAACTGGAGCCCGCCGGCGCCAGAGCTCGAGCGGGTTGACCTCGAGTTTCACGATCTCAACCCGTTGTGCGGGGACGAGCTGACCGTGCGGTTGATGGTCAACGGTGAGGGACGGATCGAAGACGTGCGGTTCGAGGGGCACGGCTGCGCGATCTCGCAGGCCGCGGCGTCAATGGCCTCCGACGAGGTCAAGGGGATGGCGGTGCAGGATGTGCTCGCCCTCGATCGCTCGTTCGTGCTGGAACTGCTCGGGATCGATATCTCGGCGACGCGCCTGAAGTGCGCGCTGCTCTCGCTGAAGGTGCTGAAGAGCGCTTCACTCGGACAGTCCGCCGAGTGGGAGCCCGAGGCTCCGGAGAGCGGACGGGCCGCGTAAGGACCGCCGCCGTCAGGCGGCGTACGCCGTGTCGCGCTGCGGTCGCTGCAGCGGGATCCGCAGCGTGAACTTCGTGCCCGAGCCGGGCACGCTGGCGCATTCGATCGAGCCATGATGATGCTCCATCGTGGTCCGGGCGATCGCGAGGCCCTGGCCGCTGCCTTGGCCGATCTCCTTCGTGGTGAAGAACGGCTCGTAGATCCGGTCGAGCAGCTCGGGTGGAATGCCGGGACCGTCGTCGGCGACCTCGATCGACACCTCCTCATCGTCAACTCGGGTCACGATCCGGATCGTGCCGCGGCGCTTGGATCCATCGGCGATCTCGCCGATCGCCTGAGCGGCGTTGATGATCAGGTTGAGGAACACCTGGTTGAGCTCGCCGACGTTGCACGTGACGAGTGGAAGGTCACCGAGTTCGAGGTCGACATCCGCGACGTACTTGTACTCGTTCCGGCACACGGCGAGCGTCGTCTCGAGCGCCTCGTTGAGATTGGCCGGGGTGGCCTCGGCACTCGAGGCGTGCGAGAAGCGCTTCATCGCCTTGACGATTGATGTGACCCGTCCGATGCCGTCGACCGTCCGGTCAAACGCGCTGGGGATGCGTTCGCACAGATAGTCGAGGTCGGCCTGCTGCTCGGCCTCGGTGGCGCGGCGCTGGCGCTCCTCCTTCTGGATCGGCTCGTCGGTGTGGAGCAGGTCGCGGTACAGGTTGGTCAGGGTCAGCAACTCGTCGACGGCGTCCTGCAGGAACGTCACCGAGTCGCTGACGAACTGCATCGGCGTGTTGATCTCGTGGGCGACGCCGGCGGCGAGCTGCCCGACGGCCTCGAGCCGCTGGGAGACGCGTCGCTGGAGATCAAGCCGCTGCCGCTCGCGCTCGAGCGTGACCCAGTCGGTCACGTCGCGGGCGGTGACGAGCACCGCGCCGATCGCCGGGTCATCGACGAGCCCGACGAGCGTCGACTCGAGCGAGTGCCAGGTGCCGTCCTTGTGGCGCAGCCGATGGTGGATTGGGAACTGGCGCTTGCGGGTGTCGGCGGCGGCGGCGGCGAACGTCGCGCGGAACGCGGCGAGGTCGTCAGGGTGGAGGAGCTCGCGGGCATCGACGCCGATCAGCTCGTCCGGATCGTGTCCCAGCCAGCGCTCGATCGAGGGGCTGATATAGGACAGCAGACCGTCGGCGCTGACGAGCGTGACGATCTCCTGGGAGTTCGCGAGCAGCGTGCGCCAGCGCTCCTCGCTCTCGCGCAGCATCGTCTCGGCCAGCCGTCGCGCGGTGATGTCCTGGGAGATGCCGCACGTGCCGATGATCGTGCCGGCGGGGTCGCGGAGCGGCAGCTTCGTGGTCGCCGCCCACGCCACCCGCCCGTCGGGGAACACCTCGCGCTCCTCCTGGCCGATCATCGGCTCGGCGGTGCGGATGACCCGCTGCTCGTCGTCAAACGCCTGTTGCGCGTGCTCGGCGGAGAAGTAGTCGAAGTCGGTCTTCCCGATCAGCTCGGCGGCACTGGCGGCGCCGAGCTTCCTGGCCTGCGCCTCCGAGGCGCGGATGAAGCGGCTCGCGTGGTCCTTGAAGTACACCTGGTCCGGCGTCGTCTGCAGGAACGCGGTCAGTAGCTGGCGCTCCTCGGCGAGCGCCGTCTCGACCCGCTTGCGCTCGGTGATGTCCTTGATCTGGGCGACGCGCACGGCGTCGGCGCGGTCCGGGCCGGTCGCCGGCGAGAGCGTGACGAGCGCCCAGATCTCGCTCCCGTTGCGATGGGCGTACTGGCGCTCGTACTGCGCACCAGCGTCATCGAGGAATTCGGTCCGGAACCGCTCGAGCTCCGCCTCCGGGTCCTCGCAGACATGAAGTCGACAAACCGGCGCCCTTCGAGCGCGGCGCGGGCGTAACCGATCATTTCGCAGAACGCCGGGTTCACGGTCACGAACCGCCCGTCGGCGTTGACGAGGACGATGCCGATCGGGGCGTGGTTGACGATCCGCTCGAGCCGGCGATGCTCGTCGTCGAGCTCTGATCGGGCGGAGGCGAGCGCCTGGGCGGCCACCTCGCCCCGGAACGCGACAAGCAGCAGGACGAGCGCTGCAATCGCCGCGAACGGCACAAACCGCACGTCGGTACTGAGACGCTCCTCGACATACAGGCCCCCGAGCAGGAGCAGCGCCAGTGCCAGCAGCACGCGGGGCTGTCGTGCAGCGGTCCACACCATTCTGGGAACCCGAAGCATCATCCTGGTGATCGGCCCCTTCGCGGCCCCGTTGAGGCCGGCCCGCGGACACCGGTCGCGCCGGGACCGCGACCCGAGGCCTGGCGGGGCGGCTCAGCCGCCGACCTGGGCGAACAGCTGGGCGAGCGCGGGATAGCCCCCGGAGGCCCAACCGGAGTTCTCAATCGCGGACATCTGAGCCTGCGGTGACTGCCCGGCGGTCTGCATGATCGCCTGGATCCCGGCGGCGGCCCGCCCGTAGCCGGGGATCGTGTCCTGGCCCTTCAACCAGCCGGCGGTCGCGTCGGCGGCGGCGATCGGGTTGCTCCAGATCGAGTCGCTCGAGCCATAGGTGCCGCTGTCGGTGTAGCCGATGTTCAGCCAGTCGTTGTTGTGCGCCGATTGCCGGGACTGCGCGGCCCCACCCGACTCTTCGGCGAGCATCCAGGCGGCAACCACCTGCGAGCTGAGCCCCGTGTCGGCGGCGAGCCGGGTGGCGAACTGCTGCTGATCGGTCGTCAGCATGCTCTGGGCCTTCGCCGACAGCGTCGTCGACCCGGCTGCCGTCGTGCCGCCGGCCTGGGCGAGGGCGTTGGCGAAGCTCGAGCCGCCGGTTGCGGTCGTCGTCGGGGACGCGGTACTCGTCGCCGACGTCGCGGCCTGAGGTGAGAAAGCGGTTCCGAGCGCGTTCAGCTGGGCTTGGATCTGCGCTACGCGGGTGACTGCGTCTGTGTACGGCATTCGTCCCCCCCGTAATCGGCCGCGCCGGTGGCGCCTGAAGGCTGCGAACCGGGCCCGTTGACCCGCCTAAAGTGCCACAAGACGGAGTCGATCATCAGGACCGATGTATCTCTCGATCGGCGCAGTGTTCAAAGACGAGCGCGATTACCTACAGGAATGGATTGACTTTCACCGCCGCGTTGGGGTCGAGCACTTCTTCCTGTACGACAACGAGAGTTCGGATGTACCTGAAGAGGTGCTGACGCCATACGTCGACGACGGTCTAGTGACGCTATACAAGGCTCCGGGCGAGGTCGTTCAGATGAACGCGTACGCGCACTGTGCTGCGGCGCAGGCAGGAAGCTCACGCTGGATCGCATTCGTCGACATCGACGAGTTTCTCTTCCCGACCGAGTCAGTAGACCTGCATTCGGTCTTGGCGGGTTACGAAACGCATCCTGCGGTCGTCGTCAACTGGGTCTCGTTCGGCTCCTCCGGTCATGCTGAACGGCCTCCCGGCGGTGTACTCGAGAACTTTCGGCGGCGCGGTCCGTTGGATCATGTCGTTCCCTACCCGCATCTCGCGCTTCCGGACGGTGGCTACCGGCCTCTGAATGTTCACGTCAAGAGCATCGTCGATCCACGCCGAGTTGCTGGCTGCACAAATCCGCACTTCTTTGCCTACACAGCCCAGGCCGTGGCGGTCGATGAGCAGGAACGCGCAGTCCCGGGGCCGTTCAGTGCGACAGTTTCGGTCGATCGGTTGCGGATCAACCATTACTGGAGCAAGTCACGTGCGGAATTCGCCGTGAAACTGGCCAAGGGCCGGGCGGACACCACGAGCCGCCGCTCCTGGCAGGAGTTCGAGCTCCGCGACGGCCTGTGCGACGGTGTGACCGATGACACGATCCTGCGCTACGTCCCGGGCGTGGTGCTGGACGCCCCGGAAGCCTAGAAGCCTCTGGCGTCACGCTGTGCCGCGTCACGCTGGGCCGTCGTTTTCACGCGGCGCGCGGTGGATGCCGCTGACCTGCTTGGGCCCAAAACCTCTCGACAAGTGCGCGCATCGCACCCGCGTCCGCCACGCGCGGGACGTCGCCGCTCTCGTCTGCAGCTCGAGCCTCTCGGGTGAGGACGCCCGCTGCCGCGGCGACCGCGCGACGCTGCGCCTTGCTGTCGTGCGCGAGCCCTACGAGCACGTCGGGCATCCCGGCCTCATCGGCGCCGACTTCGCACAGAGTCCGTCGTAGCTGCTCGATCTGCGCTTCAGCGACGTCGGGCTCGACGTACAGGGCGAGGACGACCGCGTCATCGTCGCGAAATGCCGCTATGTAGTCCCGCAGCAGGGTCTGGTCGGCGCCGAGCTCTCGGATGTTCCCGGCAAGACATACTTGCCCGCCGATGCTCAGCGGCGCAGCCGGTGCCGCCTCGATCTGGGGTTCGACCGAGCGCTTCACGAGGAGCTCGATCGCATGGATCTGCTTGAGCCGGTCGAGGTCGACTTCTGGCTGGAGATGGCGAAGCCAATGGTCCGCGAACTCCTGGGCCTGTGCGTGGTTCCAGGGGTCCGGCAGGTGCAGACGGAAGCGTCCGGCGTAGTGCAGCAGCGTGCGCCACACCACGTAGTCGAGCGGTATCAGCCCTCGAAACCGCCATTCACGGTCGATTCTCGTCCAGCAACCGTCGCTGTCGCGGACGATGTTCCACCAGGCGGCGTCGAATGCTTCGCCGTTCAGCAGCGGCACCCCGGTCGAGTCGATCCAGCCCGTTGCGAACTCATCGACAAGCCAATCGCGATGCTCGGCAAGCAGGCTCAGGAACGGAGCCCCGAATCCAGTCCCGGCAATCGCGGCGTGGATCTCGAATACCAGCAGCTCGCCTGGCTGCAGGTGCTCGTCATCGAGGCGATGATTCAGTGCGCCAGCGCCGCCGCTTGGGGTGCGCCCCAGCGCCGGCTCATTGTGAACGACATCATCCTCCGGCGGACCGATCGTGACGCGCTTCTGCAGCCCGGGCCGGCGGTCAAACGCGTAATGCCGGGCGCGCCAGTCCGTCTGCAAGCCGTGGCGCTCGTCGCTTTGGCGCGGATCGCCCGCGTAGGCGAGGATGAGGAACGAGTTCGCAAATTCGGTCAACAGGCCGGCGCGCACCAGCTCGCGCTCCACGAGCGCTTCGTTGTACATCGCCAGACTGCGCGGGGTTCCCCGGTCAGGAGCGGTGCCGGGCAACCAGTTGTGGGCACCGGACTCCGGTCCCGCATAGGTGCCATTGATGATTGTTGAGGCGAGCTTGTAGTCCGGGTAGGGCAGGTACGTCCTGATCCCGGAGAAGCCAGCCGCCGAGAGCATCGTCCGGAGCTCGTGGGCAGAGAACGTTACGGCCGACGTGGCGTGCGGATACCCCTGTACGCCTTCGAACTGCTTGCCCGAGTGATCCTCGCGGGCGCCGTTGAGATACTTCACCCCGAGGCGATTCTCGATCGCCAGCACCAGGACGCCGTCGTGGTGCAGAGCGCGCCGCGCGATCCGTAGGTTGTCGACGGCCGCGCCGGACGGATCGCCGCCGAGCTGCGGGTGATAGAGGTGCCCATACTCGAGCACGCCGATGAGGGTGACGACGTCGAAGGCATCGCGTTCGGCGAGCTCTGAATAGTTGGCCGAATAGACGATCACGTTGTCGAGTTCCGCGCAGCGGGCGCGCGCCACCCGGGCGCGCTGAGTGCTCCCCTCGATAGCGTGGACCTCAGCACAGTGCTCGCCCAGCCAGCGGGTAATCGCGCCGCACCCGGCACCGAGTTCCAGCACGCGCGCGTCCCCGGCGGTGAAGCCGAAGCAATCAAAGATCGTGCTCCGGTACGGAGTCAGGTGATACTGCGTCGGCCAATCGCGGATTTCTCGGTGAAGGGGCTCAGAGGCTACGGAGCGGTCATCGATACTTCCGAGCACGCCAAGCAGATGCTGCTCCACACCGTCGAGGTATCCGGCGGGAGCTCCGGTGCCAGGAGGAACGAGGACCCGCAATTCGCGATCCAGAGTGAACTCGTTCAGGCGCATTCGTCCGAGGGAATCGACACTGCCCCGGATAATCGGCATCGGGGCTGAGCGCTTGAGCCAGAGCCGATCAAGATCCGACCCATGACGCCGACCACCGTGGCTGATGGCGCTTGCTCAGAGCCCCAGCTTCTCCATCGTGATCGTGACCTTTGGCCAGCGTGAGGTCACCGAGCGTTGCCTCGAGTCGCTTGACGCCGCTTTTGGTGAGCGCCTGGGGGACGACATTGAGCTCGTGCTCGTGGACAACGCATCGCCGGACGACACGCCGGCGCTCCTGCGACGCTGGGCCGACCGCGCAACCGTTCTGCTGATGGAGAAGAACCGCAATTTCGCGGGTGGTGTCAACACTGGTGTTCGTGCCGCCAGCGCGGACGTCGTTGTTCTCCTCAACAACGACACAGAGGTACCGGCCGGCGTGCTGGACGATCTCGTCGCGCAAGCACTCGAACCGGGTGTGGGGATCGCCGGCTGCCGTCTGCTGTATCCGAACGGCACGATCCAGCACGGCGGCTGCGCCTGGTTCCGTGGCGGCGACGGAATGGTTCGCCCCTTCCATCTGTTTCGCCACGAGGCCGGAGATCTGCCCGCCGCCTGCACAACCTTCGACTGCGACTTCGTGACTGCGGCATGCATCGCGTTGAGGCGCGACCTGTTTCTCGAGCTGGGTGCTCTCGATGAGGGGTTCGTCAACGGGTGGGAGGATGTGGACCTGTCCATTCGTGTCCGTCTGGCCGGTCACCGCGTTGTCTATCGGGGCGATCTGGCCGTCATTCACGCTGAGGGCGCGAGCCGCTCGCGCCGACCCGATGAGTTTGCAAACGAGCGACGATTCTCCTCACGTTACGCGGGGCTGATCGATGAAGACAGCGAACGGCTCGCCTCGCAGTTTGATGGTGTGGGTCCAGACTTCATTCCTGCCCTTCATCCCGCATCGACGCCGGAGGGGACCGGCGTTTCCGTCGAGGGAGAGGTCACCGGTCTCTCCCCTGAGTCGGCCGAGGCCCGCGCGCTACTCGCGGCGCTCGAGGAACTTGGTGTGGAGCCGGCGACGCGGAGCTGGGGGCCGAGCTTCGTCAAGCCACGTCTGATGGAGCCGGAGTGGGCGAGCCTCCGGCGCGGCAGCGTGCGTCCGAAGCGGCGCGACGCGCTGATCATCCAGGCACCGGTTGGTCGTCTTGGGGCCGTCGAGCCTCACGGGCGAGCGATTTTGCGCCTCGGAGCGATCCCGGAGGCCGACATCTCAGATGCTGCCGCGGTGTGGGCAGCCACCCCCGCGGTTGCCGACGAGTTGGTGGCGGAGGGCGTCGATGCTGATCGGGTCGATGTCCTTCCTCCTGTCATCACCGGCGTTCCGGTTGGGCTTGGAGGACAAGGGCTGCTGGCTGTCCTGCCGACACATGATCTCTTCTGCAGCCGTAAGCTGCTGGCCGCGCTGGCGCAGCTCGACCCCTCGGTGCGCATCCGCATACTGCCGACGGTGGCAACGGAATCGGTGTCTCGTCTCGTCCGGGAGGTGTTGCCCGAGGCAACGCTGCTCGGGCCCGTCACCTCCGAGCGTCGGTTCGCGGCGCTGGCGGGCGAGTGCGACGCTGTGGTCTGCATCGATCCGCGCGACCCGTTCGACCGCTCCGGTCTGATTGCCGCTGCAGCTGGCGCCGCCGTCGTGTCGCGGGCGGGCGCGACAGCAGCCAGCGTGCTCGGCGACGAGCTGTCATTCGACGGCTCGGAGGTACCGCTGCAGGCGGCGCTGGCGATGTCGACGTCGCGGGTGAGCCGCGCGGCGGCGGTAACCAAGGTTTGCGGGCTCGACGCGCTGCGCCCGCGGCTGCAGATGCTGCTCGAGCGCGCCTCCGGTGCCCGGGCGCTCGCGTTGCGGTCTCACTAACGTGCGGACCGACGCGTGCGCCGGAGCCTCGTGGCGTCGGCAGCCGACGTGACGTGACTACTGGCGCGCGCCCATGGTGGGGCGGCTGGGCTCCAAGCTTGGTCGGCTGACCCGTGAGCCGAGCTGCGCCCGCAGGCTCTGCGGGCTGCGCTGACCCGCCGGCACGACGCGGAGCGCTCGGCGGACGAGCTCTGGACGGTTGATGTCGATGTCGTCCACCAGCACGACGTCCGCTGCGCAGACCAAGTCCTGCAACTGGATGTCGGGACGGCACAGCATCAGGTCCGGCAACGATGTGGGGGACAGCTCAAGCTGATTGACGCACTGCATGATCCGCTCGGCGAGTTCGTCGGGGTCCTCCTCGCCGCAATGAAGTGCCAGCGTGACCTCGTCTTGCTCGGTGAAGGCGTCGGCCCACAGCCTGAGCGTGCGCGTCCACCGCGCGTCGTCGCGCCAATTCGGCGCGTACAGCGCGAGCGTCCAACCTGGGCGGCGCTCCACAGCCTGCGGCTGGCCCAGCCGGGCGAGGGGCAGCGCCTCGTCAGCGAGAACCTTGAGTGACGCGCGCGCACGGGCGGCAACTTCAGCCCACGTGTGCTGCGCCGACGCCGTCAGCGCACAGCGAGCCCGTGCTAAGCGCTCGTCGGGCTCGAATGCTGCCTCTCGCAACGCGGACACCAAACTCGCGACGTCCACCTCCTGAACCCGTGCCGGGCCAGCCAAGTTCCCGATGTCGAAATGCGAAGGGACATCCATCTCCCGGGCCGCGAGCGCCCACCCAGCTTCGGTGGGCACGAACTCGTTGGTCGGTCCCGTGCCCGTATGGATCACCGGCAGCCCACAGGCCATGGCCTCGAGCGCCGGCAGGCAGAAGCCCTCTCCGCGGTACGGAACCACAAGCACCTCCGCGGCTCGATACAGCGACGCCACGTCGCGAGCCGGAAGGTCGTCATCGATGTAAACGACGGGCGCGGTTTCGCCACGGGCGGCGTAGTCACGGATGCTCTCGCCGGCCGTCTGGCCGTCGTACCAGGTGCTCGTTCCGAAGTCCTTGATGACCAGCGCGACGTCGTCGTCAGGCCCGAATGCTTGTGACCACGCGGCGATCAGCAGGTCAACGCCCTTGCGCCAGATCGTCCCGCCGACGAAGAGGAACGTACATGCAGCCTCCACAGGTAACGTCAGCGCCGGGCCGGCCGGCGAGAATCGAGCGGGTCGAAGCCGTTCGGCATGACCTCCACGATCCCGGGTGGCATGCCGCTCCGCACATACCCGTCTCGGACGTACTCGCTGGGCACCCAGATGCGGTCCGCCTGTGTTCGTGCCTGCTGCACCCAATGGGTGGGCGGAGATCCGTACTCCCAGGGCAGGATGACCACGGTTGGGCCCTCGCTGACCGGCCGGAAGTCAGGTGGCCACGAGTGGGTGATGCCGACGCCGGGGTCGCTCACCGGGGGACACCCTGGCGCGCGGTGATGCACGGCGCAGCCGATGTCCTCGAGTTCGTTGGCGAGCCCATCATTGACTGCGGCTAGGGACGCCGTAGCCCCGAACGGGCCACGGATGAAGCAGTCGGGTCGGCTGGAGTCTCCAGTCCTGGCTACGGCGCCGCAGGCACTGTCTCGAATTCTTCGCGCGGTCGCCTCGAAGCCGAAACGCTCGATCAGCCGTCCGCGGGCCGGAGCCGCGCGACGGCTGGCCGCTTCCCAGTCGGCGGCGATGTGCTGCAGCTTGGCGGCGAGGTCATCGACGTCGGGCTCGAACCAGCGGTGGCCGCGGTAGAGCTCGTTGAACAGATCGGCGTCGTCGGGGACCGCCACGAGCTCTCCTCCGACCAGCCAGCTCGTGTCCTCGTCCATGAACTCGAGCTGCCCACCGAAATCGCTGGCGATCGTCGGCAGCCCCATCGCCTGGGCCTCCATGAACGGGCGCCCCCAGCCCTCTCCGCGTCAGGCCAAAACGTAGGCGTCGCCGGCAGCGTAGAAGCGCGGCATGTCCTCGGCCGTCAGGAGCTCGGTCATCAGCTGAACCGGAGCCAGCCGGGTTTGCCGACCGGCGAATTCGCGGTGCATGAACGTCTCAATTCGCTCCACGACGTCATGCGACTTGGCGTAGAAAGAGCCTGTCTTCAGCAACAGGCAGACGGGGTCGTCGGCGTCGAACGCCTGTCCCCATGCCCGCAGCAGCGTCTCCCATCCCTTGCGGGCGGAGAAGTCGAAGTTGGTGAGGAACACGTAGCGGTCAGGATCGACGTCAAGGGGGTATGGCTCGACTCCCGGGGCGAACAGGTCGAAATCCAGCGTCCCGCCGACGACGCGCATCTTCCGACATGGGATCCCGCTGTCGGCGAACGCTTCGTAGTTCTGGCGGCACGGGACCCAGACCTCGTCGCGTTCGAGCAGCACGGGAAGCCATGGCTGTGGCAGGCGATCGGTTTCGAACATCGCGCGCTGGACATTGGCGGCGCCCTCGATGATGGGATTTCCAGCGTGTGGGAGGTAGGTGTGAATGGCGACGTCAGGCCTCGTGCGTGCACCCCGAGCGTCCTGCGCGCGCAGCATGTCGTCGTCGCTGTGGCTGAGAGCGGTCTTGATCCTGGTCCACGGCAGGTCGATCAGCGCAGGTTCGTGTCCTGCCCGCTCCTGCGCGCGAAGAAAGCCGCGAAGTTCGTCCGCGTGACCGGACGGATCGCGGGCGGGTCCCAGCCACAGCGTCTGCGGCCATGGTCTCTCGTGCGGGGAAGCGGTTCCCATGCCCCGGCGATCGGCGGAGGCGCCGGGAGCTGGACCCTGATGACGAGTGGTTGTCGCTCGTTTGCTCACGTCAACCGCACGTAACCCGTCGCCTCGCCAGCGCCGCGAACGACACGCGACACCTGGTCGG
>CAVZZH010000003.1:0-71432 GCA_963779695.1 uncultured Solirubrobacterales bacterium
CCAGGCGATCTACGAACTGATCGGCAAGGCGGCCTCCTACGCGTCGCTCCGATTTTCCACCGATACCGCCGACCCAACGCGGGGCGCGCTGCTGCAGCGCATGCAGGAGCTCGCCACCGAGATCGAGACCAAGCTGCTGTTCTTCGAGCTCGAGTGGGCCGCGCTTGACGACGCCCGCGCCGACGAGCTGCTCGCCGCCGATGGCCTCGACTTCGCCCGCCACTACCTGCGCAGCGCCCGGCGCTACCGTCCGCACCTGCTGTCCGAGCCTGAGGAGAAGATCCTCGCCGAGAAGTCGATCTCGAGCCACGGCGCCTGGAGCCGCCTGTTCGGCGAACTCGTCTCCTCGCTGCGCGTCGATCTTGACGGCGAGGAGCAGACGCTCGACATGGCGCTCGCCCGCCTCCAGGATCCGGACCGCGACGCGCGCCGCAGCGCGGCCGAGGCGGTGTCGGTCGCGCTCGAGCCCGGCCTGCGCACCCGGGCGTTCATCTTCAACACGCTCGCCCACGACAAGTCGGTCGAGGATCGGCTGCGCCGCTATCCCCATTGGCTCGCCGCGCGCAACCTCGCCAACGAGGCCTCAGACGAATCGGTCATGGCGCTGATCACCGCGGTCCGGGCGCGGTACGACATCCCGCAGCGCTGGTACCGGCTCAAGGCGAAACTTCTCGGCGTCGACCGGATCGCCGACTACGACCGTGCCGCGCCCGTGCTCCCGGAGGACGTCTCGTTCTCCTATGGCGAGGCCCGCGAGCTCGTGCTCGAGACCTACGAGGCGTTCTCGCCAGAGGCGGGGCGCGTCGTGCGCCGGTTCTTCGACGAGCACTGGATCGACGCCCCGGTCCGGCCCCACAAGCGCGGTGGCGCGTTCTGCTCCTACACGGTTCCGAGCGTCCACCCGTACGTGCTGCTCAACTTCACCGCCCGGCGTCGGGATGTGCTGACGATGGCGCACGAACTCGGCCACGGTCTCCACGCGGCGCTGGCGCAGCCGCAGGGTGTGTTCCACCAGTCGACGCCGCTGACCCTCGCGGAGACCGCGTCGGTGTTCGGCGAGACGCTCGTGTTCGGACGGCTGCTGGACGCGGCCACGACCGACGATGAGCGGCTCAGCCTGCTCGCGGAGCGGATCGACGGCGCGATCGCGACCGTCTTTCGTCAGATGGCGATGAATCGCTTCGAGCACCTCTTCCACACCGGCCGGCGCACCGAGGGCGAGCTCTCGGTCGACCGCATCAACGCGTTCTGGGTCGAGGCCCAGTCCGAGCTGTTCGGCGACTCGGTCGAGATCACCGAGGGCTACCACTCGTGGTGGTCCTACGTCCCGCACTTCATCAACACCCCTGGCTACGTCTACGCGTACGCGTACGGCCAGCTGCTCGCCCTCTCCGCCTACGGGCGCTACCGCGAGCAGGGCGAGGCGTTCGTCCCCCGGTATCTCGAGCTGCTCGCGTCAGGCGGGTCACGTACGCCGGAGGAACTCGGCTCGATCGTCGGGATCGACCTCGCGGACCCCGGCTTCTGGGATGCCGGTCTTGCGCTCGTCGAGGAACAGCTGACGGCGGCGGAAGCGCTCGCCGCGACGCGTTAGCGGGTCTCGCGGTTGATCGCGCTCGGCCTGCGGGTGCGCGAGCGCTCTTCCTGGCGCTCGACGACGTTGACGATCAGCTTCATCACCTGCTCGACGCCTGTCGCCTTGGCATCGCCGTGCTCGAACGCCTCGCGCCAGTGCTTGACGTCCCCCTTCGTCGCCAGCTCGTTGAAGTGCGAGCGCGAGACGGTGAGCGTCACCTTCGCGTCGCTCGGGATGTCCTTGGAGACCTTCGGTCCCGGCACCTCGACCCGGTACAGCTGGACGTCGCCGCGGCCCCGGAGCTCGAGTCCCACGACCAGCTTCAGCTGCTGGAGGGCGGGCACCTCGGCCTGAAACCGCTTGACGGCGGTCTCGATCAGCGTCTTGGTGTCCGACGGCGAGGACAGGGCACTCAGTTTAGTCGGGTCCACCAGCCCATGCCTGGTTAGGCGCATCCGGGGGCGAGGGCCGCGCCAACCACGCGACCCTCGCCAGGGATCTCATCTGATCGTGAACGTGACGCTCAGGGTCTGCCCGGTGAGGCCGCCCAGCTTCGGCGTTGCCTGCAGCCGGTAATTCCCGGGCTTCAGGCCGCGACCGCTGAACCGGACGCTGTCGCGTCCCGCCTTGTCACGGTGCGCGAACCGGGCCACGCGGGCAGGCCGGCGATGCCGGACGAGACGGAGCACGACGAAACTCGTCGTCGCGGCCTCCGTATCGACGTAGCCGATCTTCGTGCCACGCCCGGCCTTGAACGCCTTCGGCGTGAGCGTCAGCCGGCTCAGCTTCGGCGCGATCAGGGTCGTCACGGTTCGGTCCGCGCCCTCAACCGTTCCGACCGACGTGGTCGCGACGAGCCGGAAGTGGTAGGTCGTGCCCGGACGCAGCCCCCGGATCGTCGCCGCGACCGCCGTCGGCGCGACGCCCGTGACGAGCATGTCCGACGTCTTCTTACCGTACTTCGTCGTCGTGCCGTAGATGAACTGGACGCTCGCCAGCCCGGAGTTCGGCGTCACCGACCCATGGAGCGTGGCACTCGTTCGTCCGACGGCCGTCGCGCCGGCCGTGCTCACCTTCGCGGCGGCGAGTTCGTACGCGCCGATGTCGCACTTCGCTCCCGCGGGACGGGCCACGCCGCGCTGATCGGTCGCCGGACAATCGGCGCCCGTGGCCGGGATCTGATCGATCGCCGCGCTGCCCGCCTGCAACGACACCGTCCACGACGGGCCGCCGTTGTCCTGCAGCGGTCCGAGGTTCGGATCGCCACTCGCGAAGCTGATCGGACACGTGGCATCGCCGGAGGAGAGGTTGTGCCCTCCGTCGGTGACCGCCGACGAGCCGCAGTTGCTGCCCCCGTTGAGCGCGAGCAGGCTGTTCTCGACGCTGAGCACGGCGGTGGCCAGGCCCGCAAGACCTCCACCGGAGCCGGCGTTGCCGGGATTGCCCGCCGCACCCGCCGTCGCGCCGGTGCCGCCGGATCCGGCCGCGCCCGGCTGACCGACCTTGTTGCCGACGACCGTGACGTTCAGCAGCTGGGGGCTCGACG
Source organism: uncultured Solirubrobacterales bacterium (assembly GCA_963779695.1). GTDB lineage: Bacteria > Actinomycetota > Thermoleophilia > Solirubrobacterales > Solirubrobacteraceae > Palsa-465. Next base: position 3,123 of record CAVZZH010000003.1, read on the forward strand.
AGCCGCTCGCCGCGACACCGCCTCCCGAGCCGCTGTCGCCGCCGTTCGCGCCGTGCCCGCCGGTGCTGCCGCCACCGACGCCGAGGCCGCCGTTGCCGCCTGCACCGCCGTCACCGGTCGTGTTCGAGGCGATCGTGGAGTTCCTCAGACTCAGCGAACCGGCGGCGCTCCAGATTCCGCCGCCCGACGAGCCGGCGCCGCCCGCCCCGCCGGTGCCGCCGGTCCCGCTTCCGGCGTTGGTCGACCCTCCGCCGGTGCCGCCGCTGCCCCCGGCGCCGCCGGTGTTGCCCCGGATCGCTGAGCCGGAGATCGTGAGGCTCCCGCCCTCGTTGGCGATGCCCGCGCCGTTGCCGCCGGCGCCGCCCGCACCCCCGGTTCCGCCGGGATTCGTCGTGCTCTCCGGTCCGCCGATGCCACCGGTGCCACCGGCCCCCGACGCGTTACGCGCGATGGTCGCGCCGGTCAGGGTCAGCGTTCCGGTGTTGAAGATTCCACCGCCTTCACCACCGTTACCTCCACCGCCGCCCGCGACCGCCGGGTCGCTCGCTGTGCTGCCGGCGGTCCCGCCGGAGCCGCCTGCGCCGGCCTGACTGGAGTCGACCTCCGCATCGATGATCGCCAGCGCCCCCTGGTTGAGGATCGCGCCGCCGTTCTGGCCGTTCCCGCCCCCGCCGCCGGCCGTCCCGGACGTACCGTCCGCCGCGTGGCCACCCGTGATCTCCAGGTCTCGCATCGTGACGCCCGCGCCGGGGGCAACCTCGAACACCCGGCTGCCGAGCAGGCTCGCGTCGATTGTCGTCTGCGACTCGCCGGCGCCCTGAATCGTCAGGTTGGTCACCGTCGAGGCGATCTGCAGGTCGGTGTGCGGCGCCGGCCCGCCGAGGAAGTACCGGCTCGCCTTGAGCACGATCGTGTTGGCGCCGAACGCCGCCGGGGCGCAGTCTCCGCCCGCGCTACCGGGCGAGTCGACCGCCAGGATCGCCTCCCGCAGCGAGCACGAACCGTCTCCGGAATTCGTCTCGTCAAACGTCGAGTTGACCGTCAACGTCGCAGCGCTGGCCGCCGGTGCCGCAATCGCGGCAGCGGTCATCGCCGCGCACGCAGCAACGCGTACACGCATGAGTCCCCCTCCGGGTCCGTGGCCGCCCGCGCCGTCCGCACGAGCGTGAGTACACCGCCTTAAACGGCGCCGTCTGAGGGAAGTTGTGCGGTTGCGCTGGTCCGGCGCTAGATCTTGTGGCGCTGCAGGAGCTTGCGCCCGATGACCATGCGCTGGATCTCGGACGTGCCCTCGCCGATCAGCAGCAGTGGCGCGTCACGGTAGATCCGCTCGATCTCGTACTCCTTGGAGTAGCCGTAGCCACCGTGGATCCGCAGGCATTCCTCGGCGCAGAACCGTCCCGTCTCCGACGCGAACAGCTTCGCCATGCCGGCCTCGATGTCGGAGCGCTCGCCGGCGTCCTTCATCCGGGCCGCGCGATGCGTGAGCAGCCGCGCCGCGTCGAGCTGGGTCGCCATGTCGGCGAGCTTGAACTGGATCGCCTGGTGCTGCGCGATCTGCTTGCCGAACGTCTTGCGCTCCTGGCTGTAGCGGAGCGCGAGTTCCAGCGCTCGTTGCGCGAGACCAACACCACGCGCAGCGACGTTGACCCGGCCGAGCTCGAGCGCGTCCATCATCTGCGCAAAGCCCTTGTTGAGTCCGGCCTCCTCGCCGCCGAGGATGTTCTCAGCCGGGCACTTGTACCCGTCGAAGACGAGCTCGGTCGACTCGACGCCCTTGTAGCCCATCTTCTTGATCTGGGGCGGGACGTTGAAGCCGGCGTACTCGCCGGTGTTCTCGGCGACGCCCGGCTCCTTCTCGGCGATGAAGCACGTCAGGCCCTTGTGCTTCGGCTCGGCGCCGGGGTCGGTGCGGACGAGCACGAACACGAGCCCGGAACGCAGGCCGTTGGTGACCCACATCTTGGTGCCGTTGATCTCGTAGTTCGTGTCGTCGACCTTCTTGGCGGCGGTCTTGATCGCCGCGACGTCGGATCCGAGTTCAGGCTCACTGAGGGAGAAAGCGGCGCGGAGCTCACCGGTCGCCATCTGCGGCAGGTACTTGTGCTTCTGCTCCTCGGTGCCGAACTTCATCAGCAGATAGGACCCGATGAAGTGGGTGTTGACGATGCCGGAGATGCTGATCCAGCCGCGGCTCAGCTCCTCGACGATCATCGCGTACGTCGTCAGGTCCAGGCCCATTCCCCCGTATTCCTCGGGGATCGTCACACCGAACAGACCGAGCTCCTTCATCTGCTCGACGATCGGCTCAGGAAATGCGTCCTCGTGGTCGTAATGCTCGGCGTTGGGGATGATCTGCTCATCCGCAAACTGGTGGACCATCTCGCAGATCGCCTTCTGCTCGTCGGTCTTGTCGGTATAGGGAGTCTCAGCTAGGGCCATGCGGCGAGCGTAACAAGGTCCGCCGGTCTGGACTGTGGGAGGGCGCGGATCTTGACCTGCGGGATCTCACGGTTCCCGGGCTTTCTTTGCGTCTGTCCGGGCCGAAACATCGCATCGAGGGGGGCGAATCGGGGATCGCTGGGCCTCATGGTGGTTATAGCCCCCATGAGCCCCATCGACCTCGACGCTCAAGCGATCGCCGACCAGCCAGAACGGCAACATCACCTATGCCCAGCTCCTCGTGGTCGGCTTCACATGGGAGGCAATCCGGCACCGAGTCCGGACCGGTCGCCTGTTTCGGGTCTATCCCAAGGTCTACTCCGTCGGACGCCCACCCCGGTCGCCGCTGGAATGGGCGACCGCGGCCGTCCTCGCGTGCGGCTCCGGCGCCGGCCTCACCGGGTGCGGCGCGCTCTGCGCCTGGGGCCTGCGACGTCCATGGCATCCGCCGCCCTTCGATGTCTCTGTCCCCCGCGACGTCCGCATCCAGGGGATCAACACCCACCACCTCAGCGGCCTCATCCCGAGCGACATCCGATGGACTCTCGGCACGCACGTCCTGAGCCCCGCGCTCGCCCTCCTCGAGTCCGCCAAGGCCCTTGACGTCAAGGCCCGAGCCCGCGCGGTCAACGACGCCAGGAACCAGAGCCTGATCCGCCTCGAGACTCTCTCCGAAACTCTCGATCGCTTTCCGCTACCACCCCGGCCGCAAGCTCATCCTCCCGTTCGTCGAGCGCGGCTCAGGACCCACCGACTCCGGGTTCGAGGACGACCTTTTTCCCTTCTGCGTCCACTACGACCTCCCGATCCCGGAGACGAACGTGATCGTCGCCGGCCACCGTGTCGACGCGCTCTTCCCGGCCGAGAAGGTGATCATCGAGTGCGACGGCTGGATCTACCACCGCACGCGCGAGGTATTCGAATCGGACCGCGACCGTGACGCCGACACGCTCGAGGCGGGGCACGTCACGGTCCGGCTCACGAAACGCCGCCTGCGCGGTCAACCCGACCGCGAGGCCGAGCGCCTGCACAACATCCTCCGCGCTAGAAGGGCGGCGCTCAGCCTCGGGTGACGGCGGGCCGGGCGTTGGCGGCGTCGTCCTTGACGCCGTGGCTCCACGGCGATTCGGGACGTTCCTGCAGCTCACCGTCGAGCTTGAGATCAACCCGCTCGTTGAAGAAGCAGACGAGGCCGGCGATCCGCGCCACCTCGTCGTAGGGCTCGCGGTAGCACCAGACGAGATCACGCTCGACGCGGCCGTCGCCGAGCTGCACGGAGTAGTACGACGCCATTCCCTTGTATGGGCACCCGGTGACGGTTTCGCTGTCGATGAGCTCAGCACTCACGTCCTCACGCGGGAGGTACCAGCGCGTCGGCAGGTTCGTCTCAAACAGCGCCAGCGCGCGCGTGCTCCGCGCGAGGTCCTCCCCGTCGAGCAACACATGCACGTCACGGTCGCTGCGCACGACATCGACCCGGTGGTACGGGTCACGAGGATGGATAAAGATCTCCTCGTCCTCTTCGTACCAGTGGTCCATCCGGCTCCAGTAGAACGCGATCAGGTCCTTGATCGGTGGCGCCTCCTCGAGTGGGTCGGGGTAGTACCACGCCCCGGCGTCGACCGCGGTCTCGCCGACGCGGATCGTGTAGTAGGAGGCGTCGCCCTTGCGAGGGCAGTGCGTGTGCCGATCGGAGGACTCCAGGAACTCCGAGTGCACGTCGTCAGGCGGGAAGTAGTAGACCGGCTGGTGGCCGGACTCGTGCAGCATCATCACGCGCCGGCTGTCCGCGATCACCTGGTCTGCGACGACGACCCGGACGCGCTTCGGCGAGGGCTCGAGATACAGCGCTCGTCCGAGCACCGGCACCTCGAAGTTGAACTGTCCGGCTGGCCGGCGGCCCAGTGGGCCGCTCCCTGACATGAGACCCATCGCCTCCCCAGGTTAGCGACCTGCTGGTCCCGGCCAGCGCCGCCGGAGCAGCTCAGCCCGCGACGACGATCCCGAGCCACACGATCGCGAGCGATACGACAAAGATCGCCGCGTCGAGCGCGTGCCACTCCGGGCGGCGGCTGTGCACGCCGATCAGCACGCCGACGAGCACGAGCAACCCGATCTTGACTTGCAGCGTCGAGTCGCTCCAGCGATGGAGGTGCGACGCCATCATCGACCCTGTGATGACGAGCACGATGATCGCGATCAGCGTGCCGAGCCCAAACCGCCGGGCTGCCGCGCGCAGCAGCTCGCGGTCACCGCCGCGGAGCAGCGGGACAACCACGCCCGCCAGCATCAACTGGCCGCCGACGAAGAACGCCATCGCGAGGAGGTGCACCCACAGCACCCCATTCCAGAAGTTCATCGGCCGCGATGGTGACAGACTGCCGCCTCGATGAATTTCACGACCCAAGTCGTCGAGGCAGCCCCGGCCGATCGCTTGGCGATCGTCGAGCTCGCACGGGACGGGAACCGCCGGCTGTGGACGTTCGGTGAGGTGGCCGATCGCAGCGCACGCCTCGCCGGCACGCTCACGGCGGCGGGCGTCACGCGCGGTGATCTCGTCCTGACGCTGATCGGCAACCGGCCGGAGTGGGTGCTGACGATGCTCGCCTGCTTCCGCATCGGCGCGGTGGTGCTTCCGTGCAACGAGCAGCTGCGGGCCAAGGACCTGCGCTTGCGTCTCGAGGCCGCCCGCCCCGCGCTGATCATCGCCGACGAGCGCAACCTTGTTGAATTGAGCGCGGCGCAGCCCGACTGCCGCGTGCTCACCGTTCCGGACGCTTCCCTGTTCGACGCCGAGCCCGCTCCGCCCGCCGACCTTGACCCCGGCGACCCGTGTCTCGTGACGTTCACCAGTGGCACGACGGGTGAGCCGAACGGCATCGTCCACGGTCAGCGCTACCTCCCCGGCCAGCACCTCCAGTCCGAGCACTGGCTCGGCGCCCAGCCCGGTGATCTCGTGTGGTGCACGGCGGCGAGCGGCTGGTCGAAGTCGGCGCGCAACGCGTTCATCGCGCCGTGGATCCGCGGCGCCACGGCGCTCCTGCACGACGCCCGCTTTGATCCGCAGGAGCGGCTCGAGATTCTCGCTCGGGAGAACGTCAACGTCCTCTGCATGGCCCCCACCGAGTACCGCGTGATCGCCAAGCGAGCCGAGATCAAGCCGGTGCCGAGCCTGCGCGGACTCGTCGCCGCCGGCGAGGCGCTCAACCCCGAGGTGTTGAAGGCGTTCAAGGAGACGACCGGGCTCGAGATCCGCGACGGCTACGGCCAGACCGAGACGGGCCAGCTCACCGGCATGCCCATCGGGCAGCCGGTGCGGCCGGGTTCGATGGGCCGCCCGCTCCCCGGCGTGAATCTCATCGTCGACGACGGCGAGCTCGTCCTCCAGGACCCGACCACCGATCCCACCTTCTTCGTCGGCTACCTCAGTCGCCCGGACCTCGCCGCCCCCCGTCAGAAACCGTGGCACACGGGCGACCGGGTGCATCAGGACGACGACGGCTACCTGTACTTCGTCGGACGCGCCGACGACGTGATCATCTCCGCCGGTTACCGGATCGGTCCATTCGAGGTCGAGTCGGCGCTCGTGTCACATGAGGCCGTCGCCGAGGCGGCCGTCGTGGCCGCCCCGGACGAGGAGCGCGGCGCGGTCGTCCGGGCGGTCGTGGTCCTGCGGGACGGGTACGCGCCGAGCGCCGCACTCGCCACCGAACTCCAGGACCACGTCAAGCACGAGACGGCGCCGTACAAGTACCCGCGGATCGTCGAGTTCGCCTCGGACCTGCCGAAGACACCCAGCGGCAAGGTCCGCCGCGCCGCGCTCCGAAGTCAGTAACGCCTACGCGACGACGAGGGCGCCCTTCATTCCGGCCGCCTCATGGCCCGGGATCGGGCAGAAGAACTTGTATGTCCCCGCCTTGGAGATGTTCACCTTCAGCGTCGCCGTCTTCCCCGGAGCGATGCTGCTCGTGCTGACCGGCCCCGAGGGCGTATCGACGGTCAATGCGTGGGTCACGGCGCCGACGTTCTTGACCGTGATCGTGATCTCTCCCGTATGCGGCACCTTCGGACCTGCCGGTGTGATCTTGAACTCGGACTCATTCAGCGTGAGCCCACCACCGCCTCCCGACGGCGCCGCGGCGGCGGAGCTCGTCGCGGACGCGGTGCCGCTCGAGGCCGCTGCCGACGAGGTGGAGGATGACGAGGACGAGGAGCCGCAGCCGGCGACGACGGCGGCGACGACAAATGGGGCAAGGACTGCGAGGCGTTTCATGGTGAGTCTCCGTTTTCGGGTTCAGCGGAAAAGACGCCGCGGAGCCGTCAATCTTTCCCGCTAGTCTGAAACGGATGACCGAGATTCGGCCGGCGATCGGAATCTGTACGAGCCTCGAGTTCGCCCGCTGGGGGGTGTGGGATCAGCGTGCCGCGCTCCTTCCGTGGGGATACGTCACCGCGATTCAACGCGTCGGAGGGCTCGTGATGATGATCGCCCCGGACCCGGTCCTCGTGACCCACCCTGACGAGATGCTCGACCGGATCGACGGCCTGATCCTTTCGGGTGGAGCCGACATCGACCCGTCGTCGTACGGCGCGCAGCCGCACCCCGAGACGAAGCGCACGGTGCCGGAGCGTGATCACACCGAGATCGCACTCGTCCGCGGGGCGCTCGAGCGCGACATGCCCGTGCTCGGCATCTGCCGCGGGATGCAGCTACTCAACGTGGCGCTGGGCGGCACGCTGCACCAGCACCTGCCGGACCTCGTCGGACACGAGGACCACCGGCGCAACCCCGGCAGCTTTGACAACTCCGATCACGACGTTCATCTCGAGCCGGGATCACTCGCCGCGCGGGCGGCCGGCGAGGAGGTGCACGTCACCAAGAGCCACCACCATCAGGCCGTCGACGACATCGGCGACGGTCTCATTGTGACCGGCCGATCGGCCCTCGACGGTCTGGCCGAGACGATCGAGGTGCCGAGCTGCCGATTCGCGCTCGGGGTGCAGTGGCACCCGGAGGCTGACGTGGAGAGCCGCGTGATCGGCGCGCTCGTCGAGCACGCCCGGCAGTACCGCGACGCGCGCCAGTCAGCCGCGGCCTAGAACGGTCGGCTCGCTGTAGCCGGCCTCACGCACGGCGTGGATGACCTCGCTGGCGTGCGCATGGCTGCGCGTTTCCAGCACCAGCTGGACGGCAGTCTCACGGACGTGGAGATCGACGCCCTCGCGGATGTGCTGGACATCGCGGAGGTTGCCCCCCTTCTCGGCCACGAGCGTGAGCAACCGGGCCAGTGACCCCGGCCGGTCCGAGAGCCGCGCCAGCAGCACGAGCCGACGACCCGCCTGGCTCTCGTGTCGCCGCGTGACATCCGCGAGCAGCCCGGCGTCGACGTTCCCGCCGGACAGGACGACGGCCGTCGTCCCATCGATGTGGGGCGACACGCGCCCAGCGAGGAGCGCGGCGACCCCGACGGCCCCGGCGCCTTCGACGACGAGCTTGGCGCGCTCGAGCAGGAACACCATCGCTTCCGCGACCTCGTCCTCGCCGACGACGACGACCTCGTCGACCCAGCGGCGGATGAGCGCAAGCGTGAGGTCCCCGGGCCGCTTGACCGCGATCCCGTCGGCGATTGTCAGGGCGGAGCTGACCGCGACCGCAACCCCCTGCGCGAGCGACGCCGGGTACGGCGCACAGGTCTCCGCCTGGACGCCGATGACCTTGACGTCGGGCCGCTGCGACTTGACGGCGATCGCGATCCCGCTGATGAGGCCGCCGCCGCCGACGGGAACGATCACGCGAGCCAGATCCGGAACCTGCGCGAGTAACTCGACGCCGATGCCGCCCTGGCCGGCGATCACGTCGGGATCGTCGAACGGATGGACGAACGCGAGGCCGCCCTCGTCGGCGCGCTCGCGGGCCGTGGCGAACGCCTCATCGACCGTGCCCGCCGTGAAGCGCACCGTCGCACCGAGCGCCTCCGCGGCCTCGACCTTGGCGATCGAGGCCCCCTGGGGCATGAACACCTCGCACGGAATTCCCCGCGCCTTCGCGGCGTACGCGACCGCCTGCGCGTGGTTCCCCGCGCTGCCGGTGACGACGCCGCGAGCACACGCGTCGCCGAGCGCGGCGATCTTGGCCAGCGCCCCGCGGAGCTTGAACGAGCCGGTCCGCTGCAGGTTCTCGGCCTTGAGAACGACCGTCGAGCCGCAGCGGCCGGAGAGCGTTTGCGAGGTGAGGACCGGCGTCTCCCGGACGACCCCGGCCCCTGCGGCCATCGCGCGGCTGATGTCGGCCGCGGTCGGCCGATCGTCAGCGACGTTGCCCGGCCTCGCCGATTCGGTCTCAGTCGCCAATCGCCACCACCGCGTCGATTTCCACCTTGGCGCCGAGTGGCAGCGCGGCGACACCGATCGCCACTCGTGCCGGCGGGCTTGACTCGAAGAACGACCCGTAGACCTCGTTGACCTCCGCGAACGTCGAGATGTCGGCCAGGTAAAGCGTCATGCGCACGGCATCACCGAGGTTCGCGCCGGCGGCGCTGCACACCGCGGCAAGGTTCTCGAGACACCGTCCTGCCTGCTCGCCCGCGGTCGGACCGGCAAGTTCACCGGTGCGCGGATCGAGTCCCACCTGCCCCGAGCAGAACAGCAACTCACCGCTGCGAATCGCATGCACGTACGGCCCAATGGCCGCCGGGGCATCCGACGCGGTCACCGGCTCGCGCGAGGTTGGCAATTGATCTCCTCTCTTCGTGGCTCTCCGAGGGCCGAGGGTACTCGCAGATCGAACGGGTAGCCTGCTAGCCGATGCCCAACCGTCTCGCGAACGAGACCTCGCCGTACCTGCTCCAGCACAAGGACAACCCGGTCGAGTGGTTCCCGTGGGGCGACGAGGCGTTGTCCCTCGCTCGCGAGCAGGACCGGCCGCTGCTCGTGTCGATCGGCTACTCGGCGTGCCATTGGTGCCACGTGATGGAGCGTGAGTCGTTCGAGGACCCGGGGATCGCCGCGCTCATGAACGAGCGGTTCGTTCCCGTCAAGGTCGATCGCGAGGAGCGCCCCGACATCGACGCGATCTGCATGGACGCGTGCCAGCGCATGACCGGTCAGGGCGGTTGGCCGCTCAACACATTCCTGACCCCAGAGGGCGTGCCGTTCTACGCGGGCACGTACTTCCCGCCGGAGCCGCGCCACGGTCTGCCGAGCTGGCGGATGGTGCTCGAGGGTGTCGCCGACGCGTGGGAGCATCGTCGCGCGGAGATCCGCGAGCAGAGCGATCAGGTCGTGCAGTCGCTGCAGGCCACGGCACGGCTGCAGCCCTCGCCTGAGCCGATCCAGGACGAGCTCCTCGATCAGGCGGTGGCGGCTCTGCGCAGTTCCTTCGACGCGCGCCACGGCGGTTGGGGAGGCGCGCCGAAGTTCCCGCCGGCATCGACGATCGAGTTCCTGCTCGCCCGCGGCGAGCGTGAGATGACGCTCGCGACGTTGCGCGCGATGGCGAGCGGCGGCATCTACGACCAGGTCGGCGGTGGCTTCTCCCGGTACGCGGTCGACGCGACCTGGACGGTCCCGCACTTCGAGAAGATGCTGTACGACAACGCCCTGCTGGCACGGGCGTACCTCCACGGGTGGCAGGTGTCCGGCGAGGAGCGGATGCGCGAGGTGTGCTGCGAGACGCTCGACTGGGCGCTGCGAGAGATGCGGGGCCCGGAAGGCGGCTTCTGCTCCGCCCTCGACGCCGACTCGGAGGGCGTCGAGGGGAAGTTCTACGTGTGGACCGACGAGGAGCTCCGTGGCGCGCTCGGGGAGCTGTACGACGACGCGGTGGCGTACTTCCGCCCGCGGCCGTTCGACGACGCGCTCGTGCTCGAAGCTCGCGGGCCACGGCCGGAGCGTCTGCCGGAGATCCGCTGCACGCTGTACGGCGCTCGCTCGGCGCGCGTGCGACCAGGTCTCGACGACAAGCGGCTGACCTCCTGGAACGCGTTGATGATTGCCGCCCTCGCGCAGGCCGGCGCCGCACTGAACCGGCCCGACTATGTGGATGCGGCGGCGGCCTGCGCCGAGTTCGTGCTCGGCGAGCTGCGTGACGCCGACGGCCGCCTGCTGCGCACGTGGAAGGACGGCCGGGGGCGGATCGACGCCTACCTCGAGGATCATGCGTACCTGCTCGAGGCGCTCGTGACGCTCTACGAGGCGACGTTCGACCCGCGCTGGTACCACGAGGCGATCGGCCTCGCCGACACGCTCGTCGCGCGCTTCTCTGACTCCGAGCTCGGTGCATTCTTCACCACCGCCTCGGACCACGAGCCGCTCGCCGCGCGACGCAAGGACATGGAGGACTCGCCGATCCCGTCCGGAAACTCTGCCGCGGCGCTCGGGCTGCTGCGGCTCGCCCTGCTCTCCGGGGACGGCAAGTACGAGCGCCACGCGCTCGGGGTCCTTCACCTGCTGTTCGCGATCGCGGCCCGCCACCCGCAGGCCTTCGGTCACCTGCTGCGCGCCGCAGACTTCTACGTCGCGCCGGTGCGTGAGGTGGCGATCGTGGGACCGGAGCCGGCGCCGCTGCTTGACGTCGTCCGCGGTGCCTACCGCCCGCACCTCGTCCTCGCCGGCGGGCGCGGGGACGGCGTGCCGCTCCTCAAGGACCGCGCTCCGGTCGACGGACGCGCTGCGGCCTACGTGTGCGAGCACTTCATCTGCCAGGCACCGGTGACGACGCCTGACGCGCTGGCCGCGGCGCTGTAACGGCCAGCGCCGCGCGACGGATCACAGCACCGGCAGGTAGCGCTCGAGCTCCCACGGCGTCACCTGGACGCGGTAGTCCTCCCACTCCTGGCGCTTGATCTCGATGTACCGGTTGAACGTGTGCTCGCCGAGCGTTCGGAGCACGAGCTCGGACTGCGCCGTCAGTTCGATCGCCTCGCCGAGCGTCTCCGGCAGCTGGTCGATCCCGAGCCGCCGCCGCTCCTCCGGGCTCAGGTGATAGAGGTTCTTCTCCATCGGGTCGGGGAGCTCGTAGCCGTGCTCGATGCCCTCGAGCCCTGCCTGGAGCAGCACCGCGAACGTGAGATACGGGTTGCATGCCGGATCCGGGCAGCGCAACTCCATCCGCGTCGCCTTCTCCTTGCCGGGGTGATACAGGGGAACGCGCACGAGGGCCGAGCGGTTCCGCCGTGACCACGCGACGTACACGGGCGCCTCGTAGCCGGGCACCAGCCGCTTGTAGGAGTTGACCCACTGAGCGAAGATCGAGCAGATCTCCCGGGCATGGCGGAGCTGGCCGGCGATGAACGCCTTGCCCACGTCCGAGAGGAAATACTGGTCATTTGCGTCGTAGAACGCGTTCTGCTCGCCCTGGAAGAGGGACTGATGGGTGTGCATCCCGCTGCCGTTCTTGCCGAACAGCGGCTTCGGCATAAAGGTCGCGTGAAGGCCGTACTTCAACGCGTATTCCTTGACCGTGATCCGGTAGGTCATGCAGTCGTCGGCCATCTTCAGCGCGTCGGCGTAACGCATGTCGATCTCGTGCTGGCTCGGCCCAACCTCGTGATGCGTGTACTCGACATGGATTCCGAGCTGCTCGAGCGCGAGCACGGTCTCCCGCCGCAGGTCCGACCCCGCGTCGAGCGTCGTGAGGTCGAAGTACCCGCCCTCGTCGAGCACCTCGGTCGACTTCGAATCCCGGAAGTAGAAGTACTCGAGCTCGGGGCCGACGTTGAACATGTCGAAGCCCATGGCGCGGGCTCGCTCGAGGGCACGGCGGAGGATGTACCGGGGATCGCCTTCGTACGGCGTCCGCTCAGGCGTCTGGATGTCGCAGAACATCCGGGCCGTGCCCTGCTCCTCCGGACGCCACGGCAGAACCGCAAACGTGTTCGGGTCCGGCATGGCAATCATGTCGGACTCCTCGATCGGGTTGAAGCCCGTGATCGATGATCCGTCAAACCCCATCCCGCCCTCGAACGCGTCGGCGAGCTCCGTCGCATTGATCGAGAACGCCTTCAGCTGACCGAGGATGTCGGTGAACCAGAGCCGCACGAAGCGAATGTCGCGCTCGGCCACGATTGCCGTCACGTCGTCGGCGGTGAGCGGTCGGGCGGTGGTCGTCATGAGGCGCTGGTTGGGCTCGTCATCGGCGGGAACGTTACTTGCTCGCCCCGATCGGACCGGACGTCCTATGCTCGTTCGCGTGTCATGCCGACTTGCGCTCCTCGCCACCGCGGCTGCGCTGGCCGCCTGTGGCGCCACGGCTGGTGGGTCGAGCTCAGCCTCCGGACCGGTCTGCGGACCGACCTCCGCGACGACGCTGGCCGCCAGCGCGCAGGGCCGCGTGTATGCGTCAGGTGGCAGCGCCTATGGCTGCGCCGCGGGCGGCCACGGACGGATCCGGCTCGGCGGCCGGCGCAGCTGCATCGGCAGCTCGCTCGTCGGGCCGGTGACGGTCCGCGGCGCGCTCACCGCCTATGCGCTCAGGACGTGCGGCGTCGATACGGGCTCGACCGTTGTCGACGTTCGCCGGCTCACGGACGGCACGCAGCTGCGGAGCGCGCCCGCCGCCGGACCGCTCGGACCGGAGTCGTACACCGCCGTCAGCCGTCTGGTGTTGGCGAAGAGCGGCTCGGTCGCCTGGATCGTCTCGACGAGCTCCTTGGCGGCGCATCGGCGCGGCATCGAGGTCCGTCGATCAGACGCCCGCGGCACCGCGCTCCTTGACTCTGGCGCAGCGATCGCGCTCCACTCGCTGCGGCTGACCGGGTCGACGCTGCATTGGCGCAACGGCGGCCAGACGCGCACGGCCTCGCTGCACTGAGCAGGGAAGCTCCCGGTCGGCGGCGGGTCGATGGACTGTCAGACGCCGGCGGGCTCGCGGCGGCGCAGCCAACGGCGGGCCCAGCGCTCGATCTCGGTGAGCGCCGGCCCGAGTTCGCGGCCCATGCGCGCCAGCGAGTACTCGACACGCAGCGGCGGTCCGGAGATGACCGTCCGCTCGACGATCCCTCGTGCCTCGAGCTCCTTCATCCGTTCGGAGAGGAGGCGGTCGGAGAGCTCAGGGACGGCGGAGGCGATCTCGGAGAAGCGAAGCGGACCGTCCATCAGGACGCGGAGAATCGCCCCCGTCCAGCGGCGTCCCACGAGCTCTACGGCCTCGTGGTAGAAGGGGCAGCAGCCCGGGGCCGGCGTCGTGCCGTCAGAGGTTTCCTCACGCGGGCACATTGCTCAGCCCGGGACTCTACGCTGCTTGCAGGGCGCGCGACACCTCGCGGGACCCGTCGACGGGAACTTCTCCCGCGACGTTGATCATTGCCGCAAAGCTCTCGAGCGATACGGCTGCGATCGCCTCCAGAATCTGCTCGTCGTCCCAGCCCGCCTCGCGGGCCTCCTCGTGGAGGTGCACTGCCGGGCGGCCCTCCTCAAGCAGGGCCTGGAGGTAGCGCAGGAGCGCCTCCTCACGCGGGTCGCGAGACAGGAACTTCCGCGCCAGCGCGACCTCGTCGAGCGCGAGGCCGGCAGCACGTGCGGCCCGTGAGTGCATCTCGATCCCCGGGGCCGAACCGTAGTGCTCGGCGACCGCAAGTGCGATCCGCTCGAGCGTGGCGAGGGTGAGCTTGCCGTGGCGCAGCTCGGACCGGAACCGTGCGTAGGCCCGGAGCGCGGCCGGCGAGCCGGCGAGAACGCCCAGGAAGTTCGGCAGCTGGCCGCCCGTGGCGAGGGCGCCACGCAGCACCGGCACCGACTTCTCGGGCGCCGTCAAGTCGTCGTGGATCTGAAACCTGCTCATTGATGTCTTCATCGTTGACCACCAGGGGGGCCGTATGGGTAGGGGAAGCTGTCCTCCGCCCTTCCCTTTACTTTCGAGACCTGCTTACGGTTGATAAGTCTACCGGCGGGCTGACGATCGCACAAGAGCGTTTTTATGGGCGGAACCTGCGAGCGAGCCTGCCGACCTGGGGCTCTCGCCCCGGCGCATCGACGCGCTCTACTTCTTATACGAGCGCGCATAAACGCCCGATCATCGGGATTTCGGAGGTCCGTAAGGGGCGGCTCCACAGCCCCGCAATACGGCGTGAAAACGCCTCTCAGCGCACGCGCAGGCGCAGGCGCATCGTCCCGACACCGGTGTGCCGGGGGACGCCGTGGTGCGCGACCGTCAGGTGACGCTGGGCGCCGCTGGTGCTCCGATGCGTGATCGTGGCCGCGTGCGAGCTGGTAGCGGCGACGAGCACGAGGATGAACCCGAGCATGACCGCCCACATCGCGGCGCGGTCTGGACGGAAGCCCTCCCGTTCGTGCGGACGGCGCGTCGGCCGACGACGCTGGGCGGTCGCGCTGTAGCGCTCCGCGCCTCGGCCGTGGATCGTGACCGTCCGCCGGCCGGTGACGCCCGAGCCCGGAATCACCGCGGGCGGTTCTGCGGTTTGCGACGCCCGCTCGGAGTCGAACGGCCGGGAGTCATGTAGGGGGATCTCAGCGGCGACGGGTCGCGGAGTGGCGCGGGGGGCGGTGCTCGCCCGGGGGGCATCAGACGACCGAGGCGCGGCAGCTCGACCGGGGCGCGGCAGACGACCGGGGCGCGGCAGACGACCGGGGCGCGGCAGACGACCGCGGCGCGGCAGACGATCGCGGCGCGGATGGGCCCGACGTGCGACGGGCCCGCGGCCGCGGCGTGAAATCGAGTTCGGCCGTCACCTCGGCCATCGAGGCCAGACGGACGTGCGGCGGACGGATCGCGCGCCCGGCGCCATCGCGAGGCAGGCGCGCGGTTCGTTCCGAGGAACTGCGAGTGGTCCGGTGCTCGACCGGACGCCGGTCTTCGCCTGTTTCTGGATCCTCATCCCCGTGGTATGTGCGCCCCGGGGAGACTGATACGCCTGCGTGCGGCATAACCGTCCTCTTTCTGGTGCTTGCGGGGTTAGCTGACGGGCTCGCACCGAAAGAGCGGCGCTACGCGTAAAGCGCGATTAGCCCCAACAACCTGGGTCCCCCGCTTCCTCACCCCCTCGTCCCGTAGACGCGGCGGTGGCGGGAATTCAGCTGTACGGGAGCGGGACTGTAACAAGACCTGCGGATGCAGGATCTTTTACCCGGCCCGCGACGGCCAACGACGCCGCTATGTGGGCACTTTTTCGCCGGCGCTACTGGCGCCCGGCGACCTTGGCCACGAAGGAGGACACGTCCTGCGCGTCCTTGCCCTCGACGATCTGCGCAGGCATCGTGCCCTGACCGAGGCATTGCTCGGAGGCGTTCGACCCCGGATCCTGCAGGCACCCGTTGTTGATCGTGTTGAGGACCAGGCCGTACGGCGGCTTGAGCGTGTCGAGGTTCGGCCCGACCTTGCCAACAGCATTCGCCGCCGACAGCGTGTGGCACACGCCGCAGTTCTGGCCGAACAGCTGCCGCCCCCGCTTCTCGTCCGCATTGAGCCTCAGGCCGGCGTACTGACTGCTCGCGTTGGCGTGGTTGCCGCTGAGGAACGCGAGCGGCACCACGGCGCCAAACCCGATGTAGATCACGATGAACACGATCCACGCAAACCGGCTCGTCCGGCCCGATTTCCCCTGAAGCGCCGCCCGGGCGCCACCCAGTCCGCCACGGATCGCGACGAAGAACAGGACGAGGGCGAGAACGACCCAGAATCCGAGAAACAGAAACGTTGCTAGCACGGCGCGCGCACCTTACCGTGAACGGGCCCTGTTTCGTCGTCTGAGGTGGTCTTTCCGGCCGCACAGACCGCCCATTTCGGCCCCTCTCCGGCCACCTTGAGCTCCCGTTGCCCATGGCTCATCGTCGCCTTCCTGACGCAAAGCTCATCACCGGCGGCGCGACGGCGCGGAAGTCGTCGACCTCGGCCTCCGTCTCACGCGCCACCGCCGCCGCGCCCGCGCGCTGTTCGGCTCGTCCGATCCGCACCTGCTCGTCAAGCATCGAGAAGTCCTTGACCTCAGCGAGCAGCCGGTCGGGGGCGGTGATCGAGTCGACTCGATCGACGAGCACGTTGATGATTCCGCCGGCCGCAGAGAACTTCTCCAGCTTGCCCTCGATCAACATCAGCGGCTCGGTACGCACCGTGAGCCGATTTCGCTCATACACCTGCGCGGGAACGATGAGGTTGATCGTCCCGAACTCATCCTCGAGCAACACGAAGACGATCCCGTTCGCCGTGCCGGGTCGCTGACGCGCGACCACGAGACCTCCCGCTCGGATCCGCGATCCGTGCGGGAGCACCTCGAGCTCGCGGCTTGACACCGTCCCCGCCGGCAGCCGCTCTCGGAGCAGCGCCATCGGGTGAGCATGCACGGTCAGACCGGTCGTCCCGTAGTCGGCGAGCATCGACTCCCACGACGAGAGCTCCCTGAGCTTGGGCGGCGCTGGCAGGTCGAGCGGCAGTGCCAGCTGTGTCCCGCCGGGCACGTTCTTGCCCGGCGTGGCGACTCCGAGCTGCCACAGCGCGATCCGACGGGCGGAGATGTGGGGACGCTCCGCGGCACCGGCGGCGTTGCCGTCCGCGGCACCGGCGGAGTTGCCGTCCGCGGCACCGGCGGCGTTGCCGTCAGCGACGTCGACGAGCGAGTCACACGCACCCGACCACGCCAGCAACTCGAGCGAGGGCGCGCCGGCACCGGCCCGTGATGCAAGGTCCGACAGTCCCCGGAAGCGCCCAGCCGCCTCTCGAGCCGCAACGAGATGCTGGATTTCGTGCTCGCGGACGCCGCGGACATAGCCGAGCCCGATGCGGACCCGGTCATGCCGGGTCCCGTCACCCGGCGCCTCCATCTCGCATTCGACGTCACTTTGGTTGACATCCGGCGGCAACACCTCGATCCCTCGGCGCTGCGCCTCGTGGATGAGCGCGTCGGGTGGATAGAAGCCCATCGGCTGCTCGTTGAGCAGTGAGCAGAGGAACTCCGGGCCATAGTGCACGCGCAGCCACGTCGATTGGTACGCGAGCAATCCGAACGCCGCGCCATGCGCCTTCGGAAAGCCAAAGCCGGAGAAGCCCTGGACCATCGCGAACACCCGCTCAGCCAGCGCCTCATCGACGCCGTGCCGCGTCTGCGCTCCGGAGACGAATCGCCGGTGGTAGGCCTCGATCGCCGCCTCCGATCGCTTTCGGCTCATCGCCCGGCGCAGACCCTCGGCTTCGCCCGGCGAGAACCCCGCAAACGCGATCGCGACCTCAAGCACCTGGTCCTGGAAGATGATCGTCCCCAGCGTCTCGCGCAGGACCGGCTCGAGCGAGGGATGCTCGTAGGGCACCTGGTAGCTCGGGTCGACCCGGAGCCGCTGCCGCCGCTCGATATACGGGTTGACCGCGCCCCCCTGAATCGGACCGGGTCGGACGATCGCCACCTGCACGGTGATGTCCTGCAGGGTCTCAGGGCGCGTTCGCCGCAACGATTGCATCTGGGCCCGGCTTTCGATCTGGAAGACACCCGTCGTATCCGCCTCCTGAATGCACGCGTACGTGTCGGCGTCGTCGTAAGGGATCCGAGAGAGGTCGATGCGCTCGTTCCGAGTCGCGGCGATCATCTCGACCGTCCGCTCAACCGCCGAGAGCATTCCGAGTCCGAGCAGATCGATCTTCAGGAACCCGGCGTCCGAGCACGAGTCCTTGTCCCAGTGTGCGATCTGCCGGCCCTCCATCGCGGCGGGCACGATCGGACAGCAGTCGATCAGTGGACGCGTCGCCACGATCATCCCGCCGGAATGCTGCGAGAGATGCCGCGGAAGACCATGCGCCTCCGCAGCAAGCCGGGCCAGCCACCGCCAGCGGCCGCCCCGCCCCCGTGCCGCGTCCGATCCCGATCCCGATCGCGACCCCGACCCCGACCCGCCGCGATCCCGGCGCGGATCCGGAGACGGCGGCGGTGGGTCGTGAAAGTCCCTGGTCTGGAGGGGACTGTCGGAGACCTCTGCGAACTCCTCGCCGAGGTCGACTCCGAACGCGCTCTCGATGTCACGTGCCACGTGGCGGGCGTCCCATCCCTCGCTGCCCCTCGCGACCCGTTCGATCTCGCCTGCCGGCAGGCCGAGCGCTTTGCCCAGCTCACGAATCGCCCCGCGCGCGCGATAAGTGGGAAATGCGGCCACGAGCGCAGATCGATCACGTCCGTACCGCTCGTGGATGCGCGGGATCAGCTTCTCCCGAATATCCCGCGGGAAGTCAAGGTCGATGTCCGGGAGCGAGGTCAGCTCCTCGTTGAGGAACCGCCCGATCATGAGCGCGTTCTCGATTGGGTCGACGTGCGAGAGGCCGGTGAGATAGCAGACGATCGAGGAGACGCTCGATCCCCGGCCCCGGCCGGGTGGCAGTAACGCGCGGGCACTGTCGGGACCGCGAACCTCCGCGGCCACCTCCCGGGAGAGCTCGAGCAGATCGTGATGCAGCAAGAAGAAGCCGGGCAGATCGAGCTTCTCAATGATCCGCAGCTCCTCCTCAAGGCGCCCCTGCGCCGTATTGCGCAGCTCGCTCGGCCGGCCCGCATAGCGATCGCGCAGACGCGTGTGGCACAGCTCATTCAGCGCGCGCATCGCCTGCTCGTCCTCGGCGCCGGGATACCGGTAGCCGAGGTCGCTGCCGAGGTCGAACCGCAGGCGGTCGGCGAGTGCGACTGACTCGGCGACGGCTTCCGGGTGCTCGGGGAAGCGTGCTGCCATCGCAGCCGGCGCCGCCAGGACATGACTGAAGTTGCCGCGGCGCTCGGGCTCCGAGGCGTCCAGTGTGGTGTGCAGCCTGATGGCCACGAACGCGTCCTGCAGGGGTGCGCGAGAGCGCGCGTGAGCGTGGACGTTCCCGGTCGCGACACAGGGCACCCCGAGTTGCCCCGCCAGCCGCGCAAGCTGGCGATTACGCGCGCGGTCGTCTTTGAGAAACGGCCGTTGGAGCTCGATCCGCAGACGCTCGTGTCCGAAGGCGTCAAGCAGCCGGCGCAGCGTGAACTCGTCTTGGACGCCACGCAGAGCGCAGCCGCTGAGGCATACGAGTCCTGCCGCGTGCTCGAGCACCGTCGCGAGCGGGACCCATGGCTGCGCGGGCGGTCCGGTGGGTTTCTCCCGCGTGTGCGCATGCGCGCGGGTCAAGATTCGGCACAGGTTCGACCAGCCCGTTGCGTCCTCGACGAGCAGCGTGATGTGCCGTCCGTCCTCCAGGTCGATCTCCGCGCCGTGGATCGGACGCAGCCCGAGTGCCCGCGCGGATACCGCGAACTCCATTGAGCCCGAGACGGAGTTGTGGTCGGTCAGCGCGAGAGTGTCGTAGCCCAGCTCGAGCGCCGCCGGGACGAGCTCGTCGGGGAGGGAGGCACCGTCGAGGAACGAGAACGCGGAGTGGCAGTGAAGCTCGACGTACGAGGACACGAACACATGTTCGCACCGCCAGCGGCGGAACGCTTCGGGTCGGCGACGTGAGGGCGGTTATGACCGCGTGTGAGCGGCCAGCGGCGCCGGACGAGCGCGGCGATCAGGCCGGGGAACGCGGGCCCTGAAAGTGGGCGAGTCCGTCGTCGGCCGATTCCCAATCGACGGCCGACTCCAGATACTGGCGGTAGCTCGGCCGGATCCCGGGATCGGCGTCGAGGGTCCCGAGCCTGATGCCCACCTTCAGCGGGTCCTCTGGGTGGCGACTGAACATCGCCGAGCCGCAGTCACCACAGAACCACTTCTCCCAGCCGCCCTCGGGACGCCACGCGCGGAGGCGATCCTCGCCTGTCAGCACGCGGAACGAGCCTGGCTCGACCTGGCCGTTGGCGGACGCGGCGGTGCCGGTACGTCGCTGACAGCGCTTGCAATGGCAGTACCCGGCGGAGACGAGCGGAGAGGTCAGCTCGTACCGGACCGCGCCACAGCCGCACCTGCCTGTCAGCCGAAAACCCATCGCTTTCGATCTTAACGCCGACGCGTACAACGGAGCAGTGACGTGGTCCCGGTCCTCCAGTGTCTCTGCGCCCGGCAGATTCGCTGCCAAGCCACTGTGTCAAGCAGCCCCGGGTGTCCGCCCTGTGCTGCACCGGCGTCCCGAGCGTCACTGCTCCGTGCACGCGTGAGTCACAGTGACCGACCGGTTCAAGAGACCCGTAAGTCTTTGCCAAGAGCCGGTGAAGACCGACGGAGGAGAACGTAAAGAACGTCAGACCTGCACGAGATCCCGCTCGGGATCGATGTGCCAGCGCGCGGCGACGTCTTGCAGCCGCGGATACAACGACCAACCGTCGGCGCGCTCGTCGCCGGCGTGCCCGGGGTTCGCGCCCTTGAGCGCCATGCAGCCAGTGTTGTCACCGATCGCGCGGATCTCGCTGACGTCCTGCTCAGTCAGGCGCTGGTCCGCCGGAATCGCGGCGAGCTCGGCGCGCTTCTCCTCGACGGAGCGGGCACCGTTACCCGCCTCTTGGATGAGCGTTGGCACGACACACGCGACGGGCTCGTGCGCGAGGTTCCACTGGGATGCGAGCCCGAGCAAGGAGAGGCCGGCGCGCTCAGCGATCGGCCGCATGGCGTCAAGACGGTCACGCCCCGCGTCGATCCAACCGGCTGGTCGGAACGCGCGGTGGTCATGCGGATGCATCTCCTGCCCGGGACGCAGGTCATCGAAGAACAGGCCGCCGTAGTCGACGACGCGTGTGATCACCTTGATCCGGGCCGAGGCGGCGGCGCCGAGACAGAGCTCACCGGGCCACGGCTCGAGCGGGTTGAGGATGATCATCGCCCAGTCGATCAGCTCGCCGAAGCGCTCAAAGCAGTCGATCAGGTCAAGCGTGAACCCGTTGGCGGGACCGGGCGCAACGCCGATCGTCGTCGCGAGACCGTCTGAGCGGAGCGCGTCCATGCCATTCCACACGACCTCATTCGTGTAGCCGATGCGATCGGGGTTGTGCAGCAGCAACAGGTCGAAGTGGTCAATGCCACACCGCTCGAGACTCCGCTCGGTCGCCATTCGCAGGTAATCCGCGTACGCGGATTCGTCGCGCAGCCGCGGGTCGGTGAAGCGCGGGAAGCCCTTTGGTCCGTCGCGCTCGCCGGTGTAGAAGTCATGCCCGACGGCGCCGACGACACACATCTCGTCACGGGCACGACCGGCGATCGCGCGGCCGAGCATCGCATCGGCCTCGCCGGTGCCGTACACGTCCGCCGTGATCACGGTCCGGATCGCGTCGTCAGGCGTGATCAGTGACAGGAAGCGCTCGTCGTCAAGGGGCGCCCCAAAGCGCATGAAGCGACCGCCGCTCCATGTCCCAACGGCGGTATGTCCAAGGTCAGGAGTGTTGCGTGCCGGGGACCCTGCGGCGTCTGCGCCCGGCTGGGTGGAGGTCGCATCTGGCATAGACCGAGTGTAGGGCTGGAGGGAGTGGCCCGACCACCGCTGCCCCGGCGCCCGACCACCGCTGCCCCGGCGCCCGACCACCGCTGCCCCGGCGCCCGGGCGCGTCTACCTCGCGAGTCTTACCGCTGGCGCCACCACCTCCCGCTATGGAGATCGTGGAACACGATGTCGTTGCGGCCACTCGTCGTCACGACCTCCCAGTAGCGACGTCGCAGGGGACGATCCGTCCACCAGCGGTCCTCGACGAGCCACGACTCCCGGACCGCCTCGATCTCACGCCCCTCGACGACGTGCGGGGTTCCGCCATCGCCGGCCTCCACCGCGACCCGCACCGGAACCGAGAGACGCCGGGGCCCGCTCATCCCTCGAACGGAGTCAGCACCGCCCGGCGCTCTGGAAACCGAGAACCGGGATCGACCTCAAGGATGCGCAGCGCGGCATCGGGACCGGCCGCCGCACGCGTCTGCCGGATCGCCTCCCGGAGCCTCGCCGCCCGCGCCGCAGCAGGATCGTCAAGCAGCGGTCGCTGATCACTCGCCGGCGGTCCAAAGCGCTCGACGGAGAGCCGCAGCAGCTCGGCAGGCGCGGGGACAAGCGCCAGCCGGGGAACGAGCGCCAGCCGCATGCGCGCCGGATCGGCAAGCGCTTCACGGAATACGACCTGCTCCCGCCACGTTCCGCCCTGCTCGACGAGGACCGCCGAGAGGATCACCGACCGGAATGTCCGGCTACGTCGCTCACGACGCGCCAGCAGACGATCGATCAGGAGGGCAAGGGCACGTTCGAGCTGCGTCCCCGATGTCGCCTCCGGAAGCTCAAGCGACTCCCGGAGGAACTCCGCCGCCGGCCGGGGACGGAGCTCGCCGTCACCACCCGTAGCGAGTTCATGGGCGAGCAGTCCGAGACGACCGAACCGATCCGCCAGCGCAGCCGGGGGGACCGCCGCCAGTTCGCCCAGTGTCCGGACGCCCAACCGTTCGAGCGCCTCAGGAAGGTCCAGCAGGGAAGCCCGGGCTCGCAGCAACGCGACTGGCAGCGGAGCGAGATAGGCCCGTGCCTGCGCACGAGCGCGATCGGGATCGACGCGGATGGCGCCTGCGCCTCCCACAACCTCCGGCCGGCGTACCCGCGCTCTCGTGGCGGCGGCAACAGATGAGAATCTTGATGGCGCGATCCCGATCCGTGCCGGGGTTCGCAATGCGCGCCGAGTCGCCGCGAGTACGCCGTCGAGCCCCCGGTGCAATCGAATCAGACCCGCGGCGTCAAAGCAGACGAGACCCGGCCGTTCGGGCTCAACCGCCGCCCCGATCGACTCCAGGCGAACGAGCAGCCGCTCCCACGCGTCGGCGACCCCCACCGGGTCCGGTGGCACGAGCATCAGCCGTGGACAGCGTGCCAGCGCCTCCCCCAACTGCATCCCGGCGTGGACGCCAAACGCCTCAGCCGCGAGCGACACCTCTCCCACCTTCTGCACAGCGCCGGGTTCTGGAGCCAACGCCGCGGGTGTCTGCAGGAGTTCGGAACGATCGCGGGCAGCGACGGTCAACTCGAACCTCGGGAGGAGAACACAGACGACTTGAGACATCACGAACACATGTTCGCATGGGCGCCGGACGGAACCCATCCTGTGACATGGTCACACGCTTGCTACGGTGGCCCCTATGGCGCCTCCCAATCCCGTTGACATTGCCCTCAAAGGGGCTCAGACAGTCCGCGCCTTCGGGCAGCGTATTCCCGGAGCCGGAAACGTGCTCGCCCGCTCGCTCGAAGACGCGGTCAAGAACCGCAACGTGATGATCACCGGTGCCTCATCGGGCATCGGGAAGGCGGCCGCGCTTGAGATCGGCCAAGCCAAGGGCACTGTGCTCCTTGTCGCGCGCTCGGCGGACAAGCTTGAGGAGGTCGGCCGCGAGGTCGAGGCTCTCGGCGGCAAGGCGTACGTCCATCGTGCCGACCTCACCGACTTCGATGACATCGACCGGATGGCAACCGAGGCGCTCGAGATGCACGGAAGCGTTGACGTGCTCGTCAACAACGCCGGCAAGTCGATCCGCCGCTCGGTGAGCCGGGCGTATGACCGCTTCCACGATTACCAGCGGACGATGCAGCTGAACTACTTTGCGTCGGTCAAGCTGATCCTCGATCTGCTGCCGGTCATGCGCGAGCAGGGGTCCGGTCACATCATCAACATCTCGACGATCGGGCTCCAGACGAACACCCCTCGGTTCTCCGCCTACCTGGCCTCGAAGGCCGCGCTCGATGCGTTCTCACGCTCGATCGGACCGGAGGTGATCGGCGACGGCGTCCACATCACGACGGTGTACATGCCGCTCGTCAAGACGCCGATGATCGCGCCGACGAAGATCTACGACCGCTTCCCGACGCTCACCCCTGAGGAGGCGGCCGCGATGATCACCGACGCGATTCGCAAGCGACCAAAGCGCGTGGCGACAACGCTCGGGAACATCGGCCAGCTCGGGTACGCGATCGCGCCGGGCGCCCAGGACCTCGTCGTCAACCGGGCCTACAAGCTGTTCCCGGAGGGCGACGGCAAGCCGCAGATCGAAGAACCGACACCGGAGCAGCGGGCGTTCGCCCGGGCGACGCGCGGCGTGCACTGGTAGGACTGCCCGCGCCGCGCTAAACGGTCGCGCCGGCGTCGCGCATGAGACGCCCGACGGGCACCGCGGAGAGGTGATCCTCGGCGAGCTGGCTGCGCAGCTTCTCAAGCAGCGGCAGCGAGTCCTGCGACCCGGAGATGGTCAGCTCGACGACCTCGCCGGCGTGCAGCTTGCCGAGTGAGTCACCGTTGTCATCGACGTGGACCGCGCCGGCGATCAACCGTCCACCGGCTCCGTGCGCCAGCCACCACTGGCCGACACTCGGACCGTTCGAGGTGTACAGGAAGTGATGGCTGAAGCCCATCGCGTGGAGCATCCGGTGCAGCTGGGCGCGGGTCTGCGTCCAGCGCAGCAGGCCGCCCGTGGGCAGCCGCGGCATGAGACGGTCGCCGTAGCTCAGGACGCCGAGATCCGAGGCGGTCGGCGAGTGATCGAGGGCGAACGACGCGTGGATGCCGCTGGAGGCGAGCACACTGGCGATGCCAGGAATCTGAGCGCTCGGGGCGTCGACGAGGACGCCGATCTCGGGACGGGTCGTCTCGACCGTCGTCACCGGCTTCATGTGCACGAAGTGGGACACAAGGCTGTACGACGCGCCGGCGGTCAGCGTCCAGCCGACGATCGCCACCGCGGCGGCGCTCGTCGTGATCGCTCGGGCCGTGCGCAGCTGCCAACGCGGCACGACACGGGCCCGCCGCTCGTCGGCGAGGATCAGCGAGGCTGTCGACGGGCGCCGGGCGAATGACGTGTCGGGCTCAGGCCGGTGCTCGAGCGCCGTGGCAAGCGCGGGACCGAGATCCTTCTGGGAGCGCACGACCTGCGCCAGTCCGAATCGCTTCAACGCGTTGTTCGACGCCCGGACGTGGCCGACCCCAAAGCCGTAGGAGATGACCGGGCAGCCGCGGATGATTGCCTCAAGCACGGTCAGCCCGGCGCTGGAATGGATCAGCGCGTCGGCGGCGGCGAGCACGTCGCCCATCCGGTCCGTGAAGCCCATCAAGCGCAACCGCGGCTCATCTCCGAAACGCTTGGCGACCTGGGCGCGCAGGTTGTCGTTGCGGCCGCACAGGCAGAGCACGATCGCGTCCGGCTCGTTCTCGAGCGCGGCCTTGGTGGCGCCGCAGAGGTCGCCGACACCCCACCCGCCGCCGGACACGGCGATCACCTTGCCCTCGGCGGGGAGCGCGAGCGAGCGCCGCGCCTCAGCCCGCGAGCGGGCGGCGAGGAACGCCGGTGACGTCGGCGGCTTGGCCCAGCGGACGCTGCCGGGTCCGGCGATCTTCTCGACCTCTTCGGCCGATTCCGGATGGGTGATGAAGTGCAGGTCGATCCCGGGGTGCGCCCAGAAGCGCAGGCCGGCGAGATCGGTGATCGACGAGTAGCAGGGGACGTCGAGCTTGCCCTTGCGCCGAAGCTCGCCAAGGATCGCGGTGACCCCTGGGTATGTGGAGACGATGTAGTCCGGGTTATGCGACTTGATCAGGCGCATCAGCCCGCGTCGGCCGAACGCCACCAGCAGCCGCTTGGCGAGCCAGCGCGTCGGCGCGAAGTTCATGAACAGCCAGTACTGCATGTCGAACAGCCACGGGACGTAGCGGAACATGAACGCCGAGTTCTCGCGCAGCGTCTTCGTGAGGATCGGGCCCATGGCGGGGAGGCCGTTGACGATCGACACATGAGCGTCCGGGTCCTCGTCCTTGAACTCGCGCGCAACCGCGCGCGCGGGGAGATCATGACCCTCGCCGATGTCGGCGGAGATGATCAGTACCTTGCGCGGCTCGGATTCGGCGTCCGGCTCGCCGGCCGGGATGATCGCCGCCTCCTCGGCGGCCGCCTGCTTGGTCGCCTGCGCGCGCCGCCACTCGATGTAGCGCCGCACGCCCTCACGGAACGGCGTCGCCGCGGTCCAGGAGAGCTCTTTGCGGGCGCGCTCGCCCGAGACGATCTTCGTCCCCAGGTCCCCGGGCCGGGCGGGCATGTAGACGATCTCGGTGTTACCGACGATCTCCTGGACGAGCTCGGCGATCTGCTTGATCGTCACGTTCTCGTCGCTGACGAGGTTGTAGACGCGGTTCGTGGCAACGTCGCTGAGACCGAGCGCGACGCCGTCGGCGAGATCCTCGACGTAGACGAAGCGGCGCGACTGCATGCCGTCGCCCGACAGCGTCAGCGGCTCACCGGCAAACGCCTTGTTGACGAACGCTGGGACGACCGCTGCCTCGCGGGCTCGGGGACCGTACGGGATCCCGAAGCGCAGGATCGTGTAGTCGATCCCGTACAGCTCCTGGTAGCTCTTGCAGTAGAGCTCGCCCGCCAGCTTGGTGCTCGTGTAGAGGTGGCTCGGCGGAGGAAGCAGGGTCTCCTCGTCGACCTCGTCGGACTCCGTGTCGCTGTACACCCAGATCGGTGCTCGCGTAGACGATCCGCTTGACCCCGGCGCGCCGTGCCGCCTCGAGCACGGCAACTGTTCCACGCGCATTGATCCGCTCGGCATCCTCGGGCGAGGCGTGGACGTCGTTGACGTCGGCGACGGCGGCGAGGTGGGCGACCGCGTCACAGGAATGGAGCGCCCGCTCGAGCGCCTCCCGGTCGGTGATCGAGCCGAGGACCGTTTCGACTGGGTGGGCGGGATCCGAATGCCACGGAGACGGGCGGAGGTCATAGATCACGGGGTCATGGCCGCGCGCGCGAAGCTTGTCGACGACGTGCGAGCCGATGAAGCCCGACCCGCCTGTGACCAGGACTCTCATGACGTTGGTTGCCCCTCAGGTCGGTAGTACAGCGGCACGCAGGAATGGTTTCGCGCCACCCAATCCGAATTCGGCAGCTCGACGTCGTGCTTGAGGATCCGGTGGCACGGTTCGTCGTAGACGCGGCCGGTTGAGCGCTCGAGCCAGTCGAAAACGATGTACTTGTACAGGCCGGACGTCATCCCCTCCGGGAGCTCGAGCCGCGACGCGTACTGGGGATCCAACTGCTCCCGCGCCACAGCGTTCTTCCACGACACGATCTCCGGCAGCCGCTCGATCTGGATCAGGGCCAGGGCCGCAGTGAACTCACTCATCCGGAAGTTGAGTCCGTGGACGTCGTAGCTCGGCTTGCCGTAGTTACGGAACCCGCGCGCGTGCTCGATCACCTCGGGCCGGGTCGAGACGAGGACGCCGCCCTCGCCAGTTGAGATCGTCTTCGTCGCGTACAGCGAGTAGACGCCCGCGTCGCCAAAGGTGCCGGGACGACGTCCGTTCCACACCGCGCCGTGCGCGTGCGCACAGTCCTCGATCAGGAAGATGTCGTGCTCACGACAGTACGCGGCGATCTGTTCGGAATCGAACGCGATGTGTCCGCCGATGTGCACGAGGAACGCGGCGCGCGGCTTGTGCTGCTCGGCCTTCGCCTCGAAGTCCGCAAACGACATGCACAGGTCCTCACGGTTGCAATCGACGAACTGCACGTCTGCACCCGCGTTGAGGGCGGCGAGAGGCGTGGCCATGAACGTGTTCGACGGGCACAGCACCGTCTCCCCGCGCACGCGCGCGAACTGCAGGGCGGCCATCGCGCCGCCGGCCCAGCTCGACATCGCGACCGCGGGCGCACCGTTGTGCGCCGTCCACGCCTCCTCGAAGCGCTCGTTCATGCTCGCTTCCGACCACCGGTTCGAATCGAGCACCTCGTCGATCAACGTGTGCAGACGCGCGCGGTCGCGGTTGTCGAAGCCGATCGCGAACCGTGCGTAGTCGGGCGTGGCAGCTGTGGAAGCGGATGACATTGATCGAAGTGCGACGTCCCGCCGACGCGCAGATCTGCGCGCCACCGATTGGCGAGACGCAGGCCCCACGCGCAAGCTTGGCAGATCCTGACCGGCCCGTGGCGTGCCGGGAAGGCTCTCAGATGGGGAGGACGGTACCGAGTTCTCGCGCGCTTAGCTCCGTGAGAACCCGCTTAAGTGCCGCTGCGGTGCGGCGATGAGAGTTGTGCGCGCTGTAGAAGTCGGCATCGTGCAGGAGAATCACGTCGCCCGGACCGAGATCCCGCGTGCACCGTGCCGCGATGCGCTTGGGGGTCGTGAACTTCCGCCAATCCTTCCCCCAGCGTGACCACAGCAGCGGCTGCAAACCAACCGCCCGGGCGGTGGCCAGCCCGGCCGGGCTGTAGATGCCAAACGGCGGCCGGTGCAGCGTCGGCCGGCAAGCGATCGCGTCCTCGATCACGGCGATACCCCGGGCGAGATCGTCCTCCACCTCACGCGCACGGAGCCGCAGTTGCAAGCGATGGCGGTACCCGTGCAAGGCGACGACGTGGCCAGCCGCCGCGACCTCGGCGAGCAGCGCGGGCCGCCGCTCGACCTGCTCTCCGATGACGAAGAAGGTCGCGTGTGCGCCCGCGCGCGCGAGGGCATCGAGGATCGCCGGCGTTCCCTCGGGATGGGGTCCGTCGTCGAACGTCAGCGCGACGCCGTCCGTGCCCCGGAGTCGGCGGGGCAGACCGAGCCCGGCGGCGAACCCGGGGACGACGGGAGCGAGCAGATGGCGGATCACGATCGCCGGAGATGATCGCGCCTCGCTGGCCCCGTTGACCTGACGACCCAGACGCGGCACTCTTCGCCGGGAGCTGTCAACCGCGGTGAGGAGCCCAGCGATGTTCGGACGCAAGCGCAAGCAACAGGAAGAGAACACTGGCCTGGCGGGCCTCGGCACGGGCGGAGAGGATCCGTTCAGCAGCCTGAGCATGGGCGGACACGAGCCGTTCAGCAGCCCGGATCCGGCGGTTCAGGTCACGGCTCAGCCAAGCCCGTCGATCGTGCCAACCCCGCCGGCCCAGACAACCCCGCCGGCCCAGACAGGCTCGCCGACCGAGACGACCGCGCCGGTCCCGACGAATGCGCCGACCCAACTCACCCAGCCGACGCCGCAACCGCCCGGCGCAGGCACTCCCGTGAACGCCGACCCATTCGGCATGGTCCAGGCGATCCAGGCGGGGGGCCTGACGGGCAACCCCGCGGCGGTCCTCGGACAGATCCTCAGCGGCCATGGACCGGTTGGCGAACTCGTCGCCCAGATCAAGGCCGACCCGCAGGCCTTCCGGGCGCGCGTCATGGCCCAGGCGCAGGCGGCGGGGGTCTCGACGGTCGTGGTGTCCCCGCAGTGGTCGGTCCCGTCAGCCGGCGGCCCGCCGCAGGCAGCCCACGTCGACGTCATCGATGAGTTGACCAAGGCGGCCGACCTGCACCATCAGGGCGCCCTCAGCGACGCCGAATTCGAGGCCCTGAAGAAAAAGCTGCTGGCGGAATAATCGGACGGCGAGCGGGGTCATTGGGGATACCCCGAACATGGCTCGCCAGCTCGATACCCCACTCCTGCGTACCGACGGATCGGCGGTGGTGATCGCCGTCCGCGTCGCACCGCGGGCCAAGCGCTCCGCGATCGCCGGCGAGCGTGCCGGCCGGCTGCTGATCCAGACGACCGCCCCGCCGGTCGACGGCCGCGCCAACGAAGCGGTGTGCCGACTGCTGGCCAAGGCGCTCGGCGTCGCCACCGGACGCGTGCGCATCGCGGGTGGCACGCACGCGCGTGACAAGCTCGTCCGCATCGATGGAATCACGGTCGCCGATGCAGCACACCACCTCGGACTCACCTCGGACGATGACGCCGCCTGATCTCGACCGCTGGGTGGCGAAGCCCGCCATCTCCGTCTCGCACCAACGGCGAAGTGCGGCGCCGCCGGACCGGCTGTGGGAAGCGGCGCAGAGCGTGACGCTCCGAGAGACCTCGTTGCTCGGTCGCCTGATCCGCTGGCGGATTCCGGGAATCTCGGCCGACATCTCCTTTGCAGGAACTGTTTCGCAACCCACCGTTCCTCGTGCTCCACGAAACCGAGCGGGCGCTCGTCAGCGGTCTCGTGGGACGGATCTGGACCCTGCGCCGGGATTACCCGCAGCCGGCGTCCGAAGCCGAGTACCGCGACTTCTCGCAGCGAGGAACAGCCCGGGTGGTGTTTGCCAACTGGGTGCAGGCGGACCCGGACGGCGGATCGGCAACGCTCGCCTCCGAAGCTCGGGTCGAGGCCATCGGCGCCCAGGGTCGAGTGGGCGTGGCCGCGGTGCGACCACTCGTCCGCGCGTTTCACCCGCTGATCGCGACCGACGGGATCGAGGCGGCGGTCCGCCACGCCGAGCGCGCCGAGCGCTCCGAGCCGGCACGCGCCAGGTAGGCCCTGCGCTAGCCTGCGCCGCGTGCCCCGCGCGCGCTCGCTCGGAGTCGTGTTCGCGATGATCGCCGCAGTCACCGCGCTCGGATGCGGCGCCGCGAGCTCGCGCCACACCTCGGCGCCCACGGCGGACGCGCCGCACGCCGTCCACCGGCCGGCGGTCGTTCAGCTCAAGCTCGAGCTTCCGTTCATCGGGCTGTCCAGCGCACCGACGGTCAGCTTCGCCACCACCGATCCGGCGCCGGCGCTGAGGGGCGCGGTGTCCCCCGCCGGGGCCACCGTGTACATGCTCGGCCCCGACGGCGCGCGGACGGCCGTCAATCCGCGCGGCGATGGCAGCTTCACCGTCCGCGCCAAGCTGCGACCCGGGTCGAACACGTTCCAGTTCACCGCGGCCGAGCTCGGCACCCGCAGCCACAGCCAAGCGCTGGCCGTCAGCTGGCACGGGCCGGCCGCGGATGCGATGCGCCGGAAGATCGCCGCCAACCCGGCGAAGTACCTGCCGCCGGCGAGCGCCGGGCTCAATCGCAAGCTCCCGCCGCTCGGGAATCTCCCCGCGATCGCGCAGGGCGCGACCTCGGTGTCGTTCGCGCTCAATCCGATCCTCGCCGGGCCCCCGCCGGCGACCGGCGGGTCCGGCAAGTGGCTTGACGGGTTCGAACTGACCGAGTACTACCCGGCGCTCGAAGCGTGGTTCCGCGGAGCCGAGGTTCAGGCTCCCGGACTGCCGAACCGCCACCGGATCGACTGGCTGTACTCCGCCCACGGCCTCTCGATGGAGGGCGACGGCATCGGTCTCGACGGGCACCAGTACCACGTGTCGAACGTCGGGAGCGGCGGGTGGGTCACATCGACCGGGGGTGGCGGCGTGCAATTCGGAGTCGGCGGCAACGCCCCGTATTGGCGCACGGGCGGCTTCTGGCGCACCGTCACGGGCGTGCTGACGTTCCCGCTGCTGTCCGGTGGATGGTCCAACGGCTCAGGGGTCAGGTACGTACCCCCGCCGGCCGGCATCAGCTTCGCCGCCGGACCGTCCCGACCGCTGCAATACCTCCGGAGCATCGCGGTCGATCCGAGCGTCATCCCGATGGGCAGCCACGTCTACATTCCGTCGTACGCCTCGATCAACGGCGGCTGGTTTCAGGCCGCGGACACGGGCGGCGCAATCGTCGGCCGGCACATCGACGTGTTCCGCCCGCCGCCGGCCAACCCGCGCGACCTCGGCAACTTCGCCACCGGACAGCGCGTCTACATCGTGCCTCCGGGCGCGCCGCTGCCCTGACTGGACGGCCGCGGCCGCTGCTTACGTGCCCGTCTCGGTCTCCCGCGGCGCGTACCGGTGGTGGAGCATCAGCGCATTACCGTCGGCATCGGCGAAGAACGCCATGTGACAGACGCTGGTGTCGAATATCTCGCCACGGAACTCGACTCCCCGTCCCTCGAGTTCGGCGCGCGCCTGCGCGACGTCATCGACGTGGAGGGCAATCGGATTCGGCGAGGCCTGAAACGTCATCCCCATCCGCTCGACTTCAATCACATCGAGCGTCAGGTTGCCGGTCTCGAACTCGGCGAACCCCCGATCCGGCCGGTACACCGATCGCGGCAGACCGAGCGTCTCACCGTAGAACGCGATCGCGGTCTCGAACTGTCGCGTTGGGATCATTGCGAAGTCGACGCCTGTGACCAGTGACGTTGCGGACATGCTCGTGCTCCTTAGTCGAACCGAACTCGAGTCTCGGACGCTACAGTCGCCGCCGTGACAATGCTCGCCCGAGCGCGGGTGCGGACGGCCCGTCACGTGACGGCGCTCGGACCGCGCCGGCCAACCGGCCGTGACGCCGGCCGTGACCGTCCGCTCGCCGTCGTGTACGGCAACTGCACGGCCGAGCCCCTCCGGTGCCTGCTCGCCGACTCGCTCGCGTTCAGCGAGGCATACCGCACCGAGCCGATCCCGGCGGTGCACGAGATCGCCTCGCACGACACGGTGGCGCGCGTACGGCAGACGATGGCGGAAGCGAAGCTCGTCATCTACCAGCCGATCCGCGACGACTATCGCGGGATGCCGGTCGGCTCGGACCAGATCACCGCGGCCGCACCTCCGGACGCTCGCCGGCTCACGTTCCCGGCACTGTTCTACGACGGCATCTTTCCCTACCAGGCGTACGTCCGCGCGACGGACAACAGTCGCGACGAAATCCCCCACCTCGCCGGGTATCACGATCTGCGGTTCGTCTTCTGCGCCGCCCAGGGGTGGAGCGGCGAGCAAGCCCGGGAGTGGCTGCGTACGTTCGGTGGCGCGCCGGACGGGCTGCGGGCGTGGGCCAGGCACGCGCAGCAGCGCCTCGCCGCATACGAATCGCGGCTCGACATCCGGGTGACCGACCGGCTGTTCAGCGCCGGCCTGCATCACCGGAGCTTCTTCACCGTCGACCATCCGACGAACGGATCGCTCGTCGAGATCGCAGGACGCATCCACGCCGCGCTCGGCCTCCCCTACGACGCCGCCCCACCCGCGCATCCGCTCGTGGGGAGCTATCAGGCGCCGCTTGACGCCGATGTGATCGCGGCGCTCGACCTCCCGACCCGCCCGGGCACCGGCTGGACGGTCATGGACCGCGCCGTGCCCCGGGAGCAACTGCTGGCAGAGCACCTCGAGCACTACGCGCGGCAGCCGGACAGCGTCGCGGCAGCCGTCGAGGAACACGACGAGCGCATGCGCGTCCTCGGTCTCGAGCTGTAGCACGCCGACCGACCGACCGGCCGGCCGGCCGGCCGGCCGCGCGGTCGCGGTCGCGGTCGCGGTCGCTCGTCAGGGTGTGTCATCTCTGTGTCACCGTCGCGACGAGCGACAGCCCGGCGGCTAACGTGCCCGGGGTGAACGCGGTCGGGTTCGATCAGGAGGTGCTCGTCCGGCGAACCCGGTTCGCCAGCCAGGACAGCGGCTGGGCCGTGGTCGATGCGCTCGACGAGGACGGCGAGCCGGTCGTACTCGTCGGTCCGCTCGTCCATCTGGAGGAGCGCGAGCGCGCCCACGTCATCGGCATGTGGGTCGACGACAGCCGGTACGGCCTCCAGGTCAAGGTCACCGAGGCCCATCCGCTCGCGCCCACCGACGAAGCCACGGTTGTCGCCTATCTGCGGCGGATCAAGCATGTCGGCGCCAAGCGGGCGCAGACGCTGATCGACCGCCACGGAGTCGGCGGCGTGTTCGACGCAATCGACGCCGATCCCGAGGCGGCCTTCGCGGGGACCGGACTGCGCCGCGAGCGAGCCGCGCAGGCGGCGCAGTCGTGGCACGAACTACGCGTCACCCGTCGGCTGCATCTGCTGCTCGCACCACATGGCCTCGCGTATCTGGTGAACCGGATCCACGCGGAATACGGACCCACCGCGCACCGGGAAGTCGTCGAGCACCCCTATGAACTGACGCGCGTGTTCGGGGTCGGGTTCCTCGTCGCCGACCGGATCGCGCGCGGGCTCGGGAGTGCCGCCGCGAGCGATCCCCGGGCCCGGGCGCAGGCGGGGGCCCTGCACCTGCTCACCGAAGCCGAGCGCAGCGGCAGCACATGCCTGCCTGAGGACGCGCTGCGCTCGAGCCTCGCCGAGCTCCTGGGAACGCCGGTCACCCCGGAGTTGCTCCAGGAGTTCGTCCGCACCGGTGCGCTCGTCCGGGAGGACGGCTGGCTGTACCGGCCGGTGACCGCCGCGCTCGAGGCCGAGCTCGCGGCGCGGGTCGACGCCCTCGTGCGCCCGCGACCGAACCCGGACGACGATCGCCTCGCGCCGCCCGACGACGACGCCGTGCGTCGCGCCGCCGGCGAGCAGGAACTCACCCCGGAGCAGCGCCACGGCATCGCCGATGCGTTCACGCACCGACTGTCGTTGATCACGGGAGGCCCCGGCACCGGCAAGACCGCGTCGATCCGCACGATCGCAGCCCTCGCGGAGTCATCCGGGGCGAAGCTGATGCTGCTCGCTCCGACCGGGCGGGCGGCGATCCGGATGACGGAGGCGAGTGGCGTGCGGGCCCGCACCGTCCATTCGGCGCTCGGGTGGATTCCCGGCGAGGGCCCCACGCACGACGAGGACGATCCGCTCGCGACAGACCTGCTGATCGTCGACGAGACGTCGATGGCGAATCTCGAGTTGCTCGTGACACTGCTGCGCGCGGTGGCGCCGGAAACGCACGTCGTCCTCGTGGGTGATGCCGACCAGTTAGCGCCGGTCGGGGCGGGGAAGCCGTTCGCTGAGCTCGTCGCGTCCGCTCGGGTGCCGGCGACGCGGCTGACCCACATCTTCCGGCAGGCGGCGGGCAGCATGATCGTCCAGGGAGCCCACGCGATCCGGCGCGGTGAGGCCCCCGACTTCCGCCCCGCCGACGGGATGCGCCGGGATCTGTTCCTGATCGAGCGCCCGGAT
This sequence comes from uncultured Solirubrobacterales bacterium, assembly GCA_963779695.1. Lineage (GTDB taxonomy): Bacteria > Actinomycetota > Thermoleophilia > Solirubrobacterales > Solirubrobacteraceae > Palsa-465. The sequence continues at coordinate 38,124 of CAVZZH010000003.1, forward strand.
CCCGAGCGCGCGCTGGCCGAGATCGTCGAGCTCGTCGCCGATCGGCTGCCCCGGCACTACGAGGTCGACCCGATCAGCGACATCCAGGTGTTCGCCCCCGTGTATAAGGGCGCGCTCGGCATCGACGCGATCAACATCGCGCTACGCGACGCGCTCAACCCCGACGGCGAGCCGGTCCGCGGCGGGCGCCTGCGCATCGGTGACAAGCTGATGATGACCGGACGCAACCTGCACGAACTCGGTCTGATGAACGGGACCCTGCTGCGGTTACTCGACGAGGTGTCCGGCTCCGATGATGACGATGACGCGCTCGTGCTCGCGGCCGAGGACGCGGTGTTCCGGCTCCCGCCGGAGGAGACCGACCGGCTGCGCCTGGCGTATGCCTGCTCCGTACACCGTGGCCAGGGCATCGAGCTTCCGGTGGCGGTGATCGTCGCGCATCAGTCCGCGGGCGCGTTCTTCCTGCGTCGCGAGATGCTGTACACCGCGATCACCCGCGCCAAGCTGGCAACGGTGATCGTGGGGAGCCGAGGCGTGGTTGCGCGCGCCGCGGCGACCGCCGATACCGGACGGCGACACAGCCGCCTCGGCGAGCGGTTGGCAACCGGCGGCTGGCAAGCACCGAACGGCTAGGACGACCATCTAGGCCGACCTAGACCAAGGTCGAGTGTGCATCGGGCGCGAGCGCTCGACTCATAGGGTATGTGGGAACGCGAAGCACGCCTTCGGGCCGAGCTGCGCACGCCGGACGCCGAGCCACGCCCACCCCGTGTGCTCGTGGTCGCGACCGACCGTCGCTTCCGCGCCGTGGCCTCAACGCTGCTGACGCAGCGCGGTTGCGAGGTGTCCGTCCATCCCGTCCGCGGTGACATCCGGGCACACGCCGCGCGGGAGCGGATCGACGTCGTCGTGCTCGACGCCACCGCGTCGCTGACCGCGGCCGCCGAAACCGCCGCCGGGCTCCAGACGCTCCGGCCCCAGGTCGGGCTGGTCGCCGTCTCCAGCGATCCGCGGGACCGCCTGGCGACGCTGCCGGTGGTGCCCAAATGGGGCTCGCTCGACGGCCTGTACCGCGCGATCGAGAGCGCCCGCACCCGAGGTCACGATGTCTGAGACCGATTGGCTCGCGTTCGAACGCTTCGACTTCGCTCCGCTCGCCGGGCGGTGGGGCGTGGTCCGGATGATGGGGGCGCTCTCCGAGCAGCCGCAGATTCCAGCGGCTCCGCGCCTCGTCGTCACCCGCCCTCGGGCCGTCAGCTCACACGGCGCATTCGTCAACGCGACGGACCGTCGCGGGAGCCAGTTGCTGTGGCTCGCCTCGTTCGCGGTCCCCCTCGAGGTCGCGGAGCACCCAGAGGCGCTGTTCGAGCTCATCGCCCCCGGCCATCCGGCGATCGCCCTGCCGGCACCCGGGACGCTGATCCTGCCGCTGAGCGCCCGGGCGGAGCTGCGTCTGGCCCGACGCTTGCCGCAGCTGGGCCTCGGTCGGCGGGCGACCGCGATGGCGACCGCGCTCGCCCTGTCGGCCACGAGCCTGCCCGTCACCGGACTCGCCGCCGCGAAGGCGACCCCGACCCTGCACGTCGCGCACGGCGTCACCGGCCGGGAGGTCTCGCCGACCGCCCGGGCTCACCCCGTCGTCGTCGCGCACGTCGCGCTTCCGGACAAGCCCGTCGTCAAGCTGGCCGCCACTCCAGGCGTCGCGCACCCGGATCCGGCGGTGCCGAAGAGCGCTCACGCCAAGCCGAAGACGAAGTTGCCGCGACCGGTGACCGCCAAGCTCACGCCCTCGGGAGGCGCTTCAGGCGCCAAGCACCGCCCGGACTCCAAGCACGCGGGCAAGGGGAAGCATCCGGCCACCTCAAAGAAGACGACGCCCCCGCGCACCCACCCGGCTTCTGGCAGCTGGCAGCCGACGCCGCAGTCGCCGCCGACCGTTTCGCCGCTGCCCGGCTGGGACAAGCTCGCCGTCGAAGCCCAACCCGGACGCCGCGCACCACCCCGGCCACGCGAAGTCCAAGCATCATCCTCGGACCGCCGGCCCGCGGGTGATCCTCCCCACGGGAGGCGCACCGATCGCACCGCTGTCGGCCACCCCGCCCAACCTTCACGCGAAGCAGAACGCATCGGCAGCGGTCTCCGCCGTGGTCGCGGTCCCGAGCGTGAGCTCAGGCGGCACGGCGGGCTCTGCGGCGACGCCCTCGACCTCGATGTCAAACGTGCCGCCGCCGGCGCTGCTGGCCCGGATCTACGGCGACCTGCAGGGGCCGCCGCCGTTCCTCGTCGAGATCTACAAGCAGGCGCAGGCTCGCTACGACGTGCCGTGGCAGGTCTTGGCGGCGATCAACTCCGTCGAGACGAACTACGGCCGCGACCTCAGCGTGTCCTCCGCAGGCGCCGAGGGGTGGATGCAGTTCATGCCCGAGACCTGGGCCCAGTGGGGCGTCGACGCCAACGGCGATGGCAAGAAGGACCCGTACGACCCGCGGGACGCGATCTTCGCGGCGGCGCGCTACCTCCGCGCCAGCGGTGCCCCTCAGGACCTGCGGCGCGCGGTGTTTGCCTACAACCACGCGAATTGGTACGTCGAGGACGTCATGCGCCGGGCGCAGTGGATCGCCGATACGGCCGGCGTCCCCGTGCGCGGCAAGGCCGGGGAGCAGATCAAGGCGATGAAGGCGAAGGCCGACGAGCTGATGGGCCTGCCCTACGTCTGGGGCGGCGGACACGGCGGGTGGCAGCTCGTGGGCGGCTATGACTGCTCCGGCTTCGTCTCGGCCGTGCTGCACGCGGGCGGCTTTCTCGGCTCTCCACAGACGACGGACACGTTGCCCGGGCAGGTGGACATCGCCTCCGGCCCCGGTCGCTACGTGACGATCTTCGACCGCACGGGGAACGGCGGGCACGTGATCATCGATCTGGGCGGGACGTTCTACGAGTCCGGCGGGTCGACCTTCGGCGGCGGCGGTGCCGGCGTCAAGAAGATCACGCCGCCGCTCGACTACCTGGTCACGTTCAACACGATCCTCCACCCGCGCGGTCTGTAACGAGACGCCGGACCGATCGAGTCCGCCGGACGCCGCGAGCGGGCTGCCGGGCGACCGCCTGACCGCGCGGTACCCTGACACTCCGCTGTGCGGAGCACTAGACCCGACGCCACGGGCGAGCCGGTCGGCACAGGTCCGGCGCAGCGCTCGCTCATCTCGATGCTCGACCGACTCGATCGGCTGATCGACGAGACGGTGAGCTCGGTCGCGCTCCCGCTCGACGTACGCCGCCAGCGCCGCCAGGACGCGCTGACGAGGCTTGGGGCGCCCGGCGATGTGCCCGCGGCCGTGGCGGTGGTCGCGCTCGGCTACGCCTCCGAACTCATCGAGGCGGCCGCCGTCGACCTCGCGGCCCGCCCCGATGACGCCTTCGCACTGTTCACCGGCATCGAGGCGATCACCGGGCTCAGCCGGGTCACGCTCGCGCGGGACGTGCTCCGCTCCCCCCGATTCGGCGAGCTCGCTCCCGAGGTCGCGGTCGAGGCACAGTTGGCGCTGCTCGCCAGCCTCAGTGACGCCCGAGCCGTCTCGCTCTGGACCTCAGGGCCCGACGGCGCGCCGCGGCAGCTCGCGTCCGCTGGAACCCCCGCGCCTGAGGATGGCGAGGCCCGCGAGCTCGCCTCGTGTCTGCTCGCGCGCCCAGACTCTGACGCGGTCGGTGCGGCGATCGGGGTGCGGCTCGACCAGCGCATCGAGCGCCCGGCCGCGCTCGTCGCCCACGCTCGGAGACCCGGCCCCCGCCCGCCCGAGACCCGCCCGCCCGAGGCCGACCATCGCCGGATGCTGTTGCGGATTGTGGCGCCGGGACTCGAGTCCGCGCTCGAACGTGACGAGCTCCTGCGGCGTGACCGGGCCTCCGAGCAGACGGTGATCTCGGCGGTCGAGCGTCGCCTCGCCCGCCTGCGCTACGACCTTCACGACGGACCCCAGCAGGACGTCCATCTGCTCGCCACCGATCTGGCGCTGTTTCGCGAGCAGCTGCTGCCGATCCTCCGTGCTGACCCCAACCACGATCGGATCGTCGGCCGCCTCGACGATCTGGCCGCGGAGCTCGTCGCACTCGACGGCGACCTGCGCCGCCTCGCCAGCACGGTGCAGTCCCCCTTCCTCCCGCTCGGCAGCTTGCCGGAGTCGTTGCGCGACCTCGCGGACGCCTTCTCGGTACGAACCGGCATCGAGCCTGACACGCGGCTGCGCGGTGACTTCTCGGCGCTGAGCGAGTCTCAGCAGATCACCCTGCTCGCGCTCATCCGTGAGGCGCTCAGCAACGTCCGCGAGCATGCGCAGGCGTCGAACGTCAGGATCGCCGTCTCGGCGTCGCGGGGCGGCGCGGAGGCCGAGATCGTCGACGACGGGCAGGGCTTCGAGCCGGAAGCGACGCTCGTGCGCGCCGCACGGGAGGGCCACCTCGGGCTCGTGGGGATGCATGAGCGGGTACGGATGCTCGGCGGCCGCACCCAGATCGAGAGCCGCCGCGGGGGCCCGACGGTCATCTCCGTGCGGCTGCCGGCGTGGCCGCCGCCGGCCGACGGGGCGCCGGCGGATTAAGAACGGCGCATCGAGAGGGTCGGTGATCGTTCGAGCGCCGGGCGGTGCGCGAGCCCGGAGGGCGAATATCGCGCCAAATCGCGCCCGGCCGCGCCATGCGTTTCGGTCGCAGTCAGACGCCGCCTCACGCGGCATTGGTCGCGCCCGCAAGCCGTTCCTCTCGGATCCGTTTCGGTCGCTGCGAACGGCGCATCCGTCCGGTGTGGCCGGCCCGCCGGGGCGCCTGCCCGCCGCGGACACCCCCGCGGCGGCCCTCATCCGCGCCTCTCGATGCGCCGTTCCGCCGCGCGCCCGCACGCGTGCGCACGAGCTCGCACCGCCCGCTAGGCGCGATCCCCCGCCAGGCGATGCTCAAGCGCGTAGCGGACCGCGCCCGCGCGGTTCACCACCCCGAGCTTGCGATAGATGTTCGTCAGGTGGAACTTGACCGTGTGCTCGCTGACCCACATCTCGCGACTGATCGCGGCCGTCGTCAGCCCGGAGGCGACCGCCGCGAGGATCGAGCGCTCGCGATCGGTGAGCGCGGGTCCGGGGTGGTCATCGGCCGGCTCGGCTCCGCGCGCGGGCGTCGCCGGCGCATAGAAGACCGCGCCGCTTGCCACCTGACGGAGCACGGAGGCGATGTCGATCGGCTGGGCGCTCTTGAGCACATAGGCGTTCGCACCCGCCCGCAGCGCGCCATCGATCGTCTCCCGGTCATCGCACGCGGAGAGCACGACGACCTTGATCAGCGGCCACCGGCCGCGAATCTGCTCGATGCAGTCAAAGCCGCTCATGCCCGGCATGCGCAGGTCCATGAGCACGACGCTCGGGTCCCGGCGCTCGATCAGGTGCAGCAGCTCCGAGCCGGAATGAGCCTCGCCTACGACCTCGATGTCCTCAAGGTGCTCGATCGTCCGGCGCACACCGGCGATGATCAGCGGATGATCGTCCGCGATCAGGACCCGGATCGGCGCAGGCTCAAGCTGTCCTCCGGGAACGACGGAAAGCTGTGTTTGTGGCGCGTACATGTCCAACGGGTCCCGACAGCGTCACGTATCGACACCGAGGGAACACTCTGGTGATCGGCGATGAGCGGGCGGATCTTGAGCGCGACTGACACGATGTGGCGATGACGCTCGCCTCAACCCGGATCACATCAGGCGACGGCAGCACCGTCGCGACCTTCGTTCCAGAGGCCGCGATGCTCTGCAGCTCACTGACCGTCGACGGTGACGAGCTGCTCGACGGCGGCCGGGGCGTCGACGCGTACGCCTCGCAAGGCCACACGATGGGCATTCCGCTCCTCTACCCGTGGGCGAACCGCCTGGCGGCGTTCACGTATGAAGCGGCCGGCGCCGCGGTGTCGCTCCCGGACGACCGGGCGCTGCTCCCCGCCGATCCGAACGGGTTGCCGATCCACGGCGTCGTTCCATCGCTGCTGCACTTTCAGACGCGCACCGGCGAGGAGGGTGCGACGCTGACCGCGGCGCTCGACTGGAGCTCGCCGGAGCTGCTCGCACTGTTCCCGTTCCGGCACGAGCTGCGGATGGAGGTGCGCGTCGGCGCCGGCGAGCTGACCATCGTGACCACGGTGGCGGCCTCGGGATCCGACCACGTTCCGGTGGCCTTCGGGTTTCACCCGTACCTCCGCGTGCCGGGAACCAGCCGCACGACGTGGCAGCTCCACCTGCCGCCGGCCGAGCATCTGGCGCTCGACGACGACTTGATTCCGACCGGTGCGCGCACGGCCGCCCCGGAGGGCGAGCTCGCGCTCGCCGACAGCAGCTGGGATGACGGCTTTGCGGTCCGGTCGCTCCCGGCCCGATACGCGGCCGAGACGGCCGACCGCGGCATCGCGCTCGAGCTCGTCTCCGGCTACCCGTTCTCCCAGATCTACGCCCCGCCGGGCAAGGACTTCATCTGCTTCGAACCGATGACGGCGCCGACGAACGCGCTGCGCAGCGGGGACGGGCTGACCGTGCTCGCGCCCGGTCACGAGTACCGCGGCGAGTTCCGGATCGCGTTCTCGGCGACGGGCCGGTAGTCGGGCCGGCCGGCCTCTGGATCGGCCCTCAGGCCAGCCGCGCCGGCGTCCGCGTCGACACGATCGCCGCCTCGATTTCCTCGGCGATGGTCGCCGGATCCGGACCCACCGCCAGCCACCGGGCGAGCCGGATTCGCAACGCCTCGAGCGTGCGCTCGTCGCTGGCCACCACTTCGGCGACGCCGCCCGTGCGGCGTTTCGTGCGGGGCGCGTAGCGTTGGCGCACCGACGCGTAGCGTGCGCCGAGCGCGTGCTCCCAGTGGCTCTCGTCACTGCCGCTCAGGTCCTGCGCGAGCAGTGCCGCCCACCGCGGCGCGGCGAGACGGAGCAGGCGCGGAACCAGCCACGCCGGGCCCCGTCGCTCGTACGGGGCACACGCGCACGCGATGAGGATCCGGGCCCCCGAGCGTTCGTCGGCGTCCCACCGGGGCGGGCGCGAGCTCAGCCCGAGGGCGTCCCAGAGCCGGGCGGCCGCGGCGTCGGTGGCGTCCCCGGCCGCGCTCACCGCGACCGTGGCGAACTGGTCGAGATCGGGCAGCCGGCCGAGCAGGGTACGCGCTTCGGTCGCGTCCGCGGGCTCGTTGGCGCGTGCCCCGCGAGCCTGCCGCACCGCTTCCCCCGCCGCGGCGAAGGCGGCGTCGAGCGCGTCAGCGGACCCCGTCTGTTCAAGCTCGGAGACCGCCGTCCGCAGCGCGGCGAGGCCGCCTGTGAGCTCGGTGCTCATCGGCATCGACCGAGCGGAGGCGTAACGCAGCGACACACGAGCGCCAGCGTACATCGCCGTTGCGCCGGTGCACGTCCAGTACGATCCTGCGGCGGCCAACAATCCGAAGACGCAGGAGGTAGTAGTGAGGGCATTTTCACGGCGGCGCGGTGCGGCGCTCGCCGGATTCACGATGGCATTGGTTCTCAGCGGTTCGAGTCTCGCAGCCGCTGCGGGACCGCCGTCGTCGAAGACGCTGAAGAAGATCGGCTCGTCGTCGAAGGCCGCGCGAGCGCAGCCCAAGACCGGCCTCGGCGCAACCCTGGGTGCGTCACCACTGGTCGCGATTTCGTTTTCTGGCAACAAGGCGACAGTGCTCGGCGGCAGCGCCGTCTCCGGCACCACGTCCAAGGCGCGGCTCGCCAACATCCCGATCTCCGCGGCCCAATGCCTGGTGAACTTCACCACGCAGGCAACGTCGGTGCCGGGCAACAAGACGAGCGCAAAGTGGTTCTCCGGGATCTCGTGCTCGCAGAAGATGTTCATGTTCGGCGAGGCCTTCCTGGCCGAGAGCGCAACGAAGTTCGACGGCTCGGGCCCGTACTTCAGCGGCAATGCGTTCAGCGATGTGAGCGGTCGCTCGAACACGATCATCAGCGAACCGCATCCGTCGCTCTACATCTGGTCCGCGATCAACGTCTTCTTCCCGACGAAGCCGTCCCGCGGCGTGATCGTGATCCTGCCGAAGGGCAATCAGCCGATCAACTCGGCGACGACCTGCAAGGTCACGTCGACCACGAGCAACGGCGTCGGCGTGCACTGCGACCTGTACACGCAGCGGTTCGGGTCGTACAACCCGAAGCTGGCAAGCTAGTTGAGGTTCTCGGCGCAGCGGGCGGCGAGCATTCGCCAGCCGGTCTGTTGCGCCGAGACACCTAGCTTGATCAGGAAGTCCTCGTCGAGACCGCCGGACGGAGCGCGCCCGCTCGCTCCGGCCTCGATGTCGTTGGCCAGCGCGTTGGCGATGTGCACCGCAGCGACCGCGTCCATCGTGGTCGCTGGGAGCTCGCCGGGGTCGTGATGGTGGGCGACGGCCTCGACGACGCTGTCCGGGAGGCCCCAGAGTGACAGCAGGTAGGCACCGGTCGCCGCGTGGGTGACGCCCTGGACCTCCGCCTCGATCTCGTGCAGTGGGATGTGGCGCTCGACCGCGAGGTCGTTGAGCTCGTTCCACTGCTGCGGGTCGTCGGCGATGAGCACCAGCTTGCCGATGTCGTGCAGCAGTCCGGCGGTGACCGCCTCCTGCTGGGAACGGCCCGGCGGCAGGATCGCACCCGCAACGCGCGCGACGAGCATCGCGTGCCGTTGGAACTCCTCGATCGAGAAGCCCTCGAGGTGCTCTGGCGCAAGCTTGCCGAACGCCTCCGCCATCAGCGTCAGCGACTTGATGGTCTCGACGCCGAGGTAGACGACCGCCTCGCGCACCGAGGTGACGGTCCGGCCGATGCCGAAGAAGGCGGAGTTGGCGAGCTGCAGGACCTTGGCGGTGATCGCGATGTCACTTTCGATCGTGAGCGCGATCTGGTCGGGCTCCCACCCTGGGTCGGCGAGGATCGCCGTGATCTGGGTGTGCACGCCGGGCCGGGACGGCAGCGCTGTCGCGGCGGCCGTCCTCCGAAACGCTTCGGCCTCGAGGGTGAGCTCGCGGAGCGCGCATGAGCGCTCGATCAGCCGCGCAAGTTCCGCGGCGTCGAACGGCTTGCCGAGAAACCGGTGGGCGACGGCGGCGGCTCGCGTGAGGTGCTGCGGGCTGGCGTAGCCGGAGAGCACCATCCGGATGGTGGTCGGGTACAGATCCCGGACGCGCCCGAGCAGCGTCGCCCCGTCCATCCCGGGCATCTGCATGTCCGCGACGACGACGTCGGCCGGCTCCTCGGCGAGGGTCTGGAGCGCAGGCTCGCCGCCAGAGGCGAGGAGCACCGACCACATGTGGCGGTGCCGGTGCATGGCGTCACGCAGGCTCTCGAGCAGGTCCGGTTCGTCATCGACGAACAGGATCCGCTTCTTGCGGACCGGTTCGGTCGCCGGCTCTGGCCGCATCGCTGACTGAGGTCCCGCGCTCGCGGGTTGCCCGGTCATCTCTGGGGCGCGCCCGGCGTCATGCGAAATCGCCTCGCGCATTTCCCCTGATAATCGTTGGGTTTCGGCGGTTCTTGAGCTACGGAGAGGTGGTTGAAACCCAGCTCGGCGCTCGGCGCGCGCTGACCGAGGCGCTTTTCTCGGGCGACGTCTACGGGTAGCCGCCCATTGTGGTGCTCAAGGACGGCGTGGCATTGATGCGGACCGAGGTGCGATGTGATCGCTCCGCAGCGTCGGCCGTCCGCGGGTCGATCAGTGACCTCGACCATCTCGGCTGGCTCGCCGGTGACGCGATGCTGGTCGCCAGCGAGCTCGTGACCAACGTCGTCACGCACATGGGCTGCGACCCAGACCACCGGATCGAGCTCGAGGTCACCGAGGGCAGCAACGCCGTGTGTATCTCGGTGCGCGACGCCGACGAATCGCGCACCGCCTCGCCGCGACCCGGGTCACTCGAGCTCGGGGGCGGTCTCGGGCTCGTCATCGTTGACGCACTCGCGCGCGAATGGGGCACGAGCCGTGATCACGGTTACCACGTGTGGGCCGAGCTCGCGAAGCGCTGGGTGGCGAGCTCAGACCGAATGACCACGTTTTGGAGTCTTCCCGGCGGGTAGGACGCTTGCCGACCGGCGGGCGTCGCTCGCGACGCTGCATCAGGAATCTCTCTCCTCCTGAGCGCTCGGCGGGGCGTCAGTCTCTGACGTCCCGCCGAGCCCGTCATCTCGCCCCACGCACGCGCCCTCGCCGGTCGCGATCATGTCGTCATGCCCCTGCAGCCGCGCCTGATCGACGTCACCGTCCCGAGCGACCCCGATGGGGCGGTGCTCGTCCTCCATGGCGGGGCGCGGCGAGGAGACTCGATGATGGTCAGCCCCACCCAGCTGTCCGTGTTGCGAATGGTCCCGATCGCGCGGCGGATCGCTCGGGCGGGGATGGACCGGCTGGCGGTCTACCGACTGCTCAACTCCTCACGCGGCTGGGACACCCGGCACACGCCCGCCCAGGACGCGCGCTGGGCGCTCGCCCGAATCGCCGAACGTCACGGCGCCGCGCTTCCAACGTGTCTCGTCGGCCACTCGCTCGGCGGCCGGGCCGCACTGCTGAGCGTCGCGCGACCCGCCGTACGCGGCGCCGTCGCGCTCGCGCCCTGGGTGTACCCGGACGACGTGCCCGCCGGGCTGGCCGGGCAGCGGATCCTCATCGTGCACGGCTCGAGTGACCGGATCGCCAGCCCAGAGCGCTCCGCCGCGCTCGCCCGACGTCTCGCCGAGCGAGCGGACGTCGCCTATATCGCCGTCGACCGCGGCACGCACGCGATGATCGCCCGCCATGCCGTGTTCACCTCCCTGGCGGCGGAGTTCGCGACCACCACGCTGCTCGGCCACCCACCGGAGCGCACGCTGGCCCGGATCGAGAACGGTGAACGCTGGATCCGCGTGTAGGGTTCGCGCCCATGACCGACAACACTCAGGGCGGCACCGACACCAGGCCCGAGACAGCTCAGGGCGGCACCGACACCAGGCCCGAGACAGCTCAGGGCGGCGCCGACCCCAAACCCCAGAACGCCCCGGGCGGGACCGACCGCAGGATGTTGTGGCTGGGGATCGCGGGTGCGGTCGGAGCGGTGATCGCGATCGTCGCGCTGATCATCGCGATCTCGGCCCAGAACGCCACAAGCAACGACGCCAAGGTGACGGCCGATGTGAGCCGTGCGGCACGCACCGCGGTGGCCGGCGTCGACGCCCAACTGCGACGCGACTCGGCGACAGCGACGAGCGTGCTCCATCAGCTCCAGACCGAGGCGGCGGCCGCACGCCGGAGCCGCGACCAGTTGCTCCGCGACGTCGGTCGCAACCAGACCGGAGTCGCCCGCAACGCCGCGGACATCGCCGCGCTGCAGAAGCAGGTCACGACACTGAACTCCGAGGTGCAGAAACTGACGACGACCGTGTCGAAGCTGAGCACCAACCAGCAGTCGCTCGAACAGCGGGTTGCCGCGCTCGAGAAGAAGGTCAAGCCCTAGCGCGCGAGCGCCGTCCGGGCATAAGTCGCAACGTTCCGACCGGCGCTCCCGTTACAACTCGCGGTGACGATTAGGGTGGTACCGGCAGGTAGGCAAACCCGCTGGATGCGGAGGAGCGTCACGGCGCGAACTCTGCCGGTCTTCCCCACGGTCCGGCTCGGCGCGCACCCGTCGGGACTTTCGGACTCGACCGGGCGATCAGCCGGATGGGATCGACCAGCGATCAGCCCAGAATCCCCCGCTCCCGAGCGAAATCGGGACAGGGGGATTTCGGACCGTGTGAGCGACCCAGAATCCCTTTCAACTGAACAGGCTCGGAGAGGGGGATTTCGTGCTGATTCACGGCCACGGCCGCCCAGCCGAAGCGCCCCAACCCTCTTTCTCGATGCAAGATCGACCTGGAGCGGTGATTTCGTCCCAGCCGGGCCTGGGCGGCGATTTCGTCCGAGTGTCCCGAGTCGTCAAAGGTGATCATGGCGCGTCACGGTCACGGTCCCGTCCGCCGCGTCACGATCTGGTTCGCCGCCGACGCACCGCTCACGTGCGTGATCGTCACGTACGCGGTGTAGGTTCCGTCCGGTCCGGTGAAACGGCATTGGTAGCTGGTACCGACATGCGCGATCACGCCGCTCGGGCAGGTGACGTCGGTTGGGCGAAACCGCGTGTGGCGGAACACGAAATCGCTGATCTCACGCTCTGCCGGTCCGACGAGCACGTCCCGGTCGGTGATCTCGGTCCGGATGTCGTAGTTCACACGGCGCCCGTGGACGCTCACGATCCGCAAGAGCGCCGCGTACTTTCCATCGGGCCCCGTGAAGTGGCACGTGAATGAGCGGCCGACCTTGGCGGGGACCCCGGATGGGCAACGGACGTCGTGCGGGTGATAGCCGGTGTGCGTGACGACGAACTGGGTGACGGTCTGCGCGGTCGGTCCGGCGAGCACGACCGCCTGCCCGCAGCCCCCGAGCACGAGCCCGAGAAACCCGGCGACGAGAATGACCCGTTGACGGCTCATCGCTGTCCTGGAGAAGCGAGCAGCCGCGCGATCGACCGTCGGGCCCGGTCCGGCGCTGCGTCGTCGTCAAACAGCTGTATGGCTTGGTTGAGGCTCATCGCGATCCCGTTGAGCGCGAAGGCCAGCTCGGTGGGGTCGGTGTCGTTCGACAGCTCGCCGGCGCGCACCGCGACCTCCGCGTCGGCGCGTAGTGTGTCAAGCCACCGGCGCTGAGCGGCGGCCACCGCGTCGCGGACCGGTCCCTCGCGGGCGTCCCACTCGGTCGAGGCGGTCGTGATGAAGCAGCCGCCGGGAAGTGGGCAGTCGGTCAGGTAGGCGATCCAGCGCTCGCATACCGCACTCAATCGCGCCCGGCCCGCGGGGAGCCCCGCGACCGGCGCCCACACGTCCTCGGTGAACACGCGCACCGCCTCTCCGAGCACGGCGAGCTGCAGCGCCCGCTTAGAGCCGAAGGGGCCGATGACGCCCGCCTTGCTGAGGCCGAGCGCACCCGCCAGGCGACCGATGGTCATCCCCTCAAGCCCCTCGATCGAGGCCTGACGCGTCCCGTGCTCGACGATCGCCGTCCGCGTCTGCAGCGCGTCCTCGGCCGAATGACGTGGGCTCATCGCCGCGTGACTTTATCGAACGACCGATCGGCAAATAGCGAACGATCGTTTGCTATGGTCCCGCGCCGGGCGGCGAAGCGTCCGACCGCAGACAACCGAGAGGAGATCCGCATGCGCGTCACGTGGCTGGGCTGGGCTGGTGTCGAACTCGCAGATGGCGACGCCACGCTCGTCATCGACCCATTGCTCGACCCCACGGCGCTCTACGCCGCGGTCGGCGACGCGGCGAACAATGTGCGCTGGCCACAGGTGACCTCACCGTCGCCTGGCACGGCGGTCGGCGCGCTCGTCACCCACCTCCACCGTGACCATGCGGACGCCGGTGCGCTGACGCGCGCGCTCGCTCCCGGCGCTCCGGTGCTCGTTCCGGGCGAACGCTCCCTCGATGCCTCACCCGCGCCGGGCCTTGCCCAGGCGACGGACGAGCTTGCGCGGGCCGGATTGACGCTACGCGGGATCGCGCCCTGGCAGACGACGGAGCTCGGCCCGTTCACGATCACCGCGCTGCCGGCCGTCGACGGCACCGGCGAGCCCCAGGTGTCATGGGCGGTTGAGGCGGGCGGGGAGCGCATCGTGCACTGTGGCGACACGATCTTCCACGGTTCCTGGTGGCACGCAGCGGCGATCGCTGGCCCGTTCGACGTGGCGCTGCTCCCGATCAACGGTGCCATCGTGTCGTTCCCCTGGCGGCGTCCGGCGAGCCCCTTGCCGGCGGCGATGACGCCGGAACAGGCCGCCACCGCCGGGCGACTGCTGCGCGCCGAACGGGTCGTGCCAATGCACTTCGGGGCGTTCGACCTCGATCCGTACTACCGCTCGATCCCGGACGCCCTCGACCGCTTCCTTGCGGCGGCCGAGGATCAGGGGGTCAGTGCCGCTCCCGCCGAGATCGGGGTGCCGCTCGCATCGCACGCATGAGTCCCCCCGGGGGGTGACGACAGCCAGGTAGGGAACACTCCCCTTCGTGACCAACCGTGAGATCGCCGATCGCCTCGACGCCTTCGCCACCCTGCTGGAGCTCGGCGAGGCCAACCCGTACACGGCCCGGGCCTACCGTCGCGCGGCGGACACGATCCGGGGCACCCCGGCGGCCGTCTCCGAGCTGGTCCGGTCCGGCCGGGTCCGCGAGCTCCGAGGGATCGGGTCCGGCATCGAGACGCGGCTGCGAGAGCTCGTCGAGACCGGGTCGATCGCGGAGCTCGCCGAGCTCGAACGGGAGCTCTCCCCCGAGCTCGTCGGTCTCGGCCGCTACCTCGGGCTGACCGCGCGGCGGTCACTTGAAATCGCCCGAGCCCTCGACATCCGCACGGCTGAGGAGTTCCGCAGCGCAGCGGCGGAGGGGCGACTGCGGAGCGTCCCGGGCGTCGGGCCGAAGCTGGAGGCGCGGCTGCTCGACGCGCTCGCGCGTGGATCCGACGACCAGCTGCGCCCCAGTCTCCTCCTCAATCGCGCCCGCGAGCTGACCGGCGCGGTCGCCGCGGCACTCGACGCCGCCCCGGCCGGCGACGCCCGACGCTGGTGCGAATCTTGCGAGCGGCTCGCGGTCGTGAGCAGGGCGGCCGAGCCCGAGCCGGTCCACGCCCGCTTCGCCGCGCTGCCACAGATCGTGGCGGTGCTCGACCGCGGCACCCGTCGGGCCACCGGGGTGACGGTCGAGGGCGTGCCGATCGAGCTCATCGTCGCCGAACCGGAGCAGTTCGGCACCGAGCTCGTCCGGGCGACCGGGTCAGACGGCTACGTCGCGGCGCTCGAGCCGTTGCCCGCGGCGCCGGATGAGGCCGCCGTCTATCGCGCGCTCGGACTGCAGTGGTGTCCGCCTGAGCTGCGCGAGGACCCGGGCGCCGTCGCTCCCGACACGCTCGTCGAACTCGGGCAGATCCGCGGCGATCTCCATTCCCACACGACCTGGTCAGACGGGCGGGCGAGCGTCGAGGAGATGGGTCGCGCCGCCGCCGGACGCGGCTACGAGTACCTGGCGATCTGCGATCACACCCCGGCCGTCGGCGCGGTGCGCGGACTCACTCCGGACGACGTCCGCCGCCAGGGCCAGGAGATCGCCGCGGCGAACGAGCGGCTGGCGCCGTTCCGCGTGCTGCGCGGCATCGAGTGCGACATCCTCCCCGACGGCCGCCTCGACCTCCCGGATGACGTGCTCGCCGAGCTCGACTGGGTGCAGGTCAGCGTCCACGGCGGCCAGCGGATGCCGGAACGTGAGATGACGAAACGCGTCGAGGAGGCGCTCCTTCACCCGCACGTGTCGTGCCTCAGCCACCCCACAGGCCGGTACGTCACCCGCCGCCCAGAGAACGCGCTGGACCTCGACCGTGTCTATGCGCTCGCCGTCGAGCTGGGGATCGCGATCGAGGTCAACGGCTTGCCCGCTCGGCTCGATCTCAGCGGTCGCCACGTCCGCGACGCGTTGCGCGCCGGCGTCGAGATCGTGTGCTCGACCGACGCTCACTCAACGGATGGCCTGGGCAACATGATGTACGCCGTCGCCACCGCGCGCCGGGGCGGCGCCGGCCCGAGCCACGTCCTCAACACGCGACCGCTCGAGGCGATCCTGACACGATGACCCCGGCTGGTCGCCCGGAGTAGTGTTCCGGGTCAGATCGTCTGTCACCGGCTGAGCGTGCGCAGCTTCTCCGGGTTGCGCACCGCGTCGATCTCGGTGATCCGACCTTGGTCGATCGTGAACGCGAGGACGCTCGGCGAGCCGCCGGTGTCGAGGATCAGGCCCGGGGCGCCGTTGACGGTGACCGCAGTCAGCCGGAACGCGTCGCCGTAGTGCCCCGCCATCCTGGTGATGACCCGGGCAACCCGCTCGGCGCCGGTGATGACCTTCCGCGCCGCGTTGACGACGCCACCGCCGTCGCTGCGGAACGCGACCGCCGGGTCGAGCAGCTCGAGCAGCGACGCGACGTCACCCTCCTCGGCCGCCGCGTGAAACGCGCTGATGACCTCCCGCTGCTGGTCGGGCGCCGCCGGGTAGCGCGGCCGGCGGGCCTCGACCGCATGGCGCGCGCGGGTCGCTAGCTGGCGGGTCGCCTGGGGCGTCCGGCCGACGACGTCCGCGACCTCCGGGAACGAGTAGCCGAACACGTCATGGAGCAGAAACGCGCTCCGTTCCGCAGGTGAGAGCGATTCGAGCACGATCAGCATGGCCATGCTCACCGACTCGTCGAGGTCGACGCGGCCGGCCGGGTCGACCCCGAGCTCGCTGGTGTCGACGATCGGCTCCGGCAGCCACGGTCCGACGTAGCGCTCGCGGCGGGCGCGGGCCGAGGTCAGCGCGTCGAGCGCGAGCCGGCTGACGACAGTCGTCAGCCAGGCCCGGAGATTGCGGATTGCCGATCGCTCGACACCCTGGAGCCGGACCCACGACTCCTGCACGATGTCCTCGGCCTCGCTGAGACTGCCGAGGTGGCTGTACGCGACGCGCAACAGGTACGGCCGCAGCGCCTCGAACTCATCGATGAGACGGTCTTCCTCTGCCTTGGCTTGCATCATCGAGCTTGCCTCCTCACATGATCGCATCCCGCGCTCAGTGGCCGGCACCGACGCGGTCTCGCTCGTCGAATGTTCCCGGCTGGTAGTGCCCCGGCTGCGCCCGCGTGGTGATGCACAGGCGGTTCCAGGCGTTGATCACGGTGATCGCGAATACGAGCTGCGCCTGGTCGGCGGCGTCGAACGTGGTGGCGACGCGATCCCACAGCTCGTCGGAGACGTCGTCGTCGGCGATCCGCGTCATCGCCTCGCACAGCGCGAGCGCAACCCGCTCGCGCGTCGAGTACAGGGGGCTCTCGCGCCAGGCGGACAGCATGTAGAGCCGCTCCTCCGTCTCGCCACCCGCCCGGGCGTCCTTCCAGTGCATGTCGACGCAAAACGCGCAGCCGTTCAGCTGCGAGGCCCGCAGCTCGATCAGGGCCCGCAGCCGGTCGTCCAGCTCGACCGATGACGACAGCCGGTACATCGCTGCGTATTGCCGGCTGGCGATCTCTGAGAGCTGTAGGCGGTCGGCGGGAATTGTCGTTGCCATCTCGATCCTCCTCAGGTCGTGGTATCGAGGGCGAGACGACCCTGCCCGCGCGAATGTGACATCTGCGGTTCGGTCTCCACGAAGTCCCGCTGCCTGATGAGCACGAATCCGATAATGCTGCCGCAAAACGCGATCACCGCTGCGATCAGCAGGATCTCGTCGAGCGCGCTCGCGAACGAGGTGACGGAGGCCGCCGCGAGCTGACCGCGGACGGACGGCGGGGCGCTCGCGATCACCTGGGCCGCATGGCCGGTGCTGATGCCGGCGGCCAGTGTGTGGGCGCTGTGTGCGAGCGGTGTCCCGGCGAGCTGCGACACGACGCCATCACGGATCCGCGCCGCGAACACCGAGCCGAGCGCGGCGACGCCCGCGGCAATCCCGACCTGACGGAACGTCGTGTTGATGCCCGATGCCATGCCCGCCCGGCTCGGCGCGACGACTCCGACCGCGGTCGACGCGAGCGGCACGCTGACGAACCCCGCGCCGACGCCGGCGACGATCAGACCCGGAAGCAGATGGGTCCAGGAGGACGAGCCGTCGAGTCCGCGCATCAGCAGGAGCCCGAGACCGACGAGCGCGAAGCCCGGGCCGATCAAGAGCCGGGTCGGGACCTGCGAGGTGAGGCGACCGGCGATGCCCGCGGTGAGGAAGATCGCGCCGGTGAGGGCGAGCAGGCGCACGCCGGTCCCGATCGCGGAGAAGTGCAGGATGTTCTGGAAGTAGAGGACGACGAACGTCAGGACCGAGAAGATCGACGCGGAGATCGCGAACGCCGACCCGAGCCCTCCGATGAAGGTCGGATTGCGCAGCAAGCCCATGTCGAACATCGGTCGCCGCTGCCGGAGCTCGACGAGCACGAACGCGACGATCAGCCCGGCGGCGGTGATCAAGGCACCGAGGACCCGCCCGGAACCCCACGCGTGCGAGTTGGTCTCGATCAGCCCGTAGACGAGTGCGGCGAGACCGGAACTGAAGGTGAGAAGCCCAAGCCAATCAGGCAGTCCGGCCTCGGGGTCACGTGACTCCTGGACGGCGTTCAGTGTCAGGCCGATGGCCACGAGTCCGATCGGGATGTTGACGAAGAAGATCCACCGCCACGACAGGCCGCTCGTGATCGCGCCACCGAGGACCGGCCCGACGGCGACGGCGATTCCGGTGATCGCCCCGACGACGCCGAACGCGACGCCGCGGTCCTTGCCCCGGAACGTCTCGGCGAGGAGCGCGAGTGAGGTCGCGAACATGGCGGCCCCGCCGATGCCCTGGGCGGCACGTGCCACGGTGAGGAACAGCGCACTCTGAGCCAACCCGCAGAGCAGTGATCCCGCCGTGAAGATCGCGATCCCGGTCGCGAATACCAATCGGCGGCCGACGAGATCGGCGACCGATCCGGCGGTCAGCAGGAGCGCCGCCAAGCTGAGTGCGTAGGCGTCGATCACCCATTGCAGATCGGACAGCGAGGCATGCAACTGGCGCTGCATGTCGGGCAGCGCGACGTTCACGATCGTGATGTCGAGCAGCAACATGAAGACGCCGACCGCCACTGTGACGAGGGTCATCCATTTGGTTTTCATTTCGTGCCTCCTCAGTTCCGATGCCTGGTCGTACATGAGGAAGACGCAATGAACGCGACAAATGTGACCGGCAGCGATGAGATCAGCGCCCTGGCGAGCTCATCCCGTTGAGCGTGTTGACGACGCCGAGCACGTCGCCGCGGCGGAAGAAGTCGACGGCGACGAGATTCGGCAACCGGTGGCGGATCCGCTGGCATTCCTCGGCGCGGCGCAGGAGCGACTCGCGAGCGTTGACCACCTCGGCGAGCGAGGCACGTGGCACCGGCGTCGTGTCGATCCAATGATTGAGCAGAAACAGCGGCGCTGAGTCCGGCCCACGGTTCGGGCGGCAGCTCGCCGCGAGATTCGCCGGGTCGGTCAGCCGGGAGGCCCGTGTGAACCGGAACGGGGTTTCCTGCAGGGCGTGCTCGTAGGCGAGGTGGTACCAGGGGATCGTCCCGGCATCGTTCTCCGCCATCACGACGAGCCGCTGTCCGGAGTCGATCATCGCGCGGAGCGTCGGGAACGGTCCGAGCGGTCCTCGGTACACCAGGTCAAGGAGCCCCGCCTGCTCAAACGCGCGCTCGATGTCCGCCGGCGTCACGCCTTCGTCCTGATTGATGATCTCGACGATGGCGTCCGGGATGCGAGACGAGGAACGACCTCAGATCCTTGAGTGCCGAGGCGAGCGTGATGGCGCCGAGTTCACAGAAGCCGTGACAGAGGAAGATCTCGCGCTGCCCCGCGCGCTCTCCCGCCAAACGGCCGCGGATCCGCAGCGCGGCGTCGACCGCGGGCGCACCGAGCTCCTGGACCGCCACCTCACGCTTCGGCAGGCTCTCCAGATCGGTGCGGACCCGCCCGCCGACGGCCTCGCCGTAGTACGAGTCGATGAGCAGGCCGCGGATCCCGAACGCCAACTGCTCGCTGATCGTGCCGTCCTGCTGCCCGAACAGCCACGTGGGAATCGTCACCGACGCCATCGAGTTGTGGGTGGCTGCGAGAGAGACATCGTTGAGCGTCCGATCGCACAGGGCGGCGGAGTCCTCACAGGTCGGTGCGGCGACGGCCGGGGCCTCGTCGGCGGCCCCGGTCAAGACGATCGCGATGGCCGCGCCCGTGAGCGCGAGCGCGATCGCGGGTGACGCCCACCGTCGCGCGGGCGGGATGGCGCGCGCGGGCACCCGCCGGACTGCAGACGGCGCCAGCCCGACGATCCAGACGAGACCCTGGACGCCGCGAGCGAACACGTACAGGCCGGCCCCGAGTCCCGCCAGCGTGAGCGTCGCCGCCGGCTCGAGCAGGATCGCCAGACCGGCGAGCACCAGGCCGATGGCGACGAGCGCCCGCCGCCGACCGCCGACTCCGTCAAGTTCTCCGGCGAGCGCAGCACGCACGTCAGTGAGGACGCTCACGGCATCCGATCGACGGACGCCTCGCGCGCTGAGCGCGGCGACCGCCGCCCCGGCGGCCGCGAGGAGCAGCGCCTCGACGTACAGGCCGTGAAGGAACGCCCGCCACACGGCGCGGGCGGCGGCACCGCGGCCGGCGGGCGCGAGTTGGCCGACGACGGCTCCACCGACGACGTAGGCGACGACGACCACGCTCCCGCTCGCGAGGAGACCAACCCCGAGCCGTTGGGTCTGCACGCGCCGCTCGGACGCGCGCCACAGCGCCCCGGCCGCAATCACCAGCGCGAGCGCGGCGAACACCCACGCGAGGACGTAGAGAGCATGCATGATGCGGACGAGGTCACGCACGAATCCGCCCGGGTGCAGGCTCAGCACGGTCACGACGCGCTCGCTGTCGAGCCGACGCGCGGCCTGGGGCGCGACCCGGGCGAGGACCCCCTCGAGCAGGACGCCGGCGTCGGCGACGTTGACGAGGACCGGGCCGCCTCCATTCCCCACGAGCACGCGATGGCCCTCAAGCACACCGCGGCGAAACAGCGCCGCGAACGGCGCGCTGCCCACGACCGTGCCCGCGATCGGCCGGATCAGCGGCCGAACCGAATCCAGTTCGCCATGTCCGGCGCGGATGATCGCGGCGGTGAGATGATCGGCCACGTCCGCCTGGACCGCCGGGTTGCGCAGCACCGCCACCGCGCGGTCGGCGAACGGCTGCGGCCGGAGCACGGCACGGCCCGCGTAAGAGAGGACGAGCGCCAGCGTCAGCAGCACGGCGGCCAGGGCCGCCGCCCAGCGACCGCGCCTATCCATCGGCGCGGCCGCGCACGAGCGTTGCGTTGAGGAACAGCGCCGAGACGATCAGCCGGGCGATGAGAAACAGCACGAGCATCACGACGGTGGCGGCGCCGAGCGTGCCGTACAGCGACGGCGACCGTTCGAGCCTGCCCGCCAGGTAGTAGGCGAGAAACAGATGCACGCCGGTCATGCCGACGCCGACGAGCAACGCCCCCGGCACATCCGCTCGCCAGGGCACATCGGCCGCCCGGGGCAACCGGGCGAATGCGAACAGCGCCAGCGGCGCGTAGATAAAGACGTCGGCGATCGTGATCATGACCCCCCACGCGGGCGAGTGATGGCGGACCCACGAGGCGGCCATGCTCGCCGCGAGGCCGAGGATGCAGACGACCGTGAACGCCACGCCCGCGCGCAGCGGATGGCGCAGGCGCTCCGACTGCACCCCCCACGCGAGTCGAGCGGCGACGCGCAGCGCCCGGACGCCACTGATCCCCGCCCAGAGCATCAGCGCCACCCCGGCGATGAGCAGGAACCAGCGCGCGTTCGAGCCCTCCTCGACCGCGCTCGTCGCCGACCGCGCCGCGACGCCCCCCAGCCCGAAGCTCTTGGCAGCGTCGGTGAGGCTTCGCTGGCTGTCGCGCACCCAGAAGCTCACGATCGCCGCGGCCACCAGACCAAACGGCACGAGCCACAGGAAGAACCGGTAGGCAAGCCCACCGGCCAGGAGCGTGGCCCCCGTGCGCTGCTCAAAGCGAAACGACTCGAGCGCCTCCCGAACCGCTCGCCGCTCCTTCGCGCGCTCGACCTGCCGTTCGGCGGCCGCCCGGGCCGTCTCGGCCGACCGCCGCAGCGCCGCCGACCGAGACGAGGATGTCGGCGGGAGAGGTGAGGAGTCGCCCGGCGCTGGATCGTGCTCAGACACCGCGGAGCGCGGGGACCTCGCCAGCGGTGGCCGCATCGGCCAGGCGCTGGTAGTCACGTTCGTTCTGGTCGGCGTAGGCGCGTGAGAACCGCGCGATCGCAGCGTCGAACCTGGTGCCGCCGCCGAGGTAGGCCGCGATCGCCAGCCGGTCGCCCGATCGCGCGTGCGCCCGGGCGAGCGACCAGCCGCACGCTCGCGCATACGCGTGCAGGCCTGAGTACTTCATCGTCGAGAGATCGATCGACGCCTTCCAGTCCCACAACTGGCGAACGTAGAAGTCGTGCTCGCGGCCCTCGAGATCCTGGCTGCGCTGCCAGCTGAGGAACACGTCCGGCGCCGCCTGATCCATCCGCTGCCCGCGGACGACCCGTTCGCCGTGGTTCTCGAACTCGCTCGTGCCGAGGTACGGCTCCAGCACCGACGCCTGCGCCTCCTTCGCCTGAAGCATGAGCGGATCGCGTCCCCCCCGGCCGGCGAAGAGGAACACCCACGCGCGGGTGCCGACGCTCCCGACACCGACGACCTTCCGCGCCATGTCGACAAAGCGGTAGGTCTGGAACAGATAGCGCCGGTCAGGGTCGAGCCCGGCGGCGTATTCGTCGAGCAACTCACGGACATACTCCGACTCGTCGCGGTCATCGGCGTCGAACAGCTCGCGGAACGGCACGAGCAGCGGCGGCACGCTGCGGAACCGCGGTTCGCCGTGGTGGAGCTCGGTGAGCTTGCGAACCGCGCGCAGACTCGTCTTCCGGCGTGCCTTGGCAAACGGCGCGGCGAACAGGACGCGACCCTTCTTGCCGAGCCGGCCGCCGAATCGATCGACGAGCTCGCTCGCGTTGATCCGCTCATACCACACGTCCAGGTGGCTCGCCTGCGCAAATCCGCGCATCGCCGTGCGGTACTCGCGTATGCAATCGGCGACCAACCGGCTGCGCCGATCCGGCGGGATGCCGACGTCACGGCCGGCGATCTCAACGCTCGCCGCCATCCGCTTGACGTCCCACTCCCACGGCCCCGGCAGGGTCTCATCGAAATCGTTCGGTCCGAAGATGAGGCGCCGGTCCGGCGCCGCGAAGCCGCCGAAGTTCGAGATGTGGGCATCGCCGCACGCCTGCACGACGATCCCGGAGTTCGGCGTCGCGGCGAGGTCAGCCGCCATCACCGCCGCAGCGCCGCGGTAGAACGTGAACGGGGACACGAGCATCCGTCCATAGCGGATCGGCACGAGCTCCTGCACCCGGGTGGCGGCCTGAGCCTGCAGCACCGCGACGGGATCAGGGCGATCGTCGGCGGGTGCCCAGTCGCCATGCGCCGATCGCGGGCAGGCCTGGCGTGCGGCGCGCCCCCGTTCCGCCGACTCGCTGGGCTCAAGCGTCGCGCTTCTCACAGGACCCAACGACCCTAATGCCTGCACCGCCCGCCCGCAATCCCGGCAACCACCGACTGTGGTCGTCAGCCGAGGCGGGACAGCCCCCGCCCGATCAGCACCAGGCCGATGATTCCGATCACCGCCGCGATCACCTTGATCTGGTTCGCCTTCATCCACGATGAGAAGCGGTCGACCCGTGCCGCCGTGCCGCCCGGATCCACCGCATAACTGAGGATCGGCAACTCGATCAGCATCAGCTTGATCAGGTTGAACACGACCACGATCACGATCGACGGCACGAGGGCGTAGCCGGCCCGCACGACCCGGCCGAGCGCGAGCACGTCGAACGGGCCGGGCACGCCGAGGACCGCTCCCACGCCGAGCGCCACCATCACCGACCCGCGGGCGAGTGCGCCGGTGGCGCTGCTCTTCCAGCGTGCCTTTGCGCCGGGGCGCTCGGGTTGCTCGATGGACTCGGAGGGCTTGTTGGTCCCACGGCGGATCCGCGGCACCGTCCTGCCGAGTTGCGTCCGACCGCGTTCGCTCGCGATCAGCACCGCAAGCAGGAGCCCGATCACCCCGACGATGAGGAACGGCGCCGCCCCGAGCCGATGGGAGGTCGAACCGACGACGCTGTCCCGGTCGCGGAACAGCAACAGCACCGCGAGGCCACAGCCGACGCTCATGCTGAGGGCGCCCAGCCAGCACGCCCACAGCAGCCGCCGCGGCTCGGGCCGGGTGAGGATCACGACCACGATCGCGAGCAGCTGCGGATAGGCAGCCGCGGCGAGCGCGAATCCCAGCAGGGCGGGCATCCCGGCGAGTATCGGCGAAATACGCACCGACGGTGGGTGGCTCACACGGTCGAGCGCGAACGCGGCGCCACCGATGCAACTCGCAGTGTCAGAAAGTGCCGTCGCGGGAGCGTGCCGGGTGCCCCGCAGGAGGACCGCCCGATGTTTCACGCCGCTCGCTCATGCCCCCGTCCCGGTTGCCGACTGGCCACGACCACACGTTTCATCGGCCTCGCAGGCGCGGTGGTCGGCCTGATGGCGATCGTCGCCGGCTCGGCGATCGGTTCGACGCGCCCGCCGGCACCGACGGCGAGTGTCGTGGGAGCGACGGCGATCGGCTCTCCCGCTTACGCCCAACCGGCCAACTGGCTCGCCCGTCCGACCCGCCCGACGCGGAAGATCGACGTCTTCTATCTCTACCCGACCTCGTACTTCAAGACGAGCGCAAGTCAGCCGGTCATCTCGACGATCAACGATCCCGCCATGGTCGCGGGCGCCAAGCGGTCGTTCGGCCAGCAGGCGACTGCTTTCTCCACGGTCGCGAACATCTACGCCCCGTACTACCGGCAGGCCGACGCGGTCACCGTGCTGACCTCGCCGCTGGCGGAGCAGTCCAAGATCATCGGCGGGACCCCCGCACACGATGCGATCGCCGCGTTCTCCTACTACATCCAGCACGACAACCATGGCCGGCCGTTCATCCTCGCGGGCCACTCGCAGGGCTCCAACGTGCTGCTCTTCATCCTCTCCCGCTACCTCAAGAACCATCCGGCTGTCTACCGCCGAATGGTGGCGGCGTACGTGGTCGGGTACGGCGTCACGCGGACCTACCTCGCACAGAATCCCCAGCTGCGGTTCGCGAACGGTGCGGATGACACGGGCGTGATCGCCTCGTGGAATACCGAGACCCCGGGACTCACGATCAAGAACCCCGTGGTCAACCCCGGCTCGATCGCGATCAACCCGATCACGTGGAGTCGCTCAGCGCGGCCGGCATCGGCCGCCAAGAGCATGGGCTCACTGCTGCCGAATGCGGCCGGCACGTTCGTCAAGGTCGCTCACTACGCGGACGCCCGCGTCGATCTGGAGCGCGGCACCGTCGTCTGCAGTACGTGCAGCGTGCCGCTGTACGCCCCGGGCAAGCCGGGCGGCTTCCCGCGGGGCGTCTTCCACACCCACGACTATCCGTTCTACTACTTCGATCTCCGCAAGAACGCCGGGGTCCGGATTCAGGCGTACCAGCGCGCACACCGGGCCCACAAGCCGCACAAGACGCCCCATCACGCCCGCACGCCTGGCGAGGACTAGGCTCACACGCCACGCACTCGGTTGCGACGCCCGCGGACCTGTATCGTGACCGATCGCACAGCCGGCCACGTCTCCGAAGCTCCGAAACGCCATCCGCTCGCCGCGCTGTCGCCGCGACGGTTATCCGACATGCTGTACCGGTGTCCGACCTTGCGATCGCCGTCCCCCGGATCCCGGCCTCGGCCGGTGCCTTGATCTTCGACGCCGCGGGGCGGCTGCTCATCCTGAAGCCGAACTACAAGAAGGGCTGGACCGTCCCCGGTGGTCAGGTCGAAGCCAGCGGAGAATCTCCGTGGGAGGCCTGTCAGCGAGAGACCCTGGAGGAGTGCGGCCTGCGCGTCGAGCGCGGCCGGTTGGTGTGCGTCGACTTCCTGCGGCCGAGACCGAAGCGACCGGGAGGCGTCCGCTTCCTGTTCGACTGCGGGCCATTCACGGATGACGATCTCAGCGCGATCAGATTGAGTGACGATGAAATCGACGAGTACCGCTTCGCCGAGCTGAATGACGCGGTCGAGCTGCTCAGCGGACCGGTCCGTCGGCGTGTCGCTTTGGCCGCCGGCGTGAAGCGCTGCATCTATCTCGAGGAAGGTCGCCCGCTCTCCGCTGTGCAGGCGTGAATCGGGGAGTCCCCTAATGCGTCGCCGGCGCTGGCCGTCAGTGTTCGCGGTCCCCGTCAATGAGTTGGCTGTCAGCGCGCATGATCAGTTCCGCGGCCGTCTCGTCGCCGATGAGTTCAGCGAAGCCGGTCCGGATCGCGCCTGCCTCGCGGGAGGCGGCGAGCGCAGTGCCAATCGCGCTGAAGCGCCCGCGCGCGTCTGAGAGCGTCATATTCGACATCGCGCAGAGAAACTCGTCGCCGGCGAGACGGACGATCAGGTCGTAGGGGCGAAGCTGGTCGGTGATGAGTGCGACGATGCGCTTGAGTAGCTGGTCGCCGGCCTCGTGGCCTTCGCTGTCGTTGAGCCTCTTCAGTCCGACAGCGTCGACGTACACGACGACGAGTCTGCTGCTTGTCCTACGGCTGCGGTCGAGTTCGCGGTCAAGGTCGGCCAGGCCCGCCGCTCTGGTGCGAGCCCCCGTCAACGCATCCATCTCGGTGATTGCAAGCGCCCGAGCGAGCGCCTCGCGATCTGCGCGCGCTTGCAGGCGGTCACGGGCGCCCTGCTCGCGGTCTATCGCCGCCGCTTCGCGATCCCGAGCTGCCTGCGCGCGATGCTCCGCGGCCTGCGCGCGGTAGTCCGTGGCGCGCTTGCGTTGTTTGGAGGCACGGACGATCAGGTCCGCACCGGTGACTGTGCGCGTGTCGTCCTGCTCGTAATCAGCATCACGCCGCGCCATCGCGAGATCGCGCGCAGCGGCAGCCCGATCTCGCGCCAGGGCCGCCAGATCGCGCGCATGCGCGGTCTCGTCGCGCTCGTGCGCGCTCTCAAGGCGCGTCACGGCGGTCTGCTCACGCTGGAGCGCCGTACGCCGACGGATCTCACGGCTGGCCTCATGCTCTCGTGGATCGACGCCGTGCGCGAGGTCGCGATCGCTGGCGGCCTGATCACGATCGGACGCGGCCTGGTCGCTGTCCGCGCTCCGCTGGTCCTGCTCACCACTCGTCTGCTCGCTGTCGGACAGCGTCTGCTCGGTGTCGGACAGCGTCTGCTCGGTGTCGGACAGCGTCTGCTCGGTGTCGGCGAGCGTCTGCGCGTCACCGGGCGCCTGGAAAGCGCGGATGCTGCTGTCATGCAATCGCTTGATCGTTCCGTTGGTGGGCTGCTCCGGACGATCATCTGACGAGTGGTTGGCCATGAGGCCCTCCAAGCTGGCTGGCCGACTTCGTCGCCCGGTCAGCCAATCGAGGTCTCCATCTGCAGTTCGATCAGCCGGTTCATCTCGACCGCGTACTCCATCGGAAGCTGCTTGATGATTGGTTCAATGAACCCGTTGACGATCAGCTTCGACGCTTCGTCCTCCGGGATGCCGTGGGACATGAGATAGAAGAGCTGGTCCTCGCCGACCTTCGAGACGGTCGCCTCGTGGCCGACGTTGACGTCGTCGTCGCCGATCCGGATCGTCGGGTAGGTGTCCGAGCGCGAGCGTTCGTCCAGCAGCAATGCATCGCAGACGACCTTGGAGCGGGCGCCATGCGCGCCCTTGGCGATCTCGAGCAGACCGCGGTAGGAGCTGCGGCCGCCGTCCTTGGAGATCGACTTGGCGAAGATGTTTGAGGTCGTGTTCGGCGCGGCGTGAATGATTTTGGCACCCGCATCCTGGTGCTGGCCGGCGCCGGCGAACGCGATCGACAGGACTTCCCCATGGGCTCGTTCTCCGAGCAGATAGATGCTCGGATATTTCATTGTCAGCTTCGAGCCGAGGTTGCAGTCCACCCACTCGACTGTGGCATCCTCCTGCGCGACGGCGCGCTTGGTGACCAGGTTGTAGACGTTGGTCGACCAGTTCTGCACGGTCGTGTAACGGATCCGTGCGCCCGGAAGGGCAATAAGCTCCACGACAGCGGAGTGAAGTGAGTCAGAGCTGTAGGTGGGAGCGGTGCAACCCTCCACGTAGTGGACATACGAGCCCGGCTCGGCGACGATCAGCGTCCGCTCGAATTGGCCCATGTTTTCGGTGTTGATGCGAAAGTACGCTTGCAACGGCATCTCGACGTGGACACCTTCGGGCACGTACACGAACGATCCACCCGACCACACGGCAGAGTTCAGCGCCGCGAGCTTGTTGTCGTTCGGTGGAATGACCGTCGCGAAGTACCGACGCACAAGGTCCTCGTGCTCCCGCAACGCCGTGTCCATGTCGGTGAAGATGACGCCCTGCTTCGCAAGGTCCTCGTGAACCTGGTGGTACACAACCTCGGACTCGTATTGCGCTCCGACACCGGACAGGAACTTCCGCTCCGCCTCGGGAATCCCCAACCGGTCAAACGTCCGCTTGACGTCCTCCGGCACGTCGTCCCAAGACCGGCTGGGCGTCTCGGAGGCGCGCACGAAGTATCGAATGTCGTCGTAGTCGAGCTCGGCCAGCATCGGCGAACCCCACGTCGGCTGCGACCGCGCGAAGAAATGCTCGAGCGCCTTCAGCCGGAATTCGCGCATCCATGTCGGCTCGGACTTGAACTCCGAGATCTTCTCGACGATCTCACGGTTCAGTCCCTTCGGTGCCTTGTACAGATAGTGCTCAGCGTCGTGGAACCCGTAGCGCTGCTCATAGTCCGCATTGATGCCCGCAAGCTGCTCGTTCTCGGTCAGCGCCGGTGCCTCGACAGTCGCCACTACCCCACCTCCATATGTTGTGCTCGCTGGGCGTCGTCGTTCGCCTGACGGCGAGGGGCAGCAGAAGCGTCCCAATTCGCCTTGGCGTCATCAGCGCGTCGCGAAGCTTCCTCACCGTTCGCTAGTCGGACGTCTTGACAGATTCGCGCGTACTCACGGTCGCCTCGTTCCCATCGCGCTTGTTCTTCGGCAAAGGTTTCGTGCTCCCAGGCCTCGGTGTAACGCACAGCACGATCGCCCTGCCCGAGCCGTTGCGACCGCCATCCGGCGTATCCGGCGCGTAGCGTGTGCAGTGTGACGCCACTCATTTCGCCGCCTCGGCGGCGCCCAACCGCGCCGAGGCGACACCGTCACGGAGCTGCTCGGCGGCTCGCGTTGCGAGGTCGTACGAGGCGAACCCCCCCGACCGCGCGAGCGTTACGCCGTCACCGTCGACGATTGTCCAGTAGAAGTCTCCCGCGTTGTCCTCGAACGTGAGGAACTCCATCGGCGGCGCATGCACGTCCGTCATAGGACGCCGGGCGTGACCCTGAGTCCGGGGCTTGCGTGTTGCGGTGGCCATGGCCAACCGCCTCTCTGCTCTTCTGACCGGAACAAATCGCCCGGGAAGCGAGAAGAGCAAGGGCTCACGGAGCGCAGCCAAAATCGTACCACATTCCGACCGCCGCACTCGGAATTACTCTCATCCGTGCAATCCTCGACGAGTGACGCCATGCGGTAGGCCACACGGCGCAGCAGTGGCGGGTTGCGTCGAGGCGTCAATCGAGCCCCGCCAGCCCGCCGCGGCTCGTGTCGACCGCCACCGGCAGGTCGATTACGTCAGCTAGGCCCTCGGTGACGTTTGACCCAAAACGTTGGTCGAGGAAGAACGCCTCGACGATGATGTCGGGGTCGACATGCGCCTGCGAGAGCAACGCGACGACGGTTGCTCCGGTGACCTGTTCGACTGTCTGCGTGTAGCGCTCGGCCATGACGCGATCGAATGCCGCGCGCAGGGCAAGCACGCGCTCAGGTTCACCTCCCTCCACCATTAACTTCTCCAGCGGTGTGGGGTGCTTCAACCGGACGACCACCACGATCATGTCCTTGATCGCATACGCGCTGACCTTGGTGGACTCGCGGCCATAGTGCTCACGCTGCAAACCTGCCATCGAGCGCGAGATCGCCGCCAACTGCTGTCGGCCCGTCAGCCTGGGCTCTGAGATACTCATTCCAGCCTCGTTCCCAACTCTTCTCGTAGAGAAGACCACCGCTGAGCTGAGAGAGAGGGAGAGGCCCCACGAAGGTGTGCTCCCCAAGCCTAGCGCGCCGACTCCACGAAGCGTCCGCGTCACCCAGCGCCGAGGCGCGTGCGCCGGATCAGCGATACGGCCAACTAGACTAAGAAGCAGTCTCCACCGTCTGAGTGCCGCGCTCTCGCATTCTTCCTGTGGTCAAGCTTTCCTAGCGGAGCGTCGAGGAGTGCAGCACATGGCTAAGCAGAGTCAGAAATCAGCCCCGGTCCGCCAGGCGCCCGGCCCCGGACGATCGACGTCGCAGGCGGCCTTCGACGATCTCCGCAAAGAGGTCGCGCAGCGCAACGAGCGGACCCATCTCGAGGCTCGCAAGCTTCGAGACCGACGCGATCGGGAGCAGCTTCGGAGGCGCCGCGAACGGGACTTGTAGACGCGCCCGGGCCAACCGATGCTGACAGTCTAAAACCGCCGAGAGCCGGAAAGTTCTTGGCGCCGGTCTCGACACCCCGGTCCGAGCTGCGACGGTGCTGGCGCTCGTGGTCCTCGGGTGGGCGTTGGCGAGGGACATCGGGCGCGCCGCTGCGCCGGCGTTCTTTCGTCGGATGGATCCCGCGACCGCGGGAACCGTTGGCTTCCTGATCCGCTTCCTGACGGTCTTGATCACGAGCGTTGCCGCTCTGCGGATCGCGGGACTCAGGCCCCAGACGCTTGCCCTTGGCGGGGCGTTCACGGCGGTCGTGTTGGGTCTCGCTGCGCAGCAGACACTGGGCAACCTGATCGCCGGCATGGTGCTCTTGAGTGCGCGCCCGTTCCGGGTTGGCGAACGGGTACGGCTCCAGGCAGGCCCGCTCGCGGGCAGAACCGAGGGTGTTGTGAGCTCGCTCGGCCTTCTCTACACCACGCTCGCACGCGGGGAAGATCGGATCATGATCCCCAACAGTGTGGTCCTCTCGGCTGTCATCGTTCCGCTCCGCGAGCCTGAGCCGGTTGATGTCAAGGTGCGACTCGGCGCTGGGATCCGACCGAGTGACGTCCAGGCGATCCTCGACGAACACGTGGCCTCGCCGACCCGCTTGGCACCGCGGGTCCTGCTCGAGGAGGTCGACCGCCAGGACATCGTGGTCCGTGTCCAAGCGACGCCCGAGCGCGCCAGTGACGGCGCGCAGGTTGGCGGACGAGATCATCGCCGCGCTCGCGAGCGTCACCCACGAGCGCCCCTTCGTGCCGCGGAGCAGGCTCCTCAGGCCGGGCCTAAACGCTGACCAGACCTCATCGCCGCGGACTAGCGTGATGCGGAGCATCACGGACCTCTACCGGTAGTTGGCGCGGAGGCCACAAAGCCGAGCCACAAGCTAGCTTGGTAGGAGGGCGCGGCCATCGGGGTCTCTCGCTCGTCGCGTCGCTCCGGGAGAGCCGTGAGCATGCGTGACCATCATCTTCTCTGTCTCGTCCGACCGAGCGCCCAAGGCGGATCGGCACAGAACGGGCTCTGGGATCAACGCTCGCGGTAACGGTCGTGGTGCTTGGCCTCTCACTCGCCGTCGCCTGCGCCGCGCTGACCAACGGCAGCTTCCTTTTGCGGCAGCGGGGGGCGGCCGAATCGCCGACGGTCGATGCCCTCCACCCCCTGACCACTGCCCGTTCCCTGTTCGGCTCGCGCTGGTGGACGATCGGCTGGCTCACCGCGGTCGTCGCCTGGCTGCTGCATGTCGCCGCGCTCGCGGCGGCGCAGCTCTCGCTCGTTCAGGCCGTGATCGCCGGTGGTCTCGTGTTCCTCGCCGTGCTCGGCGAACGGTTCTTCGGACTCCACGTTCGGCGCCGGCAATGGGCCGGTCTGGTGGTGACCGGTGCCGGACTGGCGGTCATCGGCCTGACCGAAGGGTCCGGCGATCCGGGGTCCGGCGCATCCCTGGCCGCCCTGATCGCGATCGAGGGCGGCGTCGCCATTCTCAGCGCGATGCTCGTGATGATCTCCCTAAAGCTGCCCAAGCTGCATCCAGCCGAGGGTATGGTTCTCGGGGTTGCCGCGGGCACGCTGTTCGGCGTCTCCGACATCTCCGTCAAGTACCTCACCCACGCCGCCCACGGCGGGGTGAACGCCGGACTACTCAACGGCTGGATCGCTGCCGCGCTGGCCGCGTCCGTCGTCGCGTTCTACGCCTCAGCCCGCAGCCTGCAGCTCGGACCGACGTTCGAGGTGATCGCGTTCACCTCGATCGCCGCCAACCTGATCGCGATCAGCGGCGGCATCCTTGTGTTTCACGATCCCGTAGGGCACGGTGCGCTTCAAATCATCGGGCGGATGACCGCGTTCTGCCTTGTGATCGCCGGCGCCGCGCTGATGCCGTCGCACGCCAAGCGCGAGGACACGCCCACGCCAACGACTGCTGAGAGCCAAGACCGTGCCGAGGCGCCGGCCTGATCCGGAGAGGACGGCGCGCCCTCAACGGCGGGGATCTGGCGATCCGGCGGGGCGCGATGCGGGTGGCTACGGAGGCTGATCGTTGCTGGCTACCGATGGACCCTGGACACGCGTGGCTAGCTTGTGTGGAGCGTGAGCGTGGGTCTTTGTGGCTCCGGTTCGCGTGTGCGTGACAGAACGTCCCGGGTCTGATCGGCCCGCGCCGGGCCCTAGGACACGCCGTGTGCTTTTCAGAAAGGACCGCAGTGATCGACCAAGTCTCATTCCAGCGCCGACGGCTGTGCCGGTCCGCCGTGGCGAGGCTCGGCGCCCGCGGTTGACCGTGGTGATGGCGGGAGCAGCCAGGCCACTATGAGCACCGGACCAGACGTGCGGTTGACGGGACGAGCGCTGTGGACGGTGTTCGCGGCGCTGATGCTCGGCATGTTCCTCGCGGCACTCGATCAGACGATCGTCTCGACCGCCTTGCCAACGATCGTCGGCGATCTCGGCGGCCTGAACCATCTCTCTTGGGTGGTGACCTCGTACCTACTTGCCGCGACGGTGTCGACGCCGGTGTACGGCAAGCTCGGCGACATGATCGGACGCAAGCCGGTGTTCCTGGCCGCGATCCTGATCTTCCTCGCCGGCTCGATGCTGTCCGGGCTCAGCCAGACGATGAATGAGCTGATCGCCTTTCGCGCCGTGCAGGGAATCGGCGCCGGCGGGCTGATGGTCGGTGCGCAGGCGATTATCGGCGACATCGTCCCGCCCCGCGAGCGGGGTCGCTACATGGGACTGATCGGCTCCGTGTTTGGCGTTGCCTCGGTCGCGGGGCCGCTGCTGGGCGGCTTCCTCGTCGAGAGCCTCTCCTGGCGTTGGGTCTTCTACGTCAACATGCCGATCGGGGTGCTCGCGGTCGTGATCGTGATCACGCGACTCCACCTCCACACGCCGACCCACCATCACCGGATCGACTACCTCGGCGCCGCCCTGCTGAGTGGTTGCGTCGGATCGCTGATCCTCCTCACGACGTGGGGCGGGACCCAATACGCCTGGGGCTCGTCGACGATCATCGGGCTTGGCATCGCCGGCGTCGTCAC
>CAVZZH010000004.1:0-34761 GCA_963779695.1 uncultured Solirubrobacterales bacterium
GCGCGAGCCGCCCGAGCTCTTCGCCGACGGTGAGCAGCATCCGGGAGAGCAGCTCGACGTCGAGCTCCGGCGGCGCCCCGGCGAGCCGGCCGATCCCCCAGCCGACAAGCGGCTCGAGCTGGCGCGCGAGCTGTGACCGCCGCCGGTTGACGAGCTTCTGGAGCGCGATCGGTGCGCTCTCCGGCCGCAGCAGCGCGACGCGCCAGGTCAGGGGATCGGCGAGCACGGCGGCGAGAAACGCCGCGAGGGTGTTCCCGAGCAGCTCCGTCGGGGTGCGGTCACCCGGCGTCGACGGAACGACCGCGTCGAGCGCGCCGCGCGTCCGCGCGTCACCGCGCCGGAGCATCGCGAGGAGCAGGAGCTGGAGGTTGGCGAAGCTGCGGTAGACGACCACGCGGTTGACGCCGGCGCGCCGCGCGACGGCCTCCATCGTCAGCGCTCCGAAGCCCTCCTCGGCGACGAGCGACAGCGCGACATCGATCAGCTGCTCGCGTCGTTGCGCCCGCGGCACGCGCGCACCGGGGCGCGGCGGCGGGGGCGCCGCGACCGGCGCGGGAGCGGCCGGTAGCGGCAGCGTGGGCGGCGCGCCGCCGTGTTGCGGCCCGTCGACCGGTAGAAGGGTCACAAGGTCGCGGGTGATCGCGCCGAGCCGCTCGGGGCCCCACCGCCGCGGATGGGCGAGCATCAGTCGCGCCGCATCCTCGCCGGCGGCCACGATCAGCCGGGCGGCGAGCGGGTGGT
Organism: uncultured Solirubrobacterales bacterium; assembly: GCA_963779695.1. Lineage (GTDB taxonomy): Bacteria > Actinomycetota > Thermoleophilia > Solirubrobacterales > Solirubrobacteraceae > Palsa-465. The sequence goes on from CAVZZH010000004.1 coordinate 742, forward strand.
CGAGCCCGTGGGGGCCACCGCGACGCTCGATCCCCCAGTCGAGCAGCTCGGTGATCCGCTCGGCGAGGATCCGCCGGCTGCGGCGGATCCGCTCCCCGAGCTCCTGCGAGCTGCCCCGGGGAGGCATCAGAACGAGTCGCCAGGTGCGCGGGTTCGCCTTCACGGCGCGTAGGAACGCGGTCACGGCATCGACGAGGAATCGCTCGGGATCAACCGATCCGGCGGGATGACCGGCGACGCCGACGATCTCGAGCAGTGGCGTCAGGGCGGCTTGCTCCTCACGCTCGATCAGGGCGAGCAGCAGCCCTTGAAGGTCGCCGAACGCGTCGTAGACGACGGGGCGGGTCACACCCGCCCGCCGGGCGACGGCCTCGATCGTGATCGCGTCGAAGCCGGCCTCGGTGAGAACGTCGAGCGCGGCATCGAGCAACTGCTCACGGCGGAGTTCCGGGGCGAGTCTCGGGGTGCGCGGCGGGGCGGACATCGCCCCGGAGCCTTGCACAGTGCGATCCGGGTTGCGCTTTCCGGGTAGTGATGTAACGTTTGTGTAGCTACACGTCTGTGACATCACTGATCGCGGGAGAGACGCGTGCACGAAGAGCTTCCACACCACGACCTGGCGATCGTCGGGTCCGGTTTCGCCGGCCTCGGGATGGCGATCGAGGCCAAACGGGCCGGCATCGAGCAGATCATCGTGCTCGAGCGCGCTGACACGCTCGGCGGGACCTGGCGAGACAACCACTATCCCGGCTGCGGCTGCGATGTGCCGACGCCGCTGTATTCCTATTCGTTTGCGCCGAACCCGTACTGGTCACACCTGTACGCGCGCAGCGACGAGATTCGCAGCTACCTGGAGCGCTGCGCTGACGAGTTCGACGTCCGGCATCTGATCCGGTTCGGCAGTGAGGTCACCGGCGCCCGGTGGGACGACGAGCGGCAGCGCTGGCAGGTGCTGATCGATCACGAGCCGGCGCTCACGGCGTCGTTCCTCGTCGGCGGCTTCGGCGGCCTCAGCCGCCCGGCGTACCCAGATATCGACGGGCTGGAGTCGTTTGAGGGCAAGGTGTTCCACTCCGCCCAGTGGGACCACGCGGCGGATCTCGCCGGCCAGCGCGTCGGCGTCATCGGCACCGGGGCAAGCGCCATCCAGCTGATTCCGCGCGTGGCCAGGGCGGCGCATCGTGTCGACGTCTTTCAGCGGACGCCCCCCTGGGTGGTCCCGAAACTCGACCGCCGCATCACCGCCGCCGAGCAACGCCTCTACGCGACGCTGCCGGTCACCCAGAAGGCTCTGCGGGCCGCGATCTTTTCGATCACCGAGGCGGTTGGGATCGCGATCACCCGCTACCCCGCGCTGCTCGCGATCGGCGAGCGGTGGTCGGCGCGTCACATGCGCCGCGCGATCGCCGACCCGCAGCTGCGCGCTGCCGTCACCCCGAACTACCGGCTCGGCTGCAAGCGCATCCTGCCGTCCAACGACTACTACCCGGCGATCGCGCGGGACAACGTCACGCTCGTCGCGGACGGCATCGACCGGATCACGTCCCGCGGCGTCCTCACGAGCGACGGCACCGAGCATCCGCTCGACGTGCTCGTCTGCAGCACGGGTTTTCAGATCGAGGAGGTGTTCATGCACCTCGATGTGCAGGGGCGGGACGGCCTCACCCTGACCGACGCCTGGGCGAGCGGGATCGAGGCGCACCGGGGCACGACCATCGCCGGTTTCCCGAACATGGCCCTGCTGTCCGGGCCGAACACGGGGACCGGCAGTACGTCGCAGGTGTACATGATCGAAGCTCAGATTCACTACGTGCTCGAGTTGCTCTCCGAGCTGCGCGGACGGTGCGGCGGTTCGATCGAGGTGCGGGCCGAGGCGCAGCGCGCCTACAACACGTGGCTCCAGAAGCAGATGCAACGCACCGTGTGGCTGCGCGGCGGCTGTAACAGCTGGTATCTCGATTCCGAGGGGGTCAACCGCACGCTGTACCCGGGGCCCTCGTCCGGGTTCTGGCGCTCGCTGCGCCGCGTCCGTGCCGATGAGTACACGGTGCAGCCGCGCCCGGCGCCCACCCGCGCGCCGACGACTCCCGAGCCGGTGGAGGTGACCGCATGACGATCGTGTCTGCCGCGCTCGCCGCCGCCTCGCCCCCGGCCGGAGGCGCACCGCTGTCGCAGGTGATCGGCGCGACGGCCGCCGGGATGCTGCTGACCGCGGCACTCCTGGTCGGCGGCATGCGCTACCGCGCCGGTCGGCTCCCGCTCCTCGATCACCTCGCCCGCCCGTTCACGTGGCTGCTTGGCGTGCCCGCGTGGGCCTCGTTGCCCGTCGCCCTGGCCACGGGTTCGCTGATCCTCGCCGGCACCGGCTTCTACTGGGACGTCGCGGTTCACATCGACCGCGGTCGCGACCCTGGCCCGTTCGGCACCCCCGCGCACTATCCGATCCTGATCGGACTGTTCGGCATCTTCGCTGCGGGGTGGCTGGCGCTGGCGATGGCGCGGGGGGACGAGGCAGCCCGGACCGGAGTTCGTCTCACCCCGACGTGGGTCGTGCCGACGAGCGGGCTCGTGATGATGGCGTGCGGCGCGTTCGCGCTCGTCGGGTTCCCGCTCGATGACGTCTGGCATTCGATCTTCGGCCAGGACGTCACGCTCTGGGGGCCGACCCACCTGATCATGCTCACCGGGGGTCAGCTGATGATCCCGACAATCCTCGCGCTCCTGCTCGAGGGGCGGCGATCGCGGACGCGCACCCCGGCGGCGACGACCGCCGAAGGCCGCGCGCGTCGCGGTCTGCTCGGGCCACCGCTCCTCGCCGTGCTCGGCGCCGGCGGCGTCCTCGCCGGCCTCACGATCTACCAGGCGGAGTTCGGCTTCGGCGTGCCGCAGTACAACCTGCTGTTCCAGCCGACGCTGCTCGCGTTCACCGGAGCGCTCGCGCTCGTGTTCGCGCGGGCGGTCGCGGGGCGCGGCGCTGCGGTCGGGGCGGTGGTCATGAACCTGGTGCTCAGCGTTGGATTCACGCTGTTTGTCGGACCGGTCGCCGGGCAGGCGCTGCCGCATTTCTCCACCTATCTGCCGGCAGCACTGTGTGTCGAGGTGGCCGCGCTCATCGTCCCGGCGCGGGCGCTGACCGCATTTGGTCTCCTGAGCGGAGCCCTGGTCGGCACACTCGGCACGGTTGGCGAGTGGGGGTGGACGCACGTATGGATGCCGATCCCGTGGCCGGCCCACTTCCTGCCTTCGGCGATCGCGATCGGCGTTCCGGCCGGGATCTGCGGCGGGCTCGTCGGCGCGTTCGTGGCGCGGGCTCTCGGTGGCTCACGCCGGTTCGCGCTGCCGGTCGGCAGCTGGTGGCCCGGCGCGCTCGGCGCGGTCGGGCTTGCGGCGCTGCTCGCCTTCTGCCTGCCGACGCATCCGCCGGCGGGGGCGACCGCGACGGTCACGCTCACCCCGGCCGACGGCGCCCACGAGCCGATCACCGCCGCGAACGCGACGGTCACGTTCCACCCGGCATCCGTCGTCAGCAATCCGGACTACGTCCAGCAACTGTCGTGGCAGGGCCACACGAAGAGCGTCGTCGGGATCCTGCGGCGCGAGGCGCCGGGTGTCTACCGCACGGTCACACCGCTGCCGCTCGCCGGATCGTGGAAGTCGCTGATCCGAATCCAGCAGGGACGGGTCCGCGCCGACGTGCCCGTGTACCTCCCGGCGGACCCCGCGATTCCGGCGGTGGCGGTTCCGGCCGCGCGCCTCGTGACGCGCGCGCTCATCGCCGACACGAGCCTGATGCAGCGCGAGCGCAAGCGTGACATCCCCGGCTGGTTGTGGAGCACGGCGACGCTCGTCGTGCTCTCGATCATCGCCGTGCTCGTCGCGATCATCGGTTGGGGTCTGAACCGGGTGGCTGTGCTCGGGGCCGGTGGCTCGCCGCCGGGGTCGCGGGTGCGCCGAGCGTGGTCACGGCCCGCGCCGCTGGGGGTGGGGCGATGACCGTGCTGTACGCGTGCGCATCGCACCTGCTCGTCGACCTCCCGCTGTTTGCCGGGCCGGCCCTGATGATCATCGGCGCCGTCGCGCTCATCACCCGTGCCGAACGGCGTCGTGCCCGCGTCAGCTCGCCAGCGGCTCCTCGCCCTGAGCCTCAAGGAACGCCTCGAGGTCCGCGGGCTCCAGCGGCTCTGCGAACAGGAAGCCCTGCCCCTGGTCACAACGCTGGCGCTTGAGGGCCCGGAGCTGTGCCGGGTCCTCAATGCCCTCGGCGAGCGTCTGCAGGCGAAGCGTCTTGCCGAGTCGCAGCAGCGTGTTCGTCAGCGCGGCTGACTCCTTTGAGGTGGTGACGCCCCGAACGAACGACGGATCGATCTTCAGGAGATCGACCGGGAACTGACGGAGGCACGCGAGTGAGCCATATCCAGAGCCGAAGTCGTCGATCGCGACCCGCACTCCGAGCGCCTTGATCGCCGCGAGCAGTCGCACGGTCGAGCCCGCGTCGCCAACGAGCATCGACTCCGTGATTTCGAGTGTGAGGCTCCCCGGTTGCAGTCCGCTCGAGTCCAGTGCGCGGCGCACGTCGGCGACGAGCTCGCCGCCGATTTGGCGAGGGGAGACGTTGACCGACACGTCGAGCTCATGGCCGCGCGCGTGCCAGGCGGCCATCTGCCGGCACGCCTGCATCAACACCCACCGCCCGATCTCGACGATCAGTCCGCTCTCCTCGGCGATCGGCATGAACCGCTCAGGGAGCAACACACCGCGGATCGGGTGGCGCCAGCGCAGCAGCGCCTCGACGCCGACGACCCGATTGGTGCGGAGATCGATCGTCGGCTGGTAGGCGAGGAACAGCTCCCGCTGCTCGAGCGCGTCCGCGAGATCCATCTCGAGCCGGAGCCTGTCCTGGGCCGCTGTCTCCATCCCGGGCTCGAACACCACGTAGCGGTTCTTGCCGGTCGTCTTGGCCACGTAGAGCCCGACATCGGCCTCGGCGAGGAGCTCCTCCGCCGTCTCGTCGATGCCATGCGCGATCCCGACGCTGACCGTGATCGATAACTGCCGGCCCGGAACCGTCTCGAGCTCGCACCGCTCGCGGGAGAGAGCAAGCAGACGCTGGGCGACCCGCTCGGCGCCACCGTCGAGACGGTCGCAGTCGACGAGCACGAGGAATTCATCGCCCGACAGGCGCGCGGCGGTGTCCACCTCACGCGTCGCGGCGCGCAGCCGTGTTGCAACCCGCTGGAGCACCTCGTCGCCGGCGGCGTGCCCGAACGTGTCGTTGACGGCCTTGAAGCCGTCGACATCGACGTACAGCGCGGCCACCGGGGTCCGAGTGCGTCGTGCCCGCGCCAACATCTGGTCCGCCCGGTCGAGCGCAAGCACCCGGTTCGGCAATCTCGTGAGTGCGTCGTGAAGTGCCTGATGGCGCAGTTCGCCGGTCTTCTCCTCGACCATCCCAAGGGCCCGCTCGCGCGAGCGGCCGAGGAGCAGAAGCAGCCCGCTGACGACCGCGATGGCGATTGCGGTCGAGCCGAGCAGGACGACCGCGACCGGGGACACGGTCTGCGGGCCGGCGCCGCGGATGAGGACGCGCCAGTCGCCGCCGATGCCGAGGGAGGTCGTGCGGCGGAGCGCACCGCCGGCGATGCCGGTGCCCGCCGCGGCGACCTGCGACCACGGTTGTCCGGGGTTGCGATGCTGAAGACTGACCGCGAGTCGGTGGTTGGATCCGATCGACTCGGTGATCATGCCGGTGGCATCGAACGTCCCGACGACCCAGTCGACGATCGCCTTGCGGCGCTGGGCGACCGTGTGGAGCGGCGCCCCCGGCCGGTAGACCGCGGTCGCCATGAAGAGCAGCGGGACGTACGAGGGGTAGCCGGCGAGCACGACGAGCCGGCCGGTGTCGGTCGCGGTGCGAAGTGCCGGCTGCTCGTAGCGCCCGACGATGGTCGAGCGGTCGCACCAATCGCTCTGCGCATACCTCGACGTCGTTGCGTCGAGCGGCAGGATCGTCGTGATCAGCCGGACGCAGGCACAGACCGTTGCCGTGTCGCGGCGTGACCGTGATCGGCTGTCCAACGGATCCGCGGTAGGTCGGGTCGGCGTTGCGCTCGGCTTGGAAGGCCGCCGCCCCGGCGGCGGGTACCGGGGCGAGGACCGCCGTCCCGAGCCCGCCGACTTGAACGTTGCGTCCATCGACTGCCGCGTACCACCGCCGCGAACTGTGAATCGGTCATCGCGGGCGCCAACATCACGACGCCCCGCATCGTCGTCAGGAAGTCGGCGTCGCGATGGAGCAGCGTCGTGAGCGTTGTGGAGACGTTTTGCGCGGTCGCGTTGAACGCCCGTCGCGACTCGCGCCGGCTGTTGGACAGGAACTCCCGCGCCAGCATTCCCAAGAGCACGATCCCCACCACGAGCACGACGAGCGCGGCGATCAGGGGACGATGGCTGCGCGCGGCGGAACCCGACGTCGCAGTCATGGGCGGGGGAGGCTCGGCAGACGCCATCACATCGACTGTCGGCCTGCCTCCGGCCACTCCCCGACCGTAGAAACCCCCGTTTCACGTGCGCGTGAACCGCGTCGCGGGTGGAGGGTGGGCGAGACGGACGCCGCCCGCCCACCCTCACCGCAGCGATCGGCTCAGGCGCGAGAGGAGCCGGCGAGCTCCGGCACGTGACGGCGGAGTTCACCGCGGGCGATCGTCGCCTTGTGCACCTCATCCGGGCCATCCGCGAGACGGAGGGTTCGCAGATGTGCATACATCATCGCCAGCGGGAAGTCGTCCGAAACGCCGCCGCCGCCGTGAACCTGGATCGCCCGATCGACGACGCGCAGCGCGACCGTCGGCGCGGCGACCTTGATCGCCGCGATCTCCATCCGGGCGTGCTTGTTGCCAACGGTGTCCATCAGCCAAGCGGCCTTCATCGTCAGCAGCCGGGCCATCTCGATCTCGACGCGTGACTCCGCGATCCAGTCCTGGATGTTGCCGCGCTTGGCGATCGGCTGGCCGAAGGTGACCCGCTCGGACGCGCGCCGGCACATCAGCTCGAGCGCCCGTTCGGCGGCGCCGATCGCGCGCATGCAATGGTGAATCCGGCCCGGGCCGAGCCGCGACTGGGCGATCAGGAACCCGTCGCCCTCATTGGCGACGAGGTTGGAAGCCGGGACGCGGACGTTGTCGAAGTCGATCTCGGCGTGCCCCTCCTGATCGGCGTAGCCGAACACGGGCAGGTTGCGGAGAACCTTGACGCCCGCCGTGTCGCGCGGCACGAGGATCATCGATTGCTGCCGATAGCGATGGGCCTCGGGGTCGGTCTTGCCCATCACGATCATGATTTCGCAGCGCTTGCGCATCGCGCCTGACGCCCACCACTTACGGCCGTTGAGCACGTAGTCGTCGCCGTCGCGCTCGATCCGCATCTCGATGTTGGTGGCATCTGAGCTGGCCACCGCCGGTTCGGTCATCGCGAACGCGGAGCGGATCTCGCCGTCCAGCAACGGACGTAGCCAGCGGTCCTGTTGCTCAGGGGTGCCGAACACCGTGAGGACCTCCATGTTCCCGGTGTCGGGCGCGGAGCAGTTGCATGCCTCCGAGGCGATGTGGCTGCGGCCCATGATCTCGGCAAGCGGCGCGTACTCGGCGTTCTTCAACCCGGGCCCCCAGGCCTCGTGCGGGTGAAACAGGTTCCACAGACCGGCGTCGCGCGCCCGGGCCTTCAGCTCCTCGAGCACCGGCGGATCGAAGTGAGGGTCGCCCGAGGAGCGCAGCTGCTCCTCGTAGACAGGCTCCGCGGGGTAGACGTGTTCATCCATGAACGACTGCAGTCGACCCTTCAGTTCGTTGCAGCGATCGGTGAGCTCAAAATCCATCGTCGTCATCTCCTTCGTATTCCGAGAGCACCCGTCCACAGCCGCGTGAGCGTCTGCACGAGCGCCGCTTGTGAGGCATTCCCCAGGTTCAGGACGTACCGGAAATACGCCATCCGGCTGACCATCGCGCTCAGCGCCTCGGCAGCGAGGTCGGCATCGAGCTCGGGATCGGCGTAGCCGTCGGCCTGAAGCCGGCGGATCGCGACGGCGTTGCGCTTCATGAACGCTCGCGCGCGCCGGAGCCGCTGCTCGCGAAACGCCGGATCGATCCCCGCGACCTGCTCCATCAGTCCCATCAGCTTCGCATTGCGCCGATAGGCCACAAGGTAAGCGCGGTTCGATGCCTCGATGACCGCGACCGGGTCCTCACGGTCATGCACCGGCTCGAGGCGGGGGTGGAGCATCTCCTCCTCGATCTCCGACATGACCGCCGCAAACGCGTCCTCCTTGCTCGTGAAGTACGTGTAGAACGAGCCGGCGGCCACGCCCGCCGCGGCGGTGATGTCGGTGATGCGCGCCTCGAGGAAGCCGTCGCGCTCGAACACCTCGCGGGCGGCGCGGACGAGCGCGCCGCGCGTGCGCGCACCGCGCGCGCTGACGGGATCGCGTCCGGTCTGAGCAGGCAGCTGCCGCGGCGAGGCCATCGCCTGAGCAATCTACTCCTAGTTGAAACCGGCTTCAACTTCGAGTACGGTCGCCCGCCATGGAGCTCCACGATCGCAACATCATCGTCACCGGCGCCGGCAGCGGGATCGGCCGCGCCCTGGCCAGCCGGTTCGCGGCCGAGCAGCCTCGGGCGCTGATCGTCGCCGACCTCAACCTCGAGGCCGCCGAGGCGACGGCAACCGAAGTCGGCGGGACGGCCGTCAAGGTCGACGTCAGCCAGGAAGCTGAGATCCGCGCGCTCGTCGACCGGGCGCGCGAGGTCGGCGGCCCCGTTGACGTGTTCTTCTCCAACGCCGGTGTTCCCGGTCCTCCCGGCGGCCCCGACGGATCGAACGAGGAGTGGCAGCGGACGTGGGAGATCAACGTGATGGCCCATGTGTGGGCGGCGCGCGCCGTCGTCCCCGAGATGGTGCAGCGGGGCGACGGGTACCTCGTGAGCACGGCGTCCGCGGCAGGCCTCCTGACCCAGGTGTCAGCGCTCGCCTACTCGGCGACCAAGCACGCTGCGGTCTCGGTCGCGGAGTGGCTGGCGATCAACTACGGCGACGCCGGCGTGAAGGTCTCGTGCCTGTGCCCGCAGGGCGTCCGCACGCCGATGCTCGATCTCGCGCTGGACCAGGACCCGGTCGGATCGGCGCCGCTGGTCGCCGAGGGCCTGCTCGAGCCCGACGAGGTGGCGGACGTCGTCGTCGCTGCGATGCGGGAGGAACGGTTTCTCATCCTGCCCCATCCGAAGGTCGCCGATCACATGGCGCTCAAGGCCAGCCAGCCGGACCGCTGGATCGGCGGCATGCGCAAGCTGCTTCGCCACGCCCGCGCCGCCGACGCGAGCTGACCCGGTCACTCGGCCGCTCAGGGCGCCGGTGCGGGCTCCGCTCGCCGGAGCAACTCGTCGACGAGCGCGGAGAACTCCCGCGTGTCGATGGGCTTCGACACGTACGCGTCGCAGCCGGCCGCGAGGGCGCGCTCGGCGTCTCCCTGCATCGCCTCCGCGGTGCAGGCGAGAATCAGGCACCGCGCCGTCTCGGGCTTCGACTTCAGCCGCCGGGCCAGGTCGAGCCCGTCGCCGTCGGGGAGCTGGAGGTCGAGAACGATCAGGGCCGGCAGCTGCCGGGCGAGTACCTCGTCGGCGGCGCCCAGCGAACTCGCGGTGAGCACATCGTGGCCGCCGAGCTCCAGGACTCTCTGGAGCAGCTTGAGGTTGAGTTCGTGATCGTCGACGACGAGGACGCGGGCTGCTTCACCGGTCATTGACTTTCCGTCCGAACACTAGTCGCGCTCGACGAATGCGGGGGGGAATTTGTCACGGCACCTGTCAGAATCTCGTCAGCGTTCGGGCTCTGAGATCTTGGCGAGGGCCCGCCGCGTTTCCGGCCACACTTGGTCGAGCGTGAGCTGAGCCTCACGCGCGTCGCGCAGGTCACCCCCGCGGGCCGCCTGCTCGATCGCGTTGAGCGCGCCGAGGAGCGCACGGGCGCCGACGAGGAGCGCGTCGTTGCGGCACGTATGGGCGGCGCGGGCGGCGAGTTCGAGCCGCTCGTGGTCAAGGTGGGCGTCCAGCGTCGCGATCGTCTCGGTGAGGTTGGCGAGGATGCCGGCGACGATCTCTGGCACGGTGGTGTCGAGCACGTCGACGACCTGATCCAACCGCGTGAGGTCGAGCTCGACGGTCATGGATGCAGGACCTGCCGGACGTGGCGTATGAAGCGGCCGAAGCGGCTGTGGCCCGAGCCGGTCAGGCCGGTGACCCCCAGCAGCACGACGAACAGCCCGGCGAGCAGCATCAGCCCACTGAGGAGCACGGGCCAGTGACGCTGAAGGAAATTCCGTCCGATCGCAAGCAGCCGGTCCGCATGCCGCCCACCGAACGTGAGCGTGGCGACGATCCCGAGCAACGGGGCGACGAAGCACAGGTTGAACAGCAGCAGCACGAACAGCTGGCGAGCCGGATCGATGCCCGAGCCGACGATCGCGGCGATCACGGCGAAGTAGGGAAATGCCGTCGGGAGTTCCACGGCGGTGATCGTGGCACCGAGGAGCGCGCTCGAGCGAGTCTCGCCCTTGGGCTGGGGCAGGCGGCGCTCGGAGAGACGATCCCGATGGCGCCACAGCATTGCCGCCGCAAACAGCATCGCCACGCCGACGACGACCTCGATGATGTGTCGCGCGTCTCGGTCCGGCTTGGGGACGAGCGACAGGAGCAGCTGACCCGGGCCGAGCGCGATCGCGGCGCCGCCGACGAGATAGACCACGAACACGCCGAGCGTGAACTCGGTGACGTTCGCCCGGGCCCGGTCACCGCTGGCGAGGTACAGCGCGGGCGCGATCGTCGTCGGGTTGAGCGAATCGGCGAGGCCGATCGACACCGCGAGTCCGATCAGACGGAGCATGGGGCCAATTCTTGCCGTCGCCGCGCGTTCGATGCGTGTGAGTCGGTTTAGATCTCAGCAAGCGCCTCTCGGGCGGCGCGTTCGCCGGAACGCACTGCGCCATCCATGTAGCCGTTCCAGTAGTCCGAGGTCTCGGCTCCGGCCCAGTGGATTCGGCCGACGGGAGCGCGCAGCGCATGCCCGTAGTCGGTGAGGACCCCGGGAGGCGCGTACCCGCCGTAGCAGCCGCGGGTCCACGGCTCGGCCGACCAGTTCATCTCGATGTAGCTCTTGGGGTGGGCGGCCTGGGCGCCGAAGTAGCGCACGAAGCAGGCGAGCGCCTGGCGCCGGCGCTCGGCCGCGCTGAGCGTGCCGAACACCCGGGCTTCGTGTCCTTCGACGAAACCGAGGAGGACGCCCGGCGAGCCGTCAGGCGGAGAGTTGTCATAGGTCAGCTTGATCGGGCCAGTGTCGCTCGTCACCTGTCCGGCGAGCCCGTGCTCACGCCAGAACGGGCGCGGATAGACCGCCTCGACCTTGATCGCCGAGCCCTGCGGGAAGCGCTGGAGCAGTTGGGCGCGGAGTGCCGGCAGGTCGGGCTCGTATCGGATCAGCGCGGTGAGCGACGGCGGTCCCGTCACGATCACTGCCTTGCCCTTGACGGTGAGCGTGTCGGTGTAGACCGTCACCCCGCCGCGCCCCTGCGCGATTCGCCGCACGGGCTGGGAGAGCAGAACGCGCTTACCGAGCGTCTTCGCGGCACGGATCGAGACGAGCTGCGAGCCGCCGACGAACCGACTGTCCTGGGCGCCGCCACCGGTCGTGATCAGGCGGTCGAAGGTCCCCGGCGTCGTCTCGTTGCCGGCGGAGTGGGTGTAGAAGAGGACGTGCAGCAGCGAGACGTCGCGCGGCTCGCAGGCGAACACCGCCTCGATGGCGAGGTCGATCAGGTTCGCGCCGCCCGGGGTCAGGAGCTGCGCGCGCTTGAACGTCTCGAACGTCTGACCGTCCCAATCCAGGGCGTTCTTGGCGGTCCACGGTGCCTCGAGCGGGACCGTCTTGGCCATCGCGTTCAGGGTGAGGATCACCTTGACCAAATCGGTGCCGGCCGCCTGGTCCGGTGGGATCGGATTGACCACGCCGTTGTAGGGGGTGAGCTTTCCATTCGCGTAGAAGAGGTAGTTGCCCTTGTTGTAGGTCTTGAACGTCTTGACGCCCAGGTCCTTGGCGAGCTTGGCGATGTGGTCCTGGGTCGGGCCGATCCACTGGCCGCCGACCTCGACGACCTTGCCGGGGTGGGCGGGGGGGCGGATCCAATTCATGGTTGAGCGTGCGCCCGCCGACACGGTCACGCGCCTCGAGCACGAGCACCGAATGCCCGGCGGCCCGGATCTGGCGCGCCGCGCTCAGGCCGGACAGGCCGGCGCCGACGACGATCACGTCGGCTCGGCGGGACCCGCGCGCGGTCGAGCGGCGGGTGGCGGCAGCGGCATCAGCGGCGCCCGGGGCACCGCTGACGGCAACCGCGCCTGCGGCCGCGGCCGCGCCGCCGAGCAGCTTGCGGCGGCTGATGTGGGTCTGGTCTCGGTCGTGCATCTGGTGCTCCCTCTCGTCCGTGGCGAGGGACATTCTGGCGATGATCTGCGACGCTTGGCCTCACATGGACGGACGGAGTGGCAACGGCCGCGTGGCACTGAGGCTCGCAGGACTCCTGATCATCGGTGTTTTGGCGGCGCCCGCAGCGGGTCTGGCGGCGCCCGGCGGCGTCTCGGTCGCCCGCGGATGCGCCGGCGTGCTGGCGCATCGCAGCCATGCCGCGATCACGGCCCTCGATCCGCGGCCGCACGCCCCCCGGATCTTTGCCATGCAGTACAAGCAGGAGGCCCGCAGCGTCGTCTCCTACGCGACCTTTCGCCGCAAGATCGATTGCATGCTGCGGACCTACGTCCTGCCGCACCTGGCGCGCGGGCGGCCGAACGTCGTCGTGTTCAACGAGGACATCGGGCTGGCGACGATGGGGATCGGATCGCGCGGGACGGGTGGCCCGCGACGTGATCGCGCACCGGGGTGGGCCGCACTGCGTTGCCGGCGCGGAGCCGTGCGGCGCGCTCGGGGCGATCTCGGCGCTGACGAGCGCATACGGTCAGACGGTCAACGCGTATGCGACGCGGCTGCGCGGCTTCTCCGGACTGTCCGAGGTGTTCGTCGCCACGACGGACACGACGGTCCGCGGTTTCCTCGGCACGTTCTCGAGCCTCGCCAAGCGTTACGGGATCTACCTGATCGGCTCCGGCGATCTGCCCCCGTTCGTGCAGTCCCGGTCCGCCTCGGATCGGCGCACGTTCGCCGACCCGGATCTCCATCCGGCGCCGCCGTCCGTCTACGTCGCCACCTCGGCGAAGGCCTACAACGAGGTGTTCATGTGGGGGCCGCGGAACGTGCGCCGCGGCGGGCCGGACGTGCTGCGCAACGTCGTCGCGTCGAACCGCAAGGTGCCGCTGACGCCGATCGAGATCGTGCTCGGGCTGACGGCCGGGCCGGCTCGCGGGGCGGCGGCGGTTGCGAACCTCCGGCCGTTCTCGTTGCCCGGGACGCGGGCGCGGATCGGGTTCGCGACGAGCCTCCCGGCGTTCGTCTGGGGCTCGCCGCCGGCGGGCGTCAACCCCTGCACCGACACCTCGCTCTATTACATGCGCTGCCTGAACCGGCTGGGCGCGAACCTGGTGATCCAGGACGAGGCCAATCCCGGGCGCCTGGACCGGGCCGGACGGGAACGGCGTCGAGCAGTGGCAGCCGCTGGCGTGGATGAACTCGACCTACCGGACCGTGTCCGATCCGAGCGTCCACTTCGCCTACAACGTCACCCCGATGATGGTCGGCAACCTCTCGGACCTCGTGTTCGACGGACAGAGCGCGATCACCCAGCGCGGGTTCGCGGGGAAGCGCCGCGGATGCCACTACATCGGTGATTCTGCGTTCGTCTCCTCGGAGGACCAGGACGTGTTCCGGTCGTACGCCGGCGCGCAGCCGGACTTCCTGGCGCTGGCTCCGTGGGTGGTGTCGGCGATCGCTCGCGGGGGCGCTCCGGCGCGGTGGGCGCCGCGCTGGGCCCGGGATCGGGCTCGTCGCTTGAGAACGACTACCTGGAGACGGCGCTGATCGCCGATCTGCCGTTCCCGGTCGACCGCGCGCGGGCGGACTGCGCCGGGGGGTGATGGGCCTCATGGGGGCTATAGCCACCATCAGGCCCAGCGACTGGCGCATTCAGGCGAAGTGCAGTTCCTCGCCCTCGTCGTCTGACACCGGCCGCTCGCACGTCGGGCACCACCACACCGCCTGCATCGGCGTCCCGCACGCCACGTGGCGCGGCCCCGCGGGCTCCTCGGCGTTGCGGGCACCCCAGCCCGCGAGCAGTCGCAGCGTGTCGGCGAGCTCTCGCCCCGGCGTGCTCAGCTCGTAAACGAACCGGGGCGGCCGCTCGGAGTACGGGCGGGCGACGACGAGCGCGTTGCGCTCGAGCGCGCGCAGGCGCTGACTCAGCACGTTGGGCGCGATCCCCTCGACCTCCTCCTGGAGCTCGCCGAACCGTCGCGGCCCCTCGAGGAGCGCGGCGACGATCAGCAGCGTCCAGCGGTCCCCGACCGTGGCGAGCGCATCGGCGAGCGCGGCACGGGCGGTTTCGGTCGCGGGATCGGGCTCAGCCGGCGGCATCGCAGAACGCATCGTACGCGCGATCATCGGGTGCTAGAGTAGCGACTTGCAATTAGCAAGTGACTCTTCGGATAGCGAGGTCGTCCGCTGGCGGACCCCCGATCCGGGAGGCGTTGATCGGAGAGAACGCATGACGGTCTTGGAAGAACTTGAATCGGCCATCGGTGAGGCGGCCCGCCGCCGCGGGCCCGCGGTCGTCGGGCTCGGCCGGGGGTGGGGCGTGGGCTCGGGCGTGGTCGTTGCGCCCGGACGTGTACTGACGAACGCCCACAACCTGCGCCACGACGAGGCGACGGTGACCTTTGCCGACGGCCGGACGGAGACCGCCCGCGTCGCTGGCTCCGATGCCGACCTGGACATCGCCGTGCTCGAAGTCGACACCGGCGACATCGAACCGGTGGGGTGGGCGCCGGACGACCGCGCGGCGGTCGAGATCGGGCGGCTCGTGTTCGCGCTCGGCAACCCCGGGGGACGGGGCCTGCGCGTCACGCCGGGCTTCGTGTCTTCGGCCGCCCGCAGCTTTCGCGGCCCGCGCGGCCGGCGGATCGCCGGCGCGATCGAGCACACCGCACCGCTGCCGCGTGGCAGCTCGGGCGGCCCCCTGCTCGGTGCCGACGGTGAGCTGCTCGGCATCAATAGCGTGCGCGTCGACGGCGGCCTGATCCTCGCGATCCCGGCCGACTCCGCGCTCCGCGATCGCGTCGAGGCGCTCAGCCGCGGCGAGACCGCCGGCTCCAAGCTGCGGCTTGGTGTGGCGCTCGCGCCGCCCCGGGTCGCCCGGCGGCTGCGCCGGGCCGTCGGATTGGCCGAGCGCGACGGCGTGCTCGTCCGCGGGGTCGAGAGCGGCAGCGCCGCCGAGCGGGGCGGGCTCGAGCGCGGCGATCTGATCGTGGCCGCCGCCGGCCGCGAGATCGACCGCATCGACGCGCTGTACGACGCGCTCGACGCCGCCCGAGTCACCCGGACGCTGGAGCTGCAGATCGTTCGGGGCACCGATGAACGGACGGTGGAGGTGACGTTCTGATGGCGACGATGATCGATGGCACGCCGCGCCCGGCCGCGGAGGTCGAGGAGGCGGCGGCGCTCGACGCGTACTCGCGGGTGGTCGTCAGCGTCGCTGAGCGACTCGCGCCATCGGTGGCGAACCTGCGGGTGACCCGCCGCACGCGTGGCGGTCACATGCCGGTCGGCGCGGGCAGCGCCGTGGCGCTCACCCCGGACGGGTTCCTCGTGACCTCCGCGCACGTCGTCAGCGGGCCGGGTCGGAGCGGCCGGGCATCGTTCGTCGACGGACGGGAACTTGCGTTTGACGTCATCGGGATCGACCGGTTGTCCGACCTCGCGGTGCTCCGGGCGCACGGGAGCGACCTCGTCCCGGCCACGCTCGGCGAGGCCGAGGGGCTCCGCGTCGGCCAACTGGTCGTCGCGATCGGCAACCCGAACGGGTTTGCGGGCTCGGTCACGGCGGGCGTCATCTCCGCCCTCGGGCGCTCGCTCCCCGCGCGGGCCGGGCGCACGATGCGCTACATCGACAACGTGATCCAGACCGACGCCGCGCTCAACCCCGGCAACTCCGGCGGCGCGCTCGTCGACAGCGCCGGGCGGGTGATCGGGATCAACACGGCGGTCGCCGGGGTCGGACTCGGCCTCGCGGTGCCGATCAACACGGCCACGCGGCGGATCATCGCCGCGCTGATGCACGACGGGCGCGTGCGCCGCGCCTACATCGGCATCGCCGGCGGCCCTCGGCCGCTCCCGCCTCACGCCCGGGTGCGGCTCGATCGCACGAGCGGGATCGAGGTGATCGAGGTTGCCCAGGGAAGCCCGGCCGAGCGGGCCGGTCTGCGGGCGGAGGATCTGATCGTCGAGCTCGCCGGGACGCCGGTGGAGCGCGTCGACGACATCCAGCGGCTGATGACCGAGGATGTGATCGGCGAGCGGGTGCGCGCGTACGTCATCCGTGGCGATCGGTGGCTCGATCTCGAGCTCGTCCCCTCAGAATTGGGACAGTAGCTACACTCCGGATCGGCGCCGGGCGGCGTTCGTCGACACGCCCGTACCTCGGCGCCGGACACCTAACCACCGAGTTTTACGGGAAGCGCCTACATGGCCCGTGGAGACGTCCGGATCGCGGCCACCCTCGCGTGCGAGGAGTGCAAGCGCCGGAACTACCAGACGAATAAGAGCAAGCGGAACAATCCGGAACGGCTCCAGCTGCGCAAGTACTGCCGCTGGTGCAAGCGCCACACCCCGCATCGCGAGACGCGCTAGCAGGGAGAGGCACGCCGTGGCTCGCAACCGCAAACGAGCGAAGGAGCGGCGCGCGCGCCGACCGCAGGAGGCTCCTGTGGCGGCGAGTCGAAGCGCCGATCACGACAGTCCGGATCCGATTGAGCACGCCGCGCCTGACGTCGAGCTCGCCGAGGCGCAGCTGGCCGTGGGCCGACCCGAGATGGCGATCGAGGACGAGCCTCCGGAACAGGCCGCACTCGATGAGGCGGAGTTCGAACGGGAGGAGGACGAGGCCGACGCCACCGTGCCCGGCATCCTCCCCGATCGTCCGCAAGTCGAGGAAGGCTCGGCGAGTGGCGCTACCGTCGGAGAGGTCGCCGCAACGCCACGGCATCCGAGTCTCGTCGGGCGTCTCGTCAATTTCGTTCAGGGAAGCTGGCGCGAGCTCCAACGAGTACAGTGGCCTGATCGTCGGCAGGTGATGCAGGCCACAGGGGTCGTGATCGGGTTTGTCATCGTCGCCGGCGTGTTCCTCGGTGTCGCTGACTTCCTCGCCGGCAAGCTGATGAATTACATCCTCACTGGCCACTTCAAGTAAGAGCAGAAAATGTTTCGCTGGTACGTCGTCAACACTTATTCCGGACACGAGAACAAGGTCAAGCACAACCTCGAGCATCGAGTTGTGTCGCTGAACCAGCAGCGGGCGATCAAGCGGATCGTTGTGCCGACCGAATCCGTCTCCGAGATGAAGGACAACCAGAAGGTCGTCGTCGAGAAGCGCACGATGCCGGGCTACGTGCTCGTCAACATGGATCTCAACGAGGACTCCTGGTCGCTCGTCAAGGGCACCCCGGGCGTCACCGGTTTCGTCGGCGCCTCCAACGAGCCGGTCCCGCTCACGCAGGCCGAGGTCGACCGGCTGCTCCATCAGGAGCCGGCGGAGCGGCCGCGCAGCCGTGCGCAGTTCTCGATCGGTGAATCGATCAAGGTCATCTCCGGCCCGCTGTCAGACTTCTCGGGCGAGATCTCCGAGGTCAACGAGGACGCCCAGCGGCTCAAGGTACTGGTGTCGATCTTCGGCCGGGAGACGCCGGTCGAGGTCGGGTTTGACCAAGTGAAGAAGATTTAGAGCGCTACGGAGATTCGATGGCGAAGAAGGTTCTGACACAGATCAAGTTGCAGGCGGTCGGCGGGCAGGCGAGTCCGGCACCGCCGGTCGGCCCGGCGCTCGGCCAGCACGGCGTCAACATCATGGAGTTCGTCAAGGCGTTCAACGCCCAGACGCAGAACGATGCCGGCACCGTCATCCCGGTTGTGATCACCGTGTACGAGGATCGCTCGTTCACGTTCATCACCAAGAGCCCGCCCGCCGCGGTCCTGATCAAGCAGGCAATCTCGCTCGAGAAGGGCTCCGCCGAGCCGCATCGCGACAAGGTCGGCAAGATCACCCAGGATCAGCTGCGCCAGATTGCGGAGAAGAAGATGAAGGATCTGAACGCGAACGACGTCGAGGCCGCGGCGAAGATCATCGCCGGCACCGCGCGTTCGATGGGCGTGGAGGTGGTGTGAGATGGCTCGTCATGGCAAGTCATACGCAGACGCGCGGCAGCGCTTCGACCGTGAGCGCGAGTACGCGCCCGCCGAGGCGATCGCGCTCGTCAAGCAGCTCAGCAAGGCGAAGTTCGACGAGTCGGTCGAGGTCCATGTGCGCACCGGACTCAACGTCCGTCACGCCGACGAGCAGCTGCGCGGCACGATCGCGCTGCCCAACGGTCTCGGCAAGAACGTCAAGGTTGCCGTGTTCGCCCAGGGCGACAAGGCGCGTGAGGCCGAGGAGGCCGGCGCTGACGTGGTCGGCGCCGATGACCTCGCGGCCCGGGTCCAGGATGGCTTCGACGATTTCGACGTCGCGATCGCGACCCCTGACTTGATGCCGGTCGTCGGCCGCCTCGGGCGGATCCTCGGTCCGGCCGGCAAGATGCCGAACCCCAAGGTCGGGACCGTGACGATGGATGTCGCCAAGGCCGTCGGGGAGTCGAAGGCCGGCAAGGTCGAGTACCGCACCGACCGCAACGCGATCGTCCACCTCGTGATCGGCAAGCGCGACTTTGAGGAGCAGCAGCTTCTTGAGAACTACGCCGCCGTGATCGAGGAATTGATCCGCGCCAAGCCGTCGGCGGCGAAGGGGCGGTACATCCGCACGGTCACGTTCGCGAGCACGATGGGCCCGGGCATCAAGGTCGACCCGTCGCGCACCCGAGACATCGTGGAGGAGCCGGTCGCGGCGTAGAATCGCCGGAAGACTTTTCAACCAAGAGCGAAGCCCAAGACCTCCGGCGGCGCGCGGCGCGTAAGTCCAGAGCAGGTGGAGCCTCGATTCCGAGCCCTCATCGGCTCGTGCCTCGACGCCCGCCTGACCGCGGGCGTTTCCCTGAGCCAGACCAGGAATAGGCATGAATCGAGATCAAAAAGCAGCAGTTGTCGACGAGATCGCTGAGCAGATACAGAGCGCCGAGGCGATCTTTGCCGTCGACTACAGAGGACTGACCGTCTCCCAGGCGGCGGAGCTCCGCGGCAAGCTGCGGGACGCCGACGCACGGTTCCGGATCGTCAAGAACAGCCTGTCCGAGCGGGCCGCCGACAAGGCCGGCGCCGACGCGCTCAAGCCGTTGCTCGTGGGCCCCACAGCGCTCGCGCTCGTCCGCGGCGACGCCGCGGTGGCGGCGAAGGCGCTCAACGACAGCGCTCGCGCGTTCAATCTGCTCGAGTTCAAGGGCGGCGTTCTGAACGGCGAAACGCTGAGCGCGGACGACGTGCGCTCGATCGCCCGGCTGCCGTCGCGTGATGTGCTCAACGCCCAGCTCGTCGGGACGATTGCGGCGCCGATCAGCGGCCTCGTGCGGACACTGAACGCGCTGATTGCCGGCGTCGCGATCCAGCTCCAGGCGATCGCCGACCAGGGGCTCGTCAGCGGCGAGGCCCCGGCGGCTGCGGCTCCGGAGGCTCCGGCTGCGGAGGCTCGAGGCTCCGGCCGCGGAGGCTGCGGAGGCTGAGGCTCCGGCTGCGGAGGCTCCGGCTGCGGAGGCTCCGGCTGCGGAGGCTCCGGCTGCGGAGGCTCCGGCTGCGGAGGCTCCGGCTGCGGAGGCTGAGGCTCCGGCTGCGGAGGCCGCGGAGACTGAGACCCCGGCCGCTGAGCCCGAGGCTGCGGCGGCGGACACGACTGAACAACCCGAACCTGAAACCACTGACGAGGAAGCTGCCGCGGACGCGGAAGCGTCCGACGCGTAAGGAGGAACGATGGCTACCACAGAAGAGTGGATCGACGAACTGAAGAGCATCTCGGTGCTCGAGCTGTCCGAGCGGATCAAGGCGCTCGAGGAGGCGTTCGGCGTCTCCGCGACCGCCGTGGCCGCCGCGGCTCCGGCTGCCGCCGCGGGCGGCGACGGTGCCGGCGAGGCCGCCGAGGAGCAGACCAGCTTCGACGTGATCCTGACCGGCCCCGGCGAAAAGAAGATCCAGGTGATCAAGGTCGTCCGCGCCGCCACCGGTCTGGGCCTGAAGGAGGCCAAGGCGCTCGTCGACGAGGCCCCGAAGCCCGTCAAGGAGGGCGTCGACAAGGCCGAGGCCGAGAAGCTCAAGGCTGACCTTGAGGAGGCCGGCGGAGCCGTCGAGCTGAAGTAGTTGCCGTTGGCTTTGGCGATTTGGGTGAACTATTCACCCAAACGCCCAAAGCCAACGCTTGCCCGTCGCTCAGACGGCGGGCCGAAGTTCGAACAAGAGGCGAGGCGTCATGTCTCGCCTCTTGTCGTTGGGAGTTCACCCCAATAGTTGGGGTCAAGGCCCAAAGCCAACTGGCGGGTCGCGGTCGTTGGCTCAGGCGGGCTCGCTGACAGCGCGCGCGCCCCCGGTCGCGAGCATCAGGAACGTCCCGACGCACAGGATCGCGGTGGCCGTCATCGGGACTCCGTCGCCGGTCGCCTTGGCGACGGCGCCGCCGACACCCGAGCCGAGGATCTGTCCCCCGGCCCACGCGAGGTTGGCGAGCGCCGAGGCCAGTCCCTGATCGAGTCCCCGCCGATCGGCCGCGTCCGCGAGCATCGCCATCGCCGGCGCCCAGAAGCCGCCGAGCGCGGCGGCCGTGGCGACGATCAGGGCGCCCAGAAGTGCCGCCTCGCGGGGGAGCGTGAAGCAGATCAGCAGCGCGGCCGCGCCGACGAGGCCGTAGCGCACCGGGGTCATGCGGCCGCGCCGATCCGACCAGCGTCCGATGACCGGGCTGATGATCGCCTCGATCGCAGCGGCCACCAGGAACGCGGCGCCGATCGCCGCCGCCCCCGCCCCGAGGCGGTGCATCCGCAGCGGCCCGAGCACGTTGATCATGCCGGAGGCGATGGCCGGGAGGGTCACGAGCCACATCGCTACGACCACTGTGTGCCCGCGGAGGGCGGCGAACAGGTCGCGGACCCCCTGCGCGGAGTCGACGTGTGCGCTGGGGATCCGCCGGGCGGCGACGATCAGACCGGTCGCGACAACGACCACGCCGCTGAATGCGGCGCCGCGGCCGACGACGCTCGCGGCGGTTCCGATGAGCGGGCCGAACAGCGCGCCGGCGATCGCCGCCCCGAGCGCGCTGCCGATCAGCGCGCCGCGGCGGTCCGCCGGTGCCTCGGCGACGATCCACGCCAGGCCGCCCGACCACGAGCACGCGCCGCCGATGCCCTCGACCAGCCGCGCGATGTCGAGCGCGAGCTCGCTATGCAGAAAGCCGAACGCGAGCGTCGAGACGGCAAGCAGGCTCAGTCCCAGCGTGACCGTGAACTTCGGTCCCGCCCGCGCCGCGAGCACTCCGGCCGGGATCGACGCGACGAGCGTGCCCACCGGATAGCTCGCGGTCATCACCCCGGCGGCGAACTTCGACAGGTGGAGTTCGTGGGCGAGGCTCGGCAGGAGCGGCGCGATCGCCGCGTAGAACATCGTGTCGACGAACACAATTGCGCCGACGACAAGGACGAGCCGCCGCTCCGTCCGGTCTGGAGCCGGCGACCGTCGAGTGGTGGTGTCGGTCGCGGGCTCCATACCGATGACGGTAACGGGAGCCCGCTAACCGAAACCGCGCGCCCCGGTCAGGAACGCGCGCCCGCGGCGCCCGGGGCGCCCGGGGCGCCCGGGGCGCCCGGGGCGCCCAGGGCGGGCTGGGCGGGTGGGGCCTACCCCTTGTCGAACTTGAACGAGATGGCGAGGCGGATGCGGTAGTTGACGACGCCGCCGTCCTCGATCGTCACGTCCTGGCGGAGGACCTCCGCGATGCGCAACTCGCGCACGGTCTTGGCCGCGGTCGCAACCGCTACCTGGGCCGCCGCCTCCCACGATTCGCTGCTGACCCCGATGACCTCGGTGACGCGGTACACGCTGTCCGCCATGGTTACCTCCTTTGATCGAACGAGAGCCGTGTGACGACTCTCTCACGCGGCGGCGGCGAGCGGGGAAAACGCGGCGGCGCTTAGTACGAAGCTTGCCGTACCGCTGTTTCTTCCCCTACACTTCCCCGCGTCAGCCAATAGTCGTAGCCGCCCAAACCACCACGTTGCCGCGCCACATACGCGGTGACAGAGGGCGGGGTCCGTGAGAGCTGACGGTCCTCCGCAGGGCGACGCTGCCCTGTGCTATCTTTGATGGTCGCGCTCGGAGTGAGCTGGTGTGGTCCCGCTGGCAGGGCTCGCCGAGGCTCCGATGGGCGCTCGACTTAGCCTCCCTCTAGACCGCCGAGGAGTCGCCGTCTTGGCAACCGCTCACGCCCCCCGGACGCGCCGGAGTTTCGCGCGTCTGAACAAGGTCCTTGAAGTCCCCAACCTTATTGACATTCAGCGCAAGTCCTTCGCGTGGCTGACCGACCCGGAGACGGGCGGCCTGCGCGAGACCATCGATGACATCTCGCCGATCGAGGACTACACCGGAAACCTCGCCGTTCAGTTCGGCGAATTCAACTTTGACGAGCCCGTCGCCAGCCTTGACCAGTGCCGCGAGAAGGACCTGACCTACGCGCGCCCGCTCACGGTCACGGTTGCGTTCATCAACCGCGAAACCGGCGAGATTCGCGAGCAGTCCGTGTTCATGGGCGACTTCCCGTGGATGACGGACCGCGGCACGTTCATCATCAACGGCACCGAGCGCGTGGTCGTCACCCAGCTGGTGCGAAGCCCGGGCGCGTACGTGATGGAGCCGAAGGATCGTGAGAAGCAGGTCTTCATCGCGAACCTGATGCCGGCCCGCGGGTCATGGCTCGAGCTCGAGATCGACAAGAAGGGTCGCGTCTACGTCCGCATCGACCGCAAGCGCAAGCTGCCGGTCAGCGTGCTCCTGCGCGCGATGGGCTACGCGTCGGACGAGGAGATCCTGGGCCTGTTCGACAACTCGCTCTACATCCGGCTGACGCTCGACGCCGATCCGGAGATGACGCGGACCGAGGAAGGCGCGCTGATCGAGCTGTTCAAGAAGCAGCGCCCGGGCGAGCCGCCGTCGATCGACGCGGCGCGGTCACTGCTCAACCAGCTGTTCTTTGACCCCAAGCGGTACGACCTGACCCGCGTCGGGCGCTACAAGCTCAACTCGCGGCTCGGGCTCGACATCGACCTCGAGACCCGGACGCTCACCCACGACGACATCATCGCCCTCGTCAAGGAGCTCGTCTCCCTGCCGCGGCGTCTCGGCATGCCCGAGGATCCCGGCGAGGAGATCAAGGACTTCGCCGCTGAGGCGCTGACGATGCCGCGCGAGCCGATCCAGGATCACCTCGACGAGTACGAGCACTTCGGCAACCGTCGTCTGCGGACCGTCGGCGAGCTGATCCAGGAGGCGTTCCGGATCGGTCTGTACCGGATGGAGCGGGTCGTGCGCGAGCGCCTCACCACCGAGGACGCCGACACGATCACCCCGCAGACGATCGTCAACATCCGCCCGGTCGTCGCCGCGCTGAAGGAGTTCTTCGGCTCGAGCCAGCTGTCGCAGTTCATGGACCAGACGAACAGCCTGGCCGGTCTCCGGCATCGCCGGCGGCTCAGTGCGCTGGGCGCCGGCGGTCTGACCCGCGAGCGCGCGCCGATCGAGGTGCGCGACGTCCACCCCACCCACTACGGGCGCATGTGCCCGATCGAGACCCCGGAGGGGCC
This sequence comes from uncultured Solirubrobacterales bacterium, assembly GCA_963779695.1. GTDB lineage: Bacteria > Actinomycetota > Thermoleophilia > Solirubrobacterales > Solirubrobacteraceae > Palsa-465. Next base: position 24,756 of record CAVZZH010000004.1, read on the forward strand.
GAACATCGGCCTCATCGGCTCGCTCTCCTCCTACGCGGAGATCTCCGAGCACGGGTTCGTGACGACGCCCTACCGGGTCGTCAAGAACGGCAAGGTGACCGATGAGGTCCTCCACCTCGACGCCACGCAGGAGGAGGAGTCGCTGATCGCCCAGGCGAACACGCCGGTCGATGACTCCGGCAACCTGGTCGGCGACGAGATCCTGTGCCGGACGCAGGCGGGCCAGTACGTGACGGCGACTCCCGATCAGGTCGACCTGATCGACGTCTCGCCGGAGCAGATCTGGTCGGTCACGACCGCGATGATCCCGTTCCTCGAGCACGACGACGCGAACCGCGCGCTGATGGGCTCGAACATGCAGGCCCAGGCGGTGCCGCTGCTCGTCACTGACGCGCCGGTCGTCGGCACCGGGATGGAGCGCCGGGCGGCGGTCGACACCGGCGACATCGTGATCGCACGTTCGGACGGGCGCTGTCTCGTATGTCGACGCCGAGCAGATCGTCGTCGACAAGAGCGAGGGCGGTCAGGACGAGTACGAGCTCCAGAAGTTCATGCGCTCCAACCAGGGCACGCTGATTCACCAGAAGCCGATCGTCACTGTCGGTACCGAGGTGGGCGCGGGCGACGTGCTCGCCGACGGCTCGGCCACCGACATGGGCGAGATGGCGCTCGGCAAGAACCTGCTGGTCGCGTTCATGTCCTGGGAGGGCTACAACTTCGAGGACGCGATCATCCTGTCCAAGCGCCTCGTGCAGGACGACGAGCTCACCTCGATCCACATCGAGGAGTACGAGATCGACGCCCGCACGACGAAGCTCGGTGACGAGGAGATCACCCGTGACATCCCGAACCGCTCGGAGGAGTCGCTGCGCAACCTCGACGACCGCGGCATCGTCCGCATCGGCGCCGAGGTCGCGTCCGGCGATCTGCTCGTCGGCAAGGTCACGCCGAAGGGTGAGACCGAGCTGACGGCCGAGGAGAAGCTGATCCGCGCGATCTTCAAGGAGAAGGCGCGTGAGGTCCGCGACACCTCGCTCAAGGTGCCCCACGGCGAGGGCGGCGTCGTCATCGACGTCAAGACCTTCAGCCGCGACGAGGGCGACGACCTGCCGCCGGGTGTCAACGACCTGGTCCGGGTGTTCGTGGCCAAGAAGCGCAAGATCGCCGAGGGCGACAAGCTCGCCGGACGTCACGGCAACAAGGGCGTGATCTCCAAGATCGTCGACGTCCAGGACATGCCGTTCCTCGAGGACGGCACGCCGGTGGACGTGATCCTCAACCCGCTCGGCGTGCCGAGCCGGATGAACCTCGGCCAGATCCTGGAGACCCACCTCGGTTGGGTGGCCGCCCAGGGTTGGTACGAGGATGGCTCCGAGGCGCGGAAGATCGCCACCAACGGCGGCCGCCGCGAGGACGGCCGGCCCGGCAAGGTCTACGTCGCCACGCCGGTGTTCGACGGCGCCACCGTCGCCGACGTCGATGAGGCGCTCGTGCGCTGGCAGGAGGAGTACGACGGCCGCATCCGGATGGATGTCGACAAGAAGCGGCGCGAGGGCGAGCAGGCCTCGGGCAAGGTGACGCTGTTCAACGGTCGCACCGGCGAGCCGTTCGAGCAGCAGGTGACGGTCGGCTACATGTACATCCTGAAGCTGCTGCACCTCGTCGACGACAAGATCCACGCCCGGTCGACCGGTCCGTACTCGCTCGTCACCCAGCAGCCGCTGGGCGGCAAGGCGCAGTTCGGTGGTCAGCGCTTCGGCGAGATGGAGGTCTGGGCTCTGGAGGCGTACGGCGCCGCCTACACGCTCCAGGAGATGCTCACGATCAAGTCCGACGACACCGTCGGCCGCGTGAAGGCGTACGAGGCGATCGTCAAGGGCGAGAACATCGCCGAGCCCTCGATCCCCGAGTCGTTCAAGGTCCTGCTCAAGGAGATGCAGTCGCTGGCGCTCGACGTCAACGTCGTCTCCGAGGAAGGCGAGCGGGCCGAGATGCGCGAGGAGGACGATGACCTCCTGCGGGCGGCCGAGGAGCTGGGAATCGATCTCAGCGGCGTCCGTGCCACCGATGGCGCGGGCGACGGCGCCGCCGACGAGGCCACCGAGCACGAAGGCGAAACGGTCGAGGCCAACACCCAGGAGACCGAGGTCGAGGATCCCGATCTCGAGCCCGGCGAGGAGCTCGAGACGGAGGACTTCGCCACCGACGACGACCCGATGCTGAACGCGGACATCCCGGCCGGAGACGCGGAGGGCGTCCTAGAAGAGGACGAGGCTTGAGCTTCACCGGCCCCAGTACCGGACTGCTTGCGTCTGGCGACGCGAGCAGTCCCGTCACGGGGATCCGGCTACGCAGCAAACGACCCCGTTCCACAGATTTTGAAAGACCCAAGGGAAGAAGCCCACTTTGATTGACATCAACAATTTCGACGCAATTGAAATCGGCCTGGCCTCTTCGAAGCAGATCCGCGGATGGAGCTCAGGCGAGGTCACCAAGCCGGAAACCATCAACTACCGGACGCTGAAGCCCGAGAAGGACGGGCTCTTCTGCGAGCGCATCTTCGGCCCGACGAAGGACTGGGAGTGCTACTGCGGGAAGTACAAGCGCGTCCGTTACAAGGGCATCGTGTGCGAGCGCTGCGGCGTCGAGGTGACCCGCTCCAAGGTTCGCCGCGAGCGCATGGGTCACATCGATCTGGCCGCGCCCGTGAGCCATATCTGGTTCTTCAAGGGCGTCCCGAGCCGCATCGGCTACCTGCTGGACATGGCGCCGAAGGAGCTCGAGAAGGTTCTGTACTTCGCCGCCTCGATGGTGACGTGGGTCGACGACGAGGCTCGCGCGCGTGACGTCGAGTCGCTCGAGGGCGAGGTCAATAAGGTCCTCGACTCCTACGCTGCCGAGAAGGAAGAGCGCGTGCTCGAGCTCAAAGAGTCGCTTGCGCGCCGCGAGGACTACCTGAACAACGGCAAGCAGAGCCGGGACTTCTCCGACGAGGATCACCTGTGGGCGGAGACGCTCGAGGTCAACGTCGCCAAGCTCTCCGATGAGGAGCGCGAGAAGATGCTCAAGGAGCTCCGCAAGAGCTTCCAGGCCGACATCGACGACACCGAGGCCTACATCGAGGACGCCGCCGAGCGGATGCGCCAGGTGTGGGACCTGTTCAAGGGGATGAAGGCCAAGGACGTCGTCAACGACGAGACGACGTTCCGTGAGCTCAAGGACCGCTTCGGTTCACCGTACGGCTTCGGCGAGTACTTCCGCGGCGGCATGGGCGCCGAGGCGGTGCGTGACCTGCTCCAGCAGGTCGATCTCGACGACGAGGCAGAGGACCTCCAGGACCAGGTCAAGACCGCCAAGGGCCAGAAGCAGGCCCGCGCGGTCAAGCGCCTGAAGGTCGTCTCGGCGTTCATCCATTCCGGGAACAAGCCGGAGATGATGATCCTCGAGGCCGTCCCGGTGATCCCGCCGGAGCTGCGTCCGATGGTCCAGCTCGACGGTGGCCGGTTCGCCACCTCCGACCTCAACGACCTCTACCGCCGCGTCATCAACCGGAACAACCGCCTCAAGCGGCTGCTCGACCTCGGCGCGCCGGAGATCATCGTCAACAACGAGAAGCGGATGCTCCAGGAGGCGGTTGACGCACTGTTTGACAACGGTCGTCGCGGCCGCCCGGTCACGGGCCCTGGCAACCGCCCGCTGAAGTCGCTGAGCGACATGCTCAAGGGCAAGCAGGGCCGGTTCCGCCAGAACCTGCTCGGTAAGCGCGTCGACTACTCCGGCCGGTCGGTGATCGTCTCCGGCCCGTCGCTGCGGCTGCACCAGTGCGGTCTGCCGAAGCTGATGGCGCTCGAGCTGTTCAAGCCGTTCATCATGGCCCGCCTCGTCGAGCGCAAGTCCGCGCAGAACATCAAGGCGGCCAAGAAGATGGTCGACTCGATGATCCCCGAGGTGTGGGACGTGCTCGAGGAGGTCATCCACGAGCATCCGGTGCTGCTCAACCGCGCGCCGACGCTCCACCGTCTCGGCATCCAGGCGTTCGAGCCGGTGCTCGTCGAGGGCAAGGCGATCCAGGTTCACCCGCTCGTCTGTCACGCATTCAACGCGGACTTCGACGGCGACCAGATGGCCGTGCACCTGCCGCTGTCCGCGGAGGCTCAGGCCGAGGCCCGGATCCTGATGCTGTCGGCGAACAACATCCTCTCGCCGGCCCACGGCTCGCCGCTGGCGACGCCGTCCCAGGACATGGTCCTCGGTGCCTACTACCTCACGTACGGCCCGGACGATTCTGAGCTCTCGAAGCTCAACCCGGTGGAGTGCGAGCCGCGTCCGCACGTGTACCGCACCGCCCAGGAGGCGGAGTGGTCCTACGAGCACGGCGTCGTCAAGCTCCACGACCTGGCCGAGTACCGGCCGATCGGCCGTGAGGGCGGTCACGTCCTCACCACGGTCGGGCGGATCATCTACAACGACAAGATCGAGCGGGCGCTCGAGGAGGCCCTGGGCGACGAGTTCGACCACGGCACCTACGTGTTCATCAATCGCTCGATGAAGAAGAAGGACACGACGAAGCTCGTCGACGACCTCGTGCAGGGGTACGGGGCGGCGACGATCTCGCTCGTGCTCGACGCGTTCAAGGACATCGGCTTCCACTACGCCACTCAGGCGGGAGTGACGATCTCCAAGAACGACGTTCAGACGCCGCCGACGAAGGGCGAGATCCTCGCCCGTTACGACGCGGAACTGGCGGAGATCGAGAGCCAGTACGACATGGGCATGATCACCCAGGAGGAACGCCACGAGGCGGTCACCGGCCTGTGGGATCGGGCGACCAACGAGGTCGGCGAGGCGCTCTACGAGTACCTCGACGAGCTCAACCCGATTTTCATGATGGCCAACTCGGGTGCGCGTGGCTCGTTCTCCCAGATCCGTCAGCTCGCCGGCATGCGCGGTTTGATGGCGAACCCGAAGGGCGAAATCATCCAGCGTCCGATCAAGGCCAACTTCATGGAAGGCCTGACCGTGCTCGAGTACTTCATCTCGACGCACGGCGCGCGGAAGGGACTCGCGGATACGGCTCTCCGTACCGCGGACTCCGGGTACCTGACGCGGCGTCTCGTCGACGTCGCCCAGGACGTGATCATCCGTCAGGAGGATTGCGGCACCGAGCAGTTCATCGACATGCCGGTGTCCAAGCTCGAGGTCAACCCCGAGACCCGTCAGCTGCGGCCGACGGGCGAGCCGAACGACAATCTGATCGGGCGAGTCGCGGCGCAGGAGATCGCGACCAAGCGCGGCCGCGTGATCGTCGAGAAGGGCAAGGAGATCGATCGGGCCGAGCTCGCCGATCTCGTCGAGGCCTGGGCGGAAGACACCGAGAAGGGCACCGTCATCTACGTGCAGGTGCGCTCGGTGCTGAAGTGCGAGGCTCCGACCGGCGTGTGCCAGGCGTGCTATGGCCGCTCGCTGGCGACCGGCAAGCTCGCGCAGATCGGTGACGCGGTCGGCATCATTGCCGCCCAGTCGATCGGCGAGCCGGGCACGCAGCTGACGATGCGGACGTTCCACACCGGCGGCGTCGCCGGCGCGGACATCACGCACGGTCTACCGCGTGTCGTAGAGCTGTTCGAGGCGCGCAAGCCGAAGGGCCTGGCGAAGATCGCGGATGTCGGCGGCAAGGTGACGATCGAGGAGTCCGACAAGGCGCTCACCGTGGTCATCACCGATGACGGCGGCGAGGAGCATCGCCACACGTTCCCGCGCCGGACGCTGCTGTTCGTTGACAACGGGCAGCAGATCGAGCCGGGCACGCAGCTCAACGAGGGGTCGCTGTACCCGCACGAGCTGCTGGCGATCCGGGGACGGACAGAGACCGAGCTGTACCTCGTCCGCGAGGTCCAGGAGGTCTACAAGTCCCAGGGTGTGGACATCAACGACAAGCACATCGAGCTGATCGTCCGCCAGATGATGAAGAAGGTCCGGGTCGATCAGAAGGGCGACACGGAACTCCTTCCGGGCCAGTTCGTCGACCGCAACGAGTACGCCAAGATCAACCGGGCGGTTGAAGAGGCCGGTGGCGAGACGGCTCAGTCCGAGGAGATCATCCTCGGGATCACGAAGGCGTCGCTGAACACGGATTCGTTCCTGTCGGCGGCCTCGTTCCAGGAGACCACGAAGGTGCTCACCGATGCTGCCCTGGAGGGCAAGATCGATCGCCTGAACGGTCTCAAGGAGAACGTGATCATCGGCAAGCTGATCCCGGCGGCGACCGGCCTGAAGCGCTATCGCCGGATCGAGATCGAGCCCGCCGAGCCGCTGCCCCGCGGCATGGACGATGTCGGTCTGCTCGACCATGACGACCTCGCGGCCGAGCTCGGCCTCGCCGACGGCGAGTCCCTGACGGGCTTCGGCGGCGGTATTGAGCCCGACCTGTCCGATCTCGAGGAGATCGGCTCGGGCGGCTCGGCCCTCGGATTCGCCGAGGAGCTCGCCGACCTCGACCTGCCGTCCGACGACGGTGGGAACGGCTCCGGCGAGTAACGCCCGCCGCAGTTTCGGCTTTCGGGCCGTCGCGCTCCACGTGAGTGCGGCGGCCCGAGGTCGTTAACGACGACGCGTGTCCGAACGCTGCGTGCAGGCTGGCGACTCGGCGGCGATCGTCAGGTGCCACGGATCGCTCGCCGACCCGTCATGCTGAGCGACAGAGATGAACGTCCAGTCAATCGCGTACCAGACGGATATCGGCATCCGCCGTCTCGGGGGCGCGCAGGTCGAGGACCGCGGCGATCATCTCGTCGTGGAGACCCCGGCCAACCGGGGCTTCTGGTGGGGCAACTTCATCCTGCTCGCCGACACCACCGCGACCCGGCGACGCCGCGCGCCTGCGGCGAGCTGTTCACGCGCACGTTCCCGGCGGCGGCGCATCTGGCGCTCGGAGTCGATGGGGTGGACGGGGAGGCCGGGGACGCGGAGACGTTGTCCGAACTCGGAGTCGAGGTCGAGATCAACCACGTGTTGAGCGCCGGGCAGCTCAGCGAGCCCGGTCCGCCCGCGGGTGGCGCCGTGGTCCGCCGGCTGCGCGACGACGACGATTGGGGGCAAGCCGTCGAAGTCCGTCTGGAGGTCTATGAGGAGGCGGAGAACGACGCTCACCGGGCGTTCGTCGAGCTCCAGCTCGCCGAGTCACGTGAGATCTGCGAGCGCGGCGAGGGCGGCTGGTTCGGGGCGTTCGCCGACGGCCAGCTCGTCTCCTCCCTCGGCCTGATTCGGGCGGTGCCAGACGTGGGGCGCTACCAGACGGTCGAGACGCTCGACGCCTACCGCCGCCAAGGCCTGGCCGGCCGGCTGTTGTTTGAGGCCAGTCGCTGGGGTGCGAGCACGCTCGGGCTGCGCCGGCTCGTCATCTGCGCCGATCCCGAGTACCACGCGCTGCGGCTCTACGAGGCGCTGGGGTTCGAGGTCATCGAGCGGCAGGTCCAGCTCCAGCGCCAGCCGGCGCCGGACTGACGGAGACCCGGTCCGCGCCGGCGCCGTGGCGCGCGACGCGGCCAGATGAACGCTGCCGTTCGGCCGAAAGGTGTCATTCACTATGCTCCCGCGTGAATCTGGATTCACGTGAAACGAGATCGCGAGGGAGTGACGCAGTGGACCTGAATGACACGCCGGAACAGGCGGCGTATCGCGAGGCGGTACGTGTGTGGCTGAAGGAGCACAAGGCGGAGGCGCCTCCGCGCAGCGGGTTCCTCCGAGGACACGGGCTACATCGACGCGCGCCGTGCGTGGCAGCGCAAGCTCGCGGAGGCCGGCTTCGCCGGCGTGACGTGGCCGAAGGAGTTCGGTGGTCAGGGCGGCGGCCCGATCGAGCAGGTGACGGTCAATCAAGAGCTCTCGGCGGCCCAGGTGCCCGAGTGTGCTCGACGTGATCGGCATCGGCATGCTCGGTCCGTGCATCATCGCCCACGGGAGCGACGAGCAGAAGAGTCGTCACCTCGGCCCGATGCTCCACGGCGACGAGGTCTGGTGCCAGATGTTCTCCGAACCCGCTGCCGGCTCGGACCTGGCGGCCGTGCAGACGCGGGCGCGTCAGAACGACGACGGCACGTGGACGCTCAACGGCCAGAAGGTGTGGACGACGAACGCCCAGTTCGCCTCGTTCGGACTGCTGCTCGCCCGGACCGACGGGGATGTGCCCAAGCACAAGGGCCTGACGATGTTCATCGTGCCGATGGACAGCGCCGGCGTGACCGTGCGCGGCCTGCGGCAGATCTCCGGCGAGGCCGAGTTCAACGAGGTGTTCTTCGACGATGTCGTGCTGGACGAGAACGCGGTGGTCGGCGGTGTCGGCAACGGCTGGGGCACGGCGCTCACCGTGCTCATGTTCGAGCGGCTGACGATTGGCTTCGGCTCGGAGGGCTTCGGTTCCCCGACCCGGTTGGCTCAGACGATCGCCGGCGATCCGGCCGCCCGGGCCGACGGCGACATCCGCCAGCGGCTCGGCGGAATCATCACCGAGATGCTTGCGGTGCGGTTCAACGGCTACCGCGCGCTGACCGTCCTCGCGCGGGGGCAGATCCCGGGGCCCGAAGCCGGCCTGGCCAAGGTGACGCTCGTCAACTCGGCGATTGCCGCGACTGACCTCGGTGCCGATGTCGTCGGTCCCGATGCGCTCGACGTGGACAGCGAGTGGAGCTACCTGATCTCGTTCCTGCCCGGCCTCAAGTCGGCCGGCGGGACCGAGCAGATCCTTCGCAACACGATCGGCGAGCGCGTGCTCGGGCTGCCACCTGAACCGCGGCTTGACAAGGGCATCCCGTTCAGCGAGCTTCGGGCCAAGGAGAAGGAAGGGGCACTCTCGTGAACTTCGCTCTCTCTGACGAGCAGGTCTTCCTGCGTGAGGCCGCGCGCGGTGCGCTCGGTCGCTTCAAGACGGTCGAGTCGGCGCGAGAGGCGCTTGAGAAGGACGATGCGCTCCCCGACCTGTGGCCGACGGCGGTCGACGCCGGGTGGCCCGGTCTGCTGATCGACGAACAGCATGGCGGCGCCGGACTCGGCGGCTTCGACGCGCTGCTCGTGGCCGAGGAATGTGGGCGCGTGCTCGCGAGCATCCCCGTGCTCGGCCTGCTGCCGGCGACGGCGATCCTGAACGCCGGCGGTGACGAGTCGCTGGCCGCCGTCGCGGCCGGCGAGCTTCGGCCGGTGTACGTACCATCGCGGCCGCCGAGCGAGCTCGAGTCCGGTTGGACCGTGGAACCGCGCAGCGGCCTGCGCCGGGCTGAGGCGCCCAGCGCGACCGTCGAGGGCGATGCCGTCGTGCTCGACGGGACCGTGGCGTTCGTCCCCGATGCCCCGGCCGCCGACCTGCTCGTCGCGATCGGCGAGACGGACGCTGGTGAACCGGTGGCGGTCGCCATCCCGGGCGATGCCCCGGGCGTCTCGATCGAGTCGGTGATGCGCTACGACGCGACCCGCGCGCTCGGGCACGTCACCTTCACCCAGGCGCGGGGCCGGCGCGCTCGCGATCGATGCTGACGTGCTGGCCGACGCCTGGTATCTCGCCCATGCGTTGATCGCGGCTGAGTCGCTCGGGGCGGTGCAAACGTGCCTCGAGATCAGCGTCGCGTACGCCAAGGAGCGGTTCACGTTCGGGCGGGCGATCGGCTCCTACCAGGCGATCAAGCACGAGCTCACCGAGGTGCTGCGCCTCCAGGAGAACAGCCGCGGCTTGCAGTACTACGCCGGCTGGGCTCGCGACGCCAAGCCGGAGGAGTTCCCGCTCGCGGCGAGCGCGGCTCGGGCTGAGGCCGGACATGCGCTCGATTACGCCGCCCGCACGATGATCAACGTCCACGGTGGCATCGGCGCGACCTGGGAGCACGACGCGCCGCTGTTCTTCCGCCGGGCGCAGCTGTCCCGCCGGCTGCTCGGCGGCACGCATGACGCGGTCGACCGCGTCGCCGAGCAGACGCTGCTGGCGAACTCGGCGTAACACACACCGGAAGCCGGCTTGCCG
>CAVZZH010000005.1:0-160613 GCA_963779695.1 uncultured Solirubrobacterales bacterium
CCGACGACGGCCCCGTTGAGTTCATGTGGAAGATCCTGACGGGGCGAAGCCCTCCCGACGTTTCTGGAGCAGGCGCTTCGACCGGCGTCGCAAGAGGTACGCGACAGATCAGCGACTCCCGATTTGATCGCGTGACGCCGACTCTCGTCATTCGTCATCCGGCCACATATCTGCCGGAGCGACACTACGTGTACGACGTCGTCCTGGCGGGAATGCTCGGCGTCACCGCGGAGGTGATCGTCGAGGATCGGCGCGACGTCGAGATCACGCTCGCCGACGATCCGTCGGGCGCGAGGCTCCGTGTCGCCGATGTGCTGTTCGCGACCAGCGAGAACGATTGGTTGGCGGAGGCCTCGCTTCCTCGCCGTCCACTGACTCGGGTTGATGTGGGCCGACTCGATGGGCACGCACTGCCAGCGCCGGAGCGGCTCGCGGTGCTGTACGGCGACGGTCAGCCGCTCGTCGAAGACGGCTCGAGCCTGGCGCTTGGGATTGACGTGTTTGGGGGCGCCTTCTTCATGCTCAGTCGCTACGAAGAGCTTGCGACGTCCAACAGAGATAGCCACGAGCGCTTTGCCGCTGCCGGATCGCTTCTCGGGGAGGAGGGCTTACTCGGCTGGCCGCTCGTCGACGAATACGTCGAGCTGCTGTGGAACCTGCTTTCGCGGTTGTGGCCGCGCCTGCAGCGACGCCAGCGGCGGCCGACACTGCGACTGAGCCACGACGTCGACCTGCCCGTGTGCCGGATCCCACGTCCGGAGGCATGGCGGCTGGCTCGCCGGGACCTACGCCGAGAGCGCGCGCCGGTCGTGGCTGTCCGACGGCTCGCGACGACGCTCACCCTGGAGAGTCCGCCCCGAGTACGACCTCTACTACACGTTCGAGCGGCTCATGCGGAGAGCGAATCGCTCGGCTTGCGAAGCGCGTTCTACTTCATGACCGGCAACACCGGAGGGCGATCGATGGCAACTACCGCATCGACGAGCCGTGGGCGCTGCGCCTCCTGGCTGAGATCCATGCGCGCCTGCACGAGATCGGGCTGCATCCGAGCTACAACACGTTCCGCGATCCGCAGGCGATTGATGCTGAGTTCCAGCGCCTGCGGACGGCATGCTCCGCGGCGGGCGTCGAGCAGGAGGAGTTCGGCGGGCGTCAGCACTACCTGCGGTGGGCCAATCCCGTCACCTGGCAGGCCTGGGAGGACGCCGGCCTTGCCTACGATTCGACTCTTGCGTTCGCTGACCGCGTGGGCTTTCGCGCCGGGACGTGCCACGAATACCCCGTGTTCAACCTCGTGAGCCGCCAGGCGCTGGCGCTGCGTGAACGACCGCTGATCATGATGGACGCCTCGTTGCTCGAATATGAGCGGGTTTCGCTTGAGGCTGCAGCAGACGAGATCATTCGCCTCAGCAGGGTCGTCCAGCGTTTCCAGGGGGACATGACCATTCTCTGGCACAACGACAGGCTGCTCTCCCGCCGTGCACGCCGGGCCTACCGCCGGGCGATCACGGGATCGGCTCCAGGGTCTGCGGGAGCCGCCCGATGACGACCACGCCACAGGTACGCCGCGTCGCGTTCTTCGTGTTCGCGGCCGACAAGAACACGCTCGGACGCGCCTTCGCACTGTGGCTCACAACCGAAGCGCTCGGCTGGGAGGCCAAATTCGTCGCTCCGGACGTCAGCGCGCCGTGGGCGCCACTGGACGACGAGCGGGAGTTCATGGCTCAGCTGACGACCGAGGCGGACGAGGCCGCGCGCTGGGCGGACGTTCTAGTTGCGCTGAAGCCGTGGCCAGGGGCGTTCGATCTCGCGCTCCGGCTCGGTGCTCGATATGAGAAACAAGTCGTGCTCGATGTCGACGACCCTGACTTCGAGGGCGCATACGGGGAATCGTGGCGCAGTCAGGCGCTCAACTTCGCCTCGCTCGCGAGCCATGGACGGCCCCCGCTGACAGCGTTCCGGTTGCGCCGGCGGCGTGCGCGCACGGTTGGTCAAATCCTCCTCTCGAACCCCGCCCTCGTGCGTTGGTACGGTCGGGGTGCGATCGTGCCCCACGCCAGGAAACCGCGCCCCGCCGGTCGCCCACATTCCGGCGGCACAGACATCGAGGTCGCGTTTGTGGGGACTGTGGCCGACCATAAAGGGATCGACGTCCTGCGGCGCGCGGCTGTGTCGGCCGGTCATGTGCGCCTGGTCGTGACGGGCGAAGCGCCGGCCGATGCGCTTGATCACGAACGTTGGATCGGCCCAACGTCGCTTGCTGACGGACTGGAGGTGATCGACGACTGCGATGTCGTCGTCGTCGCCTCACGGCCGTGGACCTACGGCGCCGGGCAGCTTCCGGCCAAGCTGATCGACGCGATGATGGCGGGACGGGCCGTGATCGGCAGCGATCTCGAGCCGATCCGGTGGGCGCTCGGCGGTTCAGGACTGATCGTGGCGCCGGGGGATGTCGGCGCGCTCAGCGGTGCCCTCAAGCGACTACGGTCGCCCGAGCTCCGGGCAGAGCTCGGCGCACGTGCACGTGAGCAGGCGGTTACTCGGTTCACGCCGGACGCCGTCGGGGTCGCCCTCGCCGCGGCAGTCGCGTAGGGCAGCGGACGACTGGACAGACCGCTGACTGGGTAGCGTCAGCGAGCGTGCGCCAGACGCGCGTATTGTAAGGAGGCTCGTTGCGCTCGGGAATCGGGTCACGTGCGATTGCTGCGGACGGACCAGCGCGCGGTTCCTGCCCTACGGCGAACCCGAGCGGCCGTACGCGCGGTGCGTCCACTGTGGCTCGCTTGAGCGTCACCGGCTGCTATGGCCGCATCTGCAACGCACGCTCCGGCCGGGCGACCGGGTGCTCCATTTCTCGCCCGAACCGGTGGTCGCGCGCAACATCATTGATCAGCTGCGCGTGCAGTACACCGCGGCGGACCTGACGCCGTCAAGCGCCTGGCTCGCGACCGACGTCCCAATCGTCCAAGCGGACATCGCCGACCAGCCATGGGCCGACAACTCATTCGATGTGGTGATTGTCAGCCATGTCCTTGAGTTCGTGCCCGACGATCGCCGAGCGATGCGCGAACTGCCTGCATCGTGTCGTCACCGACGACGGCGTGGTAATCAGTCAGGAGCCACACGATCCGAGCCGTGAAACGACCTGGGAGAACGTGACCGGGCCCAGGGCTGAGCCGTACGTTCGGAGCTACGGGCGGGATCTGATCGACCGCTGGCGCGTAGGCCGGCTTCGACGTTCAGACGTTCTACCCGGAGGCTCGTCCGGACGGCCAGATCTTCGAAGCCCGGGAGCAACTGCCGTCCTCCGGTTCCCGTGATCGGACAGCCGACGCTCGCTAGTACATACGTTGGTTTTGCAAGTTAGTACGTGCGTCCAGCTTCACCGGCTTGGCGCGCCGGCGGGCACGGCACGACCGACGTTGGTCGCATGCCCTCATTACGTATCCCGAGTCGCCGACGGGGCCATTTATGCGCTCGGGTCGCGTCGCTTCCGCTGGTGGTGCTGACGTGCCTGACGATGGGGCTGTTGTTGACCGGTCGGGCGGATGCCGCCACAGTCGCGCCGTCGATGTCTGGCGTATACGTCGGAGGCGGCAACACCTCAGCGTTCACGAGCTTCTCGACCTGGCTGGGGGTCCACCGAGTCCTACGTTCTGGACTTCGTCAGCTCCGAAAGCTGGGACTCGATCGATAACCCCACCTGGTTCGTGAATCAGTGGAACGGTTCGGGGGCACGTCTGGTGCTGAGTGTCCCGATGCTGCCGAGCTCGCACGCGACGCTCGCCCAGGGAGCCACAGGGGCCTACAACTCAAACTTCCGGGCGCTTGCCGAACAGCTTCTCGCGGCCGGCGGGGGCAACGCGATTGTCCGGCTGGGCTGGGAGATGAACGGAAACTGGTTTCCGTGGTCGATCCAGAGGGGCAATGCCGGCAACTACGCCGCGTACTGGCGGCAGATCGTCGACACGATGCGCCTCGTCTCGCCCAACTTCCAGTTTGACTTCTGCCCGAACGACGGCAGCTCGCACGACAACGGTGTCGCGCTGAATCCGGAGAGCGCCTATCCCGGCGACGCGTACGTGAATTACATCGGCCTCGACGTGATGCGACGAGCAGCTGGGTCCCCGGACTCCTCGGTCGAGGCCAACCGCTGGACGGGGTACGTGAACCAGCCCTACGGTCTCACTTGGCAGCGAACCTTTGCGGCCGCGCACGACAAGCCGGTCACGTTCCCGGAATGGGGCCTGTGGCCGAGCGCGACCAATGGGGGTGGCGATTCACCGGCATTCGTGCAGAACATGTATGACTGGATGTCACATAGCAACCTGGCGTACCAGATGTACTTCAACGCTTCGACCTCAGTGCTCGCCAGCTACCCAAAGTCGCAAGCGCTGTACAAACAACTCTTCACGAGGACGGCGAGCACGACATCGGTCGCCGCGACCAATCCCGTGCAGAGGCGCACGACCCGCCCGACTCCGTCCGCGCACCGCACGGTTGACGGCCGGGTCGCGCGCTCGACCAGACGGCACCCGAAGCGGCACGTGCGGGTCGCGAAACGCTCCAAGGCGCACCTGAAGCACCGCAGACGGCATCGGCGCGCGGTCCGGCACCCGAAGCACCACGCGCAGGTGAAGGCGTAACCGCGCGTCAGCTGCCGGCCGGCGCGACGTCGAACCAGAGCGACGCGCCGAAATACAACGGGTCGACACCGACACGCGGGCCGAACACCTGCTGCATGAGCTCGGGATGGGTTCGGGCCATGTAGTGCGTCGCAAAGCTCATCCGATATGTCGTGCTGTGCACGAGCAACGTCCACAGCACGTATTGCTCTGTATAGAGCCGCCGGCGATACGCCGGGGGATAGTCATACGGGATGAAAACGTCATGGACATGGACGCATGCGCCCGCCGGCAGAGCCGGGATTAGCTTGCAGAAGATGTGCGGAACGTCGCCGCCGGTCCGAGTTGCATGGCTTGAGTCGACGAACAGTAGGGTGCGGTCGTCGAGGTTCAACGCCGATGCATCGACATCCTCTATACGGCTCGTAATCACGACATCAGCCCGATCCCGGACTTCGGCCCGTGGCATCGGATCGACGGTCACGAGACGACATTCAAGTCCGATGTGGTCGATGGTCCTACGTGCGATGGAAGTACTGAACCCCGCTCCGATCTCCACGATCTGCTGAGGCCGGTAGCGCGTGATCATCGCTGCGGTACACCTCGGCGTCCGGCGTCGCGTACTGGCCATTGTGGAGGTGATCATGCCGCCAAGCGGCCTGCGTGTTGATGCGGGGGTCGTTGCGAAGGGCCGTGAACAAGTCATTGTGCTCCCCGACCCATGACCGCACAACCGCTACCTGGGCGTCCTCACGGAGATCGATGCCTGTGCCCTGCACATCCGGCGGGGGCACTAAGTCGTCGGGGTCCAGGCTTGTGACGTCCGGTGGGACCGTCGGCCGACTCGGCCTAGCCGATCGCGCTCCACTCGCCGAGCTCTGTGGGTCGAGCATCCCAACGGCGCGTCGTCGGAGCGCTGGTCGACGATGCTGGTCGTCTACGCCGGGCATCCTATCCAGCTGGCTGTCCGCTCACGATGTGGAGCTGTTGGGCGCCCGAATACGCTCCGTCGCCCGGACGAAATCGAGCCACGATCGTCCAGAACCCCCCTGGTACCATCGGCAATCCCCGCGTGCGCGAACCCGTCGCTCACGCCCTACATGACGAGCCTGGAAGGAGGCGAACGCTATGCGTGCGGTCGACGCACTGATGGAATGCTTGAAGGCAGAAGGTGTCGACGTCGTATTCGGCCTCCCCGGCGGCGCGAACCTTCCCACCTACGACGCGTTCTACGACGCGGGTATCCGCCACATCCTCGTCCGGCACGAGGCCGGCGGCGGCCACGCCGCGGAGGGCTACGCGAAGGCGACCGGCAAGGTCGGCGTCTCACTCGGCACGAGCGGACCGGGCGCGACGAATCTCGTCACGCCGATCTGTGACGCGATGATGGATTCCGTGCCGGTCGTGTTCCTCACCGGGCAGGTGCGGACGGAATTGCTCGGGACCGACGGGTTCCAGGAGGCGGACACGATCGGGATCACGATGCCGATCGTCAAGCACAGCGTCATGATCCAGAACCCGCTGGAGCTGCCACGCTTGATCCACGAGGCGTTCCACATCGCTCGCACCGGGCGGCCGGGTCCGGTCGTCGTCGACATCCCGCAGGACCTGAGCCGCGTCGACATCCCGTACAAGCCGGTGACCGACGTGCACCTGCCCGGCTACCAGCCGACGACCGAGGGCAACCAGAAGCAGATCCGCCTGGCCGCCAAGGCGCTCGCCAACGCGCGGCGGCCGGTCATCTACGCCGGCGGCGGCGTGGTCAGCGCCAACGCCTCAGACGAGCTGATCGAGCTCGCGACCGTCGACAAGTTCCCGGTCACGTGCACGGTGATGGGGCTCGGCGGGTTCCCGGCACCGCACGAGCAATGGCTCGGGATGCTCGGCATGCACGGAACCCGGGCCGCCAACTACGCGATGGACGAGGCGGACCTGATCATCGCGATCGGGGCCCGCTTCGATGATCGGATCACCGGCAAGCTGTCGGAGTTCGCGCCGCGGGCGAAGTTCATCCACATCGACATCGACCCGGCCGAGATCTCCAAGAACGTCCCGGCCCACATCCCGATCGTCGGAGATGCGAAGAACATCCTGCCGCGGCTGACCTCGGAATACCGCGCGCTCGAGGCGGATCCGGCGCGGCTCGAGGAGTGGTGGTCACGAATCCACGGCTGGCAGGAGCGTCATCCGCTCGGTTACGAGGACTCCAAGGACGCGGAGATCAAGCCCCAGTACATGGTGCAGGCGCTGTACGAGGCGACGGGGGGTGACGCGATCGTCACCAGCGACGTCGGCCAGCATCAGATGTGGACCGCGCAGTACTTCCATTTCGACAGCCCGCGGCGGTGGATCAACTCCGGCGGTCTCGGGACGATGGGCTTCGGTCTGCCGGCCGCGATGGGCGTCAAGGTCGGATGTCCGGACGAGACGGTCGTGTGCATCGCCGGCGACGGCTCGGTCCAGATGAACATCCAGGAACTCGCCACCTGCGCGCAGGAGGACATCCCGATCAAGGTGTTCATCATGAACAACGGCTACCTGGGGATGGTCCGTCAGTGGCAGGAGCTGTTCTGGGACAAGCGCTACAGCCATGTCGACATGGGCCAGTGGCCCGACTTCGTCAAGCTGGCCGAGGCCTACGGGGCGACCGGCATGCGCTTCGAGGACAAGCACACGCTGGTGAGCGACATGAAGGATGCTCTCGCCACCGAAGGTCCGGTGCTCGTCGACGTCCGCGTCACGCGTGAGGAGAACACGTTCCCGATGATTCCCGCCGGGCAACCGGCGCGGAACATGGTGGCTGAGCAATGGGTGAACCAGCAACCAAGGAAGTCCTCTCACTCGATGAGCTGGAGGCCGTCACCGGGCAGCGCAGCGGCCGCAAGCACATCCTCTCGATCCTCGTCGAGAACAAGCCGGGCGTCCTGACCAGGATCTCGGGCCTGTTCGCGCGGCGGGGCTTCAACATCGACACGCTCGCGGTCGGGCCGACCGACGACGACTCCGTCTCGCGGATGACGCTGACGCTCGACGGTGCCGTGCATCCGATCGATCAGGTCACCAAGCAGCTCCACAAGCTCGTCAACGTCCTGAAGATCCGGGACCTCGAGCCGGGGGAGACGCTCTCACGTGAGCTCGCGCTGTTCAAGATCTCGGCCGACGGCGTCAGCCGAGCCGAGGTCATGCAGATCTGCGAGATCTTCCGAGCGAAGATCGTCGATGTGACGAAGCGCTCGGTCGTGATCGAGGTCACCGGCACGTACGACAAGGTCGAGGCGTTTGAGCGGCTCGTCCGGCCGTTCGGGCTGATCGAGATGGCGCGGACCGGAGAGATCGCGATCTCCCGGGGCCGCGGCGAGACCTGGATCGCGCCGCCGCGGCCGAGACCTGCGGCCACCGCGGCCTAGGCTGCGCGCTGCGTCAGCGCCCGCTCGACGCAGCGCGTGACCTCGGTCGCCTGATCCGCGGTGAGGAACGGATTCATCGGGATGGCCAGGTGTGTCGAAGCCAGGACGTCGGTCATCGGCAGCTCGAGCGCCTCGACGTACGGGGTCATCGCCGGATGGCGGTGGATCGGCCGCGTGTAGTAGGCGCGGTTGCCGATCTCGGCGGCACTCAGCGCCTGCGAGATCGTGGCGACGTGCTCGGAGCGGATGACGTAGATGTGCCAGGCGGCGCTTGCACCGGGCGTCGGGCTCGGGAGCGCGACGAGCTCCCCGAGTCCGGCCCGCTCGTAGTGCGCCGCGGCTGTGCACCGGCCCCGCGCCCAGGTGTCAAGCTCGGGCAGCTGGACGCGGAGGAACGCCGCCTGAATCTCGTCCAGGCGCGAGTTGTAGCCGACGAGCTCCCACGTCTGCTGGTCCCGGGAGCCGTGGAAGCGCAGCATCCGCGCGAACTCGGCGATCTCCTCCCGGGAGGTGGCGATCGCGCCGCCGTCCCCGAGACAGCCGAGATTCTTGGACGGGAAGAAGCTGAACGTCGCCGCCGTGCCGAGTGAGCCGGGGCGCCCGTCCGGACCGGTCGACCCCGCCGCCTGAGCGGTGTCCTCCAGCACCGGGACACCGAGCGCCTCGATCTCGCGGACCGGGGCGACGTTGCCGAACAGGTGGACCGCGATGACCGCCTTCGTGGCGGGCGTCAGGGCCGCGTGCACGGTCTCCGGCGTGACCATCATCGTCTGCGGATCGACGTCGCAGAAGACCGGACGCGCGCCGGTCGGTGGGATCGACTCGGCGGACGCGTAGAACGTGAACGCTGGCACGACGACATCGTCGCCGGGCCCGACGCCCATCGCGCGCAGGGCGATCGTCAGCGCGTCCGTGCCGTTGGCGACGCCGACGACGTGATCGACGCCGAGATAGTCCGCGAACTCGCGCTCGAAGGCCGCGACCTCGGGGCCGAGGATGAACCGGCCCTCGTCGATGGTGTGGGTCGCGGCACGGACGAGGCGGTCGCGGAGGCCCGCGCGCGGAGTGTCGATGTCGAACAGGGGGATTGGCATGGTCGCGGCGCCAGGCGAGCGTCAGGCAGGAGAGGTCCCCGCCCTCAGCTAGCCTGTCGCGCCCGATGGTACTTTCCGGCCAACCTGGAACGCTCCGCGGGGCGGTGATCGGCCTCGGCATGATCGGGCGCCACCACGCTCGGCTGCTGCAGAGCTCCGATCGCGTGGAATTCGCCGGCGCGGTCGATCCCGGCGGGGACCGCTACCGATCGGTGCACGAGTCCCGGCTCGTGTTCGAGACGGTGGCGGAGCTCCTCTCCCGGGGTCCGCTTGACTTTGCGATCGTCGCCGTCCCGACCGCGTCCCACGTCACGGTCGCCGAGGAGCTCGCCGAGGCGGGGGTGTCGATGCTGATCGAGAAGCCGCTCGCGGCAACGAGCGAGGCGGCCCGGCGAATCGTCGAGATCTGTGCCGCCGCGGGCGTATCCGGCTGCGTCGGTCACGTCGAGCGGTTCAACCCTGCGCTTCAGGAGCTGCGCCGGCGGCTCCTCGATGGCCAGATCGGCCGGCTGTTCACCGTCTCGACGATTCGCAGCGGGCCGTTCCCGGCCCGGGTCCAAGACGTCGGCGTCGTCAAGGATCTGGCCACGCACGACATCGACCTCGTGAGCTGGCTGTCGCGATTCCCAGATCGCGACCGTGGCCGCCCAGACGCAGCATCTGAGCGGCCGCGAGCATGAGGATCTCGTGCTCGCGGTGGGCGCGCTGGAGTCCGGCGCCGCGTTCAATGTCGTCGTCGACTGGGTCTCGCCGACGAAGGTCCGGCGGACGCGCGTGCTCGGCGAGCGCGGCATGCTCGAGGCCGACACCCTGACCGGCGACCTCTACTTCTACGAGAACGCCGAGGTGCGGATCGTGTGGCCGGCGACACAGCAGTTCCGCGGGGTCAGCGAGGGCAACGTCACGCGCTACGCGCTCGCGCGCGACGAGCCGCTGCGGCTCGAGCACGAGGCCTTCTTCGACCTGATCGCCGGTCGCCGAGATCCGGGCGTCGTCACGCTGGAGAGCGGCGTCGAGATCGTGCGGGTCGCCGAGGCGGTTCTCCAGAGCGCCCGGACCGGCGAGACGGTCGCGGCGATCAGCCAGCGCAGCGAGCCCTGATGCGCGCGGTCGTCGTCGCCCTCGGCAAGATCGGCCTGCCGATCGCCGCCAAGATCGCACTTGCCGGTCATGAGGTGGTCGGGTGCGACATCGATCCGCGGGTCATCGAGCTCGTGGGGGCGGCGAGGGAGCCGTTCCCCGGTGAGGCCGGACTCGCCGACGCCCTCGCCGAGATCGTCCCCGCCGGGCGCCTGCGCGTGAGCACCGACACGACCGCGGCGGTCGCCGAGGCACCCGACCTGGTGATCGCCGTGCCGCCACTCGTCGTCGACTCCGACGCCCGCCCGGACTTCGGCGTGCTCGACTCCGTGCTCGCCGACATCGGGCGGGGCCTGCAGGCCGGGACCGTCGTGAGCGTCGAGACGACGCTGCCCGTGGGGACGACCCGGGAACGGGTGGCGCCCGCGCTGGCGGAGACGTCGGGATTGCGCTCCGAGCAGGACTTCTACGCCATCCACAGCCCCGAGCGCGTGTACTCCGGCCGGATCTTCCAGGATCTCGACACCTATCCCAAGCTCGTCGGGGGCCTGAGCGCGGCGGGCGAGCGGCGCGGGGTCGAGCTGTATCGCTCGTTCCTCACCGCCGAAGTGCGCGCGATGGGCTCCGCCGAGGCGGCCGAGCTGACGAAGCTCGCGGAGACCACCTACCGCGACGTGAACATCGCGCTCGCCAACGAGTTCGCCCGGTTCGCCGACCGCGCCGGGATCGACATCAATCTGGTGATCGACGCTGCCAACTCGCAGCCGTTTTCCCACATCCACCGTCCCGGGATCGGCGTCGGCGGCCACTGCATCCCCGTGTACCCGCGGTTCTACCTCGCGGGGGATCCGGAGGCCCGGATCCCGCCGGTCTCCCGTGCGATCAACGACAGCATGCCGGCCTACGCGGTCGACCTGCTCGAGCGCGAACTCGAGCGCCCGCTCGCCGGCGCGCGGGTGCTGATCCTGGGGGTCAGCTACCGCGGGGACGTCAAGGAGACCGCGTTCTCAAGCGCGTTCGGGGTGCGTGACGACTTGGCCCGGCGCGGCGCGGTCGCGCTGGCCAGCGACCCGCTGTACTCGGACGCCGAACTGCAGGCCCACGGATTCGAACCGTGGGACGGCGGTCCGGTCGACGCCGCCATCATCCAGGCCGACCACGCGGGCTACGCGCGTCTCACGCCGGACGACGTGCCCGGCGCGCGCGTCGTGATCGACGGCCGAGGCGTCCTTGACGGCGCGGCGTGGGAGCGGGCCGGCGTGCGCGTGCGGCGGATCGGAGTCGGCTCGGCGTAGTCGGCCGAGCGCTGGGACGCTGCCGATGGGTGCTCGTCGTCCTCGATCGTCCCGAAATCCCCTCTCCGAGCGTTCTGAACTGAAGGGATCCTCGGACCATGACATGGTCCTGGAATCCCCCTGTCTCGTATGAAGCGTTGAGCGGGGGATTCTGGGCCGATCCCGCGACATGTCCACGGCCCGATCCGGGCGTGCCGGACTTTGAGGGGTCTCCTAGGCGAATCCCGCCCGCTGCACGAGTTCCTCGGCGATTGCGAACGAGGAGGTGGCGGCAGGGGAGGGGGCGTTACGGACCCACAGGACGGGTCCATCGCTCAGCAACCGGAAGTCGTCGACGAGCGAGCCGTCGGCGTCGATCGCCTGGGCGCGGACTCCGGCCGGTGCCCGAACCGCGTCGGTTGCCTGGAGCGTTGGCACGTACCGCTGCGCCTCGTGCACGAACGCGCGCTTGGACAGAGTGCGGTACATCTCGGCGGCACCCACGCGCCAGTACCGCTTGAACAGCCGCATCGCACCGGGCCAGCCGACGGCGGTCCACGTGTCGCGGGCATTGAACTGGTTGCGGTGGTACCCCTCACGGGCCGTGGCCAGAATCGCATTCGGACCGATCAGCACGGCGCCGTCGATCGTCCGGGTGAGGTGAATGCCGAGGAACGGGAAACGTGGATCGGGAACCGGGTAGATGAGGCCTCGCACGAGGCTGCGCCGGTCATCGCGCAGCGCCCAGTACTCCCCCCGGAACGGCATGATCCGGGGCTCGAGTGGCTGCCCGGAGGCCGCGGCGAGACTGTCGACGTGCAGGCCGGCGCAGACGATTGCGCGGTCGGCGTGGATCACCTGACCGTGCTCGAGTTCGACCGTGGCATCACGCGCGCCACCAAGCACGCGGCGCACGGGTGAGCCGGTGGCGATCGTCGCCCCGGCGTCCCGCGCGTCCTGCGCGTAGGCCTCGGCGACCTTGCTGAAATCAACGACTGCGGTCCGCGGCGAATGGAGTGCCGCGATCCCGGTCGCGGCCGGCTCGATCGCGCGGATCTCGGCGCCGTCGACGCGCCGGAGATCCGGGACGCCGTTCGTCCGCGCGCGCTCCTCGAGCGCCTCGAAGCGTTCCATCTCGCTCTCGTCGGTGGCGATCACGAGCTTGCCGCACTCGTCGTAGGGGATGCCGCGCTCGGCGCAGTATTCGCGCAGCAGCGTCATCCCGCGCGCGCACAGCCGCGCCTTGAGCGACCCGGGGGCGTAGTACAGGCCGGCGTGGACGACGCCCGAATTGTGCGACGTCTGGTGTTGCGCGAGCCGGGACTCCTTCTCGAGGAGCGTCACCTCGGCCCCGGGGACCTCGCGTGCGATCAGCCGGGCGGTCGCCAGGCCGAGGATGCCGCCGCCGACGATCGCAACGCGCATGCCTCGGAGCCTACGAAAGCGCGGTGTCGAGGCGGCGGATGACGAGTGTCCCGAATCGAGACACGAGTGTCTCGCTAGCCCCGCATCCGCAGGACTTCAGCGATCGTCATCGCGACGATCCTCAGGTCAAGCTTGAGCGACCAGTTCTGGATGTACCAGTTGTCCCATTCGACGCGGTCGGCGATCGAGGTCTGGCCGCGCAGCCCGTGTACCTGTGCCCAGCCGGTGATCCCCGACTTGACGCGGTGGCGATCCTCGTAGCGCGCGACCTCGGTCGAGAACCGCTCGACGTACTCGGGACGCTCGGGGCGCGGCCCCACGAGGCTCATGTCGCCGCGCAGGACGTTGATGAACTGGGGCAGCTCGTCAAGCGAAAGGTTGCGCAGGTACCGGCCGATCCAGGTGCGCCGGTCAGTGCCCTCGACGCCGCCGGGGGCGGAGCCCTGGGCAGGTTGGAAGCGCGACGTGTGCGGGTCCGCGATCCGCATCGTGCGGAACTTGAGCACCTCGAACACGTGCCCGTCGCGGCCGATCCGGCGCTGACGGAAGAGGATCGGTCCGGGCGACGTCAGCCGAATGAGGAGCGCGATCGAGAGCATCAGCGGCGCCAGTGCGAGCAGCGCGAGCGCGGCGAACGAGCGGTCGATCGCGTGCTTGACCGCGAATTGCCATCCTCGTGGATCGGTTGGCCGCAGCGTCACGAGCGGCACTCCGCCGATGTGATCAAGTGTCGAGCGCTCGTTGATCGACTCATACAGCCGCGGGACGAGCGCCACTTCGATGCCGAGGCGCTGGCATTCCTCAACCGTCTCGACGAGGACATGGTCAGGCTCAGCCGAGAACGCGAGGATGACCTGGCGCGCGTCCGTCTGTTCGACCGCCCGCGCGAGGTCCTGCGGCCCACCCAGCACGGGGACGTATCCGTCCTCGGAGGCGTTCTGGCGCGGAAGCGGATTGGAATCGAGGAATCCGACGGGGCGCAGGCCGTAACGCGGCTCGTTGACGAGGCGCTTGACGAGATGCTCGCCGACCATGCCGGCACCGACGATCAGGGTGGGGGTGGCGAACGCCGGCGCGCGCACCGCCTGGCGGCGGACCGAGAGGAGCACCGCCCGGGCGGCACCGAGGTACACCGTCGAGAACAGCCACAGCCGGACGGCGATGCCGAGCGGATGATCAATCCCGAGGATCGAGCCGGTGGCGATCGTCAGCATCGCCGCGAGCGAGACGACGCCGACGACGTGGGTCGCCGTGTCGAGCATCGAGGCGTACATGCGCTCGTCCGGACTCCGCCGGGCGTAGAGGACGCCGATCACCAGCAGCGGGAACACGGCCGCGAGCACGTGGTTCGTGCTGACCGTGCGGATCTGGCCGTCGGCGAAGAGCGCGGCGCTCGCCGCCAGGTACAGGACGACGACATCGACCAGGAAGCGCATGCGCCCCCAGGCGCGAGCGCTGAGCATCCGGCCGACGGAGCTGGCGACGACCTTGGTCGGCACCGGCCGGAGCCGGAGAGATCCTGACTGAGCAGCGTGAGTAGCGGCGGGTGGAGGTGTCATTCAGTTAGCCCTTGATCCGGGGGCCGTGCTTCGCACGGCCGTCGGTGACTACACCCGCCTGTGCGCGATCCGCCCCACAACACTGTGGTCGGCGTTCGCGCGGTGAGTCTCAACCCCGTGCTGCGCATGATAACGCAATTTCGACGAAAAAGTTGCACATTTGTTGTGATTTTTCCCCGCGGCATTGTCTGGATTCTGCCCGTCCAAGCATGCGGTGACGTCCCCGTGGATCCGCAGACCGAGGGCGCTCCCGTCCATGAACAGTATCTGCTCGCGGAGCGGTCTCCTAAGCCGTACAGGACCCTGTTGTCTTGAGCTGAAAACCCCGGATCAGGACCCGGGTTACCTACCTACCGTTCTGTGCGCCCCTGTCGACGGCGTTGGGCCCCACCATCGCCGTCAGGGAATGACCTACAGCTAGAAGCCTAGCTGACGGCGCAAGAGAACTCCTCCGCCGACCAGCAGCGCCGCCACTCCGAGCAGGCCGAGAAGGTTCATGCCCGTGTTCGGGAGCCCCGTACTCGCTGTGCTCGAGAGCGTGGTGGCCGAAGACCCGGTCGTTGGGGTGCTCGTCGAGCGTGCCCGAGCCGCCGGTCGATCCGGATCCGCTCGTGGATCCTGTGGGCGCCGACGATCCGCTGCCGTTGCCCGAACCGGAGCCCGAGCCCGAGCCGCCGCCGCTCGTGGATCCCTGGACGACCACGGTGCCGTGCATGAACGGATGGATCGAGCAGATGTACGCGAACGTACCGGCCTTTGTGAACGTGTGGGAGCCGCTCTGACCGGTGTGCAGCGTGCCGGTGTTGAAGCTTCCGTCGCTGGCCGTCGCGGTGTGCGGCTGCTTGCCCTGATTCGTCCACGTCACGGTGTCGCCGACGTTGACCGTGATCGTGGCCGGCGAGAAGCTGTAGTCGGCGATCGTATCCGCCGGATCGCTGGCCGCGTGGGCGCCTCGTTTGGCGCCGACGCGCAGAGCCGATCCGCTGGTGGCGGACGACGAGTTCTTCTGTGGCTGCACCGAGGTCGGCGCCGCTGGCGCCGAGGTCGTCGTGGTGAGCGCAGTGTCGGTCGTCGACGTTGTCGCCGACGTGATCGTGCGCGTCGTCGAAGCGGTCGTGGTTGTGGTGGGTGCCGAGGCTGTCGTGCTCGACTGCGGGGCGGCGTTCGTCGACGTCGCGGACGTCGTGCTCGATGTTGTGCCGGGGCTCGCGCTGGCGGCGATCGCGTGCAGCAGAAGCGGCACGGTCATGATCGCCACGACCAGGGCGAGGCGGGCACGCAGGCGTGTCAGAGGCATCTCGTGAGTGCAGGACGCCTGTCCGCGCCCAAACCTTCCCAGCTTGATTGACGGGCGTAGGATGAAGATCCTAACCAGGTCAGGAGGGAAGATGTCGAGACTCATCCGCATGGACCGCACGGGCCACACGACGCTCGCCGAGTGGCAGGCGGACGATCCCGCCGCCGTCGAGGCCGCCGTGACGGCGTTCCGGGCCGAGCTCGAGCAGGGCTACTTCGCGGTCATCTCCCATGGTGAGGGCCAGGCCGAGCAGGTCCGCGAGCTCCCGCTTGACGCGCCGCTGGTCATCCTGCGCCGTCCGATCGCCGGCGGTTGATCCGGGCCCGCTGAGGATGGCCGCGG
Organism: uncultured Solirubrobacterales bacterium; assembly: GCA_963779695.1. GTDB lineage: Bacteria > Actinomycetota > Thermoleophilia > Solirubrobacterales > Solirubrobacteraceae > Palsa-465. Next base: position 16,104 of record CAVZZH010000005.1, read on the forward strand.
ACCCACGGGCCGTGCTCGACAGTCCCGCGGCACTGCCGGAGCTGGCGGCGGTGGCGTGGCGCCCCCGCGTGTCAGCGGCGTCGCTGCGCCAGCGCGGCCGGCTGTGGACGTTGACGACGCTCTCGCACGCCGTGCCGCTCACGCTCGCCGCGGTCGGGCTGACGGTGCTCGTCCCGATCATGTTCCCGCTCGGCGCGATCCTGCTCGGACACGCCTGGGCGATTCCGGAGCTCTACGCCAATCGCGGCGCCAACGTGATCAAGGCGCGCCGCCCGGTTGACTCCCCCGCCGAGCATCGCGCGCTCGGCCTTCTCGGCGACCTCGTCGACCATCAGGCCCGGGAGCTGTTGCAGCGGACCGGGCTCGTGATCGAGCGCGGCCGTCTCGGCGTGTGGGTGGTCGGTCAGGCGGGCGCGCTCCTCGTCGCCCCGGGCGGCCGGCGCGTGTACTGCATGTGCGTCCGCGCGACCGATCCCGAGCTACCGGCTGCAGACCGGATCGCGCATCTGCTGCTCGCTCTGCGAACCGATGAGCGCGGGTTTGCGACCGTCGCGAACCTCGCGTTCTCGGGAGCGCCGTGGCGACTGCGGCGGCGCTTGGCGCCGACCGCTCGCGAGGCTCTGTCCGCGGCGGTGCGCGCCGCCCGCGCGCCGCGCTTGGCAGGGTCCTGACGCACCCCAGCTGGCCGATTCCGCTGCCGCGTGAGGGCTCTGGACTCAACCATGAGCGCCGGCGTCCGTCGGACCTGGGGCCGACCGGGGTTCAGGAACTTTGTACCGGGGGCCAATGTGGGATTTAGACACCGGGACGATCATGCTGTCCATGACCAATCCAGGCACATCCGCGAAGCTCCTGCTCGTCGAAGACCGGCGCAGTGCTGTGGCAGCCGCGGACGGCATGCCCGTTCGCCGCTTTCGCATCGCCCGGCTGCGGGTCGACGGCCGCCCGCGCACCGACGCGTCGCGCTACGAGCACCTCAAGCGCGTCTACGACTGAGGCGGCGGCGAGAATCCTTCAGGGACGCTTCGCCGGCCGCGGTACGCTGTACGTATGGAAACGCAAGCCGAGCAGCAGCCCCACACGTCGATCCTGAAGCGGATTCTCGCCGGGCTCGTCCTGGTCGTCGCCGTCGCACTGGCAATCAAGCTGGTGATCGGCATGATCATGGCGGTCTTCTGGATCATCGTGGCCGTCGCCGTGGCGATCGCCATTCTCTGGGCGCTTAAGACACTGATCTGGTAGGACCCGCTCCGTGGAGGGCTACGGCCTGCTGGTGATCATGTTCTCCTTCGGCATGGCCGGAGGGATCATCGGTCGTATCAAGGGCAGCTCATTCATCATGTGGTTCCTGGTCTCGGGGCTCGTGCCGTTCATCGGGCTGATGGCGGCGATCTTCTACCGCTTCGAGAACCAGGAACTGCGACGCGAATGTCCCAATTGCGGCCGGGTGATCAAGCTCTACGACGCCGTCTGCGTGCGCTGCGGCGAGGAGCTGGAGTTCCCGGACGTCGCGATCGCGCCTGAGGCGCAGGTCGGTCGGCATCCGGCCGTGAGCCGGCCGGCGTAGCCGACACTGGGGCAGGATTTGCTTTTCGGGAACAGCGGGGTGTTCCCGGAAGGCCAATCCGCCGTTACGGGCGCCGCGGCAGGGCCCTGACGACCCCGATCCCGCTGACCGCCGGGGGTAGCCTCCCGGGGGATGACCGACGTCACCTTCGCCGCCCCTCAGTGGCTCGACGCCGCGACCCGGCAGCGGCTGGAGCGGCGGATCGAGCGGGGGCTGAAGCACGCGCGCGAGCGTGGGTCGCTGGCACTCGTCAGCGTCAGCGCCCCGTGTCCGGCCGCCGCCGATCCGACCGCACTCGTCGTGCGCTCGCGGCGCCTCCATGAGCCGTGGTTTGCGCTCGAACAGCCTGACCGTGACGGCTTCGCCCTGGCCGCGCTCGGCTGCGTGCGAGAGCTCACCTCCCGGGGTCGCGAGCGCTTCCGCGAGGTCGACCGGGAATGGCGGTCGCTTGCCCGGGACGTCTTCGCCGACCCGATCGTCGGACCGCCCGGGTCCGGCCTGGTCGCGGTCGGCGGCTTCGCATTCAGCGCCGACGGCGGCGACTCACCGCGATGGAGCGGATTCGCGCCCGGTTCGCTGATCGTGCCGGAGCTCTCGGTTGCCCGGCGCGGCAGCGAGACGTGGCTGACGGTCAACGTCGAGGTCGCGCCCGACGACACCGCCGATGGCCTGTTCGAGACGGTCGCGCGCCGGCTCGGTGAGCTTGACCCCGGACCGCTGCCGCTGCTCGATCCGGATCCGGCCGGGGCGTACAAGGTGGTGAGCGCGATGCCGCCCTCGCATTACGAGGAGGCCGTCGCCCGCGCGGTTGAGCGGATCCGGGCGGGCGAGATCGAGAAGGTGGTGCTCGCGCGCGAGGTCGAGGTGCACGCGCCCGTCGCCCACGACCCCGGCGCGGTGCTCGGGCTGCTCCGTGAGGAGTTCCCCGCGTGCTTCGTGTTCGCCGTGGGTCGTGGCGACTCAGTGTTCGTGGCCGCCAGCCCGGAGCTCCTCATCCGCCGTGACGGGCAGCGCGCGAGCACGGTCGCGCTTGCCGGCTCGACCCGGCGCAGCGCCGATCCGGCGGTCGATGACCACCTCGGCGAGCAGTTGCTGCACAGCGAGAAGGACCGCGAGGAGAACGCGATCGTCGCCCGGCGGATCGCGCGCGTCCTCGCCCCGCACTCGGTGTGGGTGACGGCCGCGCCAGAACCGTCACTCGTCCAGGTTGCGAACATCCAGCATCTCGGGGCGCCGATCCGCGCCCAGTTGGCCAAGCCGATCGGCGCGGTGGCGCTCGCCGGGATGCTGCACCCGACGCCCGCCGTCGGCGGTGAGCCAGGCGCCGAGGCGGAGGTGCTGATTCCGGCGCTCGAGGGGATCGACCGCGGCTGGTACGCCGGACCGGTCGGCTGGACGGACGTGACCGGCGACGGCGAATTCTGCGTCGCGCTGCGGTGTGCGCTGCTCCGGGACCGACTCGCTCACCTCTACGCCGGCTGCGGGATCGTGCGCGATTCGGATCCGGCGTCCGAGCTCGCGGAGACCGAAGTCAAGCTTCAGGCGCTGCTTCCGGTGCTAGATGGCTGATCTGGCGCGATAACCGACTCGGCGATGCGCCGGTGGAGCGCGAGGTTCTCCTCGCGGTCGGTCGTGACCTCGATGATCGTCGTGCCACCGTCGGCGCTCGACCGCTCGACCGCGGCCCGCAGCGCCTCGAGATCGGCGGGGTGCTCGTAGGCGCACCCGTACATCTGCGCGGCGTGCGAGAAGTCAATGCCGTGCGGCGTCGCGACGTGCTCCTCGAATTCCTCGCCCTCGCCGGCGACCGGCAGGAAATGGAAGATCCCACCGCCGTCGTTGTTGAGGAGCACGATCGTCAGGTTGAGGTTCAGGCGGCGGGCGGCGAGCAGGCCCCCGACGTCGTGGAGCAGCGCGACGTCGCCGATCAGCAGGACGACCGGGCCATCGCTCACGGCTGCGACGCCGAACGCGCTCGAGACGGTGCCATCGATGCCATTGGCCCCGCGGTTTGAGAGGTATCGCGGCGCGAGTTCGTGATTGCCGGCGAACAACTCGACGTCCCGGATCGGCATCGAGGCGGCGACGAACAGCGTCCCGTCCGGCGGCAGCCACTCGCCGAGCGCGGCGGCGACCGCGGGCTCCGAGAGCCCGGCGCGCAGCGACTGCTCGATCATCATCGAGGCGGCGTCGTCGGCGGATCGCCACGCGGCGAGCCAGTCCGGATCGACCGGCGTGTTCGGCGTGGCCGCGGTGAGCGTGGCGACCGGGTCGGCGGCGAGGCTCTCGGCCACGACGGAGGCGGGGTCCTGCCACGCGCCCTCGGGGTCGATCGCGACCTGGACCGTGCCGCTCGCGGTCAGGCCGGCGAGCCAGGTGCGCAGCGGCTTGGAGGTCGGCAGATCGCCGACGCGGATGACGAGCTCCGGGACGCGCCCTGCGGTGAACCGGGGGTCGCGGAGGAGCAGGTCGTAGCGCGGCATCGACGCCGGTCCGTGCCGCGCGCCGGAGAGTGGGTCGGCGAGCAGGGGGTACCCGGCGCGCTCGGCGAACCTGGCGACCGCGGGGCCGAAATCGCGATCCCGCTCGTAGCGCCCCGCGACGACGACGCCCCGGGCGGGGAGCTCCGCCGGCATCGCGGCGGAGGCGGCCGGGGCGGGGAGCTCCGCCGGCATCGCGGCGGAGGCGGACGGGGCGGACCGGTGGTGGAGGCGACCCGGGCGAACCTGGTGGCAGGCGCGCGCTCCACCCACGGGCGACCGTCGGGGCGGCCGGACGTGTCCGGCTCCGGCAGTGGCTCGGACAGGATCAGCGGCTCCCGGAGCGGGAAGTTCAGGTGCACGGGACCGGGCCGGCCCCCGAGCGAGGTCCAGTACGCGCGGCAGGCGAGGTGGCGGATCCAGCGGAGGTTCGCGGCGGTGGCCTCGTGGACGCCGACCTCGACGAACCACGTGACGGCGTCGCCGTAGAACTTGAGCTGGTCGATGGTCTGGCCGGCGCCGACGTCGCGCAGCTCTGGCGGCCGATCGGCGGTGAGGACGATCAGCGGAACCCGGGCCTCGTGGGCTTCGATCACCGCCGGGGTGAAGTTCGCGACGGCTGAGCCTGACGTGCAGGTGATCGCGACCGGCCGCCCGGAGGCCTTCGCGGCGCCGACGGCGAAGAAGCCGGCGCTGCGCTCGTCGATGTGCGAGAAGCAGCGGAGCCTGGGCTCGCGGGCGAGTGACAGCACAAGCGGCGTGTTGCGCGACCCCGGCGAGGTGCAGGCGTGGGTCATGCCGCAGCGCGCGAGCTCATCGCAGAACGCGCGCAGCAGCAGGTAGGTGTCGGTGGCGGTCATGATGCGGGGATGGCGCCGACGATCGTGCTGCTGCACGGGTTCACCCACACCGGGGCAAGCTGGCAGCCGGTGATCGAGGCGCTCGGTGAACGCTACCGAGCGATTGCGCCTGACATCCGGGGGCATGGGGCGGCGACAGAGCTCCAGCCCGTGACGCTTGAGGCGGTGATCGGCGATGTGGCTGGGCTGACTGAGGGGCCGTTCACGTTGGTCGGCTACTCGATGGGGGGGCGGATCGCGCTGCACGTCGCGCTGGCGCTGGGGCCAGACCGGGTTGAGCGCCTGGTGTTGATCGGCGCGTCGCCGGGCGTGGCGGATGATGGGCAACGAGGGGAGCGGGTGGCCTGCGGACGAGGCGCTGGCCGGGGAGATCGAGGCGCTGGCCGCAGCGCGCGGGGCGGCCGCCGCGATGGACGAGTTCGCGCGCCGCTGGGCGACCGGCACCCCGGTGCTGGCTGGCCAGCCAGCCGAGGTGCGGGAGCGGGTGCACGCCGATCGGCTGCGGAACACGCCGGATGGGTCTGGCCCGGGCGCTGCGGGGACTCGGGACGGGCGCGCTACCGCCGCTCTGGGACCGCCTGGGCGAGCTGACGATGCCGGTCACGCTGATCGTCGGCGAGCGCGACGCCAAGTTCCACGCGATCGCCGACGAGATGGCGCGCGCGATCCCGAACGCGACGCGGCTCATCGTTCCCGGCACCGGCCATGCGGTCCACCTCGAGGCCCCGGCCGCCGTTGCCGAAGCGCTTGGGGCCAAAGCCACGTTCAATAGGTGGTAGCACAAGCCCCAGGCCCCGAGCCCCGAGCCCGAGCCGAGCCCGACCAGACCGCGGGCGGCTCGGCGGCGCCTAGACGCCGTACCAGCTGACGAGTCCCTCGCCGAGCCCGGCGCCGCCTGGCACGCGCATCGCGCCCTCGGACGCCGAAATCACCTCGGCCCGCCCTTCGAACGCGGACAGGGTCGCGAGCCCGCATGGCCGGTCGGGGTCGATCACGGCCGCCGCGTGCAAGGCGGCGGCGATCCCGAGCGGTCCGTCGAGCATCGAGGCGAGGTACACCTCGTAGCCGGCGGCACGGGCTCGGCGGGCGGCGGCGATGAGGCCGAGCATCCCGCCGAACCGGGAGAGCTTGAGACAGACGGCCTCGCACGCGGAGTAGTCGAGCGCGCCGGGCAGCGCGCTGCTCTCGTCAAGGGCGACCGCGACGTCGCTCTCGGATGCGACCGACGCGATCTCGTCAAGTCCGCTCGCCGGCTCCTCGCACAACTCGAGTCCCGCGGGGGCGAGGGCGCGAAGTGATCCGATCGCCTCGGGCACGGTCCAGGCGCCGTTGGCGTCAAGGCGGATCGCCATGTCCGGCCCGCTGGCGGCCCGCACGGCGGCGACCCGGGCGGCGTCATCGCCGAGTCCGACCTTGACCTTGATGCAGCGATAGCCGTCGATCCGGGCCGAGGCGGCCGCCGCCGCGGCGCTTGCGCGATCGGGGGCGGCAATCGTCGCGTTGACCTCGACCGGGTCCGGTTCCGCGCCGACCGCACCGAGCAGTTGCCAGACCGGCAGCCCGGCCCGGCGCCCGGCGAGGTCGAGCAGCGCCAGGTCGATCGCCGCGACCGCCTGCGGCAGCACCGCGAGGTTGGCGCACGCCGCGAGCACCTCATCGATCGGGCCGTCGTCGGAGTCGCCGAGGACCTCGCGGCAGTCCTCGAGCGCGATCAGCACCTGATCCTCCGGGATGCCGAGCGCGACGGCCTCGCCGACGCCGACGAACCCGTCGGCGCCCTCAAGTCGCAAGAGCAGCAGGGGCACCGTGTCGACGGCGCCTTGGGATGAGACGAACGGCGCCCGCAGGCGCGCGTTCACCGGATGGATCCCGACCCTCACCGGCTGAGGAGCAGGCCCGCGGAGAGCAGGACGCAGAACGTCAGCTGCAGCATCCCGGTCTGGGCCAGTGCGCCGTTCAGAGACGCGCCGTCGGTGCGGTTGCGCACGACGCGGACGACCGGGGCGGCGACCGGCAGTGTCAGCCACGCGAGCAGCACCCACGGCTTCAGCGGCCCGAACACCCAGGTGACGGGGACGAGCACGTACGCGCCGTAGACCATCGCCGCGTACAGGACCCGCGTGCGGTCGCGTCCGAGTCGCACCGCGAGCGTGCGCTTGCCGGCGCGGCGGTCGGTGTCGATGTCCCGGATGTTGTTGACGACGAGGATCGCCGAGGCGAGCAGGCCGACCGGGACCGCGAGCGCGAACGCCTCCCAGTGCAGGTGCTGGACCTGGACGAAGAACGATCCGACGACGGCGACGATCCCAAAGAACAGGAACACGAACAGCTCGCCAAGACCTTCGTAGCCGTAGGGGCGCGGGCCGCCCGTATAGAGGACGCCGGCGAGGATCGACGCGGCGCCGACGAGCAGGAGCTCCCAGCCGGCCACCGCGATGAGATAGATCCCGGCGAGCACGGCGACGCCAAATGACACATAGGTCGCGATCAGGACCTGGCGTGGCGGAACGAGTCCCCCGGCCGTCACCCGCACCGGGCCGAGACGGTCCTCGGTGTCGGCGCCGCGGCGGGCGTCCGAGTAGTCGTTTGACAGGTTTGTCCCGACCTGGATGAAGATCGCGCCGATCAGCGCGGCGAGGAACCGCAGCGGGTGAAAGACGTGGGCGAAGCCGGCGAGGGCGGTGCCGACGAGCACGGGGGCGACGGCGGCCGGGAGCGTCCGCGGCCGCGCCGCCATCAGCCAGATGCGCATCCCGCTGGGCGCGGTCACGGTCGACATCTCAGCTCCTAGGCGCGCCGGGGGAACTGCGAGAAGTCAGGGCGGCGCTTCTCGATGTACGCGCGCCGGCCCTCGGCCGCCTCCTCGCTCATGTAGAAGAGCAGGTTCGCGTCATGGGCGAGCTGCTGGATGCCGGAGAGACCGTCCTCGTCGGCATTGAAGCTCGCCTTGAGCATCCGCAGAGCGAACGGGGACAGCGCGAGCATCTCGCGACACCAGCCCACGGTCTCCTCTTCAAGGCGCTCGAGCGGCACCACGGTGTTGACGAGCCCCATGTCGAGCGCCTCCTGGGCGTCGTACTGGCGGCAGAGGAACCAGATCTCCTTCGCCTTCTTCGGCCCGACCAGCCGTGAGAGCACGCTGGCGCCGAAGCCGCCGTCGAACGAGCCGACCTTGGGCCCGGTCTGGCCGAAGCGGGCGTTGTCGGCGGCAATCGTCAGATCGCAGATGACGTGGAGGACGTGGCCGCCGCCGATCGCGTAGCCGGCGACCATCGCCACGACCGGCTTCGGCATGCGGCGGATCTGGACGTGGAGATCGGTGACGTGGAAGCGCCCGACCGCCTGATGTCCCGCCGCCGCGGCCGCCGGGTCAGCGCCCTCGACGTAACCGCCGCGGGAGCCGCGGACGCGCTGGTCGCCGCCGGAGCAGAACGCGTCCGGTCCCTCGCCGGTGAGGATCACGACACCGACCTCGAGGTCCTCCCGCGCACGCGTGAACGCGTCAATGAGCTCGATCACCGTCTCTGGGCGGAACGCGTTGCGCACCTCGGGACGGTCGATCGTGATCTTGGCGATTCCGGCGTCCTCACCGGTCGACTTCTCGTACCGGATGTCCTCAAACTCGCCGGCGGGCTCCCACGTGGTTGGCACGGCAGGCAGGCTACTGAACCTGCACGTACACCTTCGGGCTCTCCGGCTGGCCGTGGCCCTCAAGGCGCGCGCGCAGCGAGTACGCGCCCTTCGCCGGCACCGGGAAGACACCGCTGAAGCGTCCGTCGTTCTGCCCGACGATCTTCTGGGAGTCAACATCGGTGAACGCATTGCCGACGCATCGCTTCAGCTTGATCTTGATCTTCCAGCGTCCGCTCGGGACCGGACTCACGGTGCCGGAGTAGCTCACCTGAGCGGGCGCCGAGTAGTCGAAAAACGCCTCCTGCTTGCCGCAGGCGGTCGCGTTGAGGTTCCCCTTGGCGCCGCTCACCGACAGCGTCACGCCGCCCCCGGACGACGACCCTCCGCCCGAGGACGACTTCGACGACGACGACGAGCTACCGCACCCCGCGAGCAGGGTGAGCGCGGCTGCCGTGGCGAGGACCCGTCCGAACATCGCGGGCAGACTATAGGCTCGGCCCCGTGGTTCCCGCCCTTCGCCATCGTGCGCTGTACGCCGCGTTCGACAGGTTCCCGTCGCGCAAGGGGAGCGCCGTCCACACCGACCGGTTCGCCCGGACGCTGTTCGACCACGCAGGCGGCGGCATGCTGTACGTCCTCGGTGGCAACGGCCTGCCGCCGTATCAGCTCGAGAGCCCGATCGAGATCGTGCGCTACAGCCGCGAGGCCGAGCATCTGCTGGAGCGGGCCACCGGGTTCGGCGCCCGGCTCTCCGAACTGCTCGAGCGGCTCGCGCCGACGCTCCGGCTCGCGCACTTCCGTGACCCCTGGGGCGGGCTGCCGATCGTCGAGCCCGACGAACGCCCGTACACGACCGTGTACGAGGTCAATGGCCTGCCGTCGATCGAATTGCCGTTCCTGTACCCGGCGATGCCACCGTCGCTGCTCCGGCAGATCGCCGCTTTCGAGCAACGGTGCCTCGATCGTGCGGATGCGGTGATCACACCGTCCGCGCTGACCGCGCAGCGGCTGCTCGACCGCGGCGTGGAGACCGAACGTCTTCACGTCATCCCGAACGGCGCGGACGTTCCGGCCGCGCCGGCGCCACCGCCGCCCGACGCCCCCGCCCGCTACCTCCTGTACTTCGGCGCGCTCCAGACCTGGCAGGGCGTCGACACGGCGTTGCGGGCGTTCGCGCGGTTGACCGACCTCAGCGACCTTGAGCTCGTCGTCTGCGCCTCGGTGCATGAGCGCCGGGCGAAGCCGTACCGCAAGCTCGCTGAACGGCTCGGCGTCAGCGATCGGGTGCGGTGGTTCCACGCGCTGCCCGAGAACGAGCTCGCGAGCTGGCGGGAGCACGCCACCGTGTCATTGGCGCCACTGCGCGACTGCTCGCGCAACAGCCTCCAGGGATGCTCCCCGCTCAAGATTCTCGAGTCGATGGCCGCCGGCGTTCCGGTGGTTGCATCCGACCTGCCACCGGTCCGCGAGCTGATGGCCGACGGTGAGCAGGGCCGCCTCGTCGCGGCCGACCGGCCCGGCGAGCTGGCCCGGGCGATTCGGGTGCTGCTCGACTACCCGGAACGGATGGCCGCGATGGGCGCCGCAGGGCGCGCCCAGGTCGCCGAGCGGTTCACCTGGGAGCGCAGCACGGAGCGGCTCCGTCAGCTTTACGACGCGATCAGTCCAAAAACTGATTGGATTCCGCCCGTGGGGTCCGGCACCAGGGCGATCGCGTGAGCGAGATCAAGGCCGCGTTCAAGGCGCTGAGCGCCGATCAGCAGGCGGTGGTCACCCGGCATGGCGTGTCCGGCGCGTACTCGCCGGACGAGTGGCTGACGCTGCTCGCGCCGGTGGCGGAGTTCGACAGCAAATGCGACGCGGTGCGCGCCGGGGCGGGTGGCTTCTTCGCCCGCCGGTTTGCGCGCAAGCACGATCTCCCCTTCGGACTGCGTCTGTTCACGATCCCGCTGCTGCCGATCCTGCGCGAGGACCAGGCCGCGGACAAGCCACTCGAGCTGACGCTCGACTTCACCGGCGCGGAGCAGAAGCAGAAGCAGAAGCGCGTCTCCGATCCGTACCGCAAGGGCGTCTACCACAAGGTCATCGACACGTTCTACGACGACCCGTGGATCGCCGGCCGCGCGAAGTTCGCCGACGGCACGGACGTGGAGTTCGCCGTGATCGATCACGTGCGCTCGTCACGCAAGACGAAGCGCACGCCGCGCGGCAAGATCAAGACGAAAACGAAGGCGAAGAAGAAGACCGAGCTCGCCGTGACGCTGTCCTTCCCGAAGCGCAACTACGACGAGGGGACCGACACCGCGGCCCAGGCCGGGCTCAAGAAACAGCAGGTCAAGGCTGATGAGGACGAGACCGTCGTCCATCTCAGCCGGGTCGTCGAACCGGCGCGGATGGACGGCATCCCGGAGCCCGAGCTCCTGCTCGAGCTCATCGGTCAGGCGTACGACCGCGTCAACCCGACACGGAGGAAGAAGCTGTGAGTCCGGCGGGGAGCGGCATCGACCAGTGCGCCTGCAAGCGCGGGTTCTTCACCCTGCGGGATTGCGGCAACGCGGCGACGAGCACGTGCTCGATCTGCTCCCGACGGGTGTGCGACGAGCATCTCGCTCCACGGGTCGACACGAAGGTGTGCGTCGAGTGCGCCGCCAAGCAGGAAGAGCAGAACCCCGCCGAGCAGACCGGCCAGCCGCAGGTCCCCGGCCAGCCGCAGACCCCCGGCCAACCGCAGCAGCCCGGCATGGGGCCGCCTCTGCAGCGACTGACGGCGACGAGCACCGCCGCGTTCTGGCGCTCCCGCTACTACCGTCGGCGCGATTACCAGCCGATGTGGTGGGGGACCTATGACCCGTTCTGGGACGACTACGGCTACCGCTGGTACGACGATGACCGCGACGACGACGACGGCGGCGGGTTCGGCGACTCCTGATCCGGCGACGCCCGCCCGCGGGCTCCGCGCGCTGTGGTTGACCGAGACGTATCCGCCGAGCCGGGGCGGTATGTCCGAGTCGTGCGACCGGATCGTGCGCCAGCTGCGCCGACGGGGAGTGACGGTCGACGTCCTCCACTTCACCCCGCGCCCCCGCGGGCGGCCGTGGACGATTGAGGTCCAGGCGGGCGGGCGCTACATGATCTGCCCGATCGAGGACGACCCGGCGCATGCGCTGAACCGGGCATGGACGACCCTCCAAGCCGATCCCGCGACCGCCCGCGTGACCCACGTCGTCGCGTTCGGTGGGTCGAGGCCGGTGATCGCCGGCCCGGTGTACGCGGCGTGGCTCGGCGTGCCGCTCGTCACGCTCATCCGGGGCAACGATTTCGACGCCGCGGTGTTCTCGGCCCGTCGTCGGCCGATCCTTGACGACGCGCTCACCCGCTCGGCGGTCGTGTGTGCGGTGTCGCAGGACAAGGTCGACAAGATCGCCGCGCTGCACCCGGGCGTCCGTGTGCGCCGGATCCCAAACGGGATCGACCGCACGGACTGGGCGCTCGCTCCGAGCGACGAGCGCCGCGCTGCCGCGTGGCGGGGCGAGACGGTGCCCGACGGCGTCCAGACCCTCGGCCTGTTCGGTCAGCTCAAGGCGAAGAAGGGCGGGGTGCTGCTGCTCGAGGCGCTCGCGCGGTCGGGTACGGCTGAGCGCTTTCACCTGCTGCTCGCGGGCTGGCTCGAGCCGGACATGGACGCGTGGTTGCGGGAGCACGACGGCGCGATCTCATACACGCTGCTTCCGTTCCTCGACCGCTACGAGCTGCTGCCCTGGTACGCCGCATGCGACTGGATCGCGATCCCGTCGTTCTATGACGGCTTGCCCAACGTGCTCATGGAGGCCGCCGCGCTCGGGATCCCGCTGATCGCGAGTCGCGCGGGCGGCATGGCCGACGTGCTGCGAGACGACATCTCTGGTCTGCTGTTCGAGCCCGGCGATGAGGTGGGATGCGCGGCGGCGCTCCAGCGTGCCGCGCTCATGCCGCCGAGCGAACGGGCGCGCCTCGGCAACGCCTGCCGGGACCTCGCCGCGTCCGAACTCAGCGCCGAGCTCGAGTCCTCCCGCTACATCGACGCCCTCCACGAGGCGCTCTCCCCACGGCCATGGTCCTCCTCTACGCACTCGGCGGCGGTCTCGGCCACCTGACGCGCGCGCGGTGCGTGCTCGGCGCACTCGGGCTCGAGCGTGAGGCGGCAATCCTCACCGCGTCCCGGTACGCGCGTGATCCACGCGTCACCGGTGCGGTGCCGGTGATCGAGGTGCCGCGGCGGCTCGGCCACGATCGCGCGGCCTTCCGGCGGTGGCTCGCAGCCACCCTCCGCGAGGTCGCCCCCGACGAGTTGATCGTCGACAGCTTCCCAGGCGGGATCCTCGGCGAACTCTGCGGGCTGGAGCTGCCGCCGTCTCGCCTGGTGGCGCGCCATCTGCGCTGGCCGGCGTACCGCCGTCGTCTCGCCGGGCCGCTGCCGCACTATGAGACGGCATACCTGATCGAGCCTCTGGCGACGCCACATGTCGACGCGGTCGGCGCGATCGCGAAGCGTCTCGAGTCACTGCCGCTGACGCTCCCGGCGCGCCGGTAGACACGGCCGGCGCGCGGGTAGACACGGCCGGCGAGCCGCTGCACGACGGGCCGCACATTGCGGTCGTCCATTCCGGCCCGGAGGAGGAGCTGGATGAACTCATCGAGCTCGCCCACGAGCACCGGTCTGCGGCGTCGGTGCCGGTGATCGTCGTCTCGCCCGATCGCCCCGCGCGCCTGCCCGGCGGCACCGTGTGGCGCGACGTGTACCCGGTCGCGCCGCACCTGCATCACGCCGAGCTGATCGTCACCGCCGCCGGCTGGGGGGCGATGCACGACACCACACCCGTCCGCGATCGCCACCGCTTCGTGCCGTTCCCACGGGCGCTCGACGATCAGTTCGCGCGCGCCAGCGCGGCGCGCCGAACGGTCCCGGCGCTCGCTCCGGTGACGGTGGCTGCCACGCTGTAGCCATGGACAACTGGCTGTTGCGGGCGGCCGCGATCGATCCCGAGGGCGTCGCCCTTGCCACTGCCGACGGGGTCGTCAGCTACCGCGCGCTCGCCGAGCGCGCGCTGCGGGCCGCGGGCGCGCTCCGCGCCGCCGGGGTGAAGCCCGGGCACCCCGTGGCGATCGCGCTGCCGGCGGGCGCCGACTACGTCACGGCGGTTCACGGGGCGCTGCTCGCGGGAGCGATCGCCGTCCCCATCGATCTGCGGCTGACCGGCGAGGAACGTGCCCGGCGGACGCCGCGCGGCGCGTACGTGTGCGATCAGCCGCTCGCCGGAGCGCCGCTCGCCGATCCGGCGGCGATCGCGCTCGAGCGGCCCGCGGCGATCATGCACACCTCGGGGACGACCTCGGACCCGCGCCCGGTGACGCTGACGTACGGCAACTGGCTTGCGAGCGCGCTCGGCTCGGCCGTCGCGCTCGGGCTCGATCGTGAGGAGCGGTGGCTGTGTCCGATGCCGCTCGTTCACGTCGGTGGGCTCTCGATCCTGTTGCGCAGTGCGATCTACGGCACGACGGTCGCGCTGCACGGTCGCTTCGACACCGATGCCGTGCTCGGCGCGCTGATGAGGGAGGAGGAACGGATCACGCTCGTCTCGCTCGTCCCGACGATGCTTGCCCGCCTGCTCGACGCCGGCCTGCGCCGGCCGCCGGCGCTGCGCTGGGCTCTGCTCGGCGGCGGGCCGATCGCGCCGGCACTGCTCGAGCGGGCCCGGGCCGCCGAGGTGCCCGTCGCGCCGAGCTACGGCATGACCGAGGCGTGCTCCCAGATCGCCACCCACGGCTGGCCGCTGCCCGGGGTCGAGGTCGAGCTCGCGCCAGGACGATGAGATCCTCGTCCGGGGCGCGATCGTGTCGCCCGGGGCGCTCGGCGCCGACGGCTGGCTGCACACCGGTGACCTCGGGGCGTTCGACGACCGCGGGCGCCTCGAGATCATCGGGCGCAAGGCCGACACGATCGTGACCGGTGGGGAGAACGTGGCCCCCGCGGAGGTCGAGGCCGTGTTGCTCGAGCATCCGGCGGTAGCGGATGCAGCGGTCCACGCGCGGTCCGACCCGGAATGGGGGGAAGCGGTCATCGCCACCGTCGTCCTGGCCAACGGGGCTCGAATCGATCCGGAGGAGCTGCGGGCGTTCACCGCGGCACGGATTGCCCCCTACAAGGTGCCGAAGGCCATCGGCTTCACCGACGTGCTCCCACGCACCGTGTCCGGCAAGTTACTCCGACGCGAGCTGGAGCCATTAGATTGAACGTCGACGTGTCGACCGCCCCACAGCTCGCCGCCACCGAGTCGCCGAACCAGCTCACGGTCGAACAGCTGGCGGCCGAGACGGGCATGTCGGTGCGCAACATCCGCGCCCACCAGGCCCGGGGGTTGCTCGCGCCGCCCGAGGTGCGGATGCGCGTCGGCTACTACGGCCCCGAGCACATCGCCCAGCTCCGGCTCATCCGCGAGCTCCAGGACCAGGGGTTCAATCTTGGCGGGATCAAGCGGCTGATCGACGACACCGGCGGGACGGCGGAGCGGCTCATCTCGTTCCGGCGTGCGCTGACCGCGGTGGCCGACGGCGAGCCGCACGAGACGCTCACCCTCACAGACCTCGCTCGCCGGTTCCGCGTGAGCGCCGACGAGGCGCCGGCGGTGCTCGGCCGCGCGGTCGAACTCGGCGTCCTCGTCCCGACCGGCCCGGACCGCTACGAGGTGCCGAGCCCCTCGCTGCTCGCGCTCGCCGAGGAGGTGACCGAGCATGGCGTCCCGCTGCCACGCACGCTCGACGCGCTCGGCGAGATCGTGCGCCACTGCGATTCGGTCTCCCGGTCACTCGTCGAGGTGTTCCTGACCGAGGTGTGGAAGCCGTTCCAGCAGGCCGACATGCCGCCCGAGCGCTGGCCGGAGATCGAGCAGGCCGTCGAGCGCCTGCGACCGATCGCCTCCGAGGCGCTGATGGCGATCTTCCAGCAGCGGCTCGGCACGCAGGTCGAGGCGGCGCTCGTCGAGATCACCCGGCGACTGGCGAACCAGACCCCATGACGCACGCCCGATCCCGACACCCAACGCCTCGAGATGCTCGACCGCTGGGAGCGCGCCGCCGTCGGCTGGCGCAAGCGTGCTGACGAGGTGCGCGACAGCGGGATGCCGGTGTCGATCCGGATGATCGAGCACCTCGGGCTTCAGCCCGGCCTGCGCGTGCTCGAGCTCGCGGCGGGCCCGGGCGACACTGGGTTTCTCGCCTCCGAACTGATCACACCGGGCGGGACGCTCATCTCCAGCGACGGAACCGCGGCGATGCTCGACGTCGCCCGTGACCGCGCCGGCAAGCTCGGCGTCACGAACGTCGAGTTCCGGCAGCTCAACCTGGAATGGATCGATCTCGAGACCGCGAGCGTTGACGCCGTGCTCTGCCGCTGGGGATTCATGTTGATCCTCGACCCGTCGGCGGCCGCGCGTGAGACCCGCCGGGTGCTCCGGCCGGGCGGCCGGCTGGCCATCGCCGTCTGGGACGAGGCGGCGAGGAACCCGTGGGCGACGATCCCAGGCCGGGCACTCATTGCACGCGGACTCGCGGAGCCGCCCGATCCGAGCGCACCCGGCATGTTCACACTGGCGGCCGATGGCGCTGTCCAAGAGCTGCTCGAGGACGCCGGGTTCGTCGATGTCAGCGTCGAGGCTGTCGAGATCAACCGGTCCTATCCGAACGTGGACGCGTACCTGCACGAGACGCGCGACCTCTCGATGATCTTCGCGGAGGCGATCGAGTCGGCCCCCGAGGACGAGCAGGTCGCCGTGGCCGGCCTGATCGCGGACGCGCTCACGCCGTTCACTCAGCCTGACGGCTCGCTGCTGATCCCGGGCAGCTCGCTCGTCGCCGCCGCGAACGCGTGAGCCCCGGCGGCCTTGTAGGCTCGCTGCATGTTCTACGACGACGACGCTGACCTCACTCTCCTCGACGGCAAGACCGTCGCGATCATCGGATACGGATCACAGGGCCACGCCCACGCGCTGAACCTGAAGGACTCGGGCGTATCGGTCGTCGTCGGGTTGCGCAGCTCCTCCTCAAGCGTCGCGCGGGCCGAGGCGCAGGGCCTCCGCGTCGTCGATCCGGCCGACGCGGCGAGTGAGGGCGACGTCGTGATGATGCTCACGCCGGACGAACTGCACAAGCAGGTGTGGGAGTCCGGGGTGGCCGATGGGGTTTCCGCCGGCAACCTGCTCCTGTTCGGCCACGGCTTCTCGATCCACTACGGCGAGGTCGTCCCTCCGCCGGATGTCGACGTCGCGCTGGTCGCGCCGAAGGGCCCCGGTCACCTCGTGCGCCGCCAGTACCTCGAGGGGTCGGGCGTGCCGGGACTCGTCGCCGTCCAGCAGGACGCGACCGGGAACGCGCTCGCGCTGACCCTCGCCTATGCCAAGGGCATCGGCTGCACCCGCGGTGGCGTGATCGAGACGACCTTCAAGGACGAGACCGAGACCGACCTGTTCGGCGAGCAAGCGGTGCTGTGCGGCGGCGTCACCGAGCTCGTCCGCGCCGGCTACGAGACGCTCGTCGACGCCGGATACGACCCGCGCCTCGCCTACTTCGAGTGCCTGCACGAGCTCAAGCTGATCGTTGATCTCATGTACGAGAAGGGGATCGCCGGGATGCGTTACTCGATCTCCAACACCGCCGAATACGGCGACCTGACACGCGGCAAGCGGATCATCGGTGAGCCGACGCGCGAGGCGATGAAGAAGATCCTGGGCGAGATTCAGTCGGGCGACTTCGCGCGGGAGTGGATCGCCGAAAACCGCGCCGGCCAGGAGAACTTCAAGCGCATGCGCGAGGAACAGGCGCGACACCAGGTCGAGGTCGTGGGCAAGGAACTCCGCGCCCAGATGGACTGGATCGACACCTCGTTCGACGAGTAAGGCGGCCGACGACCCGCTGGGTCGAGGACGTCCATGACTGCGCTCAGCCTCGGCGTCATCGCAACCTCACGCAAGCCGGACGAACACCGGCTCGCGATTCACCCTGAACATTTGTCGCGCATCGACCCGGCGCTGCGGGCACGCATCTACCTTGAACACGGGTACGGGGTGCCGTTCGACATGCCGGACGATCGCCTCGCGGGCGAGGTCGCCGGGTTCCGCTCCCGCGAGGAGCTGATGGCCGGGTGCGACATCGTGCTCGTGCCCAAGCCGCTCGTCGCGGATCTCGAGGCGCTCCCCGAGGGCACCGTGCTGTGGGGTTGGCCGCACTGCGTCCAGGACGAACCTCTGACGCAGGTCGCGATCGACCGTCGCCAGACGCTGATCGCGTGGGAGGCGATGAACCACTACACCCACGACGGCAACTTCAGCCTCCACGTGTTCCACAAGAACAACGAGCTCGCCGGATACTGCGCGGTCATGCACGCGCTGCCGCTGCGCGGAACGACCGGGGCGTTCGGTCGCCGACTGAGCGCAGCGGTCATCAGTTTTGGCGCAACCGCGCGCGGCGCGGTGACCGCGCTCTTCGCGCTCGGCGTCCACGAGGTCACCGTGCTCACCCACCGCGGCGTCGCGGCGGTCGCGGCGCCGATCGCACCGGCGCGGCTCGTGCACTACGAGCGTGATCCTGTCGAGCCCCACCGCGCTCAGGCGATCGCCGGCAACGTCGAGCGCCCGATCGCCGAGTTCCTCGCCACCTTCGACATCGTCGTCAACTGCATCCTCCAGGACACCGATGACCCGCTGATGTTCGTCACCAACGACGAACTGCACCTGTACGAGCCCGGCCGGCTGATCGTCGACGTCTCCTGCGATGAGGGCATGGGGTTCGAATGGGCCCGGCCGACGTCGTTCGAGGACCCGATGCTGACCGTCGGTGACGGCGTGCACTACTACGCCGTCGACCACACCCCGTCGCTGCTCTGGAACTCCGCGAGCTGGGAGATCAGCGAGGCGCTGATTCCGTTTCTTGGGCCGGTCATGTCCGGACCGGCCGCCTGGGACGAGAACCTGACGATCCGGCGCGCGATCGAGATCCGCGACGGGGTCATCCAGAACCCGAAGATCCTCTCGTTCCAGTCCCGCGCGGCCGAGTACCCACATCTCGTGGATAAACTCCACGACCAGCCGTCGTGACTGGCGCAAACAGGTGGAGTGCAACCACCGGGGAGCGGCGGCGAGCACTGCCGCGCGCCTGGGCATGAACATCCGGTAACGCCTCCAGGAGGCCACATGACCCAGACCGTCACCACGATTCCAGAGCAACTGAAGCCTTCCGACGGGCGATTCGGATCCGGCCCGAGCCGGGTTCGGCCCGAGCAGCTCCGTCATCTGCTCGACGAGGGCGCCAAGGTGATGGGCACCTCGCACCGGCAGAAGCCCGTCAAGGCGCTCGTCGGTCGCGTCCGCGCCGGTCTCAGCGAGCTGTTCTCGCTGCCCGACGGCTATGAGGTCGTGCTCGGCAACGGCGGCACCACGGCTTTCTGGGACGCCGCCGCCGCCGGACTCGTGCGCGAGCGCGCGCTCCACCTCACCTACGGGGAGTTCTCCTCGAAGTTTGCGACGGTCACGAACGGCGCCCCGTTCCTCGCCGATTCGGTCGTCATCACCGCCGACCCGGGTGACGCGCCTGACCCGGCGGCGATCGACGCGGCGGCGGCCGGGGAGTGCGACGCCCTCGCCTGGGCCCACAACGAGACCTCGACCGGCGTGATGGTGCCGGTCGTCCGGCCCGCCGGGACGAGTGCCGACGAGCAGCTCGTGCTGATCGACGCGACCTCCGGCGCCGCCGGACTGCCGGTCACGATCACCGACGCCGACGTCTACTACTTCGCGCCGCAGAAAGGCTTTGCGTCCGACGGCGGACTGTGGCTCGCGGTGATGAGCCCAGCCGCGCTTGACCGCGTGACGGCGATCGCCGCCGAGCCGCCCGGCGGGCGATGGATCCCCGAGTTCCTGTCGCTGAGCACCGCGCTTGAGAACTCCCGCAAGGACCAGACGTACAACACGCCCGCGGTCGCGACGCTGTTCCTGCTCGCCGACCAGCTCGACTGGATGCTCGAGCAGGGTGGGCTGGAGGCGATGGTCGCCCGGACGGCCGAATCATCGCGGGCGCTCTACGAGTGGGCCGAGGCCCACCCGCACGCGACGCCGTTCGTCGCCGAGAAGGCCAAGCGCTCCCAGGTGGTCGGCACGGTCGACTTCGACGACGCGGTCGATGCTGCAGCGCTCGCGGCGACGCTGCGCGCCAATGGCATCGTCGACGTTGAGCCGTACCGCAAGCTCGGCCGCAACCAGCTTCGAATCGCGATGTTTCCCGCGACTCCGCCGAGCGATGTCGCGGCCCTCACCCGCTGCATCGACTACGTCCTGGAGCAGTCATGAAGGTCCTTGTCGCAGAGAAGATCGGCGATTCTGGAGTTGACCTGCTCCGGGAGCACTTCGACGTCGAGCTCGGCGTCGGCTGGAGCCGCGACGAGCTGGCCGACCGCATCGCGGGCTACGAGGGGATCCTGATCCGCTCCGCGACGAAGCTCGATGCCGAGATGATCGAGAAGGCCGATCGGCTGCGCGCCGTCGGCCGGGCCGGCGTCGGGGTCGACAACGTCGACGTCCTGGCGGCGACCAAACGCGGCATCGTCGTCGCCAACGCGCCCCAGTCGAACGTGATCACCGCAGCAGAGCACACGATGGCGCTCCTGCTTGCGCTCGCCCGCAACCTGCCGCAGGCGCACGCGTCGCTGACGAGCGGCAAGTGGGAACGCTCGAAGTTCTCCGGGGTCGAGCTGTACGAGAAGACGCTCGGCATCCTCGGCTTCGGGCGGATCGGCCAGCTCGTCGCACAGCGGGCGCTCGCGTTCGGCATGCACGTGATCGCCTACGACCCGTACGTCGGGGCTGAGCGCTATCGGGCGATGGGCGTCGAGCGGGCCGAGTCCTCCGACGACATCTACGCGAACGCGGACTTCATCACGCTCCACCTCCCGAAGACCCCAGACACCGAGGGTTGGCTCGACGCCGAGGCGCTCGCCAAGTGCAAGGACGGCGTGCGGATCCTCAACGTCGCCCGCGGCCCGCTCCTCGTCGACGACGATCTCAAGGCCGCGATCGATTCCGGCAAGGTCGCCGGCGCGGCGCTCGATGTCTTCCGCTCCGAGCCGATCACCGAACACCCGCTGTTCAGCTACCCGAACGTGATCGTCACACCGCACCTCGGCGCCTCGACCGCCGAGGCCACGGATCGCGCCGGCTACCAAGCCGCCGAGCAGGTCGTGGCCGCGCTCACCGGCGGGGTCGTCACGACTGCGGTCAACGTCCCGGCAATCCCGCCGGAGGACATGGAGGTGCTCGGCCCGTACCTGCCGCTCAGCCGCGGGCTCGGCCGGATTGCGATCGCGCTCACCGCCGGCTCGTCGTTCGACCGCGTCCAGACCGAGTTCCTGGGCCGCATCGCCGACCGCGACACCCGGCTGCTCACGATCGAGGCGCTGCTCGGCGTGCTCGAGGGCCACACCGAGGAGGACGTCAACGAGGTCAACGCGCCTGCGATCGCCGAGGAACGGGGCATCCAGACCGAGGAGACCAAGAGCCGGGGCGCCCGCGACTACACCGATCTCGTTCGGGTCACGCTCACCTGCGGCGAGGAGAGCCTGCGCGTCGCTGGGACGCTGATCGGCCGGCGCAACCGCCCCCACCTGCTCGAGGCCTGGGGCCACCGCTTCGACCTCCAGCTCGAGGACCACCTGACCCTGTTTCGCTACCGCGACGTGCCGGGCATGATCGGGCGGGTCGGGACGTGCTTCGGCGAGCATGGGGTCAACATCGTCTCCGCCGCGGTCGGACGCGAACCGGGGAACGACGATGTGACCGCCGGGGTCGCCGCGATGGCGATCACCACCGACGCCCCGGTGCCGCGGGAAGTGATCGACGAGATCGTCGCCGGCGAGGGCTTCTTCGACGGGCGGACCGTCAGCTTGTAGCCGCGCGGGCGTCCGGGCGAATCGCCCCGGACGCGGCCTCCAGCTGCCGGGCGAGGCCGTCGCGGAGCGGCGTGCAAGGCGCGTAGCCGAGCTCCTGCCGGGCCCGCTCGGACGTGACCGTGGCGATCCGCGGATCGCCCGGGGCCGGCGCGACGGAGTGCCGCGCCACGGGGCGGCCGAGGAGCCGACCGAGCAGGGCCGGTACCTCTGCGAGCCGGACGTCCTCCGGGCCGGCGAGGTTGTAGGTCCTGCCGGCCTCGCCGTGCGCGGCCGCGGCGATGATCCCGGCGACGCAGTCCTCGATGAACGTCGGCGTGCGGAGCTGACGCCCGCCGTCCCGGAGCGTGATCCGGCGACCGGCGAGCGCGGCGCGCAGAAACGTCGCGTAGGCCATGTCCGGGCGCTGCCCGGGCCCGTAGACGTTGCTCAGACGCGCGATGGTCACGTCCGGATAACCGTCCCAGGCGCGCTCTCCGGCGAGCTTGGAGTGCCCGTAGGGCGACAGCGGATGCGTCGCCGAACGCTCGCTGAGCGACACCCCGGCGCCGTACACCGAGATGCTTGACAGATGGATGACGCGCGGTGCGCCGCCCCGCTCGCACGCGTCACGCAGGAGCTCGGTCGCCCGCGCATTGACCTCCCAGTACGCCGCCGGGCGCTCCCAGCTTGCCTGCACGCCGGCGAGCGCCGCGCCGTGAACGACGAGGTCGATGCCGGCGAGCGCCGTCGCCGGCAACGGCGTCGTCAGGTCGTGCCCGATCGCATCGCGCGTCTCGGCGTCGTGGATGCGGTGCGCGAGATCGAGCGCGTCAACGGCGTGGCCTTCGTCCTGGAGACGGCGTGCCAGCGCGCTGCCGATGAAGCCGCCGGCCCCCGTGATGAGAATCCTGCGTGTTGCCCCGTGCACGATCGGGGCAGAATAGTCGGGTTACTGATAGGACTCCGGTCGTGCGCGCCGTCGTGATCACGCAGACCGGTGGGCCCGAGGTCCTCCAGGTGCAGCAGCGACCGGACCCCCAACCGGGCCGCGGCGAGGTGCTGATCGACGTCCATGCCGCAGGCGTCAACTTCGCCGACCTGCTGGCGCGGATGGGGCTCTACCCGGACGCGCCGAAGCTGCCAGCGGTCGTCGGCTATGAGGTGGCCGGGGTGGTGGCGGCGCTCGGCGAGGGCGTCGCCGGCTCGATCGCCGTCGGCCAGCGAGTCGTTGCGCCGACGCGTTTCGGTGGCTACGCCGAGCGAGTCGTCGCGCAGGCGGACGGCGTCGTCGACATTCCGGACGCACTCGACTTCGAGGCCGCGGCGGCGATTCCGATCGCGTACGCAACCGCCTGGGAGGCACTCGTCCGGCTCGGCGATCTGCGATCCGGCGAGCGGGTCCTCATCCACGCCGCCGCGGGCGGCGTCGGCATCGCCGCGACGCAGCTCGCCAAGCGGCTCGGCGCCGAGATCTGGGGCACCGCGTCGGCGGGCAAGCACGACGCGATCATCGGCTTCGGCGTCGATCACGCCCTCGACTACACCCGCGCGGGATGGCACCGGTCGCTTCCGTCCTTTGACGTCATCCTCGACTCGATCGGCGGCGCGAGTTGGCGGCGCAGCTACAAGCAGCTCCGCGCCGGGGGCAGACTCGTGTGCTACGGCGCGAGCTCGGTGATGTCCGGCGAGAAGCGCAACCTGATCGCCGCCGGACGGATGGCGGCGTCGATGCCCCGGTTCTCGCCGCTGCGGCTGATGGGCGACAGCAAATCGGTCCTCGGGCTGAACGTGCTGCGCCTGTGGGACGAGTTCGGCTCGGCGGCGCGGTGGCGCGAGCCGCTCCGTGAATACCTCGCCGACGGAACGATCCAACCGGTGCTCGCCCGGGCGTTCGGATTCGAGCAGGCGGGTGAGGCCCACCGGTTCATCTCCGAGCGCCGTAACGTCGGCAAGGTCGTCCTCGTTCCGTGAGAGGCCTCTTGACCTTGCAGTAGACAGTCGCGGGTGAGAGGATCCCGCCCCGATGGAGGGCGCGGTGCAGACGAGGGCGGAGCGAACCGGGCCGGAACCGGCGGCGCTCCGAGCACGCACGATGTGTGAGGCGTTCCAGCTGACCGCTAGCGAGCGCGCTGACCAGGTGGCGCTGCGGACGATCGCCGACGGCGTCTCGATCACGTTCCGGGAGTACGCGGAGCGGGTGCGGCAGTACGCCGGCGCCTTTCACGCGCTCGGGGTGAGGCGCGGCGACCGGGTCGGCTTCGTGCTCAGCAACCGCCCGGAGTTTCACCTCGTCGACGCGGCGGCGATGCACCTCGGGGCGACGCCGTTCTCGATCTACAACACCTCATCGCCCGACCAGATCGCGTATCTGCTCGCGGATGCCGGCAACCGCGTGCTCGTCACCGAGGCGGCGTTCCTCGATCGGGTTCAGGCGGCGATCGCGCATGGCGGCGTCGTCGAGCACCTGATCGTCGTCGACACGGCCGCTGACGGCGCGTTGACCCTTGAGGACCTCGACACCGCCGAGCCCGGTCCGGAGTTCGACTTCGACGCGGCGTGGCAGGCCGTGTCCAGCGAGGACGTGCTGACGCTGATCTACACGTCGGGGACCACCGGGCCGCCGAAGGGCGTGCAGCTCACCCACGCCAACGAGCTGGCCGAGTGCCGCGGCGTCGATGCGGTGCTGCAGCCCGTCCTCGGCGGCCACGTCGTCTCGTTTCTGCCGCACGCGCACATCGCCGACCGCGGGCTCACGCACTACGGGCAGATGTGGTGGGGACACACGATCACCTGCTGTCCCGACACCACCCAAGTGTTTGCGCACGTCGCCGACTGTCGGCCGACGTTCTTCGGCACCGTCCCACGGGTCTGGGAGAAGCTGAAGGCGGCGCTCGAGGCCGGGATCGCCGCGGAGCCGGACGACACCAGGCGGACCGGCACGCTCGGCGCGATTGAGCTTGGACTGCGTAAGGTGCGCGCCGAACAGGCCGGTTCGCCCGTGTCTGAAGAGGTCCGCTCGGCGTACGCCTTGGCGGAGGAGCGCGTGTTCTCAGCGCTGCGGGAGAGGCTCGGGCTCGGCCGGTGCACGCGATACATGGTCGGGGCGGCGCCGTCCCCGCTTGAGGTGCTCGAGTTCTTCGCCGCGATCGGCATGCCGATCTGCGAGGTGTGGGGGATGTCGGAAACGTCGTCGATCGCGACACTCGTCCCGGCCGACCAGCTGAAGCTTGGGACGGTCGGCCCGGCGATCCCGGGCGTCGAAGTGCGGCTCGCCGACGACGGCGAGGTCCTCGTCCGCGGCGGTACCGTGATGGCCGGCTATCGCAACCAGCCGGAGAAAACGGCGGAGACGGTCGATCCGGACGGTTGGCTGCACTCCGGCGACATCGGCCGGATCGATGCCGACGGCTTCTTGTCGATCATCGATCGCAAGAAGGAGCTGATCATCAACGCCGCCGGCAAGAACATGTCGCCGGCGAACATCGAGCAGCAGCTCAAGCAAGGCAGCCCACTGATCGGGCAGGCGGTGGCCATCGGAGATCGCCGCCCGTACAACGTCGCGCTGATCGTGCTCGACCCTGATGCATGCGGCGCGTTCGCGGCCGCGCACGGTCTCGGCGGACGCGTCATGCGCGGCGATGGCCGCCGAGGCGGCCGTCCTGCGCGAGGTGGCGGATGGGGTGGAGCGAGCCAACGCGAATCTCAGCCGGGTCGAGCAGATCAAGCGTTTCACGGTGCTCGGCGTCGATTGGCAGCCTGCCGGGCGACGAGCTGACGCCGACGATGAAGCTCAAGCGTCGCGTGATCGCGACGAAGTACGACGACGAGATCGACGCGCTGTACGCATAGCACGTCCCCGCCGGGGGCTGACGGCGTCGTGGACGTTTATCCGAGACGACGGGGGTTTCCGCTGGCGTGCCGACGCGAGGTGGACGACGCCTCGGTCATGCGGGATCACGTCCGAGACCCTCCGCTGCCGCGCTCGACACCGGTCGAGCTGGTCCCTCCATCGCGGGCGGCGATCGCCGTGGCGGCCGGGCGGGCGGCGCCGTCGTGCAACATCGCGCGCGCCGCACGCCGGTTCGGCGATCAGGTTCCGCCGCCCCGACCGGAGTGGCCGCTCCGGCTCGTCAATCTCGGCGTCATCGCGCTGATGGGCATCTATCTGCCGTGGATGTTCACCCACCTGGCGACCGATCGGATGTGGCTCGCGGGCCCGTTCGCCGCCGCCAGCGTGTTCTCCGCGATGTGCCTGCTGCTGTCGATCGTCAACGGCTGGCGGAGCCGGATCACCCCGTTGCGGCCACTGACCGGGCCCGACGTCCCGCTCGTCGGCATCATCATCCCGACCTGCGGCGAGCCCGTCCCGATGGTGCTGCGTACGGTGCTGAGCGTCATCAAGCAGGATTACCCGGCGCGCTCCCGCGTGATCATCGTCTCCGACGACGGCCACGATCCGGAGTTGGAGGCCGCGCTCACCGGCTTGGGAGTGCACTACCACACGCCGCCGGACCGCTGGGCACCCGGGCGCGACGGCGCGCCGAAGTCCGGCAACCTGAACTCGGCGCTCGCCTACCTATTCGTGCACTTCCCCGACGTGCGCTACATCGAGACACGCGATGCCGACGACGAGGTCGGTTCGGAGATGTTCCTGCGGCAGACCGTGGGTCAGCTCGAGTCTGACCCGGGGCTCGCGTTCGTCCAGACGATCAAGGAGGCCCAGGTCTCGGCCGGCGATCCGTTCTGCAACTTCGACGCGCAGTTCTACCGCAGCCAGATGTTCACCCGGAACGCGGCCAACGCGGTGTTCCCGTGCGGATCAGGCCTCCTCTGGCGTCGCCGGGCGCTCGAGAACATCGGCGGCTTTCCGACGTGGAATCTCGTCGAGGACTTCCAGTCCGGCGTCGAGGCGCTGCGGCGCGGGTGGCGCGGGTGCTACCTGCCGATCGTCGGGGCCGTCGGACAGCACAGTCCGGAGGACGTGCCGAACGTCATCAAGCAGCGCGGCACGTGGGCCATCGACAGCGTCCGCCTGCTGGTGTGGGGCAAGACCAAGGGCCTGAGCTTCCGCCAGCGCCTCGCGTTCACGGAGACGCTGTTCTTCTACCTGCACTCGTTCACGACCCTCGTCTATGTCCCGGTGACGGCACTCGCCTGCGTCGGCGTCCTGGCGCTGCACGCGACGCCGCTTCAGTGCGTCGCGTACCTGCTCCCGTACGCGCTCATCACCGAGCTCCGGCTGTTCGTGCTCAACCATCCGTTCGGTGACCGGCGCCGAACGCTGCGGCGACCGTTCCGGGCGCTGTGGCGGGTCAAGGTGATGTGGATCGGTCTTGCGCCGACGTACATGGTCGGCTGTGTCAAGGCGATCGCGTACGGACCACACCGCCGCCCGCTTTATAAGGTGACCCGCAAGACGACCGAGATCGGGGTCTATTGGCGTGAGACCCTGCCGAACCTCGTACTCGCGTGCTCGGTACCCGTGGCCCTCGTCGTCGGGATCGTGCTGGATCGCCTGCCGCGGCCGGTGATGCTGATCGCCGCGGGCTACTGGGGAATCGTCGCCTCGTGTGCACTCGCCGGCTTCGTGCTCCGCGGCTGGTACGGACCGAGTCTGCCGACGCTCGTCCCGGCCTTCGAGCGGCGTCGAGGAGTCGAGGCTGCCGCCCCGCGTCCGGCGCCGGCGGTGGTGCCCGGGCCCGCGTCGCCCCAGCTCGTGCTCCGCGAGCCCGCACTGCCGGCGGGCAGCCCGGCGCCGACCGTGGTCTGACACCGTCTGTGCGGCCTTTGCGCCCGGCGGGGCGGCTGCTAGATTGCGCGTCGATGGCGCTCTGCCTCGACCTTCGACTTCTTCTCCTCCCCCTTCGGGGGGAATAGCGCGCCGGCGGCCGCACGTAGCCGCGAACGAGTACGAGAAGAAGCGAATTTCGAGAAACACAGAGGAGTGACCATGAGCAAGCCTGACGATCCGAACCGAGTCCTGATCTTCGACACGACGCTGCGTGACGGCGAGCAGTCCCCGGGGATCTCGCTGAACACGCAGGAAAAGCTCGAGATCGCGCAGCAACTCGCGCGCCTCGGCGTCGACGTCATCGAGGCCGGGTTCCCGATCACCTCGCCCGGCGACTTCGAAGCCGTCCAGGCAATCGCCCGCACGGTCGAAGGTCCCGTGATCGCCGGCCTGGCGCGCACCCACGTCGCGGACATCGACGCTGCGTGGAACGCGGTGCGTGACGCCGGTCGCCCGCGCATCCACACCTTCATCTCGACCTCGGACATCCACATCGAGCATCAGCTGCAAACGACGCGGGAAGACGTCAAGGGCCAGGCCCGGGCCGCGGTCGCGCACGCCAAGCAGTACGTCGACGACGTCGAGTTCTCACCGATGGACGCCACGCGAGCGGACGTCGAGTACACCGCCGAGGTGTGCCAGATCGCGATCGACGAGGGCGCCACGACGATCAACATCCCGGACACCGTCGGCTACACGATGCCGCACGAGTTCACGGCGTATCTGGAGAGGCTGTATGCGCTGATTCCGTCGTTGTCGGACGTCGTCCTCTCGGTGCACTGCCATGACGACCTGGGGCTTGCGGTCGCGAACTCGTTCGCCGGGCTGCTCGCGGGCGCGCGGCAGGTCGAGTGCGCGATCAACGGCATCGGCGAGCGGGCGGGGAACGCGTCGCTCGAGGAGATCGTGATGCTGCTGCACACCCGCCGGGCCGATGTGGGGTTGTACACCGAGGCGGTGACGCGAGAGATCGCGCGGACGTCGCGCCTCGTGTCCCGGTTGACCGGATATCCCGTCCAGCCGAACAAGGCGATCATCGGCCGCAACGCGTTCGCGCACGAGTCCGGGATCCATCAGGACGGCGTGCTCAAGGAGCGCACGACGTACGAGATCATGGACGCGACGACCGTCGGCCTGGAGACGAACTCGATCGTGCTCGGCAAGCACTCCGGCCGCCACGCGCTGCAGCAGGCGCTCGCCGAACTGGGCTTTGAGGTCACGGGCCAGACGCTGAACACCGCGTTCAAGCGCTTCAAGGAGATCGCGGACAAGAAGAAGCAGGTCACCGCCATGGACCTCGAGGCGTTGCTGACCGACGAGCTCCGCGGGGAGATCGTCGGGTACACGCTCGAGTGGTTCGAGGTCGAGGCGTCATCCCGCCGTCCGCCGCATGCGAAGGTCGGCATCCGCGGGCCCGCGGGTGAGGAGATCACGGGGTCCTTCACCGGAGACGGCCCGATCGATGCGATCTTCCATGCCATCAACGCGGCCACGAGCGTCGACGCCCGGCTCCGGGAGTTCCGGATCGACGCCGTGACGGGTGGCCAGGACGCGCTCGGTGAGACCTCGGTCGTTTTGGAGGTCGGAGGCGTCACGGGGGCCGGACAAGGCGTCTCGACGGACATCCTTGAGGCCGCCGGGCGTGCCTACGTGCGCGCGCTGTCGAACGCCTTGCGGCGGCGGGGCATCGCGGAGGAAGCCGAGGAGGCGACCGGCGCGGCGGCGACGTCGGGTGCTGCTGCTGCGGAGGCCGTGCGGGCGCCGTAGCGGTTGGCGGTTCGGTGGTCGTGTGTGTCCGCGTCGCACGAAAGCGCTCGCGTGGAGCGACCAAAACGCATGACAGCGACGGAGGATCTCGGCGCTTTCGTGCGTTTTGGCGGTTATTTCGCCCGAACGCAAGAAAGCGGCTGAATCCGGCCGCGCTCCCATGCGTTTTGGTCGTTCGGCGGCCGGCTCACGTGCGTTTCGGCCGCTCCGGCCTCGCTTCCATGCGAAATGGTCGTCGCCCCCTAATCGTCCCGCGACGCCAGCGACAACCCCTGCCGGTACGCCGCCGCCAGCACCCGCTCGCGGGGCTCCCGATCCATGAAGTCGACGCCCATCGTCGCCGCGCACTCGGCATTCGGCGCGACCGCCTGCACGGCGGCGCCCCGCCGGCGAAGCGCCATCGACTCGAGCGAGACGGCGGTCCGGGCGACGCGACGCAGGACCGTGAGGATCGTCTGCGACCCGGCGAGGCTCGCGGTCGGATTGAGGCACAGCACGTGGGTGTCCCGGCCGGCCGGCGCGGCGTCAAGGTTGCTCCCGCTCCACACGCCGCCGTCGACGTACTCGCGGCCGTCGATCTCGACCGGCGCGAACAGCCACGGCACGCTGCACGAGGCGGCGACGGCTGCCGCGGCGCTCGCGCGTGGCGCGCCCGGGCTGCCGAACACAACGCGCTTGCCGTTGCGCCGATCGACGGCGACGACGCGCAGGCGCCCGTCGAAACGCGCGCCGATGGCCTCGATGTTCGCCTGGAGATGGTCGAGCGTCGTCGTCGGCCGAGGGAGGCGGCGGAGCATCGTCGCGCGGAGCACGGCGCCGCCGGGGGCCGAGATCCCGAGTGCGAGCGGGGCGAACGACGCGCCCGCCGCGAGCGCCCAACCGCCGGCCCGCCGCGCCGCCGCCTGCGCGACCGAGGCGAGCGTCGTCACCGGCTGGGGGCGTGCCGGCTCGATCTCGGTGCCGGTCTCGGCCGGTCGCCGTGGCGACTCCCCGGCGACGAGGTGTGCGGCAACGATCGCTCCGGCGGACGTACCGACGAAGTACTCGCAGCGGCGCAGGTCAAAGCCGGTGGCGTCTTCGACTCCGGCGAGGACGCCCATCATCCACGCCTCGCCGAGGACCCCGCCGCCGCCGAGGACCAGGACATCGGGGCGCGAAAGCATCTCCGCGAGGCTAGCGCACCGTGCGCTAGCGACGCCCGTTCGTGGCCGCGCCTGCGTCGGTCGTCGCCGGATTTGCGCTCACCGGCGCGTATGCGATAACGTACGCTTGTATGGCGATCGCCCATGTGCAGACCGGTGACACGCTCGCCGCCTCGACGCCCGCGCTCGGGGCTCGGGTGAAGGCCCTGCGCGAAGCGATGAACCTCTCGTTGCGCGATCTCGCGGAGCGCTCCGGCGTCAGTGCACCGATGCTCAGCCAGGTCGAGCGAGGGGAGACGAGCCCGACGCTGCAGGTCGCGACCCGGATCGCCGCCGGACTCGATCTTCGACTCTCGCAGCTGCTCCGGCTCGACGAGGACGGCGCTGTGAGCGTCGTCCGGCGCACCGAGCGCCGCAAGGGTCCCGGTCCAGGACGGCGCGGCCACACCTACGAGATCCTCACACCGCCGCTCCCCGGTCAGCGGGCCGAGCTCTCACGCCACACGCTGGCGGCGGGTGCCGTCACCGGCGGACCGGGCGATCCGCCGATGCACGAGCCCGGTAGCCGTGAGACGGCCCTCGTCGAGTCCGGCTCGGTCGTGCTCGTGTGTGACGGCGCGCAGTACGCGCTCGACGCCGGCGACGCGGTGACGTTCGACGCCGACCTACCCCATCACTTTGAGAACCCCGGACCCGAGGAGGCCAGCCTGCTGGCCGTCGTCAGTGCTGGCCTACGAAGGAGCTGATCAATGCCTGAGACCCTGTTCGACAAGATCTGGAACCGACACGAGGTCGCGCCCGGCCTGCTGTACATCGACCTGCACCTCGTGCATGAGGTGACGAGCCCGCAGGCGTTCGACGGGCTGCGACTCGCCGGCCGCCCGGTGCGGCGTCCCGACCGGACGCTGGCCACCGCCGACCACAACGTGCCGACGGACGGCACGCCCGTGGCCGAGCGGATCAAGGACGAACTGTCCCGGGTGCAGGTGCAGACGCTCGAGCGCAACTGCGAGGAGTTCGGGATTCCGCTCTACTCACTCGGCTCCGAGCACCAGGGGATCGTCCACGTGATCGGCCCGGAGCTCGGCGTCAGCCAGCCGGGGATGACGATCGTCTGCGGGGACTCGCACACCGCCACTCACGGCGCGTTCGGCG
The DNA here is from genome assembly GCA_963779695.1 of uncultured Solirubrobacterales bacterium. Classification (GTDB taxonomy): domain Bacteria; phylum Actinomycetota; class Thermoleophilia; order Solirubrobacterales; family Solirubrobacteraceae; genus Palsa-465. The sequence continues at coordinate 47,445 of CAVZZH010000005.1, forward strand.
CGCTCGCGTTCGGCATCGGGACGAGCGAGGTCGAGCACGTGCTCGCCACCCAATGCCTCGTCCAGGCGAAGCCGAAGTCGATGCGGATTCGCTACCGCGGCGACGTTGGCTTCGGGGTGACGGCGAAGGACCTGATCCTCGCCACGATCGGACAGATGGGCGTCGCCGGCGCCGTCGGTCACGTCGTCGAGTACGCCGGCTCGGCGATCGAGAAGCTCTCGATGGAGGGCCGGATGACCGTGTGCAACATGACGATCGAGGGCGGTGGCCGCGCCGGGATGATCGCGCCGGACGAAACGACGTTCGAATGGGTCCTCGGTCGCCCTGGGGGTCCGGACGAAGTGCCTGAGGAGTGGCGCGCGCTGAGCACCGACCATGGTGCCGAGTTTGACCGCGAGATCGACGTCGACGCCGCCGCGCTCAGCCCGATGGTCACCTGGGGGACCAACCCGGGGATGGTCGTGCCGGTCACCGAAGCGGTACCCGATCCGATCTCCGAGCAGGACGAGCGCGCGCTCGAGTACATGGGCCTTCGGCCGGGAACGCCGATCCAGGAGATCAAGCTCGACCGGGTGTTCATCGGCTCCTGCACGAACTCGCGGATCGGCGATCTGCGGGCCGCGGCGTCGGTCATCGATGGCCGCAAGGTCTCCGGTGACGTGTACGCGATGGTCGTGCCCGGCTCGCAGCAGGTCAAGGCGCAGGCCGAGAGCGAGGGTCTCGACGAGATCTTCAAGCGCGCCGGATTCGACTGGCGTGGCGCCGGCTGCTCGATGTGCCTCGGCATGAACCCGGACATCGCCGAGCCGGGCGAGCGCGTCGCGTCGACCTCGAACCGAAACTTCGAGGGCCGGCAGGGCCGGGGCGCGCGCTCGCATCTCGTCTCGCCGCAGATGGCCGCGGCGGCCGCGGTCGAAGGCCGATTCACCGACATCCGCAACTGGGAAGGCTCGGAACTGAATGCGAGCCATCGAGACGATCACCGGCCGGGTGTCGGTGCTGAACCGCGACGACGTCGACACCGACCAGATCATCCCCAAGCAGTTCCTCAAGCGGGTCGAGCGCACCGGCTTTGGGGAGTTCCTGTTCTTCGACTGGGCAAAGGAGCCAGGCTGGGAGCTGCCGAAGAACCCGGTCCTCGTCGCCGGGCGGAACTTCGGCTGCGGCTCGAGCCGGGAGCACGCCCCATGGGCGCTTGAGGACTACGGCTTCCAGGCGATCATCGCGCCGAGCTTTGCCGACATCTTCCGGTCAAACTGCACGAAGATCGGGCTGCTTCCGGTCGAACTGCCGGCGTCGGCCTGCGAGTCGATCGCCGAGGCGGGGGAGGCACAGGTCGACCTCGCGGGCCAAGAGGTCCGCTGGCCCGGCGGGACGGCGCATTTTGAGATCGATCAGGACACCAAACGCCGGCTGCTGGGCGGTCTTGACGACATCGCGCTGACGCTCGAGCAGAACGACGCCATCGCCGCCTACGAGCACGATCGCGAGCGCGTCGGGCCGGTGACGACGGCACTATGAGCGCGGAGGCAGGGTCCCGCGATTGGGACGCGGCGACGTATCACCGTGTCTCAGACATCCAGTTCACGTGGGCGCTTGAGCAACTCGAGCGGCTGACGCTCGACCGTGACGACGTCGTGCTCGACGCGGGTTGTGGCTCGGGTCGGGTGACCGCGTTGCTCGCCGACCGCGTCCCGGAAGGCCGCGTCTACGGCGTCGACGTCGCGCCGTCGATGGCCGAGCACGCCCAGGAGGCGCTCGGCGATCGGGCGACGATCTTCTGCCAGGACCTGGTCGAGCTCTCGATCCCGGAACCGGTCGACGTGATCTTCTCGAACGCGACCTTTCACTGGGTGAAGGACCACGACGCGCTGTTTGCCGCGCTGCATCGGACGCTCAAGCCGGGCGGGCGGCTCGTCGCCCAGTGTGGCGGGCTCGGGAATATCGACGCATTCCGAAAGCTCGCCGACGAGATCGCCGGGCACGAGCCGTTCGCGCCGTATTTCGCGGACTGGCACGGTCCCTGGAACTACGCCGACGACCTCACGACCGCGGCCCGTCTGCGCGCCGCCGGGTTCACGGAGGTCGAGACCTGGCTCGAGCCGAAGTCGGTCACGCCGGAGGATCCGCGCGCGTTCATCCAGACCGTGTGCGTCGTGCGTCATCTGGATCTCCTCCCCGGCGAGCTGAAGGATTCCTTCGTCGACCGTGTTCTCGCCGAGGCGGGCGAGCCGCTCGTCTTGGACTACGTGCGCCTCAACATGACGGCACGTCGTCCCGTAGCGAGGTCGTGTACGGTGCCGCACCGATGACACGAACAATCGCTTTGCTCCCTGGTGACGGGATCGGTCCTGAGATCCTGGCGCCGGCCGTCGCACTGCTGGGCAGCGTCCTCCCCGGCGAGTTCACGTACGAAGAACACGTCTTCGGTGGGGCGTCGATCGACGCCCACGGGACGGCCCTCACCGAGGAAACGCTCGAGGCCTGCCGGCGCGCCGACGCGGTGCTGCTCGCCGCGGTGGGCGGCCCAAAATGGGACACCACCGACCCGGCCAAGCCGCGCCCGGAGCAGGGGCTGCTCGGCCTCCGCAAGGGCTTGGGGCTGTTCGCCAACCTGCGCCCGGTCCGCCCGGTGCCCGCGCTGTACGACGCGAGTCCGCTGCGGCGCGAGATCATCGACGGCACGGATCTCCTCGTCGTCCGCGAGCTGACCGGCGGTATCTACTTCGGCGAGAAGACGCGCACAGCGGATCGCGCCTCGGACGACTGCGTCTACACGCGTGAGGAGATCGAGCGCATCGCCCGGGTCGGCTTCGGCGCCGCCCGCTCGCGGGTGACGAGCGTCGACAAGGCGAACGTGCTCGAGACGAGCCGCCTGTGGCGCGAGGTCGTGCGTGAGGTGCACGGCGCCGAGTTCCCGAACATCGAGCTCGAGCACCTGCTCGTCGACAACACCGCGATGCAGCTCGTGGCGGCGCCGCGGCACTTCGACGTGATCCTCACCGAGAACATGTTCGGGGACATCCTCAGCGACGAGGCGGCGATGCTGACCGGGTCGATCGGGATGCTCCCGAGCGCCTCCCTCGGGATTGGCGACCCGCCCACCCCGGGCGTGTTCGAGCCCGTCCACGGCTCGGCGCCTGATATCGCCGGCACCGGCGCGGCCAATCCGTTGGCGATGTTCCTATCCGCCGCGATGATGCTGCGCCACGGTTTCTCGCTGGAGGAGCCCGCGACGGCGATAGAATCGGCCGTCGATCGGGCGCTGGCCGACGGCCTGCGCACGGCGGACCTGGGGGGCAACGCCACGACAGCCGAGGCCACCCAGGCAGTCCTCAGCAACCTGTAAGGAGTCAGTCCCGTGGAACAAGCGGACCTCATCTGGCACAACGGAGAGCTCGTCGCCTGGGAGGACGCGAAGGTACACGTACTCACTCACGGATTGCATTACGGAACCGGCGTGTTCGAGGGCGAGCGGGCGTACGACACGCCCCGGGGCCCGGCCATCTTCCGTCACCACGATCACCTTGAGCGACTGTTCAAGTCGGCCGAGCTCTACTACATGCCGATCCCCTACAGCCTTGAGGAGCTCCGCACGGCCACGCACGAGCTGATCGCGGCCAACGAGCTGCGCGAGTGCTACATCCGGCCGCTCGCGTTCCGCGGCTACGGCCAGATGGGGCTGAACCCGCTCGACGCACCGGTCGAGGTCATGATCGCCGTGTGGCCGTGGGGTGCCTACCTCGGCGAGGAGGGCAAGCAGCAGGGCGTGCGGGCCAAGATCTCGAGCTGGCGGCGGATCTCCCACGACAGCCTGATCCCGCATGCGAAGGCGTCGGGTCAGTACCTCAACAGCGTGCTCGCGAAGATCGAGGCGACGAAGGCCGGCTACCAGGAGGCGATCCTGCTCGACAGCCGTGGGTTCGTCTGCGAGGGGTCGGGCGAGAACATCTACGTCGTGCGCGAAGGCAAGATCGTCACCCCGCCCCATACCGCTGGGATCCTCGACGGGATCAGCCGCAAGTCGATCATCAAGATCGCGAACGACCAGGGGTACGAGGTCATCGAACGCGATCTCGCGCGGGCCGAGCTGTACCTCGCCGACGAGGTGTTCCTGTCCGGCACCGCGGCCGAGCTCGTCCCCGTGCGCGAAATCGACGATCACACGATCGGCAGCGGTCAGCCCGGGCCGATCACGAGTGAGGTCCAGCGCGTGTTCGACGACGCGCTGCACGGCCGCGACGCGCGGTACGCGGAGTGGCTCGACATCGTCCAGGTGCCCACGAAGGCCGCGTGACGGCGGTGCGGTCTTCAAGCCGGAGTCGTTGCAGCGAGCGAATTACGGGGGCGGTCGGCGCCGTGCGCTGATCGCTTTTCCGCTTTTCGCCTGCTTACATCGACTTTTAGGAGACCGCTGACGTGACCAGAATCGAGCTTTACGACACCACCCTGCGTGACGGCATGCAGGGCGAGGGCATGTCGCTCTCAGCTGCGGAGAAGCTGCGCGTGGCCCACCGGCTGGACGAACTCGGGATCGACCTGATCGAGGCCGGGTTCCCGAGCTCGAACCCCAAGGAGCTCGAGCTGTTCGACCTCCTCTCACGCGAGCGCTTCGGCCACGCTGCGGTTGCCGCGTTTGGGATGACACGCCGCCGCGACGTGACCGCCGCCGAGGACCCGGCGCTCCGCGTGCTCGCCGACTGCTTCGCACCGGTCTGCACGCTCGTTGGCAAGACCTGGGCGCTGCACCTGGAGAAGGTGGTCAAGGTCGACCGCGAGGAGAACCTGCGGATGATCTCCGAGTCGATCGCGTTCCTCGTCGGCGGCGGCAAGCGCGTCGTCTACGACGCCGAGCACTTCTTCGACGGATTCCACGATGACCGGGACTACGCGCTCCAGTGTCTGCGCGTCGCGGCCGAGGCGGGCGCCGAGACGGTCGTCTGCTGCGACACCAACGGCGGCACGCTCCCGCATCGGGTCGCGGCCGCGATGACCGACGTGGCCGCGACGCTCGCAGCCGACCGGGGTCCGGGTCGGGATCCACTGCCACGACGACGCCGGCTGCGGTGTGGCGAATTCGCTCGCGGCTGTGCAGGCCGGCGCGGTGCACGTCCAGGGGACGGTGAATGGGTACGGCGAACGCTGCGGAAATGCCAACCTCGTCACGATCATCCCGAACCTCCAGCTCAAGCTCGGGTACGACTGTCTCACCGACGCGCAGCTCGCCTCCCTGACCGGCGCGGCCCACTGGTTCGACGAGCTCCTGAACTTCACTCCGAACCCGGACGAGCCGTACGTCGGGCGCAACGCGTTCGCTCACAAGGGCGGGATGCATGTGGCCGGCGTCGCCGCCGATCCGTCGACGTTCGAGCACATCGACCCGGACGTCGTCGGCAACCGGCGTGAGGTGCTCATCTCCGAGCTCTCCGGAAAGGGCACGGTCCACGCCCGGGCTCGGGACGCCGGGATCGCGCTCGACGACGGCAGTGCGGCCCGGGTGATCGAGCGCGTCAAGGAGCACGAGCATCGCGGCTATCACTACGAGGCCGCCGACGGGTCGTTTGAGCTGCTCCTGCGCAAGGAGACCGGCGACTACGAGCCGCTGTTCCGCCTCGAATCCTGGCGGGCGATCGTCGAGAAGCGGGCCGACGGGCGGGTCGAGACCGAGGCGACGATCAAGATCTGGGTCGACGGCGAGCGCTACGTCCGCACCGCCGAGGGCAACGGTCCGGTGAACGCGCTTGACCGGGCGCTGCGCGACGCCCTGGGTGAGATCTATCCCCAGTTGCGTGACATCGACCTCGTCAACTTCAAGGTTCGCATCCTCGATGAGACCAAGGGCACCGGCGCCGTGACCCGGGTCCTGCTTGACGCCTCCGACGGCGACGCAGTGTGGGGGTCGATCGGCGTGTCGGAGAACATCATCGAGGCCTCGTGGGAGGCACTCGTCGATTCGCTCGAGTACGGAATGCAGGTCAGCAGCCGCGAGACGAAGACAGCCGCGGTGCCGCGCTCGTGACCGGCTCCCGTTCGGCGACCGAGGCGCTCGAGCGCATCCCGCTCGCGCAGCCGGTGCTCGGCGAGGAGGAAGAACGGCGGGTGCTCGAGGTGCTCCGCTCCGGACAGCTGTCGCTGGGCCCGATGCAGAGGGCATTCGAGGAGTCGTTTGCGGCGCGCGTCGGCGCTCGGTTTGGCAGCGCCGTGTCGAGCGGGACCGCCGGCCTGCATCTCGCGCTGCGCGCGGTTGGCGTCAGCGACGGGACGGAGGTGATCACGAGTCCCTTCTCGTTCGTCGCGAGCGCCAACGTCGCGGTGTACGAGCGGGCGCGTCCGGTGTTCGCCGACATCGATCCGGTGACGTTGAACCTGTCCGTCGACGCCACGGCCGCGGCGGTGACGTCCCGGACGTCGGCGATCCTGCCCGTCCACATCTTTGGCTATCCGGCCGATATGGCGGGCTTTGAGCGACTTGATATCCCGCTCGTCGAGGACGCGTGCGAGGCGCTGGGCGCGGAATATGCCGACGGCGGTCCGGTCGGTGGCCGGGGCCACCCTGCCGTGTTCGGCTTCTACGCGAACAAGCAGCTGACGACGGGCGAGGGGGGAATGATCACGCTCGGAGATGGGGCGTTGAAGGAGCGGATCGATTCCGAACGCAACCAGGGCCGAGCGCCGAACATGGACTGGCTCGACCATGACCGGCTCGGCTTCAACTACCGGCTCTCCGAGCTCGCCTGCGCGCTCGGGCTCGCGCAACTCGACCGCCTCGACGCGATGCTGGCCGGCCGCGCCCGCGTCGCCGCGCTGTACGACGAGGCACTGGCGGGACTTGACGAGCTGGCCCTCCCGTGTCCGGATGCCGGAGGTGCTCGGCGGGGCTGGTTCGTCTACGTCGTGCAGCTCCCGCGAGGTCTCGACCGTGACAGCGTCGTGCGCGACCTCGCCACCGTCGGCGTGCCGAGCAAGCCGTACTTCCCGGCGGTCCACCTCATGAGCTACTACCGCGAGACGTTCGGCCACCGGCCCGGCGAGTTTCCGGTGTGCGAGGACGTCGCCGCGCGCTCGATCGCGCTGCCATTCTTCCCCGCGATGACCGAGAGCCAGGTCGCGCGCGTCGCAGAGGCACTCCGCGACGTGCTCGTCACGGCGCGCTCGTAAGATCGCGGCTGCGATATGTCCCGCTTCTCCGAGCCCCCGCACGAGGCGTTCCGCCGCCTCAACGACTCGATCGGCTTCGATTGGCGCCTGGCGCCGTACGACATCGAGCAGTCCCGTGCCCACGCCGCGATGCTGGCCGCGCAGGGGATCATCGGTGAGGAGGACCGCGCCGCTCTCGACGGCGCGCTCGAGCAGGTCCACGGCGAGCTGAGCGATGGCTCGTTCCCGTTCGCCGACGGCGACGAGGACATCCACATGGCGATCGAGCGGCGCGTCACCGAGATCGCCGGCCGAGCCGGCGGCCGCCTGCACACCGCGCGTTCGCGCAACGACCAGGTTGCGACGGACGTGGCGATGTTCGTGCGCGCCCATGCGTACGACGCGGCGAGTTCGATTACCCGGCTCGCATCGGTGCTCATCGATGTGGCGGAGCGCCACCTCGACTGGCCGATGCCTGGGTACACCCACCTGCAGCGGGCCCAGCCGGTCTACCTGAGCCATCACCTGCTCGCGTACGTGTGGATGCTTGTGCGCGACCGACGGCGCTTCCATGACGTGGTCGCGTCGACTGCGGTGTTGCCGCTCGGCGCGGGCGCGCTGGCCGGGGTCAACTTTGAGACCGATCGCCAGTCGGTCGCCGACGCGCTCGGCTTTGGCGAGGTGGCGCCGAACTCGATCGACGCGGTGTCCAATCGGGACTTCGTCCTCGACTACCTTGCGGCCGCGGCGACATGTGCCACCCACCTGTCCCGTCTCGGCGCCGAGATCGTGCTGTGGTCGTCGGAGGAGTTCCGGTTCTGTGAGGTCTCCGACGCCTGGGCATCGGGCTCGTCGATCATGCCCCAGAAGAAGAACCCGGACGCCGCCGAGCTGTTGCGCGCCAAGGCGCCGCGGATCACGGCGCATCTCGTCGGACTGCACGGCGTCATGCATGGCCTCCCGCTCACCTACAACAAGGACATGCAGGAGGACAAGGAGCACCTGTTCGACGCCGCCGACACGCTCGAGCTGTCGCTCGCTGCGGCCGAGGGCATGATCGGCTCGATCACGTTCAATCGCGAGCGGCTCGCCGAGGCTGCCGCCGACGAATTCCTGGCCGCTACCGATATCGCCGATCTACTCGTCCGCCGCGGGCTCCCGTTCCGGGAAGCACACGGCATCGTCGCCGGGCTCGTCCGGCGCGCGGTTGAGTCCGGCCGGACGCTGTCGGCGCTCAGGCGGAACGAGATCGCGGAGGTCTCGCCGCTGCTCGACGACGAGTTCTACGCGGTGCTCCGCGACGGCGCCCGGCTCGATTCGAAGGTGTCGGCCGGCGGGACCGCGCTCGTCCGCGTGCGCGAGCAGGTCACGCAGGCACGCGCCGCGCTCGCGTGAATCGGTCGTTCTACCGCCGAGCGGTGCTCGACGTCACGCGCGATCTGATCGGCTGTGTGGTCACCTACGGCGACTGCGCCGGGGTGATCGTCGAGACCGAGGCGTACCACGACTCCGAACCCGCCTCGCACGCATTCGTCGGCCTCACGCCCCGGACGGAGACCTTGTTCGGGCCCCCGGGCCGCGCGTACGTGTACCGCTCGTACGGAATCCACGCGCTGCTGAATGCAGTGTGTGAACCCGAGGGAGTCGGGGCCGCCGTGCTCATCCGTGCGCTTGAGCCGCTGCGCGGCGTGGAGATGATGCGGACGCGCCGCGGGGTCGAGGCGGTGACCGCGCTCTGCTCGGGGCCGGGGAAGCTGACCCAGGCGCTGGGGATCGAGCTCGAGCACAACGGGACCGATCTGATCGACGGGCCGATCGTGATCAGCGAGCGGCCGTCCGGGTGGGAGAAGCCTGCGATCACGGTCGATGAGCGGATCGGGATCACCAAGGCCGCGGATCTGCCGTGGCGCTTCAGCGTGACCGGCAGCCCGTTCGTCTCACGGCGGGGCGCTCGCGTCCCGCGTCGCCGGCGTGCCGCCCGGCTGGGACGCTGAGCTCAGCCGCCGCCGATTCCGGCGCCGCCGCTGCCGCCGCCGCTGGCACCACCGCCCCCGCCGCCGCCACCACCGCCGGCGCCACCACCACCGCCGCCGCCGCCGGTGTTGCCGGCACCGCCGCCACCGCCACCGCCGCCGCCGCCGTGTTGCCGGCAGCGCCACCGCCGCCACCGGTGTTGCCGGCCGCTCCGCCGCCACCACCGCCGCCGGTGTTGCCGGCAGCCCCGCCACCGGTGTTCCCGGTCGAGCCGCTCGGGCTGGTGGCCGGGGCGCTCGGGCCGGCTCCGGTTGAGCCGAGTCCGGTGTTCCCGCTGCTGCCGCTGTTGCCGCTGTTGCCGTGCCGTTCTTCTTGGCCTTGCCCGGGTGCTTCGCCGCCTCGTTGGCCATGATCTGCAACGCCTGGGTCATAAAGCTCTGCCAGATGACCGCCGGATAGGTGCCGCCCTCGACCGGGCCACCGTTGTAGGCCGTGGCCATCGACTTGCTGTTCGTCGGGTAGCCGACCCAGACCGCCGTCGTCATCTGCGGCGTCCAGCCGACGAACCAGGCGTCCGCGTAGTCCGAGGTCGTGCCGGTCTTGCCCGGCGACGTCGACACCGGGGATCTGTGCGTTCGTCGCGGTTCCGAATGAGACCGGACCGTGGAGGATGTCGTGCACCTCCGATGCCACGGCGGGAGGGAGGATCCGCTTGTACGTCGGGTGGTCCGTGACATCGGTCTTGCCATCGCACTTGACCTGGTAGCACTGGAGCTCGGAGATCCCTGTCGGTCCCTTGTTCGGCGCGCCGAGCACCGGGTTGTAGACGCGGTTGCCGCCGGTGGCGAACGTCTCGTACGCGTGCGCCATGTCGAGCGGCGAGACGCCCTCGCGCAGACCGCCGAGGATCATCGCGTAGTTGTTCGAGACCGGCGAGCGGATCCCCATCGCGTTCGCAAGGCGTTTGATTCGACTCGTCCCGACGTGGATGCCGACCTGGGAGTACACAGTGTTATCGGAGTACGCGGTTGCGTCGCGGAGGCTGAGCGAGCCCGAGTACGTGTTGCCGAAGTTGTGGACGATGAAGTGTTCCTTGCCGGCGCTGTTGGGAACGATGAAGTCTTGGGGGGCCGAGGTGATCACCGAGTCCGGTCCGTAATCACCGGTCTTCAGCGCCTCGGCGAGCGTGAACGGCTTGAACGCCGAGCCCGGCTGGCGGTGTCCCTCGGTGGCGAGGTTGAACGGGAAGTGGGCGTAGTCCTCCTCGCCGTTGACGACCGGGCCCCCGACCATTGCGCGGACCTCGCCGGTCTTGTTGTCAATCGCGACGAGCGACGCGCTCGGGAGGCCGGAGTCGGCCGGGAGCTCGGAGCTGATCGCCTGCTCGGCCGCCTTCTGCATGTCGAGGTCGAGCGTCGTCTTGATCTTCAGGCCGCCGTAGTACGCGCGGTACTCGGCGAGCGAGGGAGAGACCCCGTGACCGACGGCGGCAAGGATCTGCGGGCGCAGCCAGCTCGTGAAGTACGGCGCGGCGGTCGGCTCGGACGGCTGCTGGATGTCGGCCGCGGTCGGGAGCGGAGCGTTGATCCCCTGGTCGTACTCCAGCTGGCTGATCGATCCCTGCTGGAGCATGTCCTTGAGCACGACGTTGCGCCGGCCCTTGGCGGCGTGGGGATGGGCGATCGGATCGAACGCCGATGGCGACGCGACCATCCCGGCGAGCAGGGCGGCATCCCACGGCGTCAGCTTTGAGGCGCACTTCGGCAGCAGCGCGCCGGGGCTCGAGTCGCCGCAGCCGCCCGAAACGGTCGAACTCGTGCCGTCGCTCGACAGCGTCTGACCGGCGGCCGCCGCCGGGACGAACCCATACTTCTTGCCGAAGTACACGCGCGCGGCCGACTCGATCCCGTAGGCGCCATTGCCGAAGTAGATCGAGTTCAGATACTCGGTGAGGATCTTCGTTTTCTTCCATTTGCGGGTGAGGTGGTAGGCGAGCGCCGCCTCACGGAGCTTCTCGAGCACGGTGCGATTGCTCTGCTCGGCGAGCGCGTTCTTGACGAACTGCTGGGCGATCGTCGAGGCGCCCTGGCGCGAGCCGCCGGTGATGTCGGCAACAAAGGCTCGGGCGATGCCGCGGATGTCGACGCCGGGGTTCGTCCAGAAACGCTTGTCCTCGATTGAGACGATTGCGTACCGCATCGCGGGGGCGATGTCCTGGTACTGGTCGATGACGACGTTGTTCGGCGGCGCGAAGATCCCGATCGGCCGCCACTGGTCGTCGTACAGGAACGTGTTCGCCTCGTGCTTGTACTCGCGCCGGTTTTCGAGCTGGGGGAGGTCCGAGGCGACGGCCATCATCATCCCGAACACCGTCGAGACGAACGCGAGCGCGCCGAGGCCGACGAGAATCAGCAGCAGACGGAGCTTGCGCACGCGCGGCTTCGGCGGGCGTTCGCCGTCGCCGCGTCGCCGCCACCGTCGGCGTGGCGGGCGAAACGGGATCGGCGCGTGCGGATCCGCGTTCTCTATGTGATCGTCTTCGCTCATGCGAATCGAAGGATCCAACTCGGCAGCCGAGCTGCCATGCCGACCGGTGTCGGCGTAGTGGGAACGTCGTAGCCCGGCGGCATCGGGCGCGGTTCCCGCGAGGGCCGAGAGTCTAGCATTGGCCCGGATGGACTCAGACGCTTCGGCCGGGGTGGACACGCCCGTCGACGAGGGCGAATCGGAACCTCCAACGAACGCCTCGGGCGAGGCGGCACGGGACGCTGCCTGGCTGGCCCGTAACGCCGTCGACTGCCTGCCCGACGGCGGCCTCGAGCGAAAGCTGGCGCTCGGTCGGCCGCTCCGGGTCAAGCTCGGAATCGACCCGACGGCCCCGGATATTCACCTCGGGTTCACGGTCGTACTCCAGAAGCTGCGGGAGTTTCAGGACCTTGGTCACATCGTCGTGCTGATCGTCGGCGACTACACCGCCCGCGTCGGGGACCCCAGCGGCCGCTCGACGACGCGCCCCGTCCTCGCCCCGGAGCAGATCGATGCGAACGCTCAGACGTTCCAGGATCAGGCGATGAAGGTGCTCGACCGCGATCGGCTCGAGGTCAAGCACAACAGCGAATGGCTCGACATGGCGATGGAGCAGCTGTTCGCGCTGCTGCGGACCACGACCGTCGCGCAGCTGCTCGAGCGCGATGACTTCGCCAAGCGCTTCAGCGCGCGCCAGCCGATCTCCGTGCTCGAGCTGCTCTATCCGCTGCTCCAGGGGTACGACTCGGTCGCGGTTCGCGCCGACGTCGAGCTCGGGGGAACCGATCAGAAGTTCAACCTTCTGCTCGGCCGGGATATCCAGCGAGCGTTCGGCGTCGAGGAGCAGGTGATCCTCACTGTGCCGCTGCTCACGGGGACCGACGGCGAGCGGAAGATGTCGAAGTCGTTTGACAACTACATCGGCGTCACCGAGCCGCCGGCCGAGATGTACGGCAAGACGCTCAGCATCCCGGACTCGTCACTCGAGCTCTGGTACTCGCTGCTGCTCGGATCCGACGCGCCGGCCGGGGTCAGCCCGCGGGATGCGAAACGGGCGCTCGCGCGAGCGCTGGTCACCCGGTTCCACGGCGAGCCGGCGGCTGCCGAGGCCGAGGCGGAGTTCGACCGCATCCATGTCCGCCACGAGATGCCAACTGACGTGCCCGAGGTCGAGTTTCCGCGGGGCGAGGACGGGACGATCCACCTGCCCGCGGTGATTCGCACGGCGTTCGGGGTCTCGACCTCCGAGGCCCGGCGAGCGCTCGGGCAGGGAGGTGTGCGCATCGACGGCGCGGCGTTGGCTGACGGCTCGCTCGACATGCCGGCCGAGGCGATCGATGGCCGTGTGCTCCAGCTCGGCAAGCGGCGGTTCGCGCGCGTGCGCGTGGTATGACCGTCACCGGGGGCCTGCTGCGGATGGACACGCCCGGGGGCGGGCATATCGTCGACATCACAGCCGGGGTGCTGAGCATCGTGCGCACGACGGAGGTCGAGCGCGGGCTGGTCAGCGTGTTCGTGACCGGCTCGACGGCGGCGATCACGACGATGGAGTACGAGCCCGGCGGCGTGAGCGATCTGCAGGCGCTGCTGGACCGCCTGATCCCGACGCACGGTGAGTACGACCACAACCGGCTCAACCACGACACCAACGCCCATGCTCATCTGCGGGCTGCCGTGATCGGACCCTCCGAGACGGTGCCGCTCGTCGAGGGCCGGCTGGCGCTCGGGACCTGGCAGCAGCTCGTCCTGATCGACTTCGATGACCGGCCGCGGACGCGGTCGGTGACGGTCCAGGTCCTGACCTAGACTGGCGGCGCATCTAGCTTGACTGCGCGGCGCGATCTGGGGGCCGGGACGCAGCTTCCGACGGACTGTCCCTATACTGCTGCGGCGCGACGGATCTGTCTCTGATCCTGAGGCCTCCCGAGGAGCTCTTTGCCGCAAGGTCTTCCCAGACCGGCTCATGCGGCGCTATACTCACCGGTCCGCCTCGGTATCCGCTGGATCCGAGCGCGCCCCCTCCGAAGGAGAACCCTTCCGAAGAGGTGCGACGGTCTTTGAAAACTCAACAGCATGCACACTCTTCGACCGACCCTCGGTCGAGAGTTGTGTCCAGGTTCGACACCGTCGAACGCGCGACTCATATCGGGTCGCCAGGTCGACGGTGCCAAGATTGACCTCGTCTTGCGCCTCGGAGCCTCTTGTGTACATCGGGCTCCCGATAATCGCCTCTCGTAGGCGATGACTGATAGGCGCATGGGTCTGATCCCTCCAGGGACAGGCCCGGAGTTTTGCTCGCAGACCTGAGTGACACTGTCGCTTGTGTCAGTGAGTTGTAATTCTCTGACGACTCTTTGTGAACGGTGGGTGGTGTGAACCGCCCGCTGAGCAGTTCTTCACGGAGAGTTTGATCCTGGCTCAGGACGAACGCTGGCGGCGTGCCTAACACATGCAAGTGGAGCGACGAACCGGGCTTCGGCCCGGGGCTAAGCCGCGAACGGGTGAGTAACACGTGGGTAACCTGCCCTGATGATTGGGACAACCCGAGGAAACTCGGGCTAATACCAAATGTGCCCTCCGGCCATAAGGCCGCTGGGGAAAGGAAGCTTCGGCCTCCGCATCGGGATGGGCCCGCGGCCCATTAGCTTGTTGGTGAGGTAACGGCTCACCAAGGCAACGATGGGTAGCTGGTCTGAGAGGACGATCAGCCACACTGGGACTGAGACACGGCCCAGACTCCTACGGGAGGCAGCAGTGGGGAATCTTGCGCAATGCGCGAAAGCGTGACGCAGCAACGCCGCGTGGGGGAAGACGGCCTTCGGGTTGTAAACCCCTTTCAGTTGGGACGAAGCTTCGCCGGTGAATAGCCGGCTGGAGTGACGGTACCTTCAGAAGAAGCCCCGGCTAACTACGTGCCAGCAGCCGCGGTAATACGTAGGGGGCAAGCGTTGTCCGGAATCATTGGGCGTAAAGAGCGTGTAGGCGGCTCGGTAAGTCCGCTGTGAAAGTCCAGGGCTCAACCCTGGAATGCCGGTGGAAACTGTCGAGCTAGAGTCCGGAAGAGGCGAGTGGAATTCCTGGTGTAGCGGTGAAATGCGCAGATATCAGGAGGAACACCAATGGCGAAGGCAGCTCGCTGGGACGGTACTGACGCTGAGACGCGAAAGCGTGGGGAGCAAACAGGATTAGATACCCTGGTAGTCCACGCCGTAAACGATGGGCACTAGGTGTGGGGGGTGTCGACTCCCTCCGTGCCGACGCTAACGCATTAAGTGCCCCGCCTGGGGAGTACGGCCGCAAGGCTAAAACTCAAAGGAATTGACGGGGGCCCGCACAAGCAGCGGAGCATGTGGTTTAATTCGACGCAACGCGAAGAACCTTACCTGGGCTTGACATGTTCCTGACCGGTGTGGAAACACACCTTCCCTTCGGGGCAGGATCACAGGTGGTGCATGGCTGTCGTCAGCTCGTGTCGTGAGATGTTGGGTTAAGTCCCGCAACGAGCGCAACCCCCGTCGCATGTTGCCAGCATTTAGTTGGGGACTCATGCGAGACTGCCGGTGACAAACCGGAGGAAGGTGGGGATGACGTCAAGTCATCATGCCCCTTATGTCCAGGGCTACACACGTGCTACATTGGCGCGTACAGAGGGTTGCGATACCGCGAGGTGGAGCGAATCCCTTAAAGCGCGTCTCGGTTCGGATTGCAGGCTGAAACTCGCCTGCATGAAGGCGGAGTTGCTAGTAATCGCGGATCAGCACTGCCGCGGTGAATACGTTCCCGGGCCTTGTACACACCGCCCGTCACACCATGGGAGTGAGCAACACCCGAAGCCGGTGGCCTAACCCTTTTGGGAGGGAGCCGTCGAAGGTGGGGCTCGTGACTGGGGTGAAGTCGTAACAAGGTAGCCGTAGCGGAAGCTGCGGCTGGATCACCTCCTTTCTAGGGAGCCCTCTTCAACCAGAGGGCACCGATCGCCAGCAGCATCATCGCCTTGTGCTTCTCGTACCTTGCGTATGCGGAGCCCGCGATGCACTGCTCAAGCGCGATCGGCCACTAGACATGTCGACCGAATCTGGCAAGGCGCACACGGAGCTCTCTTAGTGAGCTCCAGGTGAGGCGCCCGCATGCTGTTGAGTTTTGAGAGACCGGCTCACCGCCGGCGGCTCGAGGCAAAGTCCCGGGCTGTCCTGCGGTGAGCACGCCTCTTTGCGGACCTTGAAAACTGCACAGTAGCCAATGTAACGGGTATCAGGTGAGCGCTTATCACGCTCGCCTGGAGAAATCTAATTTCTCCGAAATGATCACCGTCAAGATAGTAAGGGCACATGGTGGATGCCTTGGCACCAAGAGTCGATGAAGGGCGTGAACGGCTGCGATAAGCCCCGGTGAGGCGCTGAATGGCCAGTGACCCGGGGATGCCCGAATGGGGAAACCCAACGTCGGTAATGCGACGTTACCCCGTGCTGAACACATAGGCACGGAGGAGACAAGCGGGGGAAGTGAAACATCTCAGTACCCCGAGGAAAGGAAATCAACAGAGACTCCCTGAGTAGTGGCGAGCGAAAAGGGATCTAGCCCAAACCCGGCGCGTGTAAGCGACCACGCGTTGCGCGTCGGGGGTTGTAGGACGTCTGGTCCAGGTTGTGGTTGACCTGGCGGAAGTTACAAAGTCGTGTGATAGTCGAAGCGTGTGGAACCACGCACCATAGAGGGCAACCGTCCCGTAGACGAAATCGCACGGTCTTCCGCAGATGTTCCTGAGTAAGTCCGCACCCGTGAAACGCGGACTGAACCTGGGGGGACCAC
This sequence comes from uncultured Solirubrobacterales bacterium, assembly GCA_963779695.1. GTDB lineage: Bacteria > Actinomycetota > Thermoleophilia > Solirubrobacterales > Solirubrobacteraceae > Palsa-465. Next base: position 63,891 of record CAVZZH010000005.1, read on the forward strand.
CCTCCAAGGCTAAGTACTCCTTGGTGACCGATAGCGGACTAGTACCGTGAGGGAAAGGTGAAAAGTACCCCGGAAGGGGAGTGAAATAGTACCTGAAACCGCGTGCCTACAAGCGGTGGGAGCAGTACTTGTACTGTGACCGCGTGCTTTTTGCATAACGAGCCGGCGAGTTACTCGTCTGCGGCAAGGTTAAGCGATGAGCGGAGCCGTAGCGAAAGCGAGTCCGAATAGGGCGACATAGTCGTAGGCGGTAGACCCGAAGCTGAGCGAGCTACCCATGGGCAGGTTGAAGCGGGGGTAAGACCTCGTGGAGGACCGAACCGACCTAGGTTGAAAACTGGGCGGATGACCTGTGGGTCGGAGTGAAAGGCTAATCAAGCTCAGTGATATCTGGTTCTCTCCGAAATATATTTAGGTATAGCCTCGGATAAATTCCGTGGCGGCCGTAGAGCACTGTTTGGACTAGGGGCCCTACCAGGTTACCGAATTCAGGCAAACTCCGAAGACCGTCACGGCTACTCCGGGAGTCAGTTGCTGGGGGATAAACTTCAGCGTCAAAAGGGAAACAGCCCAGACCGCCAGCTAAGGTCCCTAAGTACTAGCTAAGTGGTAAACGATGTTTGAATGCAGAGACAACCAGGAGGTTGGCTTAGAGGCAGCCACCCTTGAAAGAGTGCGTAACAGCTCACTGGTCAAGTGTTCAAGCGCGGACAATGTAACGGGGCTCAAGCTAGTCACCGAAGCTGCGGGTGTGTGAGGTCTTCGGACCGATCACGCGGTAGGAGAGCGTTCCGGCGCCAGTGAAGCGGCCGCGGAAGCGAGCCGTGGAGGCGGCGGAAGTGAGAATGCCGGCATGAGTAACGAAAGAGGGGTGAGAATCCCCTCCGCCGATTGCCCAAGGATTCCTGAGTAAAGTTCGTCTGCTCAGGGTTAGTCAGGACCTAAGGCGAGGCCGAAAGGCGTAGTCGATGGCTAACGGGTTGATATTCCCGTACCACGTCGCTTCCGTTTGACCGATGGGGGGACGAGGAAGGCTATGGGATCCCAGGCGATGGTTGTCCTGGGGTAAGCATGTAGGGGTGGCTCTAGGTAAATCCGGAGCCGCATAACCTGAGGTGCGATGCCAGCTGGCTCTAAGCCGGCGAGTCCCGGAAGCCATGCCTCCAAGAAAAGCCTCTAGGGAGGAAGCGCGTGCCTGTACCAAAACCGACACAGGTGGGCAAGTGGAGAACACTAAGGTGATCGAGATAACCCTCGTTAAGGAACTCGGCAAAATCGCCCCGTAACTTCGGGATAAGGGGCGCCCCAGTAGGGTGAACCACCTCGCGTGGGAAGCCCGAGAGGGCCGCAGTGAATAGGTTCAAGCGACTGTTTACCAAAAACACAGGTCTCTGCTAAGTCGTAAGACGACGTATAGGGGCTGACGCCTGCCCGGTGCCGGAAGGTTACGTGGAGGTGTTAGGGGCAACCCAAAGCACCGAAACTAAGCCCCGGTAAACGGCGGCCGTAACTATAACGGTCCTAAGGTAGCGAAATTCCTTGTCGGGTAAGTTCCGACCTGCACGAATGGCGTAACGACTTGAACGCTGTCTCAACGAGGGGCTCGGTGAAATTGCAGTCTCGGTGAAGATGCCGAGTACCCGCGGCTAGACGGAAAGACCCCGTGAACCTTTACTACAGCTTGGTATTGGGGTTCGATGCACCTCGCTCAGGATAGGTGGGAGCCTTGGAAGCACCGGCTGCGGCCGGTGTGGAGGCAACCTTGAGATACCACCCTTGGTGTATTGGATCTCTAACAGTGCGCCGTGAAACCGGGCGCTGGACAGTGACAGGTGGGTAGTTTGACTGGGGCGGTCGCCTCCCAAAATGTAACGGAGGCGCGCAAAGGTTCCCTCAGCACGGTCGGAAATCGTGCGTAGAGTGTAAAGGCAGTAAGGGAGCTTGACTGTAAGACCGACAGGTCGAGCAGGTGCGAAAGCAGGCCTTAGTGATCCGGCGGTAGCAAGTGGAAGCGCCGTCGCTCAACGGACAAAAGGTACTCCGGGGATAACAGGCTTATCGGGCCCAAGAGTCCACATCGACGGCCCGGTTTGGCACCTCGATGTCGGCTCGTCGCATCCTGGGGCTGAAGTAGGTCCCAAGGGTTGGGCTGTTCGCCCATTAAAGCGGTACGCGAGCTGGGTTCAGAACGTCGTGAGACAGTTCGGTCCCTATCTGCCGTGGGCGTTGGAGAGTTGAGAGGATTCGTCCCTAGTACGAGAGGACCGGGATGAACGCACCTCTGGTGTATCTGTTGTCCTGCCAAGGGCACCGCAGGTTAGCTACGTGCGGATCGGATAACCGCTGAAAGCATCTAAGCGGGAAGCCGGCCTCAAGATGAGCTCTCCCATCTCCTAGAGAGAGTAAGACCCCTGGAAGACCACCAGGTTGATAGGCCGGATCTGGAAGAGTGGTGACACTCGTAGGAGACCGGTACTAATGGGTCGAGGGCTTGACGGATATTTCGATATCCGTTCATTGGCACTGTGTAGTTTTGAAGGCCCGCGAAGGGCGCGGTCTCTACCGGTTTCCGGTGGCTATGGCGAGGGGGAAACACCTCTTCCCATTCCGAACAGAGCCGTTAAGCCCCTCAGCGCCGATGGTACTTGGCCCGCAAGGGCCTGGGAGAGTAGGTCGCCGCCGGTTTATTACTCATGACCCCGGTCGTCTCGCAAGCGAGGCACCGGGGTTGTGTCGTTTAACGCCAGCGCGCGTCCGGCACGGCATGGTCGTCCGGCGTCGGCGACGCGCGATCATGTAGCCATGCAGGACTTGCGCCGCTTCTTCAAGGCCAATCCGCAGGTGCTCGTGCTCCTCATCATCTGCCTCGTGTTGGGGCTGGGCACGTTCCTTGCGGTCGTCTTGGCGTCGCCACGTCGAAGAACCCGACGACGCCAAGTGGCGAGCCGTCCGGTTCGCTCACGCCGCGCGTGACCCTCGTGGCGCGCGCGTACGGCCGCCCGTGCTCCTCATCATCTGCCTCGTGTTGGGGCTGGGCACGTTCCTTGCGGTCGTCATTGGCGTCGCCACGTCGAAGAACCCGACGACGCCAAGTGGCGAGCCGTCCGGTTCGCTCACGCCGCGCGTGACCCTCGTGGCGCGCGCGTACGGCCGCCTCGCACCTAGTGTGCGGTGTGCTCGTGGTGAGCCGTCTCGACCGCGGCCGCGCGGACCGGTGAGATGCAATACGCCGGGCGGGCAGGGACGCTGCCGGGCCGGCGATCGTGCTCCCAGCGGAGGGGGCGGCGGTGCGGGTGGTGGAGGAGACGCTCATCGTCTGGGCGCGCCTCATCTGGGTGGTCGCCGAGGACATCGTCGAACCGGCTCAACCAGGCGCGCAAGCGCTCTTTCGAAGACTGGAACATATGTTCGTAAGCCTACGGAGGGGGTCGGACGGAATGGGGTCTAGAGCTGCAAGTTTCGTTGCATCAGGCGGCGGACCCCAGGGAAGACCAGATCTCCAGCTTGTTCCGAACGCGATCGATCACGTTATCCGTGAACTCAGTTGTCCCGGCGTGGCCGCCCAGGTCGGGCGTCTTGACGCCGGCGCCGACCGCCTCGAGCGCCGACTCATAGATCGCTCGGGACGCCCGTTCTGCCTGCTCAGCGGCGGGTTCTGAGTCCGCTCGGTCGCCCGCGTGGCGGAGAAGCGCGCCGCACGCGAGGATCATCGCGAGCGGGTTCGCGAGGTCCTTGCCCTGGAGCGCCGGGGCGGTGCCATGGGGCGCCTCCGCCATCGCCACCGTTGTTTCGTAACGTTCGTCAAAAGCGAGCAGAAGCGATTCCGCTCCGGCGATCGAGCCGTACATCGGGAGCACGAGGTCCGATAGGCAGTCACCGTCCCGGTTGAGCGCCGGGATCACGAGCGGGGCGTCCGCGGCGCCGGAGAGGAGGCCGGCATAGGTCGCGTCGATCAGGACGGGCTGGTAGGCGACGTCCGGATGACGCGCGGCCGCGGCGTCCATCTCTTCCTTGAGCATCCCCTCGTACACCGGCGACACGGTCCATTTGGGCCCTCCGTAGACCTTGGCGCGCATCCGCTTCGCGGTCCGAAACGCGTACTCGGAGACGGCGTGGCACACCGACCGGGTGACCCTCTCGGTGCGAAATGCGACCTCATCCGCCGAACCCGCATCCCCCTCGCGCCACTGCTCGGCGCCGTACGCGTCGCCGACGGCCATCCGGACCACGGCGATCGGGAAGTGGACGCCCGCAATCGGTGTGATCGCGGGCAGGCGGCGGCCGGTGCGGATGATGACCTTGCCGTCGACTGCCTCACGAAGGATCCGGTTTGGCGAGCCGACATCGTCGGCGCCTTCCGGAGTGATCGTCGCGGCCTTGAGCCCGAGTCCGGCCTCGCGCATGGCGCCCGCGGCTTCGGTGACGACCGCATTCGACGTGGCGCGCCGGCTCTCAAGCGACAGATCGAAGCGGAGCAGCGCGAGCTCCAGGCCGAGGAGGTCCGGATCGAGGAGCCGGACGGACTGCTCGAGCAGCTCCTGGCCGGTCTCGTCGCCCTCGAGGACGACGATCGTGATCGGCGTGGTCATGCACGCGACGATACCTCGCTGTCCGATCTCGCAAGATCAGGGTTGGCCCTGAAGAGAAGGAGATCTGTCACAGGGACCGGGAATATGGTCCGCTGCCAGAGCGTTCGGAAACGGATCGGACCGTTTTCCCGCTGGGAGCGTGAAGATGGTCCGATCTCACGCAGGAAGCGCCTTGAGCGGACCGTTTTCCCGGTGCGGCCGGGGGTGGGGTGTCCGCGCCGGCCGGGGGTGAGTGTCGGCCGGGACTGCGGGCGCCGGTTACTCCGCGGGCGCGAGCAGCTCGTCGCGCCGCTCGGTCAACGCGTCGATCACGATCTGGAGGTGCTCGTCGAAATCGACGCCGAGCTCCTCGGCGCCCTGGCGGAGCTCGTCGCGGTCCACGGCGGCGGCGAACGACGGCTGCTTGAGCTTCTTCTTGACCGACTTCGGGGTCATCCCGACGAGCCCCTCGGGCCGGACGTAGGCGACGGCGAGCACGAACCCGGACAGCTCGTCGACGGCGAACAGGGCCTTCTCCATCGGGGTCTCGCGGGGGACGCCCATGAAGTCGGCGTGGGACGCGACGGCGCGCACGAGCTCAGGCGGATAGCCACGAGACTCGAGTTCGCGGATCGCGTACCGGGGGTGACCGTCCGAGAGATCCGGATAGCGCTCGTAGTCAAGATCGTGCATCAGTCCGGTCAGTCCCCACAGCTCGACATCCCCGTCAAACCGGGGCGCGTAGGCCCGCATCGCGGCCTCGACGGCGAGCATGTGGCGGCGCAGCGAGTCAGATTTCGTCCACTCGCAAAGGAGGGTCCAGGCGTCCTGGCGCGAAACCGTTGTCGGCATGGCTGTTACCCTAGCTGAGCGCTCGGGACCGGAGTACGCGCCGGACGGTCTCGACTCAGACGTCCGTGTGCGGCGTAGGACCCGCACGGCGCATCCGGCTGGATCCTCCAGCCCGAGCCGTCCCCCGACCACGGCGCCACCGATACCGATGGAAAAGTTCGTAATAGAAGGCGGGGTGCCCCTGTGCGGCACCATCGTTCCCGCCGGAAACAAGAATGGCGCGCTGCCGATTCTCGCCGCGTGCCTGCTCACCGACGACGAGGTGATCCTCCGCAACGTGCCGCGGATCAGCGACGTCGAGGCGATGGTCCTGCTACTCGAGTCGCTCGGCGCAAGCGTGCGCTGGCTCAGCGACGGCGAGGTATCGATCAACACCGGAGGCGTCGAGAGCCAAGAGGTCGATCGTGGCCTGGCCGAGCGGATTCGGGCCTCGTTCCTGCTCGCGGGCCCGCTGCTCGCGCGGTTTGGACGCGCGTACATGCCGCCGCCCGGTGGCGACGTCATCGGCCGCCGCCGGCTCGATCCTCATCTCGACGCGTTCCGCGCCCTCGGCGCGACGGTCAAGCACGGCCTCGACATCGAGCTCGAGGCCCCCGCCGCCGGCCTGAGGAACTGCGACTTCCTGATGGACGAGCCGTCGGTGATGGGCACGGAGAACGCGCTCATGGCCGCGGCGCTCACGCCCGGCCCGACCGTCATCCGCAACGCCGCCTCTGAGCCGCACGTCCAGGATCTCGCCCGGATGCTGCAGCTGATGGGCGCCCAGATCGACGGGATCGGCTCGAACGTGATGACCGTCCACGGCACGACGAGCCTGCGTGGCTGCACCCACGCGATCGCGCCGGATCACATCGAGATCGGCTCGTTCATGGCGCTCGCCGGCGTGACCGGCGGTGAGCTCGTGGTCAAGGACACGGTGCCGCAGGACCTGCGGATGATCCGGCTCATCTTCGACCGGCTCGGGCTGCGCTCCGAGCAGCGGGGCAAGGACATCATCGTGCCCGGCGGCCAGGACCTCGTGGTCAAGAACGACGCCGGCGATTACATGCCGAAGGTCGAGGACGGTCCGTGGCCGGCGTTCCCCGCCGATCTGACGAGCATCGCGCTCGCGCTCGCGACCCAGGCCGCCGGCTCGGTGATCATCCACGAGAAGATGTTCGAGAACCGGCTGTTCTTTACCGACAAGCTGCAGCTGATGGGTGCGGCGATCACGATCTGTGATCCCCATCGTGCGATCGTCGTCGGGCCGCGCCGGCTGCACGCGGCGCGGGTCGAGTCGCCGGATATCCGGGCCGGGATGGCGATGCTCATCGCCGCCCTGTGTGCGGACGGCGTCACCGAGATCGGCAACATCCGCCAGATCGACCGCGGGTACGAGCGGATCGACGAGCGGCTGCGGGATCTCGGGGCGCGGATCGAGCGCGTCGACGACGTCCCAGCTCACGTCTAAGACGAGAGCTCCACGGGCAAACACCGCCGGGTCACATCACGTCCCGGCACCCGCCCGTACCATCACCGGCGCGATGATTCACCGGATTCCCAGCGGTACCCGTGATGTCCTGCCGGACGAGATGCGGGAGTTGCGGGCGCTCACCGAGCGGCTGCGCACCGTGTTCGACCAGGCCGGATACGGCGAGGTGTACACGCCGGCCCTCGAGTACGAGACGACGTTCGCGCGGGCGGAGGCCTACACGCCGCGCCCGGCCTACCGGATGTTCGACGAGGCCGGCAACGTGCTCGTGCTGCGCCCCGACATGACGGTGCCGATCGCGCGGCTCGTCGCGACGCGCTACCAGCACGCCGAGCCGCCGCTGCGCTTCTCCTACTTTGCGCACTCCTACCGTGGCGTGCGCCCCCAGCGCGGACAATCGCGCGAGCTGCTCCAGGCCGGGATCGAGCTCATCGGCGCCACCGGGGCGGAGGGGACGGCGGAGGCGCTCACCGTCCTCTGTACCGCGCTCGACGCCGCCGGGCTGAAGGACTACCGGGTCGGCCTCGGCGATGCCTCCCTGTACCCGGCGCTGCTCGAGGCCGTCGGCGTCGACCCCGAGCAGCGTGAGCGGATCCTCGGCGAGCTCGTCAGCGGCGACTTCGTCGGGGTCGAACGCGAGCTCAGCGACCTCCAGCTCGCAGACGACCAGCTGCAGCTTCTCCTCCGCGTCCCCCAGATGCGCGGCGGACCGGAGATCCTGGATCACCTGACCGGCCCGCTGCAGGCAGCCGGGACCGGCATGCAGGAGGTCCAGACGCGGCTGCCGCCCAACGTCGCGGACCGGATCATCTTCGACTTCGGTCTCGTCCGTAACCTCAACTACTACACCGGCGCGGTGTTCCAGGTGTACGACCCGGCCTATGGCGTCCCGATCGGCAGCGGCGGCCGCTACGACGAGCTGCTCGGCCGCTTCGGCCGGTCGCTGCCCGCCGTGGGGTTCGCGCTCAACGTCGAGCGCGTCCACATCGCGCTCACCGGCGAAGAGCGGATCGGGTCATGAGCGACGAGTTGCGGATCGCGGTCCCTCGCGGGGCGCTGTTCACCGACACGCTTGACCTCCTCGAGCGGCTCGGCATCGATACCCAGGAGGCCCGCGAGAACGACCGCAAGCTGCTCTTCGAGGACGCCGGCATCGTCACGATGCGCCCGTCCGACGTCCCGACGTATGTCGAGGCGGGGGCCGCGGACATCGGCATCACCGGCAAGGACGTGCTGATGGAGCAGTCCGAGCGCGAGGTCTATGAACTCGTCGACCTCGGCTACGGCGGCTGCCAGATGGTGTTCGCGACCGTCGCCGGCGAGGATCGGGCGGCCGAGGCCCTCCGCCGCCTCGGGGTGATGCGGATCGCGACCAAATACCCGAAGATCGCCGCCCGGTATTTCCTCGAGACCGGCCGACAGGCGGAGATCGTCGAGGTCAAGGGGTCGGTCGAACTCGCCCCCCTCACGGGCCTTGTGGAGGGAATCGTGGACCTGACCGCGACCGGCACGACGCTCCGTGAAAACGGGCTCGTCATTCGTGAGGAGATCGCCGATTGCACCGCCCGGCTGATCGCCAACCCGGTCGCGCACAAGCTCAAAGCGTCGGCCATCGACGGCCTGCTGGAGCGGCTCGATGCGGTGTGAGCGGTTTGCGCTGACCGGCGATCCGGGCGCGGCGGCGGAGCGGATCCGCGCGCTCGTGCCGACGTCGGCGTCCGTGCAGTCGGCCGTCGCCGAGATCATCGCCCAGGTGCGCAACGGGCACGACGAGGCCGTCGTCGACTACACACGCCGGTTCGACACCGGCGGGACCGAGCCACGGCCGCTCGAAGTGGAGGAAGGCGTGCCCGCCCGCGCGCTCGAACGGCTCGACGCCGCCGTCCGGACGGGCCTCGAGCGCGCGATCGAGAATGTCGGCGCCGTCGCGGCGGACGCGGCGGCGCAGCTCGGCGAGCGCATCGGCGTCTCGCTCGGCGCGCACGAGGTGACGCTGCGCAGCGCCCCCGTCGACCGCGCCGCGGTGTACGTCCCCGGTGGCCGGGCCCCGTACCCGAGCACGGTCGTGATGGGCGTCGTGACCGCCCGCGCGGCGGGTGTCGAGGACATCGCGGTCTGCGCACCCCCCGGGAACGACGGCGAGCTGCACCCGACGATCCTGGCGGCGTGCGCGCTCACCGGCGCAACGCGCGTCTACCGGATGGGCGGCGCCCAGGCGATCGCGGCGCTTGCCTACGGGACGGAGACCGTCGCCCGCGTCGACGTGATCGTCGGCCCGGGCAACCTGTACGTGCAGGAGGCCAAGCGCCAGCTGTCCGGCGTCGTCGGGATCGACGGGTTCGCGGGGCCGAGCGATCTGCTGCTCATCGCGGACGGCAACGGGGCCGGAGATGCGGACGCCATGGCCCTCGACCTGCTCGCCCAGGCCGAGCACGGCCCGGGGACGCTCGTCGTCGCCACCTCGACGGACCAGGGGCTGCTCGACGCCCTCGCCAACCGCCTCGCGGGCGCCCCCGACACCGGTGCCGCCGCCGCGCTCGTCGACACCGGGGAGATCGCCGCGGCGGGCGCGCTCGCCCAGGCGTTCGCGCCTGAGCACATCGAGTTGATCGGTCCGGCGGCCGAGGCGCTCGCGCCGAGCATCACCCATGCCGGGTGCGTCTTCGTCGGGGCGAACGCGGCGACCGCGTTCGGCGACTACATCGCCGGCTCCAACCACGTCCTGCCGACGAACGGCGCCGCCCGGTTCGCCTCGGCGTTGTCGCCCGCCCAGTTCCGCCGCAGCTTCACCGAGGTCCGGATCGACAGCGCCGACGCGCTCGCCCGGGCGGCGGCGCCGATCGCCCGCGCCGAGGGCTTTGAGTTCCACGCGCAGTCGATGGAAGCACGCATCCGCAACAATCAGACGTAATGGCCCGTACCGCTGAGATCGAGCGCGCCACCGGCGAGACCGACGTCCGCGTCAGCCTGACGCTGGACGGCACCGGCGCCGGCGAGCGCGCGACCGGAGTCGGGTTCCTTGACCACATGCTCGACCTGCTCGCCCGCCACGGCCGCCTCGACCTGACGGTGTCCGCCGCCGGCGATCTGGAGACCGGCGCCCATCACACCGTCGAGGACGTCGGCATCTGCATCGGCCAGGCCCTCGATCAGGCGCTCGGCGATCGCGTCGGCATCGCTCGCTATGGGCAGGCGACCGTGCCGATGGACGAGGCGCGGGCGTCGGCCGCGATCGATATCTCCGGCCGCGGCCTGCTCGCGTTCACCGCGCGGCTGCCGCCGGGCGCGATCGGCAATTTCGACCACGAGCTCGCCGAGGAGTTCTTCCGGGCACTCGCCGCGAATGCCAAGCTGACCCTCCATGTGACCGTCGAGTCCGGGACGAACGCCCACCACATCATCGAGGCGATGTTCAAGGCGCTCGCGCGGGCCCTGCGGATGGCGGTGGCGATCGATCCGACCGAGACCGGCGTGCCGAGCACGAAGGGAACGCTCGTATGAGTACGGCGCCCGCGATCACGATCGTCGACTACGGCATGGGCAACCGCCGCTCCGTGCAGAAGGCGTTTGAGCACGTCGGCGCGAGCGCGACAATCACCCGTGACCACGACGTGCTCCGTGACGCGGACGCGCTCGTCATTCCCGGGGTCGGCGCGTTTCCGCTGGCGATGGCAAACCTCAGGGACCTCGGCCTCGACGCGCTGATCCGCGAGCGGGCCGCCAGCGGGACTCCGATCCTCGGTATCTGCCTCGGCATGCAGCTGCTGTTCGACCGCTCGCTCGAGCTCGAGGCGACCGGCGGTCTCGGGCTCGTCCAGGGCGATGTCACGCCGATCGACAGCGGTGGTCTGCGGATTCCGCACATCGGCTGGAACGAGGTTCGCTTCGAACATCCGAATCCGCTCACCAGCGGGCTTCCTGCTCACGGGTGCCCCTTCTACCACGTGCACTCGCTCGCGGCGCGCCCCACCCACGACGAGGACGTCATCGGCACGACCGAGTACGGCGAGCGGTTCGCGACGATCGTCGCGCACGGGTCGATCGTCGGGGTGCAGTTCCACCCGGAGAAGTCCTCCCGACACGGCCTGGAGATGCTCGGCAACTTCGCCCGGCTCGCGGCGGCGCAGCGCGCATCGAGCGCATCCGCGGTGGCCCGATGATCCTGCTGCCGGCGGTCGACATCCTTGACGGTAAGGCGGTCCGGCTGGCGCAGGGGGACTTCGACGCGAAGACGGTCTACGACGCCGATCCGCTCGACGCCGCGCTGCGGTGGATCGAGGAGGGCGCTCGGCGGCTGCACGTCGTCGACCTCGACGGCGCTCGCACCGGGACACCGGCGAACCTCGAGCACGTCCGCCGGATCGCCGAGGCGGTCGACGTCCCGGTTCAGGTTGGGGGCGGCCTGCGCTCGATCGACGCGGTCCGCGGCGCCGTCGCGGCCGGAGCCTCAGGGATCGTGCTCGGCACGGCGGCGTTCACCGACGTCGATTTCCTCGATGACGCCGTCGCCATGTACCCCGAGCGCGTCGTCGTGTCCGTCGATGCCCGGGCGGGCAAGCTCGCCACCGAGGGTTGGACGGAGCAGACGGAGATCCCGGTTCAGTCCGTCATCCAGAGGATGGGGGACCGCGGCGTGCGACGGTTCGTCTTCTCCAGCATCGACCACGACGGCACGATGGGCGGACCCGACCTCGACGGCGTCAACACCATCGCCCAGGCGGTGCGCGGGAGCTTCATCTACTCGGGCGGGATCTCGTCGCTCGATGACCTACGGGCCGTCAGGGAGCTGCGGCAGGTCAACCTCTGCGGGGTGATCGTCGGCAAGGCCCTGTACGAGCAGCGGTTCACGATCGCGGAGGCGCACGCCGTGCTCGACGGCGACGTCAAGCCACACCGCGACGGAAAGCCGGAGTGATGCACTACAAGCGCGTGATCCCGTGCCTCGACGTCGATCGCGGCCGGGTCGTGAAAGGCATCGGGTTCGTTGACCTCAGGGACGCCGGCGACCCGGTGGAGCTGGCCGCCCGCTACGACGCCGCGGGCGCCGATGAGCTCGTGTTTCTCGACATCACGGCGACCTCCGACAAGCGCGACACGGTCGTCGAGCTCGCCCGCCGGACGGCGGATGAGGTGTTCATCCCGTTCACCATCGGTGGAGGCATCCGGTCTGTGGCGGATGCCCAGGCGGTACTCGACGCAGGCTCGGACAAGATCTCCGTCAACTCGGCGGCGCTCGCGCGGCCGGAGCTGATCGACGAGCTCGCGACGACGTTCGGCGCGCAGTGCGTCGTCCTCGCGATCGACGCCAAGTCCCGCAACGGCTCCGGGTGGGAGGCGTACGTCGCCGGGGGGCGCACCCCGACCGGGCGCGACGCCGTCGCCTGGGCGCGTGAGGGGGTCGAGCGTGGGGCGGGGGAGATCCTGCTCACGAGCATGGACCGCGACGGCACCAACGACGGGTACGACCTCGCGCTGACCGGCGCGGTCGCCGATGCGGTCGGCGTGCCGGTGATCGCCTCCGGTGGGGCGGGGGAGCCCGAGCACCTGATCACGGCGCTTCAGGCGGGCGCCGACGCCGCCCTGTGCGCGTCGATCTTTCACTACGGCCACCACAGCGTGCCCGAGGTCAAGGCGCACCTGGCTCGGGCCGGCGTCGCGATCAGGCCGGTCGCGTAAACATGGGTTTCCCGGCGCTCGAGCATCCGATCGTCGGCGCGCCCCTCGCCGGCGGCCCATCGAGGCCGGAGCTCGCCGCGGCCGTGTCAAGCGCCGGGGGCCTCGGCTTCCTGGCCGCCGGCTACCTGAACCCGGGTACCGTCGCCGATCAGATCGCGCGCGTGAGGACGCTCACCGATGCGCCGTACGGCCTCAACATCTTCTGCCTCGAGGAAGGGACCGTCGACACCGATGCGCTCACGCGCTACGCGGACCGGGTGGCGCCCCACGCGCGGGCGCACGGAGCCGAACCCGGCACCCCGCGGTTCGAGGACGACGGGTTCGCCGCCAAGGTCGAGCTCGCGGTCCGTGAGCGCCCGGATGTCGTTTCGTTCACGTTCGGCTGCCCAGCGGCCGACGTCATCGCCCGTCTGCAGGACGCCGGCGTCGCCGTGTGGGTGACGGTGACGGACGTCGCCGAGGCGGTCATTGCCGATGTGCGCGGCGCCGACGCGGTCGTCGTCCAGGGCGACGAGGCCGGCGGGCACCGTGGTTCGTTCCACGACGTGGACGGTGTCGGCGAGCTCGGGCTGCTCCCGCTCCTCCGGCTCACGGCGCGTGCAACCGAGCTACCGCTCGTCGCGGCCGGTGGCATCGCCGACGGCGCCGGCGTCGCGGCCGTGCTCGCCGGCGGAGCGGTCGCGGCACAAGTGGGGACGGCATTCATGCGCTGCCCGGAGGCGGGAACGAGTGCGCCACATCGCGAGGCGCTCGGCCGCCCGGGAGCCACCAGGATCACGCGGGCCTTTACCGGCCGGCGCGCGCGCGGGATCGTCAACCAGTTCATGGATGAGCACGGCGCCGAGGCGCCGGCGGCGTATCCGCACGTCCACCATCTGACGGCCCCGCTGCGGGCCGCGGCACGGGCGTCTGGGGACGCCGAGGCGATCAACCTCTGGGCCGGCGAGGCGTACCCGCTGGCGCGTGAGGAACCGGCCGGCGAGGTGGTGCGGCGACTCGGGGCAGAGACGAGGGCCGCGCTGACCAGGGCGCAGGAGCGATGGGTGCCGCCGAATACGGCCGGGGCATAGGCGGTCGACGGATCAGCCCACGCTTCAGCGCAGGCCGCCGTCGGCCGCGAAACCCCGGCCGATCCGGCAAACGATGCAGTTCTGATTGATGTCCGGCTGCTGAGATGCCGCGGTTAAGCGGCTTCTTCCACGTAACCCGCGGCAGCGCACGTATCGCAGTACGCGGCAGGCGGGACACGAGGCTCGTAGCAGCCGGGACGACAGCAGGTTGATGACCGCTTGGGCCGGCCCCGACCAATGCGGGCGGCAGCGGCATCCTTGAGCTCCTCGCGCATGCGATCGAGCTCAGCCGCGTGGTCCGCGCAGAACCGACGACCCTTAAGGGCCGGCTGCTGACAGTGACTTCCACTACGACAACGCATAGACTTAGTTATCTTAGCAAATCAGGCCGAACATTTGTTCCACCGGGGAAGAAATCCGGGCTACTTCCGAGTAGTCCTGCGGTGGGAGGCGGCCCGGTGCGGGGACCGCGGGAGCAGCTGGTAGAGCTGCGTATACCCGGAAAGGTAGATCGCCCCATAGTCGCTGATCACCGGATTGAACGCGCCATCCGGGAACGAGAACACCTGGCGGCCGGTCCGAACGTCAAGCCCGGCGCTCGTCTTCGTGCCGAGATCGGAGAAGTAGACGACGTTGCCGACGATCGTCGGCGACCCGGAGATCTTCCCGCCGGCGTTATGTGTCCAGCGGATCGCGCCGGAGCGGGCGTCGAACGCGTAGAAGTTGCCGTCGTAGGAGCCGAGGTACACCGTCGGACCGAGCCCCGGCGTGTTCTCGACGGCCGGGGAGGAGTACACGTAGGCACCCGTTCCCGTCGCCCAGGCGAGTTGACCCGTCTTGGCGGCGAACGAATACACCCGCCCGTCGGTGTTGCCCATGTAGACGCGACCGAACGCGACCGCCGGGGAGGAGTAGAACTCGCCGGAACCGAAGCCGAACTTGGCGCCGTTCGTGCTCACCGCCCAGATCTGATGGCCGGTCCTGGCGCTGAGCGCGTAGGCACGCCCGGCGTAGTCACCGAAATAGAGGATCCCGTCGGCGTAGGAGATGCCGCCCTTGACGGCGCCGGCGGCGTGATAGGTCCAGAGCGTGTGCCCGCTCCCGGCGTCGAGCGCGCGCACCGTCCCGCTCTGGTCGCCGAAGTAGATCGTCTTCCCGTACACGATCGGCGAGGACTCGGTGCCGGGGGGAATCTTGATCGACCACACGACGTGACCGCCGCGCATCGACAGGGCCACGAACCGGCCATCGCCGGGATGCTGGCCCGCGTTTCGGTCCGTGGAGAGCACCGGGAAGTAGACGAGGTGCTCACGGGCACCGACTCCCGGGGAGGCGGCGGCGAGCGTGCCGATCTTCCGCTCCCACAGCTTGTGGCCGGTGCGTTTGTCGACCGCCTTGGCGGAGCCGTTGTCGTCCAGGAAGAACAGGGTCTCGTGGAAGATCACCGGGGGGAACTCGAGCAGGGCGTAGTCCTGGTAGCGCCAGCCGACCCGGAACGGCGGTTTGGGCACGTGGGGCCCGTCGAAGACGCGCGTGCGGGCCGCGTCGAAGCCGTACCGCGGCCACAGGAACGTGTCGACCACCTTGCGCTTGTGCGCGGTCGTCGTCGTCGACGACGTCGTGGTCGTCGTCGTGAACGAGAGGTTCGGGTGTGAGACGTTGCCGGGCTTGTGCAGCAGGACGAAAGCGACGGCGCCGCCCGCGAGCACGAGCAAGACGACGCCGACGATCAGCACCCACCGCAGCCAGCGCCGCGCACCGGGGCCTGTGCCGGGAGTCATACGGCGCCCGATGCTAGCTATCGCCGGCCGATCGACGGCGACCGGGGGCGATGGGCCCAGCGCGCCATAAGTCCCAGCGACCCACCTGGTTGCGGCTGACCGCCTTCCGGCGCGCAAAGATGCCCGGATGGAGATCCCGTCGCCCGACGCTCTGCTGGCCCGGATCCGCGCGCTGCCGGGGGCGTCCTCGCTGCTTGAGCGGCTGGACCCGGACGGTCCGCCGGTGCACCTCGTCGGCGGCTCCGTCCGTGACCTGCTGTTGGAGCGCACGCCACCGGAGCTCGACCTCGTCGTTGAGGGGGACGTCGCGCCGGTGGCCGCCCGGCTCGGGGGCGAGATCCGGTCGCACGGTCGGTTTGGGACCGCGACGGTGACGGTCGATGGGCGGACGCTCGACCTGGCCCGGGCGCGGCGGGAGTCCTATGCCCGGCCGGGGGCCCTGCCTGACGTCGAGCCCGCGGAGCTGACGCGAGGACCTGAAGCGACGCGACTTCACGGTCAACACCGGGGCGATCGCGCTGACCGGCCCGCAGCCGGGCACGTTCGTGTCCGATCCGCACCTGCCGTCCGACCTGGAGACACACGTTCTGCGCGTGCTCCACGACCGGAGCTTCGTCGATGACCCGACGCGGCTGCTGCGCCTCGCCCGGTACGCCGGACGCCTTGGTTTCACCGTCGAGCCGCACACGCGCGCTCTTGTCGACGACGCCGGCCGCCGCGGCGCGCTGTCGACGGTGACGGGGGCCCGGATCGGCGCCGAGCTGCGCCTGCTCGCCACCGAGTCGGACCCGCTCGCGGCGCTCGCCGCGCTCCACGAACTCGGCCTCGACACGCCGCTCGGACTCGACGGGGAGGCGCCGACGATCGAGCGCGCCCGCCGCGCCCTCGCGCTGCTGCCGGCGGGCGAGCGCCCCGACCGGCTCGTGCTCGCCGCGGCGCTCGACCGGCGCGCGCGGACCGATGCCCCGGGAGCGGTCCGGGCCGGGCTCGACCTCTGGGGCTTTGAGGCCGCCGACCGCGAGGCGATCCTGGCGGCGGCCAGCCGCTCACGGGAGCTGGCGAGCGCGCTCGGGGCGGCCGCCAGCCCGTCCGAGATCGCCGCCGCCGCCCGGCATGCGCCGCCGGAGCTGATCGCGCTCGCCGGCGCGCTCGGTCCGGCGCCGACAGCGCGTCAATGGCTCGAGCAGCTGCGCCACGTGCGGCTGGAGATCACCGGCGATGACCTGCTCGCCGCCGGTGTCCCGCGCGGCGAGGCGATCGGGCGAGGGCTGCGGGCGGCGCTGCGTGAGAAGCTCGATGCGCGCGTCGCCGGCCGTGACGAGGAGCTCCAGGTGGCGGTGCGCGCTGCGGGGCCGAGCCAGTAGCCTCACCCGGTGATGGGGTCCTCGCTCAACGCGTTGCGCTGGGACGGTCAGCCCGGCCATTACGAGGTCTACTACCTGACGGTGACCGAGCCCGATTCTGGGGTCGGCGTGTGGATCCGCTACACGATGGTCGCGCCGCTGCTCGCGGCCGGCGAGCCGGCGACGGCATCGTTGTGGGTGCTCGCGATGGACCCACGTCCCGGCCGCACCCCGACGTTCGGGCGCAAGGCGACGGTGCCGATCGACCGGATGGAGAGTGTCGACGAACCATTCGAGCTCGTGATCGACGGTGCTCGCCTACGCGACGACGGCATGAGCGGCGCGTTTGAGGATGTCGCCTGGGATCTGCGCTGGCAGCCAACCGCTCATGGCTACGAGCACGTCCATCCCGCGCTCCAGCGGCTCGGGGTGGCGAAGACCGTGCTCGTGCTGCCGCACGCCGACCTCGCCGTCGACGGCACGATCACGCTGGGGGACGAGCGGCTCGAGCTGCACGGCGCACGCGGGGGACAGGCTCACCTGTGGGGGGCGAAGCATGCGAGCTCATGGGCGTGGGTCCACTGCAACGACTTCGCCCACGCGGACGGGACGCCCGCCCCCGGCGCGTTCGTCGATGGCGTGTCGGTGTTCGTCCCGCGGCTCGGTCGCGAGACCGGGCCGAACACGCCGGTCGTGGCCCGGGTTGGCGAACGGGATTTCGCGTCGACCTCGCCGCTGCGCGTGATCGCGAACGACAGCACGTTCGCCCTCACGGGGTGGCGGTTTGAGGCCATCGACGGTGATCGCAAGCTGGTCGGAGAGGTCGACGCCGATCGCGACCAGCTCGCCGGCGTCACCTACCACGATCCCGACGGGGAGCTCGCCTACTGTTACAACAGCGAGACGGCGTCGATGCGCCTGCACGTGTTCGAGCGGGCCCGCCAGGTCGGTGGCTGGGCGCATCTCACGACGCTCTACGCGCCCGGACGGACCCATTTCGAGTACGCCCAGCGAACGCCACTCCCCGAACTCGAGCTGCTGACGAGATGAGCACGACCAGCCTCCTCGCCGGCCACATCGCGGTGGAGTTACCGGGCGCGACGGCGCTGTTCACGACCCGGCGCGGCGGCGTCTCGACGGGCCCGTACGAGAGCCTCAATCTCGGCCGGTTCACCGACGATGTACCTGAGGCGGTGACGCGCAACCGGGCGCACGTCCAGGACGAGCTCGGCGTGCGCTTCGCCTACGGCCGTCAGGTCCACGGACGGACAGTGCTCACCCACACCGACGCGCCACCGCCGGACGGATACGTGGCGCCCGACGCCGACGGTCAGGCGACGAACCTCCGTGGGATCGCGCCGATGGTGCTCACCGCCGACTGCGTGCCGATCGCGCTTGCCGGGGGCGGGGCGGTGGCGATGCTCCACGCCGGCTGGCGCGGCCTCGCCGCGAACATCGTCGCCGAGGGGGTGGCCGCGCTGCGCGGACTCGGGGCTGACGGACGGCTGAGTGCGGCGATCGGTCCCGGCGCGGGCCCCTGCTGCTACGAGGTCAGCGACGACGTGCGGGACGCGTTCGCCGGGTACGGCGCCGATGTGCGCCACGGGCGGAACCTCGACCTCAAGGCGGTGGCGCGCCGGCAGCTCGCGGCCGCCGGCGTCGACGACGTCGCCGACGTCGGCCTGTGCACGATCTGCTCCGACCCGGCCCTGTTCTTCTCCCACCGGCGCGATCACGGCGTCACCGGCCGCCAGGCGGGGATCGTGTGGTTGAGCTGATCCACGGGCTCCGGGCCGAGCGGGTGCGATCGAATCTCGCCGATGTCCGCGCCCATGTCGCGGCCACCGGTCGCGACCCGGAGACCGTGGAGATCCTCGCCGCGGTCAAATATGTGCCGGTCGAGGAACTCGGCGCGCTCGCCGAGGGCGGGCTGAGGGTCGTCGGGGAGAACCGGGCGCAGGATCTCGCGGTCAAGGCCGAGATGTATCCCGGACGGTTCACGTGGGACTTCATCGGCCATCTCCAGAGCCGCAAGGTGCGCCAGGTGCTCCCGTACGTCCGCTACGTCCACTCGGTCGCCAGCGACTCCGTGCTCGCCCAGCTCGAGCGCCACGCCCCGCGGGACACGCGCGTGCTCGTCGAGGTCAACGTCTCGGGGGAGCCGGAGAAGAGCGGGGTCGCGCCCGACGACCTCGAGGCGTTCCTCGGCCGGTGCCCGGTCTCCGTCGTCGGGCTGATGACGATGCCTCCGCTGGCCGCCGAAGCAGAGGACAGCCGCCCGTATTTCGCGGCTCTGCGCGAGCTCGCGGCTCGCTTCGAACTGCCTCATCTGTCGATGGGAACGAGCCAGGATTACGTCGTCGCCGTGGAGGAGGGGGCGACGATTGTGCGGCTCGGCACAACCCTCTACGCTTGATTTCGCTTTCTAGGTCCGTCCAGCGCGTCATAATCACGGCAGGGAATCTGCGCTGATGCGCGAAACCCACCCACGATCATGGCCTTTCGCGATACCTGGCACCGCACGCTCGTCTATTTCGGCCTCGCCGAGGACGAGGCGTACGACGACGAAGTCGAGCCCTATCAGGAGCCCGAAGTCGAGGCGCAGGAGACCTACCGGGAACGCCCCCCCGTCCGCCGGCTCAGCACCCGACGCCGCCGGGACGAGATCGATGACATCTTTGCCGACGATGTCGGGAGCGAGCGCCGGACGAGCACGCTGCGCCCCGTCGAGAGCGCCCGGGGCAACGGCCGCAGCGGCGGCGACGTCCGCGTCCACTTTGTCGCCCCCAAGAGCTTCAACGACGTCCAGGACGTTGCCGACAAGTTCAAGGACACGATCCCGGTCATCCTCAATCTCCAGGGGACCGACACGGATCTCTCGAAGCGGCTGATCGACTTCTCCAGCGGGCTGACCTATGCGCTCGACGGCGGCATGCAGCGGATCGCCGACAAGGTCTTCCTCCTGACGCCGCGCAACGTCGAGGTGTCGGCGGAAGAGCGTGCCCGACTCGTCGAGAAGGGCTTCTTCAACCAGTCTTAACGACGCCGGCTCGGGTCACCGCGCGCGGTCAGCGTCCAGTAGGTCCACGGCTCTTCGCTCAAGCGAGCGGCCACGCGCGCCGATTGGGTCGGGTGGTGCTCACGGTCATCCTCGTCGCTGTCGTCTGCCTGACCATGGCGCTCGCGTTGTTGTTCGCGTTCGATCGCCAACGGCTGAGGCGGGAGCTGAAGGCGCTGCGCCGCCTCGTCCGCGTCGACCCCAAGCTCGTCGTCCGGACGAGCGAGGCGTTCGGCGAGGAGCTCGAAATCGAGGTGCTCCGGGCGGAACGCAGCGGCGGCGCATCGACGCTCGTCGTGTTCAGCGTCGGTGACCGGGACGGCGACAGCAGCGAGAGCGACCACGAGGCCCGCCGGGAGACCTTCGTCGCCGTGCTCCGTGCGACGGTGCGCACGATCGATGTCGCCTACCGCACCGGACCCGACGAGTTCTCGGTCATCCTGCCCGACACCCGGGCGCGCGGGGCACTCGTCGCCGCCTCCCGCGTCGAACGCTCCGCAGGCGCGAACGGGGTCGCGCTGAGGGCGGGCGTCGCCGAGACCGGACCTGGGCTCGATCGCCACACCCTGTTCCGCAATGCGTACTGCGCGCTCCTGGCGGCCGGCACCGAGGATCGGCCCTTCGCGCTCGCCTACTCACCTGAGCTAGAGCGCGGCACGACCCGCGGGCGACTGGCCGGGCTGGCCGACATCGAGCCGTCCGAGGGCTCCGCTCGTCCCCAGCGCTAACGTTCCGCCCATGCAAGTGGGGCTGATCGGCGCCGGCAACATGGCCCGCGCAATGGCGCGAGGGTGGGGAGAGCCCGTGCTCTGCTCGGACTCGGGCTCCGGTCGGGCGCGCACGCTCGCTGCCGAAGTGGGCGGCCGTGCCGCTGAATCGAACCTCCAGGTGGCCGAGGGCTCGGACGTCGTTGTGCTGTGTCACAAGCCGGCGCAGCTCGCGTCCGTCGCCGCCGAGATCGCTCCGAGCGCAAAGGTGGTGCTGTCGGTGCTCGGCGGTGTCAGCGTCGCCGCGCTCCAGGAGGCCTACCCGGGGATCCCGGTGCTGCGGACGATGCCGAACACGCCGGTCGCCGTCCGCCGCGGCGTCGTCTGCTACACGCCCGGCGAGACCGTCGACGCCGCCCTCGAGGCGGAGATCGTCAGCCTGCTCGAGCGGCTCGGCACCGTGGTCAAGGTCGAGGAGCGGCACATGGAGGCGGCGGCGGCGGTGATGGGCGTCGGCCCCGCCTATCAGGCGCTGCTCGCCGAGGCCCAGGTCGACGCGGCGGTGCGACACGGCCTGCCGCCGGCGCTCGCCGGCGCGCTCGTCGCCGACACGATGAGTGGCACCGCGGCGCTGCTCGCCGAGCGCGACTACGACACGCTCGCCGTCCGTCGCGAGGTGACCTCGCCAGGGGGGAGCACCGCCCGGGGCCTCGCCGCGCTTGAGCGAGCGGGCGTCCGGAGCGCGTTTCAGGACGCGGCGGACAGCGTCATCGGCTGGAGCGCGCGCTGATGCTGGCGATCGGGCTCACCCGGGTGGACATCGCGAACTACGTCTCGGCGCTGTTCACGGTCTACATCCTGCTGATCTTTGTCTACATCCTCGTCAACCTGCTGTTCTCGTTCGGGATGAAGACGCCGTACTCGCGCTGGACCGACGCAATCCTCACGTTTCTGCGAGACGTCTGCGAGCCGTATCTGCGGCTGTTCCGCCGCTTCATCCCGCAGATCGGCATGCTCGACCTCTCACCGATGGTGGCGATCATCGTCCTGTACTTCGTGCGGACGCTCATCGTCAACGCGATCTCAGGCTGACCTCCGGCTCCACGATGACCTTGATGGCGGCGCCCTCGCCACATCTTCGCTTCGGTGCCTTCATCCGCGCCGGCGCCGTGGTCGCGGTCGTGATCAGCCTCGACCAAATCACGAAGGCGCTCGTCCGCTCGAACCTCGCCGAGGGATCGGAGCGCCACGTGTTCTTCTTCGTGAAGCTCGTGCACGTGCGCAACAAGGGCGTCGCGTTCGGCTTCTTCTCCGGCGGCGGGGCGATCGTGCTCGTGTTCACGGTGCTGGCGCTCGCGCTGCTCGTCGGCTACCTCGCGATCCGGCCCGACCGACCGTGGCTGTGGCTGCCCACCGGACTGCTGATCGGTGGCGCCGTCGGCAACCTCATCGATCGTGTCGCGAACGGGGCGGTCACCGACTTCATCCAGCTGCCCCACTGGCCGGCGTTCAACGTCGCCGACATTTCGATCACAGTCGGCGTGTTCGCGCTCCTGTGGGTCCTCGAGGGGCCGCGGCGGCGTGAGAAATGACGCCCGCCGATGACTAGCGGACTAACGGGAGCGGAGTTGACCTCGAGTTCGAGGTCGACGCTGGGTCGGCGGGTCTGAGGCTCGACCAGTTCCTCGCCACCGCGGCGGGGTCCCGCGCCCGCGCCCAGCAGTGGATCGAAGCCGGTCATGTCCACGTCGACGGCACCGGTCGGCCGAAGCGCTACACGGTCAATCCCGGCGAGCGCGTCGTTGTCACCGGGCCGCTCGGGGACCAGCGGATCGGCGCGGATGCATCAGAGCCGGCGGTTCCATTCTCGGTCGTGTTCGAAGACGACTACCTGCTGATCGTCGACAAGCCGCCGGGGCTCGTCGTCCATCCCGCTCGCGGACACCGCACGGGCACGCTCGCCCAGGCGCTCTCCGGCCGCGGCGCCGGCGGTGAGCAACCGTGGCGCGCCGGCATCGTCCATCGGCTTGATCGGGCTACCTCCGGGCTGCTCGTCGTCGCCAAGAGCGATCCGGTGCACGCCGCGCTCAAGGCGCTGATCGCCGACCGAGCGCTGCGCCGCGAGTACCTCGCGCTTGTCGTCGGGACGCCGCCCGCGCGCAGCGGCACGATCGACGCCCCGATCGGGCGTGATCGGCGCGACCGCGTGCTCATGTCGATCGATGCCGAGGACCCGCGTGAGGCGCGGACGCACTTCGCGATCGAACGGCTGCTCGCCACGACGACGCTGCTCCGCGTGACGCTTGAGACGGGGCGCACGCACCAGATCCGCGTCCACATGGCCTCGATCGGCCATCCGGTCGTCGGCGATCACCAGTACCGCGGCCCGATGTGGTTCGGCCTCGAGCGCCAGTTCCTCCATGCGGTGCGGCTCGCGTTCCGCCATCCGGTGACCGGGTCAGAGGTCGATGTCACCTCGCCGCTCCCGCCGGATCTCGCGGCGGCACTCGCCGGGGCCGAAGCCGAGGCCTCAGTATCTTTGTAGGGCGCGCTCCCAAACTTGCAAGATGGTGCGGTTTGCGTAAGGGTGTTCGGTAAGGAGAGACTCGAGCAGGAGGGTGTGGATGCCGGTGTCTGGTGCCTCGACCGGGTGGGGCGTAGGCCTCGCGCTCGGAATCGTGGTCGTCATCGTCGCGGCTGCGATCGTGATCACGATCGTCGTGCTCGCCGGCCGGATCGCCGCGCAGGCGCGAACCGCTGTCGGCGGCGTGGAGACGGTCCGCGACCAAACCGCTGAGCTCAGCGGAATCGCCAGGATCAACGACTCAGGCGTACGTATCCTGCACGCGGCCCGGGCGCTGCGAAAGGTGGCGGTCGGCAAATGACCGCATACGCGCTCACCAACCACGGGGTGTGGGGCATCTCGCTCGTGATCGGGCTCGTCGCCGCGCTCATCGTCGCCGGACTGTTGATCGTCCTCATCCGCTCGGTCATGGATATCGACCGATCGGCGACACGGCTGCTCGACGTCGCCGGCGCCGTCGCTCAGAACACCGCCAACATCCCTCAGCTCCAGGCGACCGCGCCGGTGCTGGGGCAGATCGTCGAGGAGGCTGTGGTGCAGGACAGCTATATGAACGCGCTCACCGACGGGTACGGTGGGAAATGAGCCAGACGACGCTCATCGTTCTCAGCGTGATCCTGGCGGTCGTGATCGTCGCCGTGCTGGCGGCCGCACTGATCGTGATCCGCGCCGGTCTCGAGTCAATCTCCGGCAAGCTGTCGACGCTCGCCGGTGCGCTTGAGACGGTCGAATCCGAGCACCTGCGCCCGCTCGAGCCGGCGGTGACGGCGATCAACGCTCAGTTCGACACGATTCTCGGCGCGATGCCGGGGATCGCATCGAAGGCGGCAATCGTCGCCGCGAGGAGGCCGCAATGACGCTCGAGTGGATCGGGGCGGTGATCCTCCTCATCGTCGTGCTGCCGGTCGTCATCTTCCTGCTGCACGGCGTCCTCCGCGCCGCGAACGGCATCGTCCCGAGCGTCGAGAAGATCGCGGCGGCGGCGCGGGCGGGCTCGCAGGATCTCGATGCGGCCCCGCTGCTGCTCCGGACTCAGGAGCAGGTCAAGCAAACCGTCGAGGTGGTCGCCGGCTACGGCGGCTCACTCGATGTGATCGTCGACGACGCGTAACCGAGGAGGAATAGCGATGCCAGCAGCAGGGGTTGTGATGATCGTCGCGGTCGTGCTCATCATCGCCGCGATCGTCGTCTATCTGCTCGCGACGATCGTCGCGCTGCGCAAGATCAATCGGGGGCTTGACGACGCGATTGCCGCGGTCGGCGAGATCGTCGAAAAATCGCAGCCGGTCAACGCAATCGTGACCGACATCAACGCGAACCTCGATGCGGGCGTCGACCTGCTCGAGGGGCTGCTCGTGAAGAAGGCGGGGCTCGAGGACGCCGTCGGCCTGATCGACGGCCTGTACCCCGGCGCGGCCAAGGAGGGGCTGCGGAACGTCCCGGACTCCAAGACGATCACCCCGCCGCGGATCTCCGAGGTGTACACGAAGGGGACGCTGACGCTCGCCCGGCTCGGCCGCGAGGCGCCGATTGCGGCCGCGAGCCCGAACGGGCCGGCGCTGCGCAACGTGAACGGTGGGAGCCTGGCCGCGCGCCAGCTCTATCCGGAGGTCCGGCAGACCCGGCCGTCGCTGATGCCGCGCTCACCGGTGATCGGGACCGACGCGCCGGAGCAGTATGAACCTGCGCTCACGCCCGGCGTGCGCCCGGCATCATCAAACGGAGGGAACGGCTGATGCAGACCCCGGCACCGTGCGACTACGAGCGGGCGACGAGCGTCGAGGGCGCGATCGCGTCGCTGCAGCGGGTCGGTGGTGGCGCGCGGATCATCGCCGGCGGCCACAGCCTGATCCCGATGATGAAGCTCCGGCTCGCCACGCCCGAGCACCTGATCGACATCAACGACCTCGACGAGCTCTCCTACATCCGTCGCGAGGGCGAGGAGGTGCGGATCGGTGCGCTCACCCGGCACGCCGAGCTACTGGACTCAGAGCTGCTCGCGGAGCTGTTCCCGGTGTTCGCCGACGCCGAGAACGTGATCGCGGATCCGATCGTGCGCAACCGCGGCACGATCGGGGGGTCGCTGTGTCAGGCCGATCCGGCCGAGGACCTCAGCGCGGTGTGCTCGGCACTGAAGGCGAGCGTTGTCATCCGCAGCGCCGGGGGTGAGCGCGTCGTGCCGATGTCGGAGTTCCATGTCGGGCCGTACATGACCGCGGTCGGCGACGCCGAGATCCTCACCGAGGTCCGGATCACCGTCCTTCCCGGCGCCGGCAGCGCGCACGAGAAGGTCGAGCGCCGCGCGGGCGACTTTGCGATCGCCGCGGCGTCGGCCGCGGTGTGGATCGACGGCGGGACGATCACCGACGCCGGAATCGCACTCGCCGCGGCGGGCCCATCGACGATCGAGGTGACCCGCGCCGAGGCGGCGCTCCGCGGCCAGGCGCCGTCGGAAGAGCTGTTTGAGCAGGCGGCCGCGATCGCGTCCGAGGACGCGATGCCGATGGCCGACAGCCGCGGGCCGGTCGACTACAAGCGCCACCTCGCTGGGGTGCTGACAAAACGCGCCCTGCGCCGGGCGGCCGCTCGTGCGCTTCACCAGGAGGCATGACCAGCATGGAGCTGACGATCACGATCAACGGGCAACCGGTCACCCGCGACGTCGAGCCGCGCCAGCTGCTCGTCCACTTCATCCGCGACACGCCGGGGCTGACCGGCACCCACTGGGGCTGCGACACGTCGAACTGCGGCGCCTGCGTGGTCCTGATGGACGGCAAGCCGGTCAAGTCGTGCACGACGCTCGCTGCGATGTGTGTCGGTCATGAGATCAGCACCGTCGAGTCGCTCGAGCGCGATGGCCGGCTGGATCCGATTCAGCAGGGCTTTCATGAGCTGCACGCGCTCCAGTGCGGCTTCTGCACGCCCGGCATGCTGATGACGACCCGCGCGCTGCTCAACGAGAATCCGAACCCGACCGAGGAGGAGATCCGGGTCGCGATCTCGGGATCGCTGTGCCGGTGCACCGGATACAAGAACATCGTGGCCGCGGTCCGGTGGGCCGCGGAGCACCAGACCGCAACCCCGCAGGAGGTGTGAGCCATGGCTGTGACTGAGCAACCCTCCGCCGAGCGGCCGATCGGATTTGGACGGCTGAAGCGCAAGGAGGACGCCCGCTTCATCCGCGGCCAGGGCAACTACCTCGACGACATCCGCCTCCCGGGGATGCTGCACGGGGCCGTCCTGCGCAGCCCGTACGCGCACGCCAAGATCGTCTCGATCGACACCTCGGAAGCGCTCGCGCTCCCGGGCGTCGCGGCGGTCATCACGGCCAAGGACCTCGAGACCCTCGGGCTCGCCTGGATGCCGACGATCTCCTACGACACGCAGGCCGTGCTCGCCGGCGACAAGGTCCGCTTCCAGGGCCAGGAGGTCGCGTTCGTGATCGCGACCGACGAGTACATCGCGCGGGATGCACTCCCGCTGATCGAGGTCGAATATGACCCGCTGCCGGCGGTCGTCAACGCCCGGAAGGCACTCGATCCGGATGCGCCTTTGATTCGGGACGACAAGGACGGGCAGAGCGACAACCTCGCGAGCCCGCTGTGGGAGGCCGGCGACGAGGAGGCGACCGACCGCGCGTTCGCCGAGGCCGACACGATCGTCGAGCGGGACATCATCTACCCGCGCTGCCATCCGGCGCCGCTCGAGACGTGCGGGATGATCGCCGACTTCAACCCGCACACCGGCCAGCTCGACATCTACAACGGCAACCAGGCGCCGCACGCCCATCGCACCATCTACGCCCACGTGGCCGGCCTCGCCGAGCACATGATCCGGATCCAGTGCGGCGACATCGGCGGGGGTTTCGGCAACAAGGTCCCGATCTACCCCGGCTACGTCTGCGCGATCGCCGGCTCGATCGTCGCCGGCGTGCCGATCAAGTGGATCGAGGACCGCTCCGAGAACCTGATGTCGACAGGGTTCGCCCGCGACTACATCATGAAGGCCCAGATGTGCGCCAAGGACGGGAAGATCACCGGACTGCGGGTCGACGTCATCGCCGACCACGGCGCCTTTGATTCGACAGCCCAGCCGACCAAGTTCCCGGCCGGGTTCTTCCACATCGTGTGCGGCTCCTACGACCTGCAGGCCGCGCACGTCAAGGTCAAGGCCGTCTACACGAACAAGGCGCCCGGCGGCGTCGCCTACCGCTGCTCGTTCCGGATCACCGAGGCGGTGTACCTCGTCGAACGGATGACCCATGCGCTCGCGATGGAGATGGGCGTCGACCAGGCCGAGCTGCGGATGCGGAGCTTCATCGCCCCCGAGCAGTTCCCATATGAGACGACGACCGGCTGGACGTATGACTCCGGCAACTACGCGACGACGATGCGGGTGGCGATGGACATCGCCGGCTACGACGACCTGAAGCGCGAACAGGCCGAGAAGCGGGCACGGGGCGAGCTGATGGGGATCGGCGTCGCGTTCTTCACCGAGGGCGTCGGCGCCGGGCCGCGCAAGCACATGGACATCCTCGGCCTGTCAATGAACGACGGTGCGGATCTGCGCGTGCACCCGTCCGGCAAGGCGGTCGTCTCGATCTCCGCTCAGACGCAGGGGCAGGGCCACGAGACGACGTTCGCCCAGATCGTCGCCGAGGAGCTCGGGATCCCCCCGGAGGACATCCAGGTTCGGCACGGGGACACCGACAAGTCGCCGTACGGACTCGGGACGTACGGCTCCCGGTCGACGCCGGTGTCCGGCGCGGCGGTGGCCGTCGTCTCGCGGAAGGTGCGCGATCGGGCGCGCCAGATCGCGGCGATGATGCTGGAGACCCGCCCCGAGGACCTCGCGTGGGAGAAGGGTCGCTGGTACGTCAAGGGCGACCCATCAAAGGGGGTCCTGATCGAGGACATCGCGAGCTACGCCTACAGCGGTCAGCCGATGCCGGAGGGCATGGAGGGCGGCCTCGACGCGCAGGTCATCTACGACCCGCCGAACTTGACCTACCCGTACGGCGCCTACATTGCGGTCGTCGACATCGACCCGGAGACGGCGCACGTCAAGGTCCGGCGGTTCATCGCCGTCGATGACTGCGGGGTGAAGATCAACCCGATGATCGTCGAGGGTCAGATCCACGGCGGTCTCGCCGAGGGGATCGGGATCGCGCTCATGGAGGTGATCGCGTTCGACGAGGAGGGCAACTGCCTGAACGGGTCGTTCATGGACTACCTGATCCCGACCGCGATGGAGTGCCCCGACTTCGAGCTCGGCGAGACCGTGACGCCGTGCCCGCATCACCCGCTGGGCGCCAAGGGCGTCGGCGAGTCGCCGAACGTCGGTTCGCCGCCGGCGATCGTCAACGCGATCATCGACGCGCTCCATGACAGCCACGGCGTCGACCATGTCGACATGCCCTGCACGCCGGCGCGGGTGTGGGCGGCGATGCAGGGCCGGCCCGAGCCTCCGCAATGATCTCGTCCGCGCTCACGCGGACCGCCCACGAGCTCAGCGAGAAGGGCTCGCCCTACGTCGTCGCGACCGTCGTGCGCGTGGAGCGACCGACGAGCGCCACGCCGGGGGACGCCGCGCTCGTCCACGACGACGGGACGATCGAGGGGTTCGTCGGCGGCGTGTGCGCACAGCACAGCGTGCGGCTCTACTCGCTCCAGGCGATGGAGAGCGGCATCCCGCTCCTGTTGCGGATCCGGCCGGATGCCGACCACCCGGTCGCGGACGAGGAGGATCCGTCGGCGACCGAGGAGGATCCGTCACGGACCGAGGAGGTCGGGCGCGAGGACGGCACCGTGACCGTCCAGAATCCGTGCCTGTCCGGCGGTGCGCTCGAGGTGTTCCTGGAACCCGTCCTGCCCATGCCGCGGGTCGTCCTCGCCGGAGAATCGCCGATCGTCAGCGCGCTCGGCCGGCTCGGCGGCGAGCTCGGCCTCGCGATCGTCAGTGACGCCGAACCGTCGGTCGGTGATCTCGCGCTGGTGGTCGCCGCACATGGGCGCGACGAGCTCGGGGTGCTCCAAGCCGGGCTTGAAGCGGGCGTCCCGTACATCGGCCTCGTCGCCTCCCGCAAACGCGGCGCCGCGGTGATCGGCCAGCTCCAGGACCTCGGCGTCGATCGGGAGCTGCTGGCGCAGATCGACACACCCGCGGGGATCGACATCGGCGCCCAGAGCGCAGCCGAGATCGCGGTCTCGATCCTCGCCAGGCTGGTCGAGGTCCGCCGGCGCGAGGCCGTGGTGGTCACGCCGCGCGTACGGCCGGAGACAGCGGTCGACCCGATCTGCGGCATGACGGTCGTCGTTGGTGCCGACACGCCCGCGCTCATTCACGCCGGTCAGCCGATCTACTTCTGCTGCCTCGGGTGCAAGCTCACGTTCGAGGAACGGCATGGAGATCCCCTCGCCGCAGGCTGAAATCCGCCACCTGGCGCCGGACGTCGAGACCCTCGCCGTCCGCCTCGGCGCGGTTGACTACCTCGTCGACGAGGCGCTGGCGACGTCGATGTTCCTCGCTCTGACGCTGCCCCAGCCACTGCTGCTCGAGGGTGAGGCGGGCGTCGGCAAGACGGAGGCGGCGAAGGCGCTCGCCACGGTGCTTGACACGCCGCTCATCCGCCTGCAGTGCTACGAGGGGATCGACGCGACCGAGGCCCTCTACGAGTGGAACTATCCCCGCCAGCTGCTGAGCATCCGGCTCGCCGAGGCGAGCGGCGAGGGGCTGAGCGAGAGCGATCTGTTCAGCCGTGACTACCTCATTCGCCGACCGCTGCTCCGCGCGCTCGAGCACCCGGGGCCGCGCCCCGCGGTGCTGCTGATCGACGAGATCGACCGTGCCGACGACGACTTTGAGGCGTTCCTGCTCGAGCTGCTCGCGGAGGCGACGGTGACGATCCCGGAGCTCGGCCCGGTGACCGCGACACACCCGCCGGTGATCGTGTTGACCTCCAACCGGACCCGCGATCTCCACGACGCGGTCAAACGCCGGTGCCTGTACCAGTGGATCGAGTACCCCGGCCGCGAGCGCGAGGTCGAGATCATCCGCCGCCGGGTTCCGGCGGCTGCGCAGTCGCTCGCGGTTCAGGTGGCGGGTGCGGTCGCCCGGATGCGTGACAGCGACGTCCAGAAGCCGCCCGGGATCGCCGAGGCGATCGATTGGCTGCGCGCATTGAGCGTGCTTGGGGTGGAGCGGCTCGACGAGGCCGCGATCGACCGGACGCTCGGCGCGGTGCTCAAGTACAACGAGGATCAGGAGGTCGTCCGCGCGGATGGCCTGGTGTCGCTGGTGAGCGGAGATGGCTGAGCCGTTCCGAGTCGCGACCGTGTGGCTCGACCTGCCGGGCGTCGCCGCGGCGTTCGGGCGGCGACTGCGTGACTCGGGCGTCCCGACCGGGGTCGACCGCGCGGCGCAGTTTGCCCGCGCGCTCACGCTCGTGCGGCCGGTGTCCCGGACGCGGCTGTACTGGACCGCGCGAGCGGTGTTCGTCGCCGACCCCTCGCAGGTGCCTGTGTTTGATGCGGTCTTCGCCGAGGTGTTTGGGGATGGTCGCGAGCGGCCGGCGGGTGACGTCGCCGACGTCGACGTCCGAGCGGTGCGCTCGACACCTGCCGACGAGCGAGACGTATCGATCCGGGAGGGCGTGGAGGCGGGCGATGGCGTGAGCACGACCGCGTCGTCGCCTGGCGATGCCGGCGAGGGCGCCGAGGCGGCCGAACTGCCGGTCGCCGTCGCGCCGAGCGACGAGGAGGTTCTCCGTGAGCGGCGGTTCGACGCGCTCCAGCCCGCCGAGCTCGCCGCGCTCTACCGGTTGATGTCGCGTCTTGCGGTCGCAACTCCGCTCCGGCGAACGCGGCGGGCCCGGCGTGACCGCCACGGCGAGCGCGTGGACCTGCGTCGCACCCTGCGGGCGAGCCTGCGCACCGGTGGCGACCCGGTGTCGATCGCGTACCGGCGGCGGCGGGTCCTGCCGCGGCGGATGGTGCTGCTGTGTGACATCTCCGGCTCGATGGAGCCCTACAGCCGCGCCTACCTCCAGTTCCTCGCCTGTGCCGCCGGGAGCGGACCGCGCGTCGAGACGTTCGCATTCGCGACGCGGCTGACGCGGCTGACCCGCGCGCTCGCGGGGCGCCACCCCGAGCGGGCGATGCGGCGCGCCGCCGCGGCCGCGCCCGACTGGTCCAGCGGGACGCGGATCGGGACGGCGCTCAAGACGTTCAACGACCGCCACGGCCGCCGAGGGATGGCCCGCGGAGCCGTTGTCGTGATCCTGTCCGACGGGTGGGAACGCGGCGACCCCGCGCTCGTGGGGCGCGAGATGGAGCGGCTTGCCCGGCTCGCGTACCGGATCGTGTGGGTCAATCCGCGGCTGAGCGCGCCCGGCTTTTCGCCACGCGTCGGTGGGATGGCGGCGGCGCTCCCGTTCTGCGACGCGCTCGTCAGCGGGCACAGCCTCGCTGCCCTCGAGGATGTGGTCGCGGCGATCGCCGGGCCGGTCGGGGTGGCGCCGGCGGTCGCGTGGGCGGCGGATCAGGCTGAGGACGAGGTCGAGGACGAGCCGTGGGCGAGCGCCACCCCGGAGCCCGGGAGCTCGGTGGCGATGCCGAGCGGCTACGGGCCGAGCCGGGGCCGGACGACGCCGGGGTGGGCGATCGGGCGCTCATGAGCGACGCCGGCAGCTCACCAAAGCTCTGCATCTACCCAGGCTGCACGCGGCCGGCGGTCCCGCCCCATCCGCTCGGCGGCCCCCAGCCGGCGTTCTGCGAGCTGGAGGAGCACAACGCGCTCACGGCGCATCAGGAGCGCCAGCGACTGGCGTCCAAGCAGGGCAATGACGAACCCACACCCAGGAGGGAGACCAGTGGCTGACGAGGCGTACCGGGCGGTGTTCCTGCGCGTTCACCCGACGGGCAAGATGGTGCTGAGCCTGACGACGGATTCCGATGGCAACGAGGCGAAATACGCGCAGCAGGTCGCCGAGGAGCTCGGCGTCCCGGCACTCGACGTGAAGGTCGTCCCGGCGGATGAGAGCCGGTTCGGCACCGGACACGGGTTCAACACGAGCCCGTCCACACGGACGCCCGCGGCGATCACGAGCGCGACCGGCAAGATCCGCGCCAAGGCGCAGCTACTCGCCGGGATGGAGCTCGAGACACCGGCGGACCAGCTCACATGGGAAAACGGGGCCTTCGTGTCCGGTGGCGATCAGGCGCGCTCCGCGACGATCGCGGACCTCGCCCTGTATGCCCACGGCAGCGGGCCGTTGCCGCCCGGGGTCGAGGGCGGACTCGATGCGCAGACTGTCTACAGCGACTAGGGCAGCGACTCGGCTAGTTCGCTTCGGGCAGCTGGGCGTCGACTTCGACCGTGATCTCGTCCTGCACCTTGAGCGTGCCGAACAGCGCCGAGTACGGCTTGATGCCCCAGTTCGACTGCGTCAGGGTCGCGGTGCCGGTGACGTGGCCGCCGTCTGCGCTCAGGC
Organism: uncultured Solirubrobacterales bacterium; assembly: GCA_963779695.1. Taxonomy (GTDB): domain Bacteria; phylum Actinomycetota; class Thermoleophilia; order Solirubrobacterales; family Solirubrobacteraceae; genus Palsa-465. The sequence continues at coordinate 96,491 of CAVZZH010000005.1, forward strand.
TGAAACTCGCCGGGCGCGTGGTGCCGACCAGCTCGAGCTCGCCGCTCACGTGGACGTGGTCGCCGTGCGCCGCGATGTCCGTCGAACGAAACGCGATCGGCGTGCCGTTCAGAACCTCCTCGTTGATCGTCTGGCCGATTCCCCGCTTGTCGTCCTCGCCGAGCGAGGTCAGTCCGCCGGTGCCCTCGATGACCTGCATCGAGCTCGAGTCGGCGGAGAGCTCGATCGCGGCCGGCGTGCTGTCCTCGCCGACGTCGAGCGTCGCGCTCCAGTCCGTGACGCGGATCAGCAGATCGTGTCCCGCCTTGGCGATCGCTCCGCCCTTCTTCGTGCGGACGGAGAGCGTGCCGTTGTCCGGCCCTAGTGTGTATCGACCAGCCGAGAGTGTCATGCCCGACACCCTTTCAGAAAAGGAGACCCATGGTTGAACTTGACCACCCGTTCACGTCGTCAAAGCCGGTCGATGAGACGTGGGCGGCGATCCTCGACCTCGACCGGTTGATCCCGTGCGTCGAGGGCGGCTCGGTCACCGAGCGGACTGGCCCGGAGTCGGTCAAGGCCGAGATCAAGGTCAAGATGGGCGCGATGTCGATGACCTTCAAGGGGACCGTCGAGGTCGTCGAGCAGGACGACGAGAATCATCGGGCGCTGCTCAAGGTCAAGTCCCGCGAGGCCGGCGGCCAGGGCTATGCCAACGCCGACGTGACGTTCGACGTCGCCGACGGCGGCGGCACGATTCACACCGCGGCGCAGATCAGCGGCAAGGCGGCGTCGATGGGAGAGGGCGTGATGGTCACCGTGCTCGACGCCTTGATCACGGACTTCACCGGGAAACTCGCGACGATCTGATTCGGGATGCGGATGGTGCGATGAGCGATCCGGTGAGCCTTAAGCCGATGCGGCGTCCCGAGGCGGGCGAGGTGCCTCGGGACGGCGGGACGGCGATTCAGGAGGACGCCGGCCGGCCCGTGTGGCGCGGGAACGGTCCGTACGACTACGTTTGCGTCGAGTGCGGCAACGTGCTCGCGGCGTCGATGCCGGCAGAGTGGATGAACCGCAAGGTGCGAGTGAAGTGCGGGCGCTGCCGAACGGTCAACGTCGCCGTCGAGGAGGACGGGGTCGACTACACGAAGGGCTTTGGCCACCGGCCGCGATGAGAGCGAGGAACGAGGATCACACCGTGTTCGTGACCGGGCTCGTCCTTGCCGCGGGCGGCTCGTCGCGGCTCGGCAGGCCGAAGCAACTGCTGCCGTTCGGATCGGGCACGTTGCTCGGGCACGTGCTCGACGTCGCCCGGGCGTGTCCGTTCGACCAGACGTTGTGCGTCGTCGGTGGTGGTGGTGGGCGGTCGGGGCTCGACGCGGTGGGCTTCGAGGGTGTGGACGTGATCGAGAACCCGGTGTTCGGCGAGGGGTGCTCGTCGTCGATCGCGGCCGCCCTGGGGGCGGTCTCGCCCGAGTGCTCCGTGCTCGTGCTGATGCTCGGTGACCAGCCAGGGGTGACGTCTGCGGCAGTGACCGCACTGTTGGCTGGCCGAGGGCGCGCCGCCCTGGCGGTCTGTCGCTACGACGACGGACGGGGGCATCCGTTCGCGTTTGGGCGGCCGGCGTTCGGGGATCTGGCGACGCTTCACGGCGACAAAGGGGTCTGGAAGCTGCTCGACCGGGCGGGGTCTGCCGTCGTCGAGGTCCCCGTCCCGGGGTGCGTGCCGCCCGACGTCGACACGTGGGAGGACTACGAGCGGGTGCTGGCGGCGTCGGGGGCGGGGTAGGGGTGGCGGCGGTCGACGTCGGCCAGCGCCGCGCCGGGTGCGACCCAAACGCACGAGAGCGGCCCCTGCGGTGACCGAAACGCACGAGAGCGCCCCGGTTTGCGACCAAAACGCATGGCATCGTCGGCGATCTTCAGAGCTTTCTTGCGTTCGGGTCGATTAATGGCCGAAACGCACGAAAGCGCCGCTATCGGCGATCGCTGACATGCGTTTTGGCCATTGGGCGGGCTGGCGTGCGTTTTGGCCATTCGTCGTGCGTTTTGGCCATTTGCGGCGGGCTGTCGTGCGGGTGGCAACCCGCCGCGGCGACGCGGTGTGGGAAGTCGGCGGATTGGGTACAACGAACGCGCCGGATCAGGACCGGTTGGGCCCGAGCGCCGAGGCCTCACAGAGGCGGTACGCTCCCGGCAAGCGATTCCGGGCCGACGCGGCTTAAATAGCCGACGGGGCGGCCCGTCCAAAGCCGCCCCGCCGATCAATTGCGAACCGAGCCACCGGAGGTAGGGGAAGGGAGGTTCGGCCCGCGGAAGCGAGGTGCCACCGAAGGTAGGGGAAGGTGGTCGCCCCGCTACAGGCCAAAACGTACCGGTTTGGCCGGACTTGCGTAAACTTTTTTTCTCACCGTTTTCTGTTGTCGACCCCGTTGGCACGACTTGCGCCCTGCCTCGCCGCCATGGCGAGGACCGCGAGACCCCGGCGAACGGGCCAGTACCAATCACATATAAGGGAGTAATCCGTGGCTCAAGTCGGAATCAAGGAGCTGCTGGAGGCCGGAGTGCACTTTGGCCACCAGACGCGCCGTTGGAACCCCAAGATGCGCCGATTCATCTTCGGTGAACGGGACGGCATCTACATCATCGACCTCCTGCAGACGCAGGCGCTGCTGGAGAATGCGCGCCGGTTTGCGTCGGACCTCAGCCGCCGGGGCGGGACCGTGCTGTTCGTCGGCACCAAGAAGCAGGCGCGTGACGCGATCGCGGAGATCGCCTCGTCCGCGGACATGCCGTACGTCAACCATCGTTGGCTCGGCGGCCTGCTGACGAACTACCAGACGATCTCGCAGCGGATCAAGCGCCTGCACGACCTCGAGCGCTACGAGACCGAAGGGCAGCTCCAGCTGCTCCCGACGCGTGAGCGGATGGCCGCCCAGGCCGACTTGGCGAAGCTCCGCGCGAACCTCGGCGGCGTCAAGAACATGCAGCGCGTCCCGGATGCGGTGTTCGTCGTCGACCTGAAGACCGAGGCGATCGCGGTCCGCGAGGCACAGCGCCTGCGGATCCCGATCATCGGCCTTGTCGACACGAACTGCGACCCGGATGGGATCGACTTCGTGATCCCCGGCAACGACGACGCGATCCGCTCATGCGCGGCGGTCACCCGGGCGATCGGCGATGTCGTCTCCCAGGGTCACAACGTCTTCCGTGAGGAAGAGGAACGCGCCCGGCTTGAGCGCGAGCGTCAGGAGGCCGAGGAGCGCGCCCGGCGTGAGGCCGAAGAGCGCGCGCGGCGCGAGGCCGAGGAACAGGCTCGCCGTGAAGAGCAGGCGCGCCGTGAGGCCGAGGAGCTGGCGGCGCGTGAGGCCGAGCAGGCAGCTGCGGCTGAAGCGGCCGCCGCTGAGGCAGCTGCGGCCGAGGCGGCGGCGCCTGCGGCTGAGCCGACCCCGGCCACACCGGAGCAGGCTCCGGCCGCGGAGCCGGCACCGGCTCCGGAGGCTGAGGCCGCGCCAGTGGCCGAGTCGGCGCCGGTCGCTGAGGCGACCTGCGGCGGCACCTGCGGCTGAGGCGGCACCGGCGGCTGAGGCGGCACCGGCGGCTGAGGCGGCACCGGCGGCTGAGGCGGCACCGGCGGCTGAGGCGGCACCTGCGGCTGAGGCGGCACCGGCGGCTGAGGCGGCACCGGCGGCTGAGGCGGCACCGGCGGCTGAGGCGGCACCGGCGGCTGAGGCGGCACCTGCGGCTGAGGCGGCACCCGCGGCTGAGGCGGCACCGGCGGCTGAGGCGGCACCGGCGGCCGAGCCCGAGCCCACGCCCGCTGCGGAGGCTCCGGCACCGGCTGCCGAGGAGGCTCCGGCACCGGCGGCCGAGGCCCCTGCGGCACCGGCGGCCGAGGCCCCTGCGGCACCGGCGGCCGAGGCCCCTGCGGCACCGGCGGCCGAGGCCCCTGCGGCACCGGCGGCCGAGGCCCCTGCGGCACCGGCCGAGGTCCCCGGCGGCCCGGCCGGCCGAGGCTCCCGCAGCCCCGGACGAGGCTCCCGCCGCGGACCCGGCGCCCGAGCCCGAGGCGACCGCCACCGAACCAGAAACCACCCCCACCCCTGAGGAGAACGCATGAGCGCGATCAGCGCCCAGGAAGTCAAGGCGCTGCGCGACCGCACCGGCGCCGGGATGCTCGCCTGCCGCGACGCCTTGAGCGAGGCGAGCGGCGACATCGACAAGGCGGTCGAAATCCTCCGCGCAAGAGGCCAGGCAAAGGCCGCGAAGCGCGCGGGCACCGAGGCGAGCGAGGGTGTCGTCCAGAGCTACATCCATGCCGGGAACAAGCTCGGTGTGCTCGTCGAGGTCAACTGCGAGACGGACTTCGTTGCCCGCAACGAGAAGTTCGTCGAGTTCGCGCGGGAGGTGGCGCTCCATATCGCCGCGTCGCCGACGATCCTGGCCGTGACCGAGGACGACGTCCCGGAGGACGTGCGCGCGAGCGAGGAGCGGATCGCGACCGAGCAGGCGTCCGACAAGCCCGAGAACGTCCGCGAGCGGATCGTCAAGGGCAAGCTCGACAAGTGGCTCGACGACGTCGTGCTGCTGCGCCAGTCACATGTCAACCCGGACAAGCACGAGGGGAAGACGATCGAAGAGCTCCGCGCCGCTCTGGCAGCCGAAATGGGCGAGAACGTCGTCGTTCGCCGCTACGCGCGCTTCGGCGTCGGCGACTAGAGCTCGCGGACGCACGTGAGCACGACCGAGACAGCCAGCGGCGCCCCCGTCTACCGACGGGTGCTGCTCAAGCTCTCCGGCGAGGCGCTGATGGGCGACCTCGAGTACGGGACCGACCCGGACCGGGTGGCGGCGGTCGCCGAGGAGGTGGCCGCTGTCCACAATCGGGGGGTCGAGGTTGCGATCGTCGTCGGCGGCGGCAACATCTACCGAGGCCTCGCCGCGGCCGCGAAGGGCATGGACCGGGCGACCGGCGACTACATGGGAATGCTGGCCACGGTCCTCAACGCCCTCGCGCTTCAGGACGCCCTTGAGAAGGTCGGGATCAACACGCGGGTGCAGTCGGCGCTGACGATCTCGGAGGTCGCCGAGCCGTACATCCGCCGCCGTGCGATGCGCCACCTGGAGAAGGGACGGATCGTCATCTTCGCCGCCGGCACCGGCAACCCGTTCTTCACCACCGACACGGCGGCCGCGCTCCGGGCCGCCGAGCTCCATGCCGAGGTCGTGCTGATGGCGAAGAACGACGTGGAAGGGGTCTACAGCTCCGATCCGGCGAAGGACCCGGACGCTGAGTTCATTCCGGAGATCACCCACAAGGAGGCGCTCACCCGCGGCCTCCAGGTGATGGACTCGACCGCGTTCGCCCTGTGCATGGACAACAACCTGCCGATCATCGTCTTCAACATGGCCGACGACCGGAACATCGACAAGATAGTGTCCGGGGAACGCGTGGGAACGTTGGTGCGGACATGAGCGACGACAACGGCATGATCGACGAGCTGCTCGCCGACGCGCGCGAGCGGATGCAGAAATCGGTCGAGGCGATCCGCCACGAGTTCGGCTCGGTGCGCACCGGCCGGGCGAGCCCGGCGCTGCTCGATCGCATCCAGGTCGACTACTACGGCGCCGTCACCCCGCTCAAGCAGCTGGCGACGATCAGCGCGCCCGAGGCCCGTCTGCTGACGATTCAGCCGTACGACAAGACCTCGATCAAGGCGATCGAGCGAGCGATCCTGGAGTCCGACGTCGGGCTGACGCCGAACAACGACGGCAACCTGATCCGGCTGGGAGTTCCGGAGCTGACCGAGGAGCGCCGCAAGCAGCTCGTCCGCGTCGTGCGCCACATCGCCGAGGAGGGCCGGGTCGCGATCCGAAACATCCGTCGCGACGTGATGCATGACCTCCGCGAGCTGAAGGAGGCCGGGGAGGCGGGATCGGACGACGAGCACCGGGCGGAGGGCGAGCTCCAGAAGCTCACCGACGGTCGGATCAGCGAGCTCGACGAGGCGCTGAAGCACAAAGAGGCAGAGATCCTCGAGGTCTGAGCGACCTCCTGAACTCGGCTGACTGAGCGTGTCCGAACAGCAGGCTCGCTACGTCGCGATCATCACCGACGGCAACGGTCGCTGGGCCCAGCAGCGCGGCCTGCCCGTGGTCGCCGGTCACGAGGCCGGGGCCGACGTCGTCAAGGCCCGGCTCCGGGATTCCGTCTCGCTCGGGATCGAGGAGCTGACCGTGTACTCGTTCTCGACGGAGAACTGGAGCCGCTCGCCCCAGGAGGTGGCCGGACTGATGGAGATGTTCGGTCGCCGCCTCGAGGTCGAGACCCCGGAACTGCACGAGGAGGGGGTCCGGATGCGCTTCATCGGCCGGCGCAACCCACCGGTGCCGTCGCACTTGGTCGAGCGGATGGAGTGGGCCGAGAGGGTGACGCGGGAGAACACGCGGATCACGCTGTTCGTCGCGTTCAACTACGGTGGTAGGGCGGAAATTGTCGACGCGGCGCGAACCTTTACGGGCGGGACCGAAGAGGAGTTCCGCGCGCACCTGTACGCGCCTGACATGCACGATCCCGATCTCATCATCCGCACGAGCGGCGAACAGCGCCTTTCCAACTATCTGCTGTGGCAGGGCGCGTACGCGGAGCTCGTGTTCCGTGATGAGCTGTGGCCGGACTTCGACCGCCACGCGTTCGAGGAGAGCCTTCAGGAGTTCACCGCGCGCAAGCGACGCTTCGGAGGGCGGTAGCACGTATGCCCGCCTCGCGGCGCAGACCACCGGCCCGAGGGAGCGGACAGCGCGACGGGACGAGCCGCGAGCGGGAGCGACCCGCGAGCGGCAGCAGCCCCGTGGGCGCCCGCAGCAGCGGCGCAGCCCGCCCCCGGAGTCACGCCCGAAGCGGCAGCGCTCTGACCTCGTCTCCCGGATCCTCGTCGCGGTGCCGGCGGCGGTCGTCGCGATCGTGTTCGTCGACCTCGGCGGGCTCGCGTTCGCGCTGTTCATGATCGCGATCGGCTGCATCTGTCTGCACGAGCTCTACCGGCTGCTCGGCCGCTGGCGGCCGGTCCCGCTCGTCGGCTTCGCCGCGCTCGCCGGGATGGTGCTTGCGGCGCGGTTCGGAAGCCAGCGCGAGGTCCTCGAGGTGGCGATGGCCGCGGTTCCGGTCCTGTTCTTGGCGATTCTCACACGTCCCCAGCGCGGCGGCGCGACGGTGGCGATCGCGGGCACTTTGCTCGGGGTCTACTGGATCGGGTTCGCCTTCGCCCACGCGGTCCTGCTCCGGCAGCTGCACCACGGCAACGCGATCATCATCGACATCCTGGTCGGCACGTTCCTGGCGGACACCGCCGCGTACCTGGGCGGGCGTATGTTCGGCCGTCGGGCGCTCGCGCCGGAGATCTCGCCGAACAAGACCGTCGAGGGCCTGTTCATCGGGATGTTCATCGCGATCCTGTCGGTGTTCTTCGCCGGGCTCTACCAGGACTGGATGACCCAGGGCGACGCGCTCCTGATCGGCGCGGCAGTCGCCATCCTCGGGCCGATCGGGGACCTGTTCGAGTCGCTCGTCAAGCGCGACGCGGGCACGAAGGACACCGGCACGCTGTTCGGACCGCACGGCGGCGCGCTCGACCGGCTCGATGCCGTCATCTTCACGGTCGTGGCCGGCTACTACATCTGGGTCGCGGTCATGCCGGGGCACTGATGCGCGAGGTCGTCCTCCGCGTGCCCGCAGACGCCGTCGAGGACGTGCTCGACCGACTGCTGCCCGTCCTCCCGGACGGCGTGCGCGAGGTGCCGCGGGGTCGGATGGTCGAGCTGAAGATGCGAGGCGAATCGCTGCCCTCGATCGACGAGGTGATTCGAGCAGCGGGGCCGTGGCCGCACACCTGGAGCGAGGGCACGGTCCCCGATGACTGGCGCACGCGCCGCCTGCTCGACTACCGACCGGATGTCATCGCCGGGCGCCTGGTCGTGCGGCCCGAGTGGGCGCCGGTGCCGCGCAAGCGGATGCTCGACATCGTGCTCGCGTCGACCGCCGCGTTCGGCGCCGGGTCGCATCCGACGACGCGGACGTGCCTGGAGCTGCTGCTTGGGTGTGAGCCCGTCGGCTCGTTCGCCGACCTCGGCTGCGGCACCGGCGTGCTGTCGATCCTCGCCGCCAAACTCGGCTGGCAGAACGTCGTGGCCGTCGACCTGCAGTCCGCATCGGTCGAGGCGGCTCGTGCGAATGCGGCGGCCAACGGCGTGGCGATCGAGGCGCGGGCGGCCGACCTCGCGGCGGTCCCGGCGCCGGCCGCCGACGCGATCGTCGCCAATCTCCCGGCAGCCGTCCATGTCCGGATCGCCGAGTCACTTGCGGCCGATCGGCCGGCGCTCGCGCTGGTGAGCGGCTTCGGCCCTGAACAGGCTCCGGACGTGCTCGCGGCGTATGCCGCTCGTGGCCTGCGGCCGGCCCAACAACTCGAGCCGAGCGGCTGGGTCGTGGCGCTCCTGAAGCGAGACTGAATCGAGACTTGCGCGGGTCCCGAGGCTGCGGGACACTGCGCCGGACGGCCGCACAACGATAAGGGGACGGGTCCGGCATGGCCGAATACATCAAGTTCCGGCTCACGGTCGCAAAGGCCGGGGTGACAATGGCGCTTCTCGGTCTCCTCGGGGGCCTCGCGCAACGGGCGGGGGCGGATCCGCCGCGCTCGACCGAAGCGCACGCGGCGAAGACGATCAGCTGGACGCCGAAGCTGTTCCTGAAGGGGATCACCGGCAATCTCCGGACAAGCCTCGTGACAATCGAAAAGGACCTCTCGAGCATTTACGCCAAAGAGCAGAAGGCGCTGACGGCCGATGTCTCGAGCCTCAAGCACCTGATCACGGCGGCCAAGGACAACTCCTACAGCAAGCTGCAGTCCAACGCCACCTTCCTGAGCAAGGCGGACGCGAGCAAGCAGTATCTGAAGATCGACGGCAAGGCGGCGGACGCGGCCGCGCTCGGCGGGGTGCCGGCGGTCCAGTTCGGGATGGTCGGGAGCGGCGCGGTCTCGATGGGGGATGGCAGCGTGCGACAGACGCTGCTCACCGCCCCGGGGACGAACGGGGAGATCATCGTCGTCTGCACCCCGACCCCCGGCGCCGGGATCAAAGTCTCGATCGTCAACAACACGGGCGTGCTGCTGCCGGCGGTCCAGGATGTCGGTGGCACAGGCACAGCAGGTCTCGCTCGCGCCGGGTGAGACGACGCTGCCCGCGACGTTCCCCCCGGCGGCGGCTGAGCCAGCTCCACCTGCAGACCTTCCCTGCCGCCGGGTTCAGCCACGTGCTGACCCTGACCGTCAGCAGCGAGCCGACCGGCAACGGACTGTCGTTCGTCGGCCAGATCGTCAACGGCGCCGGCTGATCGCACCGTGCACCGCCAGCTCGGTGGCGAGTTGCCCTCGGCGGACGGGCGGCGAGGACTCGTTCTCTCCGGCACCAAGCAGCTCGAGCCCGGCGCGCGGGCGATGCTGTTGCTCGCCGAGGGTCTGTTCCGCCTCGACATCGTCCTCAGCGACGACACGATCAAGACGGTGGTCCGCAATCTCTCAAGCGGCGAACTGACGACGCACATCGATCACGACGCCCACGGTCCGATCGGGATCGCGACAGAGGAGGCGGAGCGCTACATCCCCGGGAGGACCCGGCTCGACTTTGCGCTTGTGGAGCGCGCGGAGCGCGTCACGGTCGAGGTGCTGATCGCCACGCTGCGCTTTGTCGAGCGCGGGACCGTGCAGGTCACCGCTCAGGCGATCATCCGCCAGGGATAGACGGCTCCTACAATCGGGCCCGTGCCGCGCCGCCTGGCCATCCTTGGGTCGACCGGCTCGATCGGCGTGCAGGCGCTCGACGTGGTCGCGCGCTCCGACGGCGAGCTACAGGTCGTCGCGCTCAGCGCGCAGCGCGCGTGGGAGCCGCTGCTCGAGCAGGCCCGGGACCTGGGCGTGCGGCGCGTCGCGCTCGCCGATCCGGACGCCGCGGCCCGCGCCTCGGAGGCGTGGACCGACGGAGAGGTGCTGACGGGACCAAATGGGCTCGTCGAGCTGATCACCGAGTCCGCTTGCGATCTCGTCCTCAACGCGATCGTCGGCTCCGCGGGGCTCGTCCCGACCGTGGCCACGCTCGGCGAGGGCATCGATCTCGCGCTCGCCAACAAGGAGTCGCTCGTCGTCGGCGGCGAACTCGTCACGGCGCTCGCCGAGGCGACGGGGGCGGCGATCATCCCCGTCGACTCCGAGCACTCGGCCCTTCATCAGCTGCTCGGCGGCGAGCGGGGCGGCACGGTCGATCGGCTGATCATCACGGCCTCGGGCGGCCCGTTCCGCGGCCGCACCGCCGGCGAACTCGCGGACGTGACGGTCGAGCAGGCGCTCGCCCACCCGACGTGGGCGATGGGCGGCAAGATCACGATCGACTCGGCGACGCTGATGAACAAGGGTCTTGAGGTGATCGAGGCCCACCACCTGTTCGGGACGCCGTACGAGCAGATCGACGTCGTCGTGCACCCCAAATCGATTGTCCACAGCCTCGTGCAGCTGTGCGACGGAGCGACCCTCGCCCACCTGGGCTACCCGGACATGCGGGTGCCGATCTCCTACGCGCTGCATTACCCGGACCGCGTCGACGTGCCGGTGCGGCCGCTCGATCTCGTCGAGCTCTCCTCGCTCACCTTCGAGGCGCCCGACCTGGAGACGTTCCCGGCGCTGCGCCTCGCCCGCGACGCCGGCCGCGCCGGCGGAACCGCACCCTGCACGCTCAACGCGGCCAACGAGGTCGCCGTCCACGCGTTTCTCGCCGGCCAGCTCGCGTTCCTCGACATCGCCGCGGTGATCGAGGAGACGCTCGAGCGGGAGCCCGCCCGCGCGGTCCACTCGTTCGACGCCCTCGGCGAGGCGGATGCGCGGGCGCGCCGGGTGGCCGGCGTTCTCGTCGCCGACCGCGCCCTCGCCTGACCCGCACGGCCGGTCGGGACAAATTCCCATCTACTTATGAAGTTCCTCAGGTCCGCCTGCCACACTGGGCGCGCATGTCGTACGTCCTAGCGTTCCTCGGCTTCGCGGTCCTCATCCTGTTCCACGAGGCGGGGCACTTCGTGGCGGCGAAGGCCGTTGGGATGCGCGTCGAGCGCTTTTCGCTGTTCTTCGGCCCGATGGTGTGGAAGGTGCAGCGGGGCGAGACCGTGTACGGCGTCGCCGCGATTCCGCTCGGCGGGTACGTGAAGATCACCGGCATGAACCCCCGGGAGGAGATCCCGGAGGAGGCCAAGCCGCGCGCCTACTACAACCAGCCGGTGTGGAAGCGGATCGTCGTGATCCTCGCCGGTCCGTTCGTCAACCTGATGATCGCGTTCTTGATCATCTGGATTCTGCTGCTCAGCCAGGGCCAGCAGGTCGTCGTCCAGAAGGTTGGGGCGATCGGCCGCGGGACCCCGGCTGCGCTCGTGCTCAAGCCCGGCGACAAGCTCGTGTCGGTCGACGGGGTCAGCGGCTCCCCGGACAGGATCCGGAACCAGATCCGCAGCCACCGCTGCGCCGGCTCAGAGACGAACGGGTGCCGGGCCGCGACGCCGGCCCAGATCGTCGTGCGCCGCAACGGGCAGCTCGTCCACGTCACCGCGTACCCGAAGTACGTGGCCGCCGACAAGGCGCCCGAGCTCGGGTTCGCCTTTGACACGGCGAGCAAGCCGATCGGCCCGGTCCACGCTGCGGGGCTGGCGGTGAGCGACATGTGGACCATCACCACGAAGACGGTGGGCGTCGTCGTGCGGATCTTTGAGCCGCAGGAGCGCAAGCAGCTCGGGAGCGTCGTCGGCGGCTACACGGTCACCCAGCAGTCCTTCGCACATAACACGACCCAGGCGCTGTGGGTGCTCGCGCTCATCTCGCTGTCGCTCGCGATCATCAACCTGTTCCCGTTCCTGCCCCTGGACGGCGGGCACGTGTTCTGGGCGGTCGCCGAGAAGGTCCGCGGCCGACGGATCCCCTTCGAGGTGATGGAACGCGCCGGCGTCGTCGGCTTTGCGCTCATCCTGCTGCTGTTCGTGATCGGGTTGAGCAACGACATCTCAACCATCACCGGAAAAGGGTTCAACGTCCGTTAGCAGGAGGAGTTGGCCGCCGTCGGCGCAGGCGCTGCGATAGCTTTCTGCCACAGTAGGTCTGAACCCGGGATTCCTGGAGGAGAGCATGGAAGGCAGCACGATCACGGCAGCGGCAGGGCGCGCAGTCGATGCCCCAACGGTGACCGAAGCGCTACGGCGGACCGCGGCGAACCATCCGGACGTCGTCGCCGTACGCACCGTCGATGACACCGTCTCGCTCACGTGGTCGGATCTGCTCGGCCGCGTCGATGCGCTCGCCGGCGGCCTCGCCGGGCTCGGCGTCGGCCGCGGCGACACGGTCGCGATCATGCTCGGCAACCGGCCGGAGTTCCACATCGTCGACCACGCCGTCGCGATGCTCGGGGCGACCCCGTTCTCGATCTACCAGACGTATCCGGCCGAGGAGATCGAGTATCTGATCACCGACGCCGCGTCGACGATCGCGATCGTCGAGCAGGCCTACCTCCCGGTGATGCTCGAGGCGCGCAAGGCGCTGCCCGGCCTCGAGCACGTGATCGTGATCGACGGCGACGCCCCGGAGGGGACGATCGCGCTCGCCGACGTCGAGGGCTCGAACCCCGACTTCGACGTTGCCGGCGCGGCCTCCGGCGTGGAGGCCGACGACGTGCTGACGCTGATCTACACGTCGGGGACGACCGGACCGCCGAAGGGCGTCCAGCTCTCCCACCACGCGATCATGGTCTCGGCGAAGGCGATCGAGGAGATCATCCCGCTCCAGGTCGGCGGCCGGCTCATCTCGTGGCTGCCCGCCGCCCACATCGCCGAGCGGATGGCGCACCACTATGTCCCGACGATCTATGCCGGCACGATCACGACGTGCCCGAATCCGCGTGAGGTCGTCAGTTATCTGCCGCAGGTCCGCCCGACGTGGTTCTTCGCGGTGCCGCGCATCTGGGAGAAGCTCAAGGCCGGGCTCGAGGCGATGCAGGCCGGACTGCCGGAGGAGCAGCGGGCCCCCGTCCAAGCGGCGCTCAAAGCCGCAGTCGACCGCGTGCGACTGCTGCAGCGCGGCGAGCCGGTACCCGAGGAGCTCGAGCAGGCCGTCGCCAAGGCCGACGCCGAGATGTTCTCGAACCTGCGGGTGATGCTCGGGCTCGACCAGTACGTCGCGGTCAACGTCGGCGCGGCGCCGACGCCCGTCGAGGTGCTCGAGTTCTTCCACGCCATCGGCATCGAGCTCGCCGAGCTGTGGGGGATGTCCGAGACGTGCGGGTTCGGCACCTGCAACCGGCCCGGGCACGTCAAGCTCGGGACGGTCGGCCCGGCGTCCCCCGGAGTCGAGATGATGATCGCCGACGACGGCGAGCTGCTCGTCCGCGGAGAATTCCTGATGCTCGGCTACCGCAACCAGCCGGACAAGACGGCCGAGGCGATCGACGCCGACGGGTGGCTGCACACCGGCGACATCGGCCAGATCGACGAGGACGGATTCCTCAAGATCGTCGATCGCAAGAAGGAAATCATCATCAATGCCGCGGGCAAGAACATGTCGCCCGCGAACATCGAGGCGGCGCTCAAGACCGGTAGCCCGATCATCGGCCAGGCGTGCGTGCATCGGTGACGCGCGCCCGTACAACACGGCGCTGATCGTGCTCGATGCCGACTACGCCCCGCAGTGGGCGGCGCAGAACGGACTCGAGGGCAAGGAGCCTCGCCGAGCTGGCGAAGGAGCCGGCGGTGATCGCCGCGGTCCAGGAGGGCGTCGATGAGGCGAACAAGCGCCTCGCCCGGGTCGAGGGGATCAAGAAGTTCACGATCGTCGAGGGCGACTGGGCTCCGGGCGGCGACGAGCTGACGCCGACGATGAAGCTCAAGCGGCGCCCGATCTCGGCCAAGTACGAGGACGCGATCAACGCGATGTACGCCGGCTGAACGGCGGTCCGCGGTCGTCGGGCGACGAAAGGGCGCATCGAGGAGACGGACGCCCGGACGAGAGCGCGCGTCGAGCCAGGCGGACCGGGTGCGCGGCCGACGTATGCCGCTGTAGGACGTCCGTCGGTGGACGGGACTTTTATCGATCTGATCGTGAAAAGTGCCGATCTGGCCGAAGCGCCTCGCGCGCGGACTTTTTCCCGATCCGGGACACCAGGAGCGATTCGGCGAATCATCCCCCAGTACTAGACCGTCTAGTCCAGTGGGCGGGTGCCGCGAGCCTGGCGCGTCGGTGCGACAGCGCGGCGTCGTGTGCGGAGCCGACGAGGGCGGCGAGCCCGTCGGGGACGCTGTCGGTGACCTCGCCGGGGACCGGGCCGCCGAGCGGATGCCACATCCACTCGTCGTGCTCATGGGACAGGCGCACGTCCCCGTCGGCGAGCTCGGCCTCGTAGAGCAGCTCGCACACCTGCTTGCCCTTCGGGCTGACCCGCTGCGCCCGCGCGACCAGCCGCGGCCGGCCGGCGAACTGCACCCCGGCCTCCTCGCGCAGCTCGCGGCGCAAGGCCACGATCGGCCGCTCGAGCCGGCCGTCATCCAACCGGTCGACCTTCCCGCCGGGGAACTCCAAGCAGCCGCCGAGGGAGTCTCCAGCCGCGCGGCGCAGCATCAGCACCTCGGTCGCCGCGGCGGGCGAGGACCCGCACGACGGTCACGGACTCCGCTGGTTGGCATGCGGGCATGCGACAGCATCGCCCGTCCGCCGCCCGGCCGATAGGGCGACGTCCCGCGGTGAGGGAGCGGGCCACGCCGCGGGCCGTGCCGCGGCGAACTACGGGCCGGGGCTGTCAGTCGAAGCGGTGACCCCGCTGCGCGCAGCCGGTTGCGACGGAGCGGAGGGGTATGCGGCGCCTCGACGAGGCGCTCGTGTCGGTTGACGGAGAGCCATGGGCGACCGTATCGCATGCGAGCGCCGGGCGAACGACCGAAACGCATGACTGCGGCGGCGCGATAACTCAGCGCGTGAGCTTTCTTGCGATCCGGTCGCTAAATCGCCGAAACGCACGAAAGCTCGCCAGATCGCCGGAGCTCACGTGCGTTTTGGTCGACGCAGGCCCCGCTCTCGTGCGTTTTGGTCGATGGCAGGCCGCGTGCTCCCGCGCGTCGATCAGCCTCCTCCTCGCTGCGCCGTTCCGCCGGTCGCCGACGCGAAACCGGGCTCACAACGAGCCCTCAGCGGGCGCGGAACGCAATCACCCGGCTGAAGTTCGTGCCGTCGATCTGGTAGGCGTAGCAGCCGGGCGCTCGGACGCGCGTGAACGACAGCCACGCCCGCCCGCCGCCGGCCGGCCGCGGCACCTGCTGGCCTGACTGCAGCAGCTGGAGCTCGTCGTCAGGCACGTGACCTTCGCCGAAACCGACGGCGCCGGTCCCGTCGGTCCTCGCGCCGCGGATGAGCACCGGGCCCTGGTAGCTGCCGGACGCGAGCCATTCGACGCGCCCCGCCTTCCAGGCGCTCCCGATGAAGTTGGTGGCGTTGACATCCGGCGTTCCGGACGGATGCACGGGACTCGAGCCGCCGGTTGCGGGGCAGCCGTGGGGGAGATGGAGCGCTCGGCGCAGGCTCGCCGGAACGGTGCCGGTGCACTGGCCGGCGCAGAGGTCGTAGCTGCCGTAGCCGGTCACCTGCCGCAGACCGTCGGGAGCGGCCGGCGTGCCCGCCGGGGTCGGGGGCGGTGCGGTGCTGACGCCGCCGCTCGTCGCCGAGGTCGTGCTCGTCGTTGTCGAGGTGCTCGCGTGGGTCGTCTTGCGCTTGTGGTGCCCGGTCCGGGTGTGCGTGGCGTGGGTGGCCGTCGAACTCGAGGTCATCGTCGTGCTCGCCGAGAGCGAGGCCGCGTTCGCCGACGTGGCCGTCGAGGAGGAATGCGCGGATCCCCCGCCGCAGCCGGCGAGGGCCACGGCGCGCAGCGCCACGGGGAGCGCCACGTCGAGCAGCGCGGCGGCCGAGGCTAGCCGGCGGCGGCCCGGATCGACTGCCACAGGAGCTCCACGGGGTGGTGAATGGGGAGCGGATGGCCGAGGTCGCGCAGATGCCGGTCGAGTTGGGCGGCGCACCCGGGGTTGCCTGCGGCGATCGCGTCCGCTCCCGTCGCGATCAGATTGCGTGCCTTGCGAACGCCGAGTTCGGCGGCCGCGGCCGGTTGAACGAGGTTGTAGATCCCGGCCGAGCCGCAGCAGATCTCCGGCTCGATCGGGTTCTCGAGGAGTTCAAGCTCGGGGATCCCGTCGAGGAGCGCGCGCGGCTGCGAGCGGATGCTCTGGGCATGCGCGAGGTGGCACGCGTCGTGATAGACGACCTTCATCGGCAACGGCCCCCGCGGGGCGCGCGGCTCGATGCTGGCGAGCACTTCGGAGATGTCGCTCACCCGCGCGGCGAAGTCACGCGCCGCCGGCGTGCCCAGCAACTCGCCGTATTCCTTCATCGCCGCGCCGCATCCGGCGGCGTTGACGACGATGTGGTCGAGCTCGCCGAGCGCGGCGAACGCCGAAACCGTCGTCTGCGCCCGGGCGAGGGCCGCTGGCTCCTCGCCGGCGTGGAGCTCGAGCGCCCCGCAGCAGTCCGGCGCGGCCGGCGCGAGCACCTCAAAGCCTTCGGCGGCGAGGGTCGCGATCGTCGCCCGGTGGACATCGGGGAAGAACACGCGCTGGACACAGCCGAGCAGGAGCCCGACGCGGCCTCGCTGCACGCCCACGGCGGGGGTGTGCTCCGGGATTCGCCGCGCGCCGCGCGCCTTGCGCACGGTCGTGTGCGGCGCGACCTTCATCATCACCGAGAGACGATCCGGCAGCCGTTCGGCGCCGAGCTTGCGGGCGGCGGCGAGCGTCGGGACGAGCGCCTGGAGCCGGCGCGGGTGGGGGAGCGTCTCGAACAGCAGCCGCCGGAGCGCACGCTCGGCCGGCGGACGCCGGTGGTGGCGCTCGACCTGGGGGCGCACGCGCTCGATCAGACGGTCGTAGCGCACGCCGGACGGACAGGCGCTGACGCATGCCATGCAGCCGAGGCAGCGGTCGAAATGGGTGGCCATCTCGCCGGACAGCTCGTCGGCTCCGCCCAGACCTTCATCGATGAGCACGATGCGCCCCCGCGGCGAGTCCGCCTCCTCGGCCCAGAGGACATACGTCGGGCAGGCGTCGAGGCAGAAACCGCAATGCACGCAGTCGTCGACGAGCTCTTGTTGCGGCGGGCGCTGGGTGTCAAAGGCGCTCATCAGATCCCACCCGCGAACACGCCCGGATTGCACACGCCGAAGGGATCGAACCGGGCCTTGACGCGGCGCATCAGTGTGAGCGACGGTGCCGGCACCGCGCCCCACGGATCGACCGCCGCCCGGAGTTCGGCGGGCGCGTCGAGGAGCACGGCGGTGGCGCCCTCCGGCAGGGCGGACAGCAGTCCGGAGACCGCGTCGGGGGCCAGCTCGATGTAGCTCGTGCCGAGCGTCGCCCGGCCGACGAGCGTTCCGTCGGCTCGATCGGTCGCCCGCAGGACGGCGGCGAGCGTGGTCGGACGCGCCGCGACCCGGACGAGGGCGCGGTCCGCCGAGCGCTGGCCGGCCCGCTGGCGGGCCCAGTGGTCGACATCGTCCTCGGCGACCTCGATCGTGTCGAGCCCCGCGGTCTGCATCATCGTCGCGATCCGGCGGGCCCGCCGCGTCGCCTCGGCGCCGGCGCACCGGGCGAGGACGCCTCCGCGGCCGCTGCGCCAGGCGAGGTCGAGCGACTCGAGTTCGAGCGGAGACCGCGAGAGCGTCCGGGCAGCGGCGTCGAGGACGTCGGGATCGGCGGTTGCGCCGAGCGCGGTCGCGGTGTGGACCGGCAGCGGGTGCAGGCGCACGCACAGGCTGAGGATCACGCCGAGCGTGCCGAACGAGCCGGTGAACAGCTTGCCGAGGTCGTATCCGGCGACGTTCTTGATGACCTTGCTGCCGGCCTTGGCAAGTGTGCCGTCGGCGAGCGCCACGGTGACCCCGAGCACGAGGTCCCGCGGCGCGCCGTAGCGGTGCCGGAGCGGTCCGGCGTCGCCGGTGGCGAACACGCCGCCGATCGTCGCCTTGCGATCGCCTGAGCCGAGTGGGGGGTCGAGCGCGAGCATCTGGCCTTTGCCCGCGAGCTCGTCCTGGAGCCGGGCGAGCGGCGTGCCGGCCTGCACGATCGCCGTGAAGTCGCCGGGGTTGTGCTCGAGGATCCGATCGAGGGCCGTCGTCGAGAGCTCAATCGGCGGGGCGGGGGTCGGCCGCCCCCAGCCGGCCTTGCTGCCGCCGCCGCGAATCCGGACGGTGCGACCCTGGGCGGAGGCCTCGGCGAGTTCGGCCGCCGCCTGCTCGAAGGTGTCCGGCGCGAGCCGGCGCAGTTCCTCGGTGGCCACTAGCGGGTCTCCTCGAGGCCACTAGAACCTCTCCGCGATCCCGGCGCGCTCGAGCGGGTGCTCGCGGTAGGGGCCGGGCACCTCGCCGCAGAGCCGCGGCGTCGGCATCACCTTGCCGGGGTTGGCGAGGCCGGCCGGGTCGAACGCGCAGCGCAGGCGCTGGAACGTGTCGAGATCGGTCTCGGAGTACATCGACGGCATGTACGCCTTCTTGTCGACGCCGACGCCGTGCTCGCCGGTGATCGAGCCGTCGGCGTCGACACACGCCTTGACGATCAGGCCGGCGAGCTTCTCGGCCTTCTCCGGCTCGCCGGGGCGGCCCGCGTCGTAGCAGACGAGCGGGTGGAGATTGCCGTCGCCGGCGTGGAACACGTTGGCGACCTGGAGGTCGTATTCGTCAGCGAGCTCGTCGATCCGCTTGAGCACCTCAACGAGCCGGGTGCGCGGGATGACGCTGTCCTGGACGTAGTAGGCGGGGGCGACCCGGCCCATCGCGGCGAACGCCGCCTTGCGGGTCCTCCAGATCAGGGCCCGCTCAGCCTCGGTCAGCGCGACGCGGACGTCGGCGGCACCGGCCCGGGTACAGAGCGCCATCAGATGCTCGAACCGGGCCGTGCACTCCTCGTGCGGACCGTCGAGCTCGACGAGCAGCGCCGCGCCGGCATCAAGGCGGTAGCCGGCGCCGGTGGCCTCCTCAGCCGCCCGGATCGAGAGCCGGTCCATCATCTCGATGGCGCCGGGGACGATCCCGGAGCCGACGATCGCACTCACGGCTTCGCCGGCGTGGGCGGTGTCCGCGAAGAACGCGACGAGCGTCCGCACCGTCTCCGGGGTGGGAATGACCCGCACGGTGATCTTCGTGGCCACGCCGAGGGTCCCTTCGGAACCGACGAACGCGCCGAGCAGGTCATATCCGGGCGCATCGCGATCAAGTTCGACGACCGACCCGTCCGGGAGCACGATCTCGAGTCCGACGACGTAATTCGTCGTGAAGCCGTACTTGAAACAGTGCGCGCCTCCGGAGTTCTCAGCCACGTTGCCCCCGATCGAGCAGACGATCTGGCTCGAGGGATCCGGCGGGTAGAAGTGGGTCGGACCGACGGCCTTGGAGATCGCGAGGTTGGTGACCCCGGGCTCGACGACGACGCGGCTGTTGTCGAGGTCGATCTCGACGATCCGCCGCAGTCGCGAGAGCACGATCAGCACGCCGTCCTCGACCGGCAGCGCGCCGCCGGAGAGGCCGGTGCCGGCGCCGCGCGCGACGAACGGGATCTCATGTTCTGCGCACACCGCCACGACCCGCTGGACCTCGTGTGCCGTCCCGGGCAGGACGGCGGCGATCGGCAGCTGGCGCAAGTGCGCGAGCCCGTCGGAGCGGTACGTGGCGAGCGCGTGCGGATGGGTCAGCACATGCTCGGCGCCGCAGATCCCCTCCAGTCGTGCGATCAGCTCGGTGCCCGTCGGCATCTGGAGGAAGTATTCCCGATATCGCCGGGTTACCCTCAGCTGCGTGGAGCTGAAGACGTTTTACGAGGAGAGCTACTCGCGTGGCGACGACGGCGGCGAGCTGTACGCCGACTGGCGTGCGCTGAGCGCGGTCGGCAAGGCCGACCACGTGCTCGTGCTGACGCCGAGCGCGTCACGCGGCCGGCCGCTGCGGGTACTCGACATCGGCTGCGGTGACGGCGCACTCATCGCCGAGCTGTCCCGGCGCGAGCCGTCGTGGCGCTTCGCGGGCGTCGAGATCGCCGAGCGAGCGGTCGATCTCGCCCGCGGACGGTGTCCGGAGGCTGACATCCGCTGGTACGACGGCGAGACCCTGCCCTACGGCGCGGGGGCATTCGAGCTCGCGGTGCTCTCCCACGTGCTCGAGCACGTTCCCGACCCGGTTGCGGTGCTCGCCGAGGCGGCGCGGGTCGCCGCACGGGTGATCGTCGAGGTCCCGCTCGAGGACAACCTCTCCGCCCGCCGGGCGAGCAAGCAGCCGGTCGCCGACCACGTCGGCCACATCCAGCGGTTCTCACGCCTCGCGATCGCGACCGTCGCCCGGGACGCCGGCCTGCGGGTGACCGGCGAGCTCGCCGATCCGCTCGGGCGGGCGGTGCACACGTTCTTTGCCCGGTCGTCCGCCGAGCGCGCCCGGGGCACCGTCAAGTGGCTCATCCGGCGGAGCGTCAGCACGGTCGCGCCCGCCGCCGCCGAGCGGCTGTTCACGGTGCACTACGCGTGCCTCTGCGAGCCGGCCGCAGCGGTCACGGCGCGGTAGACGTCGAGCGTCCGGCGGCCGCAGGCCTCCCAGGTGAATTCGGTCTCGACGGTGTGGCGGGCGGCGGCGCCGAGCGCCGACAGGCGCGCCGGGTCGTCGAGCAGACGCACGATCGTCTCGGCCAGGGCTCCGGGATCGCGCGCCGGCACCAGCTCGATCCCGCCGCCCGTGGCAGCGATCTCGGCCGGGACCGGGCTCACCGGCGGCGCCGATCGCCGGAATTCCCGCCGCCATCGCCTCGATGTAGGCGACGCCGAACGCCTCCTCGGTCGAGGGCATCACGAACAGCCAGCCCTCGCGGGCCGCGTCCAGGGCCGCCTCGGGGTCAAGCTGCCCGGCGAACTCGACCCGATCGGCGAGACCACGCTCGCGGGCGAGCGCGATCGAGCGCGGCGCGCTCCGGGCCGTCGCCGATGATCCGGTAGCGGACCGCCGACGGCAGCAGCGTGAGCGCCTCGATGACGTCGGCGTGGCGCTTGCGGGCGACGAGGTGGCCGACGGTCACGAGCAGCGGGGTGGGGGACCGCTGCGGAATGGTCGCGGGCAGGTCGGTGCCGAGGTGGAGCACTTCAGGGTGCGCCGCTCCGTAGCGCCGGCTCAGCTCGGCGATCCCGTGGCTGTTGGCGAGCACAAGATCGGCCTGGCGAAACGTGCGCGTCACGACCCCGGCGCCGCGCGGGACGCGATCGACCGTCCACAGCACGTCTCCGCCGTGGACGGAGACGACGAGCGGCGGACCGGGGGCCGCTCGGAGCGCCGCGTCGCCGGTCGGGACGGCGTTGTGGGCGTGGATGAGGTCAAAGCCGGCGTGGGCGCGGTTCCTCGCGCGCCGGAGCGCTCGTCGCAGCGCCGGCGCGGCCCACGCTCCCCAGGTGGCGTAGGCGCGCGCTCGCGGCGGTGAGATGTACCGGATGTAGGTGACCGGCAGGCCGTCGCGGACGGCGTGGTGCGGCTGGGCGAGCAGGCGCCGGAACTCGCGCCCGGTGAAGGCGCTCGCCGGCGGCACGATGCGGTGGAGCACGAACACGCTGACGTCGGCGCCGGCGTCGCGCACGGCGCACGCCTGCCGGTGCGCCCACACCCCCAGAACCGGGTCGTGCGCACGGGGATAGAACTCGGCGAGGACCGCGACGCGCATTGCGGGACGAGAGTCTAGGTTTGCGGCGTGATCCTCTTCCTCCACACGCGTTACCGCACGACGGGCGGTGAGGAACGGGCGGTCGAGGATCTCATGTGGCTCGTCCGCGAGCGGCTCGGCGAGGACGTGGAGCTGCTCGAGCGCTCCTCGGCGATGCTCGGGCGAGCCCGCGCTGCGGCCGGGATGCTGCGGGGCGGCTTGCAGCCCGACGACGTCGCCCACGCCGTGCGGCGCACCGGGGCCCGGATCGTCCACGCGCACAACGTCAACCCGACGCTCGGTTGGCGCGCGCTCGCGGCCGCGCGGGCGGCCGGCGCGCGGGTCGTGTTGCATCTACACCAGTACCGGTTGGTGTGCGCGGTCGGCGTGTGCTTCACCCACGGGGCGGACTGCACCCGATGTCACGCTCGCAACACCCTGCCGGGGGTGCGGCTGAACTGCCGCGGCACTGGGCTTGAGGCGGCCGTCTACGGGGTCGGCCTGGCACGGTGGCAGCGCCGGCTCGCGGCGCAGGTCGACGGCTTCATCGTCCCCAGCCAGAGCGCGCACCGGCGGCTCCTTGAGCTCGGAGCACCGCTGCAGGCGGCGCCTGTGCATGTACTGCCGCACGTGATCCGGTCGTTCGCGACGGCCTCGAGCCCTCCAGCCGACGGCCCCGCGGTGCTCGCGACGCGGCTGGCGCCGGAGAAGGGGGTCGACCTCGCGATCGACGCGTGCCGGCGCGCCGGCGTGCCGCTGGTGATCGCTGGGGACGGTCCGGACCGCGACGCGCTCGAGGAGCAAGCACGGGGCGCTGAAGTCACGTTCGCCGGACAGCTCGATGGCGACGAGCTCGCCCGGCTGCGGACCGGCGCCGGCGTGGCGGTCCTGCCCTCTCGGGCCCACGAGACCTTCGGCCTCGCCGCCGCCGAGGCGATGGCGGCCGGTCTGCCCGTCGCCGCCACTGCGGTCGGCGCGCTGCCGGAGCTGCTGCCCGCCGACTGGCTGGCGGGTCCCGGAGACGCGGCGGCACTCGCCGAGATCATCGTCCGGCTGCGGGGCGATGCGGCGGCGGGACAGCGGGCGATCGACCGTGTCCGCGCGCTCGCCGCTCCGGAGGTCGTGGCGCCGGCGCTCGCCCGGATCTACGCCGGACCATCCTGATCGGACCGTGCATGGGGCGCGAGGATCTCCGCCAGCTCGTGGCCGGCCGAATCCCGTTCGGCGATCGTGCTCCGGGTGAGCCGGTCGGCGTCGCGGTCGCGCTCATACGTCGCCTCGCGTTCCTCGTTCTGCCGATCCGCCCAGGCCCTGAGGTCGGCGACGAACTCGGTGCTGGCGACGAGCGCGGCGTCATCGCTCGCGTCGAAGGTCCGGCGCGCGAGCTCGTCGGTATGGAGCTCACCGCCGTCGAACCAGCGCTCGTACAGGCAGACCTCGACCCTGCCGTCGGCGGCTTTCGTCTCGACAAAACAGCCGAACGCGTCGTCATTGGCGTATCGCGCGAGGGCTGACAGCTTGGCCGCGTAGCTCTCCATCGCCGCAAGCTCGACCATCGGCCTGAAGGTCCGGTGAAAGAGAACCGTGCGCTCGACGACGTCGCGGTGGCGGCGGAGATGTCGGGTGATCTCCTGCTCGGTCACGCGGACGAGCGAGACGTCGACATGCCCCGGCCGTTCGTCGGTGCGCTCAACCGTGAAGGTGTGTCGTAGCCCCGGCGACATGTCGCGCATTGTCGGCGGTGGGCGTCGACACGGCAACCCCCGGGGAATGCTCAGGACACGGGGACGCCGGAGACGCTCGAGTCGATCCCGTGAGAGACGCCGTAGGCCTGCATGTAGATCGCGTAGCCGAGGTCGAGCGCCAGCAGCCCGACGACGAGCGCGAGCGCCCAGCGCCGGCGGTCACGCACCACCCAGGCGGCGGCGACGTAGAACACCGGGGCGGCGAGGAAGATGATCCGACCCCAGTCGAACGCGAACGTCATCGCGGCGGCGCATAGGAACACGAGCACGAGACCGCGGCGGGCGAACGGCAGGTCGCGCAGCGCGAACGGCGCCGCGAGCCAGATCGGACCGTAGGACAGCGCCAGGCGACGCAGCTCGACCGGCAGCGTCCCGGACGAGAATCCGGCGCGAATGATGTTCCAGCGCTCCGTGAGGAACGGGCCGTTGTACCCCGGGATGTAGAACCGGCCAACGGTGCTGATCGACGTCCGGATCACGACATAGGCGATCAGCGGCGCCACCGCGAGCAGCACCGTGTCCCGCAGCGCCTCAGGGTCGTACGGCGAACGCGCCCACACGGCGTAGGCAAACGGGATCAGGAACAGGCTTGACTCGCGGACGGTCGTCCCGATCAGCACCGTGATCAGGAGGGCGAGCTTCTGGCGGCGGACGATGAAGAGCGTGCCGAGCGTCATCACGAGGATCGACGCCGGGTCGATGCTTCGCCCGTGCCGGATCAGCACGACGAGCAGGGGCGGGGAGAGGACGAAGCCGACGGCGAGCGGGATGCTGAGGCGGTCGGCGATGTCGAACTCGCCGAGCAGCGCGTACAGCGCGGCGCCGCTCGCGGCGATCGCGAACCACGAGATGAGCGTGAACGACGTCACGTGCGAGAACGGGAGCACGTGGACGAGCCACGGAACTCCGACGCGGTACGCGTACGGGAAGTTGTGCGGGCCGCCGGGATGGCTGGCCATCCGTTCGTAGAACGGCTCGTCGCCGCTGAGGCCGTGCTCGTGACGGATCAAGAGGTCGGCGAGCCAGATGGCCACGAGGCAGAGCAGGCCGACGCGCACCGCGGTCGTCTTGCGGCGGGCGTTAACGAAGCTTGATCTGGACGTTTCGGCTGTAGATTCGGCCGTTCCTTGTGAGGAGAGGGTCATCGGTTGGATAGCTCCACGCGAGGCGGACGGTACCGCTCGACGGGAACGACACGCGGGTGTCGAAGTACCCGTGTGGGCTCGTGACCGTGACGGTCCTCACGACGGCGAAGCTACGCGCGCCCGCCGGTTTGAACTCCACGTCGACCGTCTCCGGGTCGGCGGGAACATCGATCATCGCAAAATGCGCGGGGCGGGCGGCGCCCCAGACCTCGAGGCGGGCACCGCGACGCGCTGATGTCTTCGGCAGGTACAGCGGCATGCGATAGGCGAAGTAGGTCGGCTTCTTCGTCCCGATGAAGTTCGACAAGGCCGGTGGCGTAGCCGCCGTAGTCGTTCGTCGCCAGGGCCGGCAATGGATCGCCGTAGCAGGTACTGCATGGTCGAGGCGATGCGTGGATTGCGCCATGAGATGTACTCGGCCCAGTTGAGGTAGTAGGCGGCGGTCGCCTGCGACACCGTCGGCGTGAACAACGGCGGATGCCGGCGCTTCGGAGGGCTCGTGAGGTAGCCGTACTCGGTGTTCCAGATCGGCATCCGGGCATGCGACCCGTAGATGCGTTGCATGCGGTCGAGTCCGCGGATCAGACCGCCGATCTGCGCCAGCGGCGTGTCGTCCGGGCTTCCCATCCGCTCGACGTTCGGCGGGAACCAGCGGGAATACGGGTGGTCGGCAAAGCCGCTGGCGTCAAACAGCGCGGGGTGGCGGCTGCGAAACGCCTGCGACTCCGCGGCGGTCGCTGGACAGCCACGCCGCGTTGCCGCCCGGCCTCGGAGCATCCGGTACCGGGAGTCGACGCAGTACAGCGCACGAAGAAACTGCATCGGCCGCGTCCCGTTGAACAAGCCGAGCCTGTTGCCGGCGCCGCCGCGGGGCGCGACCTCCCCGAACAGGATCGTGTCGCCGCCGTGCCCGGTGGCATGAAGGGCGGACCAGCCGGCGTCGAGGAGGTTGCGGTACGTCCAAGCGCTTCGCTCCACCGATGAATGCCCGGCCTCGTGCGGGTCACCCTGCGGCGCGAGACTCGGCCCGTAGTTGGGCTCGTTCCAGATCGACCAGAAGTGAACGGCCGGCAGGTCCGCAGGATCTCCGGGCGAGACCGTGTTGGTGAGTGGATCGTAGTTGCCGCTGTACCGCGTGCTCACCGCCCGGACGAACCCGCCGTAGTCAGATGCCTTCGGTGCCCAGTTCGGATGCGGGCGATCGCGCGGGCGATCCGGCGCGGTCGCCCACAAGGGCGAACCTCCGCCGACGTCGAGATCGAGGTCGATGCCGTTCGCCTCCGCCTGCTGCACGGCCGCATCGAGACGTGACCAGGCACCCGCGGGGTATGCGGCGGGGCTCGCCGCATTGAATCCGCGCGGTCGACTCAGGGACAGGGGCTCCGGTGCGTAGGCGCGCCAGGCGACGAAGAGGCGGATTCGCTCCACCCCCAAACCTCGCAGCTCGCTCAGGCGCGCGACCGGATCAGCCAGGATGCCCGCCGTGTCCAGAAACATTGCCTGCTGCTGATGATCCGCGAGCGCCGGTGTTGGAGCCCCGCCCGTGACGGCGCTGACCAGCAGCAGCCCGCTGGCGATGCTGCAGAGCCGTCGGCGCCGGAGTCGTGTTCCGAGACGCGGCATTAACGCAACGCGAGCCGTTCGGTGCGGCTGTGGAACGTGCTGGTGCCGCTCCACTCGAGCCGAACCGAGCCGCTTGCCGGGAAGGTGACGTGCACGTCAAAGTAGCCGCGCGGGTTCGTGATGCGGACCGTCCGGAGCGACGTGAATGCGCCGCGCGAGCCCCGCTGGAACTGAATCGTGACGCTCTGCGTGCGATGCGTCGCCAGCTGAGCGTCGTGGGCGGGCCTGACACATCCCCAGACCTCAACGGCGTGGTTGCGCCGGGCCGACGTCACCGGGAGGAACAGCGGCATGCGGTAGGCGTCGTAGCTCGGCTTGTGCTTGCCGCCGAAGAACTCGAGCCCGCTCGCGAAGCCGCCAAACTCCGGGACGCCGACGCGGGGATTCGGGTCTTCCAGCAAGAACTGCATCGTGTTCGCGATCCGCGAGTTCTTGTACGACAGGTACTCGGCCCAGTTGATGTATTTGGCGGCCGTCGACGGCGACACGAACGGGAGGCTGTGGTTCGGCGGGTTCGTGATGTACCCGTACTCGGTGACCCAGATCGGAAACCTCCGCTTGGAGCCATAAAGGCGCTGCAGCCGGTCAAGCACCGAGGCGAGACGTGGGCAGCTGGCTGAACTCGGTGTAGTCCGGGTCGTTGGAACTGGCGCGGTTCGGCGCGAGGTTGAGCGGATACGGATGATCGGCGAAGCCACTCGCCGCGAACAGGCCTGGGTGGCCGCGGCGAAAACTGGCGGTGCTGCCGGAGCAGCCAATCGCACGCGCCGGCTTTCCGCGCAGCGCGCGGTACCGGGAGTCGACGCAGTACAGCGCGCGGATGAATCGCAGCGGCTTCGTCGTCCCGAAGGTGCCGGGGCGGCCCTCGGGGACCTTCCGGGTGGGCGCCGCACTCGTTCCACGGGCGGCGAGGGCCCCGATCAGGATCTGGTCATGGCCGTGACCGCTTGAGCCCAGACCGCTCCAGCCCGCGTCGACGAGCGCGCGATAGAGCGCCGCGGCAGTCGCCACGGTTGAGCCGGAGGTGGCCTGGGGATCAAGGTTCTTGCCGAAGTTCGGCTCGTTCCAGATGCCCCACAGGTCGACCCGCGGCAGCGGCGTCAGTTGACCAGGTGGAACGTAGTGGCCCGAGTAACGCACCCCGACGGCGTGAACGAAAGCCTCGTACTCGGTGGCTCGAGGTTTCCAGGCGTACAGGGGAGTCCGAGCGCTGGCCGGGATCGGACCGGCGTCCGCCCACAGCGGCGAACCGCCCGACACGGTGAGGTCGACGCGAATGCCGACCCGGGCCGCCTCACGGAGGATCGTGTCGTAGATGGACCAGTTGCTCGCGGGATATTGCGCCGGATCGCTCGCGTTGAAGTGCGACGGTCGCGCGGTGGAGCTCGGGTCGGGCGCGACCGACGCCCAGGGCAGAATGACCCGCACAACGCCAACACCGAGCGAGCGCATCTCGTCCATCGTCGCGCCCGGGTTGGTGACGAGACTCGTTCCGGGCTGGAACATCGCAACCTGCGACGCCGACGCGGCCGCGGACGATGGCATCAGGCCGAGCGCGAGGAGGCTCGCCGCAAGCACCGTCAGGCGCAGGCGTTGTCGGTTGAGGCGCATCGACGTAAGAACAGGTCGCCAGCGGAAAAAGTTGCGCGCAACGACCTCGAGCCAGAGCGGGCCCACCAATTCCCCTGCGCCTGAGACTAGTGGACCCCACCCAAACATTCCACCGGTCGGGCGGAGCGCGCATCTACCGGACCGTGACGCTGACCGAGCGGCTGACGATTTGCGGCCCGTGCGGGTAGGTCCACGCCGTGCGAACCGTGCCACTTCCCGGTAGCTCCTGGAGGACGTCGAAGTACCCGTCGGGGTCCGTCAGCGTCACCGTCCGGAGGGTTCGAAACGCTCCTCCGGTTCGCGGCTGAAACTGGATCAGGACGCGCTGAGGTGTCTGCGTGTCCCGCATGACGAAGCGGGCCGGCCGAACGCATCCCCAGATCTCAGCTCGCGCTCCCCGCGCAACCGTCGTCACCGGCAGGAAGATCGGCATGCGATACGCCGCGTATGTCGCCTTCGGCCGCCCGTCGCTGAACTCGAGTCCGGTGGCGAAGCCGCCCGAGGCGTTGGCTGTGGGGGGGTCGGCGAGCAGGAACTGGTCGTATGAGGCGATGCGCGGATCGCGCCACGAGATGTATTCGGCCCAGTTCAGGTACAGCGCCGCGACCGTCGGCGTCGTCGTGCGGAGGAGCTTCTCCGGTGGATTGGTCTGGTACCCGAACTCGGTTGAGTAGATCGGGAATCGCTTCGACGAGCCGTACGCCTCGACGACCCGATCAAGTGTGCGCTCGAGGTTTCCGAGCGCGGGGAGGTCGGCGAAATCCGGCTCGTCGGGCACCGCCTGGTTCGGCGGAAGGCCCCCCTCGGGATACGGGTGGATGGCGAAGCCGGTTGCCTCGAACAGCGCTGGGTGGTCCGAGCGGAACCGGCCAGACCCGGCGGCATCGGCCGGACACCCGCGCACGGTCGCGGCCTGGCCGCGGAGCGGGGCGAAGGAGCCATCGACGCAGTAGAGGGCGCGTACAAACCGAAGTGGCACCATGCCGTCGAACAGGCCGGGGTGGTTGCCGAGGGTTTGACCACGCGGAGCCAGCTCTCCGATCAGGACCGTGTCGCTGCCGTGCCCGGTTGCGCGCAGGGCTGTCCATGCTGCGTCGAGCAGGTTGCGATAGAGGACGGGTGACACCTCAATGTGGTTGATCGCCTGAGGCGCGAGCAGGCTTCCGTAGTTCGGCTCGTTCCAGATTGACCAGAAGCTGACCCGCGGCAGGGGACGTGGCGCTCCCGCCGGGGTGTACGAGCCGCTGTAGCGCTTGCCCACGGCGCGAGCGAAAGCGCCGAAGGCGGTCGCTGAGGGCTTCCAGTGCGGGTGAGGCACCGGACCAGGATCGCCTGGACCCGCCGCCCACAGTGGCGGGGAGCTCAGCGTGAGATCCACCCCGATCCCCCGTGCCTGGGCGTCGCGGATGACCGTGTCGAAGCGGTCCCACACCCCCGGCGGGTAGGCGCCCGGATCGGTCGCGTCGAAGGCGGGCATGTGGCGAGACGTACTCGCCGGAGCGACGCTGCTCCACGGCAGGAACAGCTTCACCCGGGAGACGCCGAGACTCCGCAGCGTGTCCAGCGTACGCGCCGGATCGCTCGCGAGCTGAAGCCCCGCCTCGAACATCGATTCGAGTCGGTGTCCCGTCGGCACGGTCGGCGGAGCCGAATGACTCGAGCCGCAGGCGGCGAGGAACAGTGGCAGCGATGCGAGCACCGCGACCAGTCGAGGTTGACGGGTAAAGCGTGGCAGGCGGCTGAGGATAAAGACCTACACTGCGACAGATGTTGCTCCCGGCGCGGACCGACGATTCGGTCGCACCGCGCGGCCCCGTGGCCGCGCCGCTTGCTCAGATCAGCGCGGCCACGTGGCTGCTGTGCGGTCTGACGGTCGCGGGAGCCGTCCTGCGGTTCGCGACCCTCGGGAAGCAGAGCTTCTGGCTCGACGAGGCGCTCGCCGCCCGGGAGCTCCACATGTCGTTCGGAGCGATGCTGAGCGCGATCGCTCCACGCGAACCGAATCCGCCGCTGTTCTTCGTCCTGGCCTGGCCGTGGGCGCACGTGTTCGGAACCACGGAAGCCGGCATCCGCTCGCTGTCCGCGGTCGCCGGGACGGCGCTGATCCCAATCGCATACCTGTCGGGCCGCCAGCTCGTCTCGCGCTCGGCGGGACTCGTCGCGGCAGCGTTCGTCGCGTTCAGCCCGTTCATGATCTGGTACTCCCAGGAAGCCCGCGAGTACATGCTCTTAGCTGCGTTCTGCGGGGCCTCGTTCCTGTTCTTTGCGCGATCCTGGCAGCGCCCCGAGCGCCGGAACGTCGCCTGGTGGACGGCGTTTTCAGCGCTCGCCCTGCTGACGCATTACTTCGCCGCATTCGTCGTCGTACCGGAAGCGGTCGCCCTGCTGTGGCGGTCCCGGACCCGCATGATGGTGATCGCGCTCGGAGTCCTGGTCGCGGTTGAGGCGACGCTGCTGCCGCACTTCGTGAGCCACGCGTCGCGTCCGGCCGGCTGGATCGGTTCGTTCCCGCTCTCGTATCGACTCAAGCAGGCGCCGGCGGCGTTCGCGCTCGGCAACCTCGATCAGGGATCGACCCTCAGCTACGCGCTGATCGGGCTTGCCGTGCTGTGCGCCGTGGTCATCGCGCTGCTCATCATCGGATCCGAGGACGCACAGCTGCGGGGCGCGGGGGTGGCAGCCGGAATCGGCGTCGCGGGCGTGGCCGTGCCGCTGCTGCTGGCCGTCGCGGGGCGTGACTACTTCGTGCCACGTGCGCTGATCGGCGCCTGGTTGCCGCTCAGCATCGTCGTGGCCGCGGCGTGCACGGGTCCGCGTGCGCGCATCCCGGGAGCCGTGCTCGGGATCGTCACGCTCGGCGCCTTCGCGTTCGCATGGGCGAAGATCGAAGGAAACCGGCAGTACCAGCGGCCGGACTGGCGGGGCGTCGCCCACGCCCTCGGGCCGGCGTCCGTCCCGCGGGCCGTGGCGGCCTACGACGGCGGGTTTGCCGCTGTGCCGATCGCGCTCTACCTCGGGGGGCAGGGACTCTCGCCCGGCGATCCCCGCCGCGTCACCATCGACGAGATCGACGTCGTCGGGGGCGCCTGGCAGACAACGCCGCAGCGGCCACCCGGCGGCGCACGCTTGGTGGGCAGCGCGGTCGACGGCCCGTACCTCGTCCGACGCTTCGCACTTCCCGCTCCGGTTCGCCTCACCGCCGCGCAGATCGCGGACCGCGCCGGCGGCCTGCTGACCCCGGCGGTGGCGGGGACGGCGGTGCTCGTGCAGCCGCAGTCGCACTGATCAACGTAGTCTTACCGGCCGAATGCGACGCTTGATCACGTTCATCTGCGCCGCCGCGATCGTCGCGTGCCTCGCGGCCCCGCCTGCGCTCGCGCAGAGCCAGGTCGTGTCCGACTGCGCCTCAAACGGTCAACTGACTCGCACGTACTCGGCCGCCCAGTTGCGCGCGGCGCTGGCGTCGATGCCGGTGACCGTCAAGGAGTACACCTCGTGCTCGGACATCATCCAGGCCGCGCTGCTCAAGGCGATCGGTCAGAGCGGAAGTGGCAGCGGCGGCAACGGCGGATCCGGATCAGGGGGATCGTCGTTCCCGACGGTGCTGCTCGTGCTGCTCGTGCTGCTCGCGCTGGCGGGCGTCACGTTCGGCGCCCTCGCCATCCGTCGCCGCGGAGGCGGCGGGCGGCGGCGTGGGCGGGGCCGGCGGGGCCAGCGGGGCCGGACAGGATCCGTAGCGGTCGACGGCTCCTAGCGCAGCGTGATCTTGACGGTGCGACTGCGAATCTGGCCGGCGAGCGGATCCTGCCAGGCGATCCGCACCGATCCGCTGCCGGGGAACGCGACATGCGTGTCGAAGTAGCCGCGGCGGCTGCGAATCGCGAGCGACTGTACGGTCTGCCACGAGCCGTGCGAGCCGGACTGGAACTGGATCTCGGCGACCTGGGTTCCAGACGCGAAGTGCGCCGGCCGGACGGCACCCCAGACCTCAAGCGAACGGCCGCGGCGACTCGAGGTCGTGGGGAGGAACACCGGCATGCGGTACGCGGCATATGTCGGCTTGGGCTTACCGCCTGAGAACTCGAGGCCGCTGGCGAAGTTCCCGAGGGCCGGATCGACGAGCAGGTACTGGGCGTAGCTGCGGATTCGGCGCTGCCGCCAGCTGAGGTACTCCGCCCAGTTCAGGTACACCGCAGCCGTGTTCGGGCTCACCGTCGCCACCTTTTCCGGCGGGTTCGTCCAGTACCCGTACTCGGTGCTCCAGATCGGGAATTGCGTGCGCGAGCCGTAGACGCGATTCAGCCGATCGAGCGTCCGCTCGAGTCGAGGGAGGACGGCGAAGTCGGCGTAGTCAGGGTCGCTCCGGGTGTGAGAACCGCACACCTTGGACCCGCCGCAGGCGTACGTCATGGTGCTCGGCGAGAAGCCTTGCGCGTACGGGTGGTCGGAGAAGCCGCTCGCCTGAAACAGGGCCGGATGCTGTGAGCGGAATCGCGCCGACGCGCTGGACGTGGTCGGACAGCCGCGCGCCTTGGCGGCGGATCCACCCAGCGGGCGGTAGCTGCTGTCGACGCAGTACAGCGCCCGGAGGAAGCGAAGCGGCTTGACACCCGAGTAGTTCCCGATCGGATGGTCGAGCCCGCGCGGCGCCGTCTCCCCGATCAGAATCGTGTCCCGTCCGTGCCCGCTCGTGTGCAACGCGCTCCACGCGGCATCGACGATGTTGCGATAGCTCCAGGCTCCGACCTCGATCGTGTCATGGTTGGTCGCCTGCGGAGCCAGCGAGATCCCGTAGTTCGGCTCGTTCCAGATCGACCAGAACGTCACTCGCGGCAGGCCGTGGTAGGTGCCGCTGTAGCGCGTCCCGACGGCGGTGACGAACGACTTGAACTCGCTGACGGATGGCCGCCATGGTCCGGGCCGGCCCCCACGCGGGACGCCCGGACCGACCGCCCACAGGGGTGAGGGCCCGGTGACATCGAGATCGACGGCGATCCCGTTGGCCTTCGCGGCCGCGAGAGCCTGGTCGTACCTCGCCCAGTTCACCGCCGGGTAGGAGGCTGGATTGGTCGCTTTGAAACCTCGCGGCTTGTGTCGGGAGGTTGCGCTGGGAGCAACGGAATTCCACGAAATCAGAACGCGGATGCGCGTCACGCCAAGCGAATGCAGCGTCGCCAGCGTGCCGTCGGGGTTCGACAGGATGTTGCCGCCGTCTTGGAAGATGGACTCCTGGTCGCTTGACGCAAGAGCGGGACCGGCGCTCACGCCGGCGCAGGCGACGAGTGCCGCCGTCAGCGTGAGGAACGTTCTGATTCGATGCATGACTCCAATTGACACCTGAGCGAGGGAGAAGTTTCGCCCGCCGCCGCCCTTCTACACTCACGCTCATGGCCTCGCGGCACCAGATCCATGTTGGCGGCGTCCCGATCGGCGGCGGCGCACCGGTCGCGGTGCAGACGATGACGAAGACCGAGACGGCAGACCTCCCTGCAACGCTCGGCCAGATCCGTCGCGTCGCCGAGGCCGGGGCCGACATCGTACGCGTCGCCGTTCCGCGCGATCAGGATGCGGACGCGCTCAAGACGATCGTCCGGGAATCATCGATTCCCGTTATTGCCGACATCCACTTCAACTACACGCTGGCGCTGAAGGCGCTTGACGCCGGGGCCCACTGCGTACGCCTGAACCCTGGGAACATCGGCGGCCCGGACAAGGTGGCGCTCGTGACCGAGCGCGCCAACGTCCTCGGCACGCCGTTGCGGATCGGCGTGAACTCCGGCTCGCTGCCGGCACACCTGCGTGACCTCGAGTTCGAGAACCCGGTCGAGGCACTCGTCCGCGCGGCGGTTGAGTTCGTAGAGCTGATGGAGCGCCTCGAGTTCACGAACTTCAAGGTCTCGATGAAATCGACGAGCGTCCCGAACACGATCGCCTCGAACCGTCTGCTCGCGGAGCGGATCCCGTATCCGCTTCACCTTGGAGTCACCGAGGCGGGCACCAAGTGGTCCGGGTCGCTGAAGTCAGCCGTTGGCCTTGGCACGCTGCTCGCGGACGGGATCGGTGACACGATCCGGATCTCGCTCTCCACGTTTCACGCCGAGGAAGAGGTCAAGGTCGCGTGGGAGATTCTCAAGGCGCTCAAGCTGCGTGAGCGCGGCCCGGTCCTGATCGCGTGCCCGACGTGCGGGCGCCTCCAATTCGACATGGACGCCGTCGTGGCTGAGGTCGAGCGGCGCCTCGAGGCATACGAGGACCCGATCGAGGTCTCGGTCCTCGGCTGCGCGGTCAACGGCATCGGCGAGGCGCGCCACGCCGACTTCGGGATCACCGGGGCGAAGGACATGGGGATGATCTACTCGCGTGGTGAGCCGCTCAAGAAGGTCGCCACCGAGAACCTCGTCGACGAGTTGTTCACCGAAATCGACAGGTACTACGCCGCCGGGAAGCAGGTTATCCGGGACGACGCGAAGGCGGCGGAAGCCGCGGCGTGGCTGGAAGAGAACGAGGACGCGACGGCGATGACCCCGGAGCGGATGGCCGCGCTCGAAGCCGAGGCGGCCACGCTTGACGAAGCAGTGTCCCCAGTCGTGGGCCGTCGGTTCACCCGGAAGTCGTAAACCGGCTCCGCGAGGCTCGCTTCACACCGACCGTCACGCCGCTGCCTCAGGTCAGCTTGATGTGTTCGACCCGGCTGTGGAACGTCTGAGTCGCGGTCGTCTGAGTCCCGGTCGTCTGAGTCCCGGTCGTCTGAGTCCCGGTCGTCTGAGCCTCGGTCCATTCCAGACGCACTGACCCGCTTGCCGGGAACTTCAGCCGCACGTCGAAGTAGCCCCGCACGTTCGTGATCGGGACAACCTTGATCGTCGTGAACGGGCCGCTCTGATTGCGCTGGAACTGAATCGAGACCTGCTGGCTCTCGTGCGTCAGCTGCCGGGCGCCCGTTGCCGGACGAACGCAGCCCCAGACCTCCAGGGCCTGTCCCCGTTTAGCGGTGGTCGTCGGCAGGAACAGCGGCATGCGATACGCGTCGTAGCTGGGCTTGTGCTTGCGTTTGAAGAACTCGAGACCGCTCGCGAACCCGCCAAATTCCGGGACACCGACGCGGGGATTCGGGTCTTCCAGCAGGAACTGCATCGTGGTCGCGACCCGCGAGTTCTTGTACGACAGGTACTCCGCCCAGTTGATGTATTTGGCGGCCGTCGACGGCGACACGAAATGGCCGCTGTGATTCGGCGGATTCGTGATGTACCCGTACTCGTCGACGTAGATCGGCAGCCGCCGGTGCGAGCCGTAAACGCGCTGCGTGCGATCAAGCGTCGACGCGAGGTTGGGGAGCGTGCTGAGCTCGGTGAAGTCAGGATCCTTCGAGTCCGACTGGTTGGGGGGCAGACTGTTCGGATAGGGATGGTCGGCAAATCCGGTGGCGCTGAACAGACCGGGATGCGCGCGCTGGAAGCCTGCCGAGGTATTGGTCGGGCATCCGATGTCCCCGGCGACCTTCCCCCGCAGCGGTCGGTAGCGAGCATCGACGCAGTAGAGCGATCGGATGAACCGGAGCGGCTTCGTCGTCCCGAACACGCCGGGTCGCCCATCCTTGAGGCGGCGCGTCGCGGCCGCGCTCTCGCCGCGGGCCGCGAGGCTCCCGATCAGGATGGTGTCATGACGATGGCCGGTCGCGACCAGGCCGTTCCATCCCGCGTCGACCAGCTTGCGGTACCACGCGGCGGACGTCGCCACGGTCGAGCCCGCAGACGCCTGGGGCGCGAGGTTCTTGCCGAAGTTCGGCTCGTTCCAGATCGTCCAGAACCCGATACGCGGCAGCGGCACGAGCTCTCCCTGCGGGGTGTACTGCCCGCTGTAGCGCTGACTGACGGCGTGGACGAAGGCTTGGTACTCATTGGGGCGCGGCTTCCATGCACGCAGAGGGCTCACCGCAGTGGGCGCCGTGATCGGTGGGGTATCGGCCCAGACGGGTGCCCCGCTGCCGATCGTGAGGTCGATCGTCATCCGCCGGGCTGTGGCCGCCTTGACGACCGCGTCAAACGGCGCCCAGTTACTGGCCGCGTAGGCGGCCGGGTCGTTCGCGTTGAAGTGCGCGGGACGATTGCGCGAGCTCGGATGGGGGGCCACTGATGCCCACGGAAGGATCACCCGCACGACTCCGACGCCGAGCCCCTGAAGCTCGTCGAGGGTGCCCTCGGGATCGCCGATCAGCCTCTGCCCGGGCTGAAACATCGCCTGCTGCGTCGTCGACGCATTGGCGGAACTGACCATTCCCCCGCACAGCGTCAGCGGGCCGGCGAGCACGAGCGATGCGGCGATCGCTGGGAGAACACGCTTGATCGTCATTGAGACCTTTCCACGCACGATTCAGCACGACCGGATGCGGTCGAGACACGACTGCATTGACACCTCGGGCCGGCCCCCGCATGCGAGGCTAGCGAACGATGCGCAAAGGGGCGTCACTTCACGACACCCAGGGTCCCGGCCGACCGTGCGCCTGGAGTTCGAGCGACGACGTCAGTGCCGTTGCTGCGCGCCGTGCCGATCGATCAGCGCCGCGGGCAGCAACGGCCGAGGGGTCTCAGGTCACGAGACGGCGGAGAAGCCCTCCGCGACCTTTGCCCAATTGACGACGTTCCACCACGCGTCCAGGTAATCCGGGCGCCTGTTCTGGTACTTGAGGTAGTACGCGTGCTCCCAGACGTCGACGCCGAGCAGCGGCGTCTTGCCGTCGGAGATCGGGTTGTCCTGGTTGGCCGTGGAGACGATCGCGAGGCCGGAGCCGTCGTGGATCAGCCACGCCCAGCCGGAGCCGAAACGCTTGACGCCGGCGTCCTTGAACTGAGCCTTGAAGTCATCGAACGAGCCGAACGCGGACTCGATCGCCGAGGCGAGGTCGCCGCTCGGCTCGCCGCCGCCGTCCGGCGACATCCACTCCCAGAACAGCGAGTGGTTGTAGTGACCACCGGCGTTGTTGCGCACGGCGGTCTGCTTGTCCTGCGGGACTGAGCTGAGGTTCTTCAGAACGTCCTCGACGGGCTTGTCGGCCCACTCGGTCCCCTCCAGCGCGGCGTTGGCATTCGTCACGTACGCCTGGTGGTGCTTGTCGTGGTGCACGCGCATCGTCGCCTCGTCGATGTGCGGCTCCAGCGCGTTGTAGTCGTACGGAAGATCCGGCACGGAGTACGCCATGTATGAGCTCCTTGCAGACACAGGAAATTGATCAGCTCGACTTCTATCAGAAGCGGGGATTTCGGCCTGGGGCTTCTGCTTCTTGGTTACCCCCGGATCCCCGGCCTCACGCGGCGGGACAACCACTAGGCTTCCCGCCCACACATGACCCGTCTCTCCGAGTACTTCCTCCCGACCGAACGCGAGCCCCCCGCCGACGCGGAGGCGATCTCGCACAAGCTGATGGTCCGCGCCGGGCTCGTCCGACAGGTCGGAGCAGGCCTGTGGTCGTGGCTGCCGGCCGGGTGGCAGATCCACGAGCGGATCGTGCAGATCGTCCGCGAAGAGATGAACGCGATCGGCGGGCTCGAGATGCTGATGCCGGTCCTCCATCCAGCCGAACCGTGGCGCAAAACCGGCCGCTACGACATCGACGAGATCTTCAAGCTCAAGGATCGCCGCGGGGCCGACATGGTGCTCGCGATGACCCACGAGGAGATCGTCACCGGCCACGTCGCAGCCGCTGTGAAGTCGTACCGCGACCTCCCGCTCATCCTCTACCACTTCCAGGTCAAGGAGCGCGACGAGCCCCGCCCCCGAGCCGGCGTGCTGCGGACCCGGGAATTCATCATGAAGGACGCGTACACCTTCGACCGCGACGAGGCCGGGCTGAACGTCGGCTACGAGAAGCACGTGCACGCGTACGACCGGATGTTTGATCGCTGCGGGCTCGAGTGGTACCGCGTCGAGGCCGACGTCGGCATGATGGGGGGCCTCGGCGCCCACGAATACATGGCGCCGTGCGCCGCCGGTGAGAACGACGTGGCGCTCGCGCCCGGCTACGCCGCCAACCTGGAGGTGGCGAGCGCCGACGCCCAGCCGGTGACGCTCCCGGCGCCGCTCGACACGCCTGAGGAGGTCCAGACGCCGGGGATGACGACGATCGAGGCCGTCGCCCGTCACCTCGACCTGCCGGAGGGCGCGTTGCTCAAGGCGTTCCCGATCATCGCCGAGGGTGACATGAAGCTCGTCGTGCTCCGTGGCGACCACCGGGTCAACGAGATCAAGCTCCGCTCGGTGCTGGGCGGCGACTTCCGACCCGCCCAACCCGAGGAGATCGAGGAGCGGCTCGGGCCGCCCGGCTACATCGGACCCGCCGGTGCGCAGATGCCGATCCTGCTCGACCAGGCCGTCGAGCCGGGCCCGTACGTCGTCGGCGCGAACAAGCCCGACCTCCACCTCCGGGGCGTCGAGCCCGGCCGGGACTTCGTGTTCGAGAGCGTCGACGTCCGGACGGTGCTGCCCGGCGATACGGTCAATGGGGCTCCGATTCGGATCGAGCCGGCGATCGAGGTCGGGAACATCTTCAAGCTCGGCGTGCGGTACTCCGAACCGCTGAACGCGACCTATCTCGACGAGCACGGTAAGGCCCAGCACATCTGGATGGGCTCCTACGGATTCGGACCCGCGCGGGCCGCCGCCGCCGCGGTCGAGCAGTACGCCGACGAGCAGGGGATCGCGTGGCCACGGTCGATGGCGCCGTTCGACATCGAGGTCGTGACGCTCGGCAAGGACGGCACCGACGAGCGCGCTGCCGCCGACCGGTTGTACGCCGAGTTGCAGGCGACCGGGCTCAGCGTCCTCTACGACGACCGAGACGCCGGAGCGGGGGAGAAGTTCACCGACGCCGAGTTGCTCGGGTGTCCGCTCCGGGTCACCGTCGGCCGCCGGACCCTTGCCCAGGGCGAGGTCGAGGTGCAGATCCGCCGCGGCCGGGAGTCCCGCAGCGTTCCGCTCGAGGGCGCCGCGGACGCGATCGCGCAGCTCTGGCACGAGCTGCCCTGACCGACCGGCGCCGCGGCCAGTGAGCCCGATCACCAAGAAGCGGCTCTTTGGGATCGATCGCTCGGGTCCGCCGCCGCAGCAGACGCGATCCGATCAACCGCTCAACCCATGGACGATCCCGAACGCGATCGGCTTCGTCCGGCTCGCGCTGATCCCGGTCTTCCTGGTCATCGCGTTCGGCAGTGACGACGGGGAGGACGCGCTCGCCGTCGTCCTCTTCGCCGTGATCGGCTGGGCCGACTACCTGGACGGCTTCGCCGCGCGCCTCACCGGTCAGTACAGCCGCCTCGGCGCGCTCCTTGACCCGATCGTCGACCGACTGCTCGTCATCTCCGGGATGGCGGTGTGCTGGAACTTCGAGCTGCTCCCCCGGTGGGCCATCGCCATCGTCATCGCCCGCGAGTTGTTCATGCTCGCCCTCAGCCGCTACGGCCTGCACCACGGGGTCGAGTTGAAGATCAACTGGCCGGGGCGGATCGGCGTCGCCCCGACGATGGGGGCGCCGTTCTTCGCGATGGCCGGGGTGCACTGGCTCGCCCTGATCATGCTCTACGTCGGCATGACACTGGCGCTGCTTGCCACCGTCCTGTACGTTCGGGATGGTCTGCGCCAGACCCGGGCACGCGAAGCCTAAAGCTCAGCTTGACCCTTGGGGCTGCACGGGTATACTCGGCAATCGCTGATAACGACTGAAAAGGACGTAGGGGGTACTACTTCCGATGGACACTTTCCCCGATCTGGGCTCGCTCACCGATCAGGAGCTCAAGGATCTGATCAAGCAGCTGACCGACGAGGAGATGGAGATCTCCTACAAGCGTCGGATCCTGCACGGCAAGATCGACATTCTGCGCGCCGAGTTGGTCAACCGGCTACGCAAGAAGGACGAAAGCGGTGAGCTCGTCATCTCCGGCGCCGATGTGCAGCAGCTGACCGACATCCTGGCCGGCCGCGTCCCGCCCACCGACTCGAACGAATAGACGGTTCATCCTCGCCGTGGCTCAGCACTGCCCAGAGTGCGGATTCGCCAACGCCGACGGTGCCAACTACTGCCAGCGGTGCGGCGCGTTCCTCGGCGGGGCGGAGCCGCCGGCCGGGGCGAACACGGCCACGTATCGCGTCGGCGAGACGGGCGAGATCGAGGAACTCGAGCTGAGCGACGTCGTCGCGCGCGGCGCCGCGCTGGTGATCCGCGCCGGGGGCGGCCGGGCGGGCGAGAGCTTTCCGCTGGAGGGCGACCGCCTGAGCGTGGGACGCCGGCCGGACAGCGACATCTTCCTCGACGACGTGACCGTGTCCCGGGACCACGCGATCCTCGTCCACCGGGGCAGCGACTACTACCTGGACGACTGCGGCTCCCTCAACGGGACCTACGTCAACCGGCGGCGGATCGAGTCACACCGGCTCGTCGACGGCGACGAGCTGCAGATCGGCAAGTACAAA
Organism: uncultured Solirubrobacterales bacterium; assembly: GCA_963779695.1. GTDB lineage: Bacteria > Actinomycetota > Thermoleophilia > Solirubrobacterales > Solirubrobacteraceae > Palsa-465. Next base: position 136,885 of record CAVZZH010000005.1, read on the forward strand.
CTCGCGTTCCTCAGCCGCTGATGAGCTCCTCCGACATCCGCCACCCGACCGAGGTCGACGCGTTCGAGACACCCGAGGACGGCGAGCGCCCGCGCGCCAAGCCGGTGACGATCGGTGCCGTCTGCAAGGCGCTCGTGCAGGAGTTCCCTGACATCTCGATCTCCAAGATCCGCTACCTGGAGGATCAGAAGCTCCTCTCGCCGCGGCGCACCCAGGGCGGCTACCGGCTCTACACGCAGAACGACATTCAGCGGCTGCGGACGATCCTCCGCCTCCAGCGCGACGAGTTCCTGCCTCTGCGCGTCATCCGCCAGGAGCTCGCCAGCGGGCGCTCGGAGCGTGACGTCGCGCCGCCGCCCACCGACGGCCGTCCGATGCGCCGCGCGGCGGTGACGGTGCGCGACCCAGGCGCGCTGTACTCGCTGGAGGATGTCGTTGAGGAGACCGGTGCCGACCCCAAGCTCGTCCGCGAGCTCGAGGACTTCGGTGTGATCAAGGGTGAGGTCCGGGCGGGAACGCGCTACTACGACGAGACCGAGCGTGAGATCGTGCGGGCCGTGTCAGAGCTCGCCCGCTACGGCGTCGGCGGACGTAACCTGCGCGTCTTCCGGAGCTCCGCCGATCGCGAGGCGCAGTTGTTGCAGAGCATCCTCGCGCCGGCGCTCCGTTCGCGCAATCCCGAGCGCCGCAAAGAGGCGATCGAGGCGCTGGAGAATCTCGCGTCGGTGACGACGCACCTGAAGCACCTGCTCCTGATCCGGGATCTGCGCAACATCGCGAGCTAGTGGATAAGGACCGCCAGCCGTGAGCACCGCGCGAGAAGGAGTTGATCTTCGCGCCTACGTGCGTGACATCCCAGACTTCCCCCGCCCGGGAATCGTCTTCAGGGACATCACGCCGCTGCTGCTCGATCCGCGGGCGAGCGACGCTGCCGTCACGCGGCTCGCCCGGTTCGCCCGCGAGCTCGACATCGATTTCGTCGTCGCCGCCGAGGCCCGGGGGTTCATCCTCGGGGGCGCGCTCGCTCGCGAGCTGCACGCCGGCTTCGTTCCCGCCCGCAAGCCGGGAAAGCTTCCGCACGAGACCGTGAGCGCCGAGTACGACCTCGAGTACGGGATCGACGCCCTCGAGGTCCATGCCGACGCCCTCGCCGGCGGCGCGCGCGTGCTCATCCACGACGATCTGCTCGCGACCGGAGGGACGGCCGGTGCGCTGGTCGATCTCGTCACCCGCCTCGGCGCCGAGATCGTCGCCTGCGCGTTCCTCGTCGAGCTCACCTTCCTCGCCGGCCGTGAGCGGCTCGCGCCCCATCACGTGCACTCGCTGATCCAATACGACTCCTGAGGCCGCGACGGTGGCCACGGCACGTCGGACGAGAGTTATCGCGGTAGCGCCGCAGCGTCTCTGGGAGCTGATCGAGGACCCCCACCACATGCCGCGGTGGTGGCCGGGCGTGGCGCGGATGGAAGGCGTCGAGGAGGATCGCTTCACGCAGGTGATGATGACCAAGAAGGGGCGCCCGGTTCGGCTCGATTTCCTCCTCGTCGAGAGCGATCCGCCGTGGCGGCGGGCATGGCAGCAGGAGGTCGAGGGCACGCCGTTTGCCCGCGTGCTGGAGCAGGCGATCACCGAGGTGCTGCTCGAGCCCGAGGCGGAGGGGACGAAGGTGACGATCGCGCAGTACCAGAAGCTGCGCGGGTACTCGAAGACGGGCGGGTTCCTGCTCCGGCGCGCGACGCGGGCAAAGCTCGACGAGGCCCTCGACGGGCTCGAACGGCTGCTGTAGCGCTCGGCGGACGGAGTCCGCTACGCCGCGGACGGGGTCCGCTACGCCGACGGGAGGCTCAGCGAGCCCTGGAGCACGATCGCGCCGGGGGCGTGCGGCTTGGCCTGGGTCTCACGGGTGACGAGCAGCTGCTTGAAGTGCGACGCGTTTGCGGGCAGTCGTCCGAGCGTTCGCAGCACGCCGTCGCTCTTGACGCCCGGATTGACGAACCCGAGCAGCGTCGCGTCCGTCGGCGAGTTGTAGAGCCACACCGCGTACGCGTCGTGCGAGGTGTTCGCCGGCACCGCCTGGGCGGCGAGCTCAATCGCGGTCGTCGCGCCCTGGCGGACGACGATCGCGATGCCCTTGGTCTTGCTGCCCGCCTGCGGCGAGGTGAGGTTGACCTGGGCGAGCGGCTTGATCGTCCCCGTGCTCGATGCGCTCGTCGAGGTGGTCGTGCTCTGGGCGGCGGTCGTGGTGGGCACGTTCGCCGCGGTCGAGGTCGTCTTCTTTGAGCTGCTGCCGCCGCTGATGAGGATGATCGCGACCACGATCGCGATGATCACGGCGGCACCGCCGCCCAGCAGGATCGCGCCGTCGCGCCGCGAGACCGGACGCCCGCCCGAGTCAGCGCCGCCGTCGCCGCCACCGCGGCCGAAGCGCCGGCGTCCGGACGAGGGGCCTGCGCCGGCGGCAGCGGGGGCGGTCGCGGCCCCTGCGGCAGCGGCCCCGGCGGCAGCGGCCCCGGCGGCCTCCGCCGGCTCGGCGGGTCCCGCGGCAACCGGCTCCGCCGTCGGTGATGCCTCGGCGGTCTCGGTGGTCTCGGTGGTCTCGGCTTCGGCTGGTGCCGTCTCGGCCGCCGAGGTGTCGGCGGCCACGGGCGCCGCAGCCGCGCCGTCGGTCGGAATCTCCGGGAGCGGCCCAGCCGCAAGCGTGCCGAGCTCCGAGGCGACCACGCGGGCCCAGGCGCGCTCGTTCGCCGACCCGGCGAGGCTCCGGTGAGTGTCCGTCGCCGCGCCGTCGGGGAGCTGACCGAGCAGATAATCGGTGATCAGGGCGCGTCGCTCGGGCGGCACCCGGGTGCTCGGACCGAGCGCGTCGAACGCGCCGAGCGCGCGCTCGCGGACCGCGGCGCGATCGATCGAGAGCATCTTTGCGATCTCGTCGTAGCTGCGCCCGCGCTGGAGAACGAGCTGGAGTACGGCGCGCTGATCTGGCGGCAGGCTGTCAAGGGAGGCCATCGGGAGCGTTAGCGTAGACAAGGGGACGGCTGAATGGCGCGCTCTTACGAAATCAATAAGGTGCCGCGCGTGCAGTTCGACCTTCCGTACCGCGTCGAGCACGGCTTCGACCACCTCTACGGCCTCGAGTTCACGGAGGTCACCGATGAACTCGTGCGCGGCGAGGTCGTCGTGCGTGACGAGCTCAAGCAGCCGGCGGGGCTCGTCCACGGCGGGGTGTTCGCGGCGATCGCCGAGAGCCTCGCGTCGATCGGGACCGCGGTCGTGGTGATGAAGGACGGACAGCGTGCGATGGGGCTCTCCAACCAGACGAGCTTCCTCCGTCCGATCACCGAGGGCACGATCCACGCCACCGCCTACCGCAAGCACCACGGACGCACGACATGGGTGTGGGAGGTTGAGATGAGCGACGACCAGGGCCGGCTGTGCGTGCTCACCCGGATGACGATCGCCGTTCGGTAGGACCGATCGCCGGACGCGTACCCTAGGTGCCCCATTTCAGAAACGGAGCACTAAGACGATGCACGAGTCGCCGGAGGAGATCGCCGCCCTTCAGGCGCTCCTGGACCGCAGCTACGAGTCAGCCGGACGCCATATGCGCAGCATCACGACGCCGGAGCGCCGCGTGATGGCCGATGAACTCGTCACGCGGTTGACCGGAATGTGCCTGCTCGTGCTGGCGACCGTCACCGCCGACGGACGCCCCATCACCGGTCCGGTCGACGGGATCTTCTATCGGGGCGCATTCCACTTCGGCACGGCACCGGACGCGGTCCGCATTCGCCACATCCGCCGGCGGCCTCAGGTCAGCGCGACGCATCTGCCGGCCGAGGAATTCGCCGTCAACGTCCAGGGTCGAGCGGCTGAAATCGATATCCGGGCGCCGGAGCATGCGGGCTTCCGCAAGACCCTGCTCGACATCTACGTGCCGCGCTACGGGCCGGAGTGGGAATCGTCGTTCCTGGACAGCGGCCCCGTCTACCTGCGCATCGAGGCGGACAAGATGTTCACGTTCGCGATGCGCGCCGGTGAGAGCGAGGCGTAGGTCACCGGATCAGGTTTCGTGGGGGGCGGCGCGCCCTGCACGTGGACAAGTTGCCGCACGTCTGCGGTGGCGGCGACGCGCGGCAACTTGTCCCCCTCAGGGGTGGACGAATTGCCGCGCACCTCCCGTGGCGGCGACGCGCGGCAACTTGTCCACGTCCAGATGGCGCTTGCGCCTGGCCAACCGGACCCGAGTCCCCCGCACCCGACCCCCCGACACCCCCGATGTCCCGACACCCCTGAGTCCCCCGCACCCCTGGCGCGGGTGACGGTCCCCCTACGACTTCTTCTTCGCCGGCGCCTGGACCGGGGCGCCCTTGCCGAGGTAGCGCTCGGCGAACGACTTCAGAAGGGCCCCGGCGGTGCGGACGTGGAGCATTCGCGTCCAGGCGAGCCCGATGAAGCCGTTCGTCCCCGGCCGCGGCCAGAGGACGACCGCCTGACCGGCGGCGGCAAGCGCCGGCGTGAACGGACCGGCCACGGAGGTCTGCAGGGTGCGGAGCTCCGGTGGCGGCTGGCTGTCGCCGTAGGCGATCACGATGTCCCCGAGCTCGAGGGCCTCGAGCTCCTGGTCGGTGGTGAGCTTCGTCGCGTCGCGGGCGATCGCCAGCGGCACGTGGGCGCCGCTCGTCGGCGGGTCGGAGTTGTACGGGGGCCGCAGCTCGCCGGGCTGGAGGTGGGCGTCGCCGAGATCGGGGAATTGCTGACCGATCGCCGGCCCGGACCCGGACACGCCGGCCTGGTCTTTGCTCTGGAAGAAGCCGGACATGACCGCGATGAGGCCGATCGACAGCACGAGGGAGGCGACGACGATGGCAAGGCGCTCAAGCGCCGTCGTTGAGGACTTCACTCGACTGCGCGCACCGGGCTCGCGCGCCGCGTGCCGCGGCGGGCTGAGGCCACCGGCCGCGGACCGGCGCACGCGGCGAGCTCTGCCATCGCGCCGCGCAGGTCGTCGGCCAGGATCTCAAGGTCAGGCACCGCGTCGAAGTCGCTGACGAGCCCGAAGTTGAGCTGACCGTTGTAGCTCATGATCGCGATCCCGAGTGCAGTGTTCTCGGCGAGCGGCACCATCGGATACACCGCGGAAAGCTGGCGCCCGAGCACGTACAGCGGGAATTGCGGCCCCGGCACGTTCGTGACGACGAGGTTGAACAGCCGCTGGCGTGCCTGCAGCCGGGCCGCCTGGGCCATGATCGTCGGCGGCGCGAACCCGGAGAGCTCCGTCAACACCTGGGCGCCGACCGCCTGGCCGGACTCCTTGACTCCCTCCATCGAGCCTCGGACCTGACGCAGGCGCTCGACCGGGTCGGTCAGCCCGACCGGCAGCGGCGCCCACATCGCCGCGACGCGATTTCCGAGGGCGCCCCGCTCGACGTCGGCACGGACCGAAACGGGCACCATCGCCTTGAGCTCGACGCCCTCGGTGTCGTCACCGTGTCGGCGCATGTACCGCCCGAGACCGCCCGAGACGACCGTGAGCACGACATCGTTGACGGTGCCACCGAGCCCGTTCTTGATCGCCTTGAACTCGGCAAGGTCACCCTGGACCCAGGTGAACCGGCGGTGCGGCCCGATCCGAACGTTGAACGGGCTCGGCGGCGCAGCGTTGAGCGCGGCGCCGGTCATCGCACCGACGCCGGCGAGCGCGCCGCCGACGCGGTTCACGACGGTGCGCGGACCCCGGAACGCCCTCCGGACGCCGCGCGCGATCTCGCCGGGCACGGTCGCTCGCTCAAGCAGCGCGTCCGCGAGCAGCTGGGTGGAGGTCGGGAGCGGACGCGGATTCCATTCCTGCTCGGGCGGCGCGACCGGCATCGGGTCAGGCGAGGCGTCGAACAGGACCGTTGCGATGTCGACGCCGGAGACCCCGTCGACGAGTGCGTGGTGTGTCTTCGTCAGCAGCGCGAAACCGTCGTCGCTGACTCCCTCGACGAGCCACAGCTCCCACAGGGGACGTGCGCGGTCGAGGGCCTGGGAGAACACCCGGCCACAGAGTCGCTTGAGCTCCCGGTCACCACCGGGACGCGGGAGCGCTGTGTGCCGAACGTGGTAGGTGATATTGAAGTGGGGGTCGTCGACCCACACGGGACGTCCCTGCTCAAGCGGGACGTAGGCGAGCCGCTGGCGGTAGCGCGGGACGAGGTGCAGGCGGGAGAGGATCTCCTCGACGAGCTCGCCATAGGCGGGAGCCGAGCCCTCGAACACGGCACACCCCGCGACGTGCATGTGCGTCGCATCACGCTCGAGGTGCAGGAACGACGCGTCGAGCCCCGTCAGGCGATCAGGATTGGCCACGCCCCCAATTCTTGCAGGGCCCCGCGTCGGGCTGCGTGCTATCGGCGTCCAGCCGGACTTGTTAGGCAAATGTTGAGGCGTCCGACGATGTGACGGCGGTCACACTCCTGACAACGGATCGCTGCCAGCCTGAGCAGGTCGTACTTCGACCTGCCGAGTCGTTCCCGCCCGGTGCGGGGGCGAGCGGGGGACCCACTTGCCGGGTACCCCATGTAGGACCCGGCCGGGGCGAATCGACTGCCCGGAACACCACCGGCTGCAGTTGTAGCGACCGGGAGTCCTGCCCGCCTTCGTGCGGGGCGGACATCTTCGGCCGCGAGCCCGTCAGCTAACCCCGTAGGCGCCTGGTCGACGCACAACAGGAGGTCCTCACTTGAGGCCTAGACAAATCCTGCGCACGTCGCGGCTGGCGAAGCTTGGCGCGACTGCGTTGACGTTAGGAATCCCAGCCTCGGCGGTCGCGCTCACCGCCAATCAGGCAGATGCCCAGAGCGCAACTCAGATCAAGCTCGACCGTCACCAGCTCGCCTACGGGCGGTCCGTGACGGTCACCGGGAGCACCGCTCCGGCGGCGGCCGGTCAGCCGCTGGCCCTCCAGTTCGCCGTACCGCACGGCGCTTGGCAGCGGCTCGCGACGACGCGCGTCGGTCAGGCGGGCCACTTCCGGTTCGTCACCGCGCTCAAGCACACCGGCTTCGTGCGGGTCACGCCGGCGAACGGCACCGTGGTGCCGCGCTCCGGCTCCGTGCCGAGCCTCAGCGGCGGCGCGACCGTGGCGCCGAGCGCAAGCCAGCGGGTGGCGGTTGCCGCCCGGTTCAGGCTCCACAGCCGTCAGTTCAGCGTGCTCGGCGGTCAGCCGGTGCACGTCCGCGGCAAGCTGCTGCCCGCGTTCGGCGGGCGTCGCGTGCGTCTGCAGGGCCGCACCGGCCGCAGCTGGCACACGCTGTCGAGCACCCGTACCGGGCGCTTCGGCGGTTTCGATCTCCGCTACGCGCCGAACGGCACGGGGCAGCAGTCGCTGCGCGTGCGGTTCGGGGGCGATGGACGCAACACGCCGGCGTCACGGTACGCCGGTCGCGTGACGACGTTCCGCCCGAGCCTCGCGTCGTGGTTCACCGATGGTGGTGCCACGGCCTGCGGCTTCCACGCGTACTACGGCGTGGCCAACAAGAGCCTGCCGTGTGGCACGAAGGTCACCTTCCGCTACGGCGGTCGCAGCGTCACGGCAACGGTCGAGGACCGTGGCCCGTACGTCGGCGGCCGTGAGTGGGATCTCAACCAGAACACCGCCCAGGCACTCGGTTTCGGCGGCGTGGGCACCGTCTGGTCGTCGATCTGATCTGAAGGACTCGGGACCGGCGGGCGGCCGCTCACGGCCGTCCGCCCGGTTTCCCGGTGGGCCCGACCTGGGATCGTCCAGGCGGCTCACTAGCCTCCAGCGCATGTCCGGGCGGTGCGTGGCTCATCTCGACATGGATGCGTTCTATGTCTCCGTCGAGTTGCGCCGTCGCCCGGAGCTGCGCGGGCTTGCGGTCGTCGTCGCCGGGACCGGTCCGCGCGCTGTCGTGACCACCGCCTCGTACGAGGCGCGGAAATTCGGCGTCGGATCGGCGATTCCGGCCTCCCGGGCGCGGCGCCTGTGCCCCCAGGCGGTCTTCCTCCCGCCGGACTTCACGTACTACCGCGAGGCCTCGCGCCAGGTCATGGAAATCGTCCGCTCGCACGTCGAGACGGTCGAGGTGATCGGGCTCGACGAGGCGTACCTCGAGCTCACCGGCCTCTCCGAGCCGGTCGACACGATGCGCCGGATGGTGGCCGAGATCGCCGCCGCCACCGATCTGGGCGCCTCGGTCGGGGTCGGCCCGAGCAAGCTCGTCGCCAAGGTCGCCTCGGACGCTGAGAAGCCACGCGGGTTCGTCGTGCTCTCCCGTGAGCAGGCGTGTGCGCGGTTCGCGTCGTCGCGCTGCGGACTCGTGCCCGGGATCGGTCCCAAGACGGTCGAGCGGTTGCGCGGCATGGGAATCGACACGCTCGGCAAGCTCGCGAGCGCCTCGACTGCCGAGCTCACGGCGCGGTTCGGTCCGCGCTACGGGCTTGAGCTTCAGCGGCGAGCTCGGTTCGAGGACGATTCAGCGGTCAGCCAGCAGCGCAAGGTCGTCTCCGAGTCACGCGAAACGACGTTTGACTACGACATCAGCGATCCGGCGCGGCTCGAGGAGATCCTGCGGACGCTCGTCGAGCAGCTGTGCGGCGCGCTCGCCTCCCAGCACCGGTGCGGGCGGACGATCGGGATCAAGATCCGGCTTGATGACTTCTCGACGCACACGCGGGCGCGGACGTTAAGCGAGCCGATCGCGACGGCCGACCGGGTGGGGCCCGTCGCGCTCGATCTGCTGCGGCGTTTCGATGCCCGCCGGCCGGTGCGGCTGCTCGGGGTGCGGGTCGCCGGCCTTGAGCGCACCCCGCAGCCCGACGAAGGCCAGCTCACGCTCGCCTTCTAGCGTTGCGACGCAACGCCGGCCACTCGTCGATGTCCGGTCGTCCGCTCAGTACAGCGCGCTGGCGAGGCGGCGCCGAGCGTCCCGCGCGAGCGGGTTCTCGACCCCGAGCTCGTCAAGAATGCCGACCACGAGGCGGCGGATGTCCTCCTTGGCGCCGTCGGCGTTCTGCAGCGAGCCGATCAGAAGATCGAGTGCGCGCTCATGATCGCCTGCGTCCAGCGCTTCGAGCGCCGGCCGCAGATCGGGCAGGTCGGGCGGGTCGGGCAGCTCCGTGCCGTCGCCGCCGGTCGCCTGCTGCTCGAGCTTGATCCGCGCCGCGAGTCCGTCGGCGGCGAAACTGCCGGGGACGCGCTGCAAGAGCTCGAGCGCGTCGTCATTCTCGCCACGGCCGTGGAGGATCCGTGCCAGCGGCAGAGCAGCGTCGGCCCGGGTCGGCTCCAGCTCGACCGCCCGGCGCAGCGACGCCTCGTCGCCCTGCTCCAGGAGCTTGTCGACTTCGGAAGGGACGAGCGAATCGAGGAATCGCTCAACCATCTCTCGCGGCTGCGCGCCGACGAACTCGGCGACGACCTTTCCGTCCTTGAATGCCTTCACCGCCGGAATCCCCTGAATCCGGAAGCTCTGGGACAACATGGGGTTTGCGTCGGTATCGAGCTTGGCGAGCTCGACGTGGCCGCCGCGGGCGGCGACCGCCTGCTCGAGCACCGGTCCCAGTTGCCGACACGGGCCACACCACTCGGCCCAGAAGTCGACGACGACGGGGACCGTATGCGAGCGCTCAATGACCGCGGTCTGGAAATTGCTCTCGTTGACGTCCATGCTCTGATGGTAGAAAACCACTGTGCCCGAACTGTCGATCTCCCGCGGCGGCGTCACTCTCGCGGGGGAGGAGCACGGTGAAGGCACGCCGGTCGTCCTCCTGCACGGGCTGACCGCCACCCGGCGCTACGTGGTCATGGGCTCGCGGGCACTGGAGCGATCCGGGCACCACGTCGTGCTCTACGACGCCCGCGGCCACGGTCAGTCGTCGGCCGCACCGGCGCCCGACGCATACGGCTACGACGAGCTCGCCCTCGACCTCGAGGCGGTGCTCGACGCGCTCTCTTTCGAGCAGGCGGTGCTGGCCGGCGCCTCGATGGGCGCGCACACGGCGCTCGCGTTTGCGCTACGGCGGCCGGAGCGCGTGGCGGGCCTCGTCGTCATCACGCCGGCGTTTGACGGCCGCCCGACGAGCCCCGAGCGACTCGCCCGCTGGGATGCGCTCGCGGCGGGGCTGCGCCAGGGTGGGGTGGACGGGTTCGTGGAGGCCTACGGTGAGCCGCCTGTCGCCGCCTGGCGCGACACCGTGCTCAAGGTCATCCGCCAGCGCCTCGCCGGCCACGAGCACCTGGGCGCGCTCGCCGACGCGCTGAGTGCGGTCCCGCGCTCGATGCCGTTCGCGTCGTTGGAGGACCTGCGCGCGATCACGGCGCCAACCACGATCGTGGCCAGCAACGACGAGGCCGACCCCGAGCACCCGTTCGCGGTCGGCGAGTCGTACGCATCGCTCATCGCGGGCGCGCAGCTCGTCCGCGACGAGCCCGGCCGCTCCCCGGTCGCGTGGCAGGGAAGCCAGCTCTCCCGGGTGATCGCCGAGGTCGCCGAGGTCGGCGAGCGGGCCAGGGGAGCGGCGTGAGCCCGCAACCAGCCGGGTACTCGGGGACGCCGCTGCCGAAGAAGTTGGGGATCAAGCCCGGTCACCGGCTTGGGCTGATCGGGGCGCCGGCGGACTTCGATGTGACGCTTGGTGAGCTGCCGGAAGACGTCGTGGTGCGCCGACGGGCGCGGGGCCCGCTTGACGTCGTGGTCGCATTCTTCGTCGAGCGACGTGCGCTCGAGCGCCGATTGGATGCGCTCAGGACGACGCTTGATCCCGCGGGCGGGCTGTGGATCGCGTGGCCCAAGCGGGCGTCCGGCGTGCCGACCGACATCGACGAACGCGTCGTCCGCGAGCTCGGCCTCGCGGCCGGGCTCGTGGACAACAAAGTGTGTGCGATCGACGCCGTCTGGTCAGGGCTGCGGTTCGTCTACCGCCTCCGCGACCGGCCGGCGCCGAATCGCTGATCAGCCGGCCGTCACGCCCTCGCGGCGTGCGTCCGCCGGGGCGGAATACGAGTTGCCATTGAAATGCAAGCGCACGCTGAGGTGCACCTGACGGACCTTCTTTTGCCGCGTGGGCAGATGCCGGAACGTCGTCGTGCCGGAGAACTTGCAGTCGCTGCCGAGCGCGAACAGGCTCGAGCCGACCTGCCGCTTACCGTTGAAGAAGCGCACGGTGACGCTGCCTGCGCACTGGACCGAGGTCGGCAGCGACCGGGAGGTCGTCACGCGGCCCGAGGTCGTGAACGCGAACGGCCGGTGCCGGTCACGGCCGGGCGTCGTCTTGGCGAGCACCCGCGGCTTGGGCCGCGGCGACGGGTGGGTGACGAACGTCAAGTCGGCGCCAAACTGGGGAGCCGAGTTGCTGTGCACGGCGACGAGCCGGAAATGGAAGGTCGCCCCGGCCTGCAGCCCGACGAGCTGCGCGGATACCGGCAGCACGAGCTTCGTCGTGGGGATCGTCTGCACGGGGGTGGACGCCGTGTACTGGGTCGTCAGGCCGTACTCGAAGAACCACTGCGTCGCCTGGTTGTTCGGGTTGACAACCCCCGTGACGGTCGCGGAGTTGACGCCGACCGCCGAGGTCGCCCCAGTCCCAACCGCCGGGGGTGGGTTTCCGGACGTCTTGAACGTCCGATCGCTGCCGATCGATGATCCGCCGCTCTTGCTGAGCGCGGAGAGCCGGTAGTGGTACACGGTGCCGGGAATCAGACCGCCGGCCGTCGTCTTGACGGCGACCGGTTTGGTCCCGCTCCCGGCGGACTTGAGTGAGCTCGTCACGCCGTACGCGGTCGTCAGGCCCCACTCGAAGTGGTAGACCGAGGTCGTCCCGTTCGGGTTGACGGTCCCGTTGAGGACCGCTGAGACGTCATGGATCGACGTCGCCTTCCCGGTCGACACGCCCGGGGTCGTGGCGGCGACGGCCGCCCCAGCGACCGTGGCGATCACACCGATGACGGCGATGAGCAGCTTGATGGTGCGGTGCATCCCTACCTCCTCAGACGTTGGGAACGGGACTTCTATACCGAAGATTCCCGGGAAGTTGCGCTCTCAGCCTGTCACGTACCAATCGATGTAGCGGCCGCACGCCCGGTCGAGCGGCACCCGTCGGTCGACGACCGGGGCCGGCGACGCCGTGATGCGCCCCAGCGCGCGAAGGCCGGTCGGGGTCGGCGCCCGGGTCAGCCCGAACGCCCCGAGGACGCGGCCGAGCCATGGCAGCCGGTCGTATCGCACGGTGATCCGGGTCGGATGTCGACGCGTGACCGTGACCGTGCCGACGAGCCAATAGGGACCGCGGGGCTCGATCGCGGCCGGGAGCGTGGCGTGCAGACCCGGTCCGATCACGGTGATCGGGACCGAGGCGGCGTACTGGAGCGCGATCACCCAGCGACCGCGCCCGAGCCTGAGCGTCTGGTGGGCGGCCGCGCCCGCGTATCCGATCTGGCCCCGCCACGCCGTTGGCGCGCCGACCACGGGCCGGCCACGAACCATTGCGGTGCCGCGCTGCGCGGCGATCCGCCGCAGCGAGCTGACGCGACAGTCGAGGATCGCACCCGGATTGTCGACCTCGGTCAGCGTCTCGTGCGGCGGCGTCCGACCGCTGCGGTGCCACAGCTCGTAGGAGCGCCCCGCCAGGACCAGGGACCAGTTGCGCGGCGGCGTGCTTCGGTATCCCGATCGCGGCAGGATCGCGTAGGTGAAGCCGTCAAGCACGGACGCGGGGATCGAGTCGAAGTCGAACGCGAGCCCCACCCCGGCGAATCGGTTGAGCGTCGTGTGGACGCCGCGCAGGACGCGTAGGCGCGGGTCCTGGTGGGCCTTGCTGAGGCGCAGCGGTACGACTGTCGTCGTGTAGAGCGGGGCGGGTGGGGTCGCGAGGTTCGCCCCGCGGAGCTCCCAGTGGATGAAATCGTCGGCCCCGAGGAACAGGGTCGGCTGGTTGCCGATCCGGGCGCGCAGCGCGGACAGCTCGTCCGGGTGCGCCAGCGGGCCGACCGGCGCGTCACGGAGGACCTCGAGATCGGAGTACGCCCCCCAGCCGAGCAACACCGTGAGGACCGCGATCGCGCCCGTCCGCAGCGACGCGGGCGGTGGGCGCTCGGCGAGGAGACGGAGCGCCTCGCGGCCGAGGATGACCGTGACGATCGGGGCGAGGATCGTCATCGTCTTCGCCGCCGAATAGGGGCTGCGCAGGGCGTTGACGCCGTACAGTGCGGCGGCGACACCGAACACGATCGGCAGCATCGCCTCGCGGCGGACGACCGCCCGGATCAGGCAGGCGATGAGTGCCGCGAGCGCGACGAGGCCTGCGATCCCGGCCGGCGACCCGACGGAGACGTCGAAGCGAAAGTCGAGGCGAGGCCAGATTCCCAGGGCCTCACGCGGGGGCAGGGCACGCGGGAGATTGCCGAACACGTGCGCCGTCTCGCGGTTGTAGCCGGATCCGGCGAACGCGATCAGCCGCGGGATCTCGGGAGCGAGGAGAACTCCGAAGACGACGAGCGCGACCGCCGGCACGCGCCAGTTGCGCGGCGCGCGCCAGTTGCGCGGCGCGCGCCATTGCCGCCCGGCCGTCAGCACCACGGTCCAGATGACGAGCGTGCCGCCGATCCAGGCGAGACCGGGATAGCTGTAGACATAGACGCTTCCGGACGCGAGTACCGCGGCCGGAATGCCGATCACGTGGGTATGTCGTCGTGCCGTCCAGCCCGTCACGTCTCGGCCGCTGAGCAGCGCCGCTGCGAACGCGATCACGAACACGCTCTGCAGGGGCTCCTTGAACGACGCCTGGGCGAGGAAGGCCGACTGCAGGTAACAGACACCGGCGAGTGCGCCCGCGACCGCCACGGCGAGTGGTGGCGGGGGCGGGAACGGCTCTCCCAGACGCTCGCAGAGGACGGAGATCAGGCCTGCGGCGGCAAGCGCGAGCAGCGGCGGCACCGCCACGATGATCCCCATGAACGCGTGTGCGAGCGAGATGCCGGTGACGCTGGCGATCGCCGCGGCGAGCGCGTGCGGCGCAATCGGATAGCCGGAGTGCACGAGCTTGCTCAGCACATCGGCGTGCGGGCCCTGCAGCGCCCAGGCGGCGAGCAGGTGCTCGGTCATGTCGTCGTTGGTGCCGACCCCGAGGATGCCGACGCGCCCGCTCGCGCCAAACGGGATGAGCGCGACCGCCAGCACCGCGGCCGCCATGATCCACGCCCACAGAGGCAGGCCGAGCCGGGGCGGCACGCGCATCCGCCACAGGGCCGCCACCGCAGCCAGGACCGCGAGTCCGACGAGCGCCGCCGCCACATTCGCCCGCCCGGGCAGCCGGATGCCCACGGCGGCGAGGATCAGCACGAGCGCGAGTCCGCCGGCGGGCGCCGCTGTCGGTGCGGCACGCAGACCGCAGGCCCGCCACAGCGCACAGCCACACAGGCTCGCGCTGACGAGCACGAGGCCCGCGGCTGTGATTACCCCCAACACGGGAGGGACATACTTCCATGATGAGGTCCTGCCGGCGGCGCCTCGTCCAGCGCCGCGTACCAGCCGCCCTGGTGGCGCGTGCGCTGACGCTCGCGCTCTGCGCGCTCACCCTCGCCGCGCCGGCGGCGTCGGCCGGCATCGCGAATGCCGGGATTCCGGGAGCCCCGTCCGCCAATCCGCTTGCCGGGCTTCCGTGGGGCAGCTACACCGGTCCGCACGATGAGGTGTACCCGGCGTATCGCGCCGCGCAGGGAGACGACCCATCACCTGCTTGGGCTGATCGTCCGCCGCCCGCGGGTGCGCTGGTTTGGGGCGTGGTACTCGGACCGCTCGGCACGCGGCATCGCGAGCGAGTACATCGCGAACTCGACTGCAGGAAGGGACGACGTGCTCTCTCAGATGGCGGTGTTCCGCGTCGACCCGTGGGAGGGCCAGGCGTGCGTCCGGCTGCCGAGTTCGCGCCAGCAGGCGAGCTACCGGCACTGGATCGACGCGTTCGCCGCCGGGATCGGCAGCGCACGCGTGGCGCTCATCCTCCAGCCGGACCTGCCGTTCGCCGCGTGCGCGCCACACCACTCCCGCCTCCCGCTCGACCTCGTCGCGTACGCCGCGCGGCGCTTCACCTCACTCCCGCACACGACCGTCTACCTCGACGCCGGCGCCGCCGACTGGCCGTCCGTGCGCGAAGCGGTGTGGCTCCTGCGGGGTGGAGGCGTCCGCCACATCCGCGGCTTCGCGCTCAACGCGACCCACTACGACAGCACCGAGAGCGAAATCCGGTTCGGCGCGCAGGTCGCGGCGGCGCTCGCCCGGGCAGGCCTTCCGGGCAAGCACTTCGTCGTCAACACCTCGGATAACGGGCGGCCCTTCACCTACCAGCAGTACCACCCCCACAGCGACTTTGACAATGCCCGTCCGTGCCGCAGCCACGACGACCGCCGGTGCGTGACGCTTGGGATCCCGCCGACGGCGGATGTGACAAACCCCAAGTGGCATTTGTCACGGACCGCCCGGCGAATCGCCGCGCGACTTGTCGACGGGTACCTGTGGATCGGGCGCCCGTGGCTGGTCAGGCAGGCCGCGCCGTTCGATCTGCAGCGATCGCTCGCGGTCGCACGAAGCACCCCTTTCTAAGAGCCCGCTTCAAAAACAACGCGGTTTAGCGGCGCGTTCACATTGAAATCGCCATACTGGCCGGTGGCGGAACCCGGGGTTCGGCTCAGCGTGGTGCCTCGCGCCACGGGCCGACCCGACGTCGTCCCTCACTGTCGCTCCGCCGAGCTTCCACTTGTCCATGGCCATCGACACTCTTCGCGCGCCCGTTACTGAGTCGCCGCCGGTCGCCACGCCGACGCCGGTGCAGCGACCGCACACCGGCCTCGGCGCACGGGTCCGCGGGATTGACTGGTGGGTGATCGGTGCCCTCGCGGGCCTGATGCTCATCTCAGCGTGGCTGCGCACGAAGGCGTTTCACCAGCACTACTGGGTCGACGAGGGCCTGTCGGTCGGAATCGCCTCGCACCCGCTTGGGGACATCCCCTCGCTGCTGCGCCAGGACGGCTCGCCGCCGCTGTACTACCTGATCCTCCACGCGTGGATGTCGTGGCGCGGCACCGGCGAGACCGCAACCCACGAGCTCTCGCTCATCTTCGCCCTGCTCACGATCCCGGTGGCGTACTGGTTCGGCGCGAGTCTGTTCGGCCGCCGGACCGGGCTCGTCGCGGCCACGATCGCCGCGCTCAGCACGTACCTCACCGTCTACGCGCAGGAGACGCGGATGTACGCGCTGATGACGCTGCTCGCGGTGATCATCGCCGGGTCGTTCGTCGAGACCTTCGTCCGGCGTCGGCGTCGCTATCTGCCCGTCTTCTCCGTGTCGCTCGCCGCCGCGCTCTACACCCACAACTGGGCCCTGTTCCTGGGGCTGATGTGCGGCGTCGCTTTCCTGTTCTGCGTCTATGAGCAGCGGACCGGCCGCCGCGGCCTATGGCGCGACGGACTGATCGGGTTCGGCGTGGTCGCCTTGCTCTACCTCCCGTGGCTCCCGACGCTCGTCTACCAGGCGAAGCACACCGGGGCGCCCTGGGATCTGCCGCCGACGTTGTGGTCGATCCCGCAAGGCCTGTACTCGTTGACCGGGGGACGCGGCGCCGCGGTCGCGCTGCTGCTCGCCGGTGGCGTCGGCCTGCTCGCGCTGCGCCAGACGCAGAACGGGAGCGCGTGGATGCTCCGGGCGGCGCAGTGCCTGCTCATTCTCGGTGCCGGCACGCTGCTGTTCGGCTGGCTGTACTCGAAGACGACGCCGGCGTGGGCGCCTCGGTACTTCGCGGTAATCGTCGGTCCGCTCATCCTGCTGTTCGCGCTCGGCCTCGTCCGCGCCGGTGCGCTCGGGATGGCGGCGCTCGCGCTCTGCGCCTGCTTCTGGATCCTCGATCCTCAGAGGCCGTCGCTCGACTCCAAGAGCAACGTCGCCGCGGTCATCCATCACGTCCGGCATGACCTGCCGGCCGGCTCACTCGTGCTCTCGACCCAGCCCGAGCAGGTCCCGACGATCGCCCACTACCTGCCACACGTGACCCGCTACGGCACGCCGCTCGGCCCGGTGCCCGACCGCCACATCGTCGACTGGCGCGACGCCCTGACCAAGTTCCGCCATTTCTCGGTCCAGCGCACGCTCGAGCCAATGCTCGCGACGCTCCAACCCGGCCAGCGGGTTGCCCTCGTCACGCCGTGGCGCTTCACCACCGACCCGTTGTGGATGAAGTTGATCGAACGCTCGAGCAAGCGGTGGCTCCGGGCGCTGGAGCGAGATCCCCGGTTCGTCAAGATCGCATCGTCGTCGGCTGACGCGGTCCGAGCCGGCGTACCGGTCGCGGTGACGGTCTTCGAGCGGCGCTGATCCGCGCTGTGTGTCGTGGCCGGCGCCGGTGCATCACAGCCTGAGCCGCAGGGCGCAATCCGGGTGCCTCCGAGGTGCGTTTGTGAGGATTCGCTTCACCGCCGGCGACTGACGTTCGAAGGGGTCAACCTGCTCGTCGAGAGCAGGGCTCCGCGTGGTTGTCTAGGACCGGGTGGGCACCAAGCAGGCTGTCGCACGCCGTGATGCAGCCGTGCTACGTCCGCTGGCTTGACTTCGAGAAGGACAACCCGAGGACGCAAGAATGCTCCACGACGCGTTTCTGCTGGTATGTCCGTGTCCCGGACAGACGATGCTCGCGATGCTGCATGGTCTGGCGACGGTCCTGTCGGAGACGGAAGGACGCACCTGCTCCTGCTCGACGAGCCGGACATGCCCTCTCCATCCGCTCGGTCCATCGGCTCGCGGCGCTGCTCCAGCGGGCCGCCGACGATGGTCACCAGGTCATCGCCGCCGTGCTAACCCGATCGTGATCGCCTCCGCAACCACGCGTGCTCTCGCTGGACGACGGGGTGTGGCTGGCGTCCGAGCGCTTCATCACGCTGGCGTCGGAGGCGGCGGCTCAGGACGACGTGGCGCCAGCTGATCACGACGTCGAACGTGGCTGGGCTCGAGACGGCGGCCGAGGCGCAAGAGTCATCTCATCATGGCCGACACTGAGCGGATCCTTGTCGTGTTTAAGCCGGGCTCCCGGGGTGAGGATGCCGTCAACTATGCCGCTTCACTCGCGCGCGCGGACGGCGCCCAGGTGACCGTTGTCACGCTCGCGCCGGTTCAAGCGGCCGTCCGCTGCGGGCCGTCCGACCGGGCGCTCGAGGATGCGGTCGTGGCAGCGGCGGAACGTGAGCTCTCGCTTGCTCGGCGGCTGCTCGACGAGTTGGGCGTCGAGGCCGCCTACTCGGTTCTGCGCGATGCCGACGCGCGCGGAGTCGCCCGGTACATCGACGACGGCGGGTTTTCGGCGGTGACTGCTCCGGTGACCGCGGCCTAGGGGCGGTGTGAGCGCGCGGCGGCTGCGAGGGGGTCGCGGCGCCGGTGCGCATCGTGGCCGCCATGCCGCGGACATAGCGTCCCGCGTCGGACGTTCCCGGCGCCGCTACTTGGGCGGCGGGCGATCCGCGCCGCGCATCCGCTTCCACGCGCGTCCCGCCGGATACCGCAGCCGGTACAGGTACTGGTCGTGCGCGCTGGCGAGCGGGAGGAGGTCGACCATCGTCGGTCCGGGGACGTGCGGCGGCTCCGTCTGGCGGGTGTACAGCCCGCAGGCGCCGAACGTGCCGCCGAATTCGCACTCGCGGGCGACCCAGCTGGCCTGCACACTCGGCCGCACCTTGATCTCCGCACAGCCGGGGTCCTCGTTCAACGGGTCGTCGAAGTCATGGAACAGAAGGACGCCGCCGGCCGGCACGATCCGCTGGAGCACGGCCAGGTCGGCCTCCACGCCCGCACGCCGATGATCGCCGTCGACGAACGTCAACGGCGGCCGCAACCACGGGTACGCGTGCGCGAACGCATCCGAGGTCCCGCGCACGAACACGATCCGTTCGCCGACGCCGTGCGCGCTCGCCTGGGCCTGCGCCGCCTCGATCGAGGCCATGTCGACCTCGACCGTGTAGATGCCGGTGTCGGTCCCGGCATCCTGCAACGCGAGCGCCATCAGCACGGCCGACTTGCCGTGGTAGGTACCGATCTCGAGGATCGGACCCGGCGTGGCGTGCGCGAGCTCGTACAGCTTGTCGGCATCCTCTGGACGCATCCAGCCGGGGATCGACTCCACCCGTGAGAGCGCGTGCACGCGGGACACCGTACAACCCGAGTGCCGTCACCGACTGTCCGTCGCGTCCCGAGGCGCCCTGGCCTTCGTCACCGCGCCGACGACCCGCCCGAACCGGCCCAGCGCCGGCGGATCCCATGTCGCACGCTCAGCCTCCGGCCACACGTACGCGGGGACCCCGTGCTGGATCAGAGCGCGCAGTCCGGGATGGCCGAGTTCCCCGGCCGACCATTCGTACAGCTCGGTGAGCCGCGAGTAGATGACGGCGTAGTCGAGCATGCGGCCGATGCTGTGCTCGATCTGCAGGAGATCCTCAAGCGGGTCCGGAATCGGATAGCGGGCGGGGAGGACGCGCCGGAGTGAGAGGAAGGCGCCGGCCATTCCCAGCCGCGGATCTCCGAGCACACCGCCAAGGACACCCCAGCGACCGAGCGCCAGTCGCGGTGCGCTCACCAGCGCGTGGGCGTAGAGGACCCTCACCAGCACGACGTTGAGAAAGAACCGCTCCGCCCGGTTCTCGGCCTCGGCGAGATCGCGATGCTCCAGGTACGCCGCGACGATGCTCGCGTTGTGCGCCCGGTACCAGTTCCGAGCCGTCGGCTCGTCCACGAATGCCGTCCACTGGCCGATGGTGGGCGACGAAGGGGTGCCGCCGTACCCGCCCGCCCGCGCGACCGCTTCGCAGCCGTCACGCAGCAGCCGTTCGTTGAGCGCCCGCCACCAGCGGCTGCCCGGCAGCGGCCCGTCCATCGGAGCGAGCACCCCGCGCTCGACCTCCCAGCGCATGAACGACATCGCGGCCCGCCGGAACGGGAGGTGGCGCGGCGCCTGTCCGGTCGGCCCGTTGTACGTCAGGTTGGCGAGCGCGAGTCTCGCCAACGGGTCGTCCCGGACGGTCGCGACCTGCTGCACCGCGAATGCCGCCGCATCGCCTGCACGGCGATCCTCGGTGATCGGGAGCGTGAGGCGGCGTGCTTCCACGCGGCAATTGTGCAGGCGATCAGGAGCTCACGAGCGCGATGGGCTCCGGGAGATGCTGGATCGCGGTGATCGGTCGAGAATGACGGATCCCCAACCACGAGGAGTCCACGGTGACAGACCGACCACCACTGCCGCCATTCTCAGCCGAGACCGCGGCCCAGAAAGTCCAAGCTGCGGAAGACGCGTGGAACACGCGCGACCCCGGACGCGTATCGCTCGCCTACACCGAAGACTCCGTGTGGCGCAACCGAGACGCGTTCATCAGAGGCCGCGCCGAGATCGTCGCGTTCCTAACCTCGAAATGGGAACGCGAACTCGACTACAGCCTCCGGAAGAGCCTCTGGTGCTTCGGCGACAACAGAATCGCGGTTCGATTCCAATACGAATGCCACGATGCGGACGGCCAGTGGTGGCGGAGCTACGGCAACGAGCTTTGGGAATTCGACGAACACGGCCTCATGACTCGCCGCGAGGCCAGCATCAACGACCTGCCGATCGCCGAGCATGATCGCCGCATCTTCGGTCCACGCGCCAGCGGTGCTCGCTACGAGGAGTTACCGCTGCAGTAACGCGCCAGTCCCAGTGGCGCCGCGGTCGTGTGCGATCCTGCAGCAGCCCATGCCACGGCTGCTCCCGATTGTGGTCCTGGCCGCGTCGATCGGCGGCTGCCGGAGCGGCGACACCAGACCCGGTCGCGGGCTGCAAGGGTCTGAGGACGACAGCCCAGTCAGCCACGGGCTTGGGCTTCTCCGGCGTCGGCGCCGATCAGCGCTACATCTGCGCGCACTTGGGCTCTCCGTCGAAGATCGTGCGCCACCTCGGAGCGGTCGCGTGGGTCTACCAAAACGCCATTGTCAGATTCGGCAATGGCCGGGTGATTTCAACCGAATCGACGAATGATCCGAACGGCATCACGGTAATGATCCAGCACGACCCGATTATCTCTGCGTCTCACTGACACCCGCGGTCAGCGCAGGCTCCGCACAGCTCGATCCGATTGCCCTCAGGATCGGTGACCCAGCCGAATCGACCGACACCCTCCATGTCCTGCTCTGACGCTCAGCGATCGCCGCCTGCCGAGAGGTCCCGTCACATTTGGTGCGAGCAACGGCGGCAGCGAGGGGGCGGAGCGAGGAGCGGCAGGCGAGAGGTCGACAGTTCCTCGAGGTTAATGCTCGATAATCGGGCTTATGTCGACTACTTGGGAAAAGTCGAGCTCTTAGGGCGCGAACCAGCTTCGGGGTGGTGCGGTGGGGCTCCTCGGCGGTCACGTATGCGCCGAAGGCCGAACGAGCCCGAGCCGCCGGGCTCGACCCGGCAAGGGTGCGCCGGTCGCTCGGTTCCCCAAGGCCCTGGGCGCGATCGCCGCTCTGCTGCGAGCGGCGCGGACAGGCTCGCCGAATCTGACGCTTGGTTGTTGCGCCCGTCGCTCGGGCGGGCCGTCAGGACGGGTCGTGCTTCATCGGTCGCCTGGCTGGGATGGTTGGCCCTGAGCGTTGCCGTGGTGGTGCGGTGGCCAGGCCGGCGATGAGCGCCGTGAGCGCGTCGCGCCAGATGCGTTCGGCGTCTTCGGCGGGGAGCGCTTCGCGTAGCTCGAGCGCTGCGAGCCCTTCGCATAGGGCGTGAAACTGGGTTGTCGCGTCGCGCACGGTTCGCCCGGCGAGCAGGTCGTTCTCCTGCAGGCGGGCGAGGCGCCGGCTGAGGACGGCGAGCGCGTCGTTGGCGGCGGCACGGAATTGTGGCCAGAGCTCTGAGCTTGTGAGCGTGCGTTGGATCCCGATCGAGAACAGCGCGGGATGCTCGAGCGCGAAGCGGCGAAACATGAGTCCGGCTTCGACCATGTCGGCTTGCGGGTCGGACCGTCTGCGGCAAGCGCTCGAGCGCCGTGCGGAGAAGGTCGTAGGTGTGGGCGCCGAGCGCGGCGATCAGCCCGTCTCTGGATCCAAACAGGCTGTAGACGGCGCGCGTCGTGGTGGCCGCTTCGGCGGCGACGCCGCGGACCGACAGCGCCTCGAGTCCTCCTTGGGCAACTGCCCGTTCGCCCGCGGCAAGGAGTGCTGCGGCGGTGAGCTGGTCGTGTTCTCTGTGGTCGTCCCACCCTTGACAGCATAACGCAACACCGTTACGGTACGGCGTTGCAAAACCCATTGACACGACTCGAGGTGACGTGATGTTGGAGACGATTCATCGAACGGCGAGAGGTGGACTCGCTTACGAGAAGCACGGCGACGGGACGCCCGTCGTGTTCCTGCACGGACTCACGTTTGACCGCACGACGTGGCGGCCGATCATCGAACGACTCGGCGAGGGCGTGCTGCAGCGTCGCGTTCGATCTGCCCGGCCACGGCGACACCGCGCGGCGAACCGTGCAGCGCTGCGCGAGGCGGCCGCCAGGGTCAAGCCTCGCACTGGATGAGCTTGGGAATCGGTGAGCCGGTGATCGTCGGGCACTCGATCTCATCCGGGATCGCCTTCGATCTACGCCGCGTCCTACCCGGTGCGCGGCGTCGTCAACGTCGAGGGCACAGTCGACATCCGGCCGATGGCCGAGCTCATCCGGCGCTTTGGAGCCGATGCTGCGAAGCGACCGCTTCGCGGACGCGTTTGCCCCCTACTCAGCAGAACATGGGATTCGAGCACGTGCCCGAACCGCTGCGCACCCAGACGCTCGAGAGCCAAGAGATCCGCCGGGAGGTCGTCCTCGGCTACTGGGAGCAGCTGTTTCGCGACGACTCACGGGTCAGGTGCAGCAGGAGATCGAGGCGACGATGGCGAGGATCGATCGCCCCGTGCCTCTGCGTGTTCGGACACCGCCTCAGCGCCGGCGAGCGCAACGGCCTCCAGGATCACGTGTCGGAGCTGCAGACCGAGGAATGGCGAGACCGCGGACACCTCGTCCATCTCGCCGAACCCGATAGGTTCGCCGCCCGCCTGGGGTCGTTCATCGACCATTGCCGCAGTGCAGGTGAGCGACCTTCCGGGAAGATGACGGCGTCATCACGCGCGCGCGGATGGATGAGCTCGTCGACGAGCACTTCGGAGCCGAGGTCGCAGGCGACCTGCACGCTATCGCCAATGGGTTCACCGCCGATGCCGAGCACGACGTCGCCGGTCGGCCGGGGCCGCCGCTGCGCGGCGCAGAGCAGATCCGCGCCTTCTACGGAGATCTGCTCGCCGAGCTGCAGATCACGCGCTTCGAGCAAGTGCGCCGCTGGTACGGCGAGGATCATCTCGCCGACGAGTCGATCCTGCATGCGATCGCGCGCGAGCGGCCGTTCGGTCTCGACGGCCGCAGCCGCGACGTGCACATCCGGATCCTGCACGTGTTCGACTTCGCCGAGGGCCGCATCCACCGCGAAAGCGCGTGGCTCGACTTCGGAGCCCTCCAACAGCAGCTCGCGACATGTACGTACAGCACCACGGCGGATGACCGCGGCACCCACGTACCCTCGCCGCGCTCGCGTGGCTCCCGGCATCGACGGCGGCGCGACCTCGCCAGACCCCACGCGGATGCGGCGTCCTCGTCGACATCGCCCACCCATGGCACAGCCACGTGCCAGGCAGCAACACCGAGACCGGCGACCACTGGATCACC
>CAVZZH010000006.1:0-41136 GCA_963779695.1 uncultured Solirubrobacterales bacterium
CACCGTGAACGGCAGGAGTTGATCGTCTCCCCCGCCCGCAACGCTGTAGCTGCTTTCCGGCACCTCGTTCCACGCCCCGGGAAGATCGCCGATCGGCTCAGAGACGATCAGCCTCGCGTCATCTGCGAGCTGTTGCAGAATCGGCCGGTCGGGATAGAGGTCCCTGAGGGTCTGGATGTCACGGGAGAAGAACAGCGAGCGCGACTTACCCTCGCTCGAGTACCGAAACGCCCACACGCGTTCGCCGTTGCTCGTAGCGATCGTGCCCTGAAACGGATACTCGACTCCCCGTTGTCGCCCGCACTCCTCGACGATGCCGACCGCGCGGGCGACCGCGGCAGGAGGGTCATCCTCGAGGCCGAAGCGTCAGGGCCAGGTAGAACAGGACTTCGGAGTCGGTTCCGCCCTTGATCTCTGGATACAGCGATTCGTCAACGGCGAGCACGAGGTCGCGTTTCATCATGGCGAATTGATCGATGAACCCGTTGTGCATCCACAGCCAGTGACCATGACGGAAGGGATGGCAGTTCGTCTGCTGCACGGGTGACCCGATCGCCGCACGAATGTGCGTGAAGAACATGTGCGAGCGCACGTGACCGGCCAACTCGCGGAGGTTTTCGTCGTTCCATGCCGGCTCGATACTGCGGAACACCCCGGGCGTCGACTCGCCGTCATACCAGCCGACGCCGAACCCGTCGCCGTTGGTCGGCTCCGCGCCCAAGCGGGAGTGCAAGCTCTGGTCGATCAGGGAATGCGCTGGGGTATAGAGAGCATCGTGGATCAGCACGGGTGAACCGGTGTACGCAAGCCAGCGACACATCAGCGGCTCCTTTCTTCGGTCGGGCCAGATCCCGGGTCCGAAGCGCCTCCGTCGGTCGGCGGCTCAGGCTCCGTGGCTCCTCCCGCGTCGGGGTGCTCCGGCACCGCGGGGTGCTCCGGCACCGCGGGGTAGTCCGGCACCGCGGGGTAGTCCGGCACCGCGGGGTAGTCCGGCACCGCGGGGTAGTCCGGCGGCGCGGGGTAGCCCGGCGGCGCGGGCTGGTCCGTGCGGGAGCCCTGGCCGCCACCGTGACGGCGGCCGATCAGGAAGATCCCAACTGCGGCTGCGGCAATCCCGAGCCCGATCAGCACCCAACCCCACCACGGCACGCCGCCACCTGAGTCCGTGCTCGATGTCGGTGCGACCTGAACGCTCGTCGTCTGGGCGGTGATCGACGCCGTATGCGTCGGCGTGGATGCCGTCTTCGTTTCCGTCACTGTCTTGCTCTGCGCCGGCTGCGTGACCGTGCTCGTCTTTTGCACAGTTGTGGTCTTCTCCGGCTTGCTCGTCGACTGCGTCTTGCTCGCGGTCGGTGTCTTCGCCGACGTCGTCGTTGCGTCCACTTTGCTGTGCGCCTGTGACGAAACCGTCGACGCCGCCTGCTGCGCCTGCTGGGCCACCGTGCCGGTGCCGCCAGACCCACACGCGCTGATCAGCAACGCCAGCAGGACTCCCATGACGAGCGCCGTTGCGAGTCGGGCGCCCGACCTATGCGCGGCGGCGTTCATTTCCCGGCCTCGGTTGACCCGCCACCGTGGATCGCGATGCGCACGACGGCGCGGATCGCGTCCCAGGGACCGGTGGGCATCGCGGCCGATGGCGAGGCGCCGGGATGCTGCGGGGCGATTCGGACGCGGAGCGCCTGTGGTCTGGTCCGAAACCGAAGCGGGGGATCGAGCTTCGCCGCCTCGCCGTCGATTCCGGCCGCGACCGGACTGTCTGAGCGGACCTCAAACGACGGTGCGGACCACTCCTCGACGCGCTTCGCCGCGCCGCCCGCCGCGTCTTCACCCCCCACGGTGATGCCGAGCACCCCGGCGTCAAGCCGCGGCCGTGTACCGGACCCGAGGACACGGCCGAGCCGATACCGGTCATTCGAGACCAGCACAACCGCGCCCGTCTTGTGCTCGCGGCCGTCGGCGCCGGTGAATCTCAGGTCGAGCCCCTGGCCAGCCGGCCCGAGCACCGTCGGCACCGTCTCGGCGAGCGTCCGAAGCTTCGCGTCCCGGTAGCCGGCGCTCTGCACCGCTTCGGCGTACACGCCGAGCGACACGTTGTTCACGAACACGCGACCGTTGACCTCGGCGAGATCCACAACCCGCTCGCGGCCCTTGGTGAACGCATCGAGCGCCCCCACCACGTCATTGCGATCGACGCCGAGGTCAAGCGCGAAATGGTTACGGGTCCCGGCCGGGACGCACACGTATGGCAAGTGATGTTCCGCAGCGATCGCGGCGACGATTGCCTGTGTCCCGTCCCCGCCCGCCACGCCGAGCGCGTCAGCGCCGTTCTCGATCGCGTCGCGGACGAGGTTCCCGAGGTCGTCTCCGAGGTGCAGCTCCACCGGCTCGACGTTGCGAGCGCGGGCCTCGCGCGCGACATGGAAGCGCTCCGACTTCCCGCCGCCGGACTTTGGGTTGTAGAACAAGACCGGCCGCGTCAATGGCGACCCAGCTGGGAGATCCGCTCGGACGACGAACGCCCTGCTCGCCGCCGCGACCGAGATCACCAGCCCCGCCAGCACCAGTGCGTTCTCAAGCACATGTCCTTCGACCACGACGAGGACAACTGCTCCCACCAGCAACACGACAGCGATCGCCGCGCCGACGAGCCGCGCGGAGCCGCGACGAACCAGCGCCCACCACGCGGCCGCTACCGCGAGCAGCAGGCAGACAAGCACCGAGATCCCCCGCGGGAATCCCTGCACAGCCAGAACGACTGCAAATACGACCGCCGCTGCGAACAGCACCAGCGACACCACAGCTGCCAACCGTTGATTCAACACGGGTGCTCGATCTCAAGCGTCACGGCCTGACCGTCCAGCTCAACTGCACTTCGATTTGCTGCTGTCGACGAAGCTGTTGACAGAGCTCACGACGCTGGCGGCAGCGCTGGCGGTGGCGGCGATCTGTGCCGCCGACGGACTCGACGGCAGCGACTTGACGGTGCTCTGAAGCGTGTCGACCGACGTCTTCACCGCGCTGGTCTCAGTGGGGAAGTCGCTCTTTGCGGAGCTGACCAGCGTCGTCGCGTCGTTCTTGATTGTTGTGAGCTGCGACGTCAGGCCGCTGAGACCGCTACTGAGATTCAGGCTCGTGAGGCCCTTGATTGAGTTCTCGAGCTTGGTGCGATCAGAGCAGTACGCCGGCTTGCTGCTGCCACAGCCGACGAGCGCAATGAGCGCGACGGCCGCGACCATCGCCATCGGCGCGCGCACCCGAGCGTGTCCCGCACGGTCGTGCGATCCCGTTCGGCGGGTGCCGTTCAGCACTTTGTCAAGGATTGGATGACTGGTCGGGAGACTGACCATCAGCTTGCCTCCTGTAGCAATCCGGCCGGAAGAAGGCGGGACTGCGGATTGGTCGATGTCCCGTCACGCTATGGGTGGGGCGTCCCTGTGTCATCGGCCAAAATGGGTGAGATCGCGACCAAGGCTGCTGTCGATCCGAGTCCAAGCTGCTCGATGATCTCGACCGCCTCGGATCGGCCGGGGACGCCGAGCTTGTCGTAGATTGACGCGACGTGCGTCTTGACCGTGGGGCGTGCGAGGTAGAGCCGGTCGGCGATTTCCTGGAGCGAGAGATGGGTCGCAAGGAAGCTCAGGACCCGGAGCTCAGCCGCGGTCAGCCCGAAGTCCTCACCCCGCCTGATTCGCTCCTCCAGACGGCGTAGCCGGGCCGGAAGCGTTCCAGCGTCGGCGTATCCCTGCAGCGCGTCGCCCGCAACCTGGGCGAACTCAACGGCGCCGCGGGGATCGCCGATGTCGAGGCTGATCTCTGCACACCGCAGCGCGAGATCGACGTCCAGCCACGCGGCTGCGAGGAGGCGCCGTCGGCGGAGTCGCGGGATGTTCTCGAGCTCGCGTGCAGCCTCCCTATAGTCACCGCGGTGCTGGTGGGCGAGCGCTCGTGCGGTGTGCGCGACGGCGCTGCCCGCCGTGTCGTCCAGGCGCGCTTCCGCGACCAGCCAGGCGGCCTCGACCGCCCATCGCTGCACGTCGCGCCGATCGTTCAGTTCCGCAGCCGCAAAGGCCAGATACCCCAGACAGACGACCCGTGCATGGGCGAGGTCGGGGTGGTCGCGCAGGAGCGCGAGTGCCTCCCGCAGCTCCGCGATCGCCTCCCTCGGCTGACCCATGAGAACGTGCGCCACTCCTTTGGCGCGAGCGCCGCTGGCACGCCATCGGGTGTCGGCCTTCTTCTCGTACGTGTATACGAACTCACCATCGCGCAGCATCTGAGAGATGCCGCTGGGAGCCAGGAGAGTTCGCACGCTCGCGAGGGATGCGCGGAGCGATGACGCCCCGTCGGCCGAAGCCTGGTCCAGCGGCCCGCGCGCGGCCGAGGAAATGAACCGCCTGACCCGCGCCGCGTCGCCATCGTAGGAGAGGACCCACGCGGCTGCGAGCGACAGCTCGGGGTTTGAGGCAATCTCCTCATCGGTAAAACGGTCAAGCCAGAGTCGCACGGTTTCGCTCCGCCCGCGCCTTGCGAACTCATCCCGATGCGCGAGCACGATGCGGCCGGTCTGAGCAAGATCGCCGCTCTCATACGCGTACAGGAGCGCTTCACCGGGGGTTCCGTGCTGCTCGCACCAATGTGCCGCGCGCCGGCGGTACACGGTCATCAGCTCCGGGTGGCGACGATCCAGCTCCCGGAGCAGCAGGTCGCGGAACAGATGGTGGTAGCGGTACCACTCTCGATGATCGTCCAGCGGGACGACCAACGCATTTGCATGAGCGAGGGTCTCCAGCGACGCGGCGGCGTCGATTGTGCCGAGCACCGCATCGCACAAGGGTGCCGTCATGCGCTCAAGGACCGACGTCCCGAGCAGGAATCTCCTGAGATGCTCCGGCTCGCGCTGTAAGACCTCTTTCAGGAGGAAGTCAGCGATCTGAGGTTGATCGCCCGACAGCCGGGCAGCTCTCTCATCGGCATCGTCACGGCCTCGGAGCGAAAGCGTCGCCAGCACGACCGCGGCAGCCCACCCCTCTGTCCGTTCGCACAGTGCCTCGGCCGCCGCCTCTGACAACTTCAGTCCTCCGCTCGCGGCGACAGCGCGCGTCTCGTTCGCGTCAAGGGCGAGATCGTCGGCGCCGATCTCGACCAATTCGTTGCTGGTACGAAGGCGCCACGGCGGCACGCCCGCGTCGCCGCGCGTGACCAGCACCAATTGGGAGCCGGATGGGACCCGATCGACGAGAAACGCGAGAATGGCTCGGCTCTTCCTGGCCGTTATCGCGTGCACGTCGTCCAGCACGAGAACGAACGGGTCTCGCTCGCCGAGGTCGGTCGCTAAGAGAGGGAGAGCGACCTCGTTGATTCTCGGGGCCTGTCGCGACAACTCCGAATGCAGCTCAGCGTCGACCGGGCCAGTTTGCTCGAGCGCCACTGCGATGCGGGCGAGCAACACGACCGGATCGTTGTCGTCGCGGGCGAGCGACACCCAACAACTGACCCTCGGGTCGAGGTCGACCCATTGCGCGACGAACGTCGACTTCCCATAGCCGGCCGGTGCGGACACCAGCAACAGCCGGGTGTACCCCGCGGCCGCTCTCAACGAGGTGAGGCCGATGCGCGACGCCACGCCGGGCCGGACGGGCGGCGCTACGCGGCTCGATTCCTTCTGCGGCTGTCCGGTCTCGGAAAGCACGCTGCTACTCATCGCCACACCCTCGGGTGGAGCGGACCACGTGACTATCTCGAATCGGTCGGCTCACTTTGCGCGCACTCAGGTCCCATCGCTAACGCTCAACGAACCGGTCCGCCGCATCGCAGATGCCACTTCTCGGTGCCCGCCGGCCGCGGGCAAACCAGACTGTACCTCGGGCGTGAGATATCAGCCATTAAGGCCGATGACGGATCGATGCCGCGCGACGTACCGTCGATGCGTTATCACCGAACAGCCGCACACCGACAACAAGAATGCGCTCCGCCGGCCGGTTCCGCTGACGCCGGCCGAGACCCGCGTGCTGGCGCTCCTCCCCACCTATCGAACGCTCGCGGACATCGGTGCGCAGCTCGGCATCGGCCGCCCTACCGTCAAGACGCACGTCGAGAACATCTACCGGAAGCTCGGGGCAACGACGCGCGCCGAGGCTGTGACGCTCGCGCAGAGCGCCGGTTTCCTGCCCCATCCGTGACCGAATGACCGCGAGAGTTCATCGCTTCGTCGTTCCAGTGCTGCTGGTGCTGGCGACCGTCATTGGGACTGGGGCGACGTTCGCGCTGTGGATCAACCGCCAGGCACTGAACACGTCGAACTGGTCGTCGACGAGTGCCAAGATCCTTCAGGACAAGCAGGTCCAGACCGCGCTGAGCGCCTATTTGGTGCGCGAGTTGTTCGCCAACGTCGATGTGTCCGCGGAGCTGCAGACGGTGTTGCCCAAGCAATTGCAGCCGTTCGCCGGCCCGGCGGCGGCGGGGTTGCAGCAGCTGGCCGGCCAGCTCGCCCCGAAGCTGCTGGCGTCTCCGGTCGTCCAGGGCGCGTGGGTCCAGGCCAACATCGTGGCGCACCAGGAGTTGTTGCGGGTGCTGGGTGGCGGCGGGCCGGTCGTCTCGACCACGTCGGGCGTCGTGAGCCTGAACCTACACACGCTCGTCAGCCAGCTTGCCGCGACGGTCGGTCTCTCAAGTCAGCTCGCGGCGGTCCGCTCGAAGCTGCAGGGCTCGACCGGTGCCACGGTGCGCGCGGTCGCGCAGTCGAAGCTCGGGGTCACGCTGCCACCGGCCAGCGGCCAGTTGGTGATCATGCGATCCGATCAGCTCAAAACCGCGCAGGACGTCGCCAACGCCGTCAAGCATCTGGCTCTCGTGCTGCCGGCGCTCGGGATCGGGCTGTTCGCGCTGGCCGTCTACCTGGCGCGAGGACGGCGCCGGCGAACGTTCCGCACCACCGGGTGGTGCTTCATGCTGATCGGCGTGGCGCTGCTGTTGATCCGCCGAGTCGCGGGCGACGCGGTCGTCGACGGCCTCGTCAAGATCCCGTCGAACAAAGGCGCCGCGCATCAGGTCTGGAACATCGGCACGTCGCTGCTGCGCGACATCGCCGTCGCGATGATCGCCTACGGGATCGTGATCGTCGCGTCAGCCTGGCTGGCCGGCCCGACCCGTCCGGCGACGGAGATCCGGAAGGCTCTGGCGCCGGCATTGCGCGACAGTCCCGCGGTTGCCTACTCGGCTGTCGGCGGCCTGTTGTTGGTGCTCGTGTTGATCGGTCCGACGCCGGCATTTCGGCAGATCGCCTGGGTGCTGCTGTTCGCCGCATTGCTCGCGTACGGGGTCACGGTGCTCCGGCGCCAGACCGCCGTCGAGTTCGCTGGGATCAAGCACGGGCAAGCCCTGCGCGACTTCCGAGACCATCGAGCCGACGCCCACGCCCGAAGGACCCTTCGCCATGCCGCGGCGCCTGCTGTACCTGGCGCGGTCGGCGGCCGCGTCGAGACGCTCGAGCGTCTGTCAGCGCTGCGAGCCAGCGGCGCGATCAGCGACGATGAGTTCGCAGCCGAGAAGGCACACGTCATGAACAACAGCACCTGATCGAGGAGAGCGATGGCAATGCCGACGAGGACAACCGCAAAGGACGGAACGCCGAACTGCGTCCGGCGCAAGAGGTTCCCGTGCGAGGAAAGCGAAGCCGACCACGGCTACCCCACATCTGACGGTGGCTGAGCGGGTTGCGCGTGGTAAGGCGGCGCGCCAAGAGGTGCCCCGCTCGACTCATGCGCAGTACGAGCCGCTCTCGACCCGCGCCGATCCGGTCGAGCTGCTCGAGCGTCAGGCCAAGACGCGCGTGCCGGAGTTGGTCCCGATCCGATACGGGCGGATGCTGGTGTCGCCGTTCACGTTCTATCGCGGCGCGGCGCTGATCATGGCCAGTGATCTCGCTGCAACACCGCGGTCGGGGCTGACGGTCCAGTGCTGCGGGGATGCGCACCTCTCGAACTTCGGTGTGTTCGCGTCGCCAGAGCGGGCGTTGGTGTTCGACGTCAACGACTTCGATGAGACGCTCCCGGGCCCCTGGGAGTGGGACGTCAAGCGCCTCGCGGTCAGCATGTTGATCGCAGCGCGCGACAACGGATTCCGCGCCAAGGAGCAGGACCGGATCGTGCTCGACACCGTGAGTCGCTACCGCACCGCGATGGCGGAGTTCGCCGGCATGAAGCAACTGGAGGTGTGGTACGCGCGTCTGAACGTCGAGAACGTGCTGCAGGAGTTCGGCTCGCAGTTCACACCGAAGATGGTCAAGCGAACCGAGAAGGGGCTCGCGAAGGCGCGCACGAAGGACAGCATGACCGCATTCGCGAAGCTGTGCCAGGTCGTCGACGGTCAGGCGCGGATCGTGGACGAGTCCCCGCTGATCGTCCCGATCGATCGCTTGGCGCCCGCCGGCGAGGGCCGCGAGCAGATCTTCGAAGAGCTGCACCAGCTGTTGCGTCGCTACCGCGAAACGCTCGAGTTCGACCGCCGCGTGCTGGTCGAGACGTTCGAGCTCAATGACTTCGCACGGAAGGTGGTCGGCGTCGGGAGCGTCGGGACCCGGGCGTATATCGCCCTGCTGCTCGGTCTCGACGGCGGCGACCCGCTGTTCTTGCAGATCAAGGAGGCCGAGGCATCGGTGCTGGAGGAGTTCCTCGGCCCGAGCGAGTTCTCAAATCACGGCGAGCGGGTGGTCGTCGGGCAGCGATTGATGCAGGCCGTCAGCGACATCTTCCTCGGCTGGCTGCACGTCGACAGCGGACTGGATGGGAACGCTCGGGACTTCTACGTCCGCCAGCTGAAGGACTGGAAGGGCTCCGCCGAGATCGAGCAGATGGTGCCCGAGGGGATGGCCGCCTACGGCAAGCTCTGTGGCTGGACGCTCGCCCGGGCACACGCCCGCAGCGGCGACCGGATCGCGATCGCGTCCTACCTCGGCAACGGCGACAGCTTCGATCGCGCGATCGTCGAATTCTGCAAGGCCTACGCCGACCAGAACGAACACGACTACCAGGCACTGAGCGCCGCAGTCAGTTCGGGCAGGGTCAAGGCGCAAACAGGCCTCTGACGCAGATGCACCAGCCGCCTTCGCGATCATCCGTCACCTGAGGACAGAGCCCATGCCGATCCAACAACAACCAGAGCTCACGATTCATGACCTGCCGCGCGCTCAGCGCCTGCTGACGCTCGAGTTCGGTTCCCGCAACGAGTTCGACGATCCCAAGCTCGAGTATCGCCGGCTGTTCTCGGAGTTGCTCGGAACGTTCATGCTCGTGCTCGTCGCCGCCGGCGGCGGGCTCCTGCACGCCAAGGGCCAGATCAGCCTCGCCGCCGCGGTCGTCGCACCCGGACTGATGGTGCTCGCGATCATCCTGTTCATGGGTGCCGTCTCCGGCGCACATCTGAACCCGGCCGTGTCACTCGCGTTCGCAGTGCGCGGTGACTTCCGGTGGCGACGGGTCCCGGGCTACATCATCGTGCAACTCCTGGGCGCGACGCTGGCCTGCCTGTTCCTGCTGGCGGTGTTCGGCAACGTCGAGCATCTCGGCGCGACCCTTCCCGGACCCGGCTACAAGGACTGGCAGGCGTTCCTGATGGAGATCGCGCTCACCGGCGTGCTCGTCAGCGTGATCCTCGGGACCGCCTCAGCGGCACAGAACGTCGGCGCGATCGGAGCTCTCGGGGTCGGTGGCTACATCGCCCTGGCCGGCCTGTGGGCAGCACCGGTGAGCGGCACGTCGATGAACCCGGCGCGGTCATTCGGCCCCGCATTGGTGAGCGGCGACTGGACGGCCTACTGGGTGTATGTCGCCGGTCCGCTCATCGGTGCCGCGCTCGCTGTGGGGTGCGCGATCATCCTCCGCGGCCGCGGCGGCGACCCGATCTCACACGCGGCCGGCTCCGGCGTTCTGACCCCGGGTGACCTGACCGAGAAGGCCAGGCTCTCCCGCGACATTGACGAGGGCAAGGTCGTCCCGCCCGGACTCGAGCAGACAAGCGCACCCCCGGACTCGTGACATCCGCCATCCCGCGCTGAACTGACCCGCACGGGGTGCTCGCACGAAATCCATATCGTGTCTCCTGGATGAGGTCGGGCACTGCAGAAGAAACCGCGGCGAGCGCTAACGCCGGGCAACGACGAACGGCTCTGATGTCGGTGTTCGCGGCCGCGACGCTGGTCGTTCTGAAGCTCGGGACTGGACTCGTGACGGGAAGTCTCGGGCTTGTCTCGGCCGGCATTGAGTCAAGCGGCGACGTCGTGGCAGCGGTGCTGACGCTCGTCGCTATCCGTCTCGGGGGCCGACCGGCGGATAGCAACCATCCGTACGGCCATCGACGAGCGGAGAACCTCGGCGCGCTCGGCGAGGCAGCGATCCTCGCCGGCGGCGGGATCGTCGTGGTCGTCGCGGCGATTGGGCGCCTGACGGGCGGCGGCGA
Organism: uncultured Solirubrobacterales bacterium; assembly: GCA_963779695.1. Taxonomy (GTDB): domain Bacteria; phylum Actinomycetota; class Thermoleophilia; order Solirubrobacterales; family Solirubrobacteraceae; genus Palsa-465. The sequence goes on from CAVZZH010000006.1 coordinate 10,456, forward strand.
GCCGTTTGAGACCCACTGGTACGTGTTCGCCGTCATCGGCGTTGCTCTCGGCGTTGACATCAGCCGCGTGCTGGTCTCTCTTCGCGGGGCTGCGAAGTACAGGTCGGCTGCGCTGCGCTCCAACGCGTTTCACTTCGCTGGTGATATGGCCGGGTCGGTCGCGGTGCTCGTCGGCCTCATCGCCGTCAGAGCAGGCTTTCATCAGGGCGACGCAATCGCCGCGCTCGTCGTCGCAGGGATCATCTTTTCTGCCTCGGCCCGGCTCATCTACGAAAACGCACAGGTCCTGATGGACACCACGCCCGCTGAAGCGCAGGCCCTCGCACACGCCGCCATCGAACAGCTCGGTGACGCAATCGAGTTGCGGCGACTCCGGATCCGTGAGTCCGGTGGCCATTACTTCGCCGAAGCGGTTGTAGCCGTCCCACCGGGTCAGGCGGTTGTCGAAGGCCAGAGGATCAGCGATGAGATCGAATCCGCGGTCCGCGGATCACTTCCCGATAGCGAGGTCGTCGTTCACCTCGAGCCCCGCCGCCGGGGGCTCAGCCTGCGCGATCGTGCCCTGGCCGCCGCGCTGGCCGAGCCGCTCGTGCGCGACGTACACGACATCGCCATCTACCGTCACGGCGACAAGATCAGCGTCTCGCTTCACCTCAAGGTGGACCGAGATATACCGCTCGCCGAGGCTCACGAGGTGGCCGGACGCGTCGAGGACGTCCTGCGCGCCGAGGCGGAGGTCGAGGATGTCCACACCCACCTGGAGCCGATCGAGCGGCCACTCATTGCCCGCGACGAGGACCAGCCATCCAGCGAACTCGAGCGTGAGCGGATCACGGACCTGGTATTGCAGCGCACGGGACATCCGCCCCGCGAGCTTCGTATGCTCCGCACAGACAACGGATTGGTCGTCTTCGTTTCCGTGGCTGCCGGTCGCGCCAGCCGACTCCCGGCGGCTCACGAGCTGGCAAGCCGGCTCGAGGACGACATCCGCGAGGCTCAACCTCAAATCGTAGATGTCGTCGTTCACACCGAACCGTGAGCGGGCAGCTTACGTCCGCCGCCGCGCTGAGCACTCGAGGCTTTTGGCGGCCTCAGCCCTCTTGGCGGCGGGGTGCGGGCTCGTCATCGGCCTGACGGGGTGCGGCGGATCCTCAGGGGCAGCCGCCGCCATGCCGCGGTCAGCCGGCACGACGTACAGGTTGATGCAGATGAACCTCTGCCTGTCCGGTGTGGCCGGCTGCTACGCCAAGGTGAGATACCCGGCGGGGGTCCAGGAGGCTGTCCTCCAGATCCGGGAGGCGCACCCGGACGCGGTCACGCTCAACGAAGTCTGCCGCGGCGACGTCGTGCGGATCGCCCGGCAGACCGGTTACCACCTGCGCTTCTCGACGGTGATCTACAACGGCGCGCCCCTGTCGTGCGTCAAACCGCGCGGCCGCGGACGCTTCGGTGACGCGGTGCTGACAAAGGCAGACATCGTGAGCAGCGACAGCCAGCCGTTCAACGCACAAGCCGGGCCCGAGCGGCGCGAGTGGCTGTGCGTCAGCACCCGAGCCGCTGTCGATGTATGCACCGCTCACCTTGCCTCCCCGGAGCCCGATGAGGTAGCCGCGAACGCTCCGCAGTGCGCCGAGCTCGGCGCGCTCCTCGCACGCCGAGCCGTCGCCGGCACCGTGATCTTCGGAGGCGACGTCAACCGTCTCACCTCCTGCGCCCCCCACGGCTTCTGGACCCGCACCGACCGTTCGGCCCACCAGGACCCCGGGAGTCAACACGTCTACGGAACCGGCGCGCTCCGCTCCCCGTCCGCACGGGTGCAGCCGGCCACGCACACCGACCATGACGTCCTGCTGGTCAGCGCTGACTACCGGACCGCTCGCCGGACGCAGGGTGAGCCGAGCAGTGCAGGTTCCAGCTAGTTCGGGCAACCTCCCCAGAACTGCGTGATCTGGTTCTGCTCCGCCTGTGCGGCCGTCTCTTCTCCAGCTGCCGGCTTGGTCGCATCGTCGAGGCCGGACGTCGGGTTGGTGCCGGTGACGTCCGCCGGACCACACGCGTGCTGGCCCTCAAGCGTGTAGTTGGAATGGGTGATGCAATGCCCGGCCGTACAGTAGTTGTGCCACTGGGCCTGCGAAGCGGCGGGCGCGATTCCCGCCGCAGCAAGACCTGCTGACGTGATGAGCGTGATCAGCGCGGCACGGCTCTTGGCGATGAACATCTTGTTGCCTCCGTCTGGCGAGTGGGTTTTCGTCAGTCTGGGTCACGCCAGACCCGCCGACTAGCCACCCTAGGGCGGCGCGTCGCCACACCCGCCAGATTCAATGCTCGCCGTACGCCAACAGGCTGTGTGGGGGCCCCGGCCGCGGCCGCGGCCCCCAACAGCTGACTAACGGCTGAGTAACAACTCAGAAGACGCGGACCGCGACGTCAGCGGGTGCGTCAAACAGCTCATTGAGCTCGTCGTCGAGCTTCACCAGCGTGACCGAGGCTCCGGCCATATCCAGTGAGGTGCAGTACTCGCCCACATAGCTGCGGGTGACGTTGATCCCGCGATCGGCGAGCTGCTGATGCGCACGCCCGTACAGGATGTAGAGCTCGGAGATCGGCGTGCCGCCGAGTCCGTTGATCATCAGCGCGACGCCGTCGCCCGAGTTGTACGGCAGGTCCGTGACGACCGCCTCGAGCAGCTCGTCGACGATCGCGTTGGCGTTCGCGAGCTTTTCACGGCGGCGGCCCGGCTCGCCGTGGATCCCGACGCCCATCTCCATCTCGTCGTCGCCGAGTTCGAACAGTGGCGACCCCTTCGCCGGCGGCGTGCACGAGGTGAGCGCCATGCCCATCGTGCGGGTCACCGAGTTGACCCGCTCGCCGAGCGTGACGAGCTCATCGAGCGAGGCGCCGCGTTCCGACGCCGCGCCGACCGCCTTGATGACGAAGAAGTTGCCGGCGACGCCTCGGCGACCGACGGTGTAGGTGGAGTCCTTCACGGCGACGTCGTCGTCGACGATGATGGTCGCGATCTTCACGTCCTCGGCCTCGGCGAGCTCGCGGCCCATATCGAACGCCATCCGGTCGCCCGTGTAGTTGTTGATGATGTGGAGCACGCCCTTCGGGCTCGCGAGCAGCTTGCTCGTCTCATACACGTAGTCCGATGGGGGCGCCGCGAACACATCGCCCGGGCACGCGGCATCGAGCATCCCTTTGCCCACCACCATCACGTGCGCGGGCTCGTGGCCGGAGCCCGAGCCCTGGACGATCGAGACCTTGTCCTCGCTCGGGGCGTCGGCCCGCATGATCAGGTTGTACTCGGGCACGTACTTCAGCTTGCCCGGGTTGGCGAGCTCAATCCCCGTGAGCATCTCCGGGACGAACTTCTGCGGATCGTTGACGAACTTCTTCACGTCGTCTCTCCTCTCACTGACCTGCCTTGATTGTCCACACGTACGGCACGGGCCCGCCCGCCCCCAGCCCTCGGTGTTACTTCCGATGGAGCCCTAGGCGAGCTCCACCTCCGCCTCCTGCCAGGCCTTGCTGACGGCCTCAAACATCACGGCGACGCCGATCGCTCCTGCGTCCGTCGCCTCGCGGCTGCGTTCGCCCGTATACGAGGCGCGCCCGCGCATGGCGAGCATCCCTTTCGTCGCCTCCGCGGACGTTCGTGCGGTGACGGCCGCCCGGTCGATCGCGGTTGCGGCGCCTTCCGGCAACGCGGCCTCGAGCTCATCGACGGCGGGAACGAGCGCATCGAGCAGCGTCTTGTCGCCGACGTCGGTGTCCCCGCGCTGCTTGATCCCCTCGATCGCGGCCCGCATCGCGGCGATCACATCCGCGCCGGTCGGTTCGGCGTTGTCGCCGAGCGTGCTCCCCGCCCGCAGGAACGCCGTCCCCCAGATCGGGCCCGACGTGCCGCCGATCCGCTTGCTGAGGATGATCGCCGTCTTCTTCAACAGGCCGCCCGGATTGGAGTACTCCATCGCGTCCCAGTCGCTGAGGACGACCTCGAACCCCCGGGCGAGCGAGTAACCGAAGTCGCCATCGGCGACGACCGCGTCGAGCTCGCAGAAGTACGTCTCGTTGTCGACCGCCGTCTGGGCGATCACCCGGACGACCCTCTGCGCGCGACTCAGCGCCGTATCGCTCATACAGCCTCCTTCTCCGATCGGGGTTGTGTCCTGGCCGTGTCGAGGTCGGCGAGCGTGATCAGCTCGCCCGGCTCCGCGGCTGAGCGGTTGGCGAGCACGTGAGCCGGCTCGCCGGGATCGCCGAGGCTCGTCACCACGAGCACCGCCTCGCTCATGTCCTCCTCGGCGGTGTAGCCGCTGATGGTGACGACGCAGGGCAGGCCGGCGGCGACCGCCGCGAGCAGGCCGTTGCGCGAGTCCTCGACGACGATTGCGTCGTCGGCTCCGAGCCCGAGCCGCTCGAGCGCGAGCGTGTAGATCGCCGGGTCGGGCTTCTTGGCGGGAACGATGTCACCGGCGAACACGGCGAAGCGGGCCGCGTTGTCCTCGCCGACGGCGTGCTCGAGCACCGCCCGCACCGACTCCTCGGCCGAGGTGGAGGCGACCGCTAGCGTCCATCCGACGCCCAGCGCCTCGTCGACGATCCGGGCGATCCCGGGCCGTCCGGGCAGCCGGCCGGCGCGGACCATCTCCTTGTAGCGCGCCGTCTTGCGGCGGTGCCAGTCGGCGAGCAGCTCACGCTGCCCATCGACGCCAGTCGGAAGGTGATTGGCGGCGACGAAATCGTCAGTCAACAGTGATGCCATCCGCTCCTTGCCGCCGCCGATCCGGAGCTTCTCGCCGTATTCCTGCTCGGACCAGAAGACCGGCAAGCCGACCTCCTCGAAGGTCTCGTTGAAGGCGACGCGGTGGCCGTCACGCTCCGTGTCGGCGAGGACGCCGTCGCAATCGAAGATCAGCCCCGGCATCGCCGCTAGCTGGCGGCCGCGCCGACGCCGCCTGCCTTGCCCGCAGAGCCGAACATCGCGATGTGGTCCGTGGCCATCTGTTTCACAGCAGCGTGCACGTGCCGCAGCATGGAGGGCGGATCGTGCTTGCCAGGGTTCGCATCGAGGTAGTCGCGGTGGGCATCGACGAACGCGATCTTCAGGGCCGTCGAGATGTTCACCTTCGCGCACCCGCGGGCGATCAGGTCGGAGAACTGCGCCTGGTTCAGCCCGGTGCCGCCGTGGAGCACCATCGGGATCGGGTGCAGAGCGACGAGCTCGGTGACGCGATCGGGTCGGAGCTGCGGGGCTGCCTTGTACAGCCCATGCGCCGTTCCGATCGCGGGCGCAAAGGAGTAGATACCGGTGTCCTCGATGAACTTCGCCGAGACGTCCACCGGGTGCACCAGCCCGGCTTCGTCGGAGCCGACGCCGTCCTCGACGCCGAGCACGCTCTCGATCTCGCCCTCGACCTGAGCGCCGTAGCGCTCGGCTTCAGCAACGACCTCGATTGTCTGGCGCGTGTTCTCCGCGACGTCGAGCTCGGAGGCGTCGAACAGAACGGAGTTCCATCCGGCTTCGAGGCAGATCGTGATCCACTCCCGGTCCGGGCAGTGATCGAGGTGCAGCGAAACCGGAATCGGGACCTCGTCGGCCCGCATGCGCCACAGGCTGTACAGGGCCTTGGCGCCGTAGGACTTCACGGTCTTGAGCGACGTCTGCACGATCAGTGGTGCGTCGAGCTCGGTGGCCGCCCCGAGCACCGCGTCAAGCGTGAGATCGTCGACAACGTTGATCGCCGCCACCCCGTAACGCTCAGCGAAGGCCGGATCCAGGATCTCTCGAATCGGCACGACCGGCATGACACCCTCCTCTGGCTCCGATGGCTGCGGCGGCGCAGGCCCTCGACCACGCGTTGGTAGTCCAGACTGTACTTCCGGCTAGTTCGGTACTCAAGCACCGCGCCACGCGGTTCGGCCATCCCGGCACGCACAGCGGGTGTTGTCTGCACGCAATGGCGGGGCTTCGACATGACTGGGACCCGAGAACGAGGAGGAGCAGACGTGCGTATTGAAGACATTCGCCGGGTTGTGATCGTCGGCGCCGGCACGATGGGCCAACAGATCGCCTTTCAGTGCGCCGGCCACGGCTTCGATGTCGTGCTGTACGACGTGGCGCCCGAGGCGCTTCAGCACGCGACCGACGCGATTGCCGCGTATGCGGACGGACTCGTGCAGGGCGGGGTGATCGGCTCCGAGGTCAGGGATGCGGCGCTGGCACGGATCACAACAGAAGGGGATCGAGCCCACGCGGCCATCGAGGCGGACGTCCTCTGCGAGGCCATCCCCGAAGACCCCAAGCTCAAGGGACGGGTGCTCGCGGACTTCAATGCCGCATGTCCGAACCGCACGATCTTCGCCACCAACACCTCGACGTTGCTGCCCTCGCAGTTCGCCGAAGCGACCGGCCGTCCTGACCGCCTGCTCGCCCTCCACTTCCACCTTCCTGTGTGGGTCAACAACGTCGCCGACGTCATGCCGCATCGTGGCACTTCGCCCGAGGTCAGCTGGGTCGTGCAGGAGTTCGCCCGGCGCATCGGCCAGGTGCCGATCGCACTGCACCGCGAGCACCACGGCTACGTGTTCAACGCCATGTACACCGCCGTCAACCGCGAGGCGATCACCATGGCCGAGCGCCGCGTGGCCTCGATCGAAGACATCGACCGCGCATGGATGGGCGTCATGAAGTACCCGATCGGCCCGTTCGGGATGCTCGACGCCGTTGGGATCGACACCGCCTGGAAGATCACCGACTACTGGGCAGGCAAACTGTTCTGGCAGCGTCAGTTGCGCCGTAACGCCCGCTTTCTCAAGGCCTACGTCGACCGCGGCCACGTCGGCCTGAAGAGCGGTCGCGGCTTTTACACCTACCCGGACCCTGCGTTCAGCCGCCCCGGATTCATCGAAGGCTCCTGACCGCCGCGGCTGCCTAGGCCGGAACTGATCGCGATGCGGCTCCGTCAAGCGGCAACCAGACGCGAAAGATCGTTCGCCCGGGTCGCGAGTCGAATTCGATCGAACCTCCGAGACGTTCGGTGACGATTCGCCGGGCGGTGTCGAGCCCGAGTCCGGTTCCCTCGCCGACGTCCTTGGTCGTAAAGAACGGATCGAAGACACGACCCTGGATGTCCGATGGGATCCCCGGCCCGTCGTCGATGATGTCGACCCGCGCGCAGGCTCCATCGCGGACCGTGTCGATCTCGATCGCTCCCGTCTCGCCGAGTGCCTCGATCGCGTTCGCGAGCAGATTGGTCCAAACCTGGTTGAGCTCCGAGCCGCGCAACGTCAGCTTCGGCAGCGACCGGTCATAGTCACGTCGGACCTCGATCGAGGTGTGTTTGAGCTTGTGGCCGAGGACGAGCAGCGTCGTGTCGAGCCCCTCGTGGATGTCGGTCTCGACGAGTTCGCCGCGATCCATGAAGGCATACGACTTGATCGCCTTGACGAGCTTGTCCCATTCGCTCGGTCGACTCCGCGATCTCATGCGCGAGGCCGCGGGCGGTCAGGGAGGCGGCGATCCACGCGATCGCCGCGTTGGCCACCGGCCCGGCGGTCTGCTCGAGCCGCTCGACCCACGCGGCATCGACCCCCGCGGCGGCGAGTGGCTCGGCGACCCGCCATGGCTCGGCGACACCGAGCCCGGAGAGGACGTCCTGAAGAGCATCCTCCGCATCGGCGACATCGAGTGCGGACAACCCGGCATCACCCTGCGACGTAGCCCGTTCGATCGCCTCGCGCTGCATCGCCACCAGTTCAGCCGCCTGCTCGCGTTCGATCCCTGATTCGACAAAGAGACCGATCGTCGAGGCGAGGACGTCGACCGATTCGCCAAGGTCCGCCGCCGCCTGCCGCGCGGCGGCTGCGGGGTTGTTGAGCTCGTGCGCGAGGCCGGCCGCCATCGTGCCGAGCGACGCCAGCCGCTCACGATTCTGTTCGCGAGCGGCGGTTCGCGCCGAGACCGTCCGCACGGCGCGCATCACCCGACGATGAACCGCGCGCTGTGTCAGCACCACGGTGGTGAAGTCCTCCGGTGTGATGACCGCAAGCCGGACATCGGTCACAGCACGCATTTCCCCGGCAAAGCCCGTCTCGGTCATCGCGGTGATCGCGCCCATCCACGTCGGCGCGACCTGCCGTGTGACCGGCTCGAGCCGGCCGGACTCGAACACGAGGCCCTGAATGACCCCCGTCAGCAGCAGGAACACCCCGGCACTCGCATCCTGCGCCTCGGCGACGACCGCCTCGGCCGGAAAGTCGCGGATCACGGCAACCTGACGCCAGCGGGCGAGCTCCGCGTCATCGAGCCCGTCGAACAGGTCGATCCGGCGCAGATCGTCCAGCGTCGGACGCTCGGGCTCGGTCATGCGCTCGCCAGGTACTCGTGGATGAGCGACACCGCCATCGAGCCCTCGCCGACAGCGCTCGCCACGCGCTTGATCGAGCGCGTCCTCACGTCCCCGGCGACAAACACGCCGGGAACGCTCGTCTCGAGCACATACGGGTCACGAGGTAATGGCCATCCGTGATCGCGAACGTCCGAGCCGGCGCGGATGAATCCGCGCTCGTCCCGGGCGACGACGCCCTCGAGCCAGTCCGTGCGCGGCACGGCGCCGATGAACACGAAGCAGGCATCGACCTCCTCCACGGATTCCGTCCCGTCGGCGGCACGGATCCTCAGGGCGCGGAGGTGGCCAGTCTCGCCCTCGGCGGCGATGGCCTCCGCACCGGTCCGGACTTCGACATTCGGCAGGCCGGCGATCTGCTCGATCAGGTAGTGCGACATCGACTTCGCCAGAGAGGCGGCCCGCACGAGCATCGTCACCCGGCCCGCGTACCCGCTGAAGTACACGGCCGCCTGCCCGGCTGAGTTGGCGCCGCCGATGACGACGACGTGCTGGTCCTGCGCACGCCTTCGCCTCCGTCAGGGCGGCCCCGTAGTACACGCCGGCGCCCGTGAGTTCGGCGAAGCCGGGCGCCGCCAGCTTCCGGTATGAGACGCCGGAGGCGACGAGCACCGTGTTCGCGCTCAGCACGCCGCCGTCGCTGAGCCGGACGAGCCGCGCCGCGCCCTCCACGTCAAGCGACACCGCCTCCTGCACGGTCAGGAGTTCCGCCCCAAGCCGACGCGCCTGGTCGGTTGCCCGGCGCGCCAGGTCGGAGCCGCTCAGGCCAACCGGGAAACCGAGGTAGTTCTCGATCCGGCTCGACTGGCCCGCCTGACCACCGGGCGCCTCGCGTTCGACCATCACCGTGTGCAGCCCCTCCGACGCACCGTAGACCGCGGCGGCGAGCCCGGCGGGTCCGCCGCCGACGATGACGAGGTCGTAGTGGTCACCGCCCGGTTGCGTCGTGATCCCGAGCCGCTCGGCGAGCTCAAGCATCGTCGGCTGCTCGAGAATCGATCCGTCCTCCAGCAGCGTGACGGGCAGTCGTTCGGCGTCGACGCCGGCGACCGTCAACAGTTCACGCGCCTCGGCGTCACGTTCGACGTCCAACCACCGGGCCGGGACGCGATTGCGCGCCAGGAAATCGCGGACGTCGTGCGTCTGCTTGGAGAACCGATGCCCGATGACCCGCACGCCACCGGACTCGAGCGCCGCCCCCGCCTCCCACGTCGTCAGCAGGTCTTCCAGCACCGGAAACAGTTGCTCCTCCGGCGGATCCCACGGCTTGAGCAGGTAGTAGTCGAGCGAGACCTCGTTGATCGCCTGAATCGCCGCCTCCGTGTCGGCGTAGGCCGTCAGCAACACCCGCTTGGCTTCGGGGACGAGTTCCCGCGCCTGGACGAGATAGTCGGTGCCCGACAGTCCCGGCATGCGCTGATCGGCGATCAGCAGCGCAACCTGCTCCCCCCGTGCCCGGACCTGCTTGAGCAACTCGAGCCCCTCCGCGCCGGAAGCGGCGCGCATCACCCGATAGCGCTCGCCAAAGCCGCGCCGCAGATCCCGCGCCACGGCGGCAAGCACCGCAGGTTCGTCGTCGACCGCGACGATCGCAGGGCGGCGCTGCTCACCCTGACCTGAAGACGGATCTGCGACTCCTGCCGTCGACTCGACCACGACTAGATCCTACGTGGGAATCACCCGTCGCTATGTTCCAGGTGGACGGCGGCTGACGGAACGACAGGCTGGCCATGCCCACGCACCGCATCGCAGCAATCCCCGGCGACGGCATCGGGCGGGAGGTTCTGCCCGCCGCGCGCAGCGTGCTTGAGGTCGCGTGCTCGTCCCGTGAGATCGAACTTGTCTTCGAGACGTTCGATTGGTCCTGCGAGCGCTACCGGCGTGAGGGGACGATGATGCCGCCGGACGCACTCGATCAACTGCGCGGGTTCGACGCGATCTTCCTCGGCGCTGTCGGGGCGCCGGACGTCCCCGACCATATCTCTCTGTGGGGGCTGCTCATCCCGATCCGGCGCGGCTTTCGCCAGTACGTGAATCTCCGTCCCATCCGCGTGTTCGCCGGGCTCCCGAGCCCGCTCACCACCGCCGGCGGCCACTCTGTCGACTTCGTTGTCGTCCGAGAGAACGTGGAGGGCGAGTACAGCGAGGCCGGCGGACGGTTCAATCGCGGCTTCCCCGACGAGCTGGCGATACAGGAGTCGATCTTCACGCGCTCCGGGGTGACCCGGATCGTCGACTATGCCCTGGAGCTCGCGGCCCGGCGCCGCGGCCACCTCACCTCGGCGACCAAATCCAACGGGATCGTCCACACGCTGCCGTTCTGGGATGAGATCGTCGCCGAGCGGGCGGCGTTGCGGCCCGACGTGCAGATCGGCAAGGAGCACATCGACGCGCTGTGCGCGAAGCTCGTGCTCCGCCCACACGAGTTCGACGTGATCGTCGGATCAAATCTGTTCGGGGACATCCTCAGCGACCTGGCCGCCGCGGTCGCCGGTTCGATCGGCATCGCCCCGTCGGCCAACCTCAATCCTGAGCGGGACTTCCCCTCGATGTTCGAGCCGGTCCACGGATCGGCCCCGGACATCGCCGGGCGCGGAGTCGCCAACCCGCTCGGGGCGATCTGGTCCGGCGCGATGATGCTTGAGCACCTCGGCCACCCGGAGACCGCCGGCGACATCGTCGCCGCGATCGAGCGGGTGCTCGCCGACAGCGAGGTCCGGACACCCGATCTGGGTGGAACGGCGACAACGGCGGAGTTGACCGCCGCGATCCGAGACGCCGTGAGCGCCGGCCCACGGGTCAGCTGACGGCGACGGCGTCGACAGGTCACTCGAGCGCGAGCGCCGCGAGCAGCCGCTCGCTCGGTTCGGAGATCGCGTAGCGCTTCACGAACTCCGCGAGTGCGTCCCGATCAGCGGGGTAGCGCTCGCGCCGGCCGGCCGGCAGCTCGACCGGAAGGTCGGCGACCGGTGGCACGATCCGGGCGGCGCGCTCGAGGTAGTCGCGGTCCGCCTCGCGTAGCTCCCGCTCGCGCAGGACGCCCGCAATGTCGCCGTGCCGGCGGATCATCGCTGCAGCGGTGACCGCTCCGACGCCGCGCAGTCCCGGCAGCCCGTCGGACGGATCGCCGCGGAGGAGCGCGAAGTCGCCGTAGCGCCGACCCGGGATCTTGTAGCGGCGGGTGATCTCGGTCTCGTCGATGACCGACAGCCCCGTCTTCTCCGGATACAGCACGCGGACACGCGGGTCCTCGACGAGCGCGAACAGATCGCGGTCGCCGCTGGCGATCTCGACGGTTCCCGAGGCGCGGGCGGCGAGCGTGGCGATCACGTCCTCGGCCTCGTAATCGGGGACGCCGATCACGTCCACCCCGATCGCAGCGAGAACGCCGTCGATCACCGGGATCTGCGGCGCCAGGCCAGGCGGGACCGGCTCGGCGGTGCGGTGCTCCTTGTAGCTCGGCAACTGCTCGACGCGCCAGTGCGGTCGCCAGTCTGCGTCGTCGGCGACGGCGATCTTGGCCGGTCGGCGCTGGCTGATGAGCCCGGCGAGCCGGTCGAGGAAGGCACCGATCGCTGCTGTCCGCAAGGCGCGAGGATCCGTGACGCGGCGCTGAGCGCCGTAGTAGGCACGGAAGATGAAACTCGATCCGTCGACGAGCAGCCAGTCGCAGGGCACCCGCGGATTCTGGCGCGCGAGGGAGGCGCGCAGGCTGACGCGCCTCCCCCAGCCCGATCACGTGGCGATGTACGACCCGAACACGGTGCAGAGTTTGCGCTTGCCGAGCGTCGTGCTGTTGTCAAACGCGATGTTCACGGTGACGACCTGGCCGGACAACGTTTCGAACAGCACGGACCCCGTGGAGTCGAAATCGAAGTTGGCTCGGCGACAACTGAATGCTGCTCTTGGTCGTGAACGAGGTGTTCTTTGAGACGTGCACGCGACCCGATCCGTCGAACACACGAGCGAAGATGTCGGCGACGGGCGCCTTGGAGAAGGCGAACACGAGCGGCGAGCCGTTCGATGTGCAGCGAGCGTTGATGATGAGCGAGTCGACGTTGTTGATCACGGTCGCGGTCTTGGAGTTCGGCTTCCCGATGAACGAGAACGTCCTCGTGACCGCGGTCGCCGGCGCCGCCACGGCGGTCTGTCCTCCGATCGCACAAATGGCACCGACGGTGAGGGTGAGCGCTGCCACGCGGCGGACGCTGATGATGTGCTGCATTGCCCGTCCTTTCTCGCGGTTGATCCGCGGATGTACGGGAGCGCTCGCCGTCGGCCCTGCGCCGACCGCGAACACGCCCCAGAAGCTGTCCTACTCGTTCGACGCCCGTACGCCATCCCGCGGATCCTAGTGCGACCAGGTCACGCAGCGAAGCCGCGTGCACACGTCTCAGTCGTGCGACAGCTCGTCGATGCACACCGTCGCGGCGAGGATCAGGGCATCGTTCTCGCCGGGCGCGATCTCGATCCCGTACGTGTCGCGGATCCTGAACCACCGCTTGGAGATCTCGGCGATCGGTGTCTCCGTCGCGCTCGATCTCGTACTCGTGATCGACGATGTTGCCCTTGGCGCTGAGCTCGCCACCGTCCTCGAGCTCGATCGAGAACCGGTCGCGGAGCGGCGTGATCAACGCCTTCTTGATCGTCGCAACCGTGTCCCCGTCGCGCTCGATCTCCATCGTGCCTCGGATCCGCAGCTTGCGCTCCTGGATCTTGAACAGCTCCTCCCCCGCCGGACTCTCGAGCACGAACGTCTCGCGGATGCGCAGTGCCTTTCCGTTCACCTTGAACGCACGGTCTCCATCGGCGGTCTCGATCCAGAAGTCGTCGCCGATCGAGAACAGCTTCTCTCGCATCTGATAGCGCGTGCCACCAGGTCCGTCATGTCGGCGCAGCAGTCCCATCGCGCTGGTTCCTCCGATCGTGTTGGTTGACGTCACGCTAACCGGTTCAATTCGCCGCGTGGCCTGGATTGACCCCGCGGAGCTCCGGATCGGGCTCGGGTGCCTGCGTCTCCCTGCGGACGAGGATGCCGCGCGCGAGACAATCACGGCGGCGGCGAGCAGCGGCATCACCGTGTTTGACACTGCGCACGCGTACGGCCTGGCCCGCGGGGACGGCGAGCGCTTGCTCGCCGATGCGCTACGTGACGCCGATCCGGGGAGACGCGCGCGGATCATCACCAAGGGCGGGATGACACGGCCCGCCGGCGGCTGGGTTCCGGACGGCCGAGCCCGGACGATCGCGGCGGACTGCGAGGCCAGCCTCACAGCGCTCGACGGGCGAGAGATTGACGTGTACCTGCTGCACGCGCCTGATCCTCGGACTCCGTGGGCGACATCGATGCGCGCGCTGGCACGACTTGTCGATCGGGGGCTCGTGCGGCGCGTCGGCGTGGCGAATGTCAATCGCACCCAGCTTGACGAAGCACTTGACCTCGCGCCCGTGGCCGCGGTCCAGGTCGCCCTCAGCCCACTCGATGACCGAGCCATCCGCGGCGGGGTGCTCGAGCGCTGCGACGATCTCGGCCTGACGCTGCTCGCCCATTCCCCGCTGGGGGGACCGCGCCGCGCCCGTGCGCTGCTTCGCCGGGTCGAACTGACGGTGATCGCCGACGGTCACGGCGCCACGTCGGCGGAGGTGGCGCTCGCGTGGCTGCTCTCGCTTTCGCCGTCGGTCGTTCCGATCCCCGGGGCGGGCCGTCCGGAGAGCGCACGCTCATCGGCGGCGGCGGCGACACTCGAGCTTGATGAGGCCGAACGCGCGACCCTGGCGGCGGCGTTCGGCGGCGCGGAGCCGCACGCCCGCCGCCGGGCGCCCCGTGGCCCTCAGGACGGGGAGGTCGTGATCGTGATGGGGATTCCGGGTGCCGGCAAGAGCCGCGTCGCGGCCGGGTACATCGACCGCGGCTATACCCGCCTGAACCGCGACGAGCGCGGTGGGTCGCTGCGCGCGCTGGCGGCGGAACTGGACGGACAGCTGGGCGCCGGCGTCCGGCGTGCCGTGCTCGACAACACCTATCTGACTCGGGACACGCGCAGTCACGTGGTTGAGGCCGGCGGCCGTCACGCACTCCCGACGCGCTGCGTATGGATCGACACGCCGCTCGCGCAGGCGCAGGTCAATCTCGTGCTGCGATTGCTCGAGCGGTTTGGCTCACTCCCAACGCCCGAGCAGATCGGCGCGGCCGCCAAGCGCGAGCCGTGGCTGATGTTGCCGACCTCGCAGATGCGAGCGCTCCGGGAACTCGAGCCGCCGTCAGCCGACGAGGGGTTCGCCGCGATCGAACACGTGCCGTTCATCCGCGCGCCGGCGTCCAGCGAAACGACCGGCGCGGTGTTCGTCGGGGCCGCCGCGCTCGGCTGCGACGGCATCGGCGAGGTGCTTGCCGGAGCCAACCCGGGCGCGCCCCACCTGTTGTTCGATTGGGTCCCGGACGGAGATGCCGGCGCGCTCGACGACAACGCCGCTCGACTCCGCGACCTCGTCACGGGACCGGTCGAGGTCGCCTTCTGCCCTCACGCCGCCGGCCCACCGCGCTGCTGGTGCCGGCCGCCGCTCCCCGGCCTCCCCCTCGCGTTCGCGCGCGCTCACTCGATCGATCTGGCCCGCGCCACGCTGATCGGCTGCACACCCGCCCACCGCACCCTCGCGAGGACGCTCGGCGCCCGGTACGTGTCTGCCGCGCACGTGGCGAGGGCGCCGTCGGGGGGTCAGTCCGCGACGCTACGGGCACGCTGAAGGCGCGCCCAGATATCACCCAGAGCAATCTGGTCGGTGGCGGTGAGGTGCCGCACGAAGAACATGCGGATGCCGTCATGGTGGGTGGCGCGCGCGGCCGCGACCTTCTCAAGGCCCGCCTCGGTGAGCTGTGCATTGAGCCCGCGGCCGTCGGTGCTCGCTGCGCACCGCGTGACGTAGCCCTGCTCGGCCAGCCGGTCGACCAGGCGCGTGCAGCCACTGCGGCTCAGCAGAACGCGCTCGGCGATCTCTGACATCCGCATCTGATGCTCGGGCGCGTCGTCGAGGAACATGAGCACCTCGTACGCCGACAGCGAGAGGCCGTGCTCGGCGTGCATCTGTGCGTCGAGCTGCTGCGTGATCCCCGCATGCGCCTCGAGCAGTCCCCGCCAGGCGGCGAGCTCGTGGGCCGTGAGGTTGGTCGTGGCGGATCTGGTGGCTGACATGAGACTGGAGATGCTGCTGACCGGCGCCTTGCCGGCGCCGGTCAGCTGACGGTGGAACCCTATGCGCCCTGCTTGACGGCAGAAATGTCGAGTGAGAGCTTGACCCTGTCGGCGACGAGCATGTTGCCGCTGCCGAGCGCCTGGTTGAACTTCATGTCGTAGTCGGCGCGTGAGAGCTGGCCGGTGACCTCGAGGCCAACCCGCTCGTTGCCCCACGGGTCGGTGTCGGTGCCCTGGAGCTCGGCGTGCAGGACGATGTCGTTCGTGACGCCGTGAATCGTGAGCTTGCCGGCGATCCGGTACTCGGCGTCGTCGAGCGCCTCGATCGAGGTCGATTCAAACTGCAGCTCCGGATACCGAGCGGCATCGAAGAAATCGGGCGAGCGCAGATGCTCATCGCGCTGAGTCTCGCTCGTGTTCACCGACTGCGCCTTGACGGTGCCGTAGACGCGGGCGCTGTCCAGGTCGTCGCCGATCTCGAGCGTGCCCTCGAACTCGGTGAACTCGCCGCGCACGGTCGCGATGCCCATGTGCTTGACGCCGAAACCGACGGTCGAGTGCGCGGGATCGACGTTCCAGGTACCGGTGGGGATGGAAGTCGTGTTTGAAATGGTGATGCTCATGGGATTCGTTTCCTTGGTGGAGGGCTCGACGCCCGGTTCAACTAATTGCAGTAGCAACTATAACACACATGCTTGCGCTGTCAACTATCATCCGCAGAACGGATCCAATCCCCCATACATAGGAGATCCATCGCCGATACGCCGGAGCCGAGGCGCCGACCTCCCGCGCTCGGCCGGGCCCCCGTTGGTTGCATTCGCAAACAATCTGCGCTATAGTTGTGCGTGCAACTACCCAACAGGCCCGGGCAGGGCCTCGCCGTCAACAGCGTGAGGAGCACAGATGAAGCTCGATGGCATGCACCACATCACGATGATCACCGGAGACGCTCGCGGGAACGTGGCCTTCTACGCCGACGTGCTCGGGCTCCGGATGGTCAAGAAGACCGTCAATTTCGACGCACCCGACGCGTACCACCTCTACTTCGGCGACGAGCAGGGCTCGCCGGGCTCGATCCTCACCTGGTTCGAGTTCGCAGGCGCCCGCCGAGGCCGGGCCGGCGCCGGAATGATTCACACGATCCAGCTCGGCGTCGCCTCCGAGGCGGCACTCGGCTTCTGGGCCGAGCGGCTCGCCGCCCATGGTTACCCGGCCGAGCGGGGCGAGGCGTCGCTCTCGTTCGAGGACGACGACGGGCTGCGCCTAGAGCTCGTGATCGCCGTCGACGGTAACCCGCCGCTGCGCGCGGTCCATCCTGAGATCCCGGCTGAGCACGCGATCCTTGGCGTCGAGGGCGCCCGCGCCTACATCGCGCGCGGCACCGACGCCGACCGAGAGCTGCTGACCGAAACGCTCGGCTTCACCGAACTGGGCGACGGCGAGTACCGGCTCGACGGCGACACCCGCCATTTCCACTGGGCCTACGACGCGACAACCGATTCCGGTGTTCAGGGCGCCGGCACCGTGCACCACATCGCCTGGCACTCCCGTGACGAGGACCACGTCAGCTGGCAGCAGCGCGTCGCCCGGGCCGGGATGCACGTGACGCCGGTGATCGACCGCGACTACTTCCTCTCGATCTACTTCCGTCAGCCACAGGGTGTCCTGTTCGAGATCGCGACGACCTCCCCCGGCTTTGCGGTCGACGAGGACCCTGAGCACCTCGGCGAGGAGCTGCGGTTGCCGGCTCAGCACGAGCATCTGCGCCCCCAGCTCGAGCGCTCCCTGACTCCGTTGACGAACCCGCGCACCGCTGCGCGCGAGGAGGTCTAGATCGATGAGCCTCACCTACCGCGAGCGGCCGGCGACGGGCGACCCCGCCGGGCTGCTCATCCTGCACCATGGCCGCGGCGCGGATGAACATGATCTGCTCGGCCTTGCTGACGTGCTTGATCCGGAGCGACGGTTGCACGTCGTTACGCCACGTGCACCGTTGACGATTCCCGGCTGGCCGGGCTACCACTGGTACACGGTCCCCCGCGTCGGCTATCCGGACCACGACACGTTCCACGCGGCCTACGACGAACTCGCCGCGTTCCACGACGCGACCTGGGAGCGCACCGGCGTCACCCCGGGACGGACTGTCTTGGGGGGCTTCTCGATGGGCTCGGTGATGAGCTACGCCCTCGGGCTCGCGGGCGACCGCCCCGTGCCCGCCGGGATCCTCGCGTTCTCCGGTTTCATTCCGACGGTTGAGGGTTGGCAGCCCGACCTCCGCTCACGCGAGACGATGCCCGTGTTCATCGCCCACGGCCGGCAGGATCCGGTGATGGATGTCGCGTTTGCGCGCCGCGCGCGTGAGCTGCTGGAGACGGCGGGCCTCCCGGTTACCTATGTCGAGTCCGATGCCGCCCACCACATCGACCCCGCCCATGTCCCCGCCGCGACGAACTGGCTCGCCACGTCCCTCGGCGAGAACGCGGCGTCGACGAAACGGGTGGCGTCATGAGCACCTCCGATTTTCCCCGCGAGCACCGTGACGGGCGGTTCGTCCGTCAGCGGTCCGCGTTCCGGGATCACGTCACGGCGGACGGATCGTCCGGCTTCCCGGCGGCACCAGGCCGGTATCACCTATACGTGTCGCTCGCGTGCCCCTGGGCGCACCGCACGATCATCGTCCGTCGGCTCAAGGGCCTTGAGGACGTGATCGGAATGACCGTCGTCGACCCGATCCGCGATGCGCGCGGGTGGCGCTTCACCGACGCCGATCCTGACCCGGTGCACGGCTGGGCGTACCTGTCGGAGGGCTACCTGATGTCGGACCCGAGCTACGCCGACCGCGTCACCGTCCCCGTCCTGTGGGACACGCAGACCGATCGCATCGTCTCGAACGAGTCATCGGAGATCCTCGAGATGCTGAATTCCGCATGGGATGCGTGGGCCGAGCACCCGGAGCTCGACCTCTGGCCCGAGGCGGTCCGGGAGGAGGGCGCCAAGCTCAATCGCCTCATCTACGAGACCGTCAACGACGGCGTCTACCGTGCCGGGTTCTCGACGACCCAGGATGCCTACGAGGACGCGGTGCGGCCGCTGTTCCAGACGCTCGATCGGCTCGAGGAGCGCCTCGCGACCCAGCGCTACCTGCTGGGCGACGAGCCCACGCTCGCGGACTGGCGGTTGTTCACGACGCTCGTCCGCTTCGACGCCGTCTACCACGGACACTTCAAGTGCAACGTCCGGCGGATCGTCGACTACCCAAACCTCTCCGCCTACCTGCGTGACCTGTACGCAACCCCGGGGGTGGCGGAGACGGTCGATTTCGACCACATCAAGCGCCACTACTACGTGACGCATACGTCGATCAACCCGACGCAGATCGTGCCCGCCGGTCCCGCCGTCGATCTCACGGCGCCGCACGGCCGCGCCGTGCTGGCTCCGGTCGCCTGACCATCAGAGCGGTACGAGACTCTCCGGGTCGCCGGCTCAGTACGCCACGCCGAGGAAAAGTTAAGGGTCGACCCTGACGCAAAACCGCCGCCGGCCTGTAAGAGTGGCCTCAGATGAGGGGCGCACTGTCTGTGGTAGGGCTGGTGCTCGCGCTGGGAATCGCCGCGCCGAGCGTCGCCGTCGCACAGGATCCGGATCTCGCCGGCGAGTGGCATCTGGATTCGATCGCCGGGGGCACGACGCCGGATACGTCTGGGCATAGCGACACCGGCAGCGTCGGGGGCACACCGACGAGCGTGGCCGACGGCCGCTTCGGTCCGGGTGTCCACTTCCCCGCCAAGACCGACTACATCAGCGCCGGCAACACCGCCACCCTCCAGCCGCGCAACGTCTCGGTTCTCGCCTGGGTCCGCTCGTCGAGCACCCCGGGCAACGTGGAGGCCATCGTCGCCCAGGGCGCCGAATCCGGCTGCTCGTTTGCCTCGTACGCGCTGTACACCGGAGGCTCGGCGGACAACACGCCGTCCACGCGGGGGGTGCGGTTCTACGTGTACGCGCCCGGCAACCTAGCGAACACGACGCCCCGTACACCCCCGGCACCGCTCACGATCTGGGACGGCCACTGGCACGCGATTCTCGGCACCTTCGACGGGAGCGCAGTGCGCCTCTACGTCGACGGCCAGGAGGTCGGCGCTCCCGTGACCCTGAACACCCCCGGACCAATCGGCTACAACCTGGACCTCACCAAAGACTTCTGGATCGGGAACTTCGCCGGAGGCGCGCAGTGCAGCGAGCAGACGCAGTTCGCCGGCGACGTCGACGAGGTCCGCGTGTGGAACCGTGCCCTCACCGACGCTGAGGCCGCCTACGTCTCCTCGAGCACCGCGACGACCCCACCCGAACTGCCGATCCCCGGGCCGCCACCACCCCCACCGGCCAACCCACCACAGAACACCACCGCCCCCTCGATCAGCCAGCTCTTCACGGCCGGGGGCCCCACCGGCACCTATTTCTGCAACAGCGGCACCTGGACGAACCTCCCCTCACCCCCCGGCTACACCTACCGCTGGATCGCCACCGAGAACGGGAAAGCGGTCACGATCGCAGACGGACAGACGTTCAGGCCGACGAACGCGATCTACGGCTACCCGATCGTCTGCGAGGTCACGGTCCAGGGACCGACCGCGCCGGTGACGGCAACCAGCAACTCCGTGTTCTTCACCGTGGCCGGTCTCAACAAGCTGCCACCCGTCTTCGGCGACGTCCGGGTCAAGGGCATCGACGTCTTCCAAATCGTCCAGCCGAACTCGGAGGCGGTCGCGTACTGGCCGAATGGCTCGTTCTTCCATCAGCCGTGCAGTGGCGGCACGCCAAGCTCGTACTTCGAGGTTGGCTCCACGTTCCAGACGTTCTGCATCGTCAATCAGAACGATCCGCAGCAGGCGATGCAGCAGACCGATTACGACGGCGTCACGCTCGACTCGGATAAGCGCACGACCGCGATTGTGTACGTCAACACCGTCAACGTCGCGCCGAGCGATCCGAACCTGCCGATCAGCGTCGAGCTGAGCGGGACGATCAACGGCCAGAGCCTCGGTGATCCGCTCGTTTTGCCGGCGCCGCAGCCGATCCGAGCGAGCGACTCACCCACCGTCACGAGCGAGGAGCGCGCCGACAGGGCGAACCAGGTGCAGTTCCTGCTCCCAGCCGCCTGGACAGCGCCCGGGCACCTGAAGCTGACCGCGCACGTCGTCTTCCCCAAGCCGGACTTCGGTCCGTCGTACGGAGCTCTCCAGTGCGCGACCCCAAACGACCCGCAGGGCGAAACCGCGGTGCTCGCCGCCTATCCGAAGCCCAACTGCGACACGGACGACACGTACACCTTGAGCAACATCCCGTTCGAGCAGTTCGTGGGGCCCATATTCCAATCCGTCCAACTCCTGACCCACGCTCAGACCGGCTTCAGCCAGACGCCTGATCAGGTCATGGCCGCCGCCAAGTACCTGTACCCGGGCGGCTCTCGGTTCTCGTTCGGCAGCTACTCGCCGTCGTCGATCGACATCGATGCCGCGAGCCAGGTCACCGTCGACAGCAAGGGCAACTGCGTCGACTCCGCCGGCAACGCGACCGGCGGGACCGCGTCCGGTGGACAGGCGATCCGCGTGTGCCGCTGGAATGCGATCGACACCCTGATGGCCCAGTGGGTCGCGAGCAACCCGGCCCGCACGAGACTGTGCCGCAGCATCCTCTGTAACACGTATCGGCGGAACTACGATGCGGTGCTCGCGGTCTCGAACTACGACAGCGGCGGCGGCATCCTCGGCTGTAACGCCGGAAGCTTCTGCCCCGAACCCGGCGTCCAGCATCCCGTCGGCAACGACGTCTCAAAGGTCAGCGTGAGCGGGCCGTCGGCTGCCAACACCGGATGGCTCATCGTCAACACGAGCGTCCATCCGGTCCAGGGGTCGAGCCACGAGCTCGGACACTGGCTGACGCTGCCCCATGCCGGCAGCGCCACCGGGCCGTGCAAGAACGCTCCGCTCAACGAGACGTGGCCCGGCGACGATTCCGGACGGCTCCAGAGCGCGCGCTTCAACCCGGCCACCGGCTTCCGCGCAACGCCGGCGGTCGACGGCACGCCGTCCGCTCGCGTGATCTATGACTTCATGACGTATTGCGGCGACTTCAGGGATCGCCGACCCACCCTGGCCCAGACTCGGCGTGGGACGAGCCCCGCCGCGTACCCCGGGAACACGTGGCTCTCGGCGCGGAACTGGCAGCGCGTCGCGGCAGCCCTCGACGCGATGGCCGTGCGGTTGCACTTGAAACTTCAGCAGTTCCCGGGCGGCGGCCTGCTCCCCCACCCCGCCAGGGAGAGCAACACGGCCGTCGCCGTCGGCGTCGCCGGACCGTCGAGTGGCGTGATTACGCGGATCGTGCCGACCCCGGGCCAGACCGCTGTCGCGTCGGTGGCGACCTCGCCGTACCGGCTGCGCTCGCTCGGTGCCGGCGGCAAGGTGCTTGCTCGACGCGGGCATCCGCGTCCAGCCCCCGGGGGAGATCCGCACGACGTCGACGGACGGTGCGTTCGCGGGGCCGGTGGCACCGAACGCGTCGGCGGTCGAACTCGTCTTGGGCGGCCGGGTGCTGGCGCGCAAGGATCGCTCGCGGCCGCCGCACGTCACGCTGCTGCTTCCGCGCCGAGGGATCCATCTCCGTCGCGGGCAGAAGCTGTCTCTCCGCTGGCGTGGTTCCGATCCGGACTCCAAGTCGCTCCAGGTGACGATCGCTGTCAGCTCGGACGGCGGCGCGACCTGGCGCTCCGCCTTCATCGGACCGAACCGCGGCCGGGTCAGCTTGCCCGCGACCGCGCTCGCCGGGAGTAAGCGGGCGCGCGTCCGCGTCACACTCAACGACGGGTTCTCGGCTGCGACCGCGACCTCCCCGACGTTCAAAGCGCCGGGTTCCCCCCCGCAGGCGCAGATCATCGCGCCCGTCGCCGGCGATACCCTCCTCGCGGGCCAGCGCACTCGCCTCGTCGCGACCGGCATCGATGACCAGGGCCGGACGCTCAGCGGACGAGCCCTGACCTGGTTCGCCGGCCGTAAGCGCCTCGGCTCGGGCGCGACCGTCAAGGTCCGGCTGTCCGCCGGCAAGGTGACGCTGCGGCTCGTGGCCCGCGCGTCCAACGGAAACACCCGGACGATCACCGAGCACGTCACGGTGACCGCCGCCAGGCTGCGCGTGCTCACCCTGTCGGTCCCGCAGCGCGTCAACAAGGGCGCCAAGACGGTGACGATCACGCTGCGCACCTCCGCCACATCGAAGTTCGTCGTCGGCCGCAAGCACTACACCGTGCGCACCCGCTCGACCAAGATCACACTCAGCCTCCCGGCAAAGCCCGCGGTCGGCCTCGTCAAGGTGCCCTTCACCCTGTCGCCGAGCAGCCGCTCGGTCACGGGCAAGATCCGCGGCTCGGTCTGGGTCGTCCGCACGTAAACTGCTCGGCTACCGTCCTCACGCCCGGTCGAGGAAACCGATCCGCGGCGCGATCACCGAATTGAGCTGCAGCGCGACGAGCAGCCCGATCGCCAGGTAGGTGTTGATCAGGCAGGTCAGCGCCGCGAGCGCGTACAGCGCCTGGTAGACGACGATTCGGCGCCTCAGCGCGACGCGCATCTCGGGAGTCGTCGACTCGCTCAGCAGACCGGCGCGATCCGCGTACCGCAGGCTGACGAACAGGACCGCGCCGAGCGCGAACAGGTTCAGCCAGTAGACGGCGAGCGCGAGCCGGTAGCTGGTGTCCTCGGCGAGTAGACCGGTCGAGAACGGCATCAGCGTCACGCACAACAGGAACGTGAGGTGGATCCACGTCAGCGCGCGGTCGCTGCGGGTGAAGCTCGACAGCTGGGTCTGCTGGCCGACCCAGAAGATCCCGAGCGTCAGAAAGCTCATGAGGTACGGCAGCAGCCGCGGCACCACGTGGTGCAGCAGGTCATGGGCGAGGACGTGCTCGGATGAGCCTCCCCCGCTGGACCAGATCGGATGCTGCGTCCGGGAGGGCTCCGCAGGCGCTTTCAGGTCAAGGACGAGCAGCGTCATCGCGACGGCGAACACGCCGTCGCTCAGCGCACCCAGGCGGTCGAGGCTGCTTCCCGCAAAGCGGTGATACCGGGCCGGCATGTGGGATCGCCACGCTACCGGTGCAAGATGACGTCACGGCCGGTTGCGACCGAGTTGATCGTGCGCGTCGACCCATTCGTCGGTGACGACGGCGGAGCCGAGCGACAGCTCGCCGCAGAGGACCGTCGCGGCGACGATCTCGGCGAGCTTGTGCACCTTGCCGGTGCCGTAGCAGCCGAGCAGCTCCAGGCACTCGCGCTGGGTCGGCAGACCGGTCCCCCCGCCGTACGTCGCGACGATCAAGGCGGGGATCGTGACCGAGTAGTAGTAGTCGCCGTTGTCGCGGCGTTCGGCATGGATGTACGCGGCTGAGGACTCGGCCACGTTGGCGGCGTCCTGTCCGGTCGCGATGAACAGAGCCGCGATCGCGTTCGCCGAGTGCACGCCGTTGTTGTTCACGCCGGCCATGAAGCCGCCGAGGTTCGAGAGCTGGCGGGCGCTGAACAGCGACGCGCTCGACGTGCGCATGACCCGGCGGAGCAGCTCGTCCGGGATGACGGCCTCGGCGATCACCCGCTTGCCACGCGTCCGCAGCATGTTGACCTGCGAGCTCTTCTTGTCGGTCGCGAACGAGCCCTCGAGCAGGTAGCGCTCGATCCCGTCATGGTGCTCGAGGATCCACTCGCAGGCCCGCTGCGTTGCCTTGCCTGTCATGTTCTGGCCGGCCGCGTCGCCGGTCGTGTAGTCAAAGCGCGTGTACAGCTGGCGTCCGGCGGCGTACTGCTCGATGTCCTTCAGCCGCCCGGATCGTGTCGTCGTCTCAGCGGCCCTTGATTCGTTGAAGTGGGCGATCAGCCAGGCTCCGAAAGCGCGCGCCTCCCGCGCCTGCGCAGCCGAACACGGGTGCCCGCTGCATGCGGTCATCGACGACCGTCGTCGTCACTCCACCGCCTCGTACAGCATCCGCATGCCGCGGTTGTAGCTCGCGACAAGCGTTCCCTCGGTCGTCGCCAGCGGCACGTAGAACTCGCCGTGCGCGTGTTCCCCGTTGACGAGCAGCGGGCCGGCGACACCGATCGGTACCTGCGCGGCCCCGAGGAAGTGCTCGATGTTGCCGCGGGTCGTGCCCGGGTCGATCGAGTGGGCGCACACGTGGTGCAATTCCTCACCGGTCAGCTCGCGGATGAAGCCGCGACGAGCGTCGATGGCATCCGCCGTGTAGTCGTCATCGGTCCGGCGCGGGATGGGCCGTCGCACGCTCATCCGTAGAGGGCGTCGAGGACGTCCGCGTACCGTTCGTAGACGATGTTGCGGCGCACCTTGAGCGTCGGCGTCAGCTCGCCATCCTCGTGCGAGAGGTCATGGTCGAGCAGCGCGAACTTCTTGATCTGCTCGACCCGGGCGTACCTTGCATTGACGCGATCAAGTTCGCTCTGAATGAGTTCGATGACCTCGTCGGAGCGGACGAGCGCGGGCATATCCTGCGGCAGCGAGCGCGCGGCCGCCCACGGGATGATCTGCTCCGGATCGAGGGTGATCAGCGCCACCGGGTACGGCCGGCGATCGCCGTACATCACGGCCTGGGAGATCCACCGGAACTGTTTGAGGTCGTTCTCGAGGTTGGCGGGCGTCAGGTTCTTGCCGCCGGATGTGATGATGATGTCCTTCTTGCGACCGGTGATCGACAGGTAGCCGTCCGCGTCGAGTGAGCCGAGGTCTCCGGTGGCCAGCCATCCGTCGTCGAGCGCCTCTCGCGTCGCCTCCGGATCGCGCCAGTACTCGCCGAACACGTTCGGCCCGCGCGTGAAGATCTCACCGTCGGGGGCGATCCGGAACTCGATGCCGGGAAGCGCCCGGCCGACGGTGCCGAAACGGATGTGGCCGTGGGTATTGATCGCGCCGAGCGCCACCGTCTCGGTCATCCCCCAGCCCTCGAGCACCGGAACACCGCACGCATAGAAGAACCTCAGGATCTCCGGCGCGATTGGGGCGGCACCGGAGACGGCCTTGTCGAGACGTCCGCCGAACACGGCGCGGACGTTGCGGTAGAGGTCCGCGTCGGCTCGGTCGAATGTGAACTGCATCGACCTGGGCACAATCTCGCCTCGCTCGCGCATCTCCCGCACGGTGACGCCGACCTCGACGACGTGCGCGAGCTTCTCCGGGTCGTCGAACGCCGAGGTGACGAGCGTGTAGATCTTCTCGAACACGCGCGGGACCGACGGCAAATACGTCGGCCGCGTCGCCTGCATCTCGGCGACGAGGTTGGCGATGTCGCCCCCGAAGTACACGATCTCGGTGCCGACCGGGAACGACGCGAGCTGCACGGTCAAGGCAAAGCAATGAGCGAGCGGGAGATAGAGATAGGTGACCTCGCCGTGGTTGATGAATCCGATCTCCTCCACCATGCGACTGACCGAGGCAGCGTTGCCGTGCGTGAGCATCACGCCCTTCGGCGGCCCCGTCGTGCCCGACGTGTAGATGATCGTGTACGGATCGTCAGGCCGGACCTTCCTGCACCGCCGCTCCAGCTCGGAGCGATCGCCCCTGGCGTCGGCACGCAGCGAGTCGAGCGAGAGGGTCCCGCCCGCCGGCTCGATCGAGGCGATCCACTCGAGCTGGTCAAGCTCGTCGCGGATGTCGGTGATCTTCGCCACCTGGACGGCGTCCTCGCAGATGATCGCCCGCGCCCCGGAATTGCTCGCCACCCAGGCGCATTCCTCCGGAGAGTTGGTCGGGTACATCGGCACGACGACGGCGCCGGCACGTGAGATCGCCAGGCTCACGAGCGTCCACTCTCGACGCGTGTTGGCGAGCAGGCACACCCGGTCGCCCAGCCGCGATGCCGCGGTCGACGAGCCCGTGCGCGATGCTGTCGACAGCGTCGCTCACCTCGGCGAACGTGTCCGTCTGCCAGGCGCCACCCGAGAGATAGCGCAGTGCGGGGCGGCTTCCGTACCGCTCTGCCGCGCTCACCGCGGCACGGCTGATCGTCCGCGCCGATTGCAGGGCTGTGTCAGTCATAAGCTCACGATGATCGACAACGCCCGTTGGTGTCGCATCCGTGGAAGCGTGCGATCCAGTGCGGCGAACTACCGCTCTGTGTGTTCCATCTCACACGTGGTTCACGGTGGTCACCGCTTCACGGATTGACACGCAGCAGCGCGAACTGGGTGTCGCCGCCGTTCGCCGTGTAGCCGGCGGCGACGATCCGCCCGGCGGCGTCGAGCGCGACGTCCTGGCCGAACTCACCTCGCCCGTGAAAATCGACGGTCAGGATGCCGTCGCCGTCAAAGCTCGCGTCCGGGGTGCCGTCGGCGGTGTAGCGCACGAGCGCCATGTCGAGGATTGTCGAGCTGGTCGCCCGGCCGACGAGGATGATGCGGCCCTGAGCGTCGACCGCGATGTTCTCGGCGAAATCATCCCCGCCGCCAACATCGGTGGTGACGTGGCCGCCTGACCCAAACGTCGAGTCGAGGGTCCCGTCGGAGCGGTAGCGGGCGAGCAGGAAGTCCCAGTTGGAGTGGGCGCCGACCGTGTAGCCGGCGATCACGATCTGGCCAGCCGGTGTCAGCGCCACGCCGTTTGCGACGTCCGAGAAGCCGAGATCGGTGATCGTCTTCCCGCCGGTGCCGAACGTCCCGTCGAGCTTGCCGTCGGTCGTGTACCGCGCGAGGGCGATGTCCTCCCCGGCCGTGCCGACGACGACGATCGCACCGTCAGGCTGAATCGCGATGGCACGAGCGCCGTCGGAGTTCGTGCCGAGGTCTGTCGTGACCTTCCCGCCCGTGCCGAAGCTTGAGTCGAGGGACCCATCGGCGTTGTAGCGGGCGAGCGCGAAATCGCCGTCGATGCCGGAGTTGAAGGCGAAGCCGGCGACGACGATCTTCCCGTCGCCTTGGACGGCGACGGCATTGGCGACGTCGCCATGGCCGGTGAAGTTGGTCGTGACCGTGCCGCCGGTGCCGAAGCTCGGGTTGAGCGCGCCGCCCACGGTGTAGCGCGCGAGCGCGAACTGCTGTTTCTGGATCCCGGCCGCGTCGGTTTCACCGACCGCGACGATCCCGCCGTCCGGCAGCAGCGCGGCATCGTTGGCCTGATCCCCCGGGCCGCCGAGGTTGGTGGTGGCGATCCCGTTCGTGCCGAAGCTCTGGTCGAGGTTTCCGGACGCGTCATGACGGGTGAGCGCAAAGTCGGTGCCCGCGCCAACGGTGCGCCACCCTGCGGTGACGATTCCGCCGCCGGGCTGGATCACGACGGCCTCGCCCTGACCGCCGCCGACGGCCGTCGACACGCGTCCGGTCCCACCAAACGTCGTGTCAAGCCCGGGCGGAGCGGCCGGGGTCACGCAATGGACGGCGATATCCGCGACATCGGCGCTCGCCACCGTGCCTGCTCCGTGCTGCACGGAGCACACCTGGTCCGGATTGTGTGGCTGCGTGCGCACCGCGATCTCGTACGGCTGCCCGGAGAAGGCCGTCCCTGGGAACGTGAAGTGCCCGTTGCCTGAGACCGGCAGATCGGCGCCGAGGTTGGTGAGGACGAGTCCTGAGCCCTGGAGGCCGTCGACGGTCCCGCCGATGGTGAAGCTCTGTGGTGTCGAGGTCGGCGGCTGCGGATCGTCGATGATCGTGACCGTGGTGCTGCGCCGCGTGCCGAGTGTGCCGCAGCGCGGGCGTGTGAGCGAGACGCGGAATGTCTCCGGCGACTCTGCCTTGTGGTCCGCGCGGATGGGGATCTCGACGAACCGGGGCGTCTTCTCGCCGTCGCGGAACGCGATACGAGTCGTCGTGGTCGTGAAGTCGCGTCCCGGCTGCGCTGAGCCGCCGCTCGTGCTCACGTTGACCGTCACGGCCCCACGCGACCCGCGGGAGCGGGTGAGAAGCATCGGCACCCGGGAGCCCTCCTCGGCGGTCAACGCGGAGCGCTCGAGCTGGACGCTGCCGGCACCGCGGCGCGGGCCGGACGGACAACGCGCGGCCCGAGGCAGCTTCGGTGTGGGCTCGCGGAAGCGTGGCTTGCCACGCGGTTTCAGACCATGAGCCGTGAACAGCGGCGCGCCGCCGTGGATCGGATCCTGGATGAACGCCTGGACGGCAGACTCGCCACCGCGATCGTTGACCGCCTCGGCCTCAAGCGTGACGTGGACGGCGAACAGTTCGTCGTCCGGGAGCGCCGTGAGCGGGATCCTCACACTGCGCGGCGGCTTCAGGAACATTCCCGCCAGACTGCCGGTGCCGCTGTCGTCGAGGTCACCGTTGACGTCGAACTGGTCCGCTCCCCACAGCGACCGGGATGCATCGCCTGATGTGGCCGCCCCGGGCCGCCAGGAGTGCGCATGACCTTCGAGATACGCGATCCCGCCGCCATCGAAGAAGTCGCCGCCGCGCTCCGATGCCGCGTACGCCCGCACGTGGAAGCGCACGACGGCGCGCATCGGCTCGCAGTTGCCCGCCGGTGGACACTCCCACGCACCAAGCTTCCCCAGGTTGCCGTCGGCCGCCTGCAGGAACAGGTCCGAGATCGTCACCCGGAGCGAGGCATCGCTCGACGTCTTCTGGTAGGCCTGGTACTCGTCGAGATGCGAGATGGTGCCCTTCGACACCCCGGAGCGCAGCGGATTCGGACTGGGCGACTGGGCGAGGACCGAGTACTGGGCGCCGTCCGCGCTCGCGAACATGCTGCCGAACGCGTCGTTGCGCGGCAGTGAGGTCCAGTACGGGTCGGGCAACGGCAGGTTGAAGACGACGCGGCCGAGCCGGACCGCCTTGTGCAGCGGACCGCCGAGCCGCCCGCCGAGCTGGCTGCCCTTCTGCACCCACTGCGTCCCGCCCCCCTGCGTCACCTTGTCGACCTCCCAGAACCACAGCGGATTCCCGTGCGGCCCCGGCTTCGGTGCTGCCGCTGCGCCGGCAGCGAAGACGAGCAGCCAGGCGACGAGGGCCACGAGCGCAGCGCCCCACCGGCACCTGACCGTGACGGTCTCCATATCGTCCCCCTCGATGATGAACTCGGCGCAGTCGCGCCCGGCGGAACGTTATGCCGTGCGCCCGCGTCGATGCACCGGGCAAATCACTGGGCTTTAAGCGCGGAGCCGATCTCGCGGTTCGACATTCCCCTGCGCACCTGCGTCGGCACCGGGCCGAGGATCGCCCACGCCTGCCTGGTCCCGCCGTAGCGACGCCGCAACGTGCTCGCCTTCGGGCCTGGACCACCCGTCGGCGGCCACCTCAGCGGTTGTCGGCGGCCTGCCGGTACGCGTCCAGAAGTCGGCGAGCGCGGCGCGGACGGCGTCGTCGGCTCCAGCGCCTGAACCGCACCTCCAGCCGCTGGCGTCGAGGAGCGCGGCGTTCCACGGGTTGACGAAGTCGTCGTAGGCATCGCACACGACCGCGGCGCTCGGCCACCGCGGGCTTTCGGCTTCCCACACGCCTGGGAAGGAGCGCGAGGGCGTCCACTCGTGATAGCTCGGCGGGTCGCCGTGTTCGTCCGTCCATGCCCGGATTGCCGACCGCACCGCGTCGCGGGTCCAGGTGCGCGTGACCGTCGGTTCGTTGGCCGTGCATCGGATGCAGCGCTCGGCCCGCGGACTCGCCACCGGGCCGCCGCACTGCCGGCAGGTTCCGGCACGCAGATAGTTGTGCACGGTCGAGACCGACACTCCGAGCTCCATGGCGACGGCACGGATTCGGTGCCCGCGGGCGCGCAGGCGGCAGGCCGTTTGGATCCGCTCGGCAACGCTGTCCTCGCATTCGAGGGCCCGATCGATCAGTCCCGCAGCCCGCAGCGCCTTCCCCCACGAACCGAAATGTTCGGCCACACATGAGCTGCGCGGCCAATACGGGTGCTCGCGCATCCATTTGCGTTGGCCGGCCGGCGCGTCGTGCGGTCGCTCACCTGACCATTCCAGACGGCGTGGCGGCTCGCCCATCTCCGCGGTCCGCTGCCGCAGCGCGCGGAGGATCGCCTCGTCGCTCCAGCGTCGTGGCGCCCCCGGACGGGTCCGGGGC
>CAVZZH010000007.1:0-51976 GCA_963779695.1 uncultured Solirubrobacterales bacterium
CGCTCGATGAGGCGTTCGCCGACCGCGAACGCGAGCTCGCCGAGCTGAAGGCCGACGCACTCGCCGGGCAGGACGTCGTCCTGTTCGCCCCACGGCGGTTTGGGAAGTCCTCGCTCATCTGGCGAACGGCGCAGCAGCTCGTGCGCAGCCGCGCGCTCGTCGCCCACGTCGATCTGATGACAACGCCGACGCTCGGGCGCTTCGCCGACAAGCTCGCGCAGACGATCCACGAGGACCTCGCCTCCCCCCTGTTCCGCGCCAAGGAACGGTTGCGGGTCTTCCAGGGCCTACGGGTTGCGCCGACGGTGACCGTCGACGCCGACAGCGGCGATCTCAGCTTCAGCTTCAGTTCCCAGGCCGCCGCCGCCGACATCGTCGCCACGATGGAGCGGCTGCTCGAACTCCCCGGCGAGCTGGCGGGCGAGCGCAACCGGCGCGTCGTGCTCGTTCTCGACGAGTTCCAGGAGGTCGTCGAGATCGACCCGGGACTCCCCCGGCTGATGCGTTCGGTCTTCCAGCGCCAGCCGGAGGTCTCGCACATCTACCTCGGTAGCCGCCGGCACACGATGGAGCGGATCTTCAACGACGAGAACGAACCGTTCTGGCGCAGCGCGAAACGGATGGGGCTCGGGGTCATCGACGCGGAGAAGTTTCGGCCGTTCATCACGGCGCGGTTCGAGCGGACGGGCAAGGCGATCGATCCCGAGGCCGTCGAGATCATCCTCACGACCACCCGCGGACACCCCTACGCCACTCAGGAGCTCTGCTACTTCGCCTGGCAGCGCGTTCAGGCCAGCGACGCGGCGACCGGGGCCGACATCCTCGGCGCCGTCTCCGACGTGCTGCGCTCCGAGGACTCTCACTTCGGCGTCGTCTGGGACTCGCTCAGCTCCCAACAGCGCGTTCTGCTCCAGTCGCTGGCGATCGAGGAGGGACGGCCGCTGACCAGCGAGTACCGTCGCCGGCACGGCCTGCCTCCCACCTCGAGCGTTCAGCGCGCGCTGCAGGTACTCGAGCGCGGCGAACTCGTCACCCGCGACGGCGGCCGCGCGTGGATCAGCGAGCCGTTCCTGGCGGAATGGCTGCGCGCGAAGACGCAGTAGCCGGCGGTCGCCGAATCCTTACGCAGAACTGCGTTACGCAAGTTTGCGTAACGAACAGCGTTCGTCTCGGACGCCCGCACCAGCGGCCGCTTGCGGAATACCCGCAACGCGACGGGTACTGATCCTCCGCAGAACCCGGACAGACCCCTCATCCGATGTCTGGCTAAACCGGAGATGCTTCGCCCGAGCGCGGGGCTCGGGCCCCGGGGGACCGGTCGCCTCGCCACCGCGTGGAGACCACTATGTCGAAGCCGGTCCTTCCATCGCAGATGGCGTCGCGCCGCCGGTCACCAGCCGGCCGTACGGTCGCACGGCTCGCGCTCGTTGCGACCGTCGCGCGGACCGTGATGCGGACCCGCTCCCAGCGCGACCAGGCGCTCCGGGATCTCGGCGCCGCGCGGACGCTGCTGCGGCGCGAGGCCTGGCTCGAGCATCAACTGCGCGAGGTCGCCGCTGCCGCGGCATCAGGGGAGATCAGCGAGCACGATCTCGCCGACATGGCGGCGAGCCGCCTGAAGAACCTGCTCGACTCGATCACCGCAGCCGTCCGGCGCGCCGATCCGGAAGGCCTCACGCTCATTGGCTATGCCGGGCCGCCCTCCTCGCCGCCCCGGCTGAGGTGGGACGAGCGGACCTCGGCGGCACAGGCGATACGGACGCGCCGGCTCGCGCGGGTGGAACAGTACGGGCCGCCAACCGCCGCCGGCGCCGCGTTCGTCGCCGCCCACGCTCTGACCTGCGGGGTCAGCGCCCCGGTGCAGATCGAGGGACGGACCTGGGGATCGATCACGGTCACCACGAGCCGAACCGCCGGGTTCAGCAGCGAGGACGAGCAGCTCCTCGATCGCTTCGCGCAGCTCGTCGCCGCCCCGCTCGCCACCGCGCACGCGCACGAGCAGGTCAGGTTCCGGGCCCGGCTCGAAGAGGGGCTGCGGGAGGTGGCAACCGCGAGCGCCTCCGGAGAGATGGACCAACACGCCCTCGGCAAGCTCGCGGCGGAACGCGTTGCAGATCTGCTTGGCTCTCCCGGCGCCGGCCTCACGTCCGTGAGCGGTGACCGGCTGGTCCTCCTTGGCGCGGCCGGAGGAGCGGCGAGTTCATCGAGCCCCGAGGTCGATGAGCGCTCCGCCGTAGCCGAGGCGATTCGCACCGCGGCTCCCGTCGTCGTCGAGGATTACCGAGCGCTCGGTGGCCCGTACGACGAACTCTCCGAGAGGCTCGGCTGCACCTCCGGCGTCGCCGTCCCGGTGTTTCTCGGCGGCGAGGTCTGTGGCGGCTTCAGCGCGCTGCTCCCGGCGACCGTCGCACCATCGGAGGCGGTCGCCCTGATGGAGCGCTTCGCTGCGATCATCTCGGCCGCGCTCGCCAACGCCGAAGCCCAGGCGCGATTGCGGTTCCGGGCCCGGTTCGAGGAGGCGTTGAGCGAGGTCGCCGCGGCGAGCGTCGCGGACGACGTCGACGAACGCACGCTCGCCACGCTCGTCGCCGAGCGGATCGTCGACCTGCTCGGGGCACGGGTCGCCGCCGTCGCGCGCTTTGGGCCGGACGGAACCATCCTGCTCGGACGCGCGGGCGCCCCGCTACCCGGCGGGTTTCACCCGTCGCATCCAAATTCCTCACTCGGTCGCGTTGCCGAGCGCGGGACGACGGTCGTGGTCGACGACTATCAGGCGCTCGGAGGCGCCGCGGCGGCGTACGCCGAGGAGGCCGGGATCCGCGGCGCCGCCGTCGGTGCCCGTGTTCGTGGCCGGCACACTCTGGGGTGCGATTGGTGCGGTGTCACCGCTGAGCGGATTCACGACCGACGCCCCCGAGTTGCTGGAGCGCTTTGCCCAGCTCATCTCCGCGGCGCTCGCCAACGCGCAGGCACAGACCCGGCTGCGCGACGAGGCCCGGCTCGAGCGGATGTTGCAGCGCATCACGGCGGCGAGTGCGACCGGTCGCCTGACGGATCGCTCGCTCGGACAGCTCGTCGCCGACGGCATCGCGGAGCTGCTCGACGCACGCGTGAGCGCCGTCGTTCGGCGTGACGGCGAGTGGCTGACGACGATGGGCAAGCGCGGTCTCGGCGTGCTCGACCGCTTTCATGTCGATGAAATCTCGCTGTCGGCGCGGGTGGTCAAGTCAGGCAGCGTCGTGCGGCTCGACAAGTACGCAGATCTGGGCGGCGACTTCATGCGCCGGATCCTCGACGGCCAGCCGGTCGGCTCGGCGATCGGCGTCCCGGTGCGCAGCCACGGCCGGCTGTGGGGGTGCCTGATCGCCGGCAGCGACCCGACCGCATCGTTCGACTCGATGAGCGAGCACTGGCTTGTTCGGTTCGCGCAGCTCATCTCGGCGACGCTTGCCAACACCGAGGCTCAGGCCCTGCTCCGAGAGCGGGCCGCGGTCATGGCATCGGTCCACGACGGGCTCGTCGTGCTCGACGACAGGGGCGCGATCACCGCGGTCAATGAACCGCTGTGCACGATGACCGGGTTCGCGGCCGCCGAGCTCGTCGGACAGCCGGCGCCGTACCCCTTCTCGGCCGACGAACATGGCGGCGAACTTGAGGACACCAAGGGCGCGAACGCGGTCGAGCGAGTGTTGCGCCGCCGCGACGGAAGCCTCGTCCGGGTCGTCGCCTCTGTGTCGACCTTCGCCCACGGCGACGGCAGCTCCGCCGGCCGCGCCGCGATCCTTAAAGATGTCTCGGAGTCGGTCACCCAGGCTCGCCTCGAGCGGGCGATGCGGACCGTGGCGACTGCGAGCGCGGATGGACGCCTCGACGAGCGTGGCCTCGCCGACCTCGTCGCTCAGCAGGCCGCCGAGCTCCTCGACGCGCACCTCGCCTCGGTCGTGCGCTTCGACGGCAGCGAGCACCCGACCGTGCTCGGCCACGCCGGAGACTTTGTTTTCCCAAAGGCGCTTGACCGCCACGATCGGAGCGCGGTGTCCTGGGCTATCGCGCACACTGGCCGCGCCGCCCGCATCGACGACTACAGCGCGGTCGACGGCGCGTTTGCCTCGCTGGCGACCGAACACGACATCGCCGGCGGGGTCGGCGTACCGGTCCGGCTCGACGGCCGGCTCTGGGGCTGCCTCGTGTCGATGACCCACCGGGTGGGAGGCTTCCCGCCCGGAACGGAGTCGCTGCTCGAGCGCTTCTCCGAGCTGCTCTCGGTCGCGCTCGCCAACGTCCGCTCCGTCCGCCGGCTCCAGCAAGAGGCCCGGATTGAGCACGCATTGCGGGAGGTCGCCTCCGCCTCCGCGAGCGGCCAGTACGACGCCGGGGGGCTGTTCACGCTCGTCGCCGCCCGGGTCGCCGAGTTGCTCGACGCGCCACTCTGTGTCGTCGTCCGGGTCGACGGTGGGGCCGGCACGGTTGTCGGCCGCCACGGGGCCGACCACCTCAGCGACGGCTTGGGGCTCGAGGACGGCATCGCCACCGCGCGCCCCCTCCCCGCCGACCACTCCGTGCGGATCGAGGACTACGCCGAGCATCCGCCCACTCCCGGCCCAGCCGATCACATCGCTGCGCACGGCTACCGCACCGCGGTCGTCGTGCCGGTCCGGCTCCGCAAGCGGGCGTGGGGATACATCGCGGCTGCCAAGGAACGCCCGTACAGCTTCACGCCGGATGCGGAGTCGCTGCTCGAGCGGTTCGCGGCGCTGGTGTCGCTCGCGCTATCGCAGGCGACGACGCTCGCCGAGCTCCAGCGGCAGGCGACGACCGACGACCTCACGGGCCTGCTCAACCACCGGGCCTTCCAAGAGCGTCTTCAGGAGGAGTTCGCGCGGGCGACACGCCACGGGCGGCCGCTGTCGCTCGTGATGTTCGACCTCGACGGGTTCAAGCTCATCAACGATCTCCACGGCCATGAGGCCGGCAACCGCGTGCTCCGGGTCGTCGGTCAGAGCCTGCAGGAGCACGGCCGCCGCGGCGATGTCGCGGCCCGGATCGGCGGCGACGAGTTCGCCGTGATCGCGCCGGAGGCTGATGCTGCCGAGGCGCTGCACCTCGCGAGCCGTCTTCGAACCGTGACGACGAATGCGCTGCGCGCCCTCCACCTCCCGCTCACGCTGTCGGCGGGCGTCACGGACATCCGCGATGCCGCCACCGTCCACGACCTGTTCCATCTCGCCGACAGCGCCCTCTACTACGCCAAGCATCACGGCCGCGACCAGGTCGTGCGGGACACCGACGACGAGCGCCACCACGAGATGAGCGAGCAGCGCTCCGCCCGCCGGCGCGCGTTCAGCGGGCTGACCGCGCTCGTCCGCGCCGTCGACGCCCGTGACCCTTCGACCCAGCGCCACGCGGAGCGGGTGGCCGAGATCTCGGTCCAGCTCGCCGTGCGGCTCGGCTGGAGCGCCCAGCGCTGTGCCCGGCTGCGGGAGGCGGCCTTGCTCCACGACGTCGGCAAGATCGGCGTGCCGGACGCGATCCTGAGCAAGACGGGACCGCTGAGCGAAGTGGAGTACGCGGTGCTCAAGGGACACACCGCGCTGGGCGCTCAGATCACGACCGGCATCCTCGACGACGAGCAGGTGTCCTGGATCCGCTCTCACCATGAGCGGCCGGACGGGGGTGGGTATCCGGACGGACTCAGTCACGAGGAGATCCCGGACGGCGCCCTCGTGCTCGGGATCGCGGACGCCTACGACGCGATGACCTGCGGCCGGCCCTACCAGCGGGCGCGTTCGGCCCCGGAGGCGATCAGCGAGATCCGCGGGCTCGCCGGGGCCCAGTTCGATCCCGCCCTGCTCGGATTGCTCGAACAGTGGGCGATGAGCTCGGTCGGACTCCCGGTCACGCCGCCGGCGGCCGAGACCTCCGCGGCCTGAGCGCCGCCCGCCGACGGCGGAGTCCTACCGGGGTGCGATCCCGAGATACGGAACTGCCCAGCCGACGATCTTCTGGAACGCCGGGGCAGCGACCGAGCCGCCGTAGATCGCGCCCTGCGGCCGGTCGACCATGACGGCGACGAGCAGCTTGGGATGCGACGCCGGGACGAACCCGATGAACGAGGCCGCGTAGTCGACGTTCGAGTACTTGCCGTGGATGACCTCGTTCGCCGTGCCCGTCTTGCCCGCGAGGTCGTAGCCCGGGATCGCGGCGCCGGACGCCGTGCCGCCGTCGGCGAACACGCCGCGGAGCATCTGGCGTACCTGCGCGGCGGCGACCGGCGACAGGATCCGGTGGCCGGCGGGCAGTCGCCGGTTCTTGCCGCCGATCTGCTCGACGATGTGCGGGGGGCGCAGGACGCCACCGTTGGCGATCGCGGCGTACGCGGACGCGATCTGGATCGGGGTGACCGATTCGCCCTGGCCCATGGGGAGGTTCCCCATCGAGGAGCCGGAGTACTGCGAGGCGTGCAGGACGATGCCCTGCTGCTCGCCCGGGAGGTCGATGCCGGTCGGCGCGCCGAACCCGAAGCGGTGCACCCACCAGTCAAACCGGGTGGCGCCGAGTTTCATCCCGATCTCGTCGGCGCCGATGTTGCTCGAGACGCGGAGGATGTCCGCGACCGACAGCGACTCATCGCCGTGGCTCTCGGCGTCGTGGATCTGCCGGTCGGCGACCTGCAGGACGGACGGGACGTTGAACTGCGTCTCCGGCGTGACGACGCCGTCCTGGATCGCCCCGGCAACGGTGAACGCCTTGAACGTCGAGCCCGGCTCGTAGTTGAAGCCGACCGCGCGGTCCTCGTTCGCGTACGACGGCGCGGCCGAGGGATCGTTCGCGTTGATCCGGGGCCAGTTGGCGAGCGCGAGGATCGCGCCGGTGTTGGGGTCCATCGCAATCGCCGTCGCCCCCTTCGGCGAGTACTGCGCCCCGACGCCGGCAAGCACCTGCTCGACCTCATCCTGCAGCGCGGCGTCGATCGTCAGGCGGATCGTCCTCCCCGGCTGGGTCGGATGGACGTCGTCGATCGAGATCGGCTGGCCGATGGCGTCGTTGACGATGTGGCGGATCCCGTCCTGTCCGCGGAGCACGTTCTCATAGCGGTACTCGATCCCGCTCAGCCCGCGGTCGCCCCAACCGACGCTGCCGAGCACCTGCGAGGCCGCCCACGAGCGCGGGTACACCCGCTTGATCTGCGGGATGTACGACAGGCCGTCGATACCCAGCTTCTTGACCGCGGTCGTCCGGTCACCGGGGACAAGGTGGGCGATGTAGACGAAACCGGTGTGCGGCTTTGAGAGCAGCGTGAGGAGCTTCGTCTGCGACCTGTGCAGCAGCGGTGCGAGCTTCGCCGCGATCGTCTCGGGATCCTTGATCAGGTACGGGTCGGCGGCGATGTCGTACGCGGTCTGGCTGATCGCGAGCTCGACCCCGTTGCGGTCGGTGATCGACCCGCGCTGCGCCGGCAGCGTCACTTTGGTCACCTGCTGGGTCGCGGCGACCTCCTTCAGCTTGCCCGAGCGGACGGAGCCGAGGTAGGTCGCGCGCAGCAGCGCTGTTCCGAGCAGTCCGACGAAGATCAGGAAGAGGAGCCCGATGCGACGATCGATCGTCGCCATCGGTCAGCCGCCGGTCGTGCCGCTGTTGCCGGTGGCCCCCGTGTTGCCGGTGGCCCCGGTGTTGCCGGTCGCCCCGGTGTTGCCGGAGGCGCCCGTGTTGCCGGTCGCCCCGGTATTACCGGAGGCCCCGGTGTTCCCAGTCGTCCCGGTGTTGCCGGTGTTGCCGGTGTTGCCGGTGGTGCCGGTGGTGCCGGTGTTGCCGGTGGTGCTCGTCCCCGACGCGGTGCCCGTCGATGAGGCCGAGCTGCTCGTCCCGGAGGCGGAGCCGGAGTCGCTCGCGGTGCCCGTGCTGGCTGTGCTCGCGATCAGCGTCGGATCGCTCGAGGTGCCGGTCTGGACCGATCCGTTCGACGTCGTCAGCGACAGGAACGAACCCGCGTCGGGCTGGTGGATGTTGCGGATGACGGCGCCGGTGTCCTTGCCCGCTCCCGACGACAGGAACCCGACGCCTGAGGGCGAGGGCATCACCATGCCGGCCTTCGCGGCAAGCCGCGTGATCCGCTGGTCGTCAATCAGCGAGCCGACGCTCGCCCGCAGCGCCTCGTTGCGTGCCTGCAGCGTGGAGCTGAGCTGAATCGAGCGGCCCATGCTCGCGCCGAGCTTCAGCACCTCGACCTGCATCGCGACGATCCCGGCGAGCATCAGACCAAGCATGGGGATCCACACGCGGCCGCGGATGATGCGGTCCAGCAGCGGATGGTCCGGAAGGGCGCGGACGAACGCGAGCGCCCGGGCCCCGAGCGCGACCTCCGAGCGCCGCCGCGTCGCCGGGCGCGCCGTGCGCCGCGGCGCGGATGCCGGCCGCGCACGCGACGGGCGCTTCGGGCGAGGCAGCGTCTGGGGAACACCGGGGACGGCGATCGTGCCGGCGCTTGTGGCGGCCGCGGCGGCGAGGCGCCCGCCCACCGGGCCAGAGACACGGCGCGGTCGGCTCGACGCGGCCGCGCGCTTCGACTTGCCGAAGCCGGGGGCGCGGTGGGGCTTGGGCGTCGCGCTCCGCGTGCGGGGCGGCGAGGCGGTCGTGGCCGCGCTCGCGGTGCGGGCCGCGGGCCGGGCCTGCCGGGCCGACTGGGCGGGCCGGGCCGACTGGGCGGGCCGGGCCGTCGTCTGGCCGTTCTGCTTCGGGGTCCCGTTGCGCGCCGCCTGCTTCCGGGCGGCCGGCGTGATCGCGGCGGGGGTCATGCAGTCGATACCTCCAGCTTCCGAGCCGCGCGTAGATGCGCCGACTTGGACCGTGGGTTGGATTCGATCTCACCCGGTGTCGGTGCGACCGCGCGGCGAGTGAGGAGCTCGGCCTCCGGCTCACGGCCACACACACAGATCGGAATGTCCGGCGGACAGATGCAGCCCCGGGCACGCTCGGCGAGGAACCGCTTCACGCGCCGGTCTTCAAGCGAATGGAAGGAGATCGCGGCGAGCCGGCCGCCCGTGCGGAGCAGGTCCCACGCGACAGGGAGCGCCTCGTCAAGCTGGCTCAGCTCGTCGTTGACGACAATCCGCAGCGCCTGGAACGTCCGCCGCGCCGGGTGGCCACCGGCGAACTGGGCGGGGACGGGCACCGCAGACTTGATCGTCTCGACGAGCTGTTGGGTCGAGGTGATCTCCACGCGCTCGCGCGCGCGTGTGATCGCCCGGGCGATCCGCGAGGCGTAGCGCTCCTCCCCATACTCGCGCAGGAGCCGCGCGAGGCGGCGCTCGTCCCACTCGTTCACGATCTGCTGGGCGGTGAGCTCCTGGTCGGGATCCATCCGCATGTCGAGCGGAGCGTCGTAGGCGTAGGAGAAGCCGCGCTCCCAGGTGTCGACCTGCATCGAGGACATGCCGAGGTCGAGGTAGACGATGTCGGCTTTGAGCTGTTCGTCAGCCAGCTGCTCGAGTCCGCCGGCGAAGTCGGCGCGGATGAAGCGTGTCTGGCAGGACACCTCGGCGGCGAGTTCCGCGAAGCGCTCCTCGGCGATCGGGTCGCGGTCGATCCCGATCAGCGTGCCGGCAGGCCCAATCCGCTCGGCGATCAGGCGGGCGTGACCGCCCCCGCCGAACGTGCAATCGACCGCGATCTCGCCAGGCTGCGGATCGGTCAGCTCGATCAGCTCGCCGGCGAGCACCGGGATATGCGTCTGCGTCATGTCAAGCAGTGTCGCCAAGGCTCGCTGCGATGTCGGGGATCCGGGTCAGAACGTCGTCGCGGTAGTTCTCGTAGGAGCGGCGGTCCCACACCTCGATGCACTCGCCCGAGCCGGTGACGACGACGTCCTTGTCGAGGTTCGCGTAGCGCATCAGGGTGGTCGGGATCATCAGACGGTTGGCGGAATCGAGTTCGGCGTCGAACGAGGTGTTGAAGAAGAAGCGCTTAAGCTCGCGGGCCTTGGGCGATGACGGGTTCATCCCACTCAGCGTCTGAGTGGTGAACTCCTCGAACGTCTCGGGCGTCCAGATCGACACCGACCGGGGCGAGCCCTCCGAGACCTCCTGAGAGGCCGCGATCACGACTCCGCCAGCCAGCGCCGCGCGGAACTTCGAAGGAACGGTGAGGCGATGTTTCGCGTCGAGCGCGTGTTCGAAGGTTCCGCGGAAGATCAAGGGTTCTCATTCGCCTGACCGAAAACTGAACCCGGGTGGCTGGGTGGGAGGAGCCCTGCCACCCGGGTTCCGCATGCGTGGCCCACTGTATCCCACCCTCTCCCACGATGCAACCCAATTCTCATTCGTTGCCCCACTTTCCTGCTCACAGTGACCCCGGGATTGGGAAAAGCCCGACAGGACGGGGGTTTCCGAGGGGTCGGGTGGGTCGGGTCGGGGCGCCTGTGGATGCACGACCGCGTGCAATCCGCTGCGCTGCACGAGCGGTTGCAGAATCCGGGTGTTTCCGTCCGCGCGGTGTGCTGCCGTGGGGTCGCCGGTGGGGCGTTGTGGGAGGCGGCCGGCGGGGTCGGTGGGAGGTCGTGGGAGCGGCGTCGCCGGGTTCGCCGTCGCCGGTGGGAGATCGTGGGAGGCCGGTGCGTGCGCGAGCCGCCGGTCGGTTGCGGCACGGATCCGGGTGGTCGCCGCCGGCGATGAACGCCAATTCACCGCCGGGGTGCGGTCAAACGCCACGCTTCGGCGCCGGCGGCCGCCGGCGATGAACGCCATTCACCGGCAGTGCGGTCAAACGCCAGGTCGTGGTCGGCCGGCGAGACGGCCGTCGTCGGGCCGGCGAGGACGGACGGTCGGCGCGTGCGCGCGAGACGAGCGCTCGCAGCCGCGCGGCGTTGTCGTGAGCGGGTCAGCCGCCGCCGAGTGCCGTGTCGGTGCCGGCCGCAGCGGGCAGCTCGAGGACGAGCCGGGCGCCGCGGTCCGATGGCGCGGCGGCGATCCGGCCGCCGTGGCGTTCGGCGATGCCGGCCGCGATCGCGAGCCCGCGACCGCGCGTTCCCCGTCCCGCCCGGGGCCGGCGGACGAGCTCGGCGACCGGCGCCGGCAGGCCGCGGCCGCTGTCGGTGACCTCGATCCGGAGCGTCCCGCCGTCACAGCGCCCGCGGACGCAGATGTGCCCTCCCCCGTGCTCGATCGCGTTCGCGATCAGATTGCGCGTTGCCTGGGCGAGCCGCACCCGGTCGCCCCAGGTCGTGCGCCGAGCGCCCGTCCACTCGACCTGGAGCCGACATTTGCACGCGTGCGCGTGCGCGCGCGAGGCCTCGACGCACTCCGTCAACAGCCGAGAGACGTCGACTGGCGCCCAGTTCTCGGCTGCCCCCTCCCCCTGGCCGCCGCTTCCGAGGTCGTCCAGGGCGAGCGCCGCGCGGCTCAATTCGAGATCGACCGCGTGCAGGGTCGCGCTTGACAGTTCGCCGGCGCGCAACGCGAGCGCGATCCCGAGCCGCGCCGCGGTGATCGGGCCGCGGAGCTCGTGACAGGCGCGGGCGACCGACTCACGGCGCGCGGCGCCAGCGTGGCGACAGGCGAACGACCACGCGAGCGCCGCGGCCGCGAGCGGCCATCCGGCGAGCCCCACGACCACGATCG
This sequence comes from uncultured Solirubrobacterales bacterium, assembly GCA_963779695.1. Taxonomy (GTDB): domain Bacteria; phylum Actinomycetota; class Thermoleophilia; order Solirubrobacterales; family Solirubrobacteraceae; genus Palsa-465. The sequence continues at coordinate 11,613 of CAVZZH010000007.1, forward strand.
GGCTCACTCCGGCGTCCCATCGACGAGCCGGTAGCCGACGCCCCACACGTTGACGACGAACCGTGCCTCCTCGTTGCTCAGCTTGTTCCGCAGCCGGCACGCGTGGGAGTCCAGAGTCCGCGTCTCACACAACGCTTGGAAGCCCCAGACGCTGCGGAGGAGCTCTTCACGCGTGAACACGCGAGTCGGATCGGCCGCGAGGGCCTGGAGGAGCGCGAACTCCTTCTTGGCGAGCCTGACGCGCTCTCCGCTGACCCACGCCTGGCGGGCGATAACGTCGATCTCAAGCGGCCCGATCCGGCGCCGGCCGGAACGCGGACGGCGCACGCTGCGGCGCAGGAGCGCCCCCAGGCGGGCATGCAACTCCGGATACGAAAACGGCTTCAGGACGTAATCGTCGGCGCCGCGTTCGAAGCCACGGAGCCGAGCAAGTTCGCCGGTCCGGCCGGAGAGGATGAGGATCGGGAGCTCGGGGTCGGTGCGGTCCGCGATCCGGTCGGCGGCGCGGACGTCACGGACGAGCTCGAGGCCGTCGCGGTCCGGCAGTCCGAGGTCGACAATGGCGACATCGGGGAACGCCGTCTCGATCAGATCGTGGGCGGCGGCGGCGCAGTCGGCTTCGAGCACCGAGTAGCCGTCGGCGGCGAGATTGTCGGCGAGAAACGTTCGGGTGGGGGCGTGATCCTCGACGAGAAGGATCGTGGCGAGAGCGGCATCCATATCCTCCAGAGGCCCCAGGCGGACGATTTCACCCCCTCCAGATGCAACATCGCATTCAGCCGCTGCGGCCGGGGAGGATTCCCCCATATGATGCCGACGCGGCATGCACCGACGTGGCAACTACAGCTCGGGCGAAGACTTCGTCCTGGAGTATGGCGAACTGCGGTTCACGTTCAACGAACGTGATTTCGGCGAGCGCTGTGAGCAGGCCGCGCGCAAGCTTGGGTTCCTGGGCGGCGCGGTCGAGGAGGACGAGGCCGAGGACCTGATCAACCTCGTCGTCAACGGCGAGGTCACCGATCCCGCCTCCGCCCTCGGCGAGCACGTCAACGACTGCTGGCCCGAGCTCGTCGGACCCTCCGAGCGCTCGCTCGTGCACTGGCTGCGGCGTCTCATCTTCCGCGGCGCCTGGCTCGACCAGCGCGTCAAGGAAGGCGAGCTCGACGTCACCTACGACGAGGACACATGCTCCTTCGTCTACATCCAGCCCGACCGGGGCGGCGAGCCGATCGAGCTCGCACCGGAGCCGAGCTGGAACCGCGTCGCGTACTTCCGGCGCTGATCGAGTGTGATCTCGTGGTCTCCGGCTAGCCGCCGGAGCCCGGATCGAGTTCGGGTTCTGGTTCGCCGGCGGCGGGTTGTCGAGCAGCGAGCTTCGGCACCGTCACCATCGTGTAGCCCTTCGCCCGGAGCTCCTGATGATGATCGGCAGCGCGGCGAGCGTCTCGGCGCGGTTGCCGCCGGCGTCGTGCATCAGGATGATCGCGCCGGGCCGGGCCCCGGACACGACGGTGTGGACGATCGAGTCGACGCCCGGCAGCTGGTAGTCGCTCGTGTCGACGGTCCAGAGCACCATCAGCATGTGCATCTTCTTGAGGATCCCGAAGCGTCGTCTGATTCCAGAGGCCGTAGGGCGGGCGGAACAGGCGCGGGTACGGGGCGCCGTAGCGGCTCGTGGCGCGATCTGCTCGCTGCAGCTGCGCTCTGCTGGTCGGCCGCGGACAGGTGCGACATCGCGTAATGGTTGAAGGTGTGATCACCGATCGGGAACCCGCCTGGGCGATGAGCGACGTGCCGACGTGGAAGTCCGGCTCGGCGAGGCCGACCTCGAAGAACGTCGCCGGGCACGTGGTACTGCTTGAGCACCGAGACGAACTGCGGCGTGTACGGGCCGGGACCGTCGTCGAAGGTGAGCGCGATCTCGTTGTGCTGCGCACCGGCGATCGTGGACGTACGGCGTGTAGGCGAGCGTCTTGTTGATGGCGTTGTTCTCGGCCGCCTTCTCGGCGGCGATGAACGAGCCGGTGCCAGTCCCGGCGAGTGTCTCGATCCGGGTGAAGTAGCCGGTGCCTACGTGCGTGCTCGCGTGCACGGCCGTCGGCGACGAGCCGCCGCCGGAGCCGACCGCGATCCCGATGAGCAGGACGAGCACCGCGAACACGACCAGCGCGACGAGGCGACGGCGACGGTGATGCGGCTGGACGCCGCGCTTGGTCGGCCGACGCTGCGCCGGCCTGGAGCCAGAGCCGCCAGGCTGCCTACGCAGTGTCGAGATGCTGTCGTTCATGCAAGTTCCTTGGGCGCATGATGCCGGTTCGGTCGGTCATTTGTAGTTCGTGACTGAGGTCACAACGACCTGCCTGAGCACGTCCACCCCGGTCCGGGCCCCGTACGACTACCCTCCCGGGGCCATGAATGCGCCGGTCTGGGTGGTCATTCCAACCTATAACGAGGCGGCCAACGTGGAGCGGATCGTGCGCGCAACTGCAAGCGAACTGCAACACGTGGCCGGCAGCGAGTTCCGAATTCTAGTCGTTGACGACGGCTCTCCCGACGGAACGGGCGAGATCGCCGACCGACTGGCGGAGGAGCTCGACGTCGTCGAGGTCCTGCACCGCCGGACGAAGGATGGCCTCGGGCAGGCCTATCTCGCCGGCTTCGATCGGGCGCTGAAGGGCGGTGCCGGGTTCATCATGGAGATGGACGCCGATTTCTCACACGACCCGAGTTACCTCGGGGACATGCTCGCGGCGGCTCAGGATGCGGACGTCGTGCTCGGATCGCGATACGTCGAAGGCGGCGGGGTGCGCGACTGGGGACTGCTGCGTCGCCTCGTCAGCCGCGGCGGCGGGGTCTACGCGCGACTCATCCTGCGCGTCGACGTCCATGACCTCACCGGCGGCTTCAAGTGCATCCGGCGCGAGGTACTCGAGGCGATCGATCTGGGGAGCGTCCGCGCCGAGGGCTACGTTTTCCAGATCGAGGTCACGTACCGCGCAGTCCTGGCCGGGTTCACGGTCAGGGAGGTCCCGATTGTCTTCCGGGACCGGACCGAAGGCACGAGCAAGATGTCGCCGCGCATTGCGGTTGAGGCGATGCTGCTCGTGCCCCGGCTGCGCCGGAGCGCGCGGGCCGCGATCGAGCAGGCGCGGCGGTCGCGTCCGGCCGCCGACGCAGCCGCGTGACGCGCCCTAACACAATCGCAATGTCGGCCAAACCGCAAGCCTTCGCCCAGCGGGCATCCTCAATTCAATGAGCGTCCGCGGTCCGCTAGGTGCCACGCCCCAGACCGGCGCCTACGACCTCACCACTCGCGGCGCCCCAACGACTCCCGCCCTGCGCCGGCGGGGGACGTCGACACGTATCCGCCTCGGTCAGGCGGGGCTCGTCGGCCTGCTCGTCACCGGACTGCTCGTGGCGATCGCCGCCGCGAACACCGACAGCCTCCTCCCGGAGTCGGTCCGTCCCGTCCCCCGGTGGCTCGCCGGTCCGTTCGGCGGCGCCAGCCTCAACCTGCACGTCGGGTGGCTGATCGGCGTCATGACGCTGATGTTCATCGCCTACGCCCTCGCGGTGCGGGCCGCCGACGGGATGTCAGCACGTGCCGTGCTGATGACGATCGCCGCGTTCCACGCGCTGATGCTGCTCGCGCCGCCGCTGCTCTCAACCGATGTCTTCAGCTACCAGGCGTACGCCAAGATGTGGTCGATCTACGGCGCCAACCCGTTCACACACGGACCGCACGTGATGGCGCTTGACCCGCTGTATCCGTTCATCGGGGCCAAGTGGGTCAACACCCCGAGCGCCTATGGGCCGGTGTTCACCGCCTTCAGCTACCTGCTCGCGCCCCTCTCGATCGCGGCGAGCGCATTGGCCTACAAAGCGATCGCCGCGATCGCGAGCCTTGCCACCGTCGCCCTCGTCTGGAACGGCGCGCGGTTGCGCGGGGTCAACCCGGTCAAGGCCGCCGCCCTTGTCGGGCTCAACCCGCTGATCGTCGTCTACGGCGTCGGCGGCGGCCATAACGACCTGCTGATGCTCGCGCTGCTGATGGGCGGCGTCGTCGCGGTGCTCCAGCATCGTGATCGTGCGAGCGGAGCGCTGATCGTCATCGGCGCCGGCATCAAGCTCACCGCCGGGTTGTTCCTCCCGTTCGCGATCGCGTCGGGCGGGCGCCTCGGCGCGACCCGCCGACGCCGGGACATCTTGATCGGCGCCGCCGGCGCCACGCTGGCGATCGCGATTCTCGCGGTCGCGCTGTTCGGCGGCGGGCCGCTTCATCTGCTCGGGACGCTCCAGAAGACCCAGAGCGAGGGCGACTGGCACAGCATCCCCGGATTCATTTCCACGCGCCTCGGTCTCGGCACCGTCGGCCACGCCGCTGGGCTTGTGCTCGGAGCCGGTTTCGTCGCCGCCTATCTGTGGCTGTTGCGCAAGGTCTGGCGGGGCGAGATGGACTGGATCGACGGCGCCGGCTGGGTCGGCGTCGCGCTGATCATCACCGCGAGCTCGATGCTGCCGTGGTACGTCGCGTGGATGATGCCGTTCGTGGCGCTCGGGACCGACCGGCGGCTGTGGCGCACCGCGCTCTGGGTCACCGCGGTGGTGCAGGGGATTCAGCTCCTCGGCTACATCCCCCACAGCTCGGGCCTGGGCCTCTAGAGGCCCTGTTTCCCCGTACCATGTTCACATGAGCGCCCCGCTGACCACCGAGGGAGCGCCGCGCAGCCTCAACCTTCTCAGCGTCGTCGCGCCGGTCTACAACGAAGAGGCGACGATCCAGGAGTTCTACACACGGGTGTGCAGCGCGCTGGAAGGCGTGAACTTCGAACTCGTGCTCGTCGACGACGGATCGAGCGACGGCTCGACCGCCTCGCTTGATCAGCTCGCGACGAACGACCCGCGCGTCCGAGTCGTCTACCTGTCGCGCAACTTCGGTCACCAGACCGCGCTCACCGCCGGGCTCGACCATGCCCGTGGCGACGCCGTGGTGATGCTTGACGCCGACCTCCAGGACCCGCCCGAGCTGATCGCCCGGATGCTCGACCACTGGCGCGCCGGCTGCGACGTCGTGTACGCGGTCCGCGAGGCGCGCGAAGGCGAGTCACGCTTCAAGCTGAGCACGGCGCGGTGGTTCTACAAGCTGTTCGACAAGCTCGCCCAGGTCGAGCTCCAGCACAACTCCGGCGACTTCCGCCTCCTCGACCGGCGCGCGCTCGATGCGCTGCTCGCGATGCGGGAGCGCAATCGCTTCCTGCGCGGCATGACCGTGTGGGTCGGCTACACGCAGGCGGCCGTCCCGTACAAGCGGGACCCGCGCTACGCCGGCGAGACGAAGTACACGCTCTCGAAGATGCTCCGCTTCTCGCTCGACGCGATCTCCTCGTTCTCGCACCGGCCGCTGCAGCTCGCGACCCTGCTCGGGTTTGCGATCTCGACGCTCGCGTTCATCGCGATTCCGGTCGTCATCGTGCTGCGCATCGTCGGCTCCTACCTGCCGGGCTTCGGCTCGATCACGATCGTCATCCTGCTCCTGGGCGGGATCCAGCTGATCGCGATCGGGATCATCGGCGAATACGTCGGGCGGATCTACGACGAGGTCAAGGGCAGACCGCTCTACCTCGTCCGCGCCCGGCAGAACATCGCGCCGTCCGAGGCGCACGACGAGGTCAGCCGCGCGCTCAGCGAGCAATCTCCGGAAGAGGCGCCCCACTGACGATGGCGCCGGCAGCGCTCAGCCGCCAGCGCGGGTGAGCCGCAGCGCCTGCCCGTCGGCCACCGCGCCCTCAACCTCCCGCGGGATTGGGCCCCACGCCCCGGGGGCGCAGAGGCCGGACCTCGGCCCCGGCGGACTCGTCTGAATGCTCGCTGTCCGCCTGCTCGAGCGCGGCGATCCGGCTCGAGAGGCCCTTGATCGCGTCGGCGATCGGGTCGGGCAGATGGACCCAGTCGGCGTCGGGTCCCTCGGGCCGGCGGCCCTCGATCCGGACCGGATGGCCGGGGTTGCCGACGACGGTCGAGTTCGGCGGGACGTCGTGGATGACAACGCTGTTGGCGCCGATCTTGGAGCCGTGGCCGACCGTGATCGGGCCGAGCAGTTTGGCGCCGGAGCCGATCGTGACGTTGTCCTGGACCGTGGGGTGGCGCTTGCCGGTGGCAAAGCCGGTGCCGCCGAGGGTCACGCCCTGGTAGAGCGTCACGTCGTCGCCGATCTCGGCCGTCTCGCCGACGACGACCCCCATGCCGTGGTCGATGAAGAAGCCGCGCCCGATCGTTGCCGCGGGGTGGATCTCGATTCCGGTGATCGAGCGGGCGATCGTCGCAATGAGCCGCGGCAGCATCGGCACGCCGACGCTGTGGAGGACGTGCGCGAGCCGATGGGCCAGCAGCGCGTGGACGCCCGGCCACACCATGAGGATCTCCAGCGAGCCGACGTCGCGGGCGGCGGGATCGCGCGTCTGCGCGGCGCTGACGTCACACCGGATCTCCGCCACCGTGCGGGAGATGAGGCCCAGGCCGAGCATCTCGATCAAAGACTAGCTATCCGAAATGAAGTTTTGGGTATGGCTGGAGATTACGGGGCGAAGAACGGCGTCGAGACGTAGCGCTCGCCGGAGTCCGGAAGGACGGTGACGATCCGGGCGCGGCGATTCTCCGGCCGGCGGGAGAGCTCCAGGGCGGCCGCGACCGCCGCGCCGCCCGACATGCCGGTGAGGACCCCATCGCTGCGGGCGAGCCGGCGCGCGGTCTCGATCGCGACCTCGTCGTCGATCGGGATGATCTCGTCGAGCAGCTCGCGGTTGAGCACCTCCGGGATGAAGCCGGCGCCGATGCCCTGAATCTTGTGGGGACCCGGACGTCCGCCGGAGATGACCGGCGAGGCGCTCGGTTCGACGGCGACGATCCGTGCGTTCGGGCAGCGCGCCTTGATCGCCTCCCCCGCTCCGGTGATCGTCCCGCCGGTGCCGACGCCGGCGACAAAGATGTCGATCTCGTCGTCGAGCGCGGCGAGCAGTTCGGGGCCCGTCGTGCGCCGGTGGATGTCCGGGTTGGCGGGATTCGAGAACTGGTCCGGGAGGAACACGTCGCCGCGGCCGGCGAGCGCCCGGGCGGCGTCGACCGCTTCGTCCATGCCGCCGAGCGATTCGGTTATCTCGACGCGCGCGCCGTACAGGCGCAGCAGACCCTCACGCTCCCGGCTCATCCCCTGCGGCATCGTCAGCACGAGCTCGTAGCCCTTGGCGGCACACACGAACGCCAGCGCGATGCCGGTGTTGCCGCTCGTCGCCTCGACGATCGTCGTCCGCCCCGGCTCGATCCGCCCCTCGCGCTCGGCCGACTCGATCATCGCGACGCCGATCCGGTCCTTGACGCTGCCGCCGGGATTGAACGCCTCGAGCTTGGCGATCAGCTGTCCTTCGAACTCGGGACAGATGCGCGTCAGCTGCACGATCGGCGTGCGGCCGACATGATCCGCAATGTTGATCGGGATTCGCGCCATCCAGGCGCGACTCTACGTCTCCCCGAGAATCTTCGCCTTCTGGGCGTCGAATTCGGCCTGGGTGAGCGCGCCGGACTTGCGCAGCTCGTTGAGCTTCTCAAGCTGCTCGATCGGGTCAGGCGCGGCCGGCGTCGGCATGCCGCTGCCCGGCGAGATCCCCGTCGCTCCGGGGATCATCGTGCCCGGCGGCACGCTCATGGCCTGCCCCTGGGACATCGCCTTGGCGATCGCCTCCTGGAGCTCGGCCGGGTTGCCACCGGCCTGCATGTCGGCAACGGCTTTCAGGAGCTCCTGCCGCAGCCCGGGCACGTTCCGAGCGTCGATCACCGTCTGGCCGCCCGGGATCGTCGTCGTGAAGGTCGTGCTCACAACCGGGTTGCCCCCGGGCATGGTCCCAGGCATCGGTTGCGCGGGCGCGGCGGCCGACATCTCGTCGTTCTTCGCCTGGTCGATCTCGACCCGGCTCGTATCGTTGGGGTCGTACTTGACCCACAGCTGCGCGCCGACGTCCCATATCGCCAGACGGCTCATCGTCAGCTTCTTCGTCGCCTCAAACGGCGCGGCGAGACCCTCGGCCTGCACCTGCAGAGTGACCTTGACCCGCGGGTTGCCGTTGACGGACACCCCGGTGTCATCGATCCGCATCACCGTCGCCCGTGCGGACACCCCGTTCATCAGGACGTCCTTCTTCTTACTGCCGAACATCGCTGCCCCTTTCCCGGTTTCTCGAGGCGACCGTATCGCACAGCACAATATTCGACGGTGGTTCATGCACTCAAGGAGACGAAATGCCAGTAGGCAAAGCGGTAGACGCGCACCCCGCGGAGGTCGACGGATACGTGGTGCCGTGCCTGACCGAGATCGACGAGAAACGAATCCGCGCCCATCTCGCCTCCGACGAGTTCTTCTGGCTTGACCTGACCGCGCCGGACCGAGACGACCTGGAGGAGCTGCGGCGCATCTTCGGCTTTCATCCGCTCGCGCTCCAGGACACCGACGAATTCGGCCAGCGGCCCAAGCTCGACGACTACGACGACTACGTGTTCCTCGTCTACTACGGCGCCTACCGGGACCACCCGGCCGACGCGGGTCCGTTGCGCGAGGTCCACATGTACATCTCCGGGCGGTTTCTCGTGACCGCGCACCGCACCCCGCTGCCCTTGCTCGAGCGCCAGCGCGAGCAGCTCAACGGCCGGGTGCTCCACTCCGAGCAGTTCCTCATCTACCGCGTGCTCGACACGTTGACCGACAGCTTCTTCCCGATGCTCAGCGACATGGACGACGAGATCGACACGCTCGAGGCCTCGATCGTCGCCACGCCGACCGAAGCGGCGCTGCAGCGGCTGTTCGCGCTCAAGCGCGAGCTGGTGGCGATGCGGAAGGTCGATCACCCCGCAGCGGGATCTGTTCGCGCGCTCGGTCGATCAGATCGCCGAGCTGCCGGGTCTCACACTCGACGAGCGCGACTACTTCCGCGACGTCTACGACCACCTGATCCGGATCAGCGACCTGATCGACTCCTACCGCGATTTGCTCTCCGGTGCGACCGACATGTATCTCTCAACGGTCTCGAACCGCCAGAACGACGTGATGAAGCAGCTCACCGTGATCGCCACCGTGTTCCTGCCGCTGTCGTTCATCACCGGGTTCTTCGGGATGAACTTCGGCTACCTGGTGACGCACTTGATCCGGGCCCAGTGGACGTTCTGGGCGATCGGTGTCGGCAGCATGGTCGCGACCTGTCTCGTGCTCCTCGTCTACTTCCGACGCAAGGGCTGGATCTAGCCAGAGCTCGGGTGTTACGGGTCAGATGTGGTACATCGGCGCCCGCGTCGCCTGCGCCTCGGCTTCGGCGACATCGGCGACGGTCGCCTCGCCGAGCACGCTGCGGGCAGCCTGTGCCGCCTCGGCGAACACGCCGGTGGAGTCCTGACCGACCGGCCCGTCGAGCAGCTCGACGATCTCCAGCACGGTCAGCTCGGTCGCGGGCCGGGCGAAGTTGTAGCCGCCCTTGACCCCGCGCTGGGAGCGGAGAACGCCGGCGCGTCGCAGGGTCGCGAACAGCTGCTCCAGGAACTGCACGGGGATGTCGCCGCGGCGGGCGAGCTCGGCGATCGGCACCGGCCCGTTGTCACCGTGGCGGTGCAGCTCGACCAGAGCGCGGACCGCGTACGGAGACTTTGACGTGATCGAGATCATGGCCGACCCCGATCGTAGCCGGAGCGGGCGATGCCGCGCGCCATTCTCGACCGGTTCGGTCGAGAACTGGGATCAGATCCAGCCGCGCTCGGTGGCGATGAGGACGGCCTGCGCGCGGTCCATCGCGCCGAGCTTGCCGTACACGTTGTGCAGGTGCGTGCGAACCGTGCTCGTCGAGAGGCCAAGCTCGGAGGCGATCTGCTTGTAGACCATGCCCTTGGCGAGCCGGCGCAGGACGTCGACCTCGCGGCTTGACATCGGGCACGGATCGATCTGGCGGGGCCGGCCGCCGGACGTCGGAAGCGGAAGGTCATACATGACGGTCCGCAGGTCGGCCGGCTTGACGCCGACGACCCGTCCGACGGCGAGCAGCTCAGACGGCGAGATCGAGCCGCCGAATACGTAGTGGGCGAGCATGTCGGCGAGGCGGACGATCGCGGCCTCACCGTCGGCGTCCTCGGCGTGATGGCGCTCGATCACGCTCGCGATCGCCTTGGGCAGGCCCCAGCGGCGGGCGAGCACGCCGCCGACGAGCGCGTGGTCGACGCCGAGCTCACGGCGCTCACGCTGAATCCGCTCCTCGGGGGTGCGGGCGTCGCCGTGGATCTGGCGGGGATAGCCGGGGTACGCGTGCACGAGCACGAGCTTGCCGATGTCGTGGAGCAACGCGGTGACCATCAGCCGGTCGCGCTGCTCGTAGCCGAGCTCGCGGGCGAGCCGATCGGCGGCGCGCTGGGTGGCGACGGCGTGCAGGCGGAAGCGCTCGGGAATTCCCTGCCACACGGCAGTCCGCTCAAAGAAGTCAAACGTCCGAGCACGGCTGGCGATCGAGTGCACGGTGTGGGGCGAGAGAACCTCGACCGCCTTGACGGCGCTCTCGACGCGACCGCGACTCCGGCCATCAAGCTGGTTGGCGAGCCGCATGACGGCAACGCAGAGGGCAACGTCGGCCTCGACCGCGGAAACCACGTCGGCCGTCGAGGGATCGCCGCTCTCGAACAGGCGCATGACGCGGTTGCGAGACTCGACGAGGACGGGGAACGCTTCTAGCGCCTCGAACGCGGCGGTCAGACGACGGCCGTGGCCTTCGTTGTGATGTCGCTCGCGGGGCGCGTAGGGGTCAGTGGTTGCGTTCACGGCAGCAGCAGCCAGGGTTGCCACGGGGGTTCATCCTTCGCTCTTTCGGGGAAACACGCTAGGCGGGTCACTTCCGGGGCACATCCGCCTTCTTCCGCAGTTATCGGCAAATGTTCGATGCCGGTTTAGCCCGATTCGTGGACGGCTGCCCGCTCCAATGCACGGTCGATCCGCGCCAGGGTTTTCTCGCGGCCAAGGAGAGCCACACTTTCGAAGATTCCGGGAGAGATTGTGCCACCTGCGATCGCGACCCGAACGGGCTGGAACACCTTGCCCGGCTTCGCCCCGCGCGCCTCCACGACGCGGCGCAGCGCCTCCTCGATCTGGGGGATCTCGAACGGGTCGGCGGCGGCGAGCGCGTCCCGCGCCGCCTGGAGCGTCTCGATCGCCGCCGTCGCCGCCGATGACGCGCTGGAACGCCGCCTCGTCCTCCACCGGCTCGCCGTACAGGAACGACACGAGCGGCCAGAATTCGCTCAGCGTCTGGATCTTCTCGGCCGCGATCTCGACCGCTGGGCGCAGTCCGGTGCGGCCCGTGAACAGCTCCAGCCGAGCCGTGAGCTCGTCGACGCCGAGTTCGCGCAGCCAGCGCCCGTTCATGTGGCGAAGCTTGCGCTCATCGAATACGGCAGGGTTCTTGGAAACGCGGTCGAGGCGGAAGCGCTCGGCGAGCTCGTCGAGCGTGAAGTGCTCCTCGTCCGCGGCAAACCCGGCCCCGAGCAGCGCGATGTAGTTGTCGACCGCCTCGGGGAGATAGCCGGCGTCGCGGAGCTCCTGCACGGAGGCGGCACCGTGGCGCTTGGAGAGCTTCTTGCCGTCCGGGCCGTGGAGGAGCGGCAGATGGGCGTAGCGCGGGGGCGTCTCGCCGAGCGCGTCGAAGACAAGCAGCTGCTTGGGGGTGTTCGAGAGATGGTCGATGCCGCGGACGACATCGGTGATCCCGGCGTCGAGGTCGTCGATCGCGACCGCGAAGTTGTAGACCGGCGAACCGTCGGCCCGGGCGATCACCGGGTCGTCCATGTTCGCGTTCGGGAAGCTCGTGCGGCCGACGATCACATCGTCGACGACCGTCTCCCCCGCGTCGGGCACGCGCAGCCGCACCGCGCCGCTCGCCTCCGGCTCGCCCCGGAAGCCCCGGTCCGCGCCGTGGCGCTGCTTGTAAGCGGCAACGTCGTCTTTCGTGGCGTTGGTGTAGTAGGCGTGGCCGCTCTGCAGCAGCTGCGCGAGCACGTCCGCGTGCCGGTCGGCCTGCGCGGTCTGGAAGATCGGGCCCTCGTCCCAGTCGAGGTTCAGCCAGCGGAGCGCGTCGAGGATCTGCTCGACGTTCTCCGGAGTCGATCGCTCGCGGTCGGTATCTTCGATCCGCAGCACGAGCGTGCCCCCCTGGCCACGCGCGAGCAGCCAGTTGTAGAGAGCGGTCCGGGCCCCGCCGATGTGGAGGGCGCCCGTCGGTGATGGAGCAAAGCGAACACGCATGACGAACCACTCCCCATGCTAATCGGCGCCCACGTCTCGCAGGCGGGAGGCTTGACCAACGCGGTCACCCGCGGGGTGGAGCGCGGCGCCAATGCGATCCAGATCTTCAACCAATCTCCGCGGATGTGGCGCCCGACGAACTACACCGAGGACGACTTCGCGGCGTTCCGGGATGCGATCGACGACAGCCCGATCGACGCCGTCCTGATCCACGCCGTGTACCTCCTCAACACGGCCACGACCGACCGCGAGATGCGCAATAAGACGCGGGCCTCGCTCATTCAGTCGCTCCGGGTCGGTGACGGGATCCGGGCGCGCGGGGTCGTGCTCCACGCCGGCTCGGCGAAGCAGGGCAACGTGAACAAGGCGATCGCCAGGTCCGGCAAGCTCGTCAAGGAGGCGCTGTCGGAGACCGGCCACTGCGAGCTGCACTTCGAGGACACGGCGGGCGCCGGCGGGACGCTCGGGCGATCGTTCGAGGAGCTCGCGGGGCTGATCGACGCCACCGGCGGCGACAAGCGGGTCGGGTTGTGCCTCGATTCCTGCCACCTGCTCGCCTCCGGCTATGACGTCCGCACCGCCGAGGGGTTGGGCGAGACGCTTGATGAGTGCGATCGCGTCGTCGGGCTCGATCGCCTCGGCTCGCTGCACGTCAATGACTCGCTCGCGGCGCTCGGCTCCAACCGGGATCGCCACGCGATCCTCGGCGAGGGTGAGCTGGGTCCTCGCGGGTGTGGCGTGTTCCTCTCCGAACCCCGATTTGAGGAACTCCCGTGCGTGCTCGAGACCGGAACCGAGAACGGCGGAGTGAGCGCCGACGACGTCGCGCGGGCGTTCAAGTACCGCAAGAACGGGAAGGCGGCACGCTCGCGGGCGGCACGCTCGCGGGCGGCGCGACGTGCGGGCGCACGATAGCGTCCGCACACCATGAGCAACCGACGCAAGGCAAACGCGCTCGTCGTCTTCGGCATCACTGGCGATCTCGCGCGCAAAATGACGCTCCGCTCGCTGTACCGGCTCGAGCAGCGGGGCCTTCTCGACCTCCCGATCATCGGCGTCGCCGTCGAGGACTGGACGGTCGACCATCTCCGCGAGCACGCGCGTCAAGCGATCGAGGAGGCCGGTGAGACGATTGACGACGAGGTGTTCGGCCGGCTCGCGGGCCGGCTTGGCTACGTCAGCGGCGACTTCGGTGACGACGCGACCTATAGCCGGGTCGCGGACGCGATCGGAGACCACGACAACCCCGTGTTCTATCTGGAGATCCCGCCGTCGCTGTTTGCGCGGGTGATCCAAGGGCTCGCGGAGGCGAAGCTGCTCTCGGACGGGCAGCGGGTCGTCGTCGAGAAGCCGTTCGGCCATGACTTGGCGTCGGCACGGGCCCTGGCCGCAGACCTCCATCAGTACGTCGACGAGTCCCAGCTCTACCGGATCGATCACTTCCTGGGGAAGATGGGCCTTGAGGAGATCCTCTACCTGCGGTTCGCGAACACGATGCTCGAGCCGGTGTGGAACCGCAACTACCTCGCGTGCGTGCAGATCACGATGGCCGAGAACTTCGGGGTCGAGGATCGCGGGCATTTCTACGACCCGGTCGGCGCCCTGCGCGATGTCGTCGTCAACCACCTCATGCAGCTGCTCGCCGCCGCGGCGATGGAACCGCCGTCCGGCAGCGACCCGAACACGCTCAAAGACGCGAAGTCGGCCGTCTTCCGCGCGATGCCGGAGGCCGACCCCAAGCAGTACGTCCGCGGCCAGTACGACGGCTACCGGTCGATCAGCGGCGTCGCGCCGGATTCGCAGACCGAGACCTACGCCGCGCTGCGCGTCGAGATCGACAACTGGCGCTGGGCCGGAGTGCCGTTCTTCATCCGGACGGGCAAGGAGCTACCGGTGCGCCAGACCGAGCTCCGCCTCGTGTTCCAGCACCCGCCGAAGGTCCACTTCATGGAGGTCGGCCACCGGGCCCCGGAGCCGAGCCAGATCGTGTTCCGGATCGACCCGCGTACCGGGATCCGGATGAAGCTTGACGCCCACCGAGCCGACGAGCGCGGTCCGACAGCGATCGAACTCGACATGGAGTTCGCGAAGGAAGGCGGCGAGGGCGCGACCCCTTACGAGGTGCTGCTCGAGGCCGCCATCGAAGGCGACAGCACGCACTTCACTCGCCAGGACAACGTCGAGGAGATGTGGCGGATCGCCCAACCGCTCCTCGACCACGCCCCGCCGGTCCTCCCGTACAAGCCCGGCACGTGGGGCCCGGACGAGGCGAAGAAGCTCGTGCAGCGCTGCGGCGGCTGGCATGGGCCGTGGGTGCCGCCGGAGGATGGCAGCTAGCGCGCCGAGCGCGTGCGGCGACCGCCGGCGCGCCCGGGCGGGCGTAGTGGCCGCCGCCACCGCGCCCGCCGGGAGCTGTCACCCCTGCAAGGCTCAGGCGACCGGCGCGGGGGCCTTGGTGCCGCCCCCGCGGACCCGCCATAGCCAGACGCCGACGGCGGTGAGCACGATCGCACCGGCGACGTAGCCGACCGCGACGCCGACCCGGGCACCGCCCGGTGACGCCACGGCGTGGATCACTGCATAGACGAGGAACGCCGCGATCGCCCATAGGACGACCGACACGCTCCGGAGAAGTACCTTCATAGACAACCGCCTCGTGAGTGGGACTCGGATGGCACACCCGCAGCGCGGGCGCGTAAGCAGGCTCGGCCGACCCGCGCGCCAGTCCGTAGCACGTGCCGCCCCAGTTAGTGACTAGGCACTGGTATCGGACGGGAGGGGCCGGATCTTGATCCCGGCGTCGACCAGGCGGCGCTCCCAGGCCGCCAGCGCCGCAGGAGGGGAAGGTCGCGGCGCTGGCGAAGGGAGGACCTACTGGCCACACACCACGTCGTTGTGACGGCTCGGTTCCAACCGCCAAGCTCCGTGACGTGATCGCCGACGACTAAGCAGCTTGCCGCTGGCACATGCGCACCCGGTGCGCCCCTCCGTTGGTCCTTGCGACTTGAGAGTACGCCGCAACCAACACACGTGGCAACAGCCACAAACTGGAGCGGTCAGATAACGGACGAACCGTGCTCAGCTCGTCCGAGCGTCGGGCTCGGGGGCTTAGTGGCACCTTTCGTAACCACTTAGTGCGCTGAGATCGCCGTCGCGGCCGCGGAGGTGGCCATGACCGCGTCGCCGGCGGCGCTCGCATCGGCCGGACTGGGAACGGCCGGAGTGGGAACGGCCGGCGCGATGATCGCACGGCCGAGCAGGGCGTCAAGCTCAGCATGCAGGCCGGCGCAGCGATCGACCTTGTAATCGGGACCGAGCCGCAGCCGCCGGTTCCCAGCGGACATGAGCAGCTCGACGACGACGTCGCACTCGCCGGGGAAGCCCACGAGCACGTCCTTGAGCTCCCCGAGCACGCCCGCCGGAAGCGCCTGCGCGTCGAGGCACAGCTTGAACGCCGTCGGCGGGATCACGACCTTCGCCGCCTCCTCCTCGGCCTTGCGGACCTCGTCCTCGGACGGCTCGAACAGGTCGACGGCCTGGGCGACGACACATGTCTTCTCACGATCCTTGTGGTCGACGCGGCCACGGACGGTGACGATCGAGTCGACGCTGACCGCCGCCTCGTTGTCGGCGAGCGTCTTGCCGAACACGAGCACCTCGATCGTCCCATCGAGGTCGTCGAGCGTGGCGAACATCATCGGATCGCCCTTCTTGGTCCGGATCTTCTTCGCCGCGGTGATCATCCCGCCGACCGTCACCCAGTCTCCGTCCCGCTTGCCGGTCAGCTCGGTGAGCGTGCAGTCGACCTTGGCGCGGAGCGCGGCGCGGACCTCCTTGAGCGGGTGCGCGGAGATGAACAGGCCGATCGACTCCTTCTCGGCGGCGAGCAACTCGGAGCGCTCGAATTCCTCGGTCGGGATCGGAGCATGGCTCGGCGCGGCAAACGCGGCCGCCGCCTCACCACCACCGCCGCCGAGATCGAGCCCGAGGCCATCGAAGATCGAACCCTGGCCGATCTGGGCGTCCTGCTGCGACTTCTGGCCGGCCGCCTGGGCCTGCTCGAGCACGGTCAGCATGCCCCTCCGGGTCGCGCCGGTCGAGCCGAACGCGCCGCACTTGATCAGCGCCTCGATCGCCTTCTTGTTGACCGAGCGGCCGTCGACGCGCGCGCAGAAATCCCACAGGTCGGTGAACGGTCCGTCCTCCTCCCGCGCCCGCTTGATCGCCTCGACGGCCGCGTAGCCGACGCCCTTGACCGCGTCGAGCCCGAAGCGGATGTTGCCCTCGACGACGACGAAGTTGTGGTCGGACTCGTTGACGTCCGGCGGCAGGATCGCGATCCGCATCTGCTCGGCCTGGGAGACGAAGAACGGCACCTTGTCCTTGGTGTCCATGACCGAGGAGATGAGCGCCGCCATGTACTCGGCTGGGTAATTGGCCCGCAGCCACGCGGTCCGGTAGGAAATGAGCGCGTAACACGCAGCGTGCGACTTGTTAAACGAGTAGTCAGCCGACTTCTCGTTTGTCGCCCACAACAGGTCGATCACCGATTGGCTCGTGCCGGAGGCGCGGCAGCCCTCGACGAACTCGGGCTTGAGCTTGGCCATCGCCTCGCGGTTCTTCTTGCCGATCGCCTTGCGGAGGTCGTCCGCCTTGGCGCCGCTGAAGCCGGCGAGCTCCTTGGCGATCCGCATCGCCTGCTCCTGGTAGAGGATGACGCCCTTGGTCGACTCCAGGATCGGGCGCAGGCGCTCGTCGGGGTAGGAGATCGCCTCGGGATCACGCTTGCCGCGGGCGTACGTCGGGATCTGGTCCATCGCGCCGGGGCGGTACAGGGCGACGAGCGCGACGAGGTCGTCGAACTCGGTCGGGCGGACCTTCTTGAGCGCCTCGCGCATGCCCTCGGATTCAAACTGGAACACCCCGATCGAGTCCCCGCGCGCGAGCATCTCGTACGTCTTGAGGTCGTCGAGCGGGAGCGTCGCCATGTCCGGGCGCTCGCCCGCGGAGCGCTCGACGATGTCGAGCGCGTCCTCGATCACGTCGAGGTTGCGCAGGCCGAGGAAGTCCATCTTCAGCAGACCGAGCTGCTCGACGGGCTTCATCGAGAACTGGGTCACCGTGCGGAACACCTTCTCGCCGTTCTCGTCGGTGCCGGCATCGGCGATCTGGAGCGGGACGATGTCGGTGAGCGGCCGGTCGGCGATGACGACCGCGGCGGCGTGGATCGACGAGTTGCGGACGATCCCCTCAAGCCCGCGGGCGACGTCGACGATCTGCCGCGCCGTCGGGTCCTTGTCGACCTCGGTGCGCAGCGGCTCACCGATCTTCAGGCAGTCCTCGAAGCTCGGTGGACGGCCCATGATCGGGTCCGGGATGAGCTTGGCGAGCCGGTCGCCGGCCCCGTAGTCGTGGCCGAGGACCCGGGCGGCATCACGCGTCGCGGCGCGCGGGAACATCTTGCCGAAGGTGACGATCTGGGCGACCGACTCCTTGCCGTACTTGTCGGTGACGTACCGGATCATCCGATCGCGACCACGGACGGAGAAGTCGATATCGATGTCCGGCATCGACACGCGTTCGGGGTTGAGGAAGCGCTCGAACAGGAGGTCGTAGCGGAGCGGGTCGACGTCGGTGATCTGGAGCGAGTAGGCGACGATCGAGCCGGCGGCGGAACCACGGCCGGGACCGACGGCAATCCCGGAGTCCTTGGCGTACTTGACGAAGTCCCAGACGATCAGGAAGTAGGCGTTGAAGCCCATCTTGCTGATGACGTCGAGTTCGAACTCGGCGCGCTGGATCGCCTCGGCCGGCAGCGGGTCGCCGTACCGGCGGCGCAGGCCCTCCTCGACGAGGCCGCGGAGGTAGTCGACCTCGGGCTCGCCGTTCGGCGTCGGGTAGCTCGGAATCAGCTGACCGCCGAGCTCGAGCTCGACGTTACAGCGCTCGGCGATCTCCAAGGTCGAGGCGATCGCCTCCGGCCACTCGGCGAACGAGGTCGCCATCTCCTCGCTGGAGCGCAGATAGAACTCATTGGTATCGAAGCTGATCTTCGGCGCGCTCAGCATCGACTTCGTCTGCACACAGAGCAGCGCCGCGTGGTGGTGATAGTCCTCACGCTTGAGGTAGTGCACGTCGCCGGTCCCGACGAGCGGTCGTCGCATCTCACGGGCGATCTTGACGATCCCCTCGTTGGCGCGATCCTGGTCGGCGAGCCCGTTCTTCTGGACCTCGAAGTAGACGTTGTCCTCGCCGAAGGCTCCGATCAGCTCATCGGCGTGGTTGCGCGCGGCGTCCATCTGACCACCCAGAAGGTGCTGGCAGAAACGCGATTGCAGGCACCCGGTGAGGGCGATGATGCCCTCGGCATGACCCGCGATCTGGGCGAGATCGAGCGACGGCTTCCCGCGCTGATAGCCCTCCAGGAAGCCGGCCGAGGACAGCTTGACGAGGTTCCGGTAGCCGGTCGGGGTCGCCGCGAGCAGCGTCAGATGGTTGCGCTCGAGCCGCCCCGGCGCGCGCCGCACGTGGTCCTCGACGACGTACACCTCGCAGCCGAGGATCGGCTTGACGTTGTGCTTGCGGCAGGCGGTGAACAGCTCGACGGAGCCGTTCATGACGCCGTGATCGGTCAATCCGAGGGCCGGCTGCTCGAACGCCGCGGCCCGCGCCGCGAGGTCCTCGATCTTGCACGCTCCGTCGAGTAGGGAGTACTCGGAGTGGACGTGGAGGTGCGCGCAGGGGGAGCTCATGGACTGCTGATCGAGGATAGGCACCGGGGCGGACAACGTCGCCCTCCCCCGGTCTGCCGCGGCGCGAATCGGCCGCTCGTTGCGCGGTTACGCGGTTACGCGCCCCGAGCGTCGCCGTTGGCGCCGGCGTGGAGATCGAGCTCGCCGCGGCGGATTCCCACTCCGTCGAGCTCGGCGGTGGACAACCGAGCGATCACCAGACCGCCGAGTGCGGACAGCCCGCTGCGGTCGCCGTGGAGCCTGGCGAGGCGGCGCCAGCGCAGCCGCCGGCGGAGCGCTCCGGCGGTGAGCAGCCGGATGATGCTCGCGGCATCGCCTTCGAGCTGGAATCGGACGTCCGCTCGCGGCCGCGAGGTGTGCATCCAGCTCACCTTGGTGTCACCGCCGTCAGCGACGGTGACGCGGACGCAGGTGGCCGGGTCAAGGACGAGGTCGTAGGCGAGCGCTGCCGGATGGATGATGCCCTGGGCCGGGAGCAGCCTGAGCAGCAGCCTTCCGGCCGCTTCCGGGTCGCGCTTGGCGATCGGAGCGAGCGTGAACGGCGGGCGGGTGTCCGTGACCAGCTCGGGGTGCGGCGGCTCGTCGGTCTCGTCCTCAGGGGCCGGGGTCTGCTCGCGCAGCCGCGTCCGGGCTGCGTCGAGGCGATCCGGCTCAAAGTCGCCGTTGCGCGGCGCCCCGGGCGCACCAGGCTCGGTGGTCGCCTGTGGCGCCGGCTCAGCGGACATCTCGGCCGCCGGCGCCACCTCCGCCGTGTCGCCGAGCGCGAGGTACGCCCGCCGCACCCATTCGATCTGGTCGCGCAACTCGTCGAGCGCCGTGAACGCGCGTGCGGAGCGGGCCTCCTGCTCGTCGAGCTCGTGGCGCAGCCGCTCGCTCACCGCCTCGGCGGCGGACCGTGCCTGGCGCTCGCGCTCGGCGTGCGCCCGGAGATCGGCGAGCTCACCGCGCAGCGCGTCGAGCGTCGCGGCGAGGTCCTGCCGCTGCGGTCCCGTCGCGCGGCGGATCCGGAGGGCGACGAGCTCGCGCTCACGCACGGACCACACCGGACGGGCGGGCAGCCGCAGTGGGGCTGACGCCGCGGCGGCGACATCGGCTCCGGCGATCCTGGCGGCCTGCGCGTGCCCGCACTCCGCCGCATACAGACTGGCCCGTCGCCGTGAACGAGGCCGAACCGGAGCGGGTGGCGGCGAGGGCGGCGGCGAAGGCGGCGGGCTCGCCCGGCGAGCCGCAGCGGCCTGATGCTCGGCCTCATCGGCCCGCCGCTGCAACTCGGTCACCTCATCCTCAAGCCCGCGCACGCGCACGCGTGAGGCCTCGAGCATGCCGTCCAGGTGGTCGCGCTCACGCGCGAGCTCGAGGCGAACCATCTCCTCGGCGTGGGCGCGCTGGCGGGCGTCGCGCAGCGAGCGGTCCCGCTCGGCCAGCGTCGTCGTCAGCCGGGTGACGTCGGTGTCGCTGCGCTCGAGCTCGTGACCGAGTTCGCCGAGGCGAGCGGCGAGGTCGGCGGCCGCGGCCTCGGCGGCGGTCGTCCGGGCCCGCTCGGCGTCAAGCGCTCGTTCGGTCTCACGCAGTTGCTCCTCGCGAGCTGCCTCCTGAAGCTCGAACACGCCAACGCTGCGGGGCTCAAGCATCGGGGGGATCGGCTCGGCGGAGGACGGCTCGACGGCGCGGGACGGCGCGGCCGGGCCGGGCTCGGATGGCAGCGGGACGAGCACCGCCCCGAGTTGCAGCCACGCTCGGACGTCCGCGGACCGCGCGACGGTCGTCGGGACGCGAAAGCTCATGCGCCACGTGCCGGGCATCATTCCGGTCAGCCCCGGTGGCTCCGGCATCGCCGGGAAGCGATGCCGCTCCCCGGCGGACTCGACGACGAGCCACGGCTGCCCCGGCGAGGTCGGCCGCCGGCGCCAGCGGCCACTGATGCGAACGCTCACTCGGTCGCCGGCCTCGTCGAGCCACTCCACCGCCTCGATTCCGAGGGCGGCAACGATGCCGGGGTCGGTCATGGCGCGACGGTACGACCCCGAGCGGACGGACGCCGAGGACGAGTCTGCTCGTAGCGGTCTTTCAATCCGGGTCGAGGCCTGAGCAACGTGGCGGCGCGACCGAACGAGCCGCGCCGCCACGCTCATGTCAACGGTGCAGTGACGGCTGGTCAGCCGACGTTCGCCGCCACAATCCGAGGTGCGAACTCGAACAGATTCGGATCCCGCGGGTTGATCGTTGCGCTGACCCAGTGGGTCTGGCGGGCACCAAACGTCTCGACGCGCGTGAAGTTGGCGAGCACTCCACCACTCGGGAGGTTGATCGGCTTGTCGACCTTGAAGTAGTGCGAGTCACCGTGGACGAGGACGACCTGACCGCCGAAGTTCACCGTCTCCTGCCGAAGGGCGTTGACGTAGTCCGGGAAGGCGTCCCAGTCGTGGGGATTCGTGAGGTGCTGCTCGTTGTTGAAGTTCGGGTCGGCCTGCCAATCGATCAGGACCCCCTTGGCACCGACGCGCTTCGCGTACGCGAAGCTCTCCGAGAGCCAGTGCAGGTCGGCCGCCTTACGCGCCGTCTCCTCGTCTCGCTGTCGCTGGATCTCGGCGTCGCTGCGGGTGATGACCGCGCCGCTCTCGCCGTCGGTGTCGTGGTAGGGGTAGTTGTCGTTCGAGCCCTGGACGTCAAGGCCGACGTAGACGACCGGCCCGTATTGCCAGCGGACGTTCTCGGAGTAGATCGCGTACGGCCCACCCTCGCTGGACTCACGCGTGAGGGTCAGGGTCCGCTGGCCGAGGCTCTGCGAGGTGGCGTCAAACAACTGGCGCTCATGGCCCAGCCGCTCGATCGGGTCGTGGTAGGGCGCCTGGGCTGCCCCGTAGCGTCCCCAGCAGTCTGTCCAATCGTTGTCGCCGGGCACCCAGACGAGCGGTCGCTCCAGGCTGTTGAAATGCGCAAGCGAGGTCGAGTACAGGCTGTCGTTGCACGGACCGTCGCCGCCCGCCTGCAAATCACCGTCAAAGATCGAGAACGAGACACGGCTGCGGTTGATGTCGGCGAGCAGGTTGGGGTATTGCGAGCGTCCGAGCGCCCCGTAGGGCATGTCGCCGAACAGTCCGATCGTGTAGGACTCGTGCCCGCGGCCGCGGTGGTCCTCGCCGCGATGGCCGGGGGGTCCGGTGCGATGGTCGGAGGCGGTTGCGGCGGAAATGGCAGTCGCGAACGCGCCAGCCGCGATCACCGCCGCGACACTGAGACCCGCCGGCAGCCGGCGCGACGTGAGCTTGCGGAACATCAGTGGTGACTCCCCTTGGTCGGTTCTCCCGGGAATCCGGGCTCACCGCAGCGTCGTTCACCATCGCCGCGTCGAAGTTAGGGCCGTGGGTCAGGCGCGTGAAAATGCCGTGACCACACCCAATGTGACGGCTGGTGGAGCTGACTCAAGCGGCGGCGTTAGGACGATCTCGTCGCTTGACGCCGGCCATGACGACGCCGGCGATCAGGACCGCCCCAAGCCCGGCGACGATCGCCTCGCGACGGTGGCGCCTGAGGCGGCGGCGCATGTAGAGCCGGGCACCTTGCCACACGAGAATCCCGAGGATCTTGTCGGCCATAGGGGCCCGATCCTACCCCTCATCTCGCTCGCGCACGCGCCATGCCATGCGCGACTGCAGCGACCACAGCTCGATGAAGCCGGGCGAGGCCTCCTGGGAGAACAGCCCGCCGGACTGATCGAACGTCGCGAGTTGGGCGTCGTAGACGGCGTTCGGCGAGGCGCGGGTGACGACGCGGGCCGTGCCTTTGTAGAGCTTGATCCCGATCGTGCCGGTGACCTGGCGGTTCGAGGCTTCCATGAACGCGTCGAGGTCGGTGCGCAGCGGCTCCCACCACAGCCCGGCGTAGACGAGGTACGCCCACTTCTGATCCAGCGAGGGCTTGAACTGATGTTGGTGAATCGTCCCGACGAGCACCTCGAGCTCCTTGTGCGCGAGCAGCAGGATCGTCGCGGCGGGCACCTCGTAGATGTCACGCACCTTGAGGCCGACGATCCGGTCCTCGATGTGATCGACGATGCCGACGCCGTGGCGCGCGCCGAGCTCGCCCACGTGCTCGATCAGTGGGACGAGCCCCATCCGCTCGCCGTTGACTGCCACCGGGGCGCCGCGCTCGAACTCGATCTCGATGAACTCGGGCTCGTCGGGCGCCTCCTCGGGGCGCGTGACGAGCGTGAACACGTCATCGGTCGGCGCGTGCTCGAGGTTCTCGATCCAGCGCCCCTCGCTCGAGCGGCCCCACAGGTTGTCGTCGATCGAGTACGGCGGCGCCTCGGTGCCGCCCTTGACCGGAATCCCATGCTCGCGCGCGTACGCGATCTCCTCCTCGCGTCCCATCCGCCACGTGCGGACCGGCGCGATCACCTTGATCTCCGGGGCGAGGGTGGCAATCGTCGCCTCGATCCGAACCTGGTCGTTGCCCTTGCCGGTGCAGCCGTGGGCGATCGTGTCGCACCCGGTCTCCCGCGCGTGCTCGACAGCGAGCTTGGCGATCAGCGGCCGGCCGAGCGCGGTGAACAGCGGGTAGCCGGTGCCGTAGATCGCGTTCGCCTTGATCGCGGGCAGGACATATCCGTGCGCGAACTCCTCGCGCGCGTCGACGACGTGGCTCTCGAGGGCACCGAGCTGGTGGGCCTTGCCGCGGATCACTTCGTAGTCCTCGCCGGGCTGGCCGAGGTTGACGGTGAGCGCCACGACCTCGGCGTCGTACTCGTCCTGGATCCACTTGAGCATGACGCTCGTGTCGAGCCCGCCGCTGTAGAGCAGGAGGACCCGGTGGACCTCCTCGGGATGAGCCTCGTAGGAGGAGGTGAGATGGTGAACGAGGGTGTTGTGGGTCATTCAGCTCCGGCCGGGAAGGGTATTGACAGGGACGAGTCGCTGCCCCAGACGCTGTCGGACATCGAGCCACAGCGTTTCGTAGGCGAGTGCGCCCGGGCAGCCGGGAGCGAACGCGGTGACGACGTCGCGCTCGAGTCCCATCCGCTCGACCTCGTCGGAGGTGGGAATCGCGGCGCCGAGCATCGTCCCCGGGAACGTGGCCCGGATCTGGGCCATGACCTCGTGGTGCAGCGACTTGCGAGTGTCGACCATCGAGAAGAACCCGAGCACCTGAGGACCGCCGCGGACGATCCCGGACAGAGTGTCGAAGGTGCGTGAGGACAGCGTTGCCGGGATGATCGGGACGAGCAGCGCATCCGCCGCCTCGAACACGCTCTCGGAGACGAGCGAGATGCTCGGAGGACAGTCGAGGAAGATGTACTCGTACTCGTAGCGCAGCGGCGCGAGCACCCGCCGAAGCCGCCGCGTCGGGTGCTTGAAGCGCTCGAGCGCGAGGTCCATGTGCCGGTAGGAGAAGTCGGCCGGCAGCAGGTCGAGTCCGACGTGATCGGTCCCCTTGATCAGCGCCATTGTCGGCGAGGCGCCCCTCAGCAGTTTGCGCCCGCCGCCCCGCACCTTGGGGCGGATCCGGAACAGGTAGGTCGAGGCGCCCTGCGGGTCGAGGTCCCAGAGCAGCGTTGGCGCGCCGGTTGCTGACGCGAGGTAGGCGAGGTTGGCCGCCGCGGAGGTCTTGCCCACCCCGCCCTTGATGTTGTAGGTCGCGAGGACGGTCGTCACGCGAACGTCTCCTTGACGAGCCGCCGCTGGGCCTTCGCCGCGAACACCGCGAACGACTCATGGAACTCGTCACGCGCGGCCTGCTCGTCCTCGCCGAGACGCTGGACGAGGGCGCCCATCGCCATCAGCGCCGCCGGCCCACCCGGCCGCGCCGCGACCTCATCCCGCAGCGAAGCGAGCATCGCCCTCTGAACCTCGCGGTCCTGATGGCGACCGAGCACGTCCTGGAGCGACTTGAGCGACTTGATCATCGGCTTGACGACGTCGGCCGGGAACAGCGGCGTGCCGTAGAGCTCGAGCAGGTAGCGAAGCTCCTTCCCCTTCTTGCGCAGCTCGTGGTAATCCTCGGCGGGACTGTCCGGCGTGATCGCCGCGCCCATCCTCACCATCCGCCGGTAGACCCGCCGGATCCGGCCCCCGGCCACCTCGCCGATCGGCCGCGTCGCGTCGGGCCGATCCTCGACGTCCCGCTCGACGAGCTCTTCCAGGAACGCCTCCCACTCGCTGAGCCCGCCCCGCGTCCGGGCGGAGCGCAGCGCCTTGGCCATCTCGCGCCGGGCCGCGAGCCGGCGCTCCTGGAGCACGTCGAGCAGCGGGTCGAGCTCGGGCTGCATCGCTGCCGGCACCAACTCCCGCGTGGCGTCGAACTCGAGCACGTACACGTCGAGGTCCCGGGAGTCGCCGCTGATCGTCTGCAGCCATTTGAACTCGGCGCGGAAGGCGGCGAGCGCCGCCGGCGGGAACACCCCCTTCATCTCGCGCTGGACCGCGCGGGAGCGGCGCACGGCCACCCGGAAGTCATGCAGGAACTCGGCGTCGATGTCGGCGAGCGTGCCGTCGACATTCGCCTCGATCACCCGCAGCAGCGCGCGCAGGATCGCGACCGTCGCCGCGTCGGCGCGCTGGTCGGGTGCGAGCGGCACCGAGATCTTCGACGGGACGCCGCCCGGGACCCCGCCGACCGCGCGGACCGCCTCGTCGATCAGCGGCTCCTCAGCGCGTTTGAAGTGCAGCTCGTCCTCAAGCGTGCGCTGTACGGCCGCGAGTTCGTCGTCGTAACCGCGCACCCCGGCGAGCCGCACCCGCGGCCGCAGCGGCCGGTGGCTGCTGCTCGAGGTGACGGCGGCCGGCTGCTCGAGCGTCATCCGCACGACAGTCTTGCGCTCGGCGTCGAGCACGTCGATGCCGTGCACGCGGCTGTGGACGTGGACGAGCGGGAGCAACGCCCGGACCTCGACGATCGGCACGAGCGCGTCGCGCAGCGCGCCGGCCTCAAGCTTCATCGGGAGCATCGGCTGGGTCGGCTGCGGCGTCACGAGCGTGGCCTGCTCGACGCCGGTGTCCCGTTCGATGAGCGCGAGCCGCCCGTGCTCGTGAACCACCGAGAGGCCGTCGGAATAGAGCAGGCCGTCGAACGTGTCGTAATAGGTGCGGTCGGTCTCGCGCTCACCGCGCTCGATCACCGACAGGCACGCGCTCAGTGTCTCTCCCGCGGCCCCGAGCGTCATGGCGTCAGGCGGGAGGTAGTCGGCCCCGCTCATGGCGAGATGGCGAACAGCCGCGCCGCGGCCTCGTCGAGCTCCTCCTCAGAGACGATCAGCGGAGGCTCGAGGCGGATCGTCCCCGGTCCGGTCGCGTTGACGACGAGCCGCTGCTCGAGCAGCGCGCGGCGGGCGATCGCCGCCGCGTCAACGCCGTCGGCGAGATCGATGGCGACCATCAGGCCGCGGCCGCGGACCTCGCGGACGTACGGGACCTGGGTCAGCGCGCCGGCGAAATGCTCCCCGAGCCGGATGACGTTTGCGAGCAGCTGCGGATCCGAGCAGATGTCGAGCGCCTCCAGCGCGGCCCGGGCGGCGAGCGGACCACCGGCGAACGTCGATCCGTGGTCGCCCGGCTGGAACGTATCGCCGAGCGCCGGGCTGGTGATCAGCGCGCCGATCGGCAGTCCGCCGCCGAGCGCCTTCGCGCTCGTCATCGCGTCGGGGGTGACCGTCGTCTGCTCGTACGCCCACAGCGTTCCGGTCCGTCCCATGCCGGTCTGGATCTCGTCGAAGATGAGGATCGCGCCCGTCCGGTCGCACGCCTCGCGCGCGGCGCTCAGCAGCTCCTCGGAGAGCGGGTGGATGCCGGTCTCCCCCTGGATCGGCTCGAGCAGCACCGCCGCCGTCGTGTCGTCGACGGCGCGGGCGAGCGCCTCCGGATCCTTGGGGACCACGGTGAAGCCGGGGACGAGCGGCGCGAACGGCGCCTGCTTGGTCTCCTGGGGTGTGGCACTGAGCGCGCCGTAGGTGCGCCCGTGAAAACCGCCCTGGAACACGACGATCCCCCCGCCCGCGCGGTGGCGGCGGGCGAGCTTGATCGCGGCCTCGTTCGCCTCAGCGCCCGAGTTGCACAGGAACACCTTGCCGCCGAGCGAACTCTGCGCCAGCCGGCCGGAGAGCCGCATCGCGGGCTCGGTGTAGTAGAGGTTCGTGACGTGGGTCAGCTTCGCCGCCTGGTCCTGCACGGCCGCGACGATCCGCGGATGGCAATGCCCGACGTTGAGGACGGAGATCCCGGCGAGGAAGTCGAGGTATTCGTTGCCGTCGACGTCCCAGAGCCGAGTGCCGGAGCCGCGCACGAACTCGACCGGGTTACGGACGTAGGTCGGGATCGCGTAGTCGCGCTCGAGTTGCTGGAGGTCGGAGAGAGACACCGCTACACGGATCCGATCATGGTGCCCTGGCCGGCGTCGGTGAACAACTCGAGCAGCAGGCTGTGCGGCACTCGGCCGTCGACGATGTGCGCTGAGGAGACGCCCCCGTGAATGGCCTCCAGACAGGCGGCGAGCTTCGGCCGCATGCCGCCGCCGACGTCGGGCAGAGCCGCGGCGACCTCGTCGGCGCTCGCGCGCGACACGAGCGACGTTGGATCGCCCGGGTCGCGCATCCACCCCGCGATGTCGGTGAGGAACATCACCTTGTGGGCGCACAGCGCGCGGGCGACGGCACCGGCTGCCTCATCGGCGTTGATGTTGTACGAGTTGCCCTCACGGTCGGCGCCCACGCTCGCCACGACCGGGATGTAGTCCTGCGCGACGTGGTTGAGAACGTCGACATCGACGTGCTCGATCCGGCCGACGAAGCCGATGTCCTGGCCGCTCGGCGCCGCCTGGCGGACGGCGCGGAACAGCAGGCCGTCGTCGCCGCACAGGCCGACGGCGGGCTGGCCGTGACGGTTGATGAGCAGCACGATGTCCTTGTTGACCTTGCCGACGAGGACCATCTTCGCGATCTGCACCGTCTCGGTGTCAGAAACGCGCAGGCCGTCGACGAACTGGACCGGGAGGTCGAGCCGTTCCATGTAAGCGGTGATCTCCGGGCCGCCGCCGTGGACGATCACCGGGTTCATCCCGACGTACTTGAGCAGGACGACGTCCCGCGCGAACTCCTCCTTGAGCTCGGGCTCGGTCATCGCCGCCCCGCCGTACTTGATCACGACGGTCTTGCCATGGAACTGCCGGATGTACGGCAGGGCCTCGAGCAGGGTGGCGACGTCGCGCATGGGGGCGTCCTAGGTCGTGTAGTCGGCGTTGATCGTGACGTACTCATGACCGAGGTCGGAGAAGAACACCTCGGTCTCGGCGCCGGTCCCGGGCAGACCGATCTCGTACTCGACCTCGTCCCGCTTGACCGCGGCCGCCACGGCCTCGACGTCGTAGGGCACCGCTCCGCCGCCCGAGCACACCTGGGTACCTTCGATCGCGATGTCGAGGGCGAGCGGCGCCATCCCCTGGAGCGCGGCGCCGGCGGCCTGCGAGATCCGGCCCCAGTTCGGGTCGCCGCCGTACAGGGCGGCCTTGACGAGGGGGGAATTGGCGACCGCGCGCGCGACCGCCTCGACGGCGCCCTGATCGCCGCCCCGGACGACGACCCGTCCGACGCGGCGCGCGCCCTCGCCGTCGCGCGCCACGAGCAGCGCGAGCTGGCGGAGCATGGCGTCGAGCGCCTCGCCGAAGCGCAGCTCGTCGTCTGACTCCGGCGCGACCGTGATCCCAGAGGTGCCGCTCGCCTGCAGGATGACCGTGTCGCTCGGCGACATCTGGCCGTCGACGCTGATCCGCTCAAACGAGCGCTTGACGGTCACGCCGAGGAGCAGGTCAGCGGTCTCGGGCGAGAGCGCCGCGTCGGTCTGGACGAACACGAGCAGCGTGGCGAAGCCGGGCGAGATCATCCCCGCGCCCTTTGCCTGGGCGGTGAGCCGGACCGTGCCGCCGCCGAGGCTGAGCGCAAGGCTGGCCCGCTTGGGGTAGGCGTCGGTCGTGCGGATCGCCTCGGCGAAGTCCTCGGCACCGTCCTGGCGCAGCGCGCGGGCGGCAGCGGCGATCCCAGGGATGATCACGTCCATCGGGAGCTGGACCCCGATCACGCCGGTCGAGGCGACGGCGACGGCGGACTCCGAACCGACGCCGCCGGCGATCGCGGCGGCTCCCTGCATCTTCGCCGCGTTGTCGAGCCCCGGCCGGCCCGTCGAGGCGTTGGCGTTGCCGGAGTTGACGACGATGCCGCGGAGCGCGTTCAGATTGGTGCGCTCCATGGTCAACAGCACCGGCGCGGACAGCGTGCCGCTCCGCGTGAAGCGGGCGGCGCTCGTCGTCTCCGGCGCGCCGGCGACGAGCAGCCCCAGGTCGGGCGCCCCGCTCGGCTTGATTCCGCACGCAACGCCCGCGGCCCGGAAGCCGCCCGGGAGCCGGGTGTCCGGCGCGTCGCGGACATGCTCCGGCCGGTCGATCCAGCGCGAGGTGAAGAACGCGTCGCTCACGCGATCCCTTCCGTCTCGTCGCGCCCGAACATGAGGTTGAGGTTCTGCACCGCCTGCGAGGCCGCGCCCTTCCACAGGTTGTCGATGGCGGCGAACACGATCACCCGTCCGGTGCGCACGTCTGGGTGCACCGAGATCCGGCACAGGTTCGTCTCCCGGACATCACGGACACCGGGTGGCGCCTCGGCAAGCTCGACGAATGGCTCGTCGGCGTAGGCATCCTCGAACAGGCCGCGCAGCTCGGCGTGATCGTGGCGGTCGCCGTTCGGAGTCGTGACGTAGCAGGTGACGAGCTCGCCCTGGTCGATCGGGAGTAGGTGCGGCGTGAACGTGATGCGGATGTCGGCGCCGAGCGTCGCGAGCTCCTGCTCGATCTCCGGCGTGTGCCGATGGCGCGGAACGCCGTAGGCGCTGACGTTCTCGTCGACGGTGACGAAGTGGGTGCGTTCGGTCGCGGCGCGACCGGCGCCCGAGACGCCCGTCTTGGCGTCGATGACGACGTCGTCGACGAGTCCGGCGCCGGCCAGCGGCGCGAGCGCGAGCAGCGCTGCGGTCGGAAAGCACCCCGGGTTGGCGACGAGGTCGGCATCGGCGAGCTCGGCGCGGTAGCGCTCGGGAAGGCCGTACACGGCATCGGCGATCAACTCGGGCGAAGGGTGCTCGCGATACCACTGCGCGTACACCTCGGGATCGCGCAGGCGGAAGTCGGCGCTCAGGTCAACGACCCGGACCCCGCGCTCGCGCAGCTCGCTGACGACCTCCGCGGCCGCACCGTGTGGATACGCGACGACCGCTGCGTCGACGTTCGCATGCCGGTCAAGGTCGAGTTCCTCCAGCGTCAGCGGGACGCGGTGATACGGATAGATGTCGTCGAGCCGGCGGCCGGAGTCCGACCGCGCGGTGAGCGCGGTGAGCTCGAAGTACGGATGGCGATGCAGGAGGCGCGCGGTCAACGCTCCAGTGAACCCCGCCGCCCCGAACACGGAGACGCTAGTGGGTCTCACGGAACGTTTCGGTGGGGCCCACTAGCCGCCACGGATCGTCCCCTGGAGCTGATCGCCGACCGCGGCGATGATCGATTCCCGCTGGCTCGCGACCTCGGCGTCGGTGAGCGTCCGGTGCGGCGCGCGGAACGCGAGCCGCACGGCGAGCGACACGTTGCCCTCGCCGAGCTTCTCGGCGTCGCGGTAGACGTCGAACACCTCGGCGTCCGCGAGCAGCGGCCGGCCGCTGGCCCGGATCACCGCGAGCAGCTCGGCGGCGCTCACCTGCTCCGGGATGACGACCGCCAGATCCTCACGGACCTCCGGGAAACTCGTCAGGTCGACGTAGGTCGCGGTCCGCGGTGCGGGGAGCGCGTCGAGGTCGATCTCGAAGCCGGCGAGGGTGCCGTCGAGCTCCCAGTCAGCGGCGATGGACGGGTGGATCTCC
The DNA here is from genome assembly GCA_963779695.1 of uncultured Solirubrobacterales bacterium. GTDB lineage: Bacteria > Actinomycetota > Thermoleophilia > Solirubrobacterales > Solirubrobacteraceae > Palsa-465. The sequence continues at coordinate 42,566 of CAVZZH010000007.1, forward strand.
CCCACCCAGCCGATCACCGTGTCGTCCTCCACGACGACTTCGGCGGAGCGGCCCGGGTGCAGGAACGGCTGTGTGGCTGGCCGGACGCTCCAACCGACCATGAGCGCGTCGAGCATGCCGCCGAGCACGCCCTTGGCGGCGAAGAAGTCTGTGCGACGCGGCTCCGGGTCACGCCAGGTGGGCGCGCGGACCGGTCCGTGGAGGAGCGCGGCGACGTGATACGGCTCGTGCGGGAGCTGATCGCCCTCGCTCGCCAGGTAGACCGCGCCGGCCTCGAACAGGCGCAGCGTGGCGGCGCCGCGCGAGCGGTTGCTCCGCGCTGTGTCGAGCAGGCTGCCGAGCAGCATCGTGCGCAGCTGCGACTGGTCGCTTGACATCGGGTTGGCGAGGGTCAGCGCCGGCACGTCGGCGAGCCGCAGCCGCAGCCGCTCCGCCTGCTCCGGCGCGACGAAGCTCCAGCCGACGATCTCGTGCAGACCCTGGGCGACAAGTGCGTCGGCGGCGCGCCGGCGCACGCGCTGGCGCAGCGTCAGCCGCCCGGACGCGTTGTGCCGCGAGGGCAGCGTCGCCGGCAGCTTCTCGACGCCGTCGAGCCGCGCGACCTCCTCGATCAGGTCGGCCTCGCGGTTGACGTCGGCGCGGCGGAACGCGGGGATGGTGACCTCGAGCCCCTCCGGCTCGTCCCGCGTGTCGAACTCGAGCGCCGTGAGGATCTCGCGGCTGCGCTCGCGCGGGATCGTCGTGCCGAGCAGGTTGTTGAGCTTTGCGTCGCGCAGCGAGATCGTCTTCAGCGCCGGTCCGTCGCCGCCGACGTCGACGGTGCCCGGCCGCACGGTGGCGCCGGTCAGCTCGATCATCAGCTGGGTGGCGACGGCCTGCGCCTGCATCGCCTGCTCGGGCTGGATCTGCTTCTCAAACCGGGTCGAGGCCTCGGAGCGTAGGCCGAGCTTGAGCGAGCTGCGGTGGATGTTGGCGCCGTCCCAGTTGGCGGCCTCCATCAGGACGCGGGTGGTGTCTGGTTGGACTTCGGAGCGGGCGCCGCCCATGATCCCGGCGATCGACGTCGGGCCGTCGGCGTCGGCGATCAGGACGATCTCCTCGTCGAGCGTCCGGGTCTGGTCGTCAAGCGTCTGGACCTGCTCGTCGGGCTGGGCGGTTCGCACGGTCAGGGTCGCGCCCGCGACGCGGTCGAGGTCGAACGCGTGAAGCGGCTGGCCGGTGAGCAGCATCACGTAGTTGGTGATGTCGACGACGTTCGAGATCGGGCGCTGGCCGGCGGCCATCAGTCGCTGCTTGAGCCACAGCGGGCTCGGGCCGATCGTGACGTTCTCGAAGATACGCGCGGTGAAGCGCGGGCACAGGTCGGGGCGCTCGACGGTGATCGTGATCCCGTCGAGATCGCCGGTGCTGCCGGGGTCGGTGGCCCACGGCGGGGCGTTGAGTGGTGTGGCGGTCGCGGCGTGGACCTCGCGGGCGACCCCGTAGATCGCCAGGCAATCCGGCCGGTTCGGGGTGATCTCGAGCACGAGCACGTCGGTTGCGATCTGGCAGCACATCGGTGAGCGGGGTTCCCGGCTTGAGCTCGCGGCCGTCGTCGCTTGCGAGCACGAGCGTCCCGGCGTGGTCGGTGCCGATCGCGAGCTCGTCCTCGGCGAGGATCATCCCGTTCGACTCGACGCCGCGCAGGCGCGCCTTGTTGAGTTTCGTGCCGTCCGGCATGATCGCGCCGGGCTTGGCGACGGCGACGATCTGGCCGGCGGCGACGTTCGGCGCGCCGCAGACGATCTGCGACGGCGTGCTGCCGCCGGTGTCGACCATGCACACGCTGAGCCGGTCAGCATCCGGGTGGCGCTTGCGCTCGAGCACCTTGCCGACGACGAACTGCTCGAGCGCGCCGACGCCGTGGTGCTCGACCCGCTCGACCTCGGTGCCGGTGAGCGCGAGCCGCTCGGCGAGCTCGCCGGAGCTGAGGTCCGGGGTGACGTAGTCGTTGAGCCAGGAGATCGGGACGCGCATCGGTGGTGCCTTAGCTCACTCCGCCGAACTGCTCGAGGAAGCGGACGTCGTTGTCGTAGAGCATCCGCAGGTCCGGCACGCCGTGCTTGAGCATCGCGATCCGCTCGACCCCCATCCCGAACGCGAACCCCTGGACGTGCTCGGGGTCGTAGCCGTAATGCTTGACGTGCTCGAACACGTTCGGGTCGACCATTCCGGCGCCGAGGATCTCGATCCACGCCGTGCCCTTGCAGAGCGGGCAGCGCTGGCCGTCGGCGGTGATGCCGTCGGTGCAGTTGAAGCACGAGACGTCGACCTCGACGCTCGGCTCGGTGAACGGGAAGAAGTGCGGGCGCAGCCGGACCTCGCGCTCTTCGCCGAAGATCGCGCGGGCGAACGCGAGCAGCGTGCCCTTCAGATCGGCGAGCGTGATGTCGGTGTCGACAGCGAGGCCCTCGATCTGGTGGAACTGCGGCGTGTGCGTCGCATCCGAGTCCGGCCGGTAGACGCGGCCCGGCACGATGATGTAGATCGGCGGCGCCTGGTTCTCCATCGCGCGGATCTGGACCGGCGAGGTGTGGACACGCAGCAGCCGCTGCTGCGGATCGAAGATATCTCTCAGTGGGTCGACGTAGAACGTGTCGGTCGTCAGCCGTGACGGGTGCGTCGGCGCGTGGTTGAGCGCGTCGAAGTTGTAGTAGACGCGTTCGACCTCCGGGCCCTCGGCGACGTTGAAGCCGAGACCGACGAACACGTCCTCGATCTCCCGGCGCGTCTGAGTGATGAGGTGCAGCCGGCCGACCGTCGGAAGTGGGTCGGCGGGGAGCGTGACGTCGACGCGGTCTTCTTGCAGTCGCTGGTTGAGCTCGTCGGCGGCGAGCTGGGTGGCGCGCTGCTCGATCGCCTTTTCAAGCTGCTGGCGGGCTTGGTTGGCGGCCTTGCCGGTCTTGCCGCGCTCCTCCGGGGGGAGGTTGGCGACGTTCCGGAGCAGGTTCGGGAGCTCGGCCTTGCGGCCGAGGTACGTGATCCGCACGGTCTCGAGCGCGTCGGTGGTCGCGGCTGTGTCGATCGCCGCCTGGGCGTCGGCGGCGATTTCTGTGATCCGGTCCAGGCTCATGGGGTGCGGGTCGGCATCCTAGTTAGCTCGTACAGCGCGACTGTTGCCGCCATCGCGGCGTTCAGTGAGTGCGTCTGGATCGGAATGTGAGCGGTCACGTCGGCCGCGGCGATGACGTCGTCCGGCAGTCCGTCGCGCTCGGCCCCGATCAGGAGCGTCACATCTCGATTCTGTTGGCGTTTGAGTTCAACCCCTCTGAACTGAAACGCCAAAGTTCGACGCCCGCGCCGGCGACGAGCGCGATCGTGGTCCCCGGGAGCGCCCCGGGTGCCGTCGGATCGGCCGCGCGGGCGACCGGGACGCTGAAGATCGCGCCCATGCTCGCCCGGACCGCCTTCGAGCCGAACGGATCGGCCGTCCCCGGCCCGCACGCCACGCACGAGGCGCCGAACGCCTCGGCCGAGCGCAGCACGGCGCCGACGTTTCCGGGGTCGTGGACACCGTGCAGATACACGCACAACGGACCGACAGGCGCCGGCGCCCAGCGCTCCTCGTAGACCGCCAGCGTCCGGGTCCCCGATCTCAGTCCGGACGCATCGGCGAGCAACTTGCCGTCCACCTCAAGTCCCGCCAGCCCGGAGCCGGCGGCCGCGAACCGGTCGACCGCCTCCCACCCCGCCGCATCAGCCGCCGCGAGCAGGTCCTCGCCCTCGGCGACGAACCGCCCGAGGCGCTCCCGGTCACGCCGGCGCATCCGCAGCTTGCGGATCTCCTTGAGTTTCTGGTTGTGGTTACTGGTGATCACGGTCACGGTCATAAACGAAAAAAAGGGCGCCCTCCACGATTGGAGCGGCGCCCGATGCGACGGTGCTGGTGGCTTGGCTTGGCTCAGCCGGCCGCCAGCGCCTCTCGGGCGCGGTCGGCAAAGCGTCGGAAGGTGTCAGCGTCGCGGACGGCGATGTCCGCCAGGATCTTGCGGTCAAGCTCGATGCCCGCCGCTTGGAGCCCGTGGATGAACTGCGAGTAGGACATCCCGTTCTGGCGCGCCGCCGCGTTGATCCGGGTGATCCACAGCCGGCGGAAGTCCCGCTTGCGGTTCCGCCGGTCCCGGTAGCGGTACTGGTCGGCCTTGAGCACGGCCTCCTTGGCCGTCTTGTAATGCCGACTCGCGTCCCCCCGGTAGCCCTTGGCCATCGCGAGCGTCGCGCGGCGCTTCTTGCGCGCGTGAACAGAGCGCTTGACGCGGGTCATGAAGCCCTCCGCTTGGCGCCGAGCAGCTTCTTGACCTGCTTCTCGTCGTGCTTGGAGATCCAGGCCGGCTGGCCCAGGTGCCGCTTACGCTTCGGCGACTTCTTCTCCAGGATGTGGCTCGTGAACGAGTGGCGGCCGCGAACTTTGCCCTTCGCGGTCAGCTTGAAGCGCTTCTTGGAGCCGGAGTGGGTCTTCATCTTGGGCATCAGCGGCGTCTAGTAAAGCAGACGCCCGACAACCCGGCCTTGGCGTCCGGTTAGCGGCTCAGGCGGCGGCGTCGGACGTGGGCGAGGATGCCTCCTCGGCCTGAGCGCTGTCGGCGACCTCGGCCTGAGCGCTGTCGGCGACCTCGGCCTGAGCGCTGTCGGCGACCTCGGCCTGAGCGCTCGGCCTCGGCGCCGTTCGCACCCTCGGCCTCGGCGCCGTTCGCACCCTCCGCCTCGGCACCGTTCGCGTCGCGGCGGCGGTCGCTCTTGCGGCGATGACCGCCGCGCTGAGCGTCCTCCTCGTGATGCTCACCCTCGCCACTCGCGAGCACGGCCTTCGACGGCGCGAGCATCATCGTCATGTTCCGCCCGTCCTGAAGCGGCGACTGCTCGATCACACCGACGTCGGCGAGCTCCTCGGCGAGGCGGTCCAGCAGCGCGGTGCCCCGCTCTGGGTGCGTGACCTCACGGCCGCGGAACATGATCGTGATCTTGACCTTGTCCTTGCCGTTGAGGAAACGCCGAACGTGGCCCTTCTTCGTGTCGTAGTCGTTCTGCGCGATCTTCGGACGGAACTTGATCTCGCGGATCGTGATCTGCTGCTGGTGCTTGCGCGCCGCCTTCAGCTTCTGCGCCTGCTCGTACTTGTACTTCGAGTAGTCGAGCACGCGGCACACGGGCGGACGGGCATCCGGCGCGACCTCGACGAGGTCGAGATCCCGCTCCTGCGCGTAGCGCAAAGCCTCGGCGGTCTTGACGACCCCGATCTGCTTTCCGTCGTCGCCAATCAGGCGTACCTCAGGCACACGAATCCGGTCGTTGATCCGTGTCTGGTCGCGCTCTGGCGGGCGCCGGTCGAACCTACGCGGGACCGGCACTAGCTGCGGTGGCGGCGAGACGTCAAGCGCCGGGCCGTGTGTGGTGAAACACTTGGATCAACAGTCACGAGTATAGCGGCGTTATCCACGGAGCGAACGACTTTTTACAGCTTCGCCACAGCGCTGCACGAAGTCGTTCACGGCCTCGGATCCCGCATCGCCGCGCTTGTGCTCGCGCACCCCGACCTCGCCGGACTCCTGCTCGCGGTCGCCGACGACGAGCATGTACGGGATCTTCCGCAGCTCGGCGTCCCGGATCTTGCGCCCGACGGACTCGCCGCGGTCATCGACCTCCGCCCGCAACCCCGCCGCCTGAAGCTGCTCGGAGACCGATCTGCCGTAGTCCAGATGGCGGTCGGCGATCGGCAGCACGATCGCCTGGACCGGGGCGAGCCACAGCGGCAGCTCCCCCTCGAAGTGCTCGAGCAGGATGCCGATGAAGCGCTCATAGGACCCCATCAGCGCCCGGTGGATCATCACCGGACGATGCTCGGCGTTGTCCGCGCCGTTGTAAGTGAGGTCGAAGCGCTCCGGGAAGTTGTAGTCGAGCTGGCATGTCCCGAGCTGCCACGAGCGGCCGAGCGAGTCGGTCATGTGCATGTCGATCTTCGGGCCATAGAACGCGCCGTCGCCCTCATTGAGGTCGTACTCGAGTCCGTGCGCCTCAAGCGCGTTCTTCAGCGCCGCCTCGCTCTTGTCCCACAGCTCGTCTGCGCCGATCCGCTGCTCGGGACGCGTCGAGAGCTCGAGCCGGACGTCGAGTCCGAAGATCCGATAGGTCGCGAACGCGAAGTCGAGCACCTGGGTGACCTCGTCCTGGATCTGGTCCTCGGTGCAGAAGATGTGGCTGTCGTCCTGGGCGAAATGGCGCACCCGGAGCAGGCCGTGCAAGGTGCCGCTCGGCTCACGCCGGTGCAACAACCCCGGCTCCCAGTAGCGCAGCGGCAGGTCGCGGTAGGAGTGGCGCTCGAGCGAGAACAGCTGGCAGTGGCCCGGACAGTTCATCGGCTTCAGCGCCATCGCCCGGTCCTCGTACTCGGTCACGAACATGTTGTCCCGGTACTTGTCCCAGTGGCCGGAGGTCTTCCACAGCGCGCTGTCGTACAGCTGCGGCGTCTTGACCTCGACGTAGCCGCGCTCGCGGCCCATCTCGCGGCTCAGCTGCACGAGCTCGTTGAACACCTCGGTCCCGCGCGGGAGCCAGAACGCCGAGCCCGGTGCCACGTCGGAGAACGTGAACAGCCCGAGCTGCGGGCCGAGCCGGCGGTGATCGTTCGCCCGGGCCCGCTCGAGCCGCTCCAGATACTCCTCCAGATCCTTCTTGGAAAAGAACGCCGTTCCATACACGCGCGTGAGCATCGGCTTGGTCGCGTCCCCGCGCCAGTACGCGCCGGCGACCGATTGGAGCTTGAACGCCTTGATCCGCTTCGTCGTCGGGGCGTGCGGACCGCGGCACAGGTCGGTGAACGGCCCGTTGGTGTACAGCGACACCGTTTCGACGGGATGCTCCGGATCGGCGTTCTCCACGAGATCGTCGATCAGCTCGACCTTGTAATCCTGGCCCTCGGCGACGAACCGCGCCCGCGCCGTGGCGACATCGACGTCCTCACGGCCAAACGGCTCGTCGGCGTTGATGTGCTCGCGCATCCGCTGCTCGATCGCGGCGAAGTCCTCCTCGGACAGCGACACGCCGTCCGGGAAGTCGAAGTCGTAGTAGAAGCCGTTCTCGATCGGCGGCCCAATCGAGATCTTGACGCCCGGATACAGCTCCAGGACCGCTTCGGCGAGCACGTGGGCGGCGTCGTGGCGGATCAGATCGAGCGCGTCCTCCCCGCTGCGGTCGGTGATGATCTCAAGCGTCGGCGGCTCTGTGCCGCTCCCGTTCGGACTCGCGGGGAGCGGCCGCGTCAGGTCGCGGAGTTCACCGTTGACCTTGATCGCGAGGGCCGCCCGCGCGAGCCCGGCGCCGATCGACGCGGCGGCGTCAGCGCCGGTGGCGCCGTCAGGCAATGAGAGCGGGGTGCCGTCTGGAAGCTGGAAGTCCATCTGCGCCGGATGCTATCCGTAGTGCGATGGAGATCACGGCCGCCCGGTCCCTCACCCTGCCCGCGCTCACGAACGTCTTCAACGCCGGTCTCGACCTCGCTCGGCTCGACCTCGTGGAGGCCATGCGCTGATGAAGATCGCCGTGCTCGTACTGGATCTCCGGCAACAGCGAGCGTGACGCGGTGCGCGCCTACGACGGCGCGCCCACCGCCGACGATCCGGCGGGCCGCGCCGCGGCCTGGAGCGCCGCCGCGGTCGACGGGCACTGGCGAGACCAGCTGGCGTCGTGGCCGATCTCGCTCGCCGTGGACGGTGTCCGCTTCTGCCACGGTTCACCCCGGGACGAGGATGAGATCCTCACCACGGCGACGCCAGATCCGGTGTTCGCCAGCGTGCTTGCCGACGTCTCCGAGCCGCTCGTCGTCGGCGGTCACACGCACCGGCAGTTCGTGCGCCCGGTCCGCGACGGCCTCCGCTACGCGAACGCCGGCAGCATCGGTCTTCCGTACGAAGGGCGCCGGGGCGCGTTCTGGATGCTCGTCGACGGCGGCGAGCCCGAGATGCGCCGCACCGACTACGACTTCGACGCCGCGCTCGCGGAAATGCGCGCGTCCGGCTTCGCGGCGCTCGACGATCACTTCAAGGAGTCACTGATCACGCCGGCGGACGCCGACGGAGTGAGCGCGTTCCTTGAGGGACGCGCCGGTCGCGACTAGCGCCGGTCGGCCCGTCGAGCGGTCCGGGCTACAGACAGGGATCGGTGAGCGGTCGCTCGATCATGTTGCCGTCCTCGTTGCCCGCTTGGTCACGCGCGCGCACGACGAAGTACGCGGCGCCGTGCGACGGCAGACCGGGCGTCTGGAAACTGCTCACGCCCGGCTTCGTCGTCCACGTCGGACTGAGGAAATCCTCGCCGCCGGGCGTCGTCGACATGTAGACGTCATAGACGAGGCGTGACCGTGGCGTGCGGTTGTCCCGGGCCGCCGTCCAGGTCAGGAGCGCCGGCGTCTTCTCGCCGGGTCGCTGGGCGCCGGGTGTGCAGGCCGTCGCGCGCGCGAGCCCGGCGAACCCGGGCGCGGTCGCGTCGCCGCCGGGCGGCGTCACGTGGAACGAGAACGTCCCCACGGTGCCAATCAGCAGGACCAGCGCTGGGCAGATCTCCCGCTGCGGACACACCGGCGACTGAATCTCATGGATCTGACCGCGGAACGCGCCGGGGCACCAACGGACGCCACCAAAGCGCCGCGGGCGCAGCGTCACCTTGACGTTCGCATGAGCCCGAGCCGCCGGCAGCTCGAGTGACCCCTCGGTCACGCACCCGGCCGGGCGCGTCGGCCCGCTGAGGCTGAGGACGAACTCGCGCCGCACGTTCTGGAGCACTCCGGTCGCGACCGGCGCGCGAAATCGGATCACGAACCGGGTCGTCAGCGATCCCCGCTTCGGCGTTGTCGTCACCCGCACGTGGGTGGAGGTCGTCGCAGGCGCGGCAGGTCCGGATGCGGCGTGCGCGGCCGGCCCGGATGCGGCGTGCGCGGCCGGCCCGGACGGGCCGAGCCCGGCGACAACGGATGCGGCGAGCGCGATCGCCGCGAGGACCCCGATCGACACCCTCCGCCTCATCGACCGCGAGTGTATTAGTCGTTCGCGGTTCGGCCACGGTGCGCGGGCCGCTGCCGCAGCGGTAGGCGTCGCGCTGCCGCGCAAACCTCCGCGCGCACGCGCTACAGTTGACCCGCTCCCGGGCGATTAGCTCAGCTGGGAGAGCGCCGCCTCGACAAGGCGGAGGTCACTGGTTCGAGCCCAGTATCGCCCACTCCGGTAGTTACAGGGGATTCGCCTACTTCCGGTCATCGACGGTTTGCGGGGTGCGTCCTGAGTGCGTCCCGCAGACGTCCTCGCGGGCCTGCCGGATGGCCTCGGCTGCGGGAACGCGGGGCTCGGATTCCAGCTCTCGCATCGTCCCGGCGTAGTGCCGCGC
>CAVZZH010000008.1:0-56106 GCA_963779695.1 uncultured Solirubrobacterales bacterium
AGCGGGGGCAGCCGACCACTGGTCGCGGAGACGCGTCCCGACAGGGAAGCAGGGCCGGTGTCAAGGCCGGCTGTGCGGGCGATCGCTAGCGTGGCGGAGCGCTCGCCCGGCGCCGGCGATCGGGGACGATCGAGGCGTCGCTGGAGCACAGGTCTGGTCGGAGGGAGGTGAGACGGGCGCCTGCTGTGTGGCCGTGAGCGGCTTCCGCGAGGAGGTGCTCGCTACGGGTCTACGCGCCCGCGCTCAGCGAGTCGGCCGACTGACGCATCGACCGGACCATCGCGGCATTTGCCTGTTGGAAGCGCTTGTCATCGAGCTCTCCGAACACCCCGACGTGCGCGATGGCTTTCGAATCCAGTCCGAGCAGTTCGTGGCGAAGCGCCTGGCGTTGCTTTGTGTCGACCTTGGCTTCGCGGAGAATCTGCTCCATCTGGCTGGGCAACCCATGTGCCTTAATTTGGCGCTGCCAGGTGCGGGCCTGCGCGGGGCTGATTTTGAAATGGCGGAAACCGCCTCGTCGGAGCTGAATGCGTGCGTTGCTCCGGAGCCGGTGGTCGCGCTCGAGGGCGCTCGCCGCGGTCCGCGCGTACTTGGCCGCCGCCGCGCGGTGACGCCTGGCCCATTGAGTGTCGTTCGCCTGGTCGGCACCCTGCGCCTTCTCGATCGAACGGATCCAAGCGATCATGTACGCGCCATAACGAACGTAGTTTGCGGTCATCCCGCGCAGCGCCCGGGCTGCTTTCGGCGTGAGTCCATGCCCCGCTCGCACTCGGGGAAGTCGCGGCACCGTTGGAACGAATATCGCCTTGAAGTCCGGATCGGGAGGGTCGTGGTCGCATATGTCGGCCGCGATGGCCGCGGCCGTCGAAGCCCCCGCCGCGTACCCGAACCCGATCGCCGCCGGCGGAAAAGCAACGGCCGCGAGCCCGAACGCTGCGGCAGCGATGTAGCCCTCATACTTCACGTCCGCGCAGTTCGCCTTCAGTTGCTCCTTGGGGGTGCAGCAGGAGGTGTGGGCGTTCAGGGTGAAGAAGCGGTGGCAGCACACTAGCCCGTCGCGGCAGCAGTCGTGACCGCAGACCACGCCTCCGGACGCTCGCGTGCACGGGCAGTCCTTGGCGACCGGCCCGGCGACGCAGTGGCCGTCGGGCCCGCACTGCGAACTCGACGGGCTGCATGGGTCGCAGCAGTAGACCCCGCAATCGTTCTCTGGTTTATGTAGGAGGTTGGGGGCGTGGCAGCATGTCGACGCCGGTGCCTCGCAGGTTATCGCGAAGCAGTTCTGGCCCGGGCCAATGCAATTGCCCGAGCCGCCCTGGGCGAACGCGGTGGGCGGGGCGAAAGCGGTGCGCGGGAGCAGGGAGCCTATGGCCATTCCCGCAAACGCGCCTGCGCCGAGCTTGAGCGCACGTCGGCGGGAAACCGGCGAAGCCACCCAGCGAGCGAGGTCGTCCACCCGGTACTCCGTCCTAGCGTGCGGCGCCTGCCGTTGCTGCATACGCGACGACGTGGATTTACTACCCCGGGACCGTGACGAGTCCACCTACGATCGAGCATAGTCCTGTCCCGATGCTCGGTCAAGGCGCACGCCGGCGCTAAACCTGACGCGTTCGTCGGGGGTGCGATCGGGTCGTGAGCGCCTGCTAGCGCCTGGCCAGCGACATGACCTCGGGGGCGCCGACCACGAGCGCCGAGGCGATCCGTCCGTCGCGGCCGACGAGCACCGCGGATGGGGTGCCGGCCGTGCCAAATGCCGTACCGGTGACGAAGTCCTGATCGAGCAGGACTTCGGACGCGAGGTTCATCTTGACGTTGTCCTCCACGGTGCCGGTCGAGACCAGTACCAGCCGAGGTGCATTCGGCTGCGGCGCCGACTCCCATTCGCGCAGGTCGTCGAGCATCTGACGGCAGAACGAGCAGCCCGGGTTCCAGAACAAGACAAGCGTGTCACGGTCCGCTGTCGCGAGCTTGACCGTACGCCCGCTGAGGTCGGGCAGCTCGATCACGGGCACCCGCGCGCCTACGGAAAGTGGCGGTGGCGGGTGCCGCGGGGCTTCCGGGCGCACCTGCAGGATCGGGAATCCGCCCGCGGCCTGCTTGACGAGCTGCGCGATCGCCTCCTCGCCGCCCTCCACCGGGCTCGCGATCAGTCCGTCCGCATCGATCAGCGTCGCGCTCGGTGTCCCGGTCGCCTGGAGCGCCTTGTAGACGGCGAGGTCGGCGTCGATCCAAACGCCCGTGACGCCATGCTCGCGAACCTTCGCGCGGTTGTCGTCGGTGCTCCCCGGGTCAGCACGGCGAGCGTCAGATCATCGGCATGCTCCGTCTGCCAGGCCGCGATCTGCGGCAGCAGCGCGTTGCACGGGCCGCAGGCCGGGTCCGTGAACAGAAGCACCAGCGGCTTCTCGGCCGCTATGAGTGCCTTGAGCGTGATGCTCTCGCCGTAGAGCCCGGACAAGCTGAACTCGGGCGCCGGCGTGCCGACTGGAAGCCCGTCGGGCGCCTCTTGCTCTGCCCACGCGGGATCGCCCACGCCGCCGACGCGAGCCTCGAGCTCATCGACGCGGAGCATGAGTCTCCCGTTCTGTCGTAGGAGTGTGAGCACGGCGGCCGCTGTCGCTGCAGCGAGCGCCAGGATGAGGACGCCGCCTGTGAGCGCAACCGCGGCGGTGTCGCCGAGATGGCCGAGCCACGCCGTGGCGCTAGGGCCAGGGTCGCTCCAGCCAGCCACGAGGACGAATCCCGCCAAGCCGAGTAGCACGACGTCGCGCGCCAACGTTCGTCCCCCAGCCGGCTCCGAATGGAGCACGCCGAAGCAATGGCAGTCCGGAGCCTCGCCACGGGCGATGCTCCGCGCGATCGCCGCCGCGAACGCCGCCAGCAGCACGGTTGCTGCCGCAGCTCCGTACCGTGCGATGCTCGCCGGCAGCAGTGCCGCCGCGATAGCGATCTCGATCAGCGGCAGCGCCACGCCGAGGGCGGGCGCGAACCGCGCCGGCACCCCGAACTCTGCGACCGCTGCTCGCGAGCCGTCGAGATCCGCGAGCTTCCCGAGCGCCGCGAGCGCGAACACGCCCGCCAGAAGCACCCGGACGATCAGAAGCGCAGTGTTGATTGTCGAAGGGTACCGCCGGCTGACCCAGCCGACAGGTGTTTCACCTGGCCCGTGGCTCGGGTCTGCGTGGCCGCTATCAGGCCACCGCCAATCGCCTCGACGCCAGCCCGGAGGAGGCTGAGCGCCTCCGCATCCCCGGCGCTGCTTTCCACAAAGCGATCGCCAGCTCCGTCATCACCGACGCGATCCGCATGGCGACCGGGGGATCGCTGGCGCGTCGGCGCGAGCAGCGGCAGCCGCCCGTCCGCGGTCTCGATCGATGCTCAATGCATCCGCGCTGCGCGCGATACGCGCCGTCTCGGAGCGCGATCGACGGAATTCTCCACTACTGCGTCGCGAACATGCCGGGCGCCGTCCCCGTAACGGCGACCCGCGCACTGACCAACGCGACGCTGCCCTACGTCCGCCGGCTCGCTAGCGTAGGCGTGGATGCCGCCCTCGCCGAGGACCCCGGCTTCGCACGCGGACTGAACGTCAAGGACGGCGAAATCACCTACGCGCCCGTCGCCGAAGCCTACGCCCAAGGGCCGCCCGTAGCCGCCTGGTAGTCGCCCCTGACCGAACCCTGACTCGCCGCCGCCGGCTCGGTTTCGGCTGATGTCGGCTCGGGGTTTGGATTGGTGGACATGAGGACCTCTGCTTGCGGCTTGGTGGTTGTCATGAGGGAACGAGCTCTCCGTTGGTCGAGGCCGTCGGCGCAGGGGATGGGATCGGGAGATCACCAGCCGCTCTGTTCTCGCGTTCGAGGAACGCGCCGAGCTCCCCGATCGTGCTCATCAGCGGTGCCGGGAACACGACGGTGGAGTTCTTATCGACCGAGATCTCGACGAGGGTCTGGAGGTTGCGCAGTTGGAGCGCGAGCGGGTGGGCCATCATCACGTCGGAAGCGTGGGCGAGCTCGCCGGCGGCCAGCGCTTCGCCTTGGGCGGCAATGATCTTGGCGCGCTTCTCGCGTTCGGCCTCGGCCTGGCGGGCCATCGCGCGTTGCATGCTCTCGGGCAGCTGGATATCGCGCAGCTCGACGACCGTGACCTTGATCCCCCACTCCTCGGTCTGCACGTCGAGGATCTCGCGAATGTTCTGATTGATCGCGTCGGTCTCAGACAACGTCTCATCGAGGGTGTGACGTCCCACGACCGCGCGGAGAGTGGTCTGCGCGATCTGGTTAATCGCTGACTCGACGTTCTCGATCGCGATCACCGACCGGATCGCATCCTCCACCCGGTAGTACGCCACAGCCGAGACGTCGATGCTGACGTTGTCCTTGGTAATGATGCCTTGCGACTGGATCGGCATCGTGACAATCCGCAGCGACACACGATGCACGCGGTCAACGAACGGGATGATGAAGATCAATCCCGGCCCGCGTGCTGTGTCCTTGACCTTCCCGAGTTCGAACAGCACAACACGCTCCGTACTGTTTGATCACTCGTAACGACATCGCGGCGACAATCGCCGCCACGACGACAAGCACGACGATGACATAGACGGCGGTCATGTTCGTTCCCTTGCTGAGCGCGGGAGTGCGGGGTGGCCGGGGCGACACGATGCGGCGCTCCCAATGGACGCCGTCGCGTTCGTGCAGGGAACGGGCCACACGTGCATCAGCACTCGTAAACCAACTGATTCCAGCGGTCGCGTGATAGCACGCAATGAACATGCTCCCAAGGTTCGACGATCGCGACGACACTACGTCGCAAGGCGCCGGCCGAATCGCTGGAGCCGGAAAAACTTGCCCGCCGGAGGTTGAGTCGAAGCTCCCTCAATACTACTCCGTCCTCCAACAAGTCTCTGAGGGCGGTACACGGCGTGTTCGTGGCTGCCTTCGTATCAGCACATCGGCGAGCAGTTGGTCCGGGCATCGATACCTGGCCGGCGTGGGCGCTCCTGCTGCTCGTGGCGCTGTGCGGCGACGCGCCACTGACGTGGTCGCGACGCGTTGCTTACGGGAGCGCACAAAGGAAGCCTCGACCGCGCGCCTAGCGGAGCGACGATCGCCTGGTTTACGGACCCGGAGGAGATGTGCTTTTCGCTCACGCAGTTCTGAGTCCGAAAGGACGGACGCCGCCGGCTGTGGGCCAGGACCGACCTCGGGCCTGACGCGATCGCTCGCGTGTCGACGCGTACGCGATCTGTGAACAGCCGCACGCGTCCGTCTTAGGGGCAGCTGGCTATCGATTGAGGCGGGTGGCGAGCTTGTCGGTGCGGCGTTGTCGCCGGCATGGCGTGGCCGCGACCGGCGGCCGGATCGGGTCCGTCGCTGAGCGTCATGCGCGTCTTGTCGCCGTGGTTTTGGAGCTCCACTCGTACGGCGGTGGGTTCGTGCATCCCGGCCTCTGGCCTCGGGTCCGAGCGCATCACGATCAGTTCCGGCTCGCGAGCTCGAGGCTCTCGTAGCTCGCCGCGCACTCCATGCCGCCGCCAGGCTGGACCACCGTGAGTTCCCCGCGTCCACCGACGCGCGGGTCGATGCGGACCTTCTCCCGCGGGATGTCCACGCCCAATCGATCCCGGCATACCGCTCCGTCATCTCCACCCTCCAGTGATCGCCTCACCTTCACAGCGCCCCGACCCAGAGCTACCGTTGCGGATGCTCATAGACAAGGCCCTCACCAGGGGCTACGTCCTGTTGCCGCTCGCGGCACCTCACCACCCTCGGGACGGGCTGGTCTTTTGGCAGGCCCTCCACACAAGTGCAAGCAAAAGTGGCCCTCTCCCGGCGGCGGTCGAGGCAACCACAGCATGTCCTATGAGCGAAAGCGCGCCGCCGCCACCGTCTGAAGAGGAAAGGAGTCGTCTGCGCCGGCGACCGCTGGCGTGTGCTCCTGTGCGACACCAGCAGCCTGAGGACGGAGCGCGTGTGGCCGCTTCAGCGGCCGAGCAGCGGTCTCAAGCCCGGGCTGGCGTACTGCCCCGATTCCCCTCAGCACCGAAAGTCTGCACGCAGCCTGCTGCAGTGCCAGGCGAACGAACAGTGCGCCGAGCCGAACTCGGCGCTGCCGGTGGGGATGGAACGAGCGAAGCGGGTGTGCATGTGTACGGGAACGACTGGCAAGTCAGTGTGTTTCGGTTATCGAGTAACCCTTGATTCGAGCTGGGACGTATGGTGCGAGTCGCTTCGTGGGTAGAAGAGGCTGGCCACGGGTGCCGTGCGCACCTCCAGCGCGCCAAATCCGCGTAGCGGTGAATAGTGCCTTCTGCGCTTGCGCAGGCCCGTCGAGAGAGATCGCTATTTCTGCAGTAATGATTGTGAGTCGTTCGCCCAGCGCGCCGTGGTGGAGCCGGGACATCGCCGCTCGCCGCGAGTGATCGTCGTGAACGAGTGGCAAAGCGATGCCGAGGCACTGGCCAGCGCTGTCGGCGTCACGGCAGCGCTCTCGGCTCGTCAGCGGCGGCGGCCGTCTGCCGGGAACGTCGTCTGCTCGCTGGAGGCGGCGGGGGTCTTGGGTGCAGCCGGCTGCTTCGCGTTCACGCACGCCGTCATGCCCGCTCTCGAAGACGACCGAGCCGACGTTCGCGTTGCGTTCGCGCAATGGCGGTATCTCCTGCGCCGGGAATCCCGCGGGCAGCAGGTGCAAACCTTGGCAGGGCGGAGCTGGAGATGACTGCTCGCGTCATCGACCGCGACGCTCCGCAGGCGGCGGCCAGCACCGAATGCTTGGACGCGGCGCGGCGGCGGCGACGTCTGGCTCCCGCCACCACCCCCGCGTTCGCGGATTGCGTGCTCACCGCCAGCGAGCTACAGACTGTGAGGCAGATGGCGCGCGGGCTTAGCTACGCCGAGGCGGCGCGCGAGACGCGGCGCAGCGAAAGCACGGTGCGGTCGCTGCTGCACCGTGCCTATGGTCGGCTAGGGGTGTCCACGATTGCGCAGGCGCTGGTGGTGTGCACATACGCTGGCTGGTTCGACGCCGTGCCGCGGGACGGCGCCGACGTAGAGTACGCCGATCGACGCGTGACCTGGGCGCAGCGGCTGTACCTAGAGGCGTTCGACCAGTCGTTGCGGGCAGGTGCTGCCCCGTCGGAGCTGGACCGCACGCAACGGTTGCGGGACGGAGCGCTCACAGGAATGTACCGGGAAGCCGGCAAGGAACGACCATGGCGACAGGTGACCTGCGACCCGATCGATCGCATCGCGCGAACCCTGCAGCGGCTGGATGCGCGCACGGAGACGACACCCATCCGACGCCCAGCCGAAACAGCGCGCCGACCAGCCGTTCGAACTCGATCTCCCTCGCGGCCACGCCGCCCCGCGCCGTTGAATTAACCAACGGTGAGATACTCGGTGTGCGCCTCCCAGACCGAGCCCTCGCGGGGGCGATCCCTGCACTCACCAAGTTCAACTGCTTCGCGGCCTTACGTTGCACGTCACTGCGGATCTCGCCCCATCTACACACGACCGACCAAGACGTACAGCGCCTCATCAACGGACTGTCACTCGTCATGCAGCACAGCGGCGGTTGACACCACCTCGCGTACAGCGCCAGAGGATCCCTCGACGATCCTGCTTTGCTGGGGCTGCAGGCAAGTGACCCTGACCGCGGTGCACCCGCATTGCGCTGCGCCTGTCGCCCAGCGCCTGGAAAGCGCTGAGGAGCGCCCCGAGCTGGACGCTGTCTGCGGCCACAGTTTGCTCGGTGTCGGTTGTAGATGCCGAACGCCGGCGGCCGGCGATCCCGACGACTCCTTTTGACTTCGAACGGGCGTCGCTACGCGCTTTCGCTCCGGCGACGAGGGAGCCGTCCGCGGCGGCGGTCTGGGCCTGGCGGCCGCCCGTGGCCGAGCGCACGCGTTGACTCCTGCGCAATGAATGCTGTCGACGTGCCGCGATACAAGGCGGCCCGGTTAGTTACTTCCTCCGGATAAACGCCTGAAAGCGCTCAGGGGTGAGGAAGTGTGGCGCGGCGTTGGGCGGTCGGTTCTCGGTTGGGTTTCGGTTTTCGCTTCGCCCGGGTTCGTTCCCGCTTTCCCGGATCGGTCCCGGGGTGTTGGTGTCATTTGAGGGTGGTGTAGGTCTCGGCGTTGTAGGTGAGGGTCGCCCAGCCGTCCCAGATCTGGTGGCCTTCGTTGCCTTTGAGGCGTGATCGGTCCAGGCCGTAGCCGCGTTTGAGGTGGCTGACGCGTCCCTCCATCCCGGTGCGGTAGCGCCGTCGGCGGCGGCGGGTGCGTCTGGAGCCTTCCTCTTGGCGGCCGGCGATGTGGACGGTGTCGGCCAGGTCCTCGAGCGCGTTGTTGGTCGCGGTCGTCGTGAACGCGCCGTCGACCATGATCTCCTTGAGCTTGATGTCGAGGTTGCGCAGCTCGTGGGCGGTGGCGGGCAGGAGCGTGTCCTCGGCCGGATTCCCGATCTGGCTCTGGGGCGGCAGGATGAACCCGCGCGCGCCCTTCTTGGTGTTCGCGGTGATCTCGCAGAGCTGATCGACGTAGCCAAACTCGGTCGGCTTGCCGAGCTTGCCCTTGCGGATCGGGCGGGCGTCCGGGTCCCACAGCGAGATCAGCCGGTCGGTGATCTTCTCGCCGTTGACCCGCTTGTTGATCTGCTCGGTCACCTTCTCGCAGCGATCGGCGAGCTCCTCCAGCTTCTGCGCAGCCCGGAGCTTCGCGCGGGCGCCGCGACCGCGCGCGCGACGGCGGGCGGTCGCGGCGAGCTTGCGCGCCTCGCGGATCGATCTGCTCGAGCAGCTTCCCGGTCTGTGCGGTCAGCGCCAGCACCTCGGCCTTCGCCTCCCCGGAGCGGCGGCGGATCGAGCGCGTCAACGCACGCAGCTTGCGACCGATCGCCCGCGAGCGATCTCTGACCGCGGTGCGCTTCTCGCCGATCTTGGCCGCGAGCTTGCGACCCTCGCGGGCAAGCGCTCTGACGCCAGCGTCTGCCAGCCCCGCGTCGGTCGGATACTTCACGTCGGCTTCCACAACGGTCGAGTCGATCCGCGCCGCCCTGGGCCGGAACCGCTTCTCCCGCCTGGCCTTCTGAATCAGCTCGCGCGTGATCTCGTGCACGACCTCCGCCCCGAGTCGGCGGGTCAGCTTGCGGACCGTCGACTCGTCCGGCACCCGGTCGCTCATCCCGATCCGGCAGAAGCGGCGCAGATGGATCGAGTCCGACACCTCCCGCATCAACGTCTCGTACCCCCAGCCGGAGCGGTGCTTGACGATCATCAACCGCACGTACGTTTCCATCGCGATCGTCGGACGGCCCCGCCCCGCGCAGGCGCCGCGTCTCGGCCAGCAGCCGCTCCCACCGCGCCGCGATCGGCGCGAGCAGCCCGGGATCGGCCAGCAGGTCGTCCAGCCGGGCGAGATCCTGCGGAAGTGCCTTGACCTCCGCCGGCAGGATCTCGTCCCACAACGACTCCGTCCCGGACGCCTGAATCGTCAGCACGCGCACCCTCCAGATCGATCGTGAACCCGCTCATTTGCAGGTAAATCATCGTTCACGAGCCGGACAGAACGGCGACTTTCCGACCGGCAGGGATGCGACCCTGATCACGATCGATCAGAGGAGAAACCAGTGCCCGGAACCGGACGCAACCAGCCCTGCCCGTGCGGCTCAGGCCGCAAGACCAAGCACTGCTGCGGCGAGCGGCGCGGACCCTCTGAGGACCAGCTCGCCCGCGCTCACGTCGCGCAACTCGCACACCAAGCGATCCACGATCTCGCCGGCCTCTCCGACCGCACGCTCGATCATCTCTCAGAAGGGCTGATGGACCTGCCCGCCCTCGACCTGTCCCTCCTGGTCACCCTCCCGAAACTGATCGGCCCCGACCTCGAACGCCTGCGCGAAGCGATCGAACACGACGACGCAGACTGGGGCTGGGACGCGCTCACCAACGTCCACAAACAGATCGACACCCCACAACAACGCGCACGACTCGCCGACGCGATCGTCCGACTCCGCGACCAGCGCCGCATCAACCGACGCCAAGCCGCCTACGCGCTGCTCGACCTCCACACCCCCTCCACCCGCCTCATCGCCGCCAGCCTGCTCGAAGCCGTCGCCGTCTCAATCGGCGTCCACCGCACCCCAGGCGGCCTCCACATCGCCGCCTAACCCGGTCAATTTATAGTTAGGCCTATTGCAGCCACCCCGGCGCGACGACCACTACACACGGCGAGCAGCGACCGATCGAGGGCGAGCGCACGATCGCACACGTAGGAACCCGTAGAACCCCGCACACCCGAGCGCGAGGTCCGCTAGGCGCGCGCGAGCGAGAGCTCAGTCTGGCTGGTGCGGCGGCGGTGCTCCTCGAGGACCACCTCTGCCAAGGCCTGAAACTCGCGCGTCGCCATTTCGGTAACGATCTCCTCCGGGATCGCCTCGCCGGTGCGGCGATGCTGCTCCTCGAGCACGGTCCCGGTCAGCGCCTGCAGCTCGGGGGCCGGCAGCTCCGAGACGATCGCCTCGGGCGCATCCTGGAGCTCCCGCAGCGCTTCAACGCCGACGCCGACGCCATAGCGGAAATGGCGCGCAACCAGCGCCGCTGTCAGGCAGCCGGACAGGCTGACGAAGTTGCCCGCGGCGAGCACAAGCGCGTGGTAGCCGACGGCGTTTACGAACAGCAACGAGGCGGAGCAGGTCGCGGCGAGGGTCCAGCCGAGCGGCGACTGACCTTTGGAGGAGCCTGCTCTGAGCATCGTCACCAGCTGCGGGATGATGCCCGTGATGTTCACCGCGGCGGCGAGGACGGACACCACCACGATGATGTGGCGCAGCGTGAGCGAGGCGGTGAGATGCGAGAGTCCGAGTACGAGGGTGGCGTGGGTCATTGAACCGCACGGTGCGCCGAGTTCGAAGTGTTGGTACGGAGCGCTTGGCGGCGGGGCTCCTGGCAGGCGATTCGGGCGCCGCGACCTGCTACTACTGCTGTACTCGGCACGATCCCCGACACCTTGCGGCCGACTCCCCCCAGATCGCCGATGTGCCCGTGTCGCTAACCGCGAGCTAACAGCGGGCTAACCGCGAGCTCGAGCTTTCGCCTAGCAGCCGTTGAGAAACGCTTTGACAAGGTCAGCGACCGGTTTCATCCCGCGGGCACCCCGTCCGGCACAATCGGTAACGCGATCCCATCGTCGCCGATGACCGCGGCGACGGCGTGTCGCGCATGCCCGATTGCTCACAGCGAGCTGCGGGGAAGCCGTCCGGCGGCGCGGGCACGTCGGCCACGCGTTGGCATGACCGCACGGACGGATTGCCCTCGGATCCGGCCACGATCTCGACGGCACGTCACGGCGCGGCTAACACTCTGGACATGACGAGAACAGTTGGAACCTGGGACTGGGCGCAGGCCCCGACGGACTACTGAGCCGGCGCGATCGCGCGAGCCTGATCCGCCAGGGGGTCCTCGCCCGCGTCTCGCGCCTGCCGGCCCCGTGGCGCCGAGGCATCTACGAAGGTGCGCTTACGCTTCCGGACCCGCCGGACAGCGGGCTCGCCCGTGACGCCGAGGAACTCGTGCGCGAGCTCTCACTACCGGTGCTGTACGGCCACTGCATGCGCACCTGGGCGTTCGCGCACCTGTTCGCCCGCCGCGACCGTACAGCGCACGACCCAGAGCTCCTCTATCTCGCCTGCGTCCTGCACGACCTCGGGCTGACAGACGCCCATGACGGGCGCGACCCGACCGCTGCCTGCTTCGCGGTCGAAGGCGCACGTGCAGCACACGCGTTCATGGGTGCCCGCGGCGAACCTGAGCAGCGCGCAGACACCGTCGCCAACGCCATCTCGCTGCATCTCAACATCAGCGTGCCCGAACGGCTCGGTGCCGAGGCTGCGCTCCTCAGCAAGGGCGTGATGGTCGAGGTCGTCGGCCGACGCCTCGATCAACTCCCGAGGGCTGCCACCGCGCAGGTGGTCGAGCGCTGGCCGCGCGGCGGCTCCTCCGTGGCGCTGCTCGAGGCGACCCGACACCAGGCACAGCGCCGCCCACAGTCGCGCGCGGCGCTGCTGCACAGCCTCGGCTTCACGGAACTCGTCAAGGCCAACCCGCTGGACAGGAATGAGCAGACGCCGGTGTGATCGACGGCCGCCGCGCGCCCAACCGGCACGATCGCCCGCTCGCGGGGGACCCGCCGGACCACGTCGTCACGCTGTGAGAGGACCAAACTGGTCCTCGGTGGGCTCCGCTCAGCAGAACCACGGCTCGGTGAGCCGTGGCCTCCCCTCGGTCGATCCCATCGGGATGGCCTGCGGCTCTGGGCCGCACGCCTCGCCGTTGGCCTCGCGCACCGCCGCGCGGATCCGAGCGAACGTCAGGCCCGTCGCCTCCTGCGCGGCGGCGCTCTGCTGGACCAGCGCGCTGAGGCGGGCCTGCAGCCGGTCGGCTGCAGGGTCCGCTGAGCGCCACGGATAGCTGAGACGTTCGGCGTCGTACGCACCGAGGTGCTCGCGAAGGTCCTCATTCTCCAGCAGCAGCGAGCCCTCGGGTACGAGCAGCCGAATCGTGTACTGCACCGGGTCGACGTTCGCGACCAGATCGTGCGCGGCGACGAACTCGACGATCTCCAGCACGTCACGCGGGGTCGTCCACGGGGTGAAGGGCATAAACGAGGGTCGGGTCTCGATTCCGTGCTCGCGCAGCAGGTCGAGGGCTTGCACCGCCTCGGCGGTGGTGTGGCCCTTCTCGAGGCGGACCAGGATCTCGTCGTTGACGCTCTCCAGCGCGCAGACGACAAACAGACAGCCCGAGGCGACCATCTCCTCCCACACCCGGGCGTGCTCGAGCACGTGCTCGACCTTCGTTGTGCAGTCGAACGTCAGCTCCGGGTGGCGCTCGTGCAGCGCGCGTACGATCGCCAGAGAGTGGCGCCAGCCATTGAGGAAGTCGGGGTCGCCGAACGTGATGTGGCGTGCGCCCATGCTCGCCAGGCGCTCGACGTCGCGCAGGACGGTCTCGGCTTGCACGACGCGGATGCGCCCGTCGTAGACGGCGGGGACAGGGCAATGCCGGCAGCGATGCACGCACCCATGGCTGGCCTCCACGTACCCGACCAGCCGCTCCTCCCCATCGAGCGCCAGACGGGCGTAGCGCTCGAGTCCCGGCAGCAGCTCGCGCGCCGGCGGGTCGAAGCTGCCGCGCTGGAGGTGGATGATCGGCCGTTCCGCGGCCGGGGCGGACAAGCGCGGAGCCGCCAGCTCATCGACCCAGGCCGTGAGCGCCGGTTCGTACTCGCCTGCGATCGCGCGCGCGGCGAGCTCACGCTCTACCAGGTCGCGGCTGACCGTGGCATAGAGCCCGTAGAAGCAGATCGGCATCCCGGGGTGCTCCCGGCGCACTCGGCGCGCAGCGCTGAGCGCCAGGCGCATGGCGGTATGCATCGGCACCGAGAAGCCAACCGCCTCTGTCCACTCCAGGGCGCCTGGATTCCACGGCTGGACACTGAGATCCAGGCAGCGGACCTCGTGGCCGGCGCGGCGCAGCGCGGCCGCCGGCGAGGCGACGTGCAACGGCTGGTGGCCCAGCTCGTAGGTCGAGATCAAAAGGACACGCACCGCTGACCCACGCTAGCGCGCGCGGACCGGCTCGGGCGCGTGCGGCTCGATGAAGATCCGCAGCAGGCCGTGCGCGACGCGCAGGGAACGCTCGACCGCGTCCGGGCTCGCCGCGCGCGCGAACATGAACCCCAGGTAGCGGTCGCCCTCAGGCAGCGGGACCACGGGCCGGCCGCGGGCGATCGTGATCTCCAGCCCTCCGATGCCCTCCACCGCCCGCGCCTGCTGCTGACCCTCGACCCCGCGCAGCACCCCGGCGCCGGGGATCGGGATCATCATCACGCCAGACGCGGTCGACTCCCGCGCGAGGTCCTCAAGCCCGAGGCCCAGGGCGTGGCGCAGGATCACCTGCTCCAGGCTGACGCCAGCACCGAAGCGCAGGGCTCGCGAGCACAGGCCGCCGATCGACCGGGCCGCCAGCTCGAGGACGCTCACCCGTTCGCCGTCGACGCGCAGCTCGGCGTGGATCGGTCCCTCCCGCAGCCCCAGCGCACGCGCCGCCCGCGCAGTCACCGCCTCGACCTCGGCCAGGACGGTCATCGGCAGCCGCGACGGTGTCACGTACAGCGTCTCTTCAAAATACGGCCCCTCGAGCGGGTCGGGCTTGTCGAACACCGCCAGCACCTCCAGACGGCCCCCCCGGAGCAGCCCCTCGAGCGCCACCTCGACTCCGGGCAGGTAGCTCTCGACGAGCAATGGCGCCTCAGGCGGCTCCTGAGCCGAGGCCAGAATGCCCCGGACCCGCTCGACGGTCAAGCGGGCCTGCTCGCCGTCATCGGCCCGGATCACCCCGCGACTGCCCGACAACCCCAGCGGCTTGACGACGCAGGGAAGGCCCACCTCGCGCACCACAGCCGCGACGTCGGCTCCGGAGGGCAGCAGCGCGAAACGCGGCTGCGGAACGCCGGCCTGCGCGAGCGCCCGGCGCATCGCCGCCTTATCACGCGTGCGCGCGACGGCGTCCGGGGGATTGTGCGGAAGCCCGAGTCGCTCGGCGCCCAGTGCGGCGGCCATCACGCCCTGATCATCGACGCCCACGATCGCGGCGAACGGAGTCTGCAATGCGCGCTCAGCGATCTGCTCGGCCGCGAGTGCCGGCTGCGACAGCCGCAGGGTCAACGCGCGCTCGCCCATCACCGCCGACATCGCCGCCCGGCGCTCGGACGCGACCGTGACCGCGACGCCGAGCTCCCGCGCCGCCGCAAGGAAGTCCGGCGCCCGGTAGGTGGCCGACGGCAGGATCAAGAGGAGGCGCTCCACGGCGCTATCGTAGATCGATGGCCGACCCAGCCCCCGCACTCCTCGCGATCACGGCACCGGCCCTGGAGCGGGTGCGCGAGTTCCGCGCCGCCGCAGCCGAACCGAGCGATCGCGTGCTGTCCGTGCGCGTCACCGGTGAGGCCGACGGCAAGTACGTCTGCGCGCTGTCGCTCGAGCCGCTCGCCAAGGTCCGCGCCAGCGACACCGTGCAGCACGAGGGGGATCTCGCCATCGTGATCGCCAACGACAGCGTCGCGAAGCTGCGCGGGGCCACGGTCGACTGGAGCGAGGACCGGCTGCAGCAGCGGCTTCGTGGTCATCAATCCGAACAAGCCGTCGCCCCCGCCCGTCGCGCTTCCCGTCCTCCCGATGACCCCAGCGGCCGGTCCCGCCGTCCGCCCCCCGCCGACCATGCCCGCCGCCGGCCTGGACACCGACGTCGCCCGGCGCGTGACGGCCGTGCTCGACCGCCAAGTCAATCCGAGCATCGCCAGCCACGGCGGACACGCCGAGCTGGCGGGCATCGACGGGGCCACCGCGTACCTGCGCCTCGGCGGGGGATGTCAGGGATGCGGCATGGCCACAGTCACCCTCAGCCAGGGCATCGAAGTGGCCATCACCCAGGCCGTCCCCGAAATCGACCGCGTCGTCGACGTCACCGACCACGCCTCCGGCACCAACCCGTACTTCGAGCAGGCCAAGAAGTAACCGACCGGCCGCGGAAGGGTACGCTGGCGCGCGTATGGCAAGGTCGACCGACGCCCGTCTGCTCGAGCTCATCGGAGACGTTCTGGGCATCGAGGAACTCGCCGAGTTGCGCGAGGGCCTGCTCGTCGCGCTCGACCGTGCCGTGCCGAGCGATTTCGTGTCGATCAACGAGATCGGGCCCAGGCCGGCCGATATGTACTCGGTCATTCGGCCCGCGGTACCCGAGCGACTGCACGCGATCTGGGCCGAGCACGGGCACGAGAACCCACTCATCGAACGGTTCGCCCGCACCCGGGACACCCGCGCTTACCGCTTCTCGGACCTCGTCTCAGCCGACGAACTCCACTCGCTCGCGCTGTATCGGGAGTTCTACGCCGGGCTCGGAGTCGAGTACCAGATCGCGTTCGTGGTCGACGTGTCACCCCCGCTCTACGTTGGGGTCGCTCTCAGTCGCCGCGAGCGCGACTTCACGGATTCCGAGCGGACGTTGCTCGACCGCGCCCGGCCCTACCTGATCGGGATCTACCGCACCGCGATCGCGTACTCGAACTTGCTCGCAGAGATGCACGCGCGCGAACAAGACGATCCGCAACTCGAACGCCTTCTGAGACAGGGACTCACGACTCGCGAGGCCGAGGTCGTCGCGCGGGTCGCCCGCGGACAGTCAAACAAGGACATCGCGGCGGACCTGAACGTCAGCGAGCGCACGATCGGTAAACACCTCCAGCGCTGCTATCGAAAGCTGGGCGCCACCAACCGATCACACGCCGCCGCGATCGCGTGGGACCTCGCGCAGCCGCAGTAGCAGGCCCACCGATCCGCGGCCCCACCTGCGCGACGGTTCATCCCGGTCTGCCGACCGGGGGATCCGCGTCGTCGTAGATGCGAGCCGCGGCAAGCTTGCCGCTCTGCCCGCGAACATAGACGGCGACTCCGGCCTGTGGCGGCAGCTCGGTGGCGCCCCACTGCACGACGTTGTATTCGAGCGCGCACGCCTGCCCGTCGTCGACGGCGGTGCAGTGCTCCAGCGGAATGCCGCCGCCGCCTGAGAACAACATCTCGTAGAAGGACCGCAGGCCATCAGGGCCGCTGTGAACATACGCCCCGCCGGCTGGCTCACGGGCATACCCGTCCGGTTCGAACGTCGCGACGATCGCGTCGACATCGCCCGCCGCGAGGGAGCGCTGGTACTCGGCCACGACGTCTGACTCCCGCAGCTCGGGATCGCGTTGCAGCAGCGGCGGCCGGATCGCGTGGCGGCCGGTGATCGGCCAACCGCTGAAGTACATCCGTAGCTCATCGATCCGACCATCGGTCTGGCGGTCGCTCACGATCGCCACCGGAAGGCTGGCGCGTCCGGTGCCTCGGTCGAAGTGCAGCACCGCTTCCCCGCAGCCGTGCCGCTGGTCGATGATGTGCTGAACGTCGTCCACCGACGCGTTGTGCTCGGTCAGCCACGCCTGCGTCTCGGTGACGTAGGCCTCGAACGCCCGTCGCCCCCTGATCCGCCCGCGGACCGGGTGATGCAACTCGGGCTCGCCCGCGAACGAGCCGACGAGCGCATCCATCTCCCCGACCAGCAAGCCATCGAAGAACGGGACGGTGATGAACCGATCCCGCCGTCGCTGATCCAACATCTGCTGCAGCGCCGGCGCAGTGAACAACTCTGGGGCCCACGGCATGCGCTTAGCCTCCCACACCGGCTGGTCGTCGGACACGCTCCGCCACCGGCAGGCGCACGGCCTCGAGCGGCTGGCCGGCGAGCTGCCCGCCCGGGCAGTCGGCGCAGGGGACGACACGTCGCGGGTTGCGGATGCCGGCCAGGCCAAGCAGCCCTCCGAACGCGACGAGCGCTGCAGCGATTCCGATCCCGACATGGAATGCGTGGACCGACGCCGACTGGATCGCGCGGGCGATGTCCGGACCGACGCGCGAGGGATCGCCGTGCGCAAGCGTCTCCTTGCGTGCCTGGGCGACGGTTATCTGGGCGGCTGGCGAGAGCGTACGTCCCGCCAGCGAGTCATTCAGCGAAGACGAGAACTGCGACGAGATGACGGCTCCGAGGGCGGCGATGGCGATCAGTCCGGCGATCCGCGCAATCGCGTTGTTGACTCCGGAGGCGATCCCGGCGTTGGATTCGTCGGCGTCGGAGAGAACTGCCGCCGTCAGAGGCGCGACCGTGCACGCGAGACCGAAGGAGAAGACCAGCAGTGCCGGGAGCAGATCGGTGAGGTAGTTGACGTGCGCCCCGAGGCGAAGCATCAACACCATCCCCAGCGCCGCGATGAGCGGGCCGAAACCCATGAACAGGCGCGGCCCCCACCGATCCGCGAGTCGCCCCATCCGCTTGGACAGCAGGAACATCACGACGGTCGAGGGCAGCAGGGCGAGGCCGGCCTTGAGCGCCGTGTAGCCGGCGACCTCCTGGAGGTAGAGCACGAGCATGAAGAACGTGACGCCGAGCCCGCCGTACATGGCAAACGTCTGCACGTTTCCGACGGCGAAGTTCCGTCGCTTGAACAGTCCGAGCGGCAGCATCGGCGCCGGCGTGCGCTGCTCGTGGAGCACGAACGCCGCGAGCAGGACGATGCCTGCGATCGCCGGCCCATAGACCTGCGGACTCGACCAGCCGACAACCGGCTGGCGGATGAGCGCCACCACCGGACCGGCGAGGCCGACAAACGTGAGCGCGGCGCCGAGCCAGTCCACCGGAGCATGCGCCGTACCGGTTGCCCGCGGCGGAACGGCCCGCGAGACGAGCATCAATGTGAGTACGACGAACGGGATGTTCACCGCAAAGATCAGGCGCCAGGACACCGCGTCCACGAGAAACCCACCCGCGAGCGGACCAACGACCGTCGCGATCCCAGCCCACGCCGTCCACGAGCCGATGGCAGCACCGCGCTCGTCCGGCGCGAACGCCGTGACGATCACGGCCAGGGCACTTGGCGTCAGGAGCGCGCCGAACGCGCCCTGCAGGGCGCGGCAGGCGACCAACACCTCGATGCTCGGCGCGATCGCGCAGAGGAGCGAGACGATGCCGAACCCCGCGACGCCAATGGAGAACACCCGCCGCTCACCGAACACGTCACCGAGCGAACCGCCGACCAGGATCAGCGACCCGAGCGCGAGGAGGTACGCGTTCGAGACCCACTGCTGGCCGGCGAGCCCGCCGCCGAGGTCCGCCCGGATCGCGGGCAGGGCGACGTTCACGGCGGTGGCGTCGAGGCCGGCGACGAACGAGCCCATGATCGCCGCGACCAGTGCGAGTTGCTTGCTCGGGATCTCATCGATCATGACGAAGCTGTCAAGCCAGCCGTCGGCACCGCCTGATGCCCTGGACGCCTGCCTGCTTCACATCGTCTTGACGAGTCCGCCATCGATGATGTAGTTCGAGCCGGTGACGTTTGCTGCTCTCGGCGAGGCCAGCAACGTCACGAGCGTTGCCACCTCCTCAGGTGTGGTGAAGCGGCCCGTCGGCATGCCGGCTGTTGCCTGCCGGCGCACCGTCTCGCCGTCCGTCCCCGCCGCGCCGCCGATCGTCGCAGCGACGCCGTCCTCGCCGAGCCACAGGTCGGTCGCGACGGGCCCGGGGGAGACGCTGTTGATGCGGATGCCCTGTGGCCCGAGCTCCTGAGAAAGAGCCTTGGCGACGTTCAGCAAGGCCGCCTTAGCGGCGCCGTAGTCGACGACCAGCCCGTCGGGGTGAAAGAACGCGTTCACCGAGGCGACATTGACGATCGCTCCGCCGCCCTGCTCGATCATCTGGGCGACCGCGGCCCGGGTCGCGCGCAGGGCAGCGAAGAAGTTGAGCTGCAGGGAACGCTCGAAGTCCTCATCGCTGACGTGAAGAAAGCCGTCGAGCCGCAGGGCAACGCCGCCCACGTTGTTGACGAGGATGTCCACTCGTCCGTGCAGGCCGACCGCCTCGGCGACGAGCCGGGTGGAACCGGACGGCTCAACGAGATCCACCTCGATCGGAGTCACGCCGTCGATTCCCGCCAGCCCGCCGACCGATCGTGCGCCGGCGACGACGCGCGCGCCCTCAGCAGAGAGAGCGCGCACGACGGCGAGACCAATCCCCTTGCTCGCGCCCGTGACGACGGCGACCTTCGCGTCCAGTTGCAGATCCATTGCCCGTGCCTTACGCGGTCTGCGGTGCGGAGGCTTCCGGCGCGTCCAGGACGCCGTCCAGCCAGCTGTCGATCTCCGTGGTGACCTCCTGCCAGTCGGGGGCGACCATATGCAGGTGCGGCCGGCCCTCGAACTCGACGTAGTCGGTTTTCGCCGGAGAGCGCTCATAGTGCTTGTACTGCGCCTTCGACAGCGAGGCCGGCACCGTGTGGTCCTCGGTCGCGCCGACAATCAGCAGCGGCGCGCGATCGCCGCTCTTGAAATGAACCTCCGTGGGCGGATGCAGGTGGAAGTTGGCGAATCCGGCCTCGTAGAAGATCTGGCCGGTTTCGGGAACCGCGTAACGCTCGTAGGCAGCCGCCGCGTCCTCGGACGAGAACGTGTTCACGAAGCCGTACGTGAACTCCTCAAGCGTCAGCGTCACGACCCCGTGCCATTTCGACGGATGCGCCAGTGCGGGAGAACCGGCCTTCAGAGTGGAGAACGGCAGCTTCAGGATGCCCTTCGGCGGCGCCGGGCTCATCGCGACGCCGGCGCGGCCCAGGCCGCGGTCCAGGAGCAGCTCGACGAACAGCCCGCCATAGGAGTGACCGATGAGGACCGGAGGCTGATCGAGGGCGCGAATCAGCGCCTCGTAGTGATCGACGATCTCCTGGACTCCGAGGCCCGCAGACCCCTCGGCCGTTTCACGTATCTCCGCGACGTCGCCGTGCTTGCGCGGCCACTCAGGGGCGGACACGGCGAAGCCGCGCCGGCCGAAGTAGTCGGCGTAGTTGTCCCAACTGGCGGACGTCAGCCATGCGCCGTGAATCAACATGACTGGAATGCGGCCGTTCTCTGCGTGCTGACCCTCCACCTGCTTCCTCCTGCTCGCGGTTACCGGAGGCCAAACGGTAGCGTCGACGGCCTCCGTCGGCGGCCACGCCGACGCGAGGTCCATCGGGAAGCTGAGCGGCGGCTCGAACGGGACCGCGACGACCCCGGCGATCGCCGGGACCGTGTGAACCCAGCGTGAAGCGGCCCGCGAATGTCCGCGCGCGAGTCCGAGTACCCTCAGATCGTGACCAAGCGAGCCGCGATCATCGGAGCCGGTCCGTCCGGTTTCTACACGGCCGATCAGTTGCTGAAGGCCGGGTTCGACGTTGACCTGTTCGACTCGCTGCCCACGCCGTATGGCCTCGTGCGCGCCGGCGTGGCGCCGGATCACCCGAAGATCAAGTCGGTGACACGCATGTATGCCAAGACCGCGCGCCACGAGGCGTTCCGGTTCTTCGGCGGTGTCGAGCTCGGCGCCCAGGTCACCCGGGAGGAGCTGCTCGATCGGTATCACGCGGTGATCTACGCCCTGGGAACCGCGACCGACAAGCGTCTCGGTATCCCCGGTGAGAACCGTCCGGGGTCGTGTGCGGCGACCGAATTCGTCGCCTGGTACAACGGCCATCCGCTCTACGCCGACCACCAGTTCGATCTGGCCGGCGGCCGCGCCGTCGTGATCGGCAACGGCAATGTCGCGATCGACGTCGCCCGCATGCTCGTGCTCGACCCGAGCGAGCTCGCGCCGACCGATACCGCCGACCACGCGCTCGACGCGTTCGGCATGGCGGGCATCACCGAGGTGATCCTGCTCGGCCGCCGCGGACCGGCCGAGGCGGCGTTCACGAATCCCGAGCTGCGCGAGCTCGGCGAGCTTGGGCGCGCCGACGTCGTCGTCGATCCGCGCCAGCTCGAGGGCGTCGCCGAGCCGGACGACATCACTCCCCGGCGCAACGTCGAGATCCTCCGGGACTACGCGCAGCGTCAGCCGACCGGCAAGACCCATCGCCTGGAGCTCCGCTTCCTGCGCTCGCCGATCGAGATCCTCGGCGAGGGCGAGAGCGGGCCGGTCACCGGTGTGCGGGTCGGGATCAACCGGCTCGTCACGGGCGCGGATGGCCGCGTCATGGCGGAGCCGACCGGCGAGGAGGAGGTCATCGAGTGCGGGCTCGTGCTGCGCTCGATCGGATACCGGGGTGTCCCCGTCGCAGGCATTCCGTTCGACGAGCAGCGGGGATTGATTCGCAACGATGGCGGGCGCGTAGTCGACGACGCCGGACGGTGCCGCGGCGAATACGTCGTCGGGTGGATCAAACGCGGCCCGTCGGGGGTGATCGGGACGAACAAGAAGGACGCGGCCGACACGGTCGCCCGGATCCAGGAAGATGCCGAGGCTGGACTGCTCGGCGAGCCGGCACCGGATCAGGCCGACGCCGATGCGGTCGGCGCTTGGGTCGCCGAACGGGCACCGGACCACGTGACGTGGCTCGGGTGGGAGGCGATTGACGCTCACGAGTCGGCGCTCGGCGAGCCTCACGGTCGCCCACGGGTCAAGCTTGTCCGCGTCGGTGAGCTCGTCGAGGCCGCTCGGGCGGCCAGCGGGCACCGCTCGTAGCGGGTGGGATCGCTGGCGTCGTACTAGTGCCAGGCGCGTCCGGCCGCGACCTCGCGACCGCGACGGCGACGGCGGGCGCGCGGGATCACGCGGATGATCTCGTGCCGATGGATCCGGTGCGTGCGAGCCGGCAGGGTCCGGGTGAGCGCCAGCAAGGTCGCAAGTGCCGCCTTCGCCGCCATCTCGAGTGCGTCGATCACGTGCTTGCCGTCCATATGCCCGCACTTCTTCGGCATCACCTGGTCCTCGATGTGGATCGCGGCGACGCCGGCCGTCTCGTACTCCTGCACCGTCCGGATCACGTTGATCGGGTTGCCGTAGCCGGTGTCGGCGTCGGCGATCACCGGGATCCCGACAGCGCCGGCGATCCGCCGGGCGTTGTCGACCATCTCGGTCATCGTCAGCAGCCCCACATCGGGCTGGCCGAGCCGCGCTGCGGCCGTGCCAAAGCCGGTCATGTACGCCGCGGGGAACCCGGCCTCGGCGATGAGCCGGGCACCGAGCGCGTCGAAGCACCCGGGCGCAAGCACCATCTCCTCGCCTGCGAGCAGCGATCGAAGACCTGCGGACGAGCGGCCATCTGGACCCAGCATGTTCCGCTGAGGATGTCAGGCCGCTGCGGCGCGCGTAGATCCGGCGTCGGTTGCCGGTTGTCCGGCGGAACCGGGGCGGATATGGTCCGCGCTCATGCGGAACGTGTTGGCGGTCGTCACCCCGCATCCGCGCCACGAGGGCGTGATCGAGGAGGCGGCGGGGTTACTTTCCGGTGGGCGTGGCCGGCTCACTGTGCTGTGCCTGTGGACGCCGGCACCCTGCTGGGCGTTCGTCGGACCTGCCGGGATTCCCCCGGTCGAGCTGCTCAGCGATCACGCGGAGCGCTCCGCCGCCTGGCTCCGCGCTGCGTGCGCGAGCGTTCCGGCACAGATCAGCCTCACGCTGTGCTGCCGCAAGCGGCCGGCCTGGTGGAGCCGGAAGCCGATCGACCCGCCGTCGAGTTGCGGGTATGACTGCGTCGTGATCGACGACTCGCTCCGGGTGCGCATCGCGCTCGACGCCGGCGGCGCCGAGCATCCTTGCTCAGCACCAGCGGCGGACAGTGGCGAGGTCGGGGACGTGTTCCCCGGCTCGCCGGGAGCTGCGCTCGATCCGATCGATCCGTTCGATCACCTCGAGCTGCTCGTGCCGGCGGCGCTGCCGGCGGCGCCTGAGCGACGTGATCCGTCTGGACCAGTCAAGGCGCGGAACGCGCGGGAGTGAGCGGATGCCCACCGCGCGGAGATCTCCACGCATGGGAGATCCTCCTTCCGGTTGGGATGGTTGGTGGTGCCCGCGATGCGGGCAGGGGTTATCGGCGTCCTTCTAGGACGGTCTGTGTGTCATCGATGTGACACCGGTGTGAGCGGACACTGGCCATCGGTCCGTGCACCTACGCACGGATGACAGTGACTCACGTATGTGTCAGTGGTGCCCCGCCGGCCGATGGCCGGGCGGTTCAGATGTGGATCGTGCTCTGCGTCATGGTCGTCCTCCCTGGGCGTCTTTGGGCAATAAAAAAGGGCGGTCTCGCTGACCGCCCTCGCTTGAGGAATCGTGGTGTGCGCTTCGTGCTCAGCGCACGCACCTCAAGGCGAGGGTGGTGTGATCGTTTCCACGCAGGATCCACTGCTCGCGGACGGACGCGCCCGCCAGCATCGTGCGCTTTGCGCTCGTTGCGGCTGCGAGGAAGAGTGTCAGTGAGGTCGCGGTCATTGGAGGTAACTCCTGCTGGTGGGTCGAGGGTAACCCAGCGGCCGGCGAATTGCAAGGAGAATTCACCCAATTCGTGGATTTCTTTACGGCGACGGCGTCCACGAGCGCGACTGGGCCGCGCCGCCCCTCGCAGGCGCTTGCGCGCTGGCTGTTCGGAGGCGCGATCTGACGGATGTCCGACGCCGGCGCCCACCTCAGTCCGGAGAAGAACATCACAATCTTCACTAACTTGGTGGAGGTAGTACGATCGGCCCAGCCACCGCCACAGCGTCCATCCAAGGAGCCTCGGATCACATGAGCGCACACGACCACGCCGACCACGAGCACCGCGGCCCCGGCTACGCCACCCCGGAACTCGCTCGCGAGCAGCCCCCTGAGCAGTTCGCGTACGTCGCCGCCCTGTACGAGGGGACCGGCATCGACCGTCCGGACTTCATCGCAGTCGTCGACGTCGACCCGAGCTCGGACAGCTACGGGGAGATCGTGCACCGAACCGCGATGCCGAACGTCGGCGACGAGCTGCACCACTTCGGCTGGAACGCGTGCTCCTCGGCGTGCCATTCCCAGCTGCAGCGGGACACGATGGTCGTCCCGGGGATGCGCTCGTCACGTCTGCACATCATCGACATCTCCGAGCCACGCAAGCCCCGGATCAAGAACGTCATCGAAGGCGAGGAGATCAAGGAGAAGCTCGGGCTGAGCGCTCCGCACACGGTCCACTGCATGCCCGGCGACATCGTCACGATCTCGATGCTCGGCGATGCCGAGGGCAACACGCCGGGCGGGTTCGCCGTACTCGACGCGCGCGACTTCTCAATCGCCGAGCGGTGGGAACGCGAGCCGAACGGCCTCGAGTTCATGTACGACTTCTGGTACCAGCCGCGCCAGAACACGCTCGTCTCCAGCGAGTGGGCGGCGCCGAACACGTTCCTTGACGGTTTCAATCCGGCCGACGTCGCCGCCGGCAAGTACGGCCGTCGGCTGCACTTCTGGGATCTCGAGAAGCGCGCCAAGGTGCAGACGCTCGACCTCGGCGACGAGGGCCTCATCCCGCTCGAGATCCGCTGGCAGCACAACCCGGACTCGACGCAGGGGTTCGTCGGCGCGACGCTCTCGAGCAACATCCTCCGCTTCGACAAGCTGGGCGGTTCGTGGGCCGCACAGACGGCCATCAATGTCGCCAACGAGGAGCTCGAAGGGTGGCCGCTCGACGGAGGCGTCCCCGGGCTCATCACCGACCTCGTGCTGTCGCTCGATGACCGCGACCTGTTCTTCTCCAACTGGCTCCACGGAGACCTGCGTCACTACGACGTCTCCGATCCGACGAACCCCGTGCTCCGCTCGCAGCTCTGGCTCGGCGGTCTGCTCGGGCGGGACGGCGGCCATCCGAAAGCCGCACAGCCGTTGAACGGCGGCCCGCAGATGCTGCAGAATTCGCTTGACGGGAATCGTGTCTACGCCACGAACTCGCTGTTCTCGACGTGGGACAACCAGTTCTATCCCGACATCCGCGGATGGATGGTCAAGCTCGACCGGCAGGCCGATGGGTCGTTCGCGCTCGATGAGGACTTCTTCGTCGATTTCCACGAGCAGGCGGACGGCGCCCGGCCGCACGAGATCCACCTCCCCGGCGGCGACTGCACCACCGAGATCTTCCAATAGCCCATGAGCCTTCACGGGCTCCTGTTCGACTGGAGCATGGACGGCGTGACCGGCGCCGTGTTCCTGACCGTGCTCGTCGCCGTCGGCCTCGCCTATGTGGCGGCGGCGCGGCGAGGTGAGCGGCGGGATCGACGGCGCCGGCGCTGGCCGCTGCGGCGGACCGGCTGCTTCCTCGGCGGCCTCGCGCTGCTGATCGTCGACCTGTACTCGGGGATCGGATCGGCGGCCGACGAGCGGCTGTCGGCCCACATGGTCGAGCACATGGTCATGTGGGTGCTCGTGGCGCCGCTGCTCGCGGCCGGGGCGCCGGTACGGCTGGCGCTGTTTGCGCTCGGGCGAACCGGTCGACGCCGGCTGGCGCGGGCGCTTCACTCGCGGGTGGTGTCGACCCTGACGCGGCCGGCGGTGTCCGTCGGCGTGTTCTCCGCGGCCCTGATCCTCACCCACATCCCGGCCGTGTACGGACTGGCTTTGAGTAACGACTATGTCCACGAGGGTGAGCACGCGCTGTACCTGGCGACGGCGCTCCTCGTGTGGGTCCCGCTGCTCGGCGTCGATCCGTTCCCCCATCGCGCCGGCCCCCGGGGTCAGTTCGTCTGCATGCTCGCGTGCATGGTCCCGATGCTGCTGGTCGCGGTGTGGCTCGGAACCGCGGCGCACGTCGTCTACGGCCACTACCTTGGCGCGCTCGGACCCGGCTCGGCGGTGCACGACCAGCGCGTGGCGGCGACGATCATGTGGGCGGGTGGGCTGCCCGCGTTCCTCGATGCCGGCGTTGAGTGCGATACGGCCGTCGTGGCGCACTGCTGTCCACCGCCAGCCGCAGCCCGTGTCATCGCAGGGCGCGGCGGTGTAGGCGTCAGGCCGGCGCAAGGTTTCCGCCGGATAGCGGCGGGTTTCTTGCGTACGCGGGCCAGGTCGGCGCTATTTCAGCGACGTGTAGTTGTAGTCCCAGCTGCCGGAGTTCCACAGCTGGTTGATCCCGTGGACGGCGGTGCCCTCGATGTTCGCCTGCTTGTCGAACGACCACGGGATCGCGACGGCGCTGGCGACGAGTTGGCGGTCGACGTTCGCCCACACGCGGGCGCGGGCGCTCACGCCGCTCGTCCGCTCGCCCGCCTTCATCAGCGCGTCGAGGGCGGTCAGAGGGCCGGTTGTGTACGTGCCCCCGCTCGCCTTCGGCCGGTCGGCCGAGCTCACCAGCCCCCAGTTGCCGTTGTTCGCGGGCGAAATGTTGTAGCCGGCAAACGCCGGGTCAAGCATGGTCTGGGGATCCGCCCAGTCCCGGACCCATCCGACGTCCGGGCAGACGTCGATCTTCGCTGTCGGGTTCCCGCAGTACTTCTCGTACATGACCGACTGGTCGACGAGGGTGAAGTTCGTCTTGAAGCCGAGACTCTGGACGGCGTGGTTGGCGATCGCCGCGTCCTTGTCGCCGGGATCGCCGGTCGATCCGACGACCTTGACGACGTACGAACCGGTGTATTTCCCGCTCGGATAGCCGGCCAGCTTCATGTACTTGGCGGCGACGGCGGCACTGCCCGTCGGGTGGTCGTTGAAGTCGACGCCCGGCCCCAGGTCGCCGCCGGCGAGGTCATAGCCGCTCGAGGTCGGGTAGATGAAATGGGTCCCGACCTGAGCAACGAGCGCGCCACCCTCGGCCTTGGTCATCGCGGTGCGGTCGAGCATCGCCCAGAGCGCCTTGCGGACGTTGACGTTGGCGAACGGCCCGGTCGCATTGTTGACCGCGATGTAGTGGTCGCCGGCGCCGGGGACGGCGTACAGCTGGTGGTAGTTGTGCTGGTAGGCGAGCTTCACGATGCCGCCCGCGGCTGGGTCGTTCTGGAGCATGTGCGCCCCGTCGAGGACCTGCCGCCCGATCACATTCGGGTCGCCGCCGATGTTGATGTCGATCCGATCGAGGAACGCAGGGCGAGGGTCGCCCGTGGCGGCACTCCACGCCGGATTGCGGATCAGGGTCGCGCTCTTGCCGGGCTGGTAGCCGATGCCGACGAACTTTCCGCGCGCGTCGGCCTTCAACATGTAGGGGCCGGTTGCCACCTGGTAGACGTCGCCGTACTGGGTCGGCTTCTTGCGGTCCAGCGGCGCCGCGAACTCCTTCGGCACGGGCGCGGACACCGGCATCGCCAGCGCACCCGTGAAGAACCCGCCGGTGGGCGCGGTGAGGTGGAAGACGATCGTGTACCGGTCCGGGGTGGTGATTCCGGAGATCGGGCCGCCGGTCGCGTTCGCCGCCCCGACGATCTGAGAGAAGTAGGACGCGAAGTACGGGTTGGCGACGTTCGGGTTGGCGGCGCGCTCGATCGCGTAGGCGACGTCGGCCGATGTCACCTCGCGATTGACCGGCGGGCTGTAATGCACGCCGTGACGGATGTGGACGGTGACGACGCGGTCTCCGTCGGAGAGCACCGCCGGACCCGAGGCGAGCAGCGGGATCGGGTGGCTGGCGTCGTTGGGCGGAAACATGTAGAGCGGCGACTGGGTCGCGTAGATGACCGGGTAATCGATCGCGAAGTACGTCTGGCCGGGGTCGAGATGCTGGAAGTCCTCGTGGTCGTAGACGGTGATCACACCGCCGCGCTTGGCGCCCGCCCATGATTCGCCGGAGCCATCGAGCGCTGGCTTCAAATGCGCCGAACCGTCACTGGAGGGGCCGGAGCTCCCGCCACATGCCGTCACCGTCATTGCGAGCACGCACACGAGCGCGCCGAGTCGAAGCTGTCTTTGCCTCACAAGCTTCCTCCTCAGAAAGCGTCGAGCGGCGCTCACGCAACCGCCCGTCACTCACCTTAGACGGAGATGCGGCGTTGTGGGAGGGGTGGCGGACAGGTTTCCGAGACGCGGCGCCGGAGACCTCGACGAGAGGACGAGGCCGATGAACGGGTTTGTCGTTCAGGGCGTGAGCTTGAACTGGCCGACGAGTTGGTTGAGATCCTCGGCGTTGCTTGCGAGCTCTTGGGCGGATGCCGCGATCTGCTCGGTTGAGGCGCTGGTCTCCTCGGTCGATGCCGAAACCTGCTCGGTGGTGGCTGAGGATTGCTCGGCAACGGAAGCGACCTCGCCGATGTTCGCCTGCATGGTGGCCGCAGATGCGGTGATCAGTTGGGCGGTAGCGGCGATCTGCTCGACTCGAGCGGCCATATCATCGACGGCGGTTCCGATCTGAAGGAACGCCTCGCGTGTCTGTTCGACCACGCTCGCTCCATCGGCGGTCTTGCGTGCTCCATCCTCGACCACGCTCACTGCCTTCGTCGTTTCCTCCTGGATCGAGCCGATCAGCCCCGAGATCTCCTGCGCGGCGTGCTGGGACTCCTCGGCGAGCTTTCTGACCTCTTCGGCGACAACCGCGAAGCCGCGGCCCTGCTCGCCGGCGCGGGCGGCCTCGATCGCCGCATTCAGCGCGAGCAGGTTGGTCTGCTCGGCAATGCCGGTGATCGTGGCGACGATCGCGCCGATCTGCTCTGACTTGGCGGCAAGCTCGCGAATCGCTGCACTCACGCCCTCGCTCGAGTCCCTGACGGAGCCCATGGCCTCGTTGGCCTGCTCGGCCGCGGCAACACCCTGCTGGGTGATCTCGCGCGCTTGTGTCGCGACCTCGGCTGTCTGCTCCGCTTGCTCGGCGCTCTCGTTGACCGCCGCGGCGACCTCCTCGGCTGCGCGTTTGGCGCCCTCAACCAGGTTCACCTGACGCTCGGCTCCCTGAGCGACATCGCCGATCGCGGTCGCGATCTCGCCAGTCGCCCTGCCGGCCTCCTCAGAGGTCGAGGACATCTGGTGGGAAGCCGCGCCGACGCTGCCGGCCGCCTGAGAGAGCTTTCCGACGAGCTCGCGGAGCGTGGCGATCATCGCCGAGAACGAGTTGCCCAGGGCGTCTCGCTCAGAGCGCGGTTCGACCTCGACGCTGAGGTCGCCCTCGGCCATACGCCCGGCCGCCGCGACCATCGTCTTGAGGTACTCGATCATCCGCTGGAACGCAGCTGCGGTCTGTCCGATCTCGTCCGTGACCGTCGCGTCGATGTGCTGATCGACGTCCCCGTCGGCGATCCCGTCCGCCGCGGTCAGCATCTTCTTGATGCGGTTGGCGATCGACCGAGTGAGCAGGAACGCTGCGACGGCGCCGAGCAGCACCGCGATCACGCCCACGATGATCATGGTCAGCTTCGACGAAGAAGCAGTCGAGGTGAACGTGGCGGTCTGCGCGGCCACGTCCTTCGCTGAGCTCTGCTGGTACGCGGCGTAGGCCGCCATCAGCGAGTCGGCCGCGTCATTGCTCTCACCGTGCACGAGCTTCACGGCAGCCGTTGTCTGGTGCGCCTGCACCAGCGCCCACAGCGACGCATCGGCGCGGTCAAAGCGAGCCGTCGCGGTCTGGATCGCCGCGATGAGCGGCTTGTCGCTTGGGTCGGTGGAGAGTGCGACAAGGTGGTTGAGCTCGCTTCTGGTATGCCTTGTGATCACCCAGGAAGTCAGCGTGCGAAGCGCCACCGTCGAGCACGTACCGCGTCTGCGAGAAATGCATGTCGGCCGCAGCCGCTCGCGCCTGCTCCGATGCGAGCTGCTTCGGCACCCCGACATTCACGACATCGTTGTGCGCCGCGCTCATCGATCCCATGCCATTTGAGCCCACGACGACCACGACGACGAGCCCGATCCCGAGCAGCGCGAAGCACAGCGAGAGCTTTCTGGCGATCGACAGGTTGTTGAAGCGGCCAACCAGACCATGTCTGACGTTCATCACGCCACCTTTCTGCGCGCGGCCCGGTGCACGGGCACATCTGAACGGCTCCGCGCCGCGCACAGACCGGTGACGCCGGCTGTGCGCAACAAGCCGTCAAGGACAATGTAGTTAGCTAGTCAATCGACACTCGTTCGCGCGGCTTGAGCGGCCCACGGAAGACCTCGGACCCCGAGATGGCGGTTCTGTAACCACGGTTTACTTTGACCCCCCACTGCCGATAGGTTCGCCTACGACCGGAGAACTCGGCAGAAGAGGTGAGGGGTGTACAGCAGGCAGGCGCAGGTCGTCCGCACGGGTGACCGCCGGACGATCCGAACAACCGCGCGTGGGTATGAGGTCCTCCGGGACCCGGCGCTCAACAAGGGCACTGCGTTTTCGGCAGACGAGCGCGACGCGCTCCTCCTGAACGGTCTGCTGCCGCCGGTGATCACGTCCGAGCTCGAGCCGCAGCTCGACCGGGCATACGCCGCCTACCACGCCGCGCCGAGCGACCTTCAGAAGCACATCTACATGTGGCGTCTGCACGACAACAACGAGACGCTGTTCTACGCGCTGCTCCAGCGCCACATGCTGGAGATGCTCCCAGTCGTGTACGACCCGGTCGTCGGCGAGGCAATCGAGAACTACAGCGAGGTGTTCACGCGCCCGCGCGGGGTATTCCTCAGCATCGACGATCCGGATGGCGTCGAGGCGCGGCTCGCCGCGGTCGGCGCCGGTCCGGACGACATCGATCTGCTCGTCGCCTCCGACGCGGAGGAGATCCTGGGCATCGG
The DNA here is from genome assembly GCA_963779695.1 of uncultured Solirubrobacterales bacterium. Lineage (GTDB taxonomy): Bacteria > Actinomycetota > Thermoleophilia > Solirubrobacterales > Solirubrobacteraceae > Palsa-465. The sequence goes on from CAVZZH010000008.1 coordinate 31,078, forward strand.
GGACTGGGGCGCGAACGGCGTCGACATCTCGATTGGCAAGCTCGCCGTGTACACGGCGGCCGCCGGCGTCGATCCGCACCGCGTCGTTCCGGTCATCCTCGATGTCGGCACCGACAACGCCAAGCTTCTCAACGATCCGGAGTACATCGGCTACCGCCGTGGCCGGATCCGCGGTCAGCAATACGACGACTTCATCAACGCCTACGTCGAGGCGGCCAAGAAGCTGTTCCCGAACGCGATGCTCCACTGGGAGGATTTCGGCTCGACGAATGCCCGCCGGATCCTTGACCGGTACCGAGACGAGGTCCCCACCTTCAACGACGATATGCAGGGCACGGGCGCGATCGTCATGTCCGGGCTGTTCAACGCCGTGCAGCTGAGCGGAACCGCGTGGCGCGACCAGCGCGTCGTGGTGCTCGGCGGCGGCACCGCCGGGTGCGGGATCGCGGACCAGATCCGCGACCAGATCGAGCGTGACGGCGTTTCGAAGGAAGAGGCCACCCGCCGCGTCTGGATCGTTGACCTTCCGGGGCTGCTGACGACGGACATGAGCGATGGGCTGCTCGACTACCAGCGTCCGTACGCCCGTCCGGCCGACGAGGTCGCCGGGTTGCGTCGCACGCCGTGCGCGGCGGACCGGACCGCCGAGACCCGGTGGCCGGCGATGGCGGCACTCCGCGCCGCTGCCGCGGGCCGGGACGGAATCATCGACCTGGCGACGACCGTCGAGGCGGCCAAGCCGACGATCCTGATCGGGACCTCGACGACGCCGGGCATGTTCACCGAGGAGATCGTCAAGACGATGGCCGCCTCGACCGAGCGCCCGATCGTCTTCCCACTCTCGAACCCGACCATCCTGCACGAGGCGACGCCGGAGCATCTGCTCACGTGGACCGAGGGCAAGGCGCTCGTCGCCACCGGCGCTCCGTTCGACGACGTCGAGCTGGGCGGGATCACGTACCGGATCGGCCAGGCCAACAACGCCGCGCTGTACCCGGGTTTTGGCTTCGGTGTGATCGTGTCACGCGCGTCGAAGGTGACCGACGAGATGATCCTGGCGGCGGCGCAGGCGGTCGCCGGCGAGGCCGATCTCTCGACCCCCGGCGCTTCGCTGCTGCCGTCCAATGCGGCCCTGCGGACGACCTCGAGCATCGTCGCGGTCGAGGTCGCGCGGACGGCGATCACGCAGGGGCTGGCGCGTGCGGAACTCGACGATCCGGTCGAGGCGGTGCGCGAGGCGGCCTGGTGGCCCGTCTACAACCCCGTCGAAGCGGTCTAGCGCGATGAGTGACGCGCACGAGGGCACCCCGCCGGCGGTTCTCGAGCTGCCGGTCGGCATCGACGCGAGCGGAACGCGCTCCGAGAGCGATTCGCTCGGCGAGGTCGACGTCCCCGCCGATCACTACTGGGGCGCGCAGACGCAGCGCTCGCTCATCCACTTCGACATCGGCGGCGACAAGGATCGAATGCCGATCGAGGTGTACCGGGCGTACGGCGTCGTCAAGAAGGCCGCGGCTCAGGTCAACACGCAGGCCGGCCGGCTCCCGACGTGGATGGGCGAGCTGATCACGCGGGTCGCCGACGAGGTCATCACCGGCGCGCTTGACAGCGAGTTCCCGCTGTACATCTGGCAGACCGGGTCCGGGACGCAGTCGAACATGAACGTCAACGAGGTGATCTCGAACCGCTGCATTCAGCTCGTCGGCGGCACCCTCGGGAGCAAGGCACCGATCCATCCCAACGACCACGTCAATATGGCGCAGTCGTCGAACGACACGTTTCCGACGGCGATGCACATTGCGGCGGACACGATGCTCCAGCAGTTCCTGCTGCCGCGCCTCGACGAGCTGCGCACGGCGATCGCGGCGAAGTCGGAGGCGTGGTCAGACGTGGTCAAGATCGGGCGCACCCACCTCGAGGACGCAACGCCCCTCACGGTCGGTCAGGAGTGGTCTGGTTACGTCGCGATGATCGACGACGCGCGCGCCGGGCTCGTGGCCGATTCCGAGACGTTGCTGCGACTCGCCGCGGGTGGGACCGCCGTCGGCACCGGTCTCAACAGCTCGCCCGGTTTCGCCGAGGACATCGCGGCCGCGATCGCGTCGCTCACATCCCGACCGTTCGTCACGGCGCCGAACAAGTTCGCCGCCCAGGGATCGCTCGACCCGCTCGTGCGGTGCTCCGCCGGACTTCGGAACCTCGCCGTGTCGCTGTTCAAGATCGCCAATGACATCCGCTGGCTCGGCTCGGGACCTCGCACCGGGTTCTACGAACTGCTGCTCCCGTCGAACGAGCCCGGCTCGTCGATCATGCCCGGGAAGGTCAACCCGACGCAGGCGGAGGCGATGCTGATGGTCGCCACCCAGGTGATGGGCAACGACACAGCCGTCGCGATCGCCGGCAAGGAAGGTAACTTCGAGCTCAACGCGTTCCGGCCGGTGATCATCGCCAACGTGCTGCACAGCATGCGGATTCTCGGTGACATGTGCGACCACTTCCGCCGGTTCATGATCGAGGGCGCGCAGCTCAACGAGGCCCAGATCGGTCAGTACGTCGAGCGGTCAGTGATGATGGTGACCGCGCTCGCGCCGGTCATCGGGTACGACAAGGCGTCAGCGATCTCCCACCTGGCGATCGACGAGGACCTGACGCTCAAGGAGGCGGCGCTGCGCTCAGGCGTCGAGGAGGAGTTGTTCGATCGCGTCGTCGTGCCGCTCAACATGACGCGGCCCGGCAGCGCCGACCAAGAGTGACTGCTGCGCCGCCATCGGTCGATGTCATCAACCAATCGAGAGGGATCTACATGAGTCAGTGGAGTCGCCGCGACGTCGTCACGACAGGCATGCTCGGCGCGGCCGCCGCGGGCGGGCTCGTCCGGACCGCCAAGGCGAGCGCGAGCAGCACGACCGGCGGGCGCAGGGCAACAATCACGGCGTCCGACGCGCCGAACCTGCCGCCATCAACCCACACCTACAAGTTCCCGCTGACGCACACCAGCCCGCAGGTGAAGCGCAAGGGCGGCACGGTCATCGAGTGCACCGTCAAGAACTTCCCGGTCGTCGGTCAGAGCGACGCTGCGATCTTCTTGCTCACGCTCGAGCCGGGAGCGATCCGCGAGCCGCACTGGCACCCGAACGCCTGGGAGCTGGAATACGTCGTCTCCGGCCACGCCCGGCTCGGGGTCGTGCTGCCGAACGGGACGTACGACCTCGTCGACCTCGGTCCCGGTGACGTCGGATTCGTCCCGCGGGGATGGGCGCACTACATCGAGAACATCGGCACCACGCCGATGAAGATGCCGATCGTGTTCGGCAACAACGATCCGAACGACATCGGGCTCTCGACGTTCTTCTCGGGCCTCCCGACGCACGCGTTCGCGCGGACGCTCGGACTGCCCGAATCGGTCATGGAGAAGGCCGACAAGCCCGGCAAGACGCTGTTTATCGTGCCGTAGCGCGGGGCAGCGCCCGCTCGGCCGCGGCGAAGAACCGGCTCACCTGATCGCGCTCGAACGCGACGAAACCGGCGAACAGGGTGTCGTCGGTGATCGGTGGGCGGTGCCCGAGCACGACGTCGTCGAGATCGGCTCTCAGCGCGGCGTCGGCGTGACGGTCGACGATCACGAGCGGGGTCGGGAGGCTCGCCTCCCGAGCGATCACGCGGGTCGTCTTTGCGTACTCCGGGTGCTTGAGCCACACGTCCTCTTGGACCATCGTGCAGTCGACCTCCCCGGCGAGGACGGCTTCGACCTGCGCCTCGTACGCCGCGACCTGGACGAGCCGCCCGAAGAAGCTCTGCAAGCGTGGCGCCGTGCTCGTGGACGAGAATCGCGGGCGCAAAGTAACTCGTCGTGCAGTACTTGTGGACGTAGCCGTATGAGCCGCCGCGCAGCTGCTCGACATCGTTCACGCCACCGTCGGCGCGCACGATCAGCACGCTCGTCAGGCTCGTCGAGTTCTCCGCCGCGTAGACGGCGCTCGCCACCGGCTCGTAATCGCCGATCTCACGGACATAGAAGTAGTTCGCCGCCGGCAGGTACGCAACCGTCTGGATGCTTCCGCGGAGCGCCTGGGTGAGCTCTGCCATGTCGTCGTACCGCACCGGCTCGACGCCGTGGGACGTAAAGAACGACCGCCACGCCGGATCCTCGGTGTCGAAGCGGAAGTTGCCGTCGTACGCGAACGTCAGCGGTCCAGGCACGGTCGTCGATCCTACATCCAGTCATCCGGCCGCGGCCGAGAGCTGTCCGGACACGGTCCGTCGGGCGGCCTCATGGCCAGGGCGCACGGCGAGCCACGCGGCGGCCTCGGCGAGCGCCTGGGCAGGGTCGAGCGGCGGGGTGGCGGCGAGCAGTGGCGCGAGATCTCCGATGCCGAGCACGGTCATGGACTCCTCGCGCAGCTCGCACTCCGGCCACAGATCAGAGTCGAGCGACTCGACGATCCGCGCCGCGTGGGCGAGCCACCGCCCGGACGCGGACGGGTCGACCCCGGCCGCGTAGCGCGCCACGAACCACAGCGCAAACGCCACCAGGGGCGGAACCCCCGGACGCTGCATGAGCTGCACGGTCTCGGCCAACTCGGCCTGCCGGATCTCGCCGTCCCGTGCCGAGCGAGCGAGTAGCCCGGTCGCCGCCGCACTCGCGAGCATGAACTCGTGGCCCGACTCGCGGGCCTTCTCGACACTGACCGCCGCGTGCTCGGCCGCCGCCTCGAACCGCCCGTCGACGTACGCGTCAAGCGCGAGGAAGTACTGGATCCAGCCGAGCGCCTTGGGCTCGTCGACGCGATCGACCAGCGCGAAGAAGCAACTCGGGACGCAGCAGCGCCAGTTTCCGGACGATCGCGGGCGTTGCGGAGCGCCTGACCGAACAGGTTCCCGGCTCAGACGCAGCTGACAAAGGCCTCCAAGCTCACGGCGTGCCTGTCGCACGCCGGCACGGACGTGGGCGCGGTCCAGGCCTGCCAGGTCAAGTTCGGCCAGTAGTCGCAGCACTCAGCGGTACGTAGCGCAGCGGCCCGTCCGGCGATCGTGCCGGGCGGGCCGTTTGTCGTGCACCGGCGGCGTCAATCGAACGCCGTCGGCAGCTCTGGCTGGGCGTGGTGGGTGAACGCGAGCCCGATCTGCTCCGGGGTTACGCGGGCGAGCGAGAGCCGGGGCAGCTCGGCGCGCTCGAAGAAGGCCGCGGCCGTGATCTCAGGCCCCGCGCCGGGGGCGGGCGTCGGTGTCGCGTCGCCCACCGGCACGCAGGCGAAGAAGGCCTTGTGGCTGAACTCTGGGTGGACGGGATGCCCGTGGCGCTCGCGCTCGAACAGAGCGATCAGCTTCTCGGCGCGAACCTCGATTCCGGCCTCCTCCCGCGTCTCCCGGACGACCGATTCGGCGGCCGATTCGCCGATGTCGGCCCACCCGCCCGGCATCGTCCAGCCGCCGTCGTCGCGTTCCTGCACGAGCAGGATGCGCTCCTCGACGATCACCGCCGCGCGGACGTCGAGCTTCGGCGTCGGGTAGCCGCGCTCGGAGGCGAAGAAGCCGCGGATCGTCTGCACCGGGACGTCCGTCCCGGCCGCGGCGATCTCGGCCGCGACGCTGCGGATCTGCTCATAGCGCTCGCGGTCGAACGGGTCCTGGGCATAGGTGAGGCCGGCCTGGGCGATGCTCTGGAGCGTCCGGGCGTAGTGCAGCCAGTCGGGCGGAGGCGTGGGCACGATCGCGGGGTGCGGCTCAGGCGGTTCCCAGGCCATCGACGTGCTCGACCCAGAGCGAAAACGACATCAGCCCCCAGAGCTGGCGGCTGTAATCCTCACGGCGTCCGACATGCTCGTCGATCAGGCGGGTCACGGCGGCCGGCTCGAAGTACCCCTGGGCGCGCGTGCGCTCGGGCGAGAGGAGGTCGCGGGCGAACGGCTGCAGCTCGCCGCGCAGCCAGGCGGCGGCCGGAATCGAGAAGCCTCGCTTGCGGGCCTTGATGATGTTCTCCGGGATGAGTGGCTCGGCCGCTTGGCGGAGCAGCCGCTTCTTCTGGAGGCCTCGGACCTTGAGGTTCGTCGGGAGCGCGAGCGCCAGGTCGGCGACGACGGGGTCGAGGAACGGCACGCGCGCCTCCAGGCTGTGAGCCATGCTCATGCGGTCCGTCTTGACGAGCAGATCGTCGGCGAGGTAGATGCCGAGGTCGATGTCCTGGAGCCGCGCGAGCAACGGCGCGCCGGCGGTCTCGCCGAAGCGCTCGCGCCACGTGGCCAGGGGGTCGGCGGTTGGTCGCTGCCAGTCCTGCGTGAGGAGCTCGGCGCGCTGCGCGTCGGAGAAGATCTCCTTCCAGCCGTGGTGGCGCTCGAGCGGCGGGAGCGCGGCCGCGCGGACGAACCGTTTGGCCCGGTAGTCGAAGCTCGCCCGCCGGCTCGAGCTCGGCAGCAACTCCACGAGCGGCTGCAGTCGCGCGGCGGCCGGACCGACCCGCTGAGCGAGTTGGCCGGCGGCATACGTCTCATAGCCCCCGAACAGCTCATCGCCTCCTTCACCCGAGAGGACGACCTTGACGTGACTCGATGCGAGCTCGGAGACGAGGAACGTCGGCACTGCCGAGGAGTCAGCGAACGGCTCATCGCAGGCGGCGACGATCCGGGGCAGCAGCTCCGCGACGTCCGGTTCGACGACGAGTTCGTGGTGATCGGTGTCGTAGCGCCGGGCGACCTCGCGGGCGAGATCGAGCTCGTTGAACGAGCGCTCGCGAAAGCCGATCGAGAACGTCGAGACGCGGCCTGAGGACGCGGTGGCGGCGAGCGCCGCGAGCGCTGAGGAGTCGACGCCGCCGGAGAGGAGCACCCCGACCGGGACGTCGGAGAGCAGGTGAGCGCTGACCGAGTCGCGCAGCCGCTGACGGAGCTCCTGGGCGAGGGCCTCGGCCGGTTCCCGTCGCAGCTCTGCCGCTCGCGCGGGTGCGGGACGCGCGTACCGGGCGAGGGTCGGACCGTCCTTGGAGCACAGCAGCGTGTACCCCGGCGGGAGCTTGCGGGCAGCGCTGAAGATCGTGAGCGGCGCCGGGATCGAGTTGAACGCGAGAAACGCGTGCAGGGCGTCGGCGTCGACGGCACGGGAGAACGACGGCCGACGCAGCAGCGCTTTGAGCTCTGAGGCGAAGCTCAGCTCGCCGTCGGCGACCGAGTAGAACAGCGGCTTGATCCCGAACCGGTCGCGCGCGAGCAGCAGACGCTCCTGGTGGCGGTCCCAGATCGCCAGCGCGAACATCCCGCGCAGGCGCTCGACGAAGTCCGGACCGTGCTTGAGGTAGAGGTGGAGCAGGATCTCGGTGTCACAGTGGGTGCGGAAGTGCACGCCGTCCCGCTCGAGCTGCGCGCGCAGCTCCGGGTAGTTGAAGATCTCGCCGTTCTGCACGACGCAGACCGCCCCGTCGTCGGTGAGCATCGGCTGATCGCCGTGGGCGAGGTCGAGGATCGCGAGCCGGCGGGCGGCGAGCCCGGTCGGACCGTCGACGTGCTGCCCGCCGGCGTCCGGCCCCCGGTGGACGAGCGTCTCGTTCATCCGCGCGAGCAGCTCGGCGTCGGCCCGTCGCCCGCGCGCGTAGTCATAGCTGCCGCAGATCCCGCACATGTCCTGAAAGTGTCAGGGGAGCCGGTTGAGCGCGCTGCGCTTGTTCGCCGGACGCACGACGATCAGCCACACGGTGGTGAAGATCACCGACAGGTACAGCTGTACCGAGCGATCGGCGATGTACTCGAGGTCGTGGGCGAGCTTCTCGGCCCACGTCATCTCACGCGTGAGACGGAGCTGCGCGAGACCGGTGACGCCCGGGCGCACGACAAGCCGCTGCCAGTACTCGGGGATGCTCACGCACAGCTCGCCGAAGAACGTGGGACGGATCGGGCGCGGCCCGACGAGGCTCATGTCTCCGTGGACGACGTTGAGCAACTGGGGCAGCTCGTCGAGTTTTGACGCGCGGAGAATCCGACCGATGCGGGTCACCTCGTTCTCGGTCAGCGCCGTGAGCTCCGGGCCGAGGTACGGCCCGAGCCGTTGCTCGGCATCGGGGGCGAGTGTCCGGAACTTGAGCATCTGGAACAGATGGCCGCCCCGGCCGACGCGCCAGCCGCGGTACAGCACGGGCCCCGTGGGCGAGCTCAGCTTGAGGACGACGGCGATCGCGAGCGACAGCGGCGCCGTCAGCAGTGCCATGGAGCCGGCGATCGTGACGTCAAGCCCGCGGAGCACGCTGTCGACGAGACGCGGCTGGAACGCATGCGACATCGCCGCGTACTGCTCGACGAGCGACCCGTGCTGAGCGGGCGGCGCCGGCGGTGTCTCGCCGGAGAGCACCCGGGAGAGGCGCCCACCGCGGTTGGCCGGGCGTGTCGGCCTGGTGCTCATCATCGGACGGCCGACAGGACCATGTCGACGAGGATCTGGGGGTCACGGCGCGGCCAGTCCAAGGTGCCGGTGCGCTTCTCAAGCTCGAGCGCGCGCGCGTCGCTCAGCGGCCGCAGGCGGCCGGTGCGGATGAGCGACTCATCGACGCCCCCGAGACGCCCGCCGTAGGTCGTGTACACCGGCACGCCGAGGGCGACGGCCTCACGGTTCATGCTGCCGCCCGCCGACACGACGAGGTCCGAGGCGGCGATCAGGCTCTGGGCGTCCACGGCGCCATCCGCGACGACGACGGAGGGGAGGTTGAGCGAGCGGACATGCTGGCGCTGGGCATCGGTACGCGGCAGGACAACAGCATGAACGTCCTGGCGGTCGCCCAGGTAATTAAGCACGCGCGGGAACAGGGGGTTGGACTTACGGTGATACAGCGACACGTCCGGCGGCGGGCGCACGACGACGACGATCCGGGCGGGGTCGACGCCGAGCTGGGCCAGGATCGTCTCGTCCGGCTGGAAATCCGCCAGGTAGTACTCCTCTTTGAGCCCGGGGTACTGGAGAAGCTTGTCGCCGGTGGCGCCGAACCGGGCCAAGCGAGACGGCGGGATCGCGTCCGGGGTGATCACCTTCCGTGCCAGCCGGCAGCCGATGTGATGCTGCTGAATCGCGAACTCGTAGTCGAACATGTTGACCGCGGGAATGCCGGCGGCGGCTGCGGCGAGCGCCAGATCGTTGGAACCGTGCGCGACGCCGAGATCGAAGTGGTTGCGTCGCGCCCAGCGGTACAGGGTGACACTGCGCTGCGCGAGCGCGGCGGCCTTCCGTGCCCGGGACGCCCCAGCGTGCCGCCCGACGACGATCGCGTCGAGCCCCTGCAGGCGCAGGAGCCCCAGCGTCTGCGCGTAATCGCGAGCCGTGATCTGCACCTCGTGCCCGGCCGCGCGCAGCCGCTGGATCACGGGTCGGAACACCACCGGGTGCGCCGAGGCAGTCATGTCGAACCAGATCTTCATCCGGGGGCGAGAGCCTAGATGGTGGTGGTTGTCCCTGGCTACGTAGATTGCCCCAGGCCCGCTGAGAGCGCGACGAGGACCGCGAGGCGGTGATCCTTGAAGAGGCAGTCAGCCTGGGCGAACCCGGCTGCCCGCAGCCACTGAAGCTGATCCTCGACGGTGGCGCAGCGGTCATGCGCCATCCGCTCGAGCGCGCCCGCCCATTCGGCGTCGTCGGTCCCGGCCGCACGAGCGCGCGCTTCGTGCCAGCGCTCATAGAACGCTGTGAACCGCGGTGACGGTCCGATCACCTGCTCGGCGTTGACGAACACCCCGCCGGGCACGAGCGTTTCGTGCACGCGCATGAACAGGGTGCGTTTCTCGTCGTCCGTGAGGTGGTGGATCGCGAGCGCCGACACGACCGCGTCCCATCGGCCGGGCGGAAGCGGGTCGTTCAGGTCGGCCACGATGAACCGGGTCCGCTCGGTGCCGAGCGCGTGCTGTGCCTGCTCGAGCATCCGCGCCGAGCCGTCGAGCAGCGTGAGCTCGGCATCGGGATGGGCTGCCCGCACGAGCGATGCGAGCAGCCCCGTTCCCGCGCCGAGATCGAGCACGCGACGCGGCGCCCGCGCACCGAGCGCGAGCGCGTCGACCGCCGTGCCATAGAACGCGTCGAAGGACGGGACGAGGCGCCGACGGGCGGCGTCGTAGGCGCTCGCGTGACGATCGAACGTGTCGGCGGGGCGATCCGGCATGCGCCCTATGTAATCGTGCGCGCGGCCTCTTCGAGCAGATCGAGCGCGTCCTGGAGACCGTCCTCCATCCCGGTTTGCAGCACCATGTCCCGGATCTCACGGTTCCCGTGGTCGACGAGCAGCGTCACGCGGGTGCGCTCGCCGTCGGCGCTGAACGTCAGCGTGCTCAGGGCCTCGTGGTCCGGCGCGCCCTCGAACACCTCTGTCGAGACGAGCCGCTCGTCCGGCACAATCTCGCGGTACGTGCCGTGGAACGCCACCTCGTCGCCGCCCGGCGTCACCATCGCGTATCGCCAGTGCCCGCCGACGCGGAGGTCGATCTCGGCGACGATCATTTCGCCGCGCTTCGCGTGCCACCAGAGCCGAACGAGCTCGGGCGTCGTCCACGCGCGAAACACGAGGTGGCGCGGAGCATCGAAGTCGCGCGTCACCAGGATCTGCGTGTCGGTCGGCAGCGTCAGCGCTGCCTTCTTGTCACCGGTTGCCGGCACCATCGTGTTCCTCCTCTGCTTTGAGTTCTTCCAGCACCTCGTCGAGCGCGTCGAAGCGCTCTGACCACAACCGCTCGAGGTTCGTGACCCAATCGTGGATCGGTTTCAGCGAGGCCGGATTGATCCGGTAGAGCCGCTGCCGTCCGGCATCGCGAACGTCGACGGCTCCGACCTCACGCAGAACCCTCAGGTGCTTTGACACCTGCGGCTGTGCGAGGCCGAGTGCCTCGACGAGTTCGCCGACCGAAGCCTCGGCGCCACCGAGCACGTCCAGGATCTCTCGCCGGCGCGGCTCGGCCACCGCGTTGAACACATCGGTTGTCGTCGCTGCGCGGGCCATGACACCGGACAATATATGCTGATATGGGTATATGTCAATGCGGTAGCGTGCTCGACCCGGCCATGGCCTTCGACCCACCCCCGCTCACCGAACGCGACGCCGATGCCGATCCGCTCGCGCAGTTCGAGAGGTGGTTCGGGGAGGAGCGCGACGCCGGCCATGACATGCCCGAGGCGGCCGCGGTGGCGACGGCGAATGCCGCCGGCGCCCCGTCGGTCCGCATGGTGCTCGTCAAACAGTTCGATCCGAGTGGGTTCGTCTTCTTCACCAATTTCGACGGCCGCAAGGGCCGCGAGCTCGGCGAGAACCCGCAGGCGGCGCTGCTGTTCTACTGGCCGCGGCTCCAGCGCCAGGTCCGCATCGAGGGTCCCGTGCAGCGGGTCAGCGCCGAGGAGACGGAGCGCTACGTCCGATCGCGGCCGCGCGGCAGCCAGATCAGCGCGCTCGCGTCTCCCCAGAGCGAGGTGGTCGAGAGCCGGGACGCGCTCGAGCAGCGCGTCACCGAACTCTCAGCCCGTTACGACGGGGTCGAGCTCCCGGTCCCATCCGGCTGGGGCGGCTTCCGGATCGAGCCTCACGTCTTCGAGTTCTGGCAGCACCGCGCCGACCGGCTCCACGACCGTCTCGTCTACCGACCCGCCGACGACGGCGGCTGGCGGATCGAGCGGCTCGCTCCTTGACGGTTTGCTCGTCCCGCTGCCGGGAAGGGCGAGGCGGACGATCTTCCTGACGACCGACCCGAACTGCTTGTGGAGGGGGCCCGTGTTGTACGGGAGCCCGTAGCGTTCGCAGATTGCGCGGACCTCGGTCGCGATCTCGGCGTAGCGGTGCGCCGGGATGTCCGGGAACACGTGGTGCTCGATCTGGTGGCTGAGGTTGCCGCTGAGGATGTGGAACAGGCGGCTGCCGGTGAGGTTCGCCGAGCCGAGCATCTGGCGGCGGTACCAGCCGCCGCGCGTCTCATTCTCGACCTCGTCCTCGGAGAACTCCTCGACGCCGTCTGGGAAGTGTCCGCAGAAGATGATCATGAACGACCACACGTTGCGGATGAGGTTGGCGCTCAGGTTTCCGGTGAGCACGAACGGTGCGCCCGGCCCCGCGAGGGCGGGAAAGAGGACGTAGTCCTTGAGCACCTGCCGGCGCCCCTTCTTCCAGATCGCCTTGAGAATGTCCCGCTTGTCCGCGAGCGTGATCTCGCCGGCCTCGATCCGGTCGACCTCGAGGTCGTGGACGGCGACGCCCCACTCGAACAGCAGCATCAGCAGCGTCGCGTAGATCGGATTGCCGAGGTCTCGCGGCCGCCACGGCTGATCCTCGGACATCCGCAGGATCCCGTAGCCGATGTCACGGTCCTTCCCGAGCACGTTCGTGTGCGTGTGATGCATGTAGTTGTGCGAGTGGCGCCACTGGTCGCCCGGGCAGGCCGTGTCCCACTCGAAGCGCTTGGAGTCCAGCGCCGGATCCTTCATCCAGTCGTACTGGCCGTGCATCACGTTGTGGCCGATTTCCATGTTGTCGAGGATCTTCGACAGCGACAGGGCGGCGACTCCGCCGAGCCAGGCGGGGGGAAGCGCGCCGGCGAACAGCAGGCCGCGGCCGGTGAGCTCGAGCGCCCGCTGGGCCTTGATGATGCGGCGGATGTAGGCGGCGTCGCGCTCGCCGAGGTCGGCGCGCACGCGATTGCGCAGCTCGTCGAGCTCGCGGCCGAGCGCCTCGATCTGCTCAGGGGTGAGGTCGGGATGTGTCGTCGTGGTCATGGATGCAGGTGTCTCCGTGATGTTGGGATCAGATTTCAAGGGCGACGTCGCCGGCGGGGACCGAGATGCAGAGCTGGATGTCCTCGTCCTCCTCGTCGGAGATCTCGTTGGTGAGGACGTTGCGAACGGCGCCCGCTGCCTTGCGACACGTGCACGTGTGGCAGATGCCCATGCGACAGCCGAACTCGGGCGCGAGCCCTGCCGCCTCGGCCTGCTCGAGCAGCGTGCCCTCGGCGATCGGCACCGAGCTCCCGCTCTCGGTGAAGCGCAGCGTCCCCTCGGCCGCGGCACCGGTGACGGCGAGGCTCGGCGGAGTGAAGGTCTCGGCGATGACATGCGCAGGCGCGTCGCTCCACTCAGCACGGACGGCGTCAATCAGACGCGGTGGCCCGCAGACGGCGACGTGCGTATCGGCAGTCAATCCAAGACCCTGCCGACTGAAGCGCGCGCCGCCCTCACCGGTGGCGACGTACTGGGCGCGCACGTTCGGATGCGCGCTCACAAGCTCGCGGACCTGGCGTTCATATAGCCAGTCCGACCGCGTGCGTCCGTAGTGGATGAAGGTGACCTCGCCCCCGTGACCCTCGTCGCACAACGTGCGCAGCATCGCCATCACCGGCGTGACGCCGCTGCCGCCGCTCACGAGCGCAAGACGCTCCGGACGCTGCGCGGGCAGCACGAACTCGCCGTCGGCCGGGCCCAGGTAGACGGTTCCGCCCGGGTTCTCCCGGCGGAGATAGCTGGACACCAACCCGTCGGGCAGGAAGCTGATCGTCAGCTCGAGATGTTCACCGGAGGCGTACTGCGAACTGGCGGGCGAGTACGTGCGCGTCCGGCGCACGCCGTCGATCTCGACGCCGACGCGGACGAACTGGCCGGCCCGGAAACCGGACCAAGCGGCGTTGGGCCGAATCCGCAGGGTGACGCTGCGTGGCGTCTGTCGCTCGACGGCGACGATCCGCGCGCGGGCCTCCGAGATGGTCAGGTCCGGGCGTATGAGTTCGAGGTAGCGGTCGACCCCGTGCGGGCCGACGAGGAGGTCGACAAGCGATGACTTCAGGAACCGGCGAGTGGCTGTCTTGTAGGGCATTCGTTCTTCAGTTCATTTAGTGGACACTTGTTCACAGCGCGGTAGTCTGAACCGTGTTCCCGTATACGTCAAGCGGTAAACTGTGCGGTGTGAGGGAACGCACACGATCGTGAACGCCCGTACACAGAAGTCCCGGCATTCGAACCGCCCCACGCCCGCCCATCGGCGCCGGACCCAGGCGGAGCGCCGCCAGCACACCCGCCAGGCGCTGCTCGACGCAGCCCTGCTTCAGATCGAGGCCGGGGCGAGCTTTGACTCGCTGAGTCTGCGCAGCGTGGCCAAAACGGCCGGCGTCGTCCCGACGGCGTTCTATCGCCACTTCTCGAGCATGGACGAGCTCGGGCTCGCCCTCGTCGAGGACTCGTTCCGCACGCTGCGCGCGATGCTGCGTGACGCGCGCGAGGGACTCGAGCCGGAGGACATCATCGGCCGATCGGTCGCGATCCTCATGAACCACGTCCGGGACCATCGGCTCCACTTCGTGTTCGTCGTCCGGGCCGGCTACACCGGCAACGTCATCCTCCGCCACGCGGTCCGCAACGAGGTCCGGTTGTTCACAAGCGAGCTCGCCACCGACCTCGCGCGGTTCCCGGTGCTGCGCGAGTGGACGACCGACGATTTGCAGATGCTCGCCGGACTGCTCGTGAACACGATGATCGCGACGGTCGGGGCGATGCTCGACGTGCCCGTGGCGGCACCCGAGGCGGAGGCCGAGATCGCGCTCGTGGCCGAGAAGCAGCTCCGGCTCGCCATGCTCGGCGTCCCGTTTTGGCGCAGCGGCGGCGAGCAGACGCCGTAGCCCCGCAGCCCCGGAGCGCAGGAGCGGCTACCGTCCGAGCCGATGGCGATCGCGCGCCCAAGCCGGCCGTATCCCGACTTGTCCTGGTCAGGCTGGGGCGATCCCGCGCTCGCGATAACGCTGCCCGACTCGATGCTGAAGCTCCTTGCTGACGGCCTCGGCGTCCACACACCGGGCCGAGCCGCCGGCGCGCTGACCGACTACACACTGCCGCCCGGCCGTCTGCCCGACGCGGCGATGGCCCGTCTGAGCGAGGTCGTCGGATCCGACCACGCTGATGCGAGCGCCAAGGCCCGGATCCGGCACATGCGCGGTAAGTCGACCCCAGACCTCTTGCGGCTGCGGTCCCATGACACGACCGGCGCTCCGGATCTTGTCGTCCGGCCGGGGACGCACGAACAGGTACTCGAGCTGCTCGCCGTCTGCAGCGAGGAGCGGATCGCGGTCATCCCGTTCGGCGGCGGCACCTCGGTCGTCGGCGGACTTGAAGCGGACAGCGATGGGTACGCCGGTGCCGTGGCCCTCGATCTGCGACGGATGAACGCCCTGCTCGAGCTCGACGAGACCTCTCGGCTGGCCGTGTTCGAACCGGGCCTCCGCGGCCCGGAGGCCGAAGAGCTGATCGGCGCGCGCGGCTTCACGATCGGCCATTTCCCGCAGTCGTTTGAGTACGCGACGCTCGGTGGCGCCGCCGCGGCTCGCTCGAGCGGTCAGTCCTCGGCGGGCTACGGGCGCTTCGACGAGAACGTCATGGGGCTGCGCGTGGCGACGCCGGCCGGGACGCTGTCGCTGGGACGAGCGCCGAAGTCCGCCGCCGGTCCCGACCTGCGTCAGCTCGTGCTCGGCTCCGAAGGGGCGTTCGGCGTCATCACGGGCTTGACGGTGCGCCTTCGCCGGGCGCCCGAGCAGCGGATCTACGAGGGCTGGCGGCTGCCGTCGTTCTCCACGGGTATGGATGTCGTCCGCGGGCTCGTCCAGGACGGTCCGCTCCCCACCGTGCTCCGCCTCTCCGATGAGGCCGAGACCGCGATCAACCTGGCGCGGCCGGGGGACATCGGCCAAGGCGCGAGCGGCGGCTGCCTCGCGATCGTCGGCTTCGAGGGCACGCCTGACGACGTCGCCGCGCGACAGGCGGGGGCCCACCACGTGCTGGAGCGCGCCGGCGCCGAACCGGCCGACCCGGGTGCCGGCGACGCGTGGGCGCACGACCGGTTCCGCGGTCCGTACCTGCGCGACGCGCTGCTCGACGCCGGGGCGATCATCGAGACCTTGGAGACGGCGACGTTCTGGTCCGGCCTGCCGCGACTCTACGAGGCGGTCTCGGCCGCGTTGCGCGACGCACTGACCGCGCAGGGCACGGCGCCCGTGATCCTGTGTCATGTGTCGCACGTCTATCCCGCGGGTGCGTCGCTCTATTTCACGATCGGGTGCGCCGCGCTTGAGGATCCGCTCGCGCAGTGGCACGCCGCCAAGGCGGCGGCGAGCGACGCGATCGTCTCCGCCGGCGGCTCGATCACCCATCACCACGGCGTCGGGCGCGATCACCTCCCGTGGTACCGCCAGGAGATCGGCGAGCTGGGGGTCGAGGTTCTCCGCGCGGTCAAGTCTTCGCTCGACCCGGCCGGGATCCTCAACCCGGGCATCCTGGTGCCACGGTGAGAGAGGCCGAGCACATCCAGCGGCTCGCCGAGCTCGCGGTGCGCTTCGGCGCCAACGTGCAGCCGGGGCAGATCCTCGTGCTCAGCTCGGAGCCGGGCAAGGAGAAGCTCGCGCGGGCGGTGGCCGAAGCCGCGTACGAGCACGGCGCGCTGTTCGTCGATCTCCGGGTCTTCGACCTGCACCTGAAGCGCGCGCGGGCCCTGCACGCCGATCCGGACACGCTGTCGTTCGTGCCGCCGTGGTACGGGCAGCAGATGCTGGCCTACGGCGAGCACCGCTGCGCCCGCGTCGGATTGACCGGACCCGCCGACCCACACGTCATGGACGGCGTCGACCTTGACCTCCTCGGCCGCGACACATTGCCGCGCGTGCGCGAGGCCAACGAGGTTCTCAACGCGCGCACGACGAACTGGTGCCTGATCCCGTGTCCGACGCCCGAGTGGGGACGGCTCGTGCATCCGGAACTCGAGCGTTCCGAGGCGCACGAGCGCCTGTGGGAGGAGATCGCTCACGTCTGCCGCCTGGACGAGCCCGACCCGGTCGCGGCTTGGGAGAGCCGGCTTGACCATCTCACCGGTCTGTGCCGCAAGCTCGACCCGCTGCACCTCGATCGCGTGCGGTTCGAGGGGCCGGGCACGGACCTCACCGTCGGGCTGCTGCCGGGCAGCCGCTGGCAGGCGGCCCGGCTGTCGACGGTCGACGGAATCGAGCACGTGCCGAACATCCCCACCGAGGAGGTGTTCACGACGCCGGACCCGGAGCGGACCGAGGGATACGTCACCTCGACCAAGCCGCTCGAGCTCACCGGGACGACGATCTCCGGGCTGCGGGTGCGCTTCGAGGGCGGACGTGCCGTCGACATAAAGGCGGATGAGGGCGGCGCCGCGCTCAGCTCGCTCGCGTCCCAGGACGATGGCGGGCAGCGGCTCGGCGAGGTCGCGCTCGTCGACCGGGACAGCCGGATCGGCCAGCTCGGGACGATCTTCTACGACACCCTGCTCGACGAGAACGCCGCCAGCCACATCGCGCTCGGCCAGGGCCTCGCGTTCGCCGTGGGCGACGATGCGTCGCGCGCCCGGGTGAACGTGAGCACGATCCACATCGACTTCATGATCGGATCGAATGAGGTCGCGGTGACCGGGACGACCGTGGACGGAACCGAGGTCCCGTTGCTGCGCGGCGGTGAGTGGCAGCTGTAACGTCGGGAGCGCGTCACCTCCGCGCCTGCCTGCGCGCCTGCGCGCCCGCGCTGAACCGATCATCTACGCTTGCGGGGCTCCCGCGGAGAGGTGCCGGAGCGGTTGAACGGGCGCGACTGGAAATCGCGTAACGGGGGTTAACCTCGTTCGGGGGTTCGAATCCCCCCCTCTCCGCCTTATTCACTCCCCCGGGGCCCCGGCGTGACAACGTCCCTGCGGCCGAAGTTGTGCAACTTGACCACGCTGTTGTGCAGGGTTTGTCGCGAACCTATAATCGTCACCTTGGGGCTATGAACGGATTCAATAGATCGTCTACACCCGCCCTCCGGCTCGTCCACGCGGCAGACACCGCTCCTGAAGAGTGGGGCTGGTTCTGCGGGCACTGCGCAGCGCCGTCGCCGGGCGGATCGCCGCCGCCGCCGGGCGGACGCGTGTGCTCCGCCTGCGGCTTCGGCGTCATGCTCGAGGCCCGCGCCGACATCGTCCCGGGTCCTCGGGACGCGTTCCTGATCGTCGACTCAGCGCTCGTCATCCAGGCCGTGTCCCGGGAGGCCGAGCGCCTGCTCGACGTCAGCGAGGAGGCGGCGGTCCATCACCCCGTGTCGGAGCTGCTCGAGACCGCCGACGCCGAAGCGCGCGGCCGGGTGGGGTTCGCCGGCGCCGTCGCCGAAGCCGTAGCCGGCACCGAGGATCCGATGCACGCGTTCGTCCGCCCGTGGAACACCTTCGGCGTTCGGATGCGGGCGAAGATCGCGCCGTGCGGACCGCCGCGCGCCGCGCTCATCCTGCTGGAGAGCGGCACCCCGGGCCTGCGGGCCGTCGGACCGGCGTAGCCCGCTCTGCGCTGTCGCGCGTGCCCGTCGCCCTGTCTCGGGCCTCGTCTCAGGCTGCCGGGAGCACGGGCGGCGCGCCCCAGCGGACGAGCGGCTCCGGCAGCGCCACCGAGCCGTCGTCCTGCTGGCCGTTCTCGAGCAGCGCGATGATCGTCCGTCCGACCGCAACCGCCGTGCCGTTGAGGGTGTGCACCGTCGCGGGACGGCCCTCTGCGGGGCGGTAGCGGATGTCAAGCCGGCGGGCCTGATAGTCGGTCGTGTTCGAGGTCGATGTCAGCTCGCGGTAGCGGCCCTGGCCGGGCAGCCACGCCTCGCAGTCGTACTTCTTCGCCGCCGAGGCGCCGAGGTCATCAACCGCGATCGCGACCACCCGATACGGGATCTGCAGGTCTTGGAGGATCGATTCCTCGACCCCGAGCAGTCGCTCGTGCTCGGCCAGCGCGTCCTCCGGCGCGACGAAGCTGAACATCTCGACCTTGTCGAACTGATGCACGCGGAAGATGCCGCGGGTGTCCTTCCCCGCCGCGCCCGCCTCCCGCCGGAAGCAGGTGGAGAAGCCGGCGTAGCGGGCCGGCAGCGCATCCGCGGCGAGGATCTCCTTGGCGTGGAGCGAGGCGAGCGGGACCTCGGAGGTACCGACGAGGTACAGGTCGTCGTCCGGGAGGCGATAGATCTGCTGCTCGGTGTCCGGCAGGAACCCGGTGCCGTACAGGGCGGGCTCGCGCACGAGAACCGGCGGAATGACCGGTTCGAAGCCGGCGGCCATGAGCTTCTCAAGCGCGTAGCGGACGAGCGCGAACTCGAGCAGCACGAGGTCGCCCTTGAGATAGGCAAAGCGCGAGCCGGAGACGTTCGCGCCCCGTTCCATGTCGATCCGCGGTCCGGCGAGCTCGAGGTGGTCCTTGCCCGTCTTGCCGGCCTCGCCGACCTCCTTGAGGACCGTGTCCTCGTCGGGGGCATCAGACGCGGGGAGATTCGGGAGCGACGCGAGCGCGGCGTCCCGGTCCCGTCTGACCGAGTCCTCCTTGTCGCTGAGCTCGCGCCCGCGAGCGGAGAGGGCGGCGAGCTGCTCGCGCTCCTCGGGCGTCGGCGCGCCCTTTCGGCCCTTGCTCGCCCGGTTCTGCTCGGCGCGCAGCTCCTCGAGCTGGGTGGTCAGCGCTCGCCAGCGCTCGTCGAGCTCGAGCACGGTGTCGACCGCGGCGGCGGCCTCCGGTCCGCGGCGGGCGAGCGCAGCCCGGACCGTGTCGGGGTCCTGTCGGATCAGCCTGATGTCGAGCATGCGACGCTCCTATGCGGGTCGGGGCCAGACGGCCGGCGACCCGCCTACTTCTTCTTGGTGGTGCTGGTCGGCGACGGGTTGCTCGCGACCGAGGTCGTCGAGTTCGTCTGGGTCGACGAAGCCGTGGTCGCCGTCGTCGCCGTCGATCCCGGGGCGGGCAGCGAGCCGATCGGCGTCGCCACGCACGGTGTTGGCCGACGATCTTCGGCGCCGCGCGCCCGGCGTAGGTCGCCACGAACTGCGCCACATCGCGCGCCTGCTGGCCGGTCACGATGTTCTGCGGCATGATCGCGCCGGAGAAGCCGCCGTTCGCGATCGCGTACAGGACGCGATCGATCGGCCGCTCGCAGCGGACGTTGAAGTTCGGGCCGTCGGTGATCTGCCGGGAGCGCACGTTCGTCGCCGAACCGTGCGTGCCCGCGTAGGAGAGCGTGTGACAGCCGGCGCACCGCTGCGAGAACAGGACCGCACCGGTGTGCACGTCCGGGTTCGTCGTCGGCACGTTCAGATGCTCCGTTCCACACGCGAGAGCGAAGCCGGCGAGCCCGACCGACGACACCATGATGAGAAGGACCCTGATCGGCCGGTTCATGCGGGCGGGGATGATACGAAGTTACGATCGACCAGTGCGGTTCCGTGCATTCTCATGTCTGCTGGTGTCGGGTTGCTTCCTCGGTGCGGGAGCCCTCGCCGGCTGCGGTCACACCCATCAGGTGGGCAGCGGCCGGTCCGTCCGCATCGCCCTCACGGAGTATCGCCTGAACCCGCAGAGCGTGTCGGTCAGCACGGGGACGTTGATGATGTCGGTCCACAATTACGGTCGGCTGACGCACAACCTCGTGGTCTCCGAGAACGGCAACTCGATCGCCTCCACGCACGGGATCCCGCCCGGCGGGGAGGCCGAACTCGACCTCTCGCTCGCGCCCGGGACGTACCTGATGACCTCCTCGATCTCGTCCGATGAGGCGCTCGGGGAGTACGGGACGCTCATGGTCCACTAGGTCGGCGTCCCTCGGCGGTTCCGCTGCCGACACGGCTCCGTTCCGCTGGCGATACAGCCGGTCTGAGCGAAATCTTGCGTGGCGGGGAGGACCGGCAGGCCGCACGCCGAACCAGTCTGAGCGATCCCCCCGGCGTCGGCCGTGAGACGTTCGCCTCGTTTTCCAACCGCGATCGTCCTCCTACGGCGGCAACCTAGAGGCCGACGCCGGGGCAGGTCGTTGCTGCGCGGCGCATACCAGCCGGCGCTATCACCAGCCCGGCGCTATAACCAGCCCGGCGATGCTGCGCCCGCCTGATCCAGAGCTCTTCCGCGAGGTGTTCGGCCGCTTCGCCACCGGCGTCGCCGTGATCACCAGCGCCGGCCCGAGCGGCTCCGGCGGCATGACCGCCAACGCGCTGTGTTCGCTCTCGCTTGACCCACTGCTCGCGCTCGTCTGCTTCGAGAACCAAGCCCGGACGCTGCCGATCGTCCGCGAAGCGGGCCGCTTCGGCGTCAACGTCCTGCGCGCCGGCCAGGAGGACATCGCCCGCGTGTTCGCCTCCAAGCTTCCGGAGTCCGAGAAGCTCGAGGGCGTCCAGCACCGGATCCAGGACGGCATCCCGATCATCGACGGATCGCTCGGCTGGGCCGCCTGCGATCTCCGCGAGCTGATCGCCGGCGGCGACCACACGATCGCCATCGGCGAGGTCATCGCCCTCGGTCTCGGAGTCGGCGACCCCCTGCTCTGGTACGAAGGCCGCTACCACAGCCTCCCGCTCACGCCCGACCGCCGCTGATCGGCGAGGGCTGGCGCGAGGCCGCCCGCCGGCCGCGACCGGCCGCCCGGCCGCCGTGACCACCGGCGCCGTCACCGCCGGGGCTGGCTGGCTGGCCAGCCGACAAAGTTTGGCGTTTCAGTTCAACCCCTCTGAACTGAATCTCCATTCACGTCGGCTGGGCGACCGGCGGCGCAAACGATGGCGTTCCACCGCCGCCCCCCGGCGGTGAACCGGCATTCATCGCCGGGCGGGACCACGGCTGGGGCTCCTGGCTGCACCCAAGTGACGGCCGCAGCGGCCGAGACCAGGGCTGGTCGCCGAGCCGGCCACGCGGAGACGAGGCCGGCTGGTCGGCCGCTCCGGCATGGCTCGCGCATCCTGCTGCTGCGCTCGTCGCACGACCGCGCGGTAGCACGCCACGCCGGAGCGGCCGGACCATGCCGGCCCCGGCCTCAGGCAGTCCCCGCCGCGCGCGCAAGCAGCACGACGATCACGACAGCCGCGAGCGCCATCACGCCGATCTCGCGCTGGACGATCGCGACGACGACCCGCCGCTGATCAACCTCGGGGAGCTTGCCGACGTCGGCCGCGGAGTCGAAGCCGCGGGAGTCGAGGATCATCTGGGCCGAGGCGATCCGGAGCTGTTCGGCGATGAAGGAGACGGCGAGCGGGAGCAGGCCATAGATGATGTGGATCGAAGAGGTCTTGTGATGCTGGAGCTCAAGGATGCCGCCGAGGGCGGCCTCGAGCACGACGACGATCTGCCCGGCGCGCAGGAATCGCCAGAACCAGACGCTCGTCTCGGCCCGCCAGTAGAGCCAGGCGCCGAGGAGTCCGGCGACACCCATCAACACGATCGAGGCGATACCGACGATGATGTGTACGGATTTCACGCAACGCCCCAAATCGTGCCGATTGCAGCGACATGAGCGCCGGGATCGGTACCCCTGCGAACATAGCCGCATTTGGCACTAAGTAACACTTTGTTACAAGCTATCGTTCCACGGTGATATAACGCTCTGCCGATGCTCCGAACTTATCTCCCAGCAATCGTCTTCCTCATCCTCGGCGGTGCTGTGGGGCTGCTGTTCTCGGTGCTGAACATCTTTCTCGGCAAGGCGCGGCCGAACAAGTCGAAGATCTCGCCGTATGAGTGCGGTCTTCCGTCGGAGGTGCAGCGCGGCTTCCGGTTCGGAATCAGCTTCTACCTGGTCGCGATGTTGTTCATCCTGTTCGACATCGAGGTCATCTTCCTGTACCCGATCGCGGTCCAGCTCAAGGCGTTTGGGACGTTTGCGATGGTCGAAACCGTCGTGTTCGTGATCTTGCTGATGGTGGCGTTCGTGTACGTCTGGCGGCGGGGAGCTCTCGAGTGGAGATAAAGCGTGAGCCGCTGAGCGGCGCCTCCCCGAACCGACCGGAAGACCTTCACGTCCGCCAGCTGCGGGCCCACGACATGCTGACCGGCCTTGAGGGCGAGGACCTCGAGCGCTACGTCGAGGAGCGCGTGCTGACGACGACGATGGACCGGGCGGTCGCGTGGGCGCGGGGCAACTCGTTCTTCCCGCTGACGTTCGGCCTCGCCTGCTGCGCGATCGAGATGATGTCGATCGTCGGCGCGCGGATGGACATCGCGCGGTTCGGCTTCGAGGCGCTCCGGGCGAGCCCGCGCCAGGCCGACCTGATCATCCTTTCCGGCCGCGTATCGATCAAGATGGCGCCGGTCATCCGGCGGCTGTACGACCAGATGCTCGACCCGAAGTGGGCGATCTCGATGGGCGCGTGCTGCTCGTCGATGGGGGTGTTCAACAACTACGCGCTCGTGCCGGCGGACAAGTTCCTCCCGATCTCGGTTCACGTGCCGGGCTGCCCGCCCCGTCCCGAGTCACTCGCCCACGGCATCCTGCGCCTGCGCGACATGGTGCACGGCAACCCGCCGGAGGGCTGGCGGGAGCGCTACGAGGCCGAGGGCACCGAGGAGATCCTCCACGCCCCGACCGACGCCGAGACGACGGCCGTGAACATCTTCAAGCCCGGGGACACCGCTGGTGCCTGACGCAACCGGGCTCGAGCTGATCGCCCAGGAGCTTCGCGAGCAGGTCGACGACGGGGCGATCCTCGACACGAGCTTCTACCGCGAGCGCGCGGTGCTGATCGCCGAGCCGGCTCACATCCGGGCCATCATCGGCCACCTCCACGGCAAGGGCTACAGCTTCCTGGCCAGCCTCCACGGCGTCGACTATTACCCGGACGAGCCCCGTCTCGGGGTCCTTTACGAGTTGCTTGACATGGACAGCGTCGACCGCATTTCCGTGAAGGCCCGCGTGCCGACCGACAAGGCGACGATCGAGACGGTGACCGACCTGTATCCCGGCGCCGAGTTCCCCGAGCGCGAGGTCTACGACATGTTCGGGGTGAACTTCGAAGGCCATCCGGACATGCGCCGGATCCTGATGCCCGAGGACTACGAGGGCCACCCGCAGCGCCGTGACTTCCCGATGGGCGGCGAGCCGGTTCTGTTCACCTACAACGAAGAGCAGGGCTACGGCAAATGGCAGTGAGCGACGACTACCGCCGCCGCGAGGAATCGATCACGCTCGCGTCCGAGCCTGTCGAGGAGAGCCACGAGCTGCTGACGCTCAACATCGGGCCGCATCACCCGGCGACGCACGGCGTGCTCCGGTTGCTCGCCACGCTCGAGGGCGAGGTCGTCCGCGACATCAAGCCGTTCGTCGGCTACGTCCACACGGGGATCGAGAAGACCGCCGAGGGCAAGGCGTACTGGAAGGTGATCCCGGTCGTCGAGCGGATGGACTACCTCGCGTACTACTTCAACGCGATGGCCTTCGTGGGGGCCGTCGAGACGCTGCTCGACATCGAGGTCCCACCGCGCGCCCAGTACCTGCGCGTCATCCATCTTGAGCTGAACCGCTTGATGTCCCACCTCGTGTGGCTCGGCACGAGCGCGCTGGACCTCGGCGCGATCTCGATGTTCTGGTACTGCTTCCGCGAGCGCGAGAAGATCCTCGACCTGTTCGAGATGTCGTCCGGCGCCCGCATGCACACGCGGTATTTCCAGGTCGGCGGCGTGTTCGAGGACATCCCACCGGGCTGGGTCGAGAAGGTCAAGGCGTTCTGCCGCGACATGCCGAACCGCGCCGACCAGTACGCGGATCTGCTGGAGAAGAACGAGATCGTGCTCGAGCGACTGCGCGGCACCGGCATCGTCGACCAGGCGACGATGCTGAAGCTCGGCGTCACCGGCCCACTGTTGCGCGCCACCGGCAAGCCGTGGGACCTGCGCAAGGCGGCGCCGTATTCGAGCTATGACCACTTCGATTTCAAGATCCCGGTCGGAACGGTCGGCGACAACTACGACCGCTACCGCGTGCGTCACGCCGAGCTGTACGAGTCGGTGAAGATCGTCGAGCAGGCGGTCGAGGGCCTGCCCGAGGGACCGCACATCGTCAATGACCGGAAGGTCGCGCTCCCCCCGCGCCACGAACTGGCGACGAGCATGGAGGCGCTGATCCACCACTTCAAGCTCGTCACCGAGGGCTTCCGCGTGCCGCCGGGTGAGGTCTACTACCCGATCGAGGGCCCGCGCGGCGAGCTCGGCTGCTTCGTCCGGGCCGACGGCTCGGCCAAGCCGGCCCGCGTCCACATGCGCGATCCCAGCTTCACCAACCTCCAGGCGC
>CAVZZH010000009.1:0-684401 GCA_963779695.1 uncultured Solirubrobacterales bacterium
CCGAGTGCATGCGTGCGAACGGTGTCAGCGCGTTCCCGGACCCGAACGCGTCGGGGGAGCTGACCATCGATGCGGTCGCCAACGGCTCGTCGCTGAACCCGAGCGCCCCGGCGTTCAAGCAGGCCATCAACGCGTGCAAGGCCCTGGAGCCGCCGGGGTTCACGGGCAGCAAGCGGACCACCCAGCAACAGCAGGCGGGCCTCAGGTTCGCCCAATGCATCCGCAAGAACGGCGTGACGGACTTCCCGGACCCCATCCCAAATGGGCCCCTCGTCGACACGAATCGAATCCCATCCGCCGCGGAGCCCGGGGGGATGAGCATTCTCAACGCCGCGATGCGGAAGTGTCGCGGTGCAGCAGCCGCAGCGGGGGTCACGCGGTGAGGCGGAACACGTGGGTGTTGGCCGGAGCGACTG
This sequence comes from uncultured Solirubrobacterales bacterium, assembly GCA_963779695.1. Classification (GTDB taxonomy): domain Bacteria; phylum Actinomycetota; class Thermoleophilia; order Solirubrobacterales; family Solirubrobacteraceae; genus Palsa-465. The sequence continues at coordinate 417 of CAVZZH010000009.1, forward strand.
TCCTGGTTGCCGTGACCGCCGCCGGCGGCGTCGTCGCCATATCCAGTGCGAAGCAAGCGACCTCGGCCGCACCGCGGGCGCCGGCGAACACCGCGACCGTGGAGAAGGGGAACCTCTCGGCCGTCGTTTTCGAGTATGGGACGCTGACTTATGGGGCGCGATCGGACGGCTCGCCGTACGCGGTGATCAACCAGGCCCGCGGGACATACACCAGGCTGCCCGATGAGGGCAGCAAGGTCGGCTGTGGCGAGGTGCTCTATCGGGTGGCCGACAAGCCGGTGCTGCTGTTGTGCGGCGCAACGCCGGCGTACCGGTCGCTGTCAGAGGGCGAGAGCGGCCCCGATGTCGAGCAGCTCAACGCCAACCTCGTGCACCTCGGATACGCCACCAGATCTCAGCTTGACCCGTCCTCTGACTCGTTCAGCTCCCAGACGACGTACGCCCTGCAGCGGCTGCAGGCAAAGCTGCGCGAGGATCAGACCGGGTCGCTGGACCTCGGTCAGGCGGTGTTCCTCCCCGGCCCGCTGCGGATCTCAAAGACGACGGTGAATTTGGGGTCGATGGGTCATCCGGGGGCGCCGGTGGCGCATGCGACTTCCACCAGCCGTCAGGTCCAGGTGGGGTTGGACGCGTCCCAGCAGTCAGACATCACGGTGGGCGAGCGGGCCCAGATCACGCTGCCCGACAACCGCACCACGCCGGGGACGGTCACCCGAATCGGGACGGTCGCGAGCTCGTCCGGATCCGGGTCGGGCTCCTCGGGCCCTGGCTCAGGCTCGTCAAGCCCGACGATCCCGATCTACATCACCCTGAAGCATCCCAAGGCGGCCCGCGGGCTCGATCAGGCGCCGGTGCAGGTGCAAATCACCACCGCAGGGGTCAGGAATGCGCTGATCGCGCCGGTCACCGCGCTCGTCGGGAGGTCCGGCGGCGGGTTCGCGGTCGAGGTCGTCCGCGCGGGCGGGCGACGCGAGCTCGTCGCCGTGCAGCTGGGCCTGTTCGACGACGCCGCCGGGCTCGTACAGGTCGAGGGCGGGGTTCGCGCAGGCGATCGCGTCGTGGTGCCGTCGTCATGAGTGGCGAACCGGTTCTGGAACTGGATGGGGTAACGAAGGTCTACGGTGAGCAGCCGCCGGTGCCCGCCCTCCGGGGGGTGTCCTTTTCCGTCCGGCGGAGCGAGCTGGTCGCGATCGTCGGGCCCTCCGGATCGGGCAAGTCCACGCTCCTGCACGTCATCGGGACACTGGAGCGGCCCAGCAGTGGCGTGGTGCGGATCGGTGGGGTCGACGCCGCGCGGCTGAGCGACCGCGAGCTGTCGCGGCTGCGGGCGCGGGAGATCGGGTTCGTCTTCCAGCAGTTCTTCCTGGCCGAACACGCCACGGCGCGGGAGAACGTTGCCGACGGGTTGCTCTACGCAGGCGTCCCACCCGCCGAGCGGTACAGGCGCGCGGATGAAGCGCTCGAACGGGTCGGCCTTTCCGAACGCGCGACTTTCAAGCCGACCAAGCTGTCAGGAGGGGAGCGGCAGCGGGTTGCGATCGCCCGCGCCCTCGTCGGGCGTCCGGCGATCGTGCTCGCCGACGAACCGACCGGGAACCTCGACAGCGCCACCGGCGCATCGATCATGGACCTCATCCGCGAGCTGGGCGCCGCCGGCGCCACCATCATCGTGATCACGCACGATGCGAGCCTCGCCGATCAGCTGCCTCGCCGGATTCGGATGCTGGACGGCCGTGTGGTCTCCGACACCGGCCGCGATCGCGGCGTCCTCGTGGCGCCCTTGGACGGTGCGGGGGCGAAGGGAGCGGTGCCATGAGTGCCGAGGGCGGACGATTGCGGCTCCAGGACGGCTTGCGGGTGGCGAGTGTCGGGTTGCGCGCCCGGCCGCTGCGCGCCGCGCTGTCCGCGCTCGGGATCGCGATCGGAACGGCAGCGATCGTCGGAGTCCTCGGGTTGTCCTCCTCCTCACAGGCCGGGCTGATCGCGGAGATCGACCGGCTCGGCACGAACATGCTGACCGTCGAGGCGGGACAGAGCCTCACCGGCGGTACGGCGCAGCTGCCGCGTGAAGCGCCGGCGCGGATCACACTCCTGAACGACGTCCAACTGGTGGCAGACACCGCCCTGATGAAGGACGAGAAGGTCTACCGGAACTCGATGATCCCGGTGGGCAACACCGGTGGCCTGCAGGTGCAGGCCACCAGCCTCAACCTGCTGTCCGTGCTCAGGACCGGCGTCGCGCGCGGCGACTGGCTCAACGCCGGCACGGCCCACGAGCCGGTCGCGGTGCTCGGTTCGGCCGCCGCGGCACAGCTCGGCATCGACCGGGTCTCCCCTGGTCGGCGAATCTGGCTCGGCGGCCAGTGGTTCAGTGTCGCGGGCATTCTGAAGCCCTCGCCGCTGGGGCCCGACATCGACGACAGCGCCTTGGTCGGTTATCCGGCCGCCCAGACGTACCTCGGCTATGTCGGCATGGTCCGCGGCGAGGCGAAGGCCGGACCGCCGAGCTCGATCTACGTGCGCGCCGCCACCGCTCATGTTGCGGCGGTGCAGTCGCTGCTCGCCCAGACCGCCAACCCCGAAGCACCGAACGAGGTGAACGTCAGCCAGCCGTCCGACGTGCTCACCGCCCGGGCCGCTGCGGCGGGGGCGTTCGACAGCCTCTTTCTCGGGCTCGGGGTGGTGGCACTGATCGTGGGTGCCGTCGGTGTCGCCAACATCATGATCATCTCGGTTCTGGAACGCCGGTCGGAGATCGGCCTCCGCCGCGCCCTTGGTGCGACGAAGAGCCAGATCCGGACGCAGTTCCTCGCGGAGTCGATCCTGCTCGCCGTCATCGGCGGCGTCGTCGGCGTGATGGCCGGGGCCGCGGCAACGGCCGCGTACGCCAGCTCGAAGAGCTGGGCCGTCGTGATCCCCGTCGAGGCGTGGTCGGGCGGCATCGCCTCGGCCATCCTGATCGGCGCGTTCGCCGGCCTGATGCCGGCCGTTCGAGCGTCTCGGATGCCGCCGACCGTGGCATTGCGAACGGTATGAGCGGGAGGTGGATCTCTATCGAGAGACCACCCTGCGACCGCGCTCAGACCAGCTTTGCGCGGGTCAAGCGAGCTGGATGTGATCTGCCTCGCTCGCGCCGGGGAAGGGGCGAGTGAGACCGAACTGCCGCAGCTTCGACTCGGGTACGCCCTCGACGCCGGGCGCGTCCATCGCCTCGCCGCGGGTGTGCGGGTCATTGGCGTACCCGCCCACCGCCACCGAGTGTTGCGGGGTGCGGTAGCCGGAGAGCCCGACGATATGAAGGTGGAGCGCGTTGCCGAGAGCATCCAGACGCCTGGCGATCTCGGATTCCTTGCCGTTGGTGTAGTTCGTCGTCGCGGTCGGGAAGAAGCCGTACTGGCCGCCGTGGGGAACGAACGGTGCGAAGGTCGTGGCCGATGCGCCGCCGGTGACCAACGCCCCGCGGGCGGCAGTTGTCCCGCTGGCGGCCAATGCACCGGCCGTGGCCGATGCCTCGTCGGTCTCGGACTCGCCGGCCGCGGACGTCTCGTTGGTCTCGGACTCGCCGGCCCCTGTCGCCTCGTTGGCCTCGGACTCGCCGACCGCTGATGTCTCGCCGGTCTCGGACTCGCCGGTCGCCGAGGGCGCGCTGATCACCGAGGCACCGCCGGTAAGCGGCGCGCCCCGGTCACCGCCGCGCCGCTGATCGCCGCGCCTCCCGCGGTCGCCGCCGGTCACCGCCGCGCCGCCGATCGCCGAGCCTCCCGCGGTCGCCGCGGTCGCGCCGGTCACCGACGCCCCGCCGGTGCCAGCAGTCCCCGCGCGTGCCGCTTGAGCATTCGCGAGCATGTCGGCGAACGTCGTGCCGATTGATCCGTCGGACGCCGACGCGTCGGACACCGAAGAGGGCGACAGATCGGCGAGAGCCTGGGTGGCCGCGAGCATCGCGGTCGGATCCATTGACCCCTGCGTAGCGAGCAGTTGCTCCAGGCTCGACGTCACGGCTTCTATGCCCACACTCTGGAGGGACGGCGGGATGCGGTCGATCTTGAGCCGCTCGCCCCCCTCCGGGTGCCTCGAGACCTCCCCGCCGACCGGCGTACGCCTTCCGTGGACCGTCCACCACTCTCTGTTAGGCTCGCCGCGTGCGGCGCATAGCTCCGGCGAGCGGCCTGATTGGACGGTCGTGCAGGGAAGCGATGGGCGTGAGCACGTCGGCCAAACGGCGTCGAGCAGCAATACCGCCGTGGACGATGCCACTCCCCCATCTACACGGTCGCCGATGGAGCCGCAGTATCGGCCACGGACAGCCATCCTGACATTCCGGCGACACGATCAATCACGACCTGCGGGGGCCCGCCGAGCACCGCACGTGAGCGTTCGGGCGCTGCCCTCTCGAACGGTGATGGCGTCGGCTGCGGTCATCGCGACGCTGCTCTGTGGTTCCGTCGGCATGGTGCGGGCGGCCGGTGCCGGCGCACCCTCCGGGCACGGCACCCGGATGACGACGCGCATCGACTGGCGCAGCTGCGGCGTGCGGCTCCAGTGCGCGCGCGTGCAGGTTCCGCTCGACTGGGCGAACCCGCGCGGGCCCACGATCTCGCTGGCGGTGGTTCGCTTCCTCGTTCGTCGGCCCGCGCACCGGATCGGGTCGCTGTTCGTCAACTTCGGCGGGCCTGGCGTGCCCGGCGTTGCGACACTGAAGGCCGCGCCGTTATCGGAACTCGATTCGCTGACCGAGGGACGGTTCGACCTGGTCAGTTGGGATCCCCGCGGGACCGGCGAGTCCGCGCACGTCCGATGCTTCGCCGACGAGGGCAGCCAGGAGCGATTCTGGGGCAGCGACTGGTCAGTGCCGACGACGGTCTCTGCGTCGCGGCGGCATGTCCCAAAGACCCGGGCGTTCGTCAAGCGCTGCGTGGCTCTGAGCGGGGCGCTTCTGGCGCACGTCTCGACCGCTGACACGGTCCGCGATCTCGACTACCTGCGCGGGCTCGTCGGCGATCGCCAGCTCACCTATCTGGGGGTGTCGTACGGCACGCTCATCGGCCAGACCTACGCGAACATGTTCCCGCGGCGCGTGCGCGCAATGGTGCTCGACGGTGTCGTCGACCCAGTCGCGTTCACGACTTCGGTCCAGGCGGTGATCGCCAACGGCGTTTCCGACACCGATCTGGTGTTCGCCAAGCTCCAGTCGCTGTGCCAGAGCGCCGGGCCGGCGCGCTGCGCGCTCGCCGGCCACGGCTCGGTCAGCGCGCGCGTGCGTCGCCTGCTGGCACGGCTCCGGCGCGGGCCCATCCCGGCGCCGTCCGCCGGCCCACCGCACCGCCTGAGCTACGGCGACCTGCTGATCGACCTGTTCGCGCGACTCGGCGGTCCTGGCCGATGGCCGCAACTCGCCGAAGGACTGGACCAGGCGGCGAGCGGTGACGGATCAGCGCTCGAGACCGACTTCCAACAGCAAAGACCGAGCTATCAGTCCGCACTGGTATCGGCGGTGGCCCTCCAGTGTGCCGACAAGCCTCCGCCCCGACAGGGCCCGCAGGCGTGGCCGACGGTCATCGGTCGGCTCACCCGGGTCAGCAGGATCGACGGTCCCGTCGAGGGCTGGTGGCTGTGGGCGCCGTGCGCTTCATGGCCGGTTGCAAGCTCCGACCGCTACACCGGACCGTGGAACGCCTCGACTCCTCACGTGATCTTGGCGATCGGCACGCGATATGACCCCCAGACCCCCTACGCCAACGCCCGCCGTGTGGCGCGCATGCTCGGCAACGCAGCACTGCTGACTTACGACGGCTACGGACACACGAGTGAGAACGACCCCAGCGCGTGCGTGAAGCGCGCGATCAAGCGCTATCTCGTCGCGCTCGCTGCTCCGCGGCACGGTACCGTGTGCCAGGCGGACCACCAGCCGTTCGATCGCGGCTTTGGCGGTGGAGGACCGTGAACCTTCACGTGCGCCTACCGCGGTTGGATGCTCGGCGCGTTGGGTCGAGATCGCTCGCGGCGCATATGCTCGCCCGCGTGCAGTTGTCGCACAACCGGGGGCCAATTCGTACGGCGAGACAGATGTGGCTCGTGTGGGCGCCCGCCGCGGTGCTGCTCTCAGCGCTTGCGGCCGTGGCTGTTCCGTCGGTCGCGCAGTCATCCAGGCGTTCGCACCAAGCGTCGGGCAGTCCCAGGGTGGGCAACTTCGCCGGCCGGATCCATATCGGCGGGGGACGTACGCTGTACCTGCGATGCGCCGGGCGCGGTGGGCCGACGGTGATCCTCGAATCGGGGATTCACGACTCCTCGGACGTGTGGACGCTTGCGGATGCCAAGCCGCCGGTGGTCGGGTCCCCGACTGTGTTTAGCGGTGTCGCCCGCTTTACGCACGTCTGCATGTATGACCGGCCTGGGACGATTCGCTACACGAATCCGCCGGCGCTGACGACGCGCAGCTCGCCCGCGCCGATGCCGCGCACGATTCAGAGCATGGCCGGCGACCTACATGCCCTGCTGCGAAAGGCGGGGGTACCCGGTCCGTACCTGCTCGTCGCTCACTCGTACGGCGGACTGATCGTGCGCTACTACGCTCAGAAGTACCCGCGCGAGGCAGCCGGGATGGTGCTCGTCGATGCGTTCGGCAGAAACGTCAAGCGGCTGTTCGCGCGACTGTGGCCGCGCTACGAGCACCTCCTGAACTTCCCCGGCACCCCTTTGGAGAACGATCCTGGATGGGAGACGGTCGATGCTGACGGCGCGATCAAGGCGATCAACAACGCCAAGCTTCCGCGAATGCCGCTCGCGGTGCTCAGTAAAACCGAGCCGTTCGCGACCGCCCCAGGAACGCCCAAGGACCTGATACGCAAGCTCGAGCAGGTGTGGCCCGAGGTCCAGTCGGCGCTCGTCAGCCTCGAGCCGCTCACCCCGCACATCTTTGCGACCGGGAGCGATCACTATGTCGAGATCAACGAGCCTGACGTCACGATCAGCGCCATCAGGTTGATCCTCGACCGCGCCCGCGCCGGCCGTACGGCCTGACCCGCTGCGCCGAACGACTCCTCATGGCTGCTCTGCGTGGCGACTCGCGGGGTGGCGCGGCAGTCCGTCGTCCGGGATCGGCTCCCACGGTGCGGCGTCGGCAACGAACTGGCGCACGCTCGGGCGAATCCCGGGATCACTGTCGAACACCCCCATGCGCACGCCAATCGGATCGGCATGGGAGGGATTGCGGCCAAAGAGCGACGAGCCACAGTCACCACAGAACCACTTCTCACCACCGCGCTCCGGCTTCCACACACGCAGCCGGTCCTCGCCGGCGACGATCCGAAAGGTGTCGGGCGCGGGGTGGGCATTAGCTGACGCCGCGGTTCCGCTCCGACGCTGGCAGCGCTTGCAATGGCAGTAACTCGCGAGCGCGAGCGGCGCTGTCACCTCGAACCGGACGGCCCCGCAGTTGCAGCCGCCGGTGAGCGGGAAATCGGTCATCGTCAGCGCTACCTCTCTCAACGCGGCGGCCACGTCGGTGACGGATCAACCTCAGTTCTCGCCGAGGATCTTTGCCTTTTGCGCGGCGAACTCGGCGTCGGTGAGAACGCCCCGCTCCTTCAAGTCGGCGAGCTTGGCGAGACGCTCGATCGGGTCCGAAGGCTGCTCTGCTGGCGGCCGGGATGACCTCAGGTCGATGACGGACCCAGGGTTCTGCGCGGCCATCTGCAATAGCTGTGCTTTCAGATCGCCGCCGGCACCCAAGCCCGCGAGCACTTGGGCGGCGGGCCCACTCGGGGTCTGTGCGCCCGGCTCCCCGAGGTGCGCGAACTGCCCGTCCAGCTGTGCCTGTTGGGCGGCCGTCGCCTGGTTGTGGCTTGCTTCGAGAGCTGGGATGTCAAGGACGATCTTTGAGTGATCTGAGGCGTCGTAGCGGACCGGAACGACGCTACCTTCAAACAGCTCGCCGACATCGCTGTGGGCCAGCTGGTGGCTCTTGAACTCGGTCGCTGTCCCGTCCGGGAACTTCGCGCGGACGACGACGTGGTACCAGATGCGGTTTTGGTCGTCGTCGATCCGTTTCACCACCATGCCCTCCGTCTGCGCGCCTGTGGCGTACAGCTTCTTGTGGCTTCCGAACATCGATTCCACCCCCAAGCTCCGTTATGCGGTCGCCGATCTCGATTCCGCGCGTGGCAGTCTACCTTCGCGACTGCCGGCACGTGAGCTACCCGCCGGCGTTAGCCGACCGGTTGCGGTCTCTGGAGGTGCACGTGCACGCGATTCGGGTCCGCCGAGGTCCACTGCTCGGTGCGGCACCCTGACAGCCTGATCTCACTCGCTCCGCCCCGCTGGCCGTCCGTGATCGTCACCCCGATCAGCGCACCCGGGTGGCAATGCGAGTCATCGGAGCTGGTCACGACTCCCGCCATCACGAGACTCGGCTTGCGACCGAATATCAGGTAGCGGCCTTCCTTCAGCTGAAAGGAGAAACTCAGGTTTGAGCCACCCGGGATCTCGTCGATGTGGAATACCTGGCTGCCCGGCGTCGTTCTGCCTCTGGTGCCGCGGCCTTTTCGATTGGCGACCGGGGCTTCATCGAACAGGATGATCCCGGCCCCGCCGGTCTGGGTGCGGATCACTCGCTGCCCGTCGGGGATGCCGCGCTGCGTGAAGCTGAATCCCGCCTTCCACACCGGCCCTGTCTTGTGGCCGCTCAGGTGGTGGTGATCGGTGCACAACTCTTGCAGAAAGCACGCTTTCCAGAAGCCGCCACGCTCCGTCTCCCCGGCCCGGTAGAGGAGCATTGGGTAGCAGGCATCTCCTGTGTCACTGGGAACCTCCAAGCTGAACGGGCCGATCCAGCACGGCTCGACTGTGTCGTAACCCTTCCCCGTGGGGGTGCCCTTGATCGTGACCCACTTCCTCTGCCTTGGCTTCTCGGGCCACGACCACATCCCCCGCAGCAGCCAGTGGTGGCGACAGTCGTTCAGCGCGCAGGTGCTGAACTCCTTGCCCGAGCTATCCCATCCAACGTCGGTATACGACAAGTCGTAGAAGATCAGCACCCCGAAGTTGGTGTCCCAGTGGCCGAGCCAAGCCCGCGCACCCGCCGGCGGGGTCGGGGCGGCTCCGGCGCCCGGTGATCCAGCCAACACCAGGAAAGCGGTCACCGCTCCCATCGCGCCCCATCTCAGTCGTCTCACGGTCACGCTCAGCCTCAATACCGACGTCGCCGGATTCGGACATCCTACGAGCGCGGCCGACCATCGTGGGAAATCCGCTCTCACACGATGCGACCTACTGAAACGCGTCCCGGTCGCACGGGTGCCCGTTCGATCGACGTGCGATGGCGACCGGCTTGCGCGCGCTCATGCGGCAGCGCTTTGCTCGGGCCAGAGGCCCGTGTTCACGCGCTCATAGAGCGCGTCGGGTGCGAGGTCCGCGCCACCCGGTCGGCCCCGAAGACGAACAGCCTCAGTCAAGCCGACGGCGTGACTCGCCTGCCGCCCACCAGTCCTCCTCCTCGCCGTGTTCGCGCCACCGCTCGACCGTCAACGCGGCCCGCTCCCACGCGCCGCCGCTCGATCCACAGAAGCTCCAGAGCTTCTGGGCTGAGCGCTTGTAGTGGTGGATCAACTCGTCAAGCTCGAACGGGTCGATCTCGCCGCGATCCAGCCTCTCGAACCCTTCCCGCACATGGTCAAGAAGCCGTCTCAACTGCTCATCGTGATATCTGCCGATCAGCTCCCGCGCGGCCCTGCGCCGAGCCTTCTCACCTTCAATGTCACGAATCCGGACCGCATCGCTCACGGAAGCAACCTACCCCCGATCGACCTCCTCGCCAAGTGCTGCCTTGATCTGCTCCTCACCCCGATCCACGTCTGTTTTGGTGTACGCGAGGAGCTGCTCGGAGAGCCCCAACCCACGGCCGACGGCTTTCGCAGCGCTCGACGCCTTTGCCTCCCGCCGCTCCGGCGTCGTGGGCCCGCATGGGCATGGGCTGGATGAGACATGTGCGAGTTGGCCGGCGACCGCGGCCGAGCGCTACGCCGGGCCGTGGAACCGCCGCACCGCCCACCCTGTCCTGGTGATCGGCACAACATGCGATCCCGCCGCCCCATACCAGAGTGCGGTGGCGATGTCCCACCAGCTCGCGCGCGCTCGTCTGCTCACCGTCGACGGCTACGGGCACACGTCAGGGGCAAGCGCATGCGCGGACGGGTACAAGACCCGCTACTTGATCGACGGGACACTGCCACCCGCGCAGCCAGATGCGCGCCGGACAAGCCGCCGTTCACCGGGTGATCATTTGTGGAGGCGCAGGCTGCGTTTGACGGTGCGGTGCACGCCGCCGAAGGGCGTGTAGGTGACCGACAGCTTGATCAGGACGGTGCCGGTGCGCCTGCGGATCAGCTGTTTTCCGCGTTTGTTGGGCGACAGCCGGAGCTTCAGAGTGTTGGCTATTGCTGCGGGTTAGTGGCGGATGCTCAGCTGGTAGACCGTGAAGCCGATCGCTCCGCAGGCGGCGGCCACGATCCAGAACCGCAGGATGATCTTCGTCTCCGACCACGCCTGGAGCTCGAAGTGGTGGTGGATCGGGGCCATCAGGAACACGCGCTTGCGGAACATCTGAAACGAGAACACCTGGATCAGCACCGACAGCGCCTCGATGACGAAGATGCCCCCGATCAGGATGAGCAGGACCTCGGTCCTGGTCATCACCGCGAGCCCGGCGATCGCGCCGCCTAATCCGAGCGAGCCGGTGTCGCCCATAAAGATGCTCGCGGGGAAGCTGTTGAACCAGAGAAAGCCGATACACGCGGCGCCGAGGCAGGCGGCGAGCATTGTCAGGTTCTTTTCGTCACCGCCGGCGATGAATGTGATCCCGATGTACGCGAGCAACACGATCGCGACACAGCCGGCGGCGAGTCCGTCGAGCCCGTCGGTGAGGTTGACCGCGCTTGTCGTGCCGGCGACGACGAGATAGATAAAGACGGGGTAGAGCGGGCCGAGGTCGATATTGCCGTCGACGAACCGTACGCGGATCGCTGATGGGAGGTGTGGGTGTGCCTTCTTGGTCGCGACCCACCACAGCCCAAGGGAGATGGCGATCGTGACCGCGAGCTTCGTGCGGGCGCGGAGGCCGAGTGAGCGCTTCTTGACGATCTTCGTGTAGTCGTCGGCGAACCCGAGCAGCGCGCAGGCGAACGCGGCGCCAAGCACGCCCATCGATTCCCAGTCCCGGTCCGAGAGGATCAGGTATGGGACCGCGAACGCGACGAAGATGATGATCCCGCCGATCGTCGGCGTTCCGGCCTTCGCGTGATGACCGGATGGGCCGTCCTCGCGAATGTGCTGCCCGAACTGGTTGCGCCGCAGGAAGGCGATGAACTTCGGCCCCAGGAACAGACACATGAGCAGCGACGCGGTCCCCGCGATCAGGATGCGGCCGGAGATCGAACCCATCAGGCGCGCACCTTAGCCATTTAGAGCGCTCCGTAGACATACTCAAGCTCAACCGCGCGATAGTGCGACATCGACGCTCCTCGGCTCGTTCGGCGTCTGCCTTGATCGACCACGGGCAGCGCCGGGTGGTAGCCCTTCGCGTTAGCGGCCGACGTCACGCGAACTTTGTCGTTCACCGGCGGGCGTGCCGGTAGAACGCCAGAGTTCGTCGTCGCAGCCGGTGGCCGACGGCCCGGCCGACCCAACCGGCACGATCGCCCGCGCGTGTCGTCGCGGGCCGTCGTTCGGGAGTTCACACCGCTCTGAGCAGCACGATCTCCCGCGCGTCGCCTGGCGTGCTCCACACGCGGGAACGTGCGCCGGTCCCTCGCTGGCATCCAGCGATTGCGGCGACGCCGTCGTGAGCTCCGGTGCTACGGACCGGAGGCCACCCGGCCGCCGAAGGATCGAAACCGCACAGTGAAGTACCTTCCGGCGACGGGTCCGCCGAGACCGGCGCGCGTGACGCTTGGCGACAAGGGGCCCTGGGACATCTCGTTTGATGGCTTCGAAGTACTCGCGGTCACATTCGCCTTCCTAATCGACCTCGTGTCTTATGGTCCCGAGGGGGTCACCGTCATGATCCGATTCGAGGGCGCCTTTGAGCTCGAGGAGTCGGACGGCAATCTGGCCGCGCTGATCCGATGTCGGGCACTCAGCGCCTGGTCTCGTACCTGGTCAGCACCACGCCGTCGGGAAACGTCCGGGTCTCCACCAGGCTCAGGTTCACCCAGTTGGCCAGGGCCGTGAAGAATGGCGTGCCGCCGCCCACCAGGACCGGATGGGTGACGATCGCGTACTCGTCGATCAGCCCGGCCTGCATGGCCGCCGCGGCGAGTGTGGCACCGCCGATGTCCATGGGGCCGCCGTCGTCGGCCTTGAGCCTGGCGATCTCGGTGACCGCGTCGCCGGTGACCAGACGGGTGTTCCAGTCGACCATGCTGGTCGTCGAGGAGAACACCACCTTCGGCATGTCCCGCCAGCGGCTGGCGAACTCGATCGCCGCCGGTGTGGCGCCCGGCTGCTTGTCGGCGGTCGGCCAGTGGGAGCTCATCGTCTCCCACAGCTTGCGCCCGTACAGCGCCAGGCCTGTCGCCGCCACCCGGTCGGACCACCACTGGAACAGTTCATCGCTCGGCACGCTCCAGCCGATGTCGTCGCCGGGCGCGGCGATGTAGCCGTCCACGCTCAGGTTCATGCCGAAGGTCAGTTTCCGCATGGCGTCAGCCTCCCGTGAGTCGGTGTTCGGCGTACAGACCAGCACAGCGCGCAAAAATCATCGGTCAGGCCCACCGAGGCCGGTTGACCACCACCCCAAGCAGATGCTCCATACGGGAAGGAACCGGTGCCGGCACACCGTCGCGTGGAGCCCATCCCGAGAGCACTAGCTGAGGGCGGTGTGCCGTAACACCGTTCCGTGATGTGTGTGCCGGTGAGGGGACGACCACCGGCACCGCGCCACACCCATGTGCAGGCGTAGGCGAGGGCCTCCCGGCCGGACTCAGGCGCTCCTGCCCGGGACCGATTGCCCAGCGCCACGCAATCCACCGGACCCACCACCTGGTGCACAGGCATAACCTCATGCAGAGCAGGGGCGCCGACGGGACGGAGACCTAAGTCAACTCGCTTGCGCAATCGCCTGAACCGGACACCCAGCGTCCGAAGTCGCAGCCTTCCCAGTTGACCGACGACCAGCAGCCCGTGGCGACACGCGCCGCGTCAGCTAGCCGACTCGACATGGATGACGGCGCGCGCACGACCTGCGCAACCGCGATGAGTCTGCGGGACCCAGCCGGTCACAAACGGAGCCGACTGAGACCGCTCAACTGGAGGAACCCAATTGCAGACCGAAAACGACAGTGGCTTTCCGAAGCTGTCGGCTCCCGCCCGCCGTGCGCTCGACGCCGCGGAGATCCGACGCCTCGACGACCTCGCCCGCGTGACGACGGCTGAGCTCGCCAACTGGCATGGGATCGGTCCGACAGCGGTGACAGCGCTCGCCAGGGCACTCGACCAGCGGGGGCTTTCGTTCAAGGCGTAACCGGCCGCCGGTGACGCACCGTCAGGCTTCCGCTGCGATCGGCCAGCGACAGCGGCTCGTGTGCGGCGAAGGAGGTTGACGAGCAGGCTAGGCTGCCGGATCATAGTGGGGCGAGGCCATCGATGGGTTTGTGCGGCGGTCGTCGCGGGGTCGCTTGTCGGGGCCGCTGCGGCGGCGGATGCGTTCACAGCCACACCGGCGGCGCGGGATGTCATCGGCAAGATGCGGGCCGAGGCACGCACGCTCGCGGCGGTTCGCGTTCGACGCACCGGCGCAGTGGTCTACTGCCCCCATGGACCGGAGGGCTGGACCTACGCCCCGGAGGCCGGATGTTCGCTGCGCGCGACTGTGTCCGAGGAGTACGACCTTTCGCGCGGGCGGGTCAGGCGCATCATCGGTCGCGTCACGGCGCCCGGCCGTCCCGCGCTCACCTATGTCGTCGATGCTTCCGGCTGGCATCGGTCCGCCGCGGGCAGCCGCTGCTGGACGCTTGAGCTGACTGGGTTCACCGCGGCGCCGCTGATCGACTATCCACTGCCCGCCGAACACGTGGTTGTCCTCAGCAAGACGCGTCGGCGAATCGTCCTCCGCGCCGACTCCCGTCCCGACGCCTACGAGGATCTCGACTACGTTAACCCGGGGACGTTCTTCAATTACCGCTCGATCGAGATCACCCGCGCGCGCGGCAAGAGCTACAGGATCAATGACACGGCGACGCCGCTGAAGGCCGGAACCGCGCGGCCCCTCACGGCGCCCGCCTGCAGAACCCCGTGAGCCGTCAGACCAGTGTGCCGACACCCGATCCTGGTCTCGCACCCGGCCTTCCGGTCTGATCGACACAAGGCAGTGGCGCAGCCTGCGGCACTGGGTTAGTCAGCGAGCTTCGTGGCCGGGTGGTGTTGCGTCCGCTCCGAGGGCGACGCGTCTGGTCCTCGGCCCGAGGACGGGATGCGAGAGGAAGCTGCCTACGAGTTGCTCGGACCCGCCGATGCAGGTCCAGTCGTCGTCCCACAAGGTCGAGAGAAGCCATGAGCGGTCCTTCGGGAACATCAGGTCGGGCAGCGCGCCTTTGAATTCGGCCTCACGCCAGGACCGTGCCTCCTGCGGGCCGGCCTCGACGAGCACGTAGCCCCACCCGGAGTACAACATCGTCCGCGGCGCGTATGGAAAGACAACGTCGCTCGCTCCGGTGTCGAGATAGCCAAGCCACCACGACTGCTCCGTTGTCTGTTGACTGAGCAGCTCGATCACGGCCTGCTCGTGCGCGGCCAGCTCGTCGTTGCCGGTCTGAGGCAGCAGCAGCGTGCAGTACGAGGCGAAGATCGGCGGGATCGCGGCGGTGATCGCCAGGCCACCTGATGTCGCGTCATCGATCCACGTCACATCGGCGTCCGTCCCGAGTCGCCACTCCTGACCGTCACTAACGGCCGTGTTGCCGCTGGGAAAGATCGCCCGCGCCCGCTCCGCGCCGTCAACAATCAACTGAGCGTCGATCTCGTAGCGGACCAACGGGATCCCGACGGCCGGCCACTCGCACACGACGCTCACCGGACCGGAAGGCGGCAACGGCGAAATCCAATATCCCTGGTGGAAGTGACTCTCAGGCCCACCTCCACGCCCGCCACCACTCAACGGCCACATGACCGGCCCCTCGACGGGACGGTCGTGGCCGCCGATGTTGGTCACCGCGCGGCCGTCAGCGAATTGCACGCCGACCCTCAGCAGCACTGGAGGAAGGACATCGCTCCGCTCGCCGACCGTCGGCCAATGCCGCCCGAAGACATCCGGGCCAGAATCATCTCCCTCGCGAGACAGGTCGTCCCACGCAAGGGCGGTGCTCGCCTCGATCTCCAGCTCAAACCCGTCCGGGTAGGCATCGAGGTACGCAATTGAGAGCGTCGCCCCCTCCGAGCGTGAAAGCACCACATCGCTCAGCACCTCCCCTCGCGGGGAGCCGTGGGGCCGCCCGGCCCATGGCGGCGCAACGCCGCCCTCAGCCTCCTCAGTCGGTCCCGACGGAGGAGGCTGGAAGAAGTCGCTCACGAGCCCAACTGTAATCGGGCACGCATCGTTCCCGGCCGCCTGGGGCGACCACCATCGCGACCGCACAATTCGCGACGACGGCGCCATTTCTGTGCATCCGCGATCCGACGAGCATCTTCAGACGGTTGAGATGTTGCGTGTGCGATGCTGGCGCGGTGACGCGAGGGGCCGTATCACTGTTGCTTGTTGTCGCGATCATGGGTTGCGGGGGGTCCAGCAAGCCAACGCTGATGACCGGCTGCAAGGGCCTGCCAACGGCGCGACGATCGACGTCATTTCTGGTGCTGTTTGGAGCGACCAACCGTCTGAGCCAGCGCTATGTGTGTGCGCATTTCGGTCAGCCGCAAGAGATCGCGCGCCGGCGTGACGGAAGTGTGAGCTGGACCTACGGCAGCGCGACGATCACTTTTCGCGGCAGTCGCGTCGTCGGGGGTACGGAGACCTCAGGCAACTCGGGGAGCGAGCTGCACCAGACGGTGCAGATCTCGCTTGGGGGTCGATAGTCGCGGCCCTCGGCGCCGCCCGGAACGATTGACCCGCGACAGTCAGCAAATACCTGCGATGTCCTACCTCAGGTGCTGCTGCACCGGTCGGTGACGACCTGGCCCACGGAGTCCAGGTCGGGATAATCGTTTCCTCCGCCGCTGTCGGTGATGCAGCCGGTGTCGACGCTGACCACGAGCACCTGGACGGAGTACGAGATGGTCTCCGGAGCGGCGTCGTGTGAGTCTCCGCCTGGCACGTACGGACGCCGCGGGCGCGGGGCGCTGAACTTCCCGCGCATCGCGATCACGTAGGACGGCTCGTCGCTCCGCACCCATGACCCGGTTGTCTTCGTTGCCGCCTCACGAGTGCCGATCGTGTGCTGGACGAGCGCGGGTTCCGGGTCACCCTTCCGAGCGGCGACCGCGAGGGCGAATTGGAGAAGGTCCTTCTCGTCTTGGACGGTCGAATGTGGACTCTCTGCGTCTGGTCGCCGATCAGGACTCATCGCCTACGGAGGCTACCGGCGCTCGTAATAGTGACTAGGCGCGCCTTCCGGAACGATCGAGTTCGAGCAGTCTTGGGTGTACCCCAAAGGGACACTCTGCTTCGGGCGGCGATGGGCCGGCAAAACCACCAGCACCCATCTAGTGCGCGATCAGAACCTCTAGGGCGACGAGCCCCAAGCCTATGGCGAGGTTGAGGCTGATCGTGATGAAGGTCGCGCTCCGACTCAGGCGCTCCAACCGCGCGTACCGGATGCCCTGAGCTGTGAGCGCAGCCACCCCAAGCCAAAGCGCTAGCCGAACTGCGGTTCGTTCCACAATGACCCCCGCAGCGCCGAGCCCGACAACGGCCAACAGGGGAATCGCTGCGGCCACAACTGAGTACTCGCGACGGGCAACCGACGAAAGCTCGCCGACTGTGACGCGACGTCCGAGCTTGAGGCTCTCCCCGAGCCCATGAGAGTAGACGTGCGCGAGCCAGAGGACGACAACGCTCACCGCGGCAATGACCACCAGCCGCCACAGTTGGTGCTCGTACGACTTCGCCCCGGCTGCGAGGAGTGACATGACGATGATCGTCCCGTAGACGGTCCCGGCGATGCTCTGCCGGTCTCCCAAGATGAACCTTTTCAGTTGCTCGTTCATGCGCGCTCGGTATCTTCGCTCATCGGTGCGTGTCGGCCGATTCCACCCAGGAAACGCCACCTTGTCGCAACACACAAGAACTCGCGGACCGCCTTGGTTTGTGCACAGCCTCGGCTAACAGGAGCCGCGACGTATTCCCTGGCAGTGGCGCCGCCGGCGTTCGATGATCCTTGGGATCTGCGACCAGCTGAACGGTTCCCGCGCACTGTATGAACCCACGCTGACGGGCCGGCCGTGTTTGCGAGCATTGGCGTGTGCGTGTTTGGGGTGTGCGTGCCTGCGGTCGCTCGCGACGTGTCTGGCTTAGGGTGAGATTGCGGCACCTGGTGGAGGGGTGAGCGGTGGCGGCTCAGAGCGACGCAATGCGTGAGCTGGTTCGGGCGTGGAACGCGTGTGTCTGTGCTGAGATGCTGCCGAGCGAGCTCGCTGCGCGCGGCGGAACCGTGTTGCGCACCGGTGCAAGCGAGGAGCACATACGCGCGGCGGAGCGGCGCCCCGGAGTCAAGCTCCCGCCGTCCTACCGCGAATTCTTGGCGATCTCCAACGGGGCTCGCGCGACTTCGGTCGGCTCGCACCCCGTCGCGGATCCGGAGTTTCTTCGGGTCGAGGAGATCGGGTGGGCGGTGCTCGAGGCGCCGTCGTTTGTGGATCGGTGGATCGAGCCGTGGGAGGGCAACGAGACGATCGGGGTCCTGTCTATTCCTGAGGGCTGCTGGGTTGACGTGCAGTCGTACGCGCCGCTCGAGGATGCTCTGCTGATCTCGCGAACGGTCGAATCGTTTGACGATTTCCTGGTCCCGGTCGACGGAGCTGAGGAGTGGCAGCTGTGGTCCTTCACCAAGGAAGGCGCGATGGCGTACCGATCGTTCGCCGAGATGCTCCGCAGCCATATCGCGTACGCCCAGCCCCGTCTCTCCGCGCGCCGCACGATCGACGAGCAGCTCGTGGAACTGATCCGGCGAGCCGCGCACGGCGACTTTGGCTACGTGCTGGACCACATACGGGTGGTGCTCAATTGGTCTGAGGACCCGCGACTCGCTCAGATCGGCGTCCAGATGTTGACTGACGACCGCGCCCTGACCGCCTACCACGAGAAGCTCTCCGGAGCACCCAAACCCACAGTCACGGAGGCTGCGCTGGGGGCGGATGACCGGCAAAGGGTCATGCAAGCGTGCGAGCTGCTGCGCCTCATGCCCACGCCTGACACCCCCGAAGCGCTGAAAGACGCAGCTACAGCCTGCGACGCTCTCAGGGCCGCCTCCTACGGGACTGACGACGGCATCGTCAGGATCAACGTGCTTTTCCAACTGATCAGGCTCGCCGGATCGGATTGCTCGATCAATGCGCCGATGGGCTACCCGACGCCTCGCCCAGCCCGACGTCACAGACCACCCCTAGAAAACCCAACGGTCTTTCCGGCGCCCGCCGGCCGTGGGGTTGTTCGGTTCGAAGACGCGCGGAGCGGCTCCGACGGTCGCGGTGGCCGCGACTCACCCGAGCGCGCATCGCGAGACGGTGTTGTGCAGACCGCGGGCGGGCGGACGGATCCACAGTACGGTCACTGCGCCGTTCGGCACGACTTGTCCGTTGAAGCGTTTGGCGTTCTGCTTGACCTGGGGCTCGAGCCGTTTCGCCTTGCGCTGGTCGGTGTAGAACGCGATGAGCGCCCCTTCGGTGATGAGCTCGCCATCGGCACTGTTTGCACCTTGTGGCGGGAAGACGGGACCGCCGGTCACGCGTAGACCGTTGCTCGCCAAGCACGTTCTGGCTGCGGCGATCCTCTTGACGAGCGCTCGCACGGTCGCGGGCAGCATGAGCGGGGTGATGATGACGCAGGCCTCGGCGTGTTCGAGCTTGGCCGGAGTGGACGTCGATCGCGCAAACGCGGGTCCGGAGCACTTGAACCGCCGCCCGTCGGTCAACACGAACACGCAGGAGCTGACCCCCGCGCCGCGCCGCCCCTCAGTCGTCGTGACGCCGGAGCTCACCGCCATGGTCGCCGCTGATGAACAGCTCGCTGGCATCACCTGAGCTGCGAGCACCCCGTGCCCGACAGTCTGCGATGTCGAGCTCGCCGCGCTGCCGCAACCGGCGGCAGTTACCGCCAGCAGCCCGGCGGCGGTCGCCGGGTGCGTCCAGCGACGCCACTTCGGTGGGTAGACGATTGCGTCGCCGTGGTGGCTGAGCATCAGGCGGCTGCTGGGGTCTTGGCGAAGTGCCGGTGGATCTCATTCGCGTATGAGCGTCCGACGGACGTGCTGTGGGCGTCGAGCCAATGGCTGAACGCGATCTGTCCGAGCGGCGGGTCGCGGGAGACCAGGAGGCCGGCCATCAGGCCGCGGATCTCGTCGCCCGTGAGGACGACGTCGCCCACCAGCAGGCCAAGCGCGCGGGCGGCTGCCGTCATCAGTTGTGGTGGGATCCGCAGGATCGGCGCGTTCGAGCGGAGGGCTGTCCGGACGAGCGCGACGAGATCGCGGAATGGCATCGTCTCCGGTCCGGCCGCGTCAATCACGATGTCGCCGCGTGCGTCACCAGCATCGACGCAGATCCGGGCGAGGTCCTCGACGTGCACCGGCTGGACTGGGTAGAGGCCGTCGCCGGGCACCGCGATCACCGCGAGGTGCCGCAGGATCCAGGCGATGTTGTTGACGAGCACATCTCGGTCGCCGCCGAAGATCCAGGTTGGCCTCACGATCGAGTACGGCACGCCGCTCTGCGCGAGCGCGTACTCGACGAGCGCCTTGCCGCGAAAGTACGGAAGCCGGGACTCCAGCGACGGGTTGGTGATGCTGACGTGCACGATCCTCTGGACTCCGGCGCGTCTGGCGGCGAAGAACAGCATCCGGCAGCTCTCGATCGCGTTCGCGAAGCTGGTGTCGCCGTGGTCGAAGCGGACCCAGAACGTGTTGTAGAGAGTGCTCACTCGCTCAAGGCTGCGAGCGAGCGCTGCGGGGTCGTCAAACCGGTAGACGCGCGTGTCAACGCTTGCTTGAAGCGGGTGCGAGCGGTCAGGGTGGTAGGTGAGCGTCCGCACGTCCCGTCCAGCTTCAAGCAGCCGCTGGGCGATCTCCGCTCCGGAGTAGCTGAACGCGCCGGTCACGAGATCGGTTGCGGTGGGTCGGTTCATGGAGACTCCTCCGGGATCGGGGGCAGGAAGGTCTCGAGCAGAACCGCGAGGCGGCCTGCGAGGTCGAGCAGGGATTCGGCGCGGGCACGGTCGCGCTGCAGGTGGCTGAGCATGTCGACGCCGAAGTAGAGCGACACGACCCCGAACGCAAGATCTGCTGAGGACACCAGCGAGCGGACCGGCGAGCCCGCGAGCAGCTCCTCGATCTTGCGCTCGACCATCGCGATCCACGGCTCGATCCGGGCCGCCACCTCCGCCCCCAACAGCGGATCTGAAACTCCGCCGCTGACCATCTCGCCGAGCGCTGTGATGTACCCCCGCTCCAGATCCTCGTCGTAGATCACCCTCGCGAGCTGCGCGAGCTCGGACGCGGTGCGGGCACTCTCGAACCTCGGCCCGTAATCGGCCAGTCGCCGCTCGCTGATCAGATCGAGCGCGGCCAGCAGCGCATTCTGGACACTGCCGAAGTGGTAGAAGATCAACGCCTGATTGAAACCGCCGATGTGCGCGATCGCCCGCGCGCTCGAACCGGCATACCCGTTCGCCTTCAACGTCGCGAGCGCGGCCTCAGCAATCTGCAATTTCGTTCCGCTCAGCCCGCCCGGTGGGCTCTCCTCGCCGGTCGATCGCGCCATGACCCGAGCACTTTATCACTCGCTCAAAGCGATCGCTCAAATCCTCGGCGACTGCGCATCGAGTCCTCGAGGCCCGACAACTCCACTGGGGTCACGGCATTCGCCTTGCGGGGAAGACCAAAGTCGGCGGCTAGCGACGGCCGCTACTCAGCCCAACGGCAACCAGCGTCAAATCGACCGCTCCGGCCAGCCCTAACTCACGTTCGCTGAACGTTCCCCGCTGAGACGCATTGTCGGCCAACGTCGCACGTTCTCGCCAGCGTGACTCAGTCGCACGCCGCGGCAATGGCGGCTATCTCGAGAGGAGGACGACCCCGAGCGCGATGACAACCGCGAGTGGCGCAATCGTCAGCGCAGCACGGACAAACGACCGCCGCAATCGCCGAGCGATCGGCAACATCAACCGGCCGGCCCAGGAGTCTGGCAACAGCCACAGCATCGGCCACGTCCGTCGCGCTCGCGCGAGAAGCAGTACCGCAACCTGACGGTCGATCGCGCGTGAACCCGCGGCGAGCACGGCTACGAGAGTACGCGCAGCTAAGCGCTACTCGCGAGCGCTGCAACGCCCCGCCCGCGCGGCTCAGCGACCGCTCTGGTTACTCGACGCGGTTCGCGTCGCCCGACATCACGACCTCGACATGACATCGACCCCACCGTCGCAGTTGAGGTTCCTCGTTGTGAGACGCCTGGCCGCCGCGGCCAGAAAGCGTGCGGTGGTCGATCGGCTAGTGCGACTGGCTCCGCGACGAAACAGGAGTGGCGGCGAGGCCGAAGCCGGCTGGGACAATGCGTCAATGGACGGTGGTTGGAGCGCGGACGCGCAACGGATCCTGAACGATTTGCAGGAGAAGGTGACCGCGCGGGATCTCCCGGCCCTGCTTGAGTTCTTCGAAGATCCTGCCGTTCTCATCGGCACAGCCGGCGACGGACGTACGCCAGAGGCGCGTGAGGCTTATCTGGAGGCCGTGACAACGCAACCCGGCGCCGTGCGCTGGGATTGGCGTGAGACGGTCCTGTTCTTCGAATCCGAAGATGCGCTTGGGTTCGCCGCGTTTGGCGATGTCGTGCTCGTCGACGACACCCAAGAGCTGCGAGCGCCGATCCGCGGGACCTTTTTCGCGGTACGCGCGAACGGTGGCTGGCGACTGCGGCAGTTCCACGGATCGATCCCGCAGTCGCCGAGCTAAGCCGGTTCCCAGAATCCCTCCGGCGATGACGCCGCCGGACCGGTGGGACGGTCGATGCTCAGCGGTCACGGGGACCGCGCCAGCATCGCTGCTGGAGACAAGGACGCGTTTGCCGAGCGGGCTCGCGAGTCGAAGAACGACAGATCTGTGGTAGCCGACGGCCGAGCAGATCGTCTCACGCGGCACTGGCGTTGAGATCGTCCTGATCGTGACGGCGACCGCGTGGCGGTCGGCGATGGCGCTCGCTCCCCCGCACCGGACGGCTCGTGACCTGCGCCGCCCTGATCCTCGCGATCTCGTTCGCCGCGCTCAGCACCGCGCCGGACATCGTCGTCGAGATGATCGCCACAACGCTGGCCTTCGGAGTCCTCATCGACGCCGTGATCGTCCGCACGCTCCTCGTCCCCGCGCTCGTCGCGATCATGGGCCACTGGAACTGGTGGATGCCCAATGGCCTCGCGCGCGTACTCCGGCTCCCACAATCCACCACAGCCCAAGACCCGGCAGAAGCGTGACACCCCGCCCCGTAACTCGCAAACCCAGGGTGGGCCCGACGTCGGCGGTCAACTGTCCGTGCCGCGCTTAAAGCGGGACTCTGCCCGGGCACCTCCCAGCGACTCGGTGCGTGCCATCGTGAAGCGTCGCTGTGGGGTCGAGCCCGCTTGAGCGGTGCGCTCGATCCTGACTGGAAGGCTGCCGCCGACGTTCGTCTAGCTGGCCTCTAGGGATGGTCGATGGGGTCGATCCACCTAAGAGCACGCTGAATCTACAAGGAGTGGACGATGCACATCACCCCAGGAACGACTTCCCCTGCGGCTGCTCAAGCGGCTCGAGTGACTCCGTCGGCTGTGTCAGCCTCAGTCCTCCAGCGGGCTAATGGCGACGGCGACGGCAGAACCGGCGCAGCCGCTCTCAACGACGGCGACGCAGCTGCACAGGCGGCAGCGCAGCAGGTCAAGTCCGCGCACGCCGTCGACGTCAAGGCCTGAACCCGCCGCCCGGAGGCGGCCGGCCCGCTGGGCTAAGAGGGGGCGCTTAGCCTGTGCTCGGACGAGTGGTGCGGCGTGCTGAGGTGGGCGCTGCCGCGCGCGTCGTCGACGCTCCAGTCACGCAGCATGCCGGCGCCTCTGCTAGAGGCTGACGAATTCTGGGTGCAAGGAACGGTGGCGGTCTCGCGCGGTGAGCGTTGGGTGGGCGGACGGTTCAGCTGAATCGTCGAGGGGTCTTCCGGTCACAGGCTCGGGCGACGGTCATATGCTGCTGGCATGGTCGATCCTGCAGCTGCGCAAGGAGGAGTCCTCAGGGTTGATCCAGCTCCGCTGCTGGCGTCGTGTAGCAATGCCGCCGTCGCCTTTTTCGCGAGGCGGGATCTGTTTGGCAGCAACGCTGATCCGATCGGCGCGCTCTGGGATCTGCCGCAGGCTCGTCGGATGGTTGGCAAGCAGAACCCGAACGGCTCATGGCGCTATCCGGGCGGCAAGCACTCGATCCGGTCTCAGGAGAACTACGACCAACTCGAAACGTTTCGACAGCTCGGGGTACTCGTCGAGAAGTTCGGCTTCACCCGGGAGCACTCGTCGATAGAGCGCGCTGCCTCCTACCTCCTCTCGTTTCAGAGCAACGAGGGAGACCTCCGAGGCATCTACGGCAACCAGTACGCAACGACCTACGTCGGCGCGATTCTCGAGCTGCTGATCAAGGCTGGGTATGCCGATGACCCGAGGGTCGCGAAGGCGTTGGCGTGGCTGTTGGCGACGCGGCAGAGTGATGGCGGCTGGGCGATCCCAGTTCGGACGGTGGGAGTCCCGTTCCCAGAGTTCGTTGATGTCGAGCTTCACCCGGAACCGCTTGCGCCCGACAGATCGAGGCCATCGTCTCATCTCGTCACAGGCATGGTGCTTCGGGCGTTTGCCGCCCATCCGGCTTGGCTGGAGGCGAGCGAGATCCGCGAAGCCGGAAACCTTCTGGCGGCCCGTCTCTACCAGCGAGACAAGTACAGCGACAGAGGCAGTGTGAGCTACTGGGAGCGGGTCTCGTTCCCTTTCTGGTTCACCGATATCGTCTCAAGCCTCGACACACTTTCGCGCCTCGGTTTCGATCCGGGGATGACGACAATCTCCGCGGCGCTCGCCCGGCTGCGCGAGCTCCAACGCGATGACGGGACGTTCGCGTTCATGCTCCTGAAGGGGAAGGACAAGGATCTTCCGTGGTGGATCTCCCTGGCCGTCTGCAGGACCCTCAAGCGATGGTAACAAGCGCTCGTCGCACTCCGCTCCCGCCGGATCAGGGAAGCCTCAACTCCACAGCTCGGCGCGCAAAACGGCGCTGTTCAAAGCCTGTGCCCCGACCGTCAGGGATCGAGCGCACCGGTCGCTGAGGGTTGGTTCGTGAGACGGGTCACGGCGCCGAAACCCGACGCCTCCAACAGACGAGCGGAACGCGCGCTGAGCCATCGGCTTGCGAACGGGTCAGGCGCCGTCAATAGTGTGTCGGGTGAGCTCGATCGTGGAGTCGGCGTTTGCGACGACGGTCGCTGAGCGTCCGATTCCCCTGGCTACGCGCTCTTCGACGACGTCTCGCTGGGTGGCTGGACCGGGGAGCGCTGGACGGAGCCCAAACCGATGTTCCAGCCGGCGGTGCCGCGGCTGCCGATCGGGCTTGGTTTCCTTGACCTGCTCTCCGGCGGCTCGCTGGTTTCTTTCGATGAGCTTGACCGCGAGATGGTGCGCGAAGCTCCCGCCGAGCACTACGACCTGAAGCTTGATGTCGACCACATTCCGTGGCCACAATCCGAAGGCTCCTTCCGCGGACCACGCGCCCCGGCATCTCCCGCATCCTCAACAAGCTCACGCCGCCACGCAGCCTCCAGCGAGGCGTGATCCCGGCCGAGGTGTGGATCGATGATCACGGCTGGCTGGTGCGATTCAGCTTCTGCGACATGCCAAAGGACCATCCGAGTTACGCCGCGATGCCTTGGTACACAACCGAGCTCTGGGACTTCGGCGTGCCATCGGAGACCGGAGACTGGGGAACCCTGCCAGATCCGGCCACTCTCCTGATGACACTCGACGCGCGAGCGTGAGACCCCCGTTACCCCCTCGCGCTGCTGCGCTCAGGAGCCCTCGTCCAGCAGCCACGCCCGAAGAGGTACAGCAAGCCGCGAAGGCCCGCGACGCGGTCGGACGCCCGAAACTGGGACACCAATCTCTGAGCTGCTCGTGCCGGCGGGGCACGTTCTCTTGTCGTGGGCGTCTCGCCCTTATGCTGATCGGCGGTGCGTCAGCTCGTATTCCTTGAAGCCGGACGGGTCGCTTGGCAGGAAGCTCCGGAGCCTGTGCTCTGTGACCCGGGGGGCGCGCTCGTGCGGCCGCTTGCCGTTGCGCGTTGTGACCTCGACCACCCGATGGCGGCGTTCGGGTTCTTCCCGGGGCCCTTCGCCGTTGGACACGAGACGGTGGCCGAGGTGATCGCCGTCGGCGACGAGGTCAGCGAACGGCGTGTCGGGGACCGCGTTCTCGTTCCGTTTCAGGTCTCCTGCGGAACGTGTGCAGCTTGCCGTGACCGGCGCTTTGGCGCGTGTCACACCTACCGCGCGCCGGCCGGCGGTGCGTTTGGATTCGGCGAGGCGGGTGGCGGTCATGGCGGCGCGGTGGCGGACGTCCTCGCGGTTCCGGCTGCAGATCACATGCTCCTGCCTGCGCCGCAAGGCAGCGCCAGCGCGCTGTGCTCTCTGCCTGACAACGCGTGCGACGCCTACCGTGCGGTCGGCCCCCAGCTCGCCGAGCATCCGGGGGCCGACGTGCTGATTGTCGGCGGCGCGGCCGCCTCGATCGGCCTGTATGCGGTCGCATTTGCGCGCGCCTCGGGCTCGGCGAGCGTGCGCTACGTTGACCGCGATGAGGAGCGCTGCGCCGCGGCGGCCGCGCTCGGCGCCGAGGTCGAGCACCAGACGGGTGCCTGGCCGCGACGGTATGACCGCGCGCCGATCACGGTCGAGGCGAGCGGCGAGCTCGAGGGGTTGTATGCGGTGCTGCGCTCGACCGACGACTACGGGTTCTGCACCGCGGTGGCGATCCATTTCGCGCCCACCGTGCCGTTACCGCTCCTGGAGATGTACACGCGAGGAATCACCTTCCACGTATCGCGGGCCGATTCGCGCCGTCTGCTCCCGGTCGTTCTCGAGCTCTTCACTGAGGGCCACTTCGATCCGCTGGCGGTACCGACGACGATCGTTCCCTGGGACCGAGCCGACGAGGCGTGGCTTGAACCCGCGACGAAGCTCGTGCTCGAGCGTCATTAGTAGTCGCTCAGCGCCGCCGTCAGGAACCTTTGAGACGTCGAGCCCCCGCCGGCGACGCCGTTGTTCCTCTTGCACCGGAGCTCGGTGTTGTTCGAAGAGGTCGCTTGCGGACGCCTTCTGCTGTTCGATCGATCATTGCGGAAGCGGATACCGGCAGCGCTTGCCAGACTCGGGCGGGTGGGCCAAACCACATTCCATGGCCGCGTCGTCTGGCTAACCAGCGATCAGGGCGGCAGATCGTCTGGTCCGCCGACGAGCGAGGAGTACGCAGCGACTGGCTATGTCCCACCGCACGCCATCGAGGACGGCCTCGCTTCGTTCTGTCTTCGCGACTTCGCAGCAGGAAAGTGGCAATCGTCGGCCACGGGATGGTGGCTGATGGTCGAAAACGCCGGTCTGCAAGAGGTTCGACCCGGCAGCGTCGTCGTCGTCACAGAGGGGGCCAGGACGGTCGCGTACTTCCACGTTGATGACGTGCGCGCAGACAACGCCTAGATCGAGACCAGTGCGACAAGACCGGTGGCGCTAGTCGCAGCCAGGATCGCCGTCACCTGCTCGTCGCACAGGGCGGAACGCCGAGCGCGAGAACAGACTCGGGGTGTCGGCGGGTGGTCTGAAGGCTCACGTGATCCTGCAGGCGGGCGCCGTAACGGGCCGCCCGGTTCGGGCCTTCAGCGGCGGCTGAGGGCGTCTACGTGAGACCGAGCCCGGCAATGCTGGGCTCTAGCTTGGTGTCGTCGTACGCCCACTTCTCGATTTCACGCTCGTACCGCCACGCTCCGCTATCGAACGCGAAGATCCAGATCCGCACCAGCTCGCCGAGCGACCGGACTCTCGTGCCTCCTTCTGGCTCCTGGAAGGCGAAGGTGCGCACAGGCACTGGATCATTCAGAGCGACCCCGCAGTCGATCACGATCGGTCGTTCAGGGTCGGTGAGCAGGAGCCATGCAGGCTGCCAATGCGGTCCGAACGCTTCGTCCTCCGTGCTCCCCCAAGCCTGCCGCATGATTCTTCTGATCGATGTGGTGATCTCCACCGCGCGGGCGAGCGGGAAGAACGAGAACGATGGGTGGGGCCCGAGCGCTGGCGGCTCAAACCCAGGTTGGGCGGTCGCGCCGTCGTGCCAGCCCACCATCGTCGCGCCTCGCCTGGCAGGCTCACGTCGAGTTGCGCGGTTAGCGCATCCATCTCGTCGTCGCTGAGGCCCGGGCGGAGCGCACGCGCGACGGGCGCGCCAGTCTCACGCAACCGACTCTCGAATTCGCGCACAAGTACATCATCGAGAAACCGAGGTGAGGAGCCCACCTCCCCACCCTAATCCGATGAGCGGACCCGACGTGCTCGCGCAACCCAGGGCCCAGTCATCGTCGCGTACACCAGTTTGCTGCACTCCCGCCCGGAGCCGTCGAGAGCAAGACCCCGCAAACAAACAGTCCGGCGACTGGTCCTCGATCAACTCGGAAGCGAGATCAGTCTGCTCGGGGTGCGAGATCACCGCGAACTCAAATCAGCCGCGGCGTCGGATGCTTTCTGATCACCAAGCACCGAGCCGCCGCTGGTGCGCCTCGATCATCGCGACCGCGACTGAAGCACCGCTTGGATGCGGGCATGGTTCTTCGTGAGCGATTTCGTTTTCGGGTCGATGGCAACGCTGACCTGGTAGCACACCGGCCCACATCTGATGCCGTTGGGCGCGCTCTTGGTCACCGTCGCGGACAACGCCTCCCGATACAACCGCCGGCTTCGACCAAGGACTTCGAGGCTGAGCCTGACCGTTCGAGCCGACGTCAGCCTCGGTCCATTGATCCGCACGAGCTGTGTGCGCGTGGCCGTCACGACACGGCATCGCGTGTCTAGACAGATGCGCACCCGGGTTGCGCGCGGCCAGAGGTGCGCAGCAGCCGGTAAGAGAAAATAGCCGCCGGAATCGCAGCCCACCAGCGTGCACGCGATCAGGTGCGCACCGCTGCCGCAGCCGCCGAGGGTGATGGCCACCAGAACCGCACACGCTCGCCTCGGGATTGGCATGACCGCCGCAGAATACGGCTGCGCGCTGTCCCTGCTCGATCGTTCCGGTAGAAGCTCCCGCCTTCGTTGCAGAGCGGACCGGTCAAGGGTCATCATGTAGGCCGGTGGTTGACTTCATCCCGCTGATCGCTATCCCGCTTCCCATCCTCGTGCACTGGACCTGGGTGGAAGTCCGGTACAAGCGTGACGGAGCCCTCCCGCGCTACGGCTCAGCTGGGTGGGCACGAATGAGCGCCGTCGAACGAGTCTGCTTGCTCTCGAGCACGCTGGGCTTATTCGCCTACGTCGTGGTCGTCGCCAACCGTGGTGACCAACCGAACGCACTTGCCGCGGCGGCGCTTGTGTTCTATGCCGCCCGGCTCGCGATCGACTTCTACGCGAGATTGCGATACCCGCGGAACACGGGCAAGCGGTAGCACTTGGCTACCGGCGTCAAGACGCGTCCGCCGTCGGCCCGAGCTCGCTGTGGAGTCTCGATCTAGGCGACACTCGGGCGCGCAACCTCGTTCCCACGCGGCACTGAGCAGACTACGTCTTCTTCTGCTCAATGGGCCAGGTCCACCAGTCGTCGAGTGGATCGCTAGCTAAGCGAGCCCTTAGGGCGACACGCCGAGCTGAGTGGTCTCGGATGAAGGCTTCGATGAGCTCGCGCAATTCTGGGGCTAGCTTGAATCGTTCGCGGGCGCCCTCAGCTCGTTTTCTTAGTTCCACGTCTGAATCTGGCGATCGTTCCCAGAACGCAGTGTCCACGCGAAGAACGCTGGCCAGCAGGCCTGTCGGGTAGTCGTCGTCTTCGACCAGTGAGTCCGGTCGCAGCCG
Organism: uncultured Solirubrobacterales bacterium; assembly: GCA_963779695.1. Classification (GTDB taxonomy): domain Bacteria; phylum Actinomycetota; class Thermoleophilia; order Solirubrobacterales; family Solirubrobacteraceae; genus Palsa-465. The sequence continues at coordinate 29,712 of CAVZZH010000009.1, forward strand.
GTCGAGCGCGAGCGGCACCAGACGACCCAAGGCGACCTGCTGCCCGATCATGATGCGCAGGTCCTCGGCCGTGAAGTCTCTTAGCGGCTTGGTTCGTAACTCGTGACACCGCTTGATCAGCACCGTGGCGTCTGGCGGTGCTGGACCCCACGCCGGAGGATCAACGGTGTCGAGGGTTCGCTTGCTTTCATCAGCAGGTATCTGCTGCTCGGCGGCATGACGCCGAAGCTCTCGGTCTCTCACGACGTCGTCTTCTGCGAACCGGTCGAACGAGCTTCCCTTACGCTCCACTCAGTGCGGCTCCAGCGCAGATCGCGCCCCGTGGTCTCCAGCACGTCGATCGTCGCAAGCGACAACGCTCTGGTAGGGCCCATGCTGCCTCCCCGCGCCATCGTGTCCTCAGAGAAGGCGTAGTAGGCACCGAGCGTCCCGATCCGAGCTAGCTCGTCATCTGACAATGCGAGCGCGCGCTCTGCCAAATCATGCTCGCCGTGCTCGTGCAGCATGCGTGCAAGCACCTCACGACTAACCCAAGCCTTGCCATTCGCCGACCATACTCGGCCTCTCTGGCATGGTCCACCGCAGAGTGTGGATCGGGCTACACCCAAGACCGCTCGTCCTCGATCAGACCAGGCGCGGCGACTGAACTCCCGCGATCTGGTTCCGGACCCGGGAACCGCAATGCCGAAGTTCAGCTCCAACCCGCGGTGATGCTCGAACTCTGGCGTTCTACCGCCACCCCTCGGCGGTGAATCTCCATCGTTCGCCCGACATCCGTCGCTAATGCATCGGGCTACACCCAGCGCTGCCGGTGATCGATCTACCCGGCACTGTTGCTCAGCCTCCGATCACCTCCCGTCGGCTTGACGTGTTACGGAACCGGAACGAGACCGCGTTTCCGTTGATGAACGTGATCGTGCCGGCGGAGTGCGCGAATCGCACGGGAGCGCGGACGGCCTGCGGCCAGGGCTCAATTCGTGTACCCGCGAGGTAGAACCAGACGTCTCTGCCCCGGGCGACGTGGTGGATGGCGTCCGGTGCTCCGAACGTGGCGCAGACGTCGTGACGGTTCGCATACCGCCAGTGGCCGCCGAGTCCGCCCAAGGTTCCGAAGAGCACGAGCGTTGGCCGCACGGGATCGCCGAGCCGGACCCCCTGGCAGACCCTGGCGAGCGCGAGATCCGTCCGGGCATCGCCGCACGCCGAGAGCGATGAGACGAGTACCGCAGACACGACTGCAGCACGCACACTGCGGAAGCTCACATCTGCAGACCCTAGTAGGCGATGCGGGGCCAGCGAACGGTCCATCCGTCGTGAGCCGCGTCGCGGACTTCTCCCTGTCGATCTTTGCGGCAGCGTCCTACGTCCACCTCGGGCGCGGATGAGAGCGCTGCTTCTTTGCCACACGTGAAAGCGCTCGCGTGCGGTACAAGCCTCCGGGGGGAGCGGTGCTATCCGTCGGGCGGACTGTCGCGGGCGGCGCCGAGTAGGACTCGCGTGAGCTGGTTGCGCTGATCGAGCAGCTGATGAAGAGCCGCTTGGAGCTCCGCGTCGCCGACGGTCAAGGCACCATCTTCGTCCCCGTGGGTCTGCTCGGCGCTGACAACGGCGGCGCGGCGGAGCAGCTCCTTGAAGAACGACGCGGTAACACCCTCGGTCTTGATCACGATCGGATCGGTGTCGACGAGGTCCAAGTCGAGATTGCCTCGGTACAGGGCCAGCAGCTGGCGGCGGCCCTCGGCGTCGGGCAACGGGAGCTCCACCGCCTGGTCGACGCGTCCCGGTCGCTGCGCCAGCGCCGGTTCGAGTAGATCCGCGCGGTTGGTCGTCAGCAGAAACGCTACGTCGGCGTCCTCTTGCAGACCGTCGATTTCGTTGAGCAGCTGAAACAGGAGCGGATGCTGGCCGGGATGCATCCCGCGACTTTCAGCGATCAGGTCGACGTCCTCGACAATCACGAGCGCCGGCTGCAACGCGCGCGCGATCGAGACGGCCGCTCCGATGAACTGCAGCGCGTCGCCCGACAACATCACGACCGTCGTGTCGGTGAGGCGGCTGACCAGGTAGCGCAGCGTGTGAGTCTTGCCAGTACCCGGTGGACCATGCAGCAGCACGCCCCGCTTGAGGTGCTGGCCACTAGCCACCAGCCGGCCGCGGTGGCGAGCGATGCCCAGCACCTGGGCCTCCACGGCCTCCAGCACACCGCCTGGGAGCACCAGGTCCTCGCGTCTCAGGTCGGGCCGCTCGTGAAAGCTGAGAGGAGAATCACGAGGCCCGAACATCTCTGAGCCAAACGACAGGATCTGACCCCGGAACACGCTGTGCTCGAGCGCTAACCGACGGATCTCGCCCAGCACCGCGGCGGCCCGATCCGAATCGGCGCACAGAACCTCGATCGTCGTCTGCTCAATGCCATGGCGCGGATTGCCCTCACGCAACAGCAACGCGAGACGAGCATCACCCTCACTGGCCAGATAGAGCCCGCAACGGACACACGCCCGCGTGACTCCGGCCGGGCCCGACGCCAGCCGGGCCATCGCCACAGCGCCAACCCCGGGCCCGTGCATCGACATCGACGGTTGGGCGAGATCCGCGAGCGTGAACATCGAGTGCTGAAACTCGGTCAGGCCGACGAGCGTGGTGCTCCGACACGGAGCCATCGTCCAACGCTCCAGCGCGCCCTGAAGATTGACGTGGTCATACAGCGCCCACCCCTCGCTCACCACCGGCAGCGACGGCGCCTCCGGCCCGAGATGACCGGCAAGCAGGCGGGCAGGGGTCGGGACCTCGTCCGCCCGCGCGACCGCGACCCCCCACCGCAGCACGCGCCGTCCGAGCCGCAGCACATCCGCCAGTTCTGGACGCAACGACTCACGCCGAGCACGGTCCGACGATGACCACTCGGTCGAACTCGACGCATGCCCACCAGAGCTAAAAGTCACCTGACTCACTGACCCACATGCTCTCAGGTCGTCACACAGCCGCACGAACAGGACAGCTCACGCCATCACGCCGCGGCTGGTTGACCGCCGCTCGGCGTCGCGGCGCCTTCCCCTCGTCGATCGCAGCGGAAGCGATGGATTCGTCCTTGCTGCCACGATCCGAGCGCCAACCGGCTCCGGACGCTGAGAATTCTGCGGAGCACTGGGAGGGCAACTCGATGCTCCATAGCTCGCCCAGCTCGTCGGTGAGGCAGACGGCGCGATTGTCCTCGACGATCGCGACGGCGCCGTGCGGCGAGAGGGCGACATCGACGCCTGACCCCCTCCGCACTGCACGGGACGCGAAGCGACCGTCCGGTCCGTGACGGACCACAGGGTCAATGTGGGGTCGTAACCCGCGATCGCCCCGAGGCGGCCTGAGCCGTCGATACCAAGCGCATGCATTTCGCCATCGAGCGTCACCACAGTCTCCGCAGCATGCTCGGTGAGCGGCCAACGTCTGAGGCAGCGACTCAACGCGTCGCTCCGCAGAGGCGGCGTATCCGAAGTGCGATCTGTTAGGTGGGCAGACGACGTGGGTGATCATCCCCTCATCACGCTCGTGATGGACGACCTCGCCGGTGGTGATGGATCGGACCAGCAGATCGCCTCCCCATGAGCCTTCCACAAACATCGCCCCATCAGCCGCGACCACGGGAGCCCTGCACCCACTGCTTGCCGCCAAGACGCTCGGCAAGTTTGACCCATGCTTCACCCCACGTCCGCGGGGCACGGATGCGAGCGGCAGCTCGGGCCGCTAGTCAAACCATCACGGGCCAGGGCGGCGCGGGCGGCCATCGCGGGGACGAGCTAGTTTGTTGCAGTAATCGGGGCGTTGCCTTGGACCCTGAGCCAGAGCGGCAGGCGGGTGGTGGTGCGCGCGATCACGTTGCCTCGTTGGTCGGACCAGATCGCGTGCGCGAGCAGCGTCACGGCGTAGACCAGCGACTTCGCGTGGCGATCGATCACGGTGGGAACCGCAAACCTGAAAGCTGCGACGTTGTCGTGGACCGACGTCGTGACGGATCCGAACCGGTGGGCGTCGACCGGGGCGGGTGGCGAGATCAGACGGATCGGCTCGAGAGTGACGGTCGCAACGCCGTCGGGAACGACAGCGGCACCCCACACGCTCCTCATCTGCGGGGTGGCGTTACTGCCTGACACGGCCAGCCCGTGAGCCCTCACCGAAGCGACGCTGGTCGGCGTCGGTCCGGTCCCGGCCGCCCCACCGGCATACGCGACGACGAGCTCAAGCCCCTCGGCCCGCTGGCGGGAATGCGGCGACGGCTGCCAACTCGTCGGGATCAGAGCCGCGCTCGCCTTGAAACGCGGGATCGCGACGACGCGAATCAGGGAGGTCTCGGCCCGCGGGTAGCCCTCGTGCGCGAGCATGCTGGGATCTCGCGTGAACGGAGACATCAGAAGGAACACCGGAGACGTCCGGCAGCGGAAGAACGCGGCACCGGGCGGCTTCGGTGGCGACTTCGCGCACGCGATCGCCCGGCGACTCGCCGCGTTTGGCGGCGCGCGCAGCACCCCGAGCGCCTGGAGCAGCTGCTGACGACCCAGCGTCGCCGAATGGGCGCTCGACGCAGATGCGCCGTGATCGCCACCGACCAGCACCAGCGCTCCCGCAACCACGAGCGTCACAACTGGCACGATCGCCGTGACGAGCCAGCCAAACGGTGGTCTGCGCTCACTCTCGCTTCGTGCTCGACCGGGCGCCAGTCTCATCCGCGCCACTGTATCGCTCGGGCTTTGGGGACCATAAGCGCAATCGGCGTTCCTATTAACCCGCGCCGCCGGTAGCCCACCCTTTGGTTACGGCGGTTCTGCGCGGGCGTCCGTCAGCACGACTCCGCCGAATCAGGCGAAGGGAGGCGCGGGCTCGCCGGCGCAGTGGGACGACCGTACCTGATGCTGCTGGTTATCGGGAGCCGAAGCGCAAGCGATGCAATCGTCGCTGCGCGTCTGCCGGTTACCCGAATCGGTTAGCGTCGTCGTGCACTGCAACGGGGGTGGGAAGGAGGAGCGAGTTTGGAATCCAAGGCGATCGATCCGGTCGACTTCCGCGAGGCGCAGCACAAGCACTGGGACGCTGCTGCGGTGGGATGGAAGGAGTGGAGCGAGTTCAATGACAGCGCAGACGGGCACATCAGCGAGCGGCTGGTGGAGCTCGCTGAGGTGCGGTCGGGAAGCCGGGTGCTGGACGTCGCCGCCGGCTATGGCGAGCCGGCGCTGACCGCTGCGCGTAAGGCGGGCCCGGAGGGCCGGGTTGTGGCCACGGACATCTCCGCCGAAATGCTCGCATTCGGGCGTGAACGCGCGGCGGCGGCCGGCTTGGGCAACGTCGAGTTCGTGGAGTCGGACGCCTCGAGCCTCGATTTTCCGCACGCGAGCTTCGACGCCGCCGTCTCGCGCTGGGGAATCATCTTCGAGCCTGACGCGGAGGCTGCCGCGGGGCGCATCCGAAGCTTCCTGAAGCGCGGTGCGCGGATCGCGATCAGCTCGTGGGGCGAGCCCGATCAGGTCCCCTTCCTGTCGATTCCGATGAGGACGACGATGGAGCGGCTGCACGTGCCCGCGCCCCCGGCCGGAACGCCCGGGCCCCTCTCCCGGCCCACCCCCGCTGCGATCGCCGGGTTGCTCGAGGGAGGTGGGTTCTCGAGGGTCGCCGTGGAGCAGCACGAGGTCACCTTCGAGTTCGACTCCCCGGAGCAGTTCACCGCCTACATCAGGGCGATCTCCGCCCCGATCCGGGCGATGATCGAGCAGTACGCAGGCGAGGCCCAGGAAGAGGCCTGGGACGCGATCACGCAGGCCGCAGCGGACGCGGGGGGTGGCGCGAACCCGCTGAGCTTCCCGAACGTGGTGCTGCTCGCCTCGGCAACCGCCTAGCACCCGCCTCGCGCAGCTCGGAACGCCGACCACGACGAGCCGGTCGGACGTGGCGCTTCCGCCAGGTCGTTAGACGACATCCGGGCGCAGACCCGGCAGCGAGCCACACGCCGTGGCTCAGCGGGTCAGCAGGGCGATCGAGCGAGTGCCTCCAATGCGCGCAACGACTCGTCTGCGCGTGCGTCAGCAGACTGCTGGATCGGGCTACAACCGGCGCCTTCCCCTCGTCGATCGGAGGAGGACTTGCCAGACGTTTAGGACGGATGCGTAGTCGGCCGCAACTCGCGGTCGCCGCGTCGAGGCCGTCGCCTTTGGCGATAGTGGCCGGTCTGCTGTGCCGATTACGTTCGTAGTTGTGTGGGAAAAGGAAATGCGTCCCGTTCTGGTCGCCGGCGCGGTGATGTTGTTCGTGCTGGCCGTCGCCGTGGCGTTCATCGCCTCGCTTGCGGGGGCCGGTGGCGATGACCCCGCGGCGGTCCGAGGGCTGGTCCGGGTGCAGAAGACGGTGGCTGGGATTGGGCTGCTGCCCGCGCTCGCCCTCATCATCGCGGTCGCCGCCGGTCGCCGTCGTTTCGCGCTTGTCGCGCTTCTCGCCGTCGTCACCACCTACACCGCGTTGGTTGTGCTCGTCATGGTCGCCGACCAGGGCCATTAGGAGCCCGCCCCCTCTTGGCGAGGCCCACACCAGCATCTCGATTGCGACTCCCGGTGCGACGCCGCTTTTCAACGTCCCCGGCGCCTGCGTGTCGCTACATCGGTTGGTGGCTCGCGCAAGCGCCATCGTGGCCGGGCCCTGCTGACGCAAACGGCTACGAGCCGGACTTTCGCAGCGCGATCAACTCGGCAGCCGGGGGCGTTTACTCAGAGGCCCCGGGTCTGCCGAAATCACGTTTCGGGCTTTACACCGGGCAGGGAGAAGTAAGCGTTGTTGAATGCGAGTCGGTCGAGGACGTAGCCCAAAGGCGTGAGGTACTCCTGGAGGCTCTCGACGCCGATGTTGCCGTGCTCGATGCAGAACACGCGCGGCCACACCTGTGTACCGACCATGCCGCGGAGAACCGAGAGCTCATGCCCTTCGACATCGAGCACGAACAGGTCGACGTGGTCAATCTCATGACGCTTGAGCAGCGTGTCGTATCGCATGGTCTCGACCTCGAAGGTCTCGAATGTGCACCCGGCGGTCACGAGCTCGTCGATGTGCGCGTCGGTGTGACCCAGCGAACCATTGCCAAACCTTGCCCCGCGCTCGGGATGCAAAGCGTTGGTGAAGGTTGCGTCGCCGTCGTGATCTGAGAGCGCGCCGCGGACGTTGATCGCCGTCGGTCGATTTGCCTTGAGCAGATCGAAGGTGAACGGAGACGGCTCGACATTCACGCCCGTCCAGTCGAGAAACTCCTCGAAGGCCTTGCAGCAACTCTCCTCGACGCCGTCAAAGGCGCCGGCCTCGATGAACACACCGCCGCGCACCTCAGCAAAGTAGTTGTCGTAGAGGATCTTGTCGACCGGGGGATCAAACTGGCCGTAAAAGCGCACACTCCGATGTTCGACGCCGTCGAGCCAGACTTGAACCGAGGAATCGCGCGAAGAGATCCGCCTGCCGTCCTTCGATCTCCGCGACCCATGTGGGCTGTTGGTAAGGGCAGCGCCAATCATAAAGTTGCCGATTCCAGCCCGATCGCCACGCCCCCGGCAGGATTCGAACCTGCGACCATCGGATTAGAAGTCCGGCGCTCTGTCCACTGAGCTACGGGGGCCGTCTAGGGAGGAGACTGTAGAGGTGTTGAGAGCGGGCAATCGATGGGTGGCGCGGGTGGCGGCCGTGGTCGGGACGATCGTCGCGCTGGGCGCCCTTCCAGGCGTCAGTGCCGGATCCAGCTGTGTCGTGCCTGGGTATGGCGAGCGGCTCAATCTGCTCTGGAAGCCGGACATGAGGGCGGCGATCGACTACGCGCACACGCGGCAGGGCGACATTGCGTTCGCGGTCCGGACCGACCATCGGTTCTACGGGTACCGGCCCGAGCACGTCGAGTGGTCGGCGAGTGTCGTCAAGGCGATGTTGCTCGTCGCCTACCTCGACCGGCCGTCGGTGGCGAGCCGACCGCTCAACGGCTACGACGGGTCGCTGCTGCGGCCGATGATCGAGTTCTCGGACAACAACGCCGCATCGACCGTCGTCGGGATCGTCGGCGACGGTGGGTTGTTGGCGCTCGCGCACCGCGTCGGGATGAAGCACTTCGCGACCGATCCGATCTGGGGCAAGACACGGATCACCGCCGATGACCAGACGAAGTTCCTCTACAACATCGACCACTTCGTCGTGGCACGTCATCGCGCGTTTGCGATGCACCTGCTCGCGTCGGTCACGCCCTCACAGCGGTGGGGCATCGGCGAGATCCCGCCGGCGCACTGGAGCCTGTACTTCAAGGGCGGGTGGGGGTCCGGAACCGGCCTGCTCGACCACCAAGTCGTCCTGCTCACGCGCGGGTGCACCCGGACCTCGCTTGCCGTGCTGACGATGTTCGACGGGTCGCACCAGTACGGCAAGGACACGCTGCGCGGGATCTTCTCGCGGTTGCTGCGCGGATTCCCCACGGCCAAGGAATTGGCGTGGCGGGTCTCATCGCGCGGCGGAGATCCGCATCGGTAAGCGGCTCTCGCAGATCGGGGCGCCCGGATTCGAACCGGGGACCTCTCGGCCCCAAACCGAGCACTCTGACCAGACTGAGCTACGCCCCGCGTAGCGCACGAGAGTCTACCCGCCAGCCGTCGTGGATCGTGTCGATCCAGGCCTGCAGGCGCGCTCTGAGGAGTGTGTCGTTCGTGCAGACGGTCAAGACGCCGTGGGCTGATCGCCACGTACGACCGGTCAGCTGGCCACTGTTCGACTTACGTTGAAACGCGATCACCGCGCCGTCGATCTGCAGCTCGGTCCCCCAGTAGCTGCGAAGTTCGTCGATGTCTTGGTCGGCGTGATGCTGGAGCCAGTAGCGAATCGGACGGTCCGACAACAGCCGTAACCAGGCATCTGCGATAGCCACCACCGAGGCATCCGAGTTCCCGATCGCCACACGATTGCGGCCACGTTTGTAGCCCTCGGCGATGTAAAGCACGAGGAAGTCGCGGAAGCCTGCCTGGCCAAGCAAGATCTCGTACTCGCGTTGACCCTGAGCGTAAGCATCGTCCCGCAGTTTCTGGTACTTCGCCTGCATGGCCTGAGTGCCCGGATGTGGATTCTCCCGGCGGGGCACCGCCAGCGGCAGATCCTTGATCCAGTGCCACACCGTCGTCTTCGGCAGGGCCAGTCGCTCCGCGAGCTCGTCGAGCGTCAGCTGATTCTTGATCCGGAGCTCACGGGCTCGTTCTTTGAGATACGCCGGGTATGCCATCGCTCCAAGCAGAACATATGTTCGCATGACGACCGGACGGAAACGCACCCCCACCCGAAGCCGCGCAACCACGCCGGTAACTCAAATCCCGGCCCCGGTCGAGTAGCCTCAGCGACCGGCAATGGCACAGATCGAACCGCTCACCGCGCTGCACTACGAGCTCGCCAAGACCGGCGGCCTGCAGCCCGTCGTCGCACCGCCCTACGACGTGATTGACGCCGCCGAGCGCGCCGAGCTCGAGGCGCGCTCGCCGTTCAACGTCGTCCGCATCGACCTGCCGCAGCCGACCGCCACGCAGGCCGACCCGTACGCCCACGCCGCGGAACTCATCGGCGAGTGGGAAGGCGAGGGCGTGCTCGTGACCGACGACGCGCCGGCGCTGTGGCCGATCGAGCAGGACTACACCGGTCCGGACGGGGCGGCACGGACCCGCCGTGGCTTCCTCGCGCGCGTGCGGGTGGAACCGTACGGCGCTGGACGCATTCGTCCGCATGAGCGCACCCATCCCGGTCCCCGTGAGGACCGTCTCCGCCTCACGCGCGCGACCCAGGCGAACCTCTCCCCCATCTTCTCGTTGTTCTCCGACCCGGATGGCGCCGCGCAGCGGGCACTGGCCGAGGCGACCTCGGAGCAGTCACCCTGGGGCAACTCGACCGATGACGACGGCACCGTCAACCGGCTGTGGCGCGTCACAGACCCGGCGACGATCGAAGCGGCGACCGACGCGCTGAGCGGCGCCGAGCTGCTGATCGCCGACGGCCACCATCGATACGAGACCGCCCGCGTGTATGCCGATGAGATCGGCGGCGAGGGAGCGCATCGCTACGTGCTCATGTGTCTCGTCGCGCTCCAGGACCCCGGGCTCACGGTGTTCCCGACCCACCGCCTCGTCCGGGGCTTGAGCTCAGCCCAGCAGGAGTCGCTCGCCAACACGCTGAGAGCGAACTTCGATGTCGAGCCGCTCGACGACCCGTCCGAGCTCACGCCGGAGCCGGACGGCGACACGGTCCGCTTCGGCTACATCGACTCCCACTTCCGCAGGCCGTACCGGCTGACGCTGAAGGACCCGGCGATCGCCGACGCCGCCCTTCCGGAACACGCCGAGCCGTACCGCCGGCTCGACACGGCGGTGCTCGAGGCGCTCATCCTCAAAGGCCCGCTCGAGATGACCGACGAGCGAATCGATCACCTCGACGGACTCGGGTACGCCCGGGACGACGCCCAGGCGCTCGAGCTCGTCACGACCGGCGAATACGACGCCGCGTTCTTCATGGCGCCGACGCCCGTGGAGCGGATTCAGGCGGTCGCTGCGGCGGGCGAAAACATGCCTCCGAAGTCCACCTACTTCTATCCCAAGGTGCCGACCGGACTGCTGTTCAACTCGCTGCGCTAGCAAGGCTCGACGCGGCGCTACGATGCGAGTGGGCATCGAGCAATACCGACCAATAAGGACTCGCCAATGAAGGCCATCGCACGCCGCACGTCGGCCAACGGATTTTCACACCGCCTCGACATTCGCAACCATCAGCTGACCGCTGACGAGCCGGTGGAGCAGGGTGGCGACGACGACGGCCCGAGTCCGCAGGAGCTCCTTGCCGCCAGCCTCGCTTCCTGCACGGCGGTGACCGTCGAGATGTACGCCAAGCGCAAGGGCTGGGATCTCGGCCCGTTAGAGGTCGTGTGCGATTACGCACCGGCCGAGCGCGGGTGCCCGACCAAGTTCAAGGTCGAACTCCGGCTCCCGAGCGGGTGCAGCGCGGACCAGATCGAGAAGCTCCGGATCATCGCCGCCAAGTGCCCAGTCCATCGGACGCTCGAGGGCGAAGTGATGTTCGAGGACAACGTCAAGCTGGTCGAGCCGGCCACGACGTAGCCGCGCCGCACTGCCGCGGCATCACCCGCCCGGCAGGCCCCGCGCCCCCGACAGCCGACAGGCAGGCACGCGACCGAGCAGCCGACGCTCAGCTTTGGGTCGTCGTCGTGGTGAGGTCGGTCGCGTCGCCGCCCGACCCAGAGCCAGACGTCGAGCCGGAGCTCGATTGGCCGCCATCTCCGGACCCATCGCCAGACCCAGACGCCGCCGTGGCGGACGTGGTCGTCGTCGTGGTCGTCGAACCGCCATGCTCCGAACCCGAGCCGGTGTGGTCAGAGCCGCCGCTCCCGCCATCGGAGCCGGAGCCGGAACCCGAACCTGAGCTCGACACGGATCCCGAGCCGGACGTGCCGGACGTCTGGTGCTCACCGGATCCCGAGCCATCCGAGCCGCCCGAACCGTCTGACCGACCAGATCCAGACGACCCGCCGGAGCCGGAACCCGACCCAGAGCCAGACCCCGAGCCGGACCCGCCGCCGCCATCACCGTGCCGCGACCCCGAGCCGCTGCCGGACCGTCCGGAACCTCCGGAACCTCCGAGGATGACGAGCCCGCTCTGGCCGCCCGGCCCGCGGCCGTGACGCGACCCCGATCCGCCACTGGATCCACCGGAGCCCAGGCCCCCAGAGCCCGAGCCGCGACCTGACCTCGAGTGGCCTGACCGCAGCGCGACCGGCGTACCGGCGGATGAGCCGGCACCCGCCGACCCGGCAGCGGCCGATCCGGACGCTACGCCCGAACCCGACGCTGCGATCATCGCCGCGTTCCGGACGACGACACCACCGCCTGGCGCCCGAGCGCGGGCGTGCGAGTCGGCAGCGCCGCTCGCGATGGCCAGGCCGATGCCCGCCGGCGTGCCCGGCAATCCCGGCGGCGGTCGCGATCGCACCGGCCGCGGCGACGACGGCGCCGCCCTTGACGAGCAAGCTCCCGATCCCCACCGATCCGCCACCGGCGAGCGCCTCAACGACCGCGGCCGAGCGTCCGGATCCGGTGCCCTGGCGCACCGCCCAGTGGACCAGTGGTGACGGCGTGATCGCGGCGGCAGCCGCCCGGAGCGTCGCCCGGGCGCGGTACAGAAGGCCACGGACGGCGCCATGACTCAGCCCGAGCGCGACGGCGACCTCGTCGTGGCTGCGGCCCTCGAGCGCCGTGCTCAGCATCACCCGGCGCTGGAGTTCCGGAAGCGATGCCAGACCGGCGAGCGCGGCACGGACCTCGAGCCGCCGCTCGACTTCGTCCTCCGCGTCGCCGGTCTGGCCGCCGTCCTCGACGTCAAGCGAGTCGTGTACCGGACGGCGGAGCTGGCTGATCGCGACGTTGTGAACGATCCGGTACAGCCACGCGCGGGCGTCACGGACCTCGACCTCCGGGTTCCCAAGCGCCACCCAGGCCTGCATCAGAGCCTGCTGCAGGACGTCCTCGGCACTCGCCTCCGATGGGCTCAGCCGGCGGCAATAGGTGAGCAGTGCCCGCCGGTAGCGCTGGACCAGCGCCTCGAACGCTCGCTCATGGCCGGCACGCGCCAGCTCCATGAGACGGCGGTCCGGCTGGGTCTGAAGAAAACGAACCGATAAAGCGAGCGGACTCATGCGTGGACGGGGCCTCCTTGCCGGAGATCGCGGATCAGCCTACCTCCCCAATGACGTTTGACGACCGGCGAACCTTCCCCGAAGAAAGTCGGTCCGCCGGTCATCGAACGGCAGCCGACCGGCGGCTCCAAAGAGAGAGCCGCCGGTCGTGCCGCAAACCTGATCTCTTTGGGCGCTAAGAAATCAGGTCCACCTTGTCCCACACCGCTCCGGCGGAGGAGATCTTGAGCTCGGCGCCGCGGACGGACGCGCCGGGGGTCAGGTTCGCGGTCGTGCACGCCTGCTGAGCCTGATCGTCCTGGTCGTTGTCGTCGCCCTGGTCGCCTTGGTCACCGTGGTCATCACCGGAGTTCTGGCCGCCGTTGTCGCCGGAGCCAGAGCCGCCGTTGTCGCCACCGCCACCGTCGCGGTGGGTGTCCGTCATCACCGTCGATGACGAGGCCTCGCACTCGATCTCGGTGTCGTTCGTCACCGTCCCGCTCACGGTCGAGCCGTTGTTCAGCTTGATCGTCAGGGTCCCGTTCGTGAACGAGTCGACCGTGCCGACGGCGTCCGAGGACGGGGTGCCGGTCGTCGGCGTCGTCGCCGGGTTGTTCACGTCGCCAAAGCGCCGATGAATCACGCGGTGCACGCGCTTGTGGTGGCGCACCTGATGGCGCGCGTGGTGGCGCTTGTGGTGGCTGTGCTGGCGAGCCATCGCGCCTGCCGGCACGAGCGCCAGCACGAGCGAACTCGTCGCTGCCGCCAAGATCATCCGTCTCATCAACTACCTCCCGAAAGTGCCTCCGTCGTGCGGACGGTGCCTCGTTTGTAGAAACCAGACCTGAGACGCACCTCGACGAGAAACTTCACGCGCGCACACGAGAAATTGCGCCGGCGCGGTGTGGCCAGCCGCGGCTGCCGCGGCTACCGGGGATGCATCCCGCCGTCGACGCTGAACACGTGGTTCGTGATGTAGCCGTTGCGGAGGACCGCGTCAGTCGACAACCTGCACTCCGGCCTCGCGCAGTTCCTGAACCGCGCGGTCACCATCGCCCGGCGCCACCTCGACGGGGCGGGTCGCGCCGCGGTGGACGATCACGTCGAAGCCTGCCAGCTTCGCGTCAAGCGCGGTCGCCTTGACGCAGTAGTCGAGCGCGAGCCCGCCGACGTGAACAGTGTCGATGTCGTGCTCGCGCAGCAGCCGCTCGAGCGGCGTGTCCTCAAAACCGGAGTAGCCCTCGGCGTCGCGCGTGCGCCCGGCATTGACGACGTCCGATATCCGTGAGGTGTCAAGCCCGGGATGAAACTGGGCGCCCGGCGTGTCCCGCACGCAGTGCACCGGCCAGGGACCACCCTCGGCGGCGAACGACGAGTGATCCGGTGGATGCCAGTCCCGCGTCGCGACGACATAGCTCGCCTCCCGAGCCAGGCGGTTGACCGCCTCAATCACCGCGTCACCGTCAGGCACGGCGAGTGCACCTCCGGAGCAGAAGTCGTTCTGAACATCCACGACGATCAGGCCGTCCATACCCCCCGAATATAGTCAGGCCATGGCGATCCAACTGAGCACGATCCGGGATGAGCTTGACCGGGTCCTGCTCAAGCCGGAGCAGGCGATCGCGCTCGACGTCAGCGGCCACAAGGATGCGGCCGTGCTCGTCCCCCTGTATCTCCAGGACGACGAACTCCACGCGGTGTTCACGCGCCGGCGTGAGGACCTCCGCCGTCACCCGGGGGAGATCTCGTTTCCGGGCGGACGGTACGACGAGGGCGAGGCCGACCTCCGCGCGACGGCACTGCGTGAGGCCGACGAGGAGATCGGGCTGCCCCCAGACGCGGTGGACCTCATTGGCGCCCTGCAACCGACCCCGACGATCGCCACCGGTTATTCGGTGTACCCGTTCGTCGGGTTGATCCAGCCCGGGCATGAGTGGATCCTCAGCGCGAACGAGGTGGCCGAGGTTCTCGAGCTGTCACTCAGCGCATTGCTCGCGGGATACGCTCGCCGCCGGCTCATCCGCCGCGGCCTGCCGATCAGGACGGACACTTACGTCGTCGGAGACAACCTCATCTGGGGGGCGACCGCGCGGATCCTCGCCGACCTGTTCGACCGGATCGGGCCGCTGCTACAGGCCGGCTGACACCCCGGCACCGAGGACCTGGTCGACCGCGTCGAGCGTCGCCGAGAGCCATGCGTCGGACCAAGCGGGTTCCGCCTCGAGCAGGACGTACGGGATGAGGGAGTCCTCGCACACGGCGCGCACCTGCGCCGCGCCGCCCTCGAGCGCCTCCGGAGGCACCGTCCCGCGCGCTTCGTAGATGAGGCCGCGCACGGTCGTGTCGACGAGCTTGGTGAGCAGCATCTCGAGCCGGGTGCCGTGGAGCGCCCGCACCTTCTCCTCCTCGCCGACGGCCGACCCGAGCAGGATGCACGCCACTGTCACGTGCTCGAACAGCGGCGCGATCGTGGCAATCCGGTCGGGATCGGCGAGCACGGCCTCGATCCCGGCCTGCTCGAGCTCGTCCAGACGGGACGTGTCCCGGGTCGTCCCCCGCACCGCGTGACCGCGTTCACGGAGCTCCCGCGCGAGCGAGAGCCCGCGGCAGCCGCACCCGATGATCAGCACGCGGGCCACGGAGCGATCAGGACCCGGCGCCCGAGCCGCGGCCGAACTCCTTCTCGGCCTCGGCGCGCGTCCGCTCGGGCAACCCGCGCGCGCGCCGGCGCGCGTTCGTCGCCTCGAGCAGCTCGTCGAGTTCGCGGTCGGCGAGGTAGGCCTCGCGACGGCGACGCTGCTCGCCCACGTCCTCCATCACCTGGAGCTCGAGGTCGTGGACAGCTGACCTCCCGCTCCCCGCGCTTGCGGCGGCGCTCGTTGGCGGCGGCAAGCATCTGCTCGAGGTCCTCGGCGTCGAGCGCCTCGCGGGTCTCGGTGATCTCCCGTGCCGAGCGCAGGCCGAGCTGCTCCAGCCCGTTGCCGGGGTAGTACTTGCCGAGCAGCCAGATCCACAGGATCAACGCCGCCAGCCCACCCAGAAGCACGAGCGCGAACGGGTCCACCACCGGGCAGTCTACCCCCGCGGGCGAGACCAATCTGAGACCCGGCCGCGATTGTCCTGTCGCGAGCCATGCGCGCGCGGGTTTACGCGACAACCTCAGCGCAACTTTTCTTTTTTCACCGGGTTTGTTGGGGCGTCAAGCAGCCCACGTCCGGACGGGAGCCGGAATCCGGCGGTGGGACCACTAACGAATAGCTGGGAAGGAGGGCCCATGCGCCCACGCTTTGCCATGCTCGCGTCGCTGGTGGCCGCACTCGCGGTCGCAGTTGCGCCAGGCGTCGCCGGTGCTGCACCGAAGCACAACCATGGCCTCACCATCAATGCGACCCCGAACCCGATTAACTCGGGTGAGGGCGTACTGATCTACGGTCAGCTCAAGGGCAGCCCCGTTGCCGGACAGCCGATCGTGCTGTACCACCGAGTCGGCCTCGCACGCCATTTCTCGGTGATCGGTCACACGACGACGAACTCGTTCGGTTTCTACGAGTTCACGCGCCCCGACGGTATCGTCACGACGAACCGTGACTGGTTCGTCCGCGGGCCGAACAGTTCGCACAGCCGCACCGTGCACGAGCGCGTCGCGGCACTCGTCAGCATCGCCGCCGACAGCACGTCAGCTGACACGCGTCACCCGGTCACGTTCACCGGGGCGGTGAGCCCGAGCCACGCGTTCCAGCGCGTCGTGCTTCAGGCCCAGACCGGGTCGAGCGACGACTGGCATACGCTGAAGCAGCGGCCGTCTCGACGCGACCTCGCATTACTCGATCGCCTTCCGCTGGTCGGTGCCGGGCGAGCGCGACGTGCGTGTCGTCCTGCCGGGCGACCGCCGGAACATTCGCTCGGAGTCCGACGCCGTGACCGTGACGGTTCAGCAGGCTCAGGTCGCTGACTTCACGATCAACACGTCGCAGCCGATCATCCCTGAGGGTTCGACCGCGACGATCTCCGGCGTCCTGTACCAGAAGGGCACGACCACGCCCGAGCCGACTGACCGGCGTCTCGCTCTGGTCGCGCACCGCCGGCCAGGCGACGTTCCACAAGCTCGAGGACACGACGACCGCGAGCGACGGCAGCTACAGCTTCCTCGAGAAGCCGTCGGTCAACGAGCTCTACCAGGTCCGGACGACCCTTCCGGCGAACCGCCACACGGCGGTCCTGTTCGAGGGTGTCCGCGACGTCCTCTCCATGCAGGCGGACTCGGCGACCTCCACCGTCGGTGGCAAGGTCACGTTCACCGGTTCCGTGACTCCGGACAAGGCGGGTCACCTCGTCTACCTCCAGCGTCTCGGCAGCGACGGTGACTGGCACACCGTCGAGGTCCGCGTCGTGCGGCCGAGCTCCACGTTCCAGTTCGGCTGGACGTTCGGGAAGGTGGGCACGGACGAGTTCCGCGCGCGCATCTTCAGCGACCCGCGCAACGTCGGTGGCGCCTCGGATCCCGTGACGATCACGGTTTCCGGCGTGGCCCCCGTGTCGACGCTGCCGCCCGCGTCCTAACCGACGCCGGCAACGACCAGTCTGCCCGGCCCCTGTCGCCACGCGCGGCGGGGGCCGGCGGTCGTTACTAGTGGTCGCGACTCGGGACGAGTCAGGCGGCGACGGCCCACAGCCGCCACGTCCCCGGCACGCCGCGCAGCTCGGTCTCGCCGCGATCCTCGAACACGATCCCGGAGCCGACCACGAGATCCTTGACGGTCCCGGAGACGAGCACCTCCCCGGCCCCGGCCCGGGACCCGACGCGCGCACCGATGTGAACCGCAATCCCACCGACGTCGTCGCCGATCACCTCGACCTCCCCGGTGTGCAGGCCGCTGCGGACCTCGAGTCCGAACTGCGTCAGTGTGGTGTCTCGAATCGCCGTCGCACAGCGGATCGCCCGGGCGGGGCCATCGAACGTTGCCAGGAACCCGTCCCCGAGCGTCTTGACGGCGCGCCCACGGAAGCGCGTCAGCTCGCGCACCACGACCCCGGTGACCGACTCGAGCAGGTCCCGCCAGCGGCGGTCACCGAGCTCGGCTGCTCGCCGAGTCGAGTCGACGATGTCCGAGAACATCACGGTGGCGAGGATGCGCTCGGTCTCGGCGACGCTTCGCGTGCCGGTGAGGAACTCTTCGATCTCGTCGAGCAGCGGCGCGGTGTCCGAGCCGAACGAGATCGCCTCCTCGCCCGGAAGGATCACGAGCCGCGCGCTCGGTATGTGCTCGGCGAGGTACTGGGAGTGGCGGATGTCGACGAACTGATCGTCGCGGCGGTGGAGCACGAGCGTCGGCACCCGGATCGTCGGCAGCACCGCCCGCACGTCGACCTGCGCGGTCATGCGCATGAACTTCGTGGCCGTCGCCGGGCTCGCGGCGAGCCGCTCGAGCTTCGCGTACCACGCGCGGAACCGGGGTTCCTGCGCTGAACGCGGGGCGAGCGCATCAAGCCGCGCCCCGTCCCCCCACGGGCGTGTGATCGCAACCTCGCGCTCCTCGTCGCGCAACGCCCAGTCGTAGTCGGGCGCCCACGACATGCGAGGCATGCCCTCATAGAGCACGAGCGCGCTCGTCCGCTCCGGATGCGTCGCGGCGAACAGCGCCGCCATCGCCCCCGCCTCGAGCTGGGCGTACACCGCCGCCCGCTCGGAGCCGGCTGCGTCCATCACCGCGCGGACGTCATCCATCTGCTCCTCGAGCGTCGGTGCGTTGATCACCGGGTCGGACATCCCGAGGCCCCGGCGGTCGAACAGGATGAGCCGGCTGAACGACGCCAGCCGCTCGAAGTACCGCGCGATCCGCGGCTCATCCCACAGGTGCTCGAACTGCGAGATCCATGTCGGGACGTAGACGAGATCGCGCGGGCCGTCACCGACGGTCTGATACGCGATGTGGACGTCACCGCTGCGGACATAACGCGTCTCCGGAGGCATCCCGCGTCCAGCCTAGTGCGGCCCGCTGCGGTAGCGTCCCCGCCCATGGACTTCGAACTAAGCGACGAGCAGCGCCTCATCCGGGAGACGGCGCGTGCGTTCACCGACAACGAGATCATCGAGCAGGCGAGGCAGAACGATCGCAACGAGCACTTCGACCTCGAGCTCGTGGGCAAGATGGCCGAGCAGGGGTACCTCGGCGCGATCGTGCCGCGCGAGTACGGTGGCGCCGGGCTTGACTACCTGACCTACGGACTGATCGTCGAGGAGATCGGACGCGGCGACTCGGCGATGCGAACCGTCGTCTCGGTGCAGACCTCGCTCGTGTGCTCGGCGATCCTGCGCTGGGGAACCGAGGAGCAGAAGCACCACTACCTGCCGAAGCTGTGCGCCGGGGAGTGGCTCGGGTGCTTCGGCCTCACCGAGCCGGACACCGGCTCCGACGCCGCCAACCAACGTACCCGCGCGCGCAAGACCGACTCCGGCTGGATCATCAACGGGGCGAAGATGTGGATCTCGATGGGCAACCACGCCAAGGTGGCGCTGATCTTCGCCCAGACCGATCCGGCGAAGGCCCACCGCGGTCTCGCCTGCTTCCTCGTCGATACCGACCAGCCGGGCTTCCAGCCGCAGCCGATCCATCACAAGATGGGCCTGCGCGGCTCGGACACAGCGTCGATCTCGCTCGACGACGTCGAGGTCTCCGACGAGCAGATGCTCGGCGAGGTGGGCGACGGGTTCAAGGTCGCGATGAGCTCGCTTGACTCCGGTCGCTACAGCGTCGCCTCCGGCTGCGTCGGCATCTGTCAGGGCTGCGTCGAGGCGTCGGTCGAGTATTCCAAGGAGCGGATCCAGTTCGGCAAGCCGATCGCAAGCTTCCAGCTCGTCCAGGGAATGCTCGCCGACATGAAGGTTCAGACCGACGCCGCCCGGATGCTCGTGTGGCGCGCCGGTTACCTCAAGGACGCCGGCCAGCCGAACACGACCGAGACCTCGATCGCCAAGCTGTACGCGACCGAGGCCGCCGTGAACTGCGCAAACACGGCGATCCAGGTCCACGGCGGCTCGGGCTACGTCGACGACCACCCCGTCGAGCGCTACTTCCGCGACGTCCGCGTCACGACGCTGTACGAGGGGACCTCGCAGATCCAGAAGCTGATCATCGGTCGGGCGCTCACCGGGATCAACGCGCTCGTGCCGGTGTAGAGCCTGGTGGCTGCACCGGAGACGATCGGCGTCCTCGGCGCCGGCACGATGGGGGCCGGGATCGCGCAGCTCGCGTGCGTGAGCGGTGCACGGACGCTCCTGCACGATCCGATCCCCGAGGCACTCGAGCGCGGGCGCGACTGGGTCGTCAAGCGGCTGCACCGCGAGGCCGAGCGCGGCCGGATGACCGAAACGGACGCCACGGCCGCGATCGAGCGCCTCACCCCCGCCGCTGCGCTCAGCGACCTCGCCGGCTGCGATCTCGTGATCGAGGCGGCACCCGAGTCGCTTGAGCTCAAGCACAAGCTGTTCGCCGAGCTCTCCCGCGAGGTCCTGCGCGAGGACGCGGTGATCGCGACCAACACCTCCTCGCTGCTCGTGACCGCGATCGCGGCCGGCGCCCACGGGCCCGAGCGCGTCGTCGGCATGCACTTCTTCAACCCGGCGCCGGTGATGCGGCTGCTCGAGGTCGTCGCCGGCGAGCAGTCCGAGGCGTGGGCCCTCGACGTCGCGCGGGCCGCCGGCGCGGCGATGGGCAAGGTCGTGATCGATGCCGTCGACGGCCCCGGGTTCCTGGTCAACCGCTGCAACCGGCCGTTCGGGCTCGAGGCGCTCAAGCTGCTGCAAGAGCGGGTCGCCCCGCTCGAGCAGATCGACCGTCTCTGCCGCCTCGGCGGCGGCTTTCGCATGGGCCCGTTCGAGCTGATGGATCTCGTCGGCGTCGATGTCGGGCTCGCCGTGTCGCGCTCGTTCTACGAGCAGAGCTTCGGCGAGCCGCGCTGGCGCCCGTCCCCGATCACGGTCAAGACCGTCGCCGCCGGGCGTCATGGGCGCAAGACCGGGCGCGGGTACTACGACTACTCGGGCGGCGAGCACCGCCCGCCCGATCCCGATCCCCTGCCGTTCGACAGCGGCGAGCACGGCGCGATCGTCATCGCCGGCGAATCCGCGCTCGCGATCGAACTCGCGGAGGCGGCCGATGCCGCCGGCTGGGAGGTGCTCGAGCCGTCCGAGGCGATCGACCGTGAGCCGCCGTTCTTGATCCTCGATCTCACGCTCGACGGCGAGGAGCCGGGCGCGCCGCTCCAGGGGGCGCCGCAGGCGATCTGCTGCGCCGGTGGCTCGCTCGGCGCGCTCGATCCCGGCGGGAGCGGCGTCGGCTTCCACGCGCTCCCGCCGCTCGCCGAGGCGAGTGCCGTCGAGCTCACCCGGGGGCCGGACACGACACACTCGGCCGCCGCTGCCACCGAGCGGTTCTTCACGACCATCGGCAAGCGGGTCGAGTGGGTCGACGACGCGCCGGGCCTCGTGCTCGGCCGGATCGTCTGCCAGGTGATCAACGAGGCGGCGTTCGCGCTCGGCGAGGGCGTCGGCAGCGCCGCCGACATCGACGCCGGGATGGTCCACGGCCTCAACTACCCGCGCGGTCCGCTCGGCTGGGCGGACGCGATCGGCCTCGACCACGTGCTGTCGGTTCTGCTCGCGCTCCTCGACGAGCGGCGCGAGGAGCGCTACCGGCCGGCGCCGGCGCTCACCCGCCTCGTGTGGGCGGGACGGCTCGGGCGCCAGACCGGCGCCGGCTTCTTCACGTACGACGACGACGCCGACGCGTGAGCGGCGGCGCGCCCGGGGACCGACGACGGTCGGCCGGTGCGCTGCTGCGACGGATCGCGCTTGACTTCTCGCCGCTGCGCGCCTCCCGGGACTTCCGGCTGATCGAGGCCGGCCAGGTCGTCTCGGGAATCGGCAGCCAGATCGCGCTTGTCGCGCTGCCGACCCAGATCTATCTGCTCTCGCATTCGGCCGCGCTCGTCGGGCTGCTCGGCCTGTTCGAGCTCGGCCCGATGGTCGTCGCCGCGCTGCTCGGCGGCGCGGTCGTCGACCGGGTCGATCGCCGCAACGTCCTGATCGTCGCCCAGTTCATCGCGATCGCCGCCGCCGGCGCGCTCGCCGCGGTCACCCTCGCGACCCACCCCCCCGCGATCGTGATCCTCATCCTCGGCGGCGTCCTCGCCGGGTCCTCGGCGCTTGACAACGTCACCCGCGCGGCGATCGTTCCCCGGATCGTGCCCGCCGACCGGCTGAGTTCGGCGCTCGCCTTCAACTACGGCGCCTACCAGCTGACGGGGATCGTCGGACCGGCGATCGGCGGGATCCTGATCGCCACGATCGGACTCGGCGAGAGCTACCTGGTCGACGCCATCAGCTGTCTGGCGATGCTCGCGTCGGCGATCGCGCTCTCCGCCCAGCCGCCGGTCGATGCCGCGGGCACCGCCGCGGCACGCCAGCCGATCCGGCAGTCGATCGCCGAGGGCCTGCGGTTCGTGCGGCGCAACCAGGCGCTGTCGGGCAGCTTCGCGATCGACCTGGTCGCGATGACGTTCGGCTGGCCGCGCTCGATGTTCGCCGTGCTCTCGCTCACCGTCTACCACTCGGGCAGCCGCGGCACCGGGCTGCTGTTCGCGGCGCTTGCCGTCGGCGGAACGTTGTCGGTCCTCACCGCCGGGTGGATCGAGCACGTCCGGCGGCTCGGGCGGATCGTGATCGTGGTCGTCATCGTCTGGGGTGCGGCGATCGCCGGCACGGGGCTCGTCCGTTCACTCGGCCCCGCGATGGCGCTGCTCGTCATCGCCGGCTTCGCCGACGGGGTGAGCGCGGTATGCCGCTCGACGATCAACCAGACCGTCACCCCGGACGGTCTCCGCGGACGGATGAGCGCCGTCTACACGCTCGTCGTGACCGGCGGCCCGCGGCTCGGGGACATCGAATCAGGCGTCGTCGCGGGCGCCACGTCCGCCGTCACCTCGGTGCTGACCGGGGGTCTGGCGTGCATCGTCGGCGCGTTCGCGGTCGCGTACTCGTTCCCGGCGCTCGTCCGCTACGGCGAGGAGCCGACCGGGAGCCGCCTGGAGCCGGCGAGGGAGTAGCCCACCCGGCGGCGATTTCGCACGGAAGCGCCGTCTGAACGACCAAAACGCACGACCGCGCGCCGCGAATGGCCAAAACGCATGTCAGCGACAGCCGATCTCGCCGTTGGTCCGGGCGCTGTCCGCTGCGGCGAGGACCTCCGGGATAGGCGGCCTCGAGCCCGCCACGCCCCTCTGGTTGCAAACCCGGCTACGGCAACCCCACGAGGACCGCCGGCGGGACATCCGACAGGCGAGTCCGCCATCATGCGGCCCGGATGCGCGCCGTCACCTTCCAAGCTCCCGGCGAGGTCCGCGTCGACGAACGCCCTGACCCCGAGCTCACGTCACGCACCGACGCGATCGTGCGGATCGAGGCCAGCGGGATCTGCGGATCGGACCTCCACATCTACCACGGGCGGGTCAAGATCGAGCCCGGGTTCACGATCGGCCACGAGTTCGTCGGCACGGTGCTCGCCGCCGGCGACGACGTGACCCGCGTCAAGTCCGGCGACCGGGTGCTCGGCTGTTACCACTCCGCCTGCGGCACGTGCTTCTTCTGCCTGCGCAGCATCTACCACAAGTGCGACCACATGCGGGTGTTCGGCCACGGCGCACTCCTCGGCGATCTCCAGGGCACGCAGGCCGATCTCGCGCTCGTGCCGATGGCGAACATGACGCTGCGGCCGGTCCCTGAGGGCGTCTCCGACGAGGTCGCGCTGTTCGCCGGCGACGTGATGGGCACTGGCTACCACGCCGTCGCCGAGGCGAACATCGCCCCCGGTGACAGCGCCGCCGTGCTCGGGCTCGGGCCGGTCGGGCTGTGCGCTGTCCAGGTCGCGCTCGCCGCCGGCGCGTCCCCGGTGGTGGCGATCGACAGCGTGCCCCAGCGTCTGGAGACCGCGCGGGCGTTCGGCGCGGTCCCGATCGATCTCACGAGGAGAAGCCGCGCGACGTCGTGCGCGAGCTCACCGGCGGCCGAGGCGTCGACGCCGCGATCGACGCCGTCGGTCACCCCGATGCCTTCGACCTCGCGATCCGCCTTGCCCGCAAGGCCGGAACCGTCGTCGCGATCGGCGTGTACGCCGAGCCCGCCCAGGTCCACATGGGCCTCATCTGGATCAAGGCGCTGACGATCAAGAGCGGACACGCTAATGTCATCGGCCACGTCGACCGGGTGCTCTCGATGCTCCAGGCCGGGTCCGTCGACCCAACGCCGCTCGTCACGCATCACATGCCGCTCGACGACGCCGCCGAGGCGTACGCGGTCTATGACCGCCGTGAAGCTCTGAAGATCGTTCTTCAGCCCTGAAATCAGTCCGTCCGCCCTCATGTCCGTCACCACGCTCCCCGACCAGCTCTCCGACGCCGCCCGCACGTTCGCCGGCCGTGATCAGCAGTTGCTGATCGGCGGTGAGCGGGTGCCGGCCGCCGACGGCGCCACCTTCGAGACGCTCGATCCGGCGACCGGCCGCGTGATCACGACCGTCGCCCAGGCCGGGGCCGCGGATGTCGATCACGCCGTCGCCGCCGCCCGGGCCGCGTTCGCCGACAGCGACTGGAGCCGTGCCTCGGCCGCCGATCGGGGGCGGCTGATCGGCCGCTTCGCCGAGCTCGTCGAGGCCCACGGCGACGAACTCGCCGAACTCGAGTCGCTCGACAACGGCAAGCCGCTGAAGCTCGCCAAGGTCGTCGACCTCGCCGGGACCGTCGCCCACCTGCGCCACTTCGCGGGGTGGCCGGAGCGCATCTTCGGCACGACGATCCCGGTCCGCCAGCCGGACATGCACGTGTATACGCGCAAGGAGCCGGTCGGGGTGTGCGTCCAGATCATCCCGTGGAACTTCCCGATGCTGATGGCCGCGTGGAAGCTCGGCCCGGCGCTCGCCGCCGGCTGCACGGTCGTGCTCAAGCCGGCCGAGCAGACGCCGCTGACGGCGCTGCGGCTCGGCGAGCTCGCGCTCGAGGCCGGGATCCCCGCCGGGGTGCTGAACGTCGTCACCGGCGACGGCTCGACCGGCGCCGCGCTCGTCGATCACCCGGACGTCGACAAGATCGCGTTCACCGGCTCGACCGAGGTCGGCCGCGAGATCGGCGCCAAGGCGGGCCGCGCGCTCAAGCGGGTCACGCTCGAACTCGGCGGCAAGTCGCCGAACATCATCCTCCCCGACGCCGATCTGAACGCCGCGATCGGTGGCTCGTTCAACGCGATCTACTTCAACTCCGGCCAGGCCTGCAACGCCGGCAGCCGCCTGTTCATCCCGCGCGAGCAGTTCGACGAGGTCGTCTCCGGCCTCGCCGATCGCGCCGCCAAGACGCGCCTCGGACCGGGCCTCGAGAAGGGCACGCAGCTCGGCCCGGTCGTCTCCCAGGAGCAGCACGATCGGGTCATGGCGTACATCGAGTCCGGCCGCAGCGAGGGCGCAGAACTTGTCACCGGTGGCGAATCTCCAGATTCTGGTGGAGGGTATTTCATCGCGCCGACACTATTTACGGCCGAAAATGATGATTTGAAAATCGCCCGCGAGGAAATATTCGGACCCGTGCTTGTCGCGCTTCCCTATGAGTCGCTTGACGAAGTCGCGGCGCGCGCCAACGACACTGAATACGGCCTCGCCGCCGGGGTGTGGACGCGCGATGTCGGCAATGCGCACAAGCTTGCTGGTTTGCTGCAGGCCGGATCTGTATACGTGAACACTTGGGGAGACAGCGATCCCGGTGCCCCGTTCGGTGGCTACAAAGCCTCCGGTATTGGCCGCGAGCACGGACGTGACGGGCTTGAGGCCTATCTGGAAACCAAGACCGTCTGGACCAAGCTGGCGTAAACCCAACCCTTTCCACGGCTGAAGCTGGACGCATGTCCAGATCGGCCGCGAAAGCTCGGCGCCGGGAGCGGGTGCTTCGATGCTTCGACCATGGATCTCCGTCGACCCGTCAAATATCTCCCCGTCCTCCTCGCCGCCGCGGTGCTCGCGTCACCGACGGCCGCCATGGCAAAGCGCACCCCGAAGTGCGTGAACCGCAACACGCCGGCGACCCGCATCTCCGCCCAGGCGATGCGCAAGGCGGTCGTCTGCCTCGTCAATAAGCAGCGCTCCGAGCATGGCCTCCCGCCGGTGCGCGATAGCCGCCGGCTGGACCGCTCCGCCCAGGGCTGGTCGAACTGGATGGTCCGCGCCGCCAGCTTCACCCACGGCAGCAACTTCACCGGTCGACTCTCTGCCGTCGGCTACAGCTGGTCAGCGGCCGGCGAGAACATCGCCTCGGGCTTCTCGACCCCGTGGGCCGTGATCAAGGGCTGGATGGGCAGTCCCGACCACTGCCGCAACATCCTGGATCCCCAGTACGCCGACCTCGGCGTCGGCGTCAACAGCCATCGGCTCGGCCCGTACGGCCCGTCGACCTGGACCCAGGACTTCGGCCTGTGGATGGGCCACCGCGCCCCGTCGGGCAACCGCGGCCCGCAGAGCGGCTGCCCGTATCGCATTTATTGAGCAGGGTTTCGCGCATGCGCGAAACCCCCGGAGGGCGCATGCGCCCTCCGGCGCCGGGGCGCATGCGCCCCGGCGTCAGAGACTTAGGCTGAGGCGGCCGCCTCGGCGCTCTCGACCGGGAACGGGGTGTCGCGCAGATACCACTCGGCATCGAGCGCGGCCTGGCAGCCGGACCCGGCGGCGGTGATCGCCTGGCGGTAGGTGTGGTCAACGAGGTCGCCCGCGGCGAACACGCCGGGGAGACTCGTCAGCGTTGAGCGGCCCTGGGTAGCGACGTAGCCGTTCTCGTCGAGCTCGACCTGGCCCGCGACGAGGTGAGACTGCGGATCGTGGCCGATGGCGATGAACGCACCGCCGATCTCGACCGGGGTGACGCTGTCGTCGTCGGTGTTGCGCAGGTGGGCGACGGTCAGGCTGCCGTTCTCACCGGCCGCGAACTCGTCGATCACGTACGGGGTCATCAACTCGATGTTCGGGATCTCCTTCGCCCGGTCGAGCATGATCTGGGAGGCGCGGAACTCGTTGCGACGGTTGACGATGATCACCTTGGAGGCGAACTTGGAGAGGAACATCGCCTCCTCCATCGCCGAGTCGCCGCCGCCGACGATGATCGTCGGGACGTCCCGGAAGAACGCCGCATCACAGGTGGCGCAGTAGCTGACTCCGCGCCCGGAGAGCTCCGCCTCGCCGGCGACGCCGAGCTTGCGATGCTGGGCGCCCATCGCGAGCACGACCGCGCGCGCGTGATGAACCTGGTCGCCGACGTACACCTTGTGCAGGCCGCCGTCCTTGGAGAGCTCGACGCGAGTGACGTCGTCGGTCTCCAAGCGGGCGCCGAAACGCTCGGCCTGGTCCCGGAAATGCTGCATCAGCTCGGGGCCCGTGATCCCGGCCGGGAAGCCTGGGTAGTTCTCGACGTCCGTGGTCTGCTGGAGCAGCCCGCCCCAGGCGAAGCCCTCAACCACGAGCGGCTCGAGGTTGGCGCGGGCGGTGTAGAGGGCGGCCGTGTATCCCGCGGGGCCGCTTCCGACGATGATGACGTTCTCGACTCTGTCCATTACTTCACTAAGTATAGCTTGGCGCGTCGCTGTTGCGCCACCGCTGGACGGTCTTGCGCAACTGCAGATACGCGATCCCGCCTGGAATCGTAGGCAACCAGAACGCGATCGCGCGGTACGCCAGGACCGACACGACCGAAACCTCCACCGGCACCCCGAACGCGCTGAACGCGCCGATCATGCCGCCGTCGACGCCGCCGATCCCGCCGGGCAGCGGCAGGATGTTGCCGAGCATCCCGACGAAGTAGGCCATCACGATGACCGCCTGGGGCGGCGCCGAGCCAAACGCGTGGAAGCACGCCCACAACACGGCGATGTCGAATCCCCACCAGACAATCGCGCCGAGTAGGTATGGGTCACGCGAGCGCACGAGCGAGAGCGCGGTCCGCACGCCGGTCGCGGCGGTCGCCGGAATCGCGGCGACCCGGCGGGCCGTTCGCCCCGCCCAGCCCTGGCCGGTCACGTAGCGGGCCACGAGCCGCTCGAAGTCGCCGGGGAGGAACGACACGGCCAGGAACAGGACGATCACGATGCCGCCGAAGATCGCCGGGATGACCGTGATTGCGAACGGCGCCGGCCCCGGGAACACGCCGAGATACAGCCCGAGGCCGTCGATGACGAGCGTCGCCATATAGACCCCGTAGAGCAGTGCCATGAACGCGATCATCCGGCAGGCGACGATCCGCGCCTCCATCCCTGAGCGCCGGAGCGCCCATGCGGTGAGCGCGATCCCGCCCGCCCCGCCGGCGGCGAACAGCCGAGTGGCGGCGAGTCCGGCCATCGTGATCTGGTAGCTCTCACGCCAGCCGATCTTTGACTCACCACGAACGAACACGCCGCGGAACAGGGCGATGTAGCCACCAAACGAGCAGACCTCGAGCACGACGCCGAGGGCGAGCCACCAGACGTTCCCCTCCTGGATCCGGTTCCACGTCTCCTGCAGGCCGAGGATCTTCGGCAGGACGAGGTAGAGGAACGCGACCGTCGAGACGACGAACAGAATCGAGATCAGCAGACGCCGGCGCGTGAACCGGATCCGCGGCATCTCCTCACGGGTGTCGACTCCGAGCGTGCCCGGCGGTGGCGGCACCGCCATTCGCTGCTCGGTGGGGACCCGTTCGGCCATGTCTATCCCGCCGACGCGCGAGCCTCGAGCAACTGGACCGCCTTGGAGATCCC
Source organism: uncultured Solirubrobacterales bacterium (assembly GCA_963779695.1). Taxonomy (GTDB): domain Bacteria; phylum Actinomycetota; class Thermoleophilia; order Solirubrobacterales; family Solirubrobacteraceae; genus Palsa-465. The sequence continues at coordinate 58,235 of CAVZZH010000009.1, forward strand.
CTGCGCCAGCGGCGCCATGCGTGGTGCCTGGATCCGCACCGTCTCAGCGAGCGCGGCGCCCGCGATCAGATCGGCCACGTAATGCTCACCGAGGTAGACGAGCGCGAGCCCCAGCAGCGCCGCATAGGAGAACCCGAGCGCACCCGCCACAGGCCCTGTCTCGGCCAAAACATGGGCCGCCATCAGAGACGTAGCGAAGTGAAGCGACGGCATAGCAGCAAGCGGGTTTCCTCCGAGCACATCGTAAAGGTCCCCCCAGCGGTCCCCCCAGAACTGTTCTCCGTACTCGATCATCATCCTGCGCATGTGGACGGCCTGATCGTCCTCGAGGTCACCATGGAGCGCGGCCCACCATGGCGGGGCGGTCGGGATCGCCCAGTAGAACACCGCGCCGAGGTCGAACACGGTGTAGATCCGCGCCGCCGAGCGGCCGAACTGCTCGTGGTGGCGCGCGAGTACGTAGAGGACCGTCCCGTGCGGGACGAAGAACCACATCCAGTGGCACCACGCGAGCACCCGCTCGAAGCGGCCGATCCGGCCGGGCTTGGCGAAGCGGCGCTGAAGCCGGAGCGTCGGTGGGACGCCGAGACCGATCGCGCGGTCGATCGTGATCGGATAGCGGTAGCGGACGCGGCGGGCGAGCTGCTCAGGATCGTCGTTCGGCATCTCATACGCCGCGAGATAGCCCCACATGTTCAAGCCACACACGGCGGCATCACGCAGGCGGCTGCGCGGCATTGCGACGCACAGGGCAACCGGAGCGATGCCGGCCGCCCCGAGAACCGCGGCCGGCGGCAGCTTCACGCGTCTGCGCAGGGTCGGCGCAGCGACCCCCGCCGCTACGAGAGCCCAGGCTGCCGCTCGGATGGCCCTCGACACGCGCAAGGAGCGCCAGTATAAGAACCCGCCTGAGATCGGACACGCGGCGCGACCGCAGGACTTTCGCGGGGCTTCCGTGGATAGAATGCCGCGGCCTTGCGACCCGCGCTTACCTCCGCTTCAGCTCGCCGCCGCCGACGCGTCCCTCGCCTGGCCGCGATCCTTGGTCTCGCGCTCGCGATTTCGCTGCTCCTGGCGCCCGCGGCGCTCGCAAACTTCCTCACCCCGAAGAGCGGAGGCTCTCCGAACGCCGACTCGATCGCGAGCCTCTACAAGATCATCCTGTACCTCGCGATCGTCGTGTTCGTGATCGTCGAGGGCGCGCTCGTCTACTCGATCTACAAGTTCCGCGCCAAGAAGAGCCAAGGTCGCGGCCCAGATCCACGGCAACACCCGGCTGGAGATCGGTTGGACGGTCGCGGCGGCGGTGATCCTCGTCGTCATCACGGTGGTGACGTTCGTGAAGCTGCCGAGCATCATCAACCCGCCGAACACGAGCGCAAACGGGCTGCTGTCGGCATCGCTCAGCCGGCCCAACCCGCCGAACGGCAAGACGGTCACGATCTGCGTTCAGGGCCGCCAGTTCATCTGGCGCTACGTGTACGGCGCCACGTGCAGGAACAACGCCTTCAATCAGAAGCTGCCCTACTCCTACCAGGAGATGTTCGCGCCGGCGAATACAACCGTCGTGCTCGTCATCCAGTCGACGGACGTCATCCACTCGTGGTGGATCCCGTCGCTCGGCGGCAAGGTCGACGCGGTGCCGGGCTACACGACCTACACGTGGTTCAAGTCGCCGAAGAACGCGCTGTACCACGGCCAGTGCGCCCAGCTCTGCGGCCGCAACCACGCGGCGATGACCGCCTTCGTCAACGTGATGGATCCGGCCGACTACCAGGCCAAGCTCCAGCAGCTGACCGCCGAGATTTCCCTGCAGAACGCGCAGGTGACGCTGCTGCGGCACACCCTCCAGCAGAGCGGCAACCTCGTCCCGTCAGCGAACCCCTAGGAGAATCAGTCCCTGATGTCGACCAGTGAATACGCCGTCCGCCCGGTACCGCAGGTGATCGCCCATGAGGTGACGGTGCCGCGTACGAGCAAGCGCTGGCTGGACTGGGTGACGACAACCGATCACAAGAAGATCGGGATCATGTACCTCGTCACCACGATCGTGTTCTTCATGCTCGGGGGGGTCGAGGCGCTGCTGATGCGAGCCCAGCTCGCGGTGCCGAACAACACGCTGATCTCGAGCGAGCACTACAACCAGCTGCTCACGATGCACGGGACGACGATGGTGTTCCTGTTCGTCGTGCCGATCATGGCCGGGTTCGGCAACTACTTCGTGCCGCTGATGATCGGCGCCCGGGACATGGCGTTCCCGCGCCTGAACGCGCTGTCGTTCTGGCTGCTGCTCCTCGGCGGAATCGTCTTCTACATGACGATCTTCTTCCACCCGCCGGAGGCCGGCTGGTGGAGCTATCCGCCGCTCTCGAGCATCGTCTACTCCCCGAGCGGCGGCCAGGACGCGTGGATCTACCTCATCCATATCACCGGCGTCTCCTCGCTCTTGGGCGCGATCAACTTCTACGCGACGATCGTCAACATGCGCGCGCCCGGGATGAGCTGGGGCCGGCTGCCGCTGTTCATCTGGGCGATCCTCGTCTACGCGATCCTGCTCATCGTCGCGCTGCCGCCCGTCGCCGCCGCGGTGACGATGCTCCTCACCGACCGGCACTTCGGCACCCACTTCTTTGACCCGACCAACCACGGTTCGCCGGTGCTCTGGCAGCACCTGTTCTGGTTCTTCGGGCACCCCGAGGTCTACATCATGATCTTGCCCGGGTTCGGGATCATCTCCGAGGTCATCCCGGTCTTCTCGCGGAAGCCGGTGTTCGGTTACAAGGCGATCGCCGCCTCCACCGCCGTGATCGCGTTCCTGGCGACGCTCGTGTGGGCCCACCACATGTTCGCCTCCCCCGTGCCGATCGTCGTGCTCGGGTTCTTCATGCTGAGCTCGTTCCTGATCGGCGTCCCGACCGGCGTCAAGATCTTCAACTGGATCGCCACCTTATGGCGAGGATCGATCGTCACGACCGCGTCGCTGTACTTCGCGGTCGGGTTCATCGCGATCTTCATCGTCGGCGGCATCACCGGCATCTTCCTGGCGACCTTCCCGGTCGACTGGCAGCTGAACGACACCTACTTCGTCGTGGCCCACTTCCACTATGTGCTCATGGGCGGCGCCGTGTTCTCGATCTTCAGCGGCCTCTACTACTGGTTCCCGAAGATGTCCGGCCGGCTGATGAACGAGCGGCTCGGAAAAGCGTCGTTCTGGGTGATGTTCATCGGCTTCAACCTGACGTTCTTCGTGCAGCACGCGCTCGGGCTCTCCGGGATGCCGCGCCGCGTCTACACCTACGCGCCGGATCTCGGGTGGTCGACGTACAACTTGATCTCGACCATCGGGTCGTTCATCCTTGCCGTCGGCATCTTGATGACGGTCGGCAACCTGGTACGGAGCCTCACCCACGGGGCGATCGCCGGACCTGACCCGTGGAAGGGCAACACGCTCGAGTGGTTCACCTCTTCGCCGCCACCGGTCAACAACTTCGACACGATCCCGCGCGTGCGGTCGGTCGAGCCGATGCGGGACATCCGCCGGCAGATCGAGCGCGAGACGGGCGTGACGCAGAAGACCGGCGGCAGCGAACGTTACGCCAGGGTGTGAGCGCGTGAGCGCTCCCGGGTCTGTCTCAGCCGCGGCCGCTTCGGCTGCCGGGCGCACCTCGGTTCTCGCGGGCGGACGGCAGCTCGTCGCCGACTACGTCGAGCTGACCAAGCCGAAGGTGCAGTCGCTGCTGCTGCTGACGACGATCACCTCGATGGAGGTCGCGGGAAGCCCATCGGTGTCGAAGATCGCTTTGACCTGCGTCGGCGGGTATCTGTCGGCGGGCGGCGCCGGCGCCGTGAACCACGTGTACGACCGTGACATCGACGCTCAGATGGCGCGGACGGCGTCGCGGCCGGTTCCGGCGGGACGGGTCTCGCCGCGGGCGGGGCTCGTGTTTGGGTTCGCGCTGGCTCTGTCGTCGTTCCTGCTTCTGTCGCTGACCGTGAATGTGCTGGCGGCGTGCCTCGCGCTCAGCGGATTCGTCGGCTACGTCCTCGTCTACACGGTGTGGCTCAAGCGCCGGACGCCGCAGAACATCGTCATCGGCGGCGCGGCCGGCGCGGTTCCGCCGTTGGTCGGGTGGGCAGCGACGCGGGGATCGTTGTCCTGGACGGCGGTCTACCTGTTCGCGATCGTCTTCTACTGGACTCCGCCGCACTTCTGGGCGTTGAGCCTGCTGATGAAGGACGAGTACGAGAAGGTCGGCGTGCCGATGATGCCCGTCGTCCGGGGTGAACGGGAGACCCGGCGTCAGATCCTGCTGTACACCCTGCTGCTCTACGCGATCACCCAGTTGCCGTTCTGCGCCGGCGAGTTTGGCGGTGTGTACCTGGTCGCGTCGATGATTTTGGGGCTGGCCTTCATCGGTGGTGCGGTCATGCTCTACCGCCGCGCCGACCGGCGGATGGCGTTGCGCCTGTACCTGTTCTCGCTTTTGTATTTGGCGCTGTTGTTCGGCGCGATGGTGCTCGACGTAAAGCTGTAGCCTTCTACGCCGTCATGGATCGCAAGCTCGCCCGTAAGAACATCCGCTCCGGCCTGATCGCCGGCGCCATCTGCATCTTCCTGTTCGGCATCACCTTCGTGGCTGCCGCGATCTACGTCCACGCCTAGATGATTGATTCCGCGATCGCGTGGGGGCCGGGGAATTCGGGGATCCAGCCGGTCAAGGACGCAGGGCGAAGCCAATACTGGATGTATTGGCGAGCCCGAGGACGCCGATCCGGCGCCGATCATCCGGATTCATCCGGCACGCGGGGTCGTGGAATCAATCATCTAGTGTCTCGTTTGGTTAGTTCGTTGGCATCAAGAGGTGCCACTGGGGGATGCCTGGCAAGGACGCAGAATCCGACGTGTGGCAGCGCCACACGAGGATTTGAGGACACAGCCAGGCGCCGCCAGGGGTACCTCGACTGCAAACGAACTAGCCAAACGGGACACCAGGTCGGCCGGAGCTCGTCTCTCTCGTGAGCGACATCGAACAGCAGGCACCGCCCGTCGGCGAGGAGATCCACCTTCCGGGCCCGTCCCTGCTCCCGCTGCTGTGCGCGGTCGGGATTACGCTCGCCGTGATCGGCACGACGATCAACTGGCTGATCTCGATCGTCGGCGCCGTGATCTTCGTCCTGACCACCATCCGGTGGGTCCGGGACACGCGGCGCGACATCTCGCAGCTGCCCGAAGAGCACACGCACTAGCAGTCGGGCTTGGGTCGGCCGGGGTCCGGTCGGTGGCCGCGGTGCGGTCGGCCGGGCGTGTTGCGGCCCGCTTACGGTGGAAGCCTCCCGGGCTCGCCTGGCGGCGAGCTCCCGCGCTCGGGCCCGAGTTTGGCTCAGGCCCGAGTTTTCAGCGAAGGAACGAGTTCTGCGGTGTGCGGTCGGATCGCCAGGTGCGGTCTCGAGGCCGCGATCGGCACGGAATCGCCTGTGCTCCAACATGCAACCGGGAGAAAGGTCCGACGCAGCGGGTCCGCGACCTAGCTCGTACCGTTTTGGCGCTAAGACCGACATCATGGTCCGATCTCGCTTCGCGCCAGCTTTCCGCGGACCATTTTCCCCGGTTGGCGCGCTCGGACCCGAGTTTGCATCGATGGAGCGGGGTTAGGGCGTTCGGTTGGTCCCCGGAACTCGATCGGTACGTAGTCCCATTCGTCCGAACCTGCGTGCACCTGCTCGCGTTGGCGACCCGTGCCTTCCCGACCAAGCGGGGGATGAATGCCACGATTCACCGGCCGGGGGCGCGGGCGAATCGCCAGGAAACCCCGGCCGGGCGGTCGCGTCGAGCGTCGGCCAGCCCGCCGGGCGATGAACGCCAATTCACCGCCGACAGCGGCGGTGGAACGCCAAACCTCGGCGCGACCGGCCGCGACGATGAACGCCACTCACCGCCGACGGTGCGGCGGTCGAGACGCCAAACCTCGGGCGGCCGCCCCCGAACACGGCCGGCGCCCCGAAGACGGCCGGCCCTCGAGACGGCGGCGGCCCCTCCAAGACGGACCAGCCGCCTCAGATCGCAGCGGTCAGGCGATCCCGACGCGGGTCACGCCTGCGTGTGAACGGCCGGGATCTCGCTCGTGGCGCCGTCCTTCGTCCAGCAGCGGACGATGTCCCGCATCGAGAGGATCCCGACGAGCTCGCCGCTCTCGATCACGATGAGGTGCCGGAAGCCGCCGCGGGTCATCGCGTCGGCGGCCCGCTCGAGTGACCACTCGGGCGAGGCGAAGGTGAGCTTGGAGGTGAGATGGTCGGCGACGCGCTCCTGCTCAGGGTCCTCGCCGGCGGCAACGGAGTGGAGGATGTCCCGCTCGGTGATGACGCCGGGGCCCTGGCCGTCCGGGTCGAGCACGACGGCGGCGCCGACGTGCTTGCGGACCATCGATGCGGCCGCCTCACGCAGAGTGTGGCCAGGCCCGACAGTGAGGACGATCTCGGACATCCCTTCTCGAACTTGCATCGGCACCTCCAGATATCGACCTGCTCGAACCGGCGCCAAACCGGGACGAGATTGCAACGATTGCCGCAATCATAGACAAGCAAGTTGGCCCGCCGCGGGCGAAAGCCTGACCACCTTCCCACGGGAGGCACGTCCGTCGCGCAGAAGTCATAGGATGCCGTTCGGTTTATGAGCGAGGCGTGGTTCACGGTGCCCCAAGTCGAGCGGGCCGATGCGTAAACATCCCATCCTTCAGATGGTCATAGTGATCGTGGTCCTGTCCGTGATCGGGATCGCGATCGCCCTCGCGATTCCGTGGTTCCCGGCGTCGGCTTCCCACCAATCGGACAACATCCACACGCTTTACGACGTGCTGCTGATCGTCTCGGTGCCGATCGCGGCGCTCGTCGTGACCGTCGTCCTGTTCTCGGTCTGGAAGTTCCGGATGAAGCCCGGCGAGGAGCAGAAGGACGGCCCGCCGATCCACGGCAACACGCGGCTCGAGGTGGTCTGGACGGCGCTGCCGACGGTCCTGATCATCGGTCTTATCAGCTACGCGTACGTCGTGCTCCGCAACAACGAGGAGCACAAGGCGGGCGCGATGACGGTCAACGTCACCGAGCGGCAGTTCGCGTTCGAGTTCTCCTACAACTCGGGCGGCAAGAACGTCGTCTCCTCCGACCTGTACCTCGCCAAGGGCCAGCCGGTCGTGTTCAAGCTCCATTCGCTTGACGTCATCCACAGCTTCTTCGTCCCCGAGTTCTCGGTCAAGCTCGACGCCGTCCCGGGCATCACGACGACCATGCGGGTCACGCCGAACCGTACCGGCAACTACCCGGCCGAGTGCACCGAACTGTGCGGCGCCGGGCATGCGCTGATGCGCGCCCCCGTGCATGTCGTCACCCAACCGGCGTTCCAGAGTTGGCTGCAGTCCCAGAAAGCGAACGCGCCACCGCCGATTGGCACGCCGCCGCCCAACACGATCGGAACGGGCATCCCGGGCGCCGGGTCCGCCCCAGCGGCGGCATCGTCGAGCGGCGGCAGCTCGAGCTCCGGCGGCTCAAGCTCCGGATCGTCGGGCAGCGCGTCACTCTCGCCGACCGCCCAGGCCGGCAAGGCCGTGTTCACGGGCGCCGCCGGCTGCGGCACGTGCCACACGCTCGCGGCGGCGGGCACGACCGGCACCGTCGGGCCGAACCTGGGCACGGCGGTCGTCCCTAACGCGAAGACGGCCGGCCAGCCACTCAAGCAGTTCATCCGGCAATCGATCATCGATCCGAACAAGTTCATCTCGCCGGGATTCCAGCCGAACGTCATGCCTCAGACCTTCGGCAAGTCCCTGTCCTCGACGCAGATCAATGATCTCGTCGATTTCATTGCGAGCGTGACCAAATGAGGGGTAGCCTGAGCACAAGGAGATGGATGTGACTCGCGGTTCACAGGGCAAGGAGACCTGCTGATGGGGATGCTGCTTCCAGCGAAGCTTCGGAGGCCCGGCTGGTACCGAGCGGCACTGTTTGACCTGCTCGGGTTCGGGTTCGCCTTCGGGATGACCGTGTTGGTCCGCTCGCTCATGCACGAGCACCCCGTCGTCGACGGCCAGGCGATCACGATCGTCGCGCTCGTCGCCGTGCCGCTGTTCTTCCTCGTCGGGATCGGCACCTGTGACTACTGGCTCTACTGGGCGAGTGGCCGCAAGACGCGGCCCGAGGACCACGCCGACCACGGCGCCAAGACGTGGCGTGACTACTTCCGGGTCAACACCGACCACAAGGTGATCGGGATCCAGTACACCGTCACCTCGTTCTTCTTCCTGTTCGTCGGCGGCCTGCTCGCGATGCTGATGCGCGCCGAGCTGGCGCAGCCCGGCATGCAGTTCGTGACGCCCGAGGAGTTCAACGGGCTGTTCTCGATGCACGCCACGCTGCTCATCTTCCTGTTCACCGTCCCGGTGTTCGCGGGCCTCGCGAACTACGTGCTGCCGCTGATGATCGGCGCACCGGACATGGCCTTCCCGCGGCTGAACGCGCTGTCGTATTGGTTGCTGCCGCTCGGCGGACTGATGATGCTGATGAGCCTGCTCGCTCCGGGTGGCTCGTTCGCCGCCGGCTGGACCGCGTATGCGCCGCTGTCGACGTCGATGCCACCGGGGCAGATGTTCTTCAGCCTCGGCGTGCAGTTCGCCGGGTTCTCATCGATCTTCACCGCGCTCAACTTCCTCGTGACGATCATCACGATGCGTGCGCCCGGGATGAGCTTCTTCCGGATGCCGCTGCTCGTATGGGCGAACTTCTCGACGTCTCTGCTCGTCGTGATCGCCACGCCGTTCATCGCCGCCTCGCAGTTCTTCGTGCTGCTCGACCGGACGCTCGGGTTCAACTTCTTCAACGCGTTCGTCGGGGCCGGCAAGAACGGCAACGTGATCATGTACCAGCACGTCTTCTGGTTCTACTCGCACCCCGCCGTCTACATCATGATGCTGCCCGGGTTCGGGATCATCAGCGAGGTCCTCGCGGTCAAGGCGCGAAAGCCGATCTTCGGCTACCGGATGATGGCGTTCTCGCTGCTCGCGATCGTCGTGCTCGGCTTCACGGTGTGGGCGCACCACATGTTCGTGTCCGGCATGCAGCCGTGGATCCGAATACCGATGATGATCACGACCGCGATCATCGCGATCCCGACCGGGATCAAGATCTTCAGCTGGCTCGCGACGCTCTGGCGAGGGGTGCTCCACCTCGACACGCCGATGCTCTGGGCGCTCGGCTTCCTGACGATGTTCACGCTCGGCGGGATCAGCGGCGTCAGCCTGTCGATGATCCCGTTCGACATCCACGTCTCGCAGACGTACTTCATCGTCGCCCACATTCACTACGTGCTGTTCGGCGGCTCGCTGTTCACCGTGTTCGCGGGCGTCTACTACTGGTTCCCGAAGATGACGGGACGGATGTTCGACGACCGGCTCGGCAAGTGGCACTTCTGGACGACGTTCATCTTCTTCAACATCACGTTCGCGCCGATGCACCTGATCGGGATTCAGGGCATGCCGCGTCGCGTCGCCGACTACTCATCGCAGTTCGCGACGTGGAACCTGATCATCTCCCTCGCGAGCTTCGGGCTCGGGCTCAGCACCCTGATCTTCGTTTACAACATCGTCGCGAGCTGGCGCGGCGGCCCGCGGGCCGCGGCCAATCCGTGGCGCGCGCTCACGCTCGAGTGGCAGGTCTCCTCTCCCCCGCCGATCTTCAACTTCGACGCGGTCCCGACGGTCGTCGGCGGCCCCTACGAGTACGGCGTTCCGGGTGCGGTCCACGGCATCTTCAAATCCCCGGCCGAAGCGGCCCAGACGGTCGCCGCCGGGACGGCCACCACGACGCCCCCGGGCCACGAGTCACACACATGAGGGCACCGGATCCCCAGACGCGGACCGTGCTGGTCGTCGCCAACGAGACGATCGGCGGCGAGAAGCTGCTCGACGCGATCCGTGAGCGGGCCGCTGACGACGTCCGCTTCATCCTCTGCGTCCCCCAGCACCGGCCGCGGGCCGGACTCGTCGTCTATCACGACGCGGTGTTCGACGCCGCCCAGGTGCGCGTCGACCTCGCGCTCGAGGTCATCCGTGACCTCGGGATCCGCGCGATCGGCGAGGTCGGCGACCCCGACCCGTACACCGCGACGCTCGACGCCGTCCTCGAGTACCGGCCGCAGGAGATCATCATCTCCACGTATCCGGAGGTCCGGTCGGGATGGCTCCGGCGCGACCTGATCGAGCGCGTCACGGATGCGACGGGGCTCAAGGTGACCCACGTCGTCAACGACATCGACGACATCGGCCTCCCCTACCACGTGACGCTCGCGGTCGCGAACCGCACCGCCTCCGGCGATGAGCTGCTCGAGGCGCTTCGCCACCGGGCGGAGCAGTTCAGCGACGAGCACCGCCGCCAGCTGTTCGTGATTGTCGTGCCGCAGGAGGGTGGGGACGGTCACGCCGCACGCCGCGCCCGGACGCGGCTCAAGCTCGTGCTCGACCGCCTGCACGTCCGCGGCCTCTATGCCGCCGGAATGGTCGGCGACCCCGACCCGTACACGGCGATCTTGAACACGCTCCAGTACTTCCGCGTCGACGACATCGTGATCTCGACCTTCCCGGAAACGAAGTCCGGGTGGCTGCGGTCCGACCTGATCGACCGCGTGCGTCGCACGACCGGCAAGGACGTCGAGCACGTCGTACACAGCGACACCGAGGCCAGCGCCGCGTAGGCGCGCAGGGAAGGAGCCATGGAAGCCGCATCGATCGCGCACGCCGACCATCACGGCCCGCCCATCGCGAACCGTTCGTCCCGGGTGGATCCGCCGACCCTGGGGATGCTCCTTTTCATCATCTCCGAGGTGATGATCTTCGGTGCGTTCTTCACCGCGTACTTCTTTATCCGCGTCGTCACGAAGGATCCGTGGCCGGCGCCCGGAACGTCGCTTCCGGAGGCCGTCGCCGGCGTCAACACGGCGATCCTGCTCTCCTCATCGGTGACCCTGCACTGGGCGCTTGTCTCGGTCCGCAGGGGCAACCGATTCGGGATGAAGGCCGGGATGCTCACGACCTTCCTCCTCGGTCTGACGTTCCTCACCGTCCAGATCAACGAGTACATCCACATCGGCTTCGCGCCGCGCGAGTCGGCACAGGCGACGGTGTTCTACTCGCTCACCGGCCTCCACGGCCTGCACGTGCTGATCGGGCTGTGTGCACTGTTGATCGTGACGATCCGCGTGTGGCGCGGGCATTACTCCGCCAAGAACCACCTCGGGCTCGAGGTGCCGGGGATCTACTGGCACTTTGTCGACATCATGTGGGTCATCGTCTATACGACGGTGTACGTGATCTGAGCCGGACCGGCGACGCTCCATGCTGAACCCGCTGCGCTCCGAGGCGGACGCGTTCCGGCTCCTCTGGTACGTCGTCGCCGTGTTCGCGGCGATCGTCATCGTCGTGCTGCTCATCCGGGCGCTCTCGTAGGTCGCGTGACACCATAGGTGGAGCGTTGATGCCCGTGAGCTCCCTGCCTCTCCCCCTCGCGACCGTCGGGCCGCTCGGCAGCATCGGGCTGCCGATCCTGATCCTGCTCTACTGGCTCCCGTACCACGCGCGCGTGCGCACGCTCGCGCGCGACGGCCGGCCGGTCCCGGGCTGGCGCCAGGGGTGCTACGCGGCCGGCCTGATCGTGCTCGCAATCGCGCTCACCCCGCCGGTCGACAAGCTCGCCGACCAGCTGCTCGTGGCCCACATGGTCGAGCACCTGCTGATCGGCGATTTCGCGGCGCTGCTGATCGTCCTCGGGCTCACGGGACCACTGCTCGCGCCGCTGCTGCGGATCAAGGCGATCGGATGGCTGCGCGTATTCACGCACCCGGTGGTCGCGGTCGGGTGCTGGGCGATCAACTTCTACGTCTGGCATCTGCCCGCGCTGTATCAGGCGGCACTGCGCCACGACGCCATCCACGCGCTCGAGCACGCGACGTTCCTCGGCTTCGGCATCGCGGTGTGGATGGGCCTGCTCGGCCCGCTCCCGAAGCCGCAGTGGTTCGGCAACGGCGCTCGGCTCGGCTACATCATCGTCGTGCGGCTCGTCGGGACGGTGCTCGCGAACGTGATGATCTTCTCCGGCACGGTGCTCTATCCGTATTACCGCCCCGGCGACGCCCACTGGCATATCAGCCCGACGGCCGATCAGATCACGGCCGCCGGAGTGATGATGGTCGAGGAGAGCCTGCTGACGATCGGCTTGTTCTGCTGGCTGTTCCTGAAGGTCGCCCGCGAGGCAGACGAGCGCCAGCAGCTGCTCGACGACGCTGCGGCCGAGGGGATCGAGCTTGACGAGCGGCGGGCGGCGCGGGCGGTCGCCGCTGGACGCGGCGACGAGCTGCTCGAGCGGGTCCGGTCCCGCGCGCGCGCTGGCGCGGGCGCCGGCGCTACTTGACGGTCAGCGTGCCCTTCATGCCGGCGGCCTCGTGGCCGTCGACGGAGCAGTAGAACGTGTAGCGTCCCGGGCTTGAGGTCGAGGCTGATCGTCGAGGTGCCGCCGTTCTGGACGACGCGCCGATCTTGCTGACACCGCCGCCCTTGACGGCGATGTCGTGCGGCACCGAGGACTTGTTGAGCATGTTGATCGTGACGCTGCCGGACGTGGCGCTCGCGCTCGAGGCGAGGTACTTCAGCTGGCCCGTGGGGTCGGCGTCGATCTGGAGCTTGCCGTTCTGCTCGGTCGCCGGCTTCTGCGAGACGGTCTGCACTGCGCTCGCGAGCGCGCCGGTGTCCTGGCCCGGCCGTGCCGCGACCGAGGCGACGTAGCCGGCGACGTCGGCCGCATGCTTGCCGGTGAACAGCCGGGCGGGCATCACGCCGCCGTTGCTCGGGTACTGGATCCAGTAATCGACGAGACCGCGGATGTCGGAGCTCTTCAGCTTGTCGCGGCGGTCCTGCCGGAAGGCGTCGTCGAGATTCGGCCCCACCTGCCCCTGGGTGCCCGCGTGCGCGAGCGTGTGGCACGAGCCGCATTTCTGCACGAACAGCTGCTTGCCGGTCACGAGATCAGAGGTCTCATGCTTCAGCGAGCAGCCCGCCGCGGTCAGCGCGACAAGCGTGCCGGCGGCAAGTACTTTCAGGCTCCGCGGTGTGACGACGTGGGGTCTGACCATACGTGCGGGCGGCACTCTATCCAAGCGAACGGCATCGAGTCGTCCGCCACCGCGCAATTTGTCAGCAAACCACCGGGCGGGGTCGTGGCGCCACGACCGTTGATAGCATCGACGGCAATGAGGCTGCGCCAGAAGTACCGGATGCGAACGCCGTCAACCGGCAGGGAAGTGGTCATCGAGGTCGAACCAGGCCAGGAGTACGTTGACCGCGACACGGGCGAGGAGCTGGAGGTTGTGGCACAGCTGTTGCCGCTCGCCCCCACGCCCTCGGAGCTGCCCTGGTCGGTCGAGAACCTGCGTTTCTGCAACTGGTGCGACCAACTGAGTCAGAAGGACCTCAACGACTGCCCGACGTGCGGCAGGCGAATGGACCCGCTCGGCGCCTAGGCGCTTCTACGATGTCGAGTCGGTCCCGCACGCTCGCCGTCCTTGCGATGGCATTTGTCCTCGGTCTCGTCGTGGCCGCCTGCGGAAGCAGTGGTTCGGCGACGACCGATACGACCGGTGCGCCGCCGCTGACCGTGCCAACCGGCGCGTCGGCGAGCGCGGCCGCCGCGGTGACGACGAGCACGACGGCGAGCTCATCGACGACATCGAGCCCCACGAGCTCGGCCGGTTCCACCGGGTCGACCGGGTCGGCGTCCGCGAACACCGGCAATACCGGGTCAGGCTCCTCCGGCGGCGCGGCCGCGTCCGGCAACACCGGCAACGGCCGGCGGCGGCTCGGCGGCGACCGGCGGCTCGAGCAGCTCCGGCGGGTCCGGAAGCGGTTCCGGGTCGGGATCTGGCTCTGGCTCCGGTTCCGGGAGTGGCTCCGGCAGCGGCGGCGCCGGGCTCGGGTCGGCGTTCTGCCAGCAGAACCCCGGCGCCTGCTAGTGGGCCCCACCGGATACGGATACGAGCCTCCGGGGCCCCGGCCGGGCGTCTGCACGGCCTGAACGGCCTCCTGAGACGCCCTCAGCGCGTCTGAGCGGCCACGGAACGCAACACTCCGTCCTCGACTGTCAGCGCGTGATTGAACGCCTTGCCGTCGACGCCGCTGTGGACGAACCCGGACGTCCCAGGCGCCAGCACGATGAACGTCGAACGCGGCAGGCGCCGATGGAGCTCCGCGCCCTGTGCCGGCGGCACGACCGGGTCGCTCGCGGCGTAGAGGAGGAACACGCGGCCGTGGACCCGGTGCGCGAGGCTGACCGCGCTCCACGTGGCGAGCCGGTGGTGGATGCTCGTCGCTAGGCGCTGGAGGTCGCCGTAGAACGGGTTGCTGGGCAGTCGTCACCGACGCGAGGTCGGTCGGGCCGGCCCAGCTCATCACGCACGCGAGTGACGGCCGATCGACGGACAGCAGCAGCGCGAGGGCGCCTCCGGCCGAGGCGCCCATGGCACAGATCGGGACGTTCGGCCCGACGCGGGCGCGGACGGCGTCATACGCGCGTGCCACGTCGGCGCGGGACCGCGCCGAGCGGGTGGTAGTCGATGTTGAACGTCTCCCAGCCGCCGGCGTTGAACCGCTGTGCGAGCGGCACGAGCGACGTCATCATCGCCGGGCCGGTCTGGACGAAGCCCCCACCGTGGATGAGGATGATCGCGCCGACGGGGTGGCCAGCCGCCCGGCCGATCTGGACGTACGCCGGGAACCTCTCGGCGGTCTTTTCGAGCGGCGGCGGATGCGGCACGCTCGCGCCACAGCCGGCGAGGGCAACCACGGCCGCAAGCGCGCAGGCCAGGATGACCAGTACACGCATCCCGGTGGGGATGCCGTCACGCTGGGCACGGCGAGAACATCCCCGCCCGGACTGACCTGGCCGAACCACCATCCGGCGGCAGGCTAGCGGGGGTCACCGGGCGGGCGCCCCGGTTCGGAGCTTGTTGCTACCCGGCCGCGGAGACGCCGCCGCTCGGCTTCAGGCCAAGGACGCGAGCGGCCGCCGCGACGACGATGTCCGGCGCATGGACGTAGTTCTTCGGAAACGGCGTCGTCGTGACCTCAGTCGCCGAGTACTCGACGCGCGTGCCGGGGTAATCACAGCCGTAGCCGGTGGTCGCGTTGATCGTGAGCTGCGCCTGATTGAACGCGGGCGCCACCCCGCAGTTGGCGCTGCGGCTCTGCCGATACGCGAACGTCTTCGTCGGGTGGCCGATCGACAGGATCGGCGCCCACGTCGGCGTCGTCAGCGCGACGACGTCGCCCCGCTGAACCGCGAGCGTCGTTTCCAACGGGAGCTGAACGACCATGCCGAGATACGGCTGGACGTGGAATGACGGACTCGCCGCGACGACCTTCCATTTGCGCAACTTCGCCGCGCCGACGCGGCGGAGCACCGTCAGCTCGACCTGAGCCGTGCCGCCATGGCCGACGTCGGCCTGGTGGATCTCGCTCTTCCGGGCCCTGGTGTTGGTGTCAAGGCTTGACAGACCGACCGTGAACGCGACGATCCGCCCGGCCTGCTTGACCGTGGTGGGATAGGCACTCCCGTCGGCCAGCGTCTCAAGCGACGTCACGGTCGTGAGCAGAATGGCGTAGTTGCTAGCGGAGATCCCGTTCGGGCAAACCGGCGCCGCGGATCCCCTGGTGGTGCACGGCAGCGGCGCGATGAGCTTGCTCGAGGTGGCGCCGAGCTCGACAACCTTTGCCGACGCGACCGAGGGCGCGAGCAGGGCCAGAAGGCCGCCCGCAGCCGCCGCGGCGGCCTTCACAGAATGTTTCATATGCCCATTGAACACGACGGCGCGGCCGCAGTTGCGCGAGACCGTGCAGGGCGCAATGCGCGAACCAGCCGCAAACAGGGGGCAAACCCGCCCCTAAAGAGAGCGGGCGCCCGATCGAGCGCCCGCTAATCCGGTCCCAACAGGCTTTGCGACGCGTCAGAGCTTGCTGACGTCGACCGCCTTGGGACCCTTGGGGCCAGCCTCCTCCTCGTAGGAAACCTTTGCGCCCTCGGCCAGCGACCGATAGCCGTCGCCGGTGATGCCGCTGAAATGGACGAACAGGTCGCGGCCGCCGTCATCAGGCGTTATGAAGCCGAAACCCTTGTCGTCACTGAACCACTTGACGGTACCCGTTGCCATCTACTCCCAACTTCACTCTCGACACGTCGCGGCTGGAGCCCCGACCGAACGCGAAAAACCTACCAGGGCCGCCAGAAAGTGGTCGGCTGGGACGCCCGCTCAGCGGAGCTCGTCCGCGACCGCGGCGATCTCATCCATGTCGCCGGGCGCAGGAGTCCACGGCAGCCGCAGCGGGTCATCGATGTATCGCGGGATGACGTGGATGTGAAAGTGAAAGACGGTCTGCCACGCCGCGGCGCCGCACGAGTTGAGCAGGCTCACGCCGTCGGCGCCGAGCCGCTCCTTGACCCGCCGCGCAAGCCGCTGGGCGCCGGCGATCGTATATGCGAGGTCATCCTGGTCGATCTCGAGCAGGTCGCGGGAGTGGCGGCGCGGGATCACGAGCGCATGGCCTCGCGTCGCGGGGTTGATGTCCATGAATGCGATCGTGTGCTCGTCCTCGGCGATGATCTGCCCGGGGATCTCGCCGGCCACGATCTTGCAGAAGATGCAGTTGGGATCGCTCACGACCGCCAACCCTAGCACGCTCAGCGCTCGGCGGAGCCTGCGGGACCACCGGAGCCGCCGAGGAGTGCTCGGGCGCAGTCGATCGCCTCATCCGGTCCATCGATCTCCCCGGCGAAGCTCGCCTCCTGTAGCCGCTCGAGCAACCGCCCGAGCTCGGGGCCCGGCCGCACGCCGAGGGCGCGGGCCAGCCGGTCGCCACGAACCGGCGGGCGCGGGGGCGACCGGCGCCAGGCGAGCGCCTCGGGCAGGATCTGTTCGGCGAGCTCCAGATGGCGGGCAATCGCGCCCTCGGCGTTCCGTCCGCGGGTGGCGAGGCGATCGGCGACGCTGAGGAGCGTCACGTCGACCTGCACGGGCTCGCAAGCGCGCAGGTACCGGTAGATCGCGCGCCGGTCGAGCGGCATCTCGTGGACGAGGAACCCCAGCCGCAGGTGATGCCGCGCCAGCGCCGCCACGTAATCCGTGAGCCGCTCGGACGCGCGCAACCGCGTGAACACGTCACGGATGAGGTCGGCGCCGGCAACGTCGTGGCCCATGAAGGTGACGCGCCCCTGCGCCGTGACGGCGCGGGTCTGCGGTTTGGCGATGTCGTGGAACAGCGCACCGAACCGCAACGCCTGGCGACGGGTCAGATCGTTGGCGAGCGGCTCATCGAGCACCGCCTGGAGATCCTCCGCGGAGGCGCCGAACCATGGCTGGGGCTCGCGGGTGATCCTGAGCGTCTCCGCGAGCACCGCGCGCGTGTGGCCGTGGACGTCGAGGTGGTGGTACGGGCTCTGCTCGACGCCTGGCAACCGCGCCAGCTCCGGCAGCACGGCCGCCGTCACGCCGAGCTGGTCCATCACCGCCAGCCCGTCGAGGACCCGATCGGCGATCACGATCCGCCGGAGCTCGCTGAACACCCGCTCGGGCGCGACGTCGGTGAGCCGGGGGGCAGCCGCGGTTGCCGCGCGAGCCGTCGCCGACTCGGTCTCGAACCCAAGCTCGGTCGCCAGCCGCGCCACTCGGATCGTCCGCAGCGGGTCTGCCGTAAACGCATCTGCGGAGACCATCACGAGCCGCCGCGCGGCGAGATCCTGGATCCCGCCGAACGGGTCGACCGGCGCGCCTCCGCCGAGCGGCTCGGCGATCGCGTTGATCGTCAGGTCGCGGTGGCTGAGGTCGGCCTCGATCGAGTCGCCGACGAGCGGCAGCAGGTCGACCTGCCAGCTGCGGTCGTGGGCGACGACGCGCCAGCCGCCGAACGTCTCGGACAGCGAGAATGGATGCCCACCGGCGGCCCGGGCGAGGCCGCGCGCGGCTTTTCTGGCATCCCCGGTGAGCGCGACGTCGAGGTCCGGGGTCTCGCGACCGAGGAGCCGGTCGCGCACCGCACCGCCGACGAGCCAGGCCGGGCCGTCGACGACCTCACGGAGCGCCTCGGGTGACGGCGCGCTCACGCGGGCTCACCGTCGCGGTGATACTCGCGCGGCACCCGCCCTGAGATCGCGCACAGGACCTCGTAGTTGATCGTGTCGAGTCGCTGGGCGAGATCCTCGGCCGTCTGCCGCTCCGCCCCGTTTCGGCCGATGATCGTCGCCACCTCACCCGTCCGGGCAGGCGCGTCGGGACCGAGATCGAGCGTGACGTTGTCCATGCTCACCGTGCCGACCAGGGGATAGCGGCGAGCTCCGACGAGCACGTCGCAGTTGTTGGACAGGCCGCGGCGAATCCCGTCGGCGTACCCGATCGGGACCGTCGCGATCCACGTCTCCCGGCCGGCGATGAAGGTCCGCCCATACCCGGCGCTGTCCCCCACCCCGGCGCGTTTGACCGCGGCCACGTAGGAGGTGAGCTCAAGCGCGGGTTCGAGCGCGTAGGCGTCCGGAGCCGCGTTCATCGGGTCGCAGCCGTAGATCGCGATCCCGCAGCGGACCATGTCGAAGTGACTCTCCGGGCAGCGGAGCGTCGCGGCGCTGTTCGCGGCGTGGACGATCAGGTCTGCCCCGCCGAGCTCGCGCATCGCGTGGATGAACGGGGCAAACTCGGCGAGCTGCTCGCGCACGAACTCGAGATCGCCGTCGGCGGTGGCGAAATGGGTCATCGCCCCCGTGAGCGTGAGCTGCGGGGCGGCCTCGAGCACGAGGGTGGCGACGCCGTAGGCGTCATCGAGGACCCGCGTCCCGAGCCGCCCCAGCCCGCTGTCGAGCTTGACGTGCACCGAGACGCGGTCACTCGGCGGTCGGTGAGCGGCGGCCGCCGCGACAAGCGCGCGGACGAACGGCTCGCTCCAGGCGACGACCTCGGCGCGGGCGGCGAGCGCGACCGGCAGCTCCTCGGTGCTGATCGCCCCGAGCACGAGAATCGACGCGTCGATTCCCGCCGCGCGGAGTTCAGCCGCCTCGTCGACGGTCGCCACGGCGAGACAGGCGGCCCCGCCGCCGAGCGCCGCGTGTGCCACCGGAACCGCCCCGTGGCCGTAGCCGTCGCCCTTGACGACGGCGCACAGCCGGGTGCCGTCGCTCAGACCGCGGCGCAGGCGCGCGACGTTGCGCTCGATCGCCGCCAGATTCACGCGAGCGAGCGCACGGAGCGGCATGGCTCAGCTTTCGCGCGTCAGTGCCTCGAGCACGTCGACGCGCGTGACCATCCCGACGAGCTCGCCCTCCGGACCCGTGACCGGCAGTCGATTGTGGTGACGCTCGGCGATCAGCTTCGCCGCGTGCCGCGGGGTGTCGTCCGGCCGGACGGTGATCGGATCTCGGGTCATCATGTCGGCGACGGTGGCCGCGAACGCTCGACGCAGCCGCTCCTCAAAGTGCTTGGTCGACTCGAGGTAGATGACGCCGCCCCAGAGATCGATGTGGTGGGGCAGGTGCAGGTCGGCGTCCTGGTCGCGGATCACGAGGTCGGCGTCGGTGACGATGCCGATGACCTTGTTCGAGTGGTCGATCACCGGAACGCCCGGCAGCTCGTGCTCGCGCATCAGGCGCAGCAGGGTCTCGACATCCGTCTCCGGATAGACGCTGACGATGTCCGTGGTCATGATGTCGGCGACGGTTTCGATGCCGTCAGCCTACCGGTGCGCTCGCTCCGATGAGCGGCAGGGCGCGCGGCAGCATCGCGATCACGTCGCTCGCGACGACCCCCTCCGGCCCGACCTGGTCCGCGGCCAGCCGGCCTGCGGCGACGTGGATGAACACCGCCGCACACGCCGCGTGGAACGGATCCATGCCCTTCGCCAGGTAGGCGCCCGTGATCCCGGACAGGACGTCGCCGGTGCCGGCGGTCGCGAGTGCCGGGGCGCCGCCGCGGCTGACCGCGGCCCGCCCATCGGGATGAGCGACGATCGTGTCGTCGCCCTTCAGCACGACGATCGCCTGTGCCTCACTCGCGGCGCGCCGCGCCATCGCGAGCCGGTGGGCGCCGACCTCGGCGCTGTCGATCCCCAGCAGCCGGCCGAGCTCGCCCGCGTGGGGCGTGATCACCGTCGGCGCGCTGCGCTCGGCGAGCGCCCCGAGTTCTCCGGCGTGCGCGTTCAGACCGTCGGCATCGAGCAGCAGCGGCCTCTCGGCGTCGCTCGCCAGCTCCCGGGCGAACGTCACCGTCTCCGGGTCACGCCCGAGGCCCGGCCCGAGGACGAGCGCCTGCACGCGCCCGGTGCGCTCGAGCACCTCGGCGCCTGCGGCCGCCGCAATCGCCCCGTGCCGGTCGGCGACGGGAACGGTCATGACCTCGAGCAGGCGGGACTCGAAGATGAGGTTGAGCGACGCCGGCACGCACGCGGTGACGTAGCCGGCACCGGCCCGCATCGACGCCTCCGAGGCGAGGCAGGGCGCGCCGGTGAGCCCTGTCGAGCCCCCGCAGACGAGCACGCTGCCGGCGGCGAACTTCGTGGAGTCGCGCCCGCGGCGCGGCACACCGTCGGTGACCGCATCGGCGATCAACCCGACCATCGGATCGCCCGGTCCGCCGTCCGGGATCCCGATGTCGACCACCCGCACGTCGCCGGCATGCTCCTTGCCCGGCGCGATCCACAGACCCGGCTTGGCGGCATGGAACGTCGCCGTGGCCGCCGCGGTGACGGCGACACCGGCGACCTCCCCGGTCGACGCGTTGACGCCGCTCGGGACGTCGCACGCGATCACCACGGCTCCGCGCGGCGCGCCCGTTTGGCCCGCCTCGGTGATCGCGGCGATCGCCGACGCGGCGGGATCGCGAGGCTCGCCCTCGAACCCGGTGCCGAGAATGGCGTCGACAATGCCGGCGGCGCCGTCGAGTGCGCTCGCGGCAAAGGGTTCTGGCGGCGGCCCTCCGAGACGGTCGTAGTTGGCGCGCGCGTCGCCCTTTAGCTCATCGCCCTCGCCGAGCAGGAGCACCGTGACCTCGCGGCCCTGCTCGCGGAGCATCCGGGCGGTGACGAACCCGTCACCGCCGTTGTTGCCCTTGCCACAGACGACGACGATCCGGCCCTCGGGGACGCGCTCGACGACGAGCTCGGTGAGCCCCCGCCCCGCGCGCTCCATCAGTTCAAGCCCTGGGGTCCCGAGCTCGTTGATCGCCCAGCCGTCGAGCGCGCGCTGTTCGGCAGCGTCGGGCAGTGGCTCAAGCCACCCGGGGAGCGCGCTCACTCCACCGTCACCGTCTTCGCGAGGTTGCGCGGCTGGTCGACGTTGAGGCCGCGGTTGCGGGCGATGTAGTACGCGAGCAGCTGCAGCGGAATGACCGCGAGCAACGGCGCGAGCATCCAGTCCGTGCGCGGCACCCGGATCACCTGCTCGACGTGCTGAACGATCGCCTCATCACCTTCGCTGGCGACCGCGATCACGCGCGCGCCGCGGGCGCGGACCTCCTGGATGTTCGAGATCACCTTCTCGAGGACGGGCGAGTCGGTGGCGACGGCCACGACCGGGGTCGAGGTGTCGAGCAGTGCGATCGGCCCGTGCTTCATCTCGCCGGCGGCGTAGGCGTCGGTCGCGATGTAGGAGATCTCCTTGAGCTTGAGCGCGCCCTCGAGCGCGACCGGAAGCCCAACGTGACGCCCGATGTAGAGGAAGAAATCGGCGGCGGCGTTGGCGTCGGCGATTGCGGGAAGCCCGTCCAGACCATGATCGAGCATCCCCGCGATCAGGTGTGGCAGCTTCTTGACCTCGGCGACCAAAGCCCGCCGGCGCTCGACATCGAGCCCGTCACGCAGCTCCGCGAGCCGCAGCGCGAGCAGGTACATGACGACGACCTGGCTGACGAAGGTCTTCGTGGCGGCGACGCCGATCTCGAGGCCGGCGCGCGTGTAGAGGACACCGTCGGCGTCCCGGGTCGCCTGGCTGCCCATGATGTTCGTGACCGCGAGCACGGTCGCGCCGCGACCCCGCGCGGTGCGCATCGCGGCGAGTGTGTCGGCCGTCTCGCCGGACTGGGAGATCCCAACGACGAGATCGCCGGGGCCGACGACCGGATTGCGGTAGCGATACTCGGAGGCAATGTCGACCTCGACCGGCACCCGCGCCCATTCCTCGATCGCGTAGCGGCCGATCAGCCCGGCGTGGTAGGAGGTCCCGCAGGCGACGATCACGACGCGCCGCAGGCTGCGCAGGAGCTCGTCGTCGACAGCGCCGAGATCCGGGAGGTCGATCCCATCCTCCCGGGCGGCCCGCTCGCCGATCGTCTCGGCGACGGCGTCCGCCTGCTCATGGATCTCCTTGAGCATGAAGGTCTCGTAGCCCTGCTTCTCGGCCGTCTCGGCATCCCAGTCGATCTCGACGATCTCGCGCTCGAGCGGCTCACCGTCGGCGGTCTCGAACTCGACCCCGTCCGGGCGCAACACGACGAGCTCGTCGTCATTGATGTACTGGACGCGGCGGGTCTCGCGCAGGAACGCCGGAATGGCCGACGCGATGAACTGCTCGTCCTCGCCGCGGCCGACGATCAGCGGGCACTCCTTGCGGACGCCGACGAGCAGCCCGGGCTCATCGGCGCTCATGGCGACGAACGCGTAGTGCCCGCGAAGCTCGGCGTACGCCTTGCGTACCGCATCCACGAGGCCGTCGGCCTGGTAGCGAGCGACGAGATGGGCGATGACCTCGGCGTCGGTCTCCGATGTAAACCGCGCGCCCTCCGCGACGAGCTCGTCCTTGAGCGCGACGTAGTTCTCGACGATCCCGTTGACGACGATGTGAATCCGGTCGGTGTTGTCGAAGTGGGGGTGCGCGTTCTCCTCGGTGACCCGCCCGTGCGTCGCCCACCGGGTGTGTCCGATCCCGGTCCCCGGTTCCGGAGCCTCGGCGACGGCGACCGATCCGCTCGCCGCACCGTCGCCGGCCGCGCCCACGGAGCTGATGTCGGCGGCGCGGGCGTCCATCGCCGTCCGCAGCGCGCTGAGGTTACCGACGGCCCGCACGGCGTCGATCTCGCCGTGATCGACCACGGAGATGCCCGCGCTGTCGTATCCCCGGTACTCGAGCTTCTCAAGTCCAGCGAACAGCAGCGGGCGGGCTGCACGCGGTCCGACATAGCCGACGATTCCGCACATAGGCTTACGGATGCTCCTGGGTTCGGGGCCTCGGGTCGGACCGCAGCGGCGGCCCGCGCCTCCGGCATCCTGACCGGAGAGCGAAATCCTGATGTTAGTCACTAGGCTCCCAGAAATCGCAATGGGGGTTTCTTGGATCGCCTGAACGCGCATCGGTGGTGGGCCGCAAGCGGAGTGCTCGCCGTGCTGCTGTTTGCGCTCGGGCTGCTGTTCGGCGACGTCGTCGGCTCGTCGTCCTACCCGCGGCTCGACGCGCCGACGATCCGGGCCCAGGCCTACTTCCTGCACAACGGCTCGGAGGTCCGCGCGCTCGCGTTCTTTCACGCTCTCGCCGCGCTGGCGCTGCTCACGTTCATCACCTACCTGCAGATGTGGCTGCGCCGCCTCGACCAGCGTTCCGCCCGACTGGCTCCGGTGACGCTTGCCGGCGGCGGCGCGGCGGCGACGTTCCTGCTCCTGTCGGCCCTCATCTACCGGGTGCTCGCGGAGCCAACGGTCGCCCGGGACCCCGCCCTCACCCACGCGCTGCTGGTCCTCTCCTATCTCGCCGGGGGCCCGGGCATCGCGCTTCCGCTCGCGCTCCCGATCACGGCCGGGAGCCTGACCGCGTTTCGCCGGGAGCTGCTGCCCGCATGGGTCGGCTGGCTCGGCAGCGGCGCCGTGATCGCCAGCGTGTTCTCCTCCGGGATCCTGCTCGGCCCGATGAACAACAGCTCCTTCTGGTACGGCGTGCTGCTCGTCGCCGCCGTGCTCTCTCTCATCTGGATGTTCGGCACCAGCCTCCTGCTCACCCGCCGCACGTAAATGGCGACCTGGGAAGATGTCGTCGCGATCGGCAGGCGACGCTCGGACGTACCCGCGGGCGGGGCGCGACATGATGCTCCTGCGCGCGCCGGAGATTCCCCGGCTGCCATTCGTGCCCGATCCGCTGCGGCGGATTCATGTCCCCCGGGACCTCGACGCGGTCACCTCGATCGGCGAGGAGCACCCGGCTGAGGAAGGCCTCAGCCAGCGGACAATCGAGCGGATCTGGGACGCGGTGCGCGATCTCTATCGCAGCGGGGTGCACCCGGCGGTGCAGCTGTGCCTGCGCCGCCATGGCCGCGTCGTGCTCAACCGCGCCATCGGCCACGCGCACGGCAATGGCCCCTCGGACGACCGCGACGCCCCGAAGGTGCTCGCCACCCCGGAGACGCCGTACTGCGTGTTCTCGACCTCCAAGGGCATCACCGCGATGGTCGTGCACAAACTCCAGGAGCGCGGCCTGCTCGACATCGGCGACCGGGTCGCCGACTACATCCCGGAGTACGCCCAGCACGGCAAGGGTGCGACGACGATCGCGCACGTGCTCGCCCACCGCGCCGGGGTGCCGACGCTCCCGCGCGGGATGCTCGAGCTCGACATGCTCCACGACCGAGAGTTCCTCTGCCAGGCGATCTGTGAGCAGAAGCCGCTCACCAAGCCGGGAACCGTGCTCGCGTATCACGCGATCTCCGGCGGGTACATCCTTGGCGAAATCGTCTATCGCGTGACCGGCAAGTCGATCCGTGAGGTGCTCGCCGAGGTGTTCCTCGACCCGCTCAGCTTCCGCTGGACCAACTACGGGGTCGCGCCCGAGGATGTCCCACTCCTCGGGACCAACTACGCGACCGGGCCGAAGCTGTTGCCGCCGCTTTCCAACGTCGCCGCCCGCGTCCTCTCGCGCCCGCCCGACGAGGTCGTCGCGCTGTCGAACGACCCGCGCTTCAACACCGCGATCGTCCCCGCGGGCAACCTCGTCACCACCGCCGACGAGCTGTCGCGGTTCTTTGAGATCTTCCGCGCCGGGGGCGAGCTCGACGGCGTCCGGGTGATGGAGCCGGAGACGATCCGCCGCGCTCTCACGGAGCAGTCACGCCTCGAGCTCGACCTCTCCCTCGGGTTCCCGATCCGCTACAGCTACGGGCTGATGCTCGGCGCCAACCTGCTGAGCCTCTACGGCCGGGACACCGACCTCGCGTTCGGCCACCTCGGCTTCATCAACATCGTCGGCTGGGCGGACCCCGAGCGGGGCATCTCGGGCGGGATCATCAACAGCGGCAAGGCGATCCTGTACCCCGAGCTCCCCCGCTTCTACGCGGTGATGCAGCGGATCGCCTCGGAGATCCCGAAGGTCCCCGACAGGTCGTTCTGAGACGACCCCTCCGTCAGACAGGCTGTTCGAGAACCGTCTGGACGGCATCCGCGAGCCGCCCGCAGACCGCGTCGGTCTCGTCCTGGCTCGGTGCCTCGACCATCACCCGGATGAGCGGCTCGGTCCCGGAGGCGCGGACGAGCACCCGCCCGCGACCGGCGAGCTGAGATTCCTCGCGCTCGATCGCGTCGGTGACGTCGGCGCTCTCCATCGCGGCAGTCAGCGCCGGGCGATCATTCGCCCGGATGTTGACGAGCCGCTGGGGGAGCTTGTCCATCGCGTCGCGCTCGGCCAGGTCGCGCGCACCGAGCGCCTCAAGCGTCAGCAGCGCGCTCGCGATCCCGTCGCCGGAGGGGCCGAAGCCGAGGTCGATGATGTGCCCGGACTGCTCGCCGCCGAGCGCCCAGCCGCGCTTGCGGAGCTCGTCGAGGACGTAGCGGTCGCCGACCGCGGTCGTTGCCACGTCGACGCCCGCCTCGGCCATCGCGGTGTGGAAGCCGTAGTTCGTCATCACGGTGACGGCGACGCCACCGCCGGGGAGGGCCCCGCGCTCGCGCAGATGGACCGCGGCGAGCGCGACGAGCTCGTCGCCGTCGACGACGGCGCCCTCGCGGTCGATCGCGAGCAACCGGTCACCGTCGCCGTCGAACGCGAACGCGGCGTCGTAGTCGCCCTGTCGCATCTTCTCGGTGACCGCGGCGAGGTGGGTCGAGCCACAGGCGTCGTTGATGTTGCGCCCGTCCGGCTCGGCGGCCATCACATCGACCTCAGCGCCGAGGCGGCGGAAGATCTCGGGCGCAGCGCGGAAGGTGGCGCCGTTGGCGCAGTCGAGGAGGATCTTGCGCCCGCCGAGGTTGAGCTCGGCGAAGCGCACATGGAGCTCTCGGAGATAGTCCTCGAGCGCGCCGTGGAAGCGACGGACACGGCCGATCTGCTCCGGGTGCGGCGGGGACTTCTCGAGCTCGGCCTCGATCGCGTGCTCGGTGTCGTCGTGGAGCTTGAAGCCGTCCGACGCGAACAGCTTGATCCCGTTGTCCTCGTAGGGATTGTGCGAGGCCGAGATCACGGCGGCCATGCTGAGTCCGTGGCGCTTGACGAGCAGCGGCGCCGCCGGGGTCGGCAGCACGCCGGCGAGGAGCGCGTCCCCTCCGGCGGCAGTCACGCCGGCGGCGATCGCCGCCTCCAGCATTTCGCCGGACTCCCGCGTGTCGCGGACGATCACGACCTGGGGGCGTTCCTGGGCGGCGTGGTTGACCGCGGCGCGGGCGAGCGCGAGCGCGAGATCGGCGGTGAGAAATACTCCGGCGCGACCACGCACGCCGTCCGTACCGAAGAGCTGACGAGCCATCGGGGTTCGGTTCGGCGAGCGCTAGCGCTTCGAGAACTGCGGGCGCTTGCGCGCCTTCTTGAGGCCGGCCTTCTTGCGCTCCTTGACGCGCGGATCACGCGTCAGGAAGCCGCGTCGCTTCAGCTCACCGCGGAGGTTCGGATCGGCGACGATCAGGGCGCGGGAGATTCCGTGCCGCAGCGCGCCCGCCTGGGCGGACACGCCGCCGCCGTGCATCCGGGCCACGACGTCCATCCGGGCCTCGTAGCCGACGGTCTCGAGCGGCTGGCGGATCATCCGCTGCAGCGTCTCGCGGGGGAAGAAGTCGTTGAGGACTTTGCCGTTGATCGAGTACGTGCCCGTGCCCGGCTTGATGACGACACGGGCAACGGCCGTCTTGCGCTTGCCGGTCGCGGTGTACCGGGCTCCGGCGGCGAGATCGATCGCCGCATCGGCGATCGGCTTGGCCTCCTCCTCGGCCTCCTGGGCCCGCGCGGCGGCCGCCTCGGCCTCCGCCTCGGCCGCGGCCTGGGCCTCGGCGTCGAGGAACTCCTCGCCCTCAGGGACGATGTCCGGAATCAGGTCGGCACCGGGGATCTCCGGCTTGACGCGCGGCGTGATCTCTTCGTCGTCGTCCTCCTCGCCCTCGTCTGAGGCCGCGGCGGCGGCAGGTGCGGCGGGCGCAGCCGGCGTCGCCGGCGCGTCGGCGGCGGGTGCGGCCGGCGTCTCGGCGGCGGGCGGGCGGCCGGCGTCTCAGCCGCCGCGGGCGCGGCCGGCGTCTCAGCGCCGCGGGTGCGGCCGGCGTCTCAGCGCCGCGGGCGCGGCCGGCGTCTCAGCGGCGGGCGGCGCCGGAGTCTCAGCCGCGGGCGGCGGCCGGAGTCTCAGCGGCGGGCGGCGCCGGAGTCTCAGCCGCGGGTGCGGCCGGAGTCTCGGCGGGCGGTGCCGGTGTCTCCTCGGCTACGGGAGCAGGCGCGGGCGCCTCCTCGGCTACGGGAGCAGGAGCGGGGGGCGCGGCCGGAGGTTCTTCAGCCGCCGGAGCCTCCTCAGCCGTTGGCGTCTCGGCCGGTTCGGGAGCCTCAGCGGGCTCCGGAGTCTCGGTCTCCTCCGCAGCGGCGGTGGGCTCCTCCGGGACGCTCGCGTCCTCTGCCTCGTTGCGCTGCTCGTCCTCGGGGTGCTCGACCTCGGTCACTGCTGAATCTCCATCGGTTGCGGCTGCTGGGCGGCGTGCGGATGGTCGGGCCCGGCGTAGATCTTGAGCTTCGTGATCTGCTTGCGGGCGAGCCGGTTGCGCGGGAGCATGCCCTTGACCGCGAGGCGAATGACCTCCTCGGGCCGACGCTCGAGCATCTCGTTGAGGCTCCGCGACTTCAGGCCCCCGGGATACCCGGAGTGCCGGTAATACATCTTGTCCTCGCGCTTCTTGCCGGTCACCGAAATCTTCTCGGCGTTGACCACGACCACGAAGTCGCCGGTATCCACGTGCGGCGTGTACGTCGGCTTGCGCTTGCCGCGCAGTGCGTCCGCGATCTGGGTCGCGAGACGGCCGAGCGTCTTTCCGCTGGCGTCGACCAAGAGCCATTGACGGTCTCGGTCTGCAGGTGTGGCGACGTAAGTCTTCATGGCACGCATAAACCGCGCCATCTGGGCGCGGCCTGAGCCCATGATAGGCGATGCGCGAGAGTTGAGCGCCTACGCTTGTCGTGTGGAGCTGTTCCAGTCGCTTCCGGTCGCAGTGAGGCGCGCGGGGTACCGCGTCGCGCACCGTCTTCTGCGCGTCTACTGGTTCGTCCGTCGCCCCACCACGGACGGGGCAAAATGCCTGCTGACGCGCGGTGATCGCATCCTGCTCGTCCGCCACACATACGGGCGCAGCGAATGGGATCTGCCGGGCGGTACCGTCGCCCGCGACGAGCCGCCGCTCACCACCGCCCGCCGCGAGATGCACGAGGAACTCGGCGTCACGATCGACGACTGGACCCCGCTCGGCACGCTCAAGGCGCGCGTCCACTATCACCCCAACTGGCTGCACTGCTTCCACGCGGAGCTCCCCGCCGGCGATCTCGTCGTCGATCCCGGCGAGATCGCCGCGACCGGCTGGTTTGAGCTGAACGCGCTTCCGTCCGACACCAGCGCCTACGCGCTGCGCATCATCGCTCTGCTCGACCGCTGATCCGGCAGCGGTCGGTGCCCGCGCGACGCGCCGGCCTGGCTACTCCCACTCGATCGTGCCGGGCGGCTTGCTCGTGATGTCGAGCACGACCCGTCCGACGGGGCGGATCTCGTTGATCATCCGCGACGCGATCTGCTCGAGCAGGTCGTAGGGCAGGCGGGCCCAGTCGGCGGTCATCGCGTCGTCGCTGGTGACGGCGCGGATCACGATCACGTTGCCGTAGGTCCGCTCGTCGCCCTGGACGCCGACGGTCCGGATGTCCGGAAGGACGCAGAAGGACTGCCACAGCTCGCGGTACAGGCCGGCCTTACGGATCTCGTCCTGGAGGATCGCGTCGGCCTCCCGGAGCACGTCGAGGCGCTCGCGGGTCGCCTCGCCTCCGACGATCCGGATCGCGAGGCCGGGGCCCGGAAACGGCTGTCGCCAGACGAGCCGCTCGGGCAGTCCAAGCTCGGCGCCCACGGCGCGGACCTCGTCCTTGAACAGGGTGCGCAGCGGCTCCACGAGTTGGAACTCGAGATCCTCGGGCAGCCCGCCGACGTTGTGGTGGGACTTGATCGTCGCGGCACCGGTGCCGCCGCCTGACTCGATCACGTCGGAGTAGAGCGTGCCCTGGACGAGGAACGTCGCGTCCTCGAGCTTGGCCGCCTCTTCCTCGAACACGCGGATGAACTCAGCGCCGATCCGCTTACGCTTCTCCTCCGGGTCGGAGACGCCCTTCAGGCGCGTGAGGAACCGATCCTCGGCGTCGACCGCCACGAGCGGCACGTGGAAGTGATCTCGGAACGCGGAGATGACCTGCGCGCCCTCGTTCTTGCGCATCAGCCCGTGATCGACGAACACGCATGTCAGCCGGTCGCCGATCGCCCGGTGCACGAGCAGCGCGGCAACGCTCGAGTCGACTCCGCCGGACAGGCCGCAGATCGCCCGGCCGTCGCCGACCTGGGTCCGGATCCGCGCGATCTGCTCATCGATCACGGAGGCGGCGCTCCAGGTGCGCTCGCACCCGCACACATCCTCCAGGAAGTTCGTCAGCACCTGCTGGCCGTACGGCGTGTGCACGACCTCCGGGTGGAACTGGATGCCGTACACCCCGCGCTCGACTGATTCGAACGCGGCCACCGGCGACGCCGTCGAGGACGCGAGCGCAGCGAACCCGGGCGGCGGTGAGAACACCGTGTCCCGATGCGACATCCAGCAGCTCTGCTCGGTCGGCGTGCCGGCGAGCAGCCGGCCCTTGTCCGCGACCGTCAGCTGGCTGCGGCCGAACTCCCCGATCTCGGCGCCCTGGACCTGGCCGCCAAGCTCCCGAGCGAGCAGCTGCATCCCGTAACAGATGCCGAGCACGGGGATCCCGAGCTCGAGCAGCCGGCGATCGAGCGCAGGCGCCCCGTCGGCGTACACGGATGCCGGGCCGCCGGACAGGATCACGCCCTTCGGTCGGCGGCGGGCGACCTCGTCGGGACCGACGTGATAGGGCAGAAGCTCCGAGAAGACGCCGCACTCGCGCACCCGCCGGGCGATCAGCTGCGAGTACTGGCCGCCGTAATCCAGGACCACGACCTCCTCGTGGGACTCCTCACGGTCGATCACCGGAGGCTGTGCCGGCGTCAGGTCAGTCGCTGACGCCAACTGTCGCCGCTTTGCCGCTCGCACCCATGCCGACACCCTGCTCGCGCTGGAGATGCTTGCCCTCGGTCTGCAACGCCGGGGCGACGAGCAGCTCCGCACGGTTGAACTCGGCGATGTCCCGATAGCCGCAGGTCGCCATCGACGTCCGCAGCGCGCCCATCAGATTGAACGTGCCGTCGTTCTCGCGGGCCGGACCGGAGATGATCTCCTCCATCGTGCCGTTCGGCGTCGTCGCCACGCGCGTGCCGCGCGGAAGCGTCGGATGGAACGTCGCCATCCCCCAGTTGTAGCCGCGACCCGGGGCCTCGTAGGCCCGCGCGAGCGCCGAGCCGAGCATGACTGCATCGGCACCACAGGCGATCGCCTTCGCGATATCACCGCCGTTGCGCATGCCGCCGTCGGCGATGACCTTGACGTAGTCCCCGGTCTCGAGCATGTGCTGCGAGCGAGCGGCCGCCACGTCGGCGATCGCGGTCGCCTGCGGCACCCCGATCCCGAGTACGCCGCGGGTCGTGCAGATCGCGCCCGGGCCGACGCCGACGAGGACGCCGGCCGCGCCCGTCCGCATCAGATGCAGCCCGGTGTGGTACGACGCGCACCCGCCGACGACGACCGGCGTCGGGGCGAGCTCGCGAATGAATTCCTTGAGGTTGAGCGGCGGGCGCGACTCGTCCTGCGAGACGTGCTCGGCCGAGACGACGGTCCCCTGGATGACGAGGATGTCGAGCCCCGCCTCGAGCGCGACCTCGTAGTACGAGCGGACCTTCTGCGGGGTCAGCGAGGCCGCGGCGACGACGCCCGGCTCCTTCTTGATCTCGGCGATCCGCTGCGCGATCAGCTCCGGCTTGATCGGCTCGCGATAGATGTCTTGCATCTCCCGCGTCGCGATGTCACGCGAGAACGATGCGATCCGCTCGAGCTGCTCGTCCGCATCCTCGTACCGCGTGTAGATCCCCTCGAGGTTGAGGACCGCGAGGCCTCCGAGTTTGCCCATAAGCTGGGCCGACTCGGGCGACACAAGGCCGTCGAGCGCCGCGGCCAGCAGGGGGAGTTCAAACCGATACGGCCCAAGCGTCCACGAGATGTCGACGTCGTCAGGATCGCGCGTCCGCCGGGAGGGGACAATCGCGATGTCGTCGAATCCGTAAGCCCGACGGGCCTTCTTTCCGCGTCCGATTTCTACTTCCATTTCGCCAGACTAGTCGCCGCTGCGGACATCATCTGCAGCGTGGTGGGTGAGGGCCGTGGGCGTCGCCCAACGGACCACCGATGCTAGCAGTGGTTATGTCGCCTTCCGGACGTCATTCGTCCGCTGAGAGCGGGTATTGCGCCGGATCCGTGACGTGTGTCACGCAAGCGAGCGAGCGTGTCTGGCTAGCCGATCTGAGTGACCTGAAGGCGCTCGGCTTCGACCTCTCCCAGCAGCCGGTCGACCTTCGCGGGGTCAACGATTCCGGCGCCGAAGTGCTGGGTCGACTCGGCGCCGCAGGCGACGCCGAAGCGCAGGCACTCGAGCGTCGGACGGCCGGCATACCGGGACGCGACATAGCCAGCGAGGAACGCGTCGCCAGAACCGATCGCCGAGCGCGCCTCTTGCTCCTCGACGCGGACGCGGTAGAGCACGAGCGAGCCGCCCTCGAGCACGTTCGCGTAGCACCCGTCCGGGACCGTCATGATCGCTTCCACGGCCCCGAGCCGCGTGATCTCCGAGACGGCATGGGCGCGGTCTGAGACATCGTTGAACTCGTGCCCGACGAGCTCCTCGGCCTCGAGCTCGTTCGGCGTCACAACGTCCGGCTCGCCGCGCATTGCGAGTCGCAGCGGCTCACCCTCGGTGTCGAGCATCGTCGTCACGCCGAGCTTGCGGACCTCCCGGATCAGCCCGGTGTAGAGGTCCGGCTCGATTCCGCGCGGCAGCGATCCGGAGAACACGCAGATACTCGCGCCCTTGGCCAGATACAGGAGCTTCTCGTGGAACAGCTCGAGCTCGTGCGCCGACACCGCTGGGCCGCGCTCGTTGACCTCGGTGTGCATGCCGGTCGTCGGATCGAGCACGGCGGTGTTCGTCCGCGATTCCTCGCGGATACGGACGAAGCCGTTGAGGATCGATTCGCCGTTGAGGGCATCGACGATCCGGTTGCCGGTCGAGCCGCCGGCGAGCCCGGTGGCGATCACCGGCTGCCCGAGCCGCTTGATCGCCCGCGCGACATTGACACCCTTGCCGCCCGCCATCGTCGTCTGATCGACGGTCCGGTGGCGCCGCCCCGGAGTGAAGTTGGGGACCTCGAGCGTCTTGTCGAGCGCTGCGTTGAGCGTGACGGTGATGATCATGCTGCCTTCGGTCCAACCGCTCCTTTTTCCCTGGCCCGCGCCCGCCACGCGCCGACCACACCAAGGCCGGCAAGTAGGAGGACGACAAGCAACACAAGCGTAAACGGTCGGGTGAGGAACCTCGCCGCCTTCGTCAATGGACTGACTGCGGGCAGCTTCTGGGCGAGTAGGAGGCGGACGCGGGCGACCACATGTCTGCCCTGCAAAACCGTCAGTTCGCCGACGACCGCATGGCGCTCCAGCGGTCCGGCAAGTTGTTTGGGCACATTGACCTGCCAGCTCAGTCCTGGCGAGCGCGGGACGGTCTTGACCACGCTGCTCGCCGCGATCACGGCGGCGTGGACACCGGGGCGATCCTTGACCGTCGGCCGTGCGATCACCTGTCCGGCCGTGACCGGGGTCGCGACCCGGAACGTCCGAAGACCCCAGCCGAGCAGCCTGAGTGTGTTCGCGTCCCGCTCGTTCTCGCTCGAGGTGCCCATGACGACGCTCAGCAACTCGATCCCGCGCCGCTCGCCCGCCCCGACGAGGACGTAGCCGGCACCGCTCGTGTGCCCCGTTTTGACGCCCCGCATCCATGAGACCCGGCCAACCAGGTCGTTGCGGTTGGCGACATATCGCGCGTGACTGCCGGTCTTGAGCAGCGCATGCGGCACCGCGACCGCGCGCGCGAACCACGGCTGGTGGAGCAGCAGATACCGCGTGAGCGTGAGCAGATCGGTCGCCGTCGAATAGTTGCCCGGTGTGTCGAGGCCACTGGGCGTCGAGTAGTGGGTCCGGGTGAGCCCGAGCTGGCGGGCCCGCGCGTTCATCATCCCGATGAAGCGGGCGACCGAGCCGTGCCCGACGTTGTAGGCGAGATCCTCGGCGGCGTCGTCGGCGCTCGGCAGCAGCAGCGCGAGCAGAAGATCGTGCACGCTCATCCGCTCGCCGGGGACAAGGCCGATCTGCGAGTCCGCGGACGAGGCGTAGAAGTCGTTCTGGGTGAAGACTCGGCTCAGGTGCTTCACGTGCTCGAGCGTGATCAGCGCGGTCATGAGCTTCGTCGTCGAAGCGATCGGCAATCGGCTGAAGGCGCGGGTCTTGTAGAGCAACTGGCCGGTGGTGAGCTCCGTGAGCGCCGCGGCGTTCACCGACAGCGGCGGCGGGCCACTCGCGGCGGCTGCGGCAGGCGGCAGCACGACGAGGGCGAGCAGCGCGGTCGCCAGCAGGGCGGCCAGGCGCAAGCGCGCGATCACCGTCGCAGCCTCAGCCGTTGCGCGGTCTGGAGGCTGTTCGGGTCAATGTGCGGGTTCAAGCTCTCAAGCGTCGACACGGAGATGCCGGTCTTGGTTGCGATGCTCGTCAAACTGTCGCCTGGCTGAACGACGTAGAACTTGGCGTGCGCGTACTTGCCACGGCCACGGTGGCGCTTGGCGGTGTGCACATGCGCCGTTTTCTTTTTCGTCAAGCCGGCGTGTACAACGAAATACGTGCCGGCTATCACCATGGCGAGCGCGATCGGCGCAAGGTAGCGCGCTCGGCTCCGACCCACCATCGCGGCGCGATCATACAGCGCGCGGATGTCAGGTCAGTCACGACGCCAGCGTCCATGCACGTTCTTGGAGTCTGCGCGCCTCCGCCTTCGCCGCCGCGGCCGGCTCGCCACCGCCCAACTCGTGCGCCGTGATGATCCCGCGGGATGCGCTCACGAGTCCACCGGCGGGCCCGGGCGCGAAAGCTGGTGCGAGGTCCTCGACGCGGCCGCCCAGCCAGGTGCCCCGAGTCGCTCGAAGCACGCCAGCTGGAGTTTCACGGCGACGCAATGCTCGGCAACCGCCTCGATCGCGAGCGCGCAGTGCGCGGTGCGCCGCGACCGCGCGGGCCGCGCGATCGGCGGGCGGGTCCGAGGTGGCACCCGTCCCGCCGACAAGCTCGATCGCGCGCGGCCAGAGACGCATGGGATCCGGATCGAGTCCCAGCACAAGCTGGGACCGGCGCTCGGTGACGCGGCGATGGAGCCGGTCACCGAAACCGACGTGCCGAGCACTCTGCTCGGCGGGCGCGGGCGCGCTGTCGATGCCGGAACTCATGCGGGTCCCCCTGGAGCGACACGCTCTGAACGAGGGGGACGCTCAGGCGCGCTAGTTGACTGCCTTCTTCAGCGCGGCGCCGGCCGTGAACTTCGGCACGTTTGATGCCGCGATCTGGATCTTCTCACCCGTGGCGGGGTTGCGACCCTCACGGGCGCCACGCGCCGACACGCTGAACTTGCCGAAGCCAGAGAACGTGACTTCGCTCCCGCGCTTGAGCGCGTCCTCGATTGTCTCCAGCACCGCGTCCACCGCGTCTCCGGCATCCTTCTTGCTCAACCCGGCGCGGTCAGCGACCTGGTCGACAAATTCGGATTTCGTCACTTGCTCCCTCCTTCGGAGGTGGTAGGAATTCTCGACGTTAACAGGCCCCGCGGACGGTTCTGGCGCGGGGCAAACGCCCGAAACCCCATTCTTTCCGGTGGTTCGGACCGATCGAACCGCCGCACGCAGCGAAAGTTCGGAAATTGCGGATGATCCAACACGTCACGCGCGAGGTTTTGCCCCGCCAAACCGCCGAAACCGTCGATTTCTACGGGCAACTCGGGTTCCAACGGGTGCCGACGCCCGCGACTTTGGACCCTGACATCGTCTGGATGCAGCTCGGGCCGACCCAGATCCACCTGATGCCGCGAGACGACGCTCGGGCGCAGGGCGGCCACGTCGCCGTCGTGCTGGGTCAGGGCTACGACGAGACCCTCAACCGCCTCCGAGCGCTCGGCCACTCGGTCGAGCCCCGGCGAGAACACTGGGGCTCGCCGCGCGCTTACGTTCGTGACCCGGCGGGCAACCTCGTCGAGGTCATGGCCCGCCCCCCGGACACCCACATCGAGCCGTGAGCGCCACCGAGGGCACCTCGACTGCCGTCGAACCTCTGAATCGGGACACGTGTTGACCGACAGCAGCAGCGAGCTCACCGCGACCGTCCCCGCCGACGGCGAGAATACGCTCGTGGACCTCGCCCGAATCGGCTGGCTCGCGACCGTCGTCGCCTGCCTGATCGCCGTCGTGATCCTCGCCCTGCAGGGGTATTACGGCTACGCCGGGGTCACGCTCGCGGTTGCGATCTCGGCTGCGATCAACCTGACCTGAC
Organism: uncultured Solirubrobacterales bacterium; assembly: GCA_963779695.1. GTDB lineage: Bacteria > Actinomycetota > Thermoleophilia > Solirubrobacterales > Solirubrobacteraceae > Palsa-465. The sequence goes on from CAVZZH010000009.1 coordinate 94,285, forward strand.
CCGGGTGCGCCACGCGTGACCCGGGTCCGCCGCGCCTGACCTGACCCGGCCCCGCCGCGCCTCACCTCGGCCGCGCGCGTCCCTGGCCCGCGGGCGGGCGCCGAAGGATGGCGTTTTACCGCCACCCGTCGGCGGTGAATCGGCTTTCACCTCACGCGCGAGGTGCGCCCGCGGCGCAAGGATCGCGTTTAGCCGCCACCCAGATACCACTCCGCGAACGCCCGGATCGCGTGACCGCGGTGGCTGATCGCGTCCTTCTCGGCCTCGGAGAGCTCGGCCATCGTGCGGCCCTTCGCACCACCGTCCCCGCCCCCGTCCCCGCCGCCGTCCCCATCCCCGCCGTCGTCCCCATCCCCGCCGTCAGGCCCCCGCCCCGGGTCCTCGTCCGGCAGGAACGCCGGGTCATAGCCAAACCCGCGCGTACCCCGACGCTCGGCCGACAGCCGTCCCCGGCACTCCCCGATGAACACCCGCTCCTCGCTATCGGACGGATCGAAGAACGCGAGCGCGCACACGTATCGCAGCGCGCTGCCGACCGGCGCCTCGTCCATCAGCTTCAACAGGTTCTCCTCGTCGGTCGCGTCGGGACCCGCGTATCGCGCGGAGCGCACCCCGGGCCGTCCATCGAGCGCCGCCGCCTCGATCCCGGAGTCATCCGCGATCGCCGGACGGCCGGTTGCCGACGCCGCCGCCCGCGCCTTGGGCAACGCGTTGGAGGTGAACGTGTCGCCGTCCTCCGGCGGCAGCTCGATCCCGTCGGGCAGCGGCTCGACGGTCAGGCCCATCGGAGCGAGCAGGCGCGTCACCTCAGCCAACTTATGGCGATTGCGCGTCGCGAGCACGAGCGGCGGCCGATCCGCGGACGGGCGGCTCATCCCCAGTTCAGCTCGCGGCAGCAGCGCCGGCGGCGACGGCCTCGTCCTGGTCGGCGCGCAGACGGTCGATCCCGATCCCGGCGAGCGCGAGCAGCTCGTCGAGATGAGCGCGTGACAGCGGCGTCCGCTCGGCCGTCGCCTGAACCTCGACGAGTCCACCCTCCCCGGTCATGACGACATTCGCGTCGACCTCGGCGGTCGAATCCTCGGAGTAGTCAAGGTCGAGCAGCGGCACGCCGTCGACGATCCCGCACGAGACGGCGGCCACCGTCCCGGTCAGCGGAGAGTGCTTGAGCGACCCCTTGGCGATGAGCGCCTCGCACGCGAGCCGCAGCGCGACGAACCCGCCGGTGATCGAGGCGCACCGGGTGCCGCCGTCGGCCTGGAGGACATCGCAGTCGACGTAGATCGTCCGTTCCCCGAGCGCGCCCAAATCGATCACCCCGCGCAGCGAGCGTCCGATCAGCCGCTGGATCTCGACGCTCCGACCGTCCAGGCGGCCCTTGGTCACATCACGCTGCTTGCGATCCCCGGTCGAGGCCGGGAGCATCCCGTACTCGGAGGTCACCCACCCGCGGCCGGACCCGAGCAGCCAACGCGGCACGCTCTCCTGGACCGACGCGGTGCAGATGACGCGGGTCTCGCCCATCGAGATCAGGGCGGAGCCGGTCGCGGTACGGACGAAACCCGGCTCGATCGTGACGGGTCGAAGCTGATCAGGCGCGCGGTCGTAGCTGCGCTGTGGTGTGGTCGCGGTCATACGGTCACCTTAGAGGCCCTCTTAGAGGCCGCCTGCGGGACCAGCTCGACATGCGTCACTTCTCCGAGCGGCATCTGCAGGAACCGGGTCCCGAGCTTCCGGAACGATTCGGTGTCGGCGGTGCAGCGGAACCGGTAGCTGCCCTCGTCGGAGCGCGGGTTGAGGAGGTGGTGCGACGCGAGCGCGCGCTCGACGCTCCGCGCGACGCCGGTCCCCGAGCTGACGAGCGTGACACCCCGCCCCAGCGTGCGCTGCAGCATCGGCGCGACGAGCGGGTAGTGCGTGCACCCCAGAATCACCGTGTCGACCTCGGCGGCGCGCAGCGGTGCGCAGTACTCGCGCACTGTGTCGACGACGTTTTCGTCGAACGGGAACCCGCCCTGGATGATCGGGGCAAGATCCGGGCACGCGACGCTCTCAAGATGGACGTGCGCATCGGCCGCATGCACCGCGCGCTCGTAGGCACCGCTGGCGACGGTCGCCGGGGTTGCGAGCAGGCCGATGCGGCCCGTGCGGCTGCCGGCGACGGCAAGCTGGGTGGCGGGCGCGACCACCCCGATCACGTCGACCCGGTGATCGTTCTCCGAGAGGTACTGCTCGAGCGTCCCCAGCGCCGCCGAGCTCGCCGCGTTGCAGGCGACGACGATCAGCTTGGCCTCAGACTCGAGCAGGTGGTCGGCGATCTCGATCGCGAACCGCTGGAGCTCCGCCTGCGTCCGCTCGCCGTACGGGAACCGAGCCGTGTCCCCGAGGTACACGTAGTCCTCGGTCGGCAGCGACACGAGCAGCTCGTGCAGAACGGTGAGGCCGCCAACGCCGGAATCGAACACGGCGACCGGCTGCTCGGGCGAGGGGCGCATGGTGGTCCATGGTGCCAGAGCCACTGGCGGTAGCCTCGGCCGCCCGAGCCGCTGGCGGTAGCCTCGGCCGCCGATGCGAGCGCTGATCGTCACGAACATGTACCCGTCGCCCGAGGCGCCGGCCCGCGGCAGCTTCGTGCGCGACCAGGTCAGAGCACTCGAGCGCATCGACGAGGTGGACCTCGAGCTGTTCACGTTCGACCCGGGCGGCGTCCGCCACTACGTCGATGCGATCCCGCAGGTGCGCCGGCGCTACCGCGGCCGGCGATTCGACGTCGTGCACTCGCACTTCGGCCTCACGGCATGGCCGGCGTTCGCGGTGCGCGCCGATGTCCACGCGCTGACGATGCACGGCAACGATCTCGTCCACCCGCGCTCCCGTGCGATCACGCTCGCCGCGCTGCCGTTTCTCGACATTCCGGCGGTCGTGTCCGAGCAGTTCACCGACCGCGTCCCGCGTTGGGCCCTGCGCAAACCGCTCCAGGTCCTCCCCTGCGGGGTCGCCACCGACCGCTTCCGGCCGATCCCGCGCGCCGAGGCGCGAGCGCGGCTCGGGCTTGACCCGGAGGGCCCCTATCTCCTCTTCCCCCACGACCCGACGCGCCCGGTGAAGCGCTTCGCCGACGCGCAGGCGGTCGCCGGCGAGACGCCGCTGCTGACGATGGGCAGCGTCGATCCGGACGAGGTCCCCTACTACGTCAACGCGGTCAACGCCGTGCTGGTGACCTCGGAGTGGGAGAGCCTCGGTCTCGCCGTGCTCGAGGCGCTCGCCTGCAACGTGCCGGTGCTCGCCACGCCCACCGGGGTCCACGCCGAGGTGCTCGCCGGAGTCGCGGGCACCTACTGCGGCCCGTTTGAGGCCGCGCGCTGGCGCGCGGAGCTCGCGCCGCATCTCGCTGCGGCGGATCCGCGGATCGACGGCCGAGCTCACGTCGAGCCGCTCTCCTCTGACCGAACCGCGGCACGAGTCGTCGACGCCTGGCGCGATGCGCTTCACAGACGGCGCGGCGGCACCGCGGCGCGCGGCTGACCGACCCATACCGGCCACCCCTCAACCTATACTCGACGCAGTCGGAGACAGCATCATGAGCGGCACAAACGAACGCAGCGCCAGCCGCCGCCGCGGGACCGCGAGCAGTCAGCGCGGTCCGGTCTCGGAGAACGGACGCGATCTCCACGGGGAAGACGGCCTGGCGCCGGACGCGCCCGCCACGCCCGCCGCCGCGGGGCTCAGACGGAGGCATCCCCGCCTCCGCCGACGTCCCCGCCGACGCCCCCGTCAAAGGCCACCGCCCGGCGCACGCCGAAACCCCGCGCCGCGCGCCGGCCAAAGGCCACCGCCCGGCGCCCGGCCGAAAGGCCACCGCCGCCGCGCGCCGGCCAAAGGCCACCGCCCCGCCGCGCCGACGCCAGAGGCCACCGCCCCGCCCGCGCCGACGCCAGAGGCCACCGCCCTGCCCACGCCGACACCCGCGCCAGAGGCCACCGCCCCGCTGCCGCCCCACGCCAGAGGCCACCGCCCCGCCCCCGCCGACACCCGCGCCAGAGGCCACCGCCCCGCCCCCGCCGACACCCGCGCCAGAGGCCACCGCCCCGCCCCCGCCGAGCCCCGCGCACCCCGCGGAACCGGCTTTCGTCGCCCGCAGCCGGATGCGCCGCCGCGTCCGGTATCTGCGCCAACTCCGTGAGATCCAGCTCCGTGACATCGGCGGTTTCGTGCTCGAGCTGCACCGGTTCGGCCGCGAGCGCCCGGACCTGATCGAGGCGAAGGTCGCGTGGGCGGCGCAGACCGATGTCGAGCTGCGCGCGCTTGAGCGAGCGCTGGGCGAGGACCACGCGATGCGGGAGCTGCGCGAGCCCGGAATCGGCGGCGCCTGCGAGAACTGTGGCGCGGTCTACGGCAGCCAGGATCGCTTCTGTGCGACGTGTGGGGACCCGTTGAACGGCGACGAGCCGGCGGACGATGATCGCCTGAACCCGGGCTACGGCGCCCCGTGAGCACCGGCGTCACGTCGGAGATGCCGGTGCTGAGCGCGTCGGCCTTCGGGGACCCCTACTGCGCTCACTGCGGCACCGAGCTCGACGACGATCAGGAGTGGTGTCTGGAGTGCGGCGCCGCACGCACGCTCATCCACCGCCCGCCGGACTGGCGGATCCCGGTGGCGATCGCCGCCACGATCCTCCTGCTCGTGCTCGCCGGATTCGCGATCGCGCTCACGAATCTCTCGAAGCGCACGAACGCGGCGACGGCATCAGCACCCGCAGCCGCACAGACTGCGACCCCTGCGCCCACCGCCCCGGCCCCTGCGGCCGGTCAAACCGCGCCCGCGACAACCGCCCCGAAGCCGATCGGCAGCTGGCCGGTCGGCCTCAGCGGCTGGACCGTCGTGTTGTTCACCAGCCACGCCAAAGCGAGCGCGGACGCCAGAGCCGCCGGCCTCATCGCGGGCGGTCTGCGGGTCGGCGAGCTCAACTCAAGCCAGCACCCGAACCTGAGTCCCGGCTACTGGGTCGTGTTCGCCGGCCGCTATCCGCACGGCACCGAGGCCGCCGCCGCCGCGGCCCGCCTGCGCAACAGCGGTCACCCCACTGCCCGCGCCCGCCAGGTCGCGCGCCCAGGCGGGCTGTAGCCCGAGCGCAACGGCCGTCAACGCCCGTCAACGCCCGTCAGCGCAAGATTTCCGCCGAATAGCGGCGGGTTTCTTGCAGCACCAGCCGACGCCACTCAGAGCTGGGGCCACCACTCCGCGAGCCGCTGCAGCGCCGCGCGCGCAACGTCCGAGACCGGCACGTCGTCCGCGACGCGCCGAGCCACCGCCGCTGATCCGTCGTCACCGCGCAGCGCCTCCAGCGTCACGGCCACACCCCGCGCGAGCGCGCCGAGCGCATACCCGCCCTCGAGCACCGCGCCGAGCGGCACCTGGAGCTCGTCGGCGCACAACGAACGCATCGTCCCCGCGAGCGCGGCGAACCCGTCGTCGCTGACGTGGCACTCGGCGAGCGGGTCCTCAACGTGGGCGTCGTAACCCGCTGACAGCAGCACGAGCTCAGGCTCGTAGGAGTGCGCGAGCGGCCCGACGACATCGCGCACGAGCGACACGTACACGTCATCCCCTGACCCCGGCGGCACCGGCAGGTTGATCGTGTATCCGAGACCCGGTCCACGACCCGCCTCCGAGGGGCGGCCGGTGCCCGGATACAGCGGGTACTGGTGGATGGAGATGAACAGGACGTCATCGTCCTCGTAGAAGATGTCGTTCGTCCCGTTGCCGTGGTGGACGTCCCAGTCGAGGATCATCACCCGGCGCAGCCCGAGGCCGTCGATGGCGTGGCGCGCCGCGACGGCGACGTTGTTGAACAGGCAGAAGCCCATCGCCTTCGCCGCGGTCGCATGGTGACCGGGCGGCCGGTGCGCGCTGAAGCCGGTCGGCGCGTCGCCTCCGACCAGCAGCTCGACGAGCCGGACGGCGCCGCCCGCCGCGTGCAGCGCCGCCTCCCAGGATCCGGCGCTCATCACCGTGTCGAGGTCGAGGTGACCCCCTCCGCGGGCGGACACCGCCTCGATCGAGGAGACATACGCCTCCGGGTGAACCCGCAGCAGCACGTCCCGCTCGACGGCCGGCGACGAGAGCCGCTCATAGCCGAGCCAGCCGCGCGCCTGCAGCTCCTCTTGGATCGCGGTGATCCGTGCTGGCTGCTCCGGGTGGGGCCCGGTGTCGTGTTGCAGCGATGACGGGTGCTCGAGAAAGACCGGATCGGCGGCCACCCGAGTACCGTACCTCCCCTTGTCGGACAACCCCACTGCAGACCTTGTGGTTGTCGGCGCCGGAGCCGCCGGGCTGTACACCGCTTTGACCGCCGTCCGCGAGGGCGCGCGCGTCACGCTCGTGAGCGCGACGCCTCTCGCCGGCTCCTCGAGCTACTGGGCGCAGGGCGGCCTCGCCGCCGCGCTGGCGACCGACGACAGTCCGGACCGGCACTTCGCCGACACGATCAAGGCGGGGCGCGGCGCCACCCGGGAATCGGCCGCCCGCGTCCTGTGCACCGAGGCGCCTCACGCGGTCGAGGACCTCGAGCGGCTCGGCGTGCGGTTCGACGCCGACCGGCACGGTCGGCTCGCGCTCGGGCTCGAGGGCGGCCACAGCGCCCGCCGGATCGTCCACGCCGGCGGTGCCGCAACCGGCCGGCGCCTCATCCGGGAGCTGAGCGCGCTCGTCGCTGAGCACGAGAACATCGAGCTGTTCGAAGGCCGCCGCGTCACCGCGATCCTCACCGAGGCCGACCGGGCCGTCGGCGTCCAGCTGCTCGACGGCGACCAGATCATCGCGCCCGCGACGGTGCTCGCCACCGGCGGTGCGGCCGCGCTGTGGTCGCGTACCACGAACCCCGCGGGCGCGACCGGCGGCGGCCTGCTGCTCGCCTACAACGCGGGCGCCACCCTCGCCGACCTCGAGCTGATGCAGTTCCACCCGACCGCCGTGGCCGCGGCGAACGGCGCCGACGGCTTTCTTGTGACCGAGGCGGTGCGCGGCGAGGGGGCCACGCTCCATGACCAGGACGGCAACCGGTTCGTCGACGAGCTGCTGCCGCGCGATGAGGTGGCGCGGGCCGTGCAGCGGCGGATGGTCGCGACCGGCGCCCGCTCAGTCGCCCTCGACATGCGCGCCGTCGACCCGGCGCTGTTCCCCAACGTCGTCAGCGCCCTGAAGGCGGCCGGCATCGACCCCGAGCGCGAGCGCGTCCCGGTCGCGCCGGCGGCGCACTACATGATGGGCGGCATCGCCACGGACCTCGACGGACGCGCGAGCGTGGCCGGCCTGTACGCCATTGGCGAGTGCTCGTGCACGGGGCTCCACGGCGCCAACCGGCTGGCGTCGAACTCGCTCACCGAGTGTTTTGTGTTCGGGGCCCGCGCCGCCCGCGCCGCGCTGATCGAACCGCGGCCGCACGTGACGAGCGTCGTCGCGCGGTCGGGCAAGCCGCCGGCGCTCACCGACGAGAGCCGCGACGCGCTGTGGCAGTACGCCGGTTTGGAACGTGACGCGGACGGCCTCCGTCGCCTCCAAGAGGATCCGTACCCGCTCGTCCGCCTGATCGCCGCGTCCGCGCTGGCCCGGACGGAGAGCCGCGGTGCGCACCAGCGGCGTGACTTCCCGGACACCGATCCGGCCTTCGAGCACCGCCACGTGATGGTCCGGCGCGACGCCCCCGCGGACGCCGCCGTGTGGACGTAACACACCAAGTTCCTGCTTAATAAGCGGTTAATACTGCCCGCTGCGAGGACTTCACACATTGGGGGAATACTCGCCGCGCAAGGGAGGCTCCGGCAGGGGCCAACAGGAGACAAGGAGTCTGCATGTACCGGTTCAGCCGAGCGATCTACCGAGAGCTCGCGGGCGAGATCATCGAAGATCCGCATTCCGTCTGTCCCCACGCGAACCACGAGCGCGTGCTGCGGGCCTGTGAGGCCGCCGTCGAGCGGCTGGCGACCGACCCCCACTACTTCGCGCGTCCCGCCCGGACGTTGTTCACCGACATCCGCGCCTACTTCCCGCTCAGCGAACAGTGCCGCGTGCTGCGCGTGATCGAGCGCTACCTGCAGTTCGCCGACGAGTTCCTGCGCAGCCAGCCGCAGAACGGATTCGACGTCTACGGGAACCCGCTCCAGTGCCGGGCCAGCACGCGCAAGGGCCTCCCCTGCCAGCGGATGCCACTCCCCCACAACGGCTACTGCCCGTCGCACCAGCACCTGGCGGAGACCGAGGAACTGGTGACCGCAGCGCTCGCGGCCTGACGAGCACGGTTTATGGGGCCCCGCTTGCGCGGGGCCTTGTTTCTGCGCTTGCAGGTTCGAGCGCTCTCTGAGCCGCTCGGGCGGGTAGGTTGCCCGGCATGCTGCTCGGCGTCGACGTCGGGGGAACGTTCACGGACGCGGTCCTCGCGCTCGGGGATCGGCTCGTCACGGCAAAGGCGCCGACGACGCCGCAGGATCAGTCCGAGGGCGTGCTCGCGGCGATCACGACCGCGCTCGAGCGCGCCGGCGTCGAGGCGGCGGACGTCGCGTCGTTCTCGCACGGGATGACGGTGGCGACGAACGCGTTGCTCGAGGGCAACGGCGCCCGCACGGCGCTGATCGTCACCGACGGGTTCACCGACATCGTCGCGCTCGGGCGCCAGAACCGCCCCGAGCTGTACCGGCTGTGCGTCGCGCGGCCGGCCCCGCTCGTGCCCGATGAGCTCCGCTTCGGTGCGCCGGAGCGGATGACGCCTGAGGGGCCGCTCAAACCGCTGTCCCCTGACGACGCTGGCTGGCTGGCCAGCCAGGTACGGAGGCACGGGATGAGCCGGTGGAGGCCGTCGCGGTCGTGCTCCTGCATTCCTACCGGCACCCCGAGCACGAGCAACTCCTCGGCGAGGTCCTCGCGCGGGAGGTTCCCGATGTCCACGTCTCGCTCTCTCACGAGGTCGTCGGGACGTTCCGCGAGTACGAACGGGCCGCGACCACCGAGGTCGACGCGGCGCTCTCGCCGTTGCTCGCGCGGTACCTGCGGCGGCTCGCCGAGCGCTGCGACGAGGCCGACCTCCCGGAGCCCGCGATCATGCAGTCCAACGGCGGCCTCATCGATCTCAGCGCCGCGGCGAACCACGCCGCCTGGACGGTGCTCTCCGGTCCGGCGGGCGGGGCCGCCGGGGCGGCTCACGTCGCGCGGGCGGCCGAGCAGCCCAACGTGCTGTGCTTTGACATGGGCGGCACGTCGTGCGACGTGTGCGTCGTCGACGACGGCACGGTGCAGGAGCGCAGCGCCGGCGAGATCGCGGACCGTCCGCTCGCGTTGCCGATGCTCGCGGTCCACACCGTCGGGGCCGGCGGTGGGTCAATCGCGTGGCGTGATCCGGGCGGCGCGCTCCGCGTCGGCCCGCGCTCCTCCGGAGCCGAGCCGGGGCCCGCCTGCTACGGCCGTGGCGGGACCGAGCCGACGGTGACCGACGCGAACCTGCTGCTCGGCTACCTCGGGTCCGACGCGCCGCTCGCAGGCGGCGTCGAGCTCGATCGCGACGCCTCAGCCAACGCGGTCGGGCGCCTCGCCCGCGAGCTCGAGCTCGACCCGATCGCGTGCGCCGAGGGGATCATCCGCGTGGCGAACGCCGAGATGGTCCGGGCGCTGCGCGTCGTCACCGTCCAGCGTGGCGTCGACCCCCGGGGCTATGCGCTGCTCGCCTTCGGAGGGGCCGGCCCCCTCCATGCCGCCGCGATCGCCGACGAACTCGGGATCACGACGATCCTGTGCCCACGCGCATCCGGCGTCCTCGCAGCGCTCGGGCTCGTCGTCTCGCCGCGGCGGCGCGACGTCCAGAACAGCGTGTTCCTGCGCGGCGAGGACCTGCGGGCAGAGGTGATCGCGGACGTGACGAGCGAGCTCGGCGAGCAGGCCCGGGCGGCGCTCGGCGAGGCGGGTGCCGAGGCCGAACTGCACGCGACCTACGAGCTGCGCTACCGCGGCCAAGCGTTCGAGCTGCCGATCCGGGCCGGTGTCAAGGCGTCGCCGGACGCGCTGAGGGAGGCGTTCGAAGCCGAGCATCGCGATCGTTACGGCTACAGCGATTCCGAGCAGGAGCTCGAGCTCGTGACCGTGCGGGTGACCGCCACGACGCCCGCCGTCGAGGTGCCACTCACCGCCGACCGCGCCGAGGCGTCCGTGCGCCGGAGCCGGCGCGCCGCGGTGCTCGATGGAGAGGAGCTGCGGATCGAGGTCGTCTCCGCGGTGCCCGAGCCGGGGACCGCGCTCGCCGGCCCCGCCGTGATCGAGCTGCCGGAATCGACGCTCCTCATCCCCCACGGATGGTCCGGCGACGTCATGGACAGCGGCACGATCAGGCTCGAGCGCACGCGATGATCGACCCCGTCGAGCTACAGGTGCTGAGTGGCGCGCTCCGGGCGATCTGTGAGGAGATGGGCGCCGTGCTCATCCGCGCGGCGCACTCGGCGAACATCAAGGAGCGACGGGACGCGTCAACCGCCCTGTTCGACCCCCATGGCGAGATGGTCATGCAGGCCGAGCACATCCCGGTGCACCTCGGGGCGATGCCCGCCGCGGTCCGCGCGATCCTCGACGAGGAGCACGCGCCGGAGCGCTCATGGATCCTCAACGACCCGTACCGCGGCGGCACCCATCTGCCCGACATCACGGTGATCACCCCGGTGTTCGCCGGTGATCAGCTGATCGCGTTCGCCGCCAACCGCGCCCATCACGCCGACGTCGGCGGCCCGACCCCGGGGTCGATGCCGGCCGACAGCCGCACGCTCGCCGACGAGGGCGTCGTGATCGAGCCGCAGGTGCTCGACGACGCTGCGATCAACCGCCTCGCCGCCGAGATGCGCCAGCCCGGGCAGCGCCGCGCCGACCTGCGCGCTCAACTCGCGGCCGGCCACGTTGGCGTTCGCCGCCTGCAGGAGCTCCACGACCGCGTCGGCGGCGACACGCTGCGGGAGGCGTTCACCGCCGTGCTCGACTACGCGGAGCGGCGCACGCGTGCATGTATCGACGAACTCGCCGACGGCACGTACACGGCCGAGGACGTGCTCGAGGCCCGGGAGGGCGATCTGCGAATCGCGCTGCGCGCGACGGTCGCGGGCGACACGCTCACGCTCGACTTTGAGGGGACGGCGGCGCAGCATGAGGGCAACCTCAACTGTCCGCTCGCGGTGACGCATTCGGCCTGTTATTTCGCGGTGCGCGTGTTGACCGATCCGGACATCCCGCCGAGCGCTGGTGCGTACCGTCCGATCGAGGTGCGGGTGCCGGAGGGGAGTCTGCTCCACGCCCGCTCGCCGGCCGCAGTCGTCGGGGGCAACGTCGAGACCTCCTCGCGCATCGCCGATGTCGTGCTGCGGGCGTTCGGCCACGCCCTCGGCCAGGGGACGATGAACAACGTCACGTTCGGAACCGAGGACGTCGTCTACTACGAGACGATCGGCGGCGGGCAGGGCGCCTGCGCCGACGCGGACGGACCGAGCGGGGTCCACGTCGCGATGAGCAACACACTGAACACGCCCGTCGAGGCGCTCGAACTCGAGTTCCCGCTGCGAATGATCCGCTACGCGCTGCGCCGTGGCTCGGGCGGGGCCGGCGCGCATCGCGGCGGTGATGGCGTGATCCGTGAGTTCGAGGCGCTCGCGCCGTTGCACTACTCGCTGATCACCGAACGCCGGCGCCACGCCCCGCCCGGCGCAGACGGCGGCGAACCGGGGGCGCCGGGCCGCAACTCGCTTGACGGCGAGGAGCTCCCGCCGAAGGCGATCGGCGAGCTCGATGCCGGCGCGCGGCTGCGGATCGACACCCCGGGCGGCGGCGGGCGCGGGAAGTCGCCATCATCTGAGTCATGAGTGAGCGGGTGGCATTCCTCGGACTTGGGATCATGGGATCCCGGATGGCGAACCGCCTCGCCGAGCGCGGTTTTGAGCTCATCGTCTGGAACCGGACACAGAGCACGGCCGAGCAGTTCTGCGCTGAGCATCCGAACGTGCGCATGGCACACACGCCGGGCGAGGCGGGCGGTCAGGCGGACATCGTCTTCACGATGGTGGTCGACGGGCCGCAGGTCGAGCACGTGTTGCTCGGCGACGAGGGCGTCGCGGCCGCCGCCCGGCCCGGCACGCTGTGCGTCGATTGCTCGACGATCGGCCCGAGCTGGACGCGGGAGATCGCGAGACGTCTCGCGGCGCACGACGTGCGCATGATCGATGCGCCGGTCACGGGCTCCTCGCCGCGGGCCGAGGACGGAACGCTGACGATCATGGTCGGTGGCAGTGACGAGGACGTGGCGCGCGCCCGGCCGGCCCTTGATGCGATGGGCACGACAATCGTCCACGCCGGCGCGCTCGGCCATGGCCAGATGGTGAAGCTCATCAACAACGCCGTGGCGGCGACGAACGCCGCGGTGCTTGGCGAGGCGCTTGTCGTCGGCGCCAAGGCCGGCCTCGACCTCGAGGCGCTCACGCAGGTGATGCGTGCCGGCTCGGGCAATTCGACGATGGTCGAGCTCAAGGCCCGGCCGATGCGCGAGCACGACTACTCGACGCTGTTCAAGCTCGATCACATGCTCAAAGACGTCCGTCTGTGTCTCGACGAGGGGGCCGAAATGGGCGTTCCCTTCACGTTTGCGGCGCTCACACGCGAGCTGCTGATCGCGGCCAGTGGACGCGGCCACGGCAACGATGACTTTGCCGCCGTAATCGAGGTCCTGGAGGCCCTCGCGGACCAAAAGCTATAGCGGTGTAGCCACCAAAAACCGCTAATTTACAGGAACATTTGGGATTTTGGGAGTTCTCCCCTAGAATCCCGGTTCCTCCGTTGCGCCGCCGGTCAAGATGCGCGCTCGGGGATTCGTTACGTAAGCCCCCAATCTCCCACCCGAAATACATGCCGATTGCTTTCAAAGAATGGGCCGTGACCGTGCGGGCTCTCGCCGAAGGTGAGCAGCTCCTGACCCTACGTAAGGGCGGGATCCGCGAACCCGGCAAGCACTTCAAGCTCGACTACGACCGGTTCTTCCTCTACCCCACGTTTGACCACCAATGTGCCGACCTCGTGCGCGAGTCTCATCGCCCCGAGTTGGCCCGCGCCCTCGAAGAGGGCGTTTGGAGCGATGGCGAGCCATCCCCGCATGCGCTGTTGCGCGCCGGCGAATTGGCTCAGCCCGATCGCGTTCGCATCCGCGCCTGGGCCGAAGTGTCCGCGCATTACACGGTCACCGATCGTCGCGCGGTTGACGCCCTGTCGCCGTTCTACGTATGGACGACCGACTACGCGGAAAAGCGGCTCGCGTGGAAGCGGCGTCATCCGCTCCACGTGATCCTCCTGCGGACCTACCGGATCCCGCGTCCGGTCACCGTCAAGGTCCGTGACGAGTACGGCGGTTGCCGTTCTTGGCTCGAGATCACTCGGGATCTCCCGTTTGAGGGGACGCCAGTGCTCTCTGATGATGAGTTCGAGCGGGCCACCGAAGAGATCGCCTCGATCGCTTCCGACCGCCAGCCGGTTCTCGTCTGATCAACTCTCAGCGGGCGGCCGCCAACGCGGCCGCCCGTGTTCACTTTCATGGCCTGGGTCGAGTCGGTTTCGCCGTCGTTTCGCGCTCGTCATGACTCGGACCAGGCGGATGACGCCGCCTGGGTGCTCGAGTCGCTCGAGCGCACGCGTGACCACCTCGCGAGGATCTTCCCCCGCGAGGTCGCTGACATCACCGTCGTGCTCCATCACGACACGTTCTCGCTGACCCTGTCCAACCCGACCCTGCCGTTGCGGTGGCTGCTGACCGCTCCCGCCGCGCGGCGCTACATCGCCGGCTGGGCCGGCGGCGAAGAGCTGCATGTGCTCGCGCCCGAGGCGCTCGACGCCCGGGCCTCAAACGTCTACGGATCCCGGGAGATGCTCTCGCTGACCGCGCCGGCCCTGTACGCACGGCGGGTGATCGCCGAGAACAACCGTGACCTCCCCTCCGGAGTCACCCCGACCCGAATCCGCGCCGAGCTGCGATGGGCCTGGCTGCTCGAGGGAGCGGGCCGCTGGTTCTCCGGCCAGAGCGACCACGCCCGCCCCGCGATCGCCCGCCGCCTGCGTGAGGGCGGTCGTCCGAACTTCCCGCCCGGCCTCCGCGACGCACCCCTCCTCGGCGCCAGCGTCATCGACCTCCTCGCCAAGCAGGAGGGCGAAAAGGCCGCCGCCCAGTTCGTCACCCGCCTGCACCCCCAGGGCGCCCGCGCCGCCCTGACCAAAGCGTTCGGCGACAAGCCCTTCGTCCACATCGAGGGCGACTGGCGCTCCCACCTCTCCCGCCTCGCCAGCGCCGCCTGAGGCCGGGTCGCGGCTTGATCCGGGGCGCGCCTTGACCAGGCGCTGGATCGGCGGGCCGGTTTTGCATCGAAGGAACGGGCGCCCCGGCGGTCCGGTGGGCGGGTGCTCGGTGTGGGCGGAGCTGGGCGGGCGGGATCGGGACCGGGACAATGTCCCAATCCACCGGGGCTCGGCGGACAGGTTGGACCGTAGTCCCGCTCGGATCGGCACAACGGCACGATCCATCTTCCGGGCCCGCTGCAGCGGGACGTTTTCCCGGTCGTGCGCGGCGAGATGGGTAGCGGGTCCGATCCCCCGGCCCCCACAGGGCCGCGGAATCACACATCTACGCCGAGCGTTCGGTCTTCACAGGGTCAGCAGTCCGGCGCCGAGCACGATCGCCCCTTCGGCGATGTGGACGATGTCGCCCGAGGCGTCGACCGCGATGACGCCGAGGGCGCTGCCGCCGACGATGAGCCCCAACGCGCCGACGACGACGTACAGCGTCCCGGCCGCGAGCGTGTAGATGAGCGAGGCGTGTGGCCGGCGCGCGACGGCAATCCCGGCGACGCCGGTGAGCAGATGGAACACGCCGTGCCAGCCGTTCGCGGTGATCGTGACGATGCCGAGCAACGCGCCGCTGCCGTGAACGTGACCGGTCGAAAAGTTCGGGTCGATGAGCAGGGCGCCGATCCCGTTGACGGTCCACCAGATCCCGAATACGAGCGCGGTCGCCTGGGCGACGGACCACGAACCGCCACGCGGCACGGCGACGGACCCGAGGTTCGTGTTCACCGGTCCCGGGCCTCAGTGGGTGAGGATCGCGGTCGCACCCCAGATGATCAACGCGCCGACGGCGAGCGCGACGATCAGCCCGATGAGCAGGCGCCGCGGCTCGACCGCGCTCGCGGGCCGCTCCGGGGAGATGATCTCAGCCTGGAGCAGGACCTCGCGGGCGGTGCTGACGCCGGTCTGCGGGACGAGCACGTCGCGTGGGCCCGCAGCCAGGAAGTCGGGCACGTCGAAGCCGGCGGTTCGGCGCAGGAGGCTCGGCACACCCTCCTCGAGCAGCAGGCCCTGGATGAACTCGGCCTCGGCCTGGTTGCGCGCTCCGGCGACGCGGACGAGCGAGCCCTCCGCGAGCTGCGGCTTGATCTTCCGGATGCGCTCGTGGCGCTCGCTCGTCGGGTGCGACGCCTCGTCGTCAGGCATCGCGGGCACGAGCGGCATGCCGCATCCGGTACAGAATCGTTCCGTCGCGGGGTGCCCCCGGCCGCAGCTCGGGCAGACCAGTGCGTCGGAAGCGCCCTGGTCAGCCGGCATCACTCCACGACCAGTTTGGCCTCGCTGACCTGACCGTTCTCGATCTGCCAGGTGCGGACGTCGGCGTCGTCCCCTGCGAGCCCGACGATGATCCACAGCACGCCTGGCCAGGCCCGGCTGAAGTTGATGTCGGTCTGGGACGGCTGGGGCTCCGTCCGAGTATGCGAGTGGTAGATCGCCCCCAGCTCGAGCCCCTCGGACTCGATCTCGTTGTAGACCCGGAGCTGCTCGGCGCCGTCGATCACAAACCGGAACGGGCTCGCCTCGACGTTCGTCGTCCGGTAGACGCGAGTCGCGTCGCCATCCCTTGTGGCGACCATCCCGCAGCATTCGTTGGGTGCCTCGGCACGGGCGTGGGCGACCATGTCGTCGTACATCTCACGCGTGATACGCATCGGTTCCGAGGCTACCAGCCGCTGCCGCGCCTTTTTCACCGGTTCGGTTGCCATGGCGTTTATGGGATGCGCCGACGACTCAAGTGCCAATTGGCGCTACCCGATACCGACCTCGTGACACCACGAGGAAGGGTAATCCGGGACCTGATCGCCGATTCGCTGTATCTGGTCGACGAAGGCATGGTGGCCGACGCGGTGCTTGCCCGCGCGAAGGTCCGTGCCACGGTCGCCGAACCGTCGTTCCGCAGCGAATGTCGCGGACCGTCGGTGAGGTCCTTTCGTCGCGATCCGCTAGCGCGGTCGTTCCGGCTTAGTTATACGCCGAACTATCGGCGGCTTAATCACTGACGCACACGGCAGGGAGCCGGGCGGGTCCTGGGCAGGGTCTTAGCTCTTGCCCTTGACGAACGACGTCGGCACGGCTTGCGACGCGTCGCCCGGCCGCCGTGCCTCGCTCACGGCGGTCTGATGCTGGGCCTCGCTGGCGAGGATCGTCACCGCCAGTTGGCTGAGGGTGATCGACCTCAGTTCGGAGATCGCCTTGAAGTACGCGCCTTCGGCTGCCATCTCCAGATCGAGCAGCAGGTGCACGCAATCGTGCTCGTTACGGAGCTCCGAGACCTGCCCGGTGACCTTGAGGTCGCTCAGCGCCTTGTCGATCGCATCCGTCGTGTGCAGCGGGCGCGCCGCCGTACCGCCGACCGCGCGCAGCTCCCGCGTGACGACGCTCGCGTGGGCAACCTCCTGGGAGAGCACCCGCCGCGCGACACGATGCACGCGCGGCGAGAGCAGCCCAGTGGCGATCACCCGGCGATAGACGACGATCAGCAGCTGCTCGATCGCGACCAGATCGCGGAGCAGCTCTGGATCGCTCGGTGTGGTCGTCGCCTCAGCCCCGAGCGCGCCCGTCGCGCGGGTCACGTACGCCGCCGCGGCTGCGGCCAGCAGACCTCTCCGGGTGGTGCTCGGTGTCGGCATGCGGCGAGTTGCCTCGGGACGGTTACTCGTTGCCGGTGACGAACGCAGAGGGAAGCGGGTCCAGCCGGAGCGCCAGCCGAAGCACGACGACATGCTGGGCATCGCTGGCGAGGATCGACGCGATGGCCGCGCGTACCGATCCGGGCGCGAGCTGCGGAATCGCCGCCAGGTACCCGGAGACCATCTCGGCCTCAAGGCCGTGGAGCAACCGAAGCAGGTCCCGGCGGCCACGTGGCCGGCCGAGGTCGTAGCTGGGCCGGGGCTTGTTCGCGGTCCCGCCTGCCTGCTTGATCAACCGATACAGCTCGCCGGCGTGATCGAGATCCTGATCCAGGAACTGCTTCAAAGCAGCGTGCAGATGACCGCCGAACAGGGGCACCGTGGCCGTGTAGGCGGCGATCGTCCGCTCACACAGATCGAGCAACCCGTTGACGATCATCACGTCGGTGCTCCGCGCCGACGGTGGGATCTTGTGGACGTCGGGTCGGCGCGAGCCACTGCCGCAACCGGCGACCGCCGTGGCAGCGACAATCGCACCCGCAGCGACCCCGCCGGTCGAGGTTCTCAGCAGCGCCCGTCGCGTATGCGACGCGACGCCATCGTCGGCGTTTACCACCAGACGGTGGAGTCCAGGTTCTCGATCTCCTCGACGGGACGCGTGTAGATCCCGGAGGACAAATATTTCCAGCCGTCGTCGGCGACGATGAACACGACGTTGCCCTCGTCCAGTTCGTTCGCGATCCGCACCGCGACCCGGGCGATCGCGCCCGAGGAGACGCCGGCGAACACCCGCTCCTCGTCGAGGAGCTTACGGGTGAACACGATCGCATCGGTGTTCGTGACGAAGATCTTCCGGTCCAGCAGCGACAGGTCGATGATCGGTGGGATGAACCCATCCTCGAGGGAGCGGAGGCCCTGCACCGGCTCGCCCTGCATCGGCTCGGCGGCGACGATCTTCACGTCGTCCCCGAGTTCCTCCTTCAGCCGACGGGCGTTGCCCATCAACGTGCCGCCGGTCCCGAGCCCGGCGACGAATGCGGTCACCTCGTCAAGCTCCTCAAGGATCTCGAGCGCGGTCCCGTTGTAGTGCGCCAGCGGGTTGGCGAGATTGCCGTACTGGTAGGGCATGTAGTACGAGGCGTCGTGCTGGGCGAGGTCGAGCGCCATCTCGACGGCACCATTCGACCCCTTGGACCCCTCGGAGTAGACGATCTCCGCGCCGTACATCTTCAGCAGCTGGGTCCGCTCCGGGGTCACGTTCTCCGGCATCACGACCTTGAGCTTGTAGCCCTTGCGGCCACAGATCATCGCGAGCGAGATCCCGGTGTTTCCGGACGTCGGCTCGAGGATCGTCTGCCCGGGTCGGATCAGACCCTTGTCCTCGGCATCCTCGATCAGGGATCGAGCAACACGGTCCTTGACCGAGCCGGTCGGATTGTGCGACTCAAGCTTGGCCCAAATCCGGACGCCCGGCTTGGGGCTCAGCCGCTTGAGCTCGACGAGCGGCGTGTGGCCAATGGCTTGGACGATGTCGCCATAGCGCCCGCCGCATGGCTTGTTCTGTAAGCGCTCCACGGCCATAGCTATACGAAGTGTAGCGATGACGAGGGCCCCGCAGGGGCCGTGTGCTCGCTGGTCGGACCGAGCGACACGGCCCCCGTCCGCGGGGTGGGCTGGGGCTCAGTAGCCGGGGTAGGAGTACGTCGAGCTGGTCGTCGTCGACGACGTCGTGGTCGACGTCGTGGTCGTCGTCGTGCTCTTGCTTGAGGAGGACCCCTTGACGACGTGCCAGGTGCCACCGAACGTCATGAGCCCGTTGCCGCCGACAGATCCCTTGTGCTTGTCGAGGGAGAAGTGGTACAGGGGGTGACCGTCGAGCGTCAGCTGGTAGAAGCCCGTGCGGTGCAGGCGTCCGAGGGATCCCGTTCACGCCGGTGCCCTTGGCGAGCTTGGTCGTCTTGCCGACCTTGGCCGGGGGCCAGAAGTGGATGCACAGGCTCGAGGCGCATAGCAGGTGCTTCGAGGTCTCGGGCTTCAGCTCATAGAGCGTCATGCCGTTCGGATCGACGACGATCGTCGCGCCCAGCGACGCGTTGTGCGCGGTCTTGACGAGCGGCTTGGCCTTCTTGGCGGTCTTCGCGATCGCGAGCGTGGCCAGGCCGGCGACGGCGATAAGCGCAACCGCGGTGGCGAGCAGCCACAGCGAGCGCTTCGCGCGCAGGGGACGGTTTGACGACATCGGGCTCCTTTGGCGATGGGGCGATACGCCCCTTAAGACGCCGCCGGAGCGCTCAGCCTTCCCGGCGGAGCGCTCAGCCTTCCCGGCTGGGCGTCAGCGGGCGCCGCCGGCCATCGCCGGGAGGATCACCAGCGTGTCGGAGTCCCCGACCGCCGTTTCAAGCCCGTCGAGGACCCGTACATCCTCGTCGTTGAGGTAGACGTTCACGTAGCGGTTCAGACCGCCGTCCGCGGAGAACAGCTGCGACTGCGTGTCCGGGTGAGATTCTGCGACGGAGCGCAGGATGTCGCCGACGTTCGTGCCCTCGGCGGTGAGCTCCTTCTCGCCCCCGACAGACGGGCGCAGCACAGGTGGAATGCGAATCGTGGCCATCGCCATACCCTAGATGATCGTCTTGCGCCGGATCGGCTAGTGCGCGCCGGCGCAGAACGCCTCGTAGTCAGGGAAAACGCCCATCTCCTCGTCGGAGATCGCGTCCGGCTCACGGGAGCAGATCGGGCACTCCGGGTCGCGCCGGACCTTGACTTCGTTGACCGTGGCAGACAGCGCGTCGTACATGAGCAGACGGCCGATGAGCGGGTCGCCCTCCCCGAGGATCAGCTTGATGACCTCGGTCGCCTGGAGCAGGCCCATCGTGCCCGGGAGCACGCCGAGGACACCGTTGGCGCCGCATGACGGCGCGAGCTCGGCGGGCGGCGGCACCGGGAACAGGCAGCGGTAGCACGGGCCGTCGTACGGCTTGAACACCGACAGCTGGCCCTCAAAGCCGAGGATCGCGGCCGACACGACCGGGATCTGGAGCCGCACCGAGGCATCGTTGAGCAGGTAGCGCGTCGGGAAGTTGTCCAGACCGTCGACGACGATGTCGTAGCCGGGCAGGATGTCCATGATGTTCTCCGGGCCGAGCCGGATCGCGTGCTTGACAACCTTGACGTCCGGGTTCAGCGCGTTGATCGTTTCCGCCGCGGAGTCGACCTTCGGCATCCCGATCCGTTCGCTCGTGTGGATCACCTGGCGCTGGAGATTCGACAGGTCGACCTCGTCGTTGTCGACGATCCCGAGCGTGCCCACGCCGGCCGCCGCGAGGTACAGCGCGGTCGGCGAACCGAGGCCGCCGGCGCCGAGCAGCAGGACCTTCGCGTCGAGCAGCTTCTGCTGGCCCTCAACGCCGACCTCGGGCAGAAGCAGGTGCCGCGAGTAGCGCTCGCGCTGCTCAGGGGTAAGCGTGCGCGGCGTCTCGACCTCATAGCCACGGTCCTTCCACAGCGTGAAGCCACCGGTCATCGACTCGACGTTCTCGTAGCCGAGATCCTCGATCAGCGTCCGCGCCGCCCAGGCCGAGCGATTGCCGGACTGGCAGTACAAAATGACGTGCTGGGAGCGGTCGGGCGCCGCCCCCTCGATCCGGGTCTCGAGATAGCTCTTCGGGACGTGCTTGGCGCCCGGGATGTGTCCGGCCCCCCACTCGTCCACTTCGCGCACGTCGACGACGACCGCGCCGTTGGAGGCCTGCTCACGCACGGCCGCAGGATCAACCTCTTCGATCCGACTCTTGATCTGTCGTAGAACCTCTGCACCAGAGGGGCTCATGCGGAAACTCCCTAAACCTTGTCGCCTTTCAATACTTCACTCAGTATAGCGGCGGAGCCAGGTGGGCGGTGCGTCCCACCGGCCGCCGGTATAGCGATGCGAACGTGGTGCGTTCGACGAACTGTATTAGCAGGATGCGCGAGCTATACCGGCAGCCGTGGGACGCACCGCTCCCGGCGTCCGTCGACCACCTTCGTTCAGAGCCATCACCCTGCGGCGTTGGTCGCCGGCGTCTCGTCCCTGTGAGCCGTCCCGAACTCCTGGCTCAACCAGCATTGGGCCTGACTCGTCCGTCCTCCGGGCGCGGCCCCAAGGCTGAACGCTGCGGCGTGGGCATCCGCGCGGAGATGGCTCGCGCCAGCCTGCAGCTCACCCTCCGCCAAAGCCCGCCGATTAGCGTCGCCATCTCGGCGCGGACGGCCACGCCG
Organism: uncultured Solirubrobacterales bacterium; assembly: GCA_963779695.1. GTDB lineage: Bacteria > Actinomycetota > Thermoleophilia > Solirubrobacterales > Solirubrobacteraceae > Palsa-465. Next base: position 115,567 of record CAVZZH010000009.1, read on the forward strand.
GCAGCGCATCCCAAGACTTAACGGCTAAGGGCGCCCCGAAGGACGCCCAAGAGCCAGACCCAATCACCAACACCGCTGCCCGTCAAAAGTCTGTGGAGGGCTCGCATGATTCGTATCGGTGGGGCGGGCGCGGGCCGATATCGGGTCTTGACCCCATCTTGACCTACGGGGAACTACCGATTCTCAGATTGCTCGCACATGCGATCTCGTCCGCTCATCCTGCAGGTGCTTGCCGTCAACCTGCTGCTGCTCGCCGGAACGGTGGTCGTGGTGATGGTCGGCGTCGACTCGCGCGTCACCGATGTGATCCGCGGCCGCGAGCTGCTCGTGCTCGGATTGGCGATCGTGGCGACGTTGCTCGCCAACTGGCTGCTGCTCCGGCGCCGGTTCCGGCCGCTGGACGAGCTCATCTCCTCGATGGAGCGGATCGACCTCGCCTATCCAGACCCGAGCCTGCTCGACGGCCATCCGGCCAGCAGCGCCGAGGTGCGACGGCTCGAGGCGGCGTTCCGGCGGATGATCGGCCGGCTCGAGGCCGAGCGGCGGCAGGCTGGCCGCGCGGCGATCCAGGCGCAGGAGCGTGAGCGCCACCGGATCGCCCAGGATCTCCATGACGAGGTCAATCAGGCCCTGACCGCGGTGACGCTGCGGCTCCAGGCGTCGATCGAGCGGGCGCCGCACTCGCTGCGGCGCGAGCTCGCCGAGACGAAGCGGCTCTCCAGCCAGGCGATGGAGGAACTGCTCGCCCTCGCCCGTCAGCTCCGGCCGGCCGTGCTTGACGACCACGGGCTGATCCCGGCGCTCGACAGCCAGGTCCGGGATTTCCGCGAGCAGTCAGGCGTCCGGGCGACGTTCGCCGCCCGCGGCCGGCCGCCGCAGCTCTCGCCCGAGCGCCAGCTCGTCATCTACCGCGTCACCCAGGAGAGCCTGTCGAACATCGCCCAGCACGCAAACGCGCACAAGGTCGTCGTCGAGCTGTCGTTCATCGGGCGCACCGTTCTGCGCATCAGCGACGACGGGTGCGGATTCCTGGCGGGCCGCGCCGGCGGGCTGGGGCTGTCCGGGATGCGGGAGCGGGCGCTGCTCGTCGGTGGCAATTTGTCGATCTGGTCGGCCGCGGGACAGGGAACCCGGGTCGAGCTGACGATGAGATGAACGATGCGCATCCTCGTCGCAGATGACCACGGGATCGTCCGCTCCGGGATCAAGCTGCTCCTCGAACGCCAGCCGGATCTCGACGTCGTCGCCGAGGCCGCGGACGGTGTCGAAGCCGTCGAGGCGGCGCTCGCCTCGCGCCCCAACCTGTGCATCCTCGACGTCGGCATGCCGCGGATGACGGGGTTGCAGGCCGCGCGCGAGATCCGCTCCCACGTGCCGGAGACCCGGGTCCTGATGCTCTCGATGCATGACGACGAGCACTACCTGTTCGAGGCGCTGAAGGCCGGGGCCTCGGGGTACGTGCTCAAGCGCGAGGCAGATCAGGATCTCGTCGGCGCGATCCGGGCGGTGGGCCGCGGCGAGGCGTTTCTCACCAACGCCGCCGAGCGCTCGATCATTCGTCGCTGGATGGAGGACGGGGCGGAGGGTCCGGCGATCCCGCTGACGACGCGGGAGGAGGAGGTCGTCAAGCTCGTCGCCGAGGCCTATACGAACGTGCAGATTGCCGAGATCCTCCATCTCTCAGAGAAGACCGTCGAGTCTCACCGTGCCAACGTATTGCGAAAGCTCGGCATGCGTGACCGGGTGGAGCTCGTCCGCTACGCGATCCGCCGCGGCCTCGTCGAGGCGTAGCAGCCTCCAGCGAGGCGTAGCGGCCTCCGCGAGCGCGTGGCAGCCGCCGCCTGCGGCCCGCCACGTCTACCATCGCCCGCCGTGCGCGCCCCGGCGGACCACATCCACGCGCCGGCGTTCCCGGCCCGGCTCCCCTGGATCAACGTCGCGACCCTCCGGATGGACCAGCAGCGCGGCCGCCCGGTGCTGATCGAGTTCTGGGACTTCTGCCGGCCGAACTCGCTGCACACGTTGCCGTACATGACGGCATGGCACGAGCGTTACGCCGAGGCAGGGCTCCGCGTGATCGGCGTGCACACGTCCGGGTTCCCGCCGTCGTCGGATCCGGACGCGGTGTCGTCCGCAGTGCAGCGGCTGCAGATCGCTTACCCGGTGGTCGTCGATGTCGAGTACGAGATCTGGAACCTGTACGGCAACCTCGGCTGGCCGGCGCGATACCTGTTCGACCAGGAGGGCGTCCTGTTCGACTTCCACTACGGCGAAGGCGGCTACGACGAAACCGAGCGGGCAATTCAAGAGCTGCTCGGGATCGCAGACGAGCCGGTCGTCGCACCCCGCCGCGCCGAGGATGTCCCCGGAGCCCTGTTGGTGCCGCAGAGCGAGGAACGCGCGGGGCCCTACAGCGGTCCGTACCAGGCAGGCGCTGTCTGGGCGGTGCTTGACGGCAGCGGCACGGTCGAGGCGAACGGCCGCACGATCGCGGTCGAGCGTCCCGGTGCCTACGAGCTGATCACACACCCGGTGAGCACGGCGGGCACGCTCGAGCTGACCGTCGGAGACGGGGTGACGTGCTACGCGGTCTGCTTCATGCCGGGGCTCGCGCCCTGACGTGAGTCGAGCAGGTTGAGTAGGCGCGGCGCCTCGTCGTCGTCGAGCGCAACCGCAAAGCCGACGCGGTACGGGCTCTCCTGCGGGCGGGAGCCGAGGAAGCTCGGCTCGTGGACCCAGCAGCCGGTGTTCGTGAGCCGGGGCCCGGTCGGCGCCACCCATTCGTCTCGCGCGTCGCCCGGAAGCGGCCCGGCCCGATGCGTGTGGCCGAAGACGACGTCGCGGGCGTCCACCCCCAGCCGCCCGACCACCTCGCCGCAGGCCCGCAGCGCGGCGCGGCGGAGCTCGGGACCGGAGAGATCTGCGTGCAGCGGCCCGAGCTGCGCGCGGTTGAGCGCCGCGAGCAGTGCCGGAAACGCGATCCGCGCCGACCGGCGACGCAGCCGATCGCGACGCGATCGCCGCAGCCCGGCGCCGCCCTCGAGCGCCCGCCATGCCTGGGCGGACGCCCCGTGCGAGCTGCGGCCGAGGCTCGGACCGCCATGTTGGGCGAGCGAGTACAGCCAGGCGTAGATCGGCGCAAGGATCCGCTCGTAGTCATCAACTGTCCGCGGGCCGCCGTCGGTGAGCCCCGTGATCCGTCGCATCACTCCGGCCCCGAGCCGCTCGAACATCGGCACCGTGGTGTGCGGGTCGCAGTAGTGGCCGTGCAGCGCGTAGACGTCGTCGCGCAGCCACACGCCCGGATACGCGGCCCGCACGTTCGCCCCGCCCAGGCCGAGGGCCCGGGCGAGCACCGCGAGAGGCTCCCCGGCGCGCCAGTCGACCGGCTGTTCGAGCCCGAGCGCCGGCGGGGGCGCCGTGCGCGCGCGGCGGTCAAACCAGCCGGCAAGCAGATGGTGGTCGTGGTTGCCGGGGACGACGATGACCTCGGTGCCGTCGCCGAGCGACTCACCGAGCGCGTCGAGGACCGGGCGCGCCAGCGCGAGCGCATCCCGCGCCGGCCCCTGGCGGAGCTCGACGACGTCCCCGAGCAACACCAGCCGGTCGGCGCTACGAACCCCGTCGAGCAGCGCCGCGAGCGCGGTCCCGTCCCGCAGCATGTCCCGACCTGAGCGCGCCCCCAGATGCAGGTCCGAGACGACCAGCGTGCGCAGGGCGGCGTCCTCGTGTCAGCTCGACGCTGCGGCGACCGCTTGGCGGATCACCTTGGGGAGCATGAAGCGGACATCCTCCTGGACGACCTCGAGCTCCCGGACGTCGCTGGTCCCGCGGTCTCGGAAGAAGCCGACGAGCCGCTGGACGAGCTCCTCGGGTGCGCTGGCACCGGAGGTGATCCCGACGACGCGCTTGCCCTCCAGCCACTCCTCGCGGACCTCGGACTCGTTGTCGATCAGGTACGAGTCGGACCCGTGCTCACGCGCAACCTCGACGAGGCGGTTGGAGTTGGACGAGTTCCGCGAGCCGATCACGAGCACGAGGTCGCACTCACGCGCGAGCTGCTTGACGGCCGCCTGGCGGTTCGTCGTCGCGTAACAGATGTCGTCGGTGCGGGGACCGATGATCGCCGGGAAGCGCTCGCGGAGCCGGTCGATGATCGTCCGGGTCTCGTCGACCGACAGCGTGGTCTGGGAGATGTAGGCGACCTTGCTCGGGTCACTCACCTCGAGCGCGTCGACATCCTCCTCGTTCTCGATCAGCACGATGTGTTCCGGGGCCTCCCCCATCGTGCCCTCGACCTCCTCGTGGCCGGCGTGACCGACGAGCACGATCGTGTACCCCTCGGCGGCGAACTTCTTCGCCTCGACGTGGACCTTGGTCACGAGCGGGCAGGTCGCGTCGATCGTCCGCAGGCCGCGGGCGGCGGCGTTGGCGTGGACGCTCGGTGCGACACCGTGGGCGGAGAACACGGCAACCGCGCCCTCCGGGACCTCGGTCTCGGACTCAACGAACACGGCACCGCGCTCGCGCAGCTGCTCGACCACATGTTTGTTGTGGACGATCTCCTTGCGGACGTACACGGGCGCGCCGTGCAGTTCGAGCGCCCGCTCGACGGTCTGCACCGCTCGGTCGACACCCGCGCAGTAGCCCCGCGGGAGCGGCGAGCAGCAACGTTTCTGGCGCATCAGCCATGGTCGACAGTGTAGGAGGCGCGTTCGCCTCCTGCCGAGTCTCGGCTGTTTCACCTGCGGGCGTCGTCGCGACTCGGACTATGGTCGCGGCGGGATCAGTGCTTGGGGAACTTCGCGACCGTCTTGCAGGTCTTGGTCATCGGCCTGGCCTTGCCGATCGCGCCCGATTCCGCGCCCTTGCCGGAGAGCTGCTCGACCTTGACGCCGCTCACGCCGGTCTCGCTGAAGCTGAGGCTCCCGTGCCAGCGCGCCGCGGCACCGGTGCCGCCGACCGCCGCGAAGGTGCCGCTCACCGGGACGAACGAGTCGCCGGGAACGAACTTCCCCGGCTTCGCGGTGTAGCTCGCGCAGAGCGTCCCGAGCCCGCGGGCCTTGAACGTCGCCACGACGGTGCCCGCGATGTGACCATTGGCGGCGATCGATCGCAGCACGGTGTAGGAGCCGCCCTGCGCGATCTTCGTGACCGGGATCCCGGTGGCGGCGGCGATGATCGCCGCCTCGAGCGCTGCCCGCGTGCCGAGCGTCGCCGAGAACGTGCCGTGACCCTGGATCCCGACGTTCGCGCCGCCGACCGTCCGGCCGTGGTTCGTCTCGACGTAGGTGACCTTGGCCCCGTACTTCTTCTGTGCGGACGCACGGTGCGCACGGTGCGCGGGCGCTCCGGAGGCCAACTGGACGGCTGCTCCGACGGCGACCGCGACCAGCGCGAGGAGGAGGCCGAGACGGACGCGCCGGGACATCAGTCGTTCACCGTCGCGGTCTCGAGCAGGTGGGCGAACTGGCGCCGGGCCGCCTCACGCCGGCTCGGCACGTGCTCGGATGGAATCTCGTCCGGCGGCGCCTCGTAGCGGCGCAGCACCTGGCGGGCGACCGAGGCACGGTGGACCTCGTCAGGCCCGTCGTAGATCCGGGCGGCGCGGGCGAAGCGATACATCGCCTCGAGCGGCAGGTCGGTCGAGTACCCGAGCGACCCGTGTGCCTGAAGCGCCCGGTCGACGACGTCGTGGAGCACCTTGGCGCCGTAGTACTTGATCATCGCGATGTCCTGGCGCGCGGCGAGGACGCCCTCGCTGTCCATCTTCCACGCCGCGTGCAGCGTCATCAGCCGAGCCGCCTGCATCTCGGCGGCGGAGTCTGCGATCCAGTTCTGCACCGACTGGTGCTGGGACAGCGTCGACCCGTGGGCGTAGCGATAGAGCGAGCGCTCGCACAGCATGTCGAAGGCGCGCCGGGCGACCCCGAGCCAGCGCATGCAGTGGTGGATTCGGCCCGGATACAGCCGCTGCTGAGCGATGAGGAAGCCCGCGCCCTCGGCCCCGAGCAGCGCCTCAGCGGGCACCCGCACGTTCTCGTAACGGATCTCGGCGTGGTTGCCGTAGCGGCCGTAGCTGTCCCACGGGTGCTCCATCGTCGCCACGTCGCGGAGGATGTTGACCCCGGGCGTGTCGGTGTCGACGATCAACATCGACGCCCGCTGGTGCGGTCGCGCATCCGGGTTGGTGACCGCCATCACGATCAGGAAGTCGGCGATCGAGGCGTTCGAGGAAAACCACTTGTGACCGTTGATCACCCAGTGATCGCCGTCACGGGTCGCGGTCGTCTTCAGCAGCGTCGGATCTGAGCCCGCGGAGTTTGGCTCGGTCATGCTGAACGCCGACTTGAGGTCGCCGGCGAGCAGCGGATGCAGATAGCGGTCCTTCTGTTCCTGCGTCCCAGCCAGGGCGAGGATCTCCGAGTTGCCGGAGTCCGGCGCGGCGTTGCCGAACGCGAGCGGCGCAATCGGGCTTGTCCCGAGGATCTCGTGCATCAGCCCGAGCTTGACCTGACCGTAACCCTGGCCACCGAGCTCGGGGTCGAGATGCGCGGCCCACAGGCCCTGCTCCTTGACCTGCTCCTGGAGCGGCCGCATCGCGGCGGTCAGGCCGTCCCAGCCGAGCTCAGTGATGAGCGTCTCCAGCGGCCAGATGTTTGCCCGGACGAACGCGTTCATCCAGTCGAGCTTGGCTTGGAATTCTGGCTCGGTCGCGAAGTCCCAGGTCATAGGGTCGGCGAAGCCTACCGTCAGATGACGTGGACGGCATCCGTTTCGCGCGTGAACGACTCGAAGCGCGTGAGGAGTTGGGTAGGCTCCAGGTGTGGCGCAGCAGCATCTCGACCGCCTGACTTCGATCGACGCGTCGTTCCTGCATCAGGAAGGGCAGTCGTCGCACATGCACATCGGCGCGGTGCTCATCTTCGATGGGCCGCCACCGGCGTTCGAGGACTACCTGGATCATGTCCGCGGCCGCCTGCACCTCGTGCCGCGCTACCGGCAGCGGCTGAGCACGCCGCCGCTCGAGTCCGGCCGCCCGCTGTGGACCGACGACCCATCGTTCAATCTCGAGTACCACGTGCGCCACTCGGCGCTCCCCGCGCCCGGAACCGAGGAGCAGCTGTTCCAGCTCACGAGCCGGATCGTCTCCCAGCAGCTCGATCGCTCCAAGCCGCTGTGGGAGAGCTGGCTGATCGAAGGGCTCGAGGACGATCGCTTCGCGCTCATCTTCAAGACCCACCACGCGCTCGTCGACGGCGTCTCCGGCGTCGATCTGGCGACCGTCCTGTTAGACCTCCAGCCGACGCCGGCACCCCCCGCGACCGACCTCGAGCCATGGCAGCCGAAGGCCGAGCCCTCGCCGGTGGAGCTCATTCTGGCTGGCGTCCGCGGCGCGATCGGCACCACCGCCGAGCTCGTCCAGAAGGCGGTCAACGCCGCGACCCGCCCCGCAACGTCGTTGCAGATCGTCCGCGACGCGGCCGAGGGCCTCGGCGAGATCGTCTGGGCGGGTCTCAACCCGGCGCCGGAGACGCCGCTCAACGTCGACATCGGCCCTCACCGGCGATTTGCCGTCGTCCGCCAGCAGCTCGAGGACTACAAGGAAGTCAAGGACGCGCTCGGCGGCACCGTCAACGATGTCGTGCTGACCGTCGTGTCCGGGTCACTCGCGAACTGGCTGCGCTCACGCGGGATCCGCACCGAAGGCCTCGAGATGCGCGCGCTCGTGCCGGTTTCGGTGCGCACCGCGGACGAGCGCGGGACGCTCGGCAACCGCCTGACCGCGATGCGCGGACCGCTTCCGGTGTACATCCGAGACCCGGTCGCTCGACTGCGGTTCGTCAAACAGGCGATGGACGGCCTCAAGGAGTCAAAGCAGGCGGTGGGAGCTGCAACGCTCGCCGCGGTCAACAATCTCGCGCCGCCGACGATCCTCGCCCAGGCCTCCCGGCTGAACTTCTCGACCCGGCTGTTCAACCTCATCGTCACCAACATTCCCGGGCCGCAGCTGCCGCTCTACGTGCTCGGCCGGGAGCTCCATGATCTGCTGCCGATCGCTTTCTTGCCTGAGCACCATGCCTTGGCGATCGCGATCATGTCCTACAACGGCCGGATCGAGTACGGATTGCTCGGCGACTACGACGCGCTCCCGGACATCGAGCTGATCGCCGAGGGAATCGACGCGGCGCTCCAAGAGCTGCTCGCCGAGGCGCGGACGAAGTCGACCCGCGGCACGCGCTCCACGACGGCGACGTCAACGGCGAGCGCGAACGGACGCGATGACGCCGAGAGCGCGAACGGCGGATCGGCGTCGATCATCCCGTCCGCCCGCTCACGGCCGACCCACGGCCCAGCTGCCGACATGCGAGCCAAGCGCGCCCGCGGCGACCGGCCGCAGCGCAAGCCCCGCGAGAACTGAACCCGATCCCACCCGGCCGGCCAGCGTCGCGCCAGGGTCAGCGGGCGTGGCGGGCGACGCGCGTCGTCACGTTGAGACTGCGGCGTTCCCGGTTGCCCGCGCGGTCCACGGCGACAGAGAAGAACACGTAGCGGAACCCGTCGCGCCCGCGGAAGGTGAGGCTGTGGCGGGTCGTCTTGGCGATCAACCGGGGCCGGGAGCCGTTCGTTCGGACGTACACCTCGTAGCGCGCGATGCCGGACGGGATCAGCTCCGGCCGGGTCTGGTCATGGCCGCTCCAGCGCACGACGAAACGCGTGCGGCTCGCGACGGTCGGCGACGACAGCTTCGAGACGGGGGCGAGACGATCGACGCGACGGATCGCCTCCAGCGCCGCATTCGCGTTGAGGATTCCCCAGCCGACGTCGCTCGTCCAACCGACGCCGGCGGGGCGGGTCGCGGTGCGCTTAAGCGTCGTGAGCACGTCGACGAGCGTCGCGTCCGGGTTGAGGTTGCGCATCATCGCCGCCACGGCCGTCACCTGCGGGGCCGCCATCGAGGTGCCCTGGAGGTAGGCGTAGGCGCTGCTGCCGCCAAACGTGGTCCGGCAGCCGCACGGTGACGGCAGTCCCTCAATGTCGGTCGCGTTGGCCGGGAAGGCGCCGAAGATGCCGGGCTCAGGCCCGCCGATGCCGAGAAGGCCCGTCTGGTCAGGCTCGAGCGCACCGTACGCGGCGAGCGAGATCTCATTGCCGTACCCGGCGAAGCTCGCCCGGTGGCCGCTGTAGTCGGCGGCGGTGACATCGAGACCGATCCCGGCGGTGAGCGTCGGCCCGGTGCCGGCCGGCTGGACGACGTTGGCCGGATCGCCCTGTTCGGTCGTCAGTTCGTCGGCGGCCGCGGCCACGAGCACGACCTTCCGGGCTGCGGCGTAGTCGAGCGCGCGGACCTCGGAGTCCGGGGCGGGCGTCTGCGTGCTTCCCGGCGCGGGTCCGAAGCTCATATTCAGAGCGCCGACGTTGCGGTTGGCGGCGTCCACGATCGAGGCGGCGATGCTCGAGTCCGAGAAGTCGCTCTTCTCGATCAGGAGCTTGCAGTCATAGCCGGCGCCGGCCATGCCGATGCCGTTCCCGGTCGCCGCGCATGCGAGCGACGCGACGTGCGTGCCGTGGCCGATCTCATCGGTCATCGCGCTCCCGCGAACGTCGGAACCGCCGCGCTGATCGACCGCGGCCTGGATCTTCGTCTTCAGGTCCGGATGGGTGCCGTCGATCCCGGTGTCGATCACGCCGACGCGTGCGCCGTCGCCTCGGGTGATGTTCCACGCGTCGTAGAAGCCCTCCTTGCCGAGGGTCCACTGGACCGTGCCGGAGTTCGGGTTCGCCGTCGTGAGCGCCGGATCGTTCGGCACGAGCCGCGGCACGTATCGGTGCTCGACCTGCACCGAGGCAACGTCGGGCAGCCCCCGGAGGCGCAGGGCGAGCGCGGTCAGCGATTCGCCGGCTGAGGGCTTGACCGTGATCAGCCCGATCTCGGGCACCGAGCGACCCGCGGCTTGGGCACCGGTACGGGCCACCGCGGCCCGCACCGCCGCCGTCGAGGCGCGGTGCCGGTCGAGGAGCACGAGCAGGTTGCCCGTCGTCGTGACGGTCGTCGGACCCGCCGGCGTGACGGTCGTCGGACCCGCCGGCGGGCTCGTCGCAGCGGCGGCCACACCCCCGCCGGACAGCACTCCCGCGGCCACCGCCAGCAGGAGCGGGCTGAGGAATCGACGCACCGCAATCAGGATAAACATGTTGGTCCGAAAGCCCGCGGGTTCGAGGTGCGGACGTGTCGTCGGCAAGTGACCAACTTCGAGGGCCGGCCCGCGCTTCAACTACTGGCGGGGACCACTGGCGTCATCACAGGTCCCCATCCCATCCGCCCTCGTCTCGGCCAGCGACGCCGTCACCCCCTGAGCGGCAACTGGCGGGCGGAATGTACTTGGGCGGGTTCGAGGGATTCGGACCCGTCCAAGGCGTGCCCGAACGCGATCAGCGCAGCCCAACGATCAGCGCAGCCCAACGATCAGCGCAGCCGGCACTCAGAAACCGAGTGCGAACTTTGCGTCCTCGCTCATCCGCTCGGGTGTCCACGGCGGCGTGAACGTCATCGTGGGCTGGACATCCTGCACACCCTCGAGCTCGCCGACGAACTCTTGGATCTGCTCGGAGACCTGGGGACCGATCGGACAACCGGGGCTCGTCAGCGTGTACGTGACCCGCACGGTTCCGTCGTCGTCGACCTCGACCTCGTAGATCAGGCCGAGCTCGACGAAGTCAAGGCCAAGCTCGGGATCGATCACGTCCCGCAGTGCTTCATTGACGTCGTCAACAGTGATCATGGAGGCGAAGTGTAGAGACGGCACTTGTCCCCCTTGTCAGGACCCCGAAGGTTTCGCTAGGTTTGCTCGATCGTCGACTTCGATGACAAGCCGCCGGTACTCCGATGCCGTGGCGATGAGGACCGAACCACACAGGGGTCGCGACGCCAGGCGCTCGTGCGCGCCATCGGCGCCAAGACGGACGTCATCGTCGACCTCAGCGAGCTTGTGTTCGCGGATACCTCGCTGATGCTCGACCTGGCGATGGTCGCCCGCCGCCTGCGGGTCCGTGGCAGCGCGCTGCGCCTCCGCGGGGCCCAGCCGCAGATCATCACGCTGATCGAGCTGATGGGCCTGCACCGCCTCCCCGGGGTTCGCCTCGAGGGGCCCTGGCCGGCCCACGCCTAGATGGTTGATTCCACGACCGCGCGTGCCGGATGAATCCGGATGATCGGCGCCGGATCATCGTCCTCGGACTCGCCAATACATCCAGTATTGGCTTCGCCCTGCGTCCTTGACCGGCTTGATCCCCGGATCCCCCGGCCTCACGCGGCCGCGGAATCAACCATCTAGCGGCGACAGCGGCAGACCGCAGCGCCCGCAGTAGCCTTCAGTACATGGGCATACTGCTCCTGATCCTCTGGCCGGTCGCCGAGCTGTTCGTGGCGATCGAGGTTGCGCAGGCGATTGGCGTGCTGGAGACGATCATTCTCTTGATCCTCGGCTGGCCGTTTGGCCTTTGGGCACTCCGGACGCAGGGCGGCGCGGCCTGGCGCCGACTGAGCCTCGCCCTCTCGGAGCGGCGCACGCCGACGCGTGAGGTGCTCGACGGAACGCTCGTGTTGTTCGGCGGGATCCTGCTGATGATCCCCGGATTCATCACCGACGTCATTGGGATCGCGCTGCTGCTGCCGCCGACGCGCGCGCTCGTGCGGCCTCTGCTGGTGCGCAATCTCGGCAGCCGGGTCGTGCTGCGCGCGACCGAATTCGGTGGCCGCAACCGGACACCGTACGACGTCGACTCGACGGCCCGCGACATCGACCAATCCCAGCTGCGATCGTGAACCCAGTGGCCACAGGGACGGTCCGGACGCTCGCGTTCGGCGACACCGGCACGGGCGTGTGGGTCTGCGCCTGGGCCGACGGGGAGACGTGCATCGTCACCGCCGGCGGGGATGACGCACCGGCGACGGTGATTCCCGGGGCCGCGATCACCGGCACCACCGCCAACGAAGCGTGGAGCGTGACCGCGGACGGTCTCACGCTGACGGCGACCGCGGTCGGCGGCACCGCCGACCTCGCCCCATTCGAGGGGTTTGACCAGCTCTGCGAGGTGACCGGGACGCTCCGGCTCGGGAGCGTCGAGCACTCCCTCGCCGCGCTCGGAAGACGCGGCCTGCGCGCCGGGATCGATCTGTTGCGCCTCGACTCGCTCCGTGACCTCGGCGCCTGGTTCGCTCCCGATGACGGCATCACGCTCACCGCGGCGCGGCCGCGCGGCGCCAAGGGTCACGACCGCGACGTCGTCGCCGCCAGCGTGTTTGCCGAGGACGGCACCAAGCCGGTCGCCGATCCCCGCCTGTCGAGCACCTACAGCACGGATGGCCGGCTGCTCCACACCGGCCTCGAGCTCTGGCTCGACACGGACGACGACCAGCAGTACCCCCGGCGGGCGGCGGCCGACGCCGTCGGCGAGGGCGTGCAGGTCGACAGCGACGGGCTCACCCTCACGGTGTGGCCGCTGAGGTGGCGCACCCGCGGCGAGGAGGGCGCCGGGGTGTACGTCCTCGCGCGCGGCGCCCAATGACCCCGATCACCGCCGTCATCAGCGACTTCGGCGGTGTCCTCACCTCGCCTCTGCTCGACTCGTTCGTGGCCTTCCAGGAATCCTCAGGCGTCTCGCTCGAGCAGCTCGGGGCCGCGATGCGCGCCGTGGCGGCGGAGCACGGCGCCAACCCGTTGTACGAACTTGAGACCGGGCGCATGACCGAGGCCCGGTTCCTGGAGTTGCTCTCCGATACCCTCACCCGCGCGCTCGGGCGTGAGATCAGCCTCCACGGCTTCGGGGAGCGCTACTTCGCCCACCTCCACGCGAACGAGCCGATGATCGAGTTCATGCGCGAGCTGCGCGGACGCGGCTACAGGCTCGCAATCTGCACGAACAACGTGCGCGAGTGGGAGGGCCGGTGGCGCGCCAAACTCCCGGTCGACGAGATCTTCGATGACGTCATCGACTCCGCGTTCGTCGGGACGCGCAAGCCCGAGCCGCAGATCTACGAGCTGACGCTCTCGCGGCTCGGCGTCGACGCGACGCAGGCGCTGCTCGTCGATGACATCGAGGTCAACTGCACGGCCGCCCGTGAGCTCGGAATCCACGCTGTGTGGTTCCGCGACACCGAGCAGGCGATCGCTGAGATCGAGGCGGCGCTGGCCGGCTAGCGCCGTGCGCTAGTTGGGGCTGCCGAGCCGGTCCCAGCAATACAGCTCGAGGCACTCGGCGGCGAGCTCGAGGCAGCGGTCCGCGGACAGCCAGGGGAGCACCGTGTCGAACGCCTGCTCCTCTCCGACCCCGGCTTCGAACGCCTCCTCGCCGCGGAACCCGGCGGCGATCTTCAGCGCCTCACGCCGGTTCTCGCCCAGCGACGGAAACACGTTGACGAGGAACTCCTTGTTGGGGAGCGGATGGCCGACCTCGAGCGATGCGTGCCAGGCGGCAAGCATCGAGAGATCGTGCTCATCGAGGTCGGCGACCGCCTTGGCGTAATGGGACTCCAGCTCGGACTCCGGAATCTCGTCGACCCAGGCGCGGACGACCTCGCCGAGGATCTGGCGCCGCGCCTCACGGCCGACCGAGTCGGCGATGACGCGGATGGCGTTCTGCGGTTCGATGAAGCAGAGAGACATTGCGGCTCCGGCTCGGTGATGCGGACGCCGCAGAAGGTAGGTGGTGGTTCGGACGGACTGGCCTGACCGGCCGGCCGCCGCTTGGCCCTACAGATCGAGGGCGTCGAGCACCGTGTCGAGCACGGCCTCGTCCGGCTCAACCTCGGGAGCAACACCGAGCCGAGCCCGCTGTCCCCGCTCCCAGTTGCCGAAGGCCAGGTCAAGCGCGCCGAGGTCGACACCGGTCGCTTTCGCCAGGTCCGCCGCGCGGCGTTCGAGCAGCATCGGATCGCCGATGCCGAGCGCCCGTTTTGCGGCCACCGTGACGTTGTTGTTGCCGCCGAGCTGCAGGGCGGCCGGGTGCAGCTCTACGACGCTCAGGCGACCGAGCGTGACAAGGAGGTCGAATCGAATCGCCCGGTGCAGCCCGGGCAGCGCCATCCGCTCGAATACGCGGGCGAAGCGCCGCTCCGCCGTCCACGCGGACTCCCCGTTGAAAGCGGCGGCCTGCGAGCCGGACCGCTGCGCCCATGCCCGGTAGGCCTCGACGGTGCGGGTGCCGCTGCCGGCCTCATGCGCGCTCCGCGGGCCGGTGGGGACGCCGTCGAGGTCAGGCAGCTCGCCCGACGCCCAGGTCGTCCGCACGTCTTGGATCGCCGCAAACGGCTCGTCGGTGTCCAGCGGGCCGAGATACGCGATCAGGAACGCCAGCCACAGCCGCTCCTCGAGCTCTCCGCTCGGGTCGGCCACCTCCGCGTACAGGCCAGGCGGAGCTGACTCGAGCACCTGCAGGCGGGTCTGCGCGAACGCGAGCTCCTCGGCGAGCCGCTGGGCGTCCGCGCTCGAGCGCAACCCCGGGGCGAGGCCGGAGTGATAGCCATCCTCGGCGCCGCGCTGTAACCGTCGCACCCGGACACCGGTCCCGCCGCCTCCGCTGCGTCGCGCGCCGCCCCCGCGACTCGACCCCGTGCCCGAGGAGGCTGACGGGGTTCGCGGCAGGCTCGCGCGGGGAGCGCTGGAGGAGACGATCGGACGCAACTCGACCTCCTGCTCACGTGAACAGATCGGGCAGTTCTGGATGAGGCGGTTGTGGCGGCAGAAGCTCGGCATGTGCACGTTCATCCTGACACGCCGCGCCGGATTTGGAGCTTCCGAAGTGTTAAGAGGCTGGAGAGCCTTGCTGGCGGTGACGGTACGCCCGCGCCTTCGCCCGGTTGCCGCAGACCTGCATGTCGCACCACGTCCGGGAGTGGTTGCGCGTCGCATCGTAGAACGCCCATTCGCAACTGTCTTCGCGGCATGCCTTCAACCGCGACCACGTCCCCTCGGCCATCGCGGCATGCGCGATCGCCAGCAGTCGCCCGAGCGCGCCGTCGACCCCCCCGGCGTCAGGTTCGAGCCACGGACCGCACTCCGCGTCGAAGTGAAGGCGCACGCGTGCGCGCTTCGCTGCCGCGTCGAGTGTCGCCGCCGCGTCCAGCGTCGCCGGCAGCGCCGTCATCCACGAGCGCAGCACCATTGTGCGCGAGCAGCACGGCGCGCAGCGCCTCGCGCACCGCGATCGCCCGGCGCAGGTCCGCGGGGCGGACGGACAGAGCCGTATCCGCGAGTCCGGCCTCGATCAGCCAGCCGCGGAGCGCGTCTGGGTCGGCGAGCGCCTCGCGGCCCTCCTCGCGATCGAGCGTGTTGACGAACCCGCGGAGCAGCTCGAGCCGTCCCGGAGCTTCCTGTCGCTCAGCCATAACCGGCCAGCATCTCGTCCATAACCACTCATCATAGTTCGCCGGTTATTTCGCGTCCATAACCAGCTACACTCTTTAAGTGGTTATACGAGTTCCGAGGAGGCCACGATGCTGTCACTGAACCTGCTCGCCGCGCGCGAGCACAGCAGGGAACTGCGCGCCGCCGCCGACGTCGTTCGCGTCGACGCCGGCGCCAGCCCGGTCAGCCGGGTGACGCTTCGCTACGCCGCGGCGAAGGACGCCGCCGGGCTGCGCTGGCTCGCCGAGCTTGACAGCGCGGAGGCGCCGTCGGGACCGGTGCTCGTGGCCGAGGTCGACGGCCGGTTGCGGGCGGCGCTGCCGCTGCGCGGCGGCGACCCGATCGCAGACCCATTCCACCGCGGTACCGAGCTGATCGAGCTCCTGCGCCTGCGGGCGCGCCAGCTGAAGGCAGCCTAGCGCCGGCCGCGCGGCCTCGCCGGCCCCGCCGAGCCGCTCGATTCCGCCGAGGAACAGCTCGGTCGCAAACCGTGCCGCGCCGTCGGCGTCGGGCGGGTCGCGGTCGGCCATCCGGACGCCGAGCTCGAGCGCGACGCCGGCCATCGCGCCGGCCATGTACTCGGCATCGACCGGCGGCAGGTCGCCCCGGGCGATCGCCGCCCGCAGATCCTCAAACAGGTCCACGACACCGGCACCGAGCACCGACTCGCCGAACAGCGCGCGGATCGGACCCGCGTTGCGTTGCAGCAGCTCGAACAGCAGACGGTCCTCGACGAGGAAGCGGAACAGCACGCGGTAGGCGTCACCGACGAACTCCTCGAGCGTCTGGGCGCGGGCTCGAACCGCGCGCAGGCGCGTACGGATCTCCTGCGCGCTCTCGTCGACGACCGCTCGGAACACGGCCTCCTTGTCCTCGAAGTAGTTGTAGAACGTCCCCGACGCCAGGTCGGTGCGACGGATCACGTCGCGTACACCGGCGGCGTCGTAGCCGAGCTCGGCAAACACGACGCGCGCGGCGGCGATGATCGCGGCCCGGTTGTGGGCCTTCGTCTGCTCCCGCCGACCCCCAGCGCTCGGCTCGGCCACGTGAGCGCTCATACGCTGGTCGCGGCCTCGACGGCGGTGGCTCGGGGGACGATCGGCAACGTGAAGCCGACCTCCCGAGCCCGGCGCGCGCCGGCCTTCATCTCCTTACCCAGGTCGTACAGGTAGTTGTCGAAATCGACCTGCATCGTGTGGCGCTTTGAGGCCACGTAGCGCTTGAACATCTGCGCCCGCTCGCGCGCGATGTCCGCCTCCATCGCGGTCTGCGATGGGAGCCGATATTCGCCGCGGAGGTAGGCGGCGATCCAGCGCCCCTGGGCCTCGGCGAGCGGCATGATCGCGCCGAGGGGCTGAAGCAGCGCGATGAATGCGAGGTTGTCGATCCCCGGCCTGAACACCCGCCGGTACAGCGGCAGGTCGTTGTCCGGCGCGGAGATGAAGTCCTCATCGAAAAACGGGAACGTCACCTTGTAGCCCGTGCACCAGACGATCAGGTCGATGTCCTCGACCGATCCGTCCTGGAAGCGCACCTGGCCGCCCTCGAGCGCCGCGACGTTCGGCTTCCAAGCCAGCTCGCCGTGGGCGATCCGGTTGAGGAAGTCGGCCGAGATCGTCGGGTGCGCCTCGCCGATGCGGTGATCGGGCTTCGGCAGGCCGTAGTCGGTCACATCGCCGACGCCGATCTTGTACAGCGCCTGGAGGAACCCGCGCCGGAAGGCGAACGGGAGGGCGCCGGTCAGCCTGTTCACGCCGATCTGATCGAGTGGCCGCCCGAACAGGTACTTCGGCAGGATGTAGGCGCCGCGCCGGGAGGAGAGGATCGTCTTACGGGCGACGAGGCTTGACTCGACGGCGATGTCCATCGCGCTGTTGCCCATCCCGACGACGAGCACGTTCTTGTCGGCGAAATCGGTGTTGTCGACGTAGTAGTGCGCGTGCATCTGGGTGCCGTCGAACGTGCCTGGAAACGCCGGCTCCGGCCAGCGCGGATCCCAGTGGTGCCCGTTGGCGACGAGCAGCATGTCGTACTGGCGGCTCGCTCCGGTGTCGAGCGTGACCGTCCACGTGCCGTCCTCGCCGCGCTCGGCGTGCTCGACGCCGGTGTCGAACGTGATCCGGTCCCGGAAGCCGAAGTGATCGACGTAGTTGTCGAAGTAGGCGGCGATCTGGCTGTGATGCGGGAAGTCCGGATAGGACTTCGGCATCGGAAAATCCGAGTACTCCATCCGCTCGCGTGAGGTGTTGATATGCAGCGATCGGTAGGCCGACGACATCCCGTTCGTGTTGCCGAACACCCAGTTGCCACCCACCCGGTCCGACTTCTCGAAACACTCGACCGGGATCCCCCGCTCGTTCAGGGTCTTCACGGCGGCGATGCCGGACGAGCCTGCACCGATCACGCAGGCGGACGGGAGTTTGGTCATTCAGGTGCTCCTTGGCTGAGACGGGGACGGCAGCGTCGCGAGCCTAGAGAAAGATGACGGGGGCGTCAAGTTTGCGCCGCGGGCTCCGTGCCGGCCTGTTCGCGCCGGCGGTGCTCGCGGCCGTGGGCAATGACCTCGCGGAAGCTCCGGAAGCGGAAGATGAAGACGAGCGCGGCGAAGCCGAGCACGCCGGTGAGGACGGCGGTGGCAATCTGCTGGCCGACCGAAAACGCCGCCACATCGGGGCTGTGGGCGAAGATCGTCAGCAGCAGCGCCTGCTGCACGCCGGCACCGCCCGGCGTGAACGGGAACACCGACGCGACGACCTGGACGCCGAGGACGAGCAACGCGTTGCGGACCGAGCCGCCAATGTGAAACGCGTCGAGCAGCGCCCAATAAGCCCCGAACCGGAACACCCAGCTCGCGGCCTGCCACGTCAGCATCTCCCGCCGGAAGCGCCGGCCGTCCCGCAGGATCGTGAACCCCTGGCGAACGCGCTGCCAGAACGCCCGGACCTTCGCCGAGAGCAGCGCAAATGCGACCAGGAAGGCCATCGCGAGGAACGTGAGGAAGAACAACGTGAACCGTACGTGCGCGGCGAAGAAGCTGATGTCGAAGGCCGGCAGCTTCGAGAAGTCCGGCGGCTTGGGGAACACGCCCTGGGTGAACGAGAAGACCATCACGAGCAGCCCGATCAGCCAATCGCAGATCACCCCGGTGGAGAGCGCCGCCGCGACCGTCGGGTAGCTCGCCCGCTCGATCGAGGTCCGGGTCAAGAACAGCTGGGCGATGTTGCCGCCGCCGAGCGGGAACACGTTGTTGATCGCGTAGCCGACCATGTATCCACCCCACACGTCACGCCAGCGGACCTGCTCGTCGGGGTACGCCGCCCGGACCGCGTTGAACAGCGCGCGCGAGCGGAGCAGCAGATACACCGCGTACAGCGCCATCCCGATCAGGAGCGACAGCCAGCTGAGGTTTGCCAGCTGGGAGAAGAACTGGCCGGCGTTGGCCAGGATGCTGCTGATCGTCCCGCCGATCGACTGGGTGTGCTCAACGGGGTGGGCGAGCAGACCGGGGCTCGTGAAATAGGCCATGCCCATCACACGGTAGAAGAAGGACCGGGGGGCCCAGATCCATCTGAGCCCCCCGGAGAGTCAGGGAAGTGGGGGCGCAGTTCCCTGACCGACAGGGGCAAGTTTCCCCGCCCCAAGCCTCAGTAAACAAAACCTGTTGGCCAAGTGCGTCACTTGCTCCCGTGAACGAAGGCCAGAACGATTAAAGTAGCAGGCGTTTCCGGGGCTCCGGGGAAACTCTTCGGTTTCTGTCCAGAACCATCTGGACGGACGGCGGTCGGCGTTTCTCAGCGCTTGCGGGTGCCGGGTCCGCTGAAGAATTCCTCGCCCGGGCGCACCGTTCCGGCCGCCTCGGCCTCGTGGCGCAGCGTGCGATCGACCTCGCCGCTCCACGCCCCGATCGAGAGCATCTCGCGGTCCTGGTCCATCGGCGTCCAGCCGAGATCCTTATTGACGATGCGGGCACATTTCCGGCCTTCGGCGATCGCGGTGACGATCAGCGATTGCCCGATCCGCGCGTCCCCGCAGGCGTACACCTTGCGGACGTTCGTGCGGTACGTCTGCTGGGTACGGATGTTGCCGCGATGGTCGATGTCGAGCCCGAGCTCCTGGACGAGTCCGTCGTGCTCGGGGTGCTCGAACCCGATCGCGATCAGGACGAGGTCGGCGTCGAGCACGAACTCGGTGCCCGGGACCGGAGTGAGGTCGCGTGACGAGGTTCCCGTGACCTGGCGGGCCCACACCTTGCTCACGTGACCGTCGGTGCCGAGGAATCCGGTCACCTCGGTGCCCCACCGGCGCTTGCCGCCCTCCTCCAGCGCGTAGGTCGTCAGCGTCCGCTTCGGGGGTAGCGGCCACGGGTGACGCGGATCCCGGCCGCTCGGCGGCAGCGCGGCATAGACGTCGAGCATGATCACGCTGCGGGCGCCTTCGCGGTGGGAATTGGAGATGCAGTCCATCCCGGTGTCGCCGCCGCCGATCACGATCACGCGTTTGCCGCGCGCGCTGATCTCGGTGCCCGGCTCCGGCGCCCGCGTCGGGCGGCCTTCCTGCGCGGCCACGAACCGGTTGCGCTGGTACAGGTAGTCCATCGCGAAGTGAATGCCGCTCAGCTCGCGCCCTGGTGCTTCAAGATCTCGGGAGACGCGTGAGCCGATCGTCACGACCACGGCATCGAAGCGGTCGCGCAATTCCGCCGCGCTCACGTCCTTGCCGACATCTGCGTTGTAGACGAAGCGGATGCCCTCTCGCCCGAGGATCTCGACGCGACGGTCGATAATCCGCTTCTCCAGCTTCGCGTCGGGGACGCCGAACCGCATCAGTCCGCCCGGGCCTTCGTCACGCTCGTACACGGTCACCTCGTGGCCGCAGCGGTTGAGCTCCGCCGCGACCGCGAGACCAGCGGGGCCGGCTCCGACGACGGCGATCGTCTTGCCGCTGCGTCGCGGCGGCGGTTCGGGGACGACCCACCCTTCCTCGAACGCCCGCTCGGCGATCGCCAGCTCGATCTGCTCGATCGTGACCGGGTCGTCGTTGATCGCCAGCACGCACGCCGATTCGCACGGCGCGGGGCAGATCCGGCCAGTGAACTCGGGGAAGTTGTTCGTCATGTGGAGCTGGTCGATCGCCTCGCGCCACTTGCCGCGATAGATGAGGTCGTTCCAGTCCGGGATCAGATTCCCGAGCGGGCACCCCTCGTGGCAGAAGGGGATGCCGCAGTCCATGCAGCGTGCGCCCTGACGCGCGAGCTCGTCCTCCGGCTGCAGCGCGAAGTACTGCTTGTAGTCGTGCACGCGGGCATCGGGGTCGCGCTTGTCGAAGCCGACCCGGTGGATCTTGAGAAAAGCGCCGAGTTCGCCCATGGGCCCGGGGAGGCTAGCAACGCAACGCCGCCATAGATCAACCTGCTCACCGTGGAATCAATCGTGCGGATCACTTAGAGTGCCGCTGTGGGCTATATGGGGAGAGTTGTCGCTGGGGGTGCGGCCGTCATGACCTCGCTGGTGCTCGGTCTGGCGCCCGCGTCGGCGCTCGCCGACACGACCTCGACATCGACCTCCACACCGCCGCCAACCACGCCGACGACGATCACGCTGCACGCCTCGCGGACGTCGTTTACGGGCTCGCGCGCGATTGACCTCACCGGACGGGTCACCGGCCTGCCCGCGGGCGGGGCGGTCAATCTGATCAAGATCGCGTACCCCTACCGGACCTCGCAGCTCGTCCGCTCGGCCCACCCGGGCGCGGACGGCAAGTTCACGTTCAGCGTCCACCCGGATCGCAACGTCCGCTACCGCGTGATCGTGCCCGGCACGACGGCGAGGCGCGACCGTCTCGATCAGCGTCTACGCGCGCACGAAGTTCTCGGTCAAGGCGCTGCCGCTGGCCCAGGCGCGGATCTCGGTCGTCGTCTTTCACCCCCGCGACCTGCGATGGAACGGCGCTCGCGTGAGCTGGTGGTTCGGTAACGGATATCACGGCCGTTTGCAGCGGATTCCGGCCACCCGGACGAAGCGGCTGAGTCCCTATGCGACCGAGCTCACCACCGTCGTCGCCGGCCCGGCGGGTCGCTTCCACTGGCGCGCCTGTTACCGGGCGGCGGCTGACCGGGCGCTGTCCAACGCCCACCGACCGCTCGCGTGCGGAGGCAACGGCTACTTCGGCGCCGGGTACTTGCCGTTCGGCTATCCGGGCCCCGGCGCGATCGCCCGCGCCGCAAGGTACATCGGCAGCCGAGCGGGTCGCACCGCGTTCGCCGTCGTCGACAGCGAGGGACGGATCTCCGGAGTGCACGAGCACTGGACGTTCGTCTCGGCGAGCGTCGTCAAGGCGATGCTGCTCGTCGCCTACCTCCGGCGGCTGGACTCGCTGGGCCGCCATAGCGTCGACTCGTTCAGCAACTCGTTCCTGTACCCGATGATTCATGTGTCCGACAACTCGGCGGCGACGCAGACGTGGTCGATCGTCGGCGACGGGGCGCTGTACCGCCTCGCCCATGAGGCGGGAATGACCGATTTCTCGATCGTCGGGATCTGGGCCAACGCGCAGATCAGCGCCGCCGATCAGGCGAAGTTCTTCTTCCGGATGGACTCCCTGATCCCGCGTCAGTTCGACGGCTACGCGCGCTCCCTGCTCTCCACGATCGCCGGGTTCGAGAGCTGGGGAATCCCCGCCGTCGCCCGTCCGCGCGGCTATACCGTGTTCTTCAAGGGCGGCTGGCGCGGCACCGGACTCGGCCAGCTCGTCCATCAGGTGGCCCGGCTGGAGGGCCACGACCTCCGCTTCTCGATGGCGGTCATGACGGACGGAGATCCGTCGATGGGCTACGGGATCGACACGATCCAGGGCGTCACTGGATCGCTGCTGTAGACCTTCGTGAAGTCGGCGCTGCTCTGACTTACGGCTGCAGACTGGAGCCACAACCGGCGCGACTGACCGCTAGCTACTTCTGCGGAAAAAGTAGTGGCTGTTTGAGTTAGGCCTGTTCAACACCAGCCTCCTAGTATTGCCCGCCATGTGCGGTATCTGCGGAGTCTTTCACCTGCGCGGTGAGCCCGTTCCCGACCTCGAGCGCAGGCTCGAGGTCATGAACGACCTGATCGCGCATCGCGGCCCGGACGACGCCGGGATCTGGGTGCACGAACGGCCACGTCGGCCTCGCCCACCGCCGGCTGAGCATCATCGATCTCGAGCACGGCCACCAGCCGATGGCCGACGAGGCCGGCAACGCTGGATCACCTACAACGGCGAGATCTACAACTACCTCGAGCTCCGCGCGCGAGCTCGGCGGCGAGCGCTTCCGCACCGACTCGACACCGAGGTCGTGCTCGCGCGCCTACGACCGCTGGGGCGCCGGCGCGCTCGACCACCTGCGCGGCATGTTCGCCTTCGCGCTCTGGGACGAGCGTCGCGAGCGAGCTGTTCTGCGCGCGCGACCGCTTCGGCATCAAGCCGTTCTACTACGCCGACGTCGACGGCGTCCTCTACTTCGCCTCCGAGGCCAAGGCGCTGCTGCCGTTCCTGCCGGCGATCGAGACCGACCTCGAGGCGCTCAAGGACTACCTCACGTTCCAGTTCTGCCTCGGCCGGCAAGACGCTGTTCAAGGGCGTCCGCGAGCTCCTGCCCGGACACTTGCTCGTGGCTCGCCGAACGGCGCGCCGTCACGCCGAGCGCTACTGGGAGGTCTACTACGAGCTCGACTTCGAGCACACGGCGCGCTACTTCGAGGAGCAGGTCGAGGCGCTCCTGCAGCGAGTCGGTCGCGCTGCACCTGCGCAGCGACGTCCCGGTCGGCGCCTACCTGAGCGGCGGCCTCGACTCGAGCGCCGTCGCATCGCTCGCGAGCCGCCAACTCCGACGCGAACCGCTGAAGGCGTTCACCGGGAAGTTCTCCGAGGACCCGCGCTACGACGAGAGCCGCTACGCGCGCGCCGCTCGCCGACGAGCGCGGCCTCGAGCTCCACGAGATCGACATCGGCGCCGAGGACTTCGTCGCCATCATCGAGCGCGTCATCTACCACCTCGACTACCCGGTCGCCGGCCCGGGCTCGTTCCCGCAGTACATGGTCTCCCGGGCGGCCAGCCGGCACGTGCAAGGTGATCCTCGGCGGCCAGGGCGGCGACGAGATCTTCGGCGGCTACACGCGCTACCTGATCGCCTACTTCGAGCAGTGCATCAAGGCCGCGATCGACGGCACGATGCACGACGGCAATTTCGTCGTCACCTACGAGTCGATCATCCCGAACCTCGGCGCGCTGCGCAGCTACAAGCCGCTGCTGCAGCAGTTCTGGCGCGAGGGCCTGTTCGAGGACCTCGACGCCCGCTACTTCCGCCTGATCAACCGCGCGCCCGACCTCGACGGCGAGGTCGACTTCGACGCGCTGGGCGACTACTCGCCGTTCGAGACCTTCCAGGCAGATCTTCAACGGCGCCGAACGTCGGCCACGAGTCGTACTTCGACAAGATGACCCACTTCGACTTCAAGACGCTGCTGCCCGGCGCTGCTGCAGGTCGAGGACCGCGTGAGCATGGCGCACGGCCTCGAGTCGCGCGTGCCGTTGCTCGACCATCGGCTGGTCGAGTTCGCCGCGACGATCCCGGCCGACATCAAGTTCAAGGACGGGACGCATGAAGCACGTCTTCAAGGCGGCCACGCGCCGCTCGTGCCCGGACGTGATCGCCGAGCGCAAGGACAAGATGGGCTTCCCGGTGCCGCTGACAGAGTGGATGCGCGGCCCGGCTGCGCGACTTCGTCGCAGACGTGCTCTCGAGCGCGCGCGCAGCAGCCGAGCGCGAACTGATCGACAACGCGAGCGTGCTCGGCGGCCTCGGAGTACGAGTCACGCGTTCGCGCGCAAGATCTGGGGCCTGCTCTGCCTGGAGCTGTGGCAGCAGTCGCTTCCACGACCGCGAGCACGATTACAAGCGCCTGCTGACAGACGAAAGGACGACAACGATATGAAGGTGCTGATCACCGGCGGAGCCGGCTTCATCGGCTCGCACCTCGCCGACCGGCTGCTCGCCGCGGCGACGAGGTGCTCGTCATCGACAACTACGCGACCGGCCGCCGCGACAACCTCGCCGAGCACGACGCGCCTGACCGTCGTCGAGGACACGATCGCCGACGCCGACGCGGTCGACCGGCGCGTTCGAGGAGCTTCGCCCCCGACCACGTCGTCCACGCCGCGGCGTCTTACAAGGACCCGGACAACTGGGCCGAGGATGTCCGCACGAACGTCCTCGGCACGCCAACGTCGTGCGCGCCGCGCTGGCTGCCGGCGTCGCCGGCTCATCTACTTCCAGACCGCGCTCTGCTACGGCACTCACCCCGATCGAGCAGCCGATCACGCTCGGGCACCCGATCCGCCCGGATTCGAGCTACGCGATCTCGAAGACGGCCGGCGAGCAGTACATCGAGCTGTCGCGGGCTCGACTTCGTCTCGTTCCGCCTCGCCAACGCCTACGGGCCGCGCAACGTCTCCGGCCCGCTGCCGACGTTCTTCCAGCGCCTCACCGACGGCAAGCCGTGCTTCGTCATGGACACCCGCCGCGACTTCATCTTCGTCGACGATCTGATCGACATCGTCGTGCCGCGCGCTCGACGGTGAGGGCCGGGGGCACTACCACGTCTCCTCGGGCTCGGACTACTCGATCAAGGAGCTGTTCGACGCGACGGTCGCGGCGCTGGGCATCGACCTCGACGAGGCCGGTCGAGGTCCGGCCGCGCAGCCCCGACGACGCGTACACGATCCTGCTCGACCCGTCGCGGACGCACGCCGACTTCGCCCGGATGGCGGATCTCGACGCCGCTCGAGCGAGGGCGTCGCACGGACGATCGACGTACTACCGTGAGCACGGGATCGAGCAGACCTACACCCACCTGCGAGCTGCCGAGCGCAGCGACTGCGGCGGCGCCCAGATGAGCATCGCCGGAAAGCGCGTGCTCGTCGTCGGCGGCGCCGGGTTCGTCGGCTCGAACCTCGTCCGGGCGCTGCTGGCGGACGACGCGCGCGACGTGATCGTCGTCGACAACCTGCTGTCAGCCGAGCGCGAGAACGTTCCCGACGATCCTCGGGTCACGTTCATCGAGGCGTCGATCAACGACGCCGGAGGTCCTCGCAGAGCTGCCCGACTCACTCGACTGCGTATTCCACCTCGCGACGTTTCACGGCAACCAGAGCTCGATCGCCGACCCGCTGGCGGACCACGAGCACAACACGCTGCCGACACTCAACCTGCTCCAGACGATCGCGCAGCGGGCGGCGTTGAGAAGTTCGTCTACGCCGGGGCCGGCTGCACCGTCGCGGAGAAGACGTTCGCCGGCGCGAAGGCGACGACCGAGACGAGTCGGTGTCGCTGTGGCTCGACACCCCGTACCAGATCTCGAAGATCGTCGGCGAGCTGTACTGCAATTACTACTTCAACCGCCACGGCGTGCCGGCGGTCACGGCACGCTTCCAGAACGTCTACGGCCCCGGTGAGGTGCTCGGAGCCGGCCGGTGGCGGGGCACCCCGCACACCGTCTGGCGCAACGTGATTCCGACGTTCGTGTACAAGTCGCTGCAGGGCGAGGCGCTGCCGGTTGAGAACGGCGGCATCACGACTCGGGACTTCATTTTCGTCGACGACATGGCGGCGGGTCTGATCGGGTGCGCCGAACGCGGCACGCCCGGCGAGGTCTACAACCTCGCCAGCGGCGTCGAGACCTCGATCCGGGAGCTCGCCGACCTCATCGACGAGCTGACCGGCAACGCGACCGCGGCCGAGCACGCCCCTGCGCGCGACTGGGATCGCTCGGGGCAGCGCTATGGCGCCCCGGACAAGGCCCGCGATCAGCTCGGGTGGGAAGCCAAGGTCGTGCTGCGCGATGGGCTCGAGCGGACGATCGCATGGACGCGCGCAGAACCTCGAGTGGATCCAGCGCTGCATGGACCGGCACGAGCACCGCATCGCCGACCTGCACGCGGCAGCCGGCACCGCCAGACGCTAAGCCGCGGCCGATGAGCGCGTACGCCGGAGCGGTCGTGCTGTGGACGGCGTCGTGCTCCGGCGGTCCCGGGTGGTGGCTCTCGACCTCCCGGGTCGGTGGCTCTCGACCTCGTTGAGCTGGCTGAGTGCCCAGGGTGCCCCTTTCATCCGCCACGACGCGAGACGTTTAAGGTAGCTGCTCTGTCTGGTGGTGGACGTTCAGAGATCCCAATTTCTTCATTGGAACGCCCGAATATGGTATTACCGCTGTGGCTCACCACGCCAGCGTCGACACAGCGTTCAACCGATTCTGTCCAGACGTTGTTCTGTACACGATGTGTGGAATGCTCAATATGCGGGTCATGACATTAGGCTCTCGCTTCCCGTCATGGCTCCAACGAACCCCGCGGAGCGGGCAGCGTTGCACGCGCTGTTTCTTCCCGAGTGTGGGCTTGTGTACGACGTTACCGTCGACGGCGATGACATCCAGTTCTGGGTCCGACAGCCGGACGGATTTCGGGGCATTTCACCGAACGGTGGCGGCACCAACTGACGGGCTGAGATCTGCGCCACACACACGCACACACACCTAATAACCTCATCGCTAACACCCATCCGCCTCGGCTCAAGAGTCCCCTGACATCATGACTCGCTCCTCGCGACTGAACGTCCTTCTCCTCTACCATTGGCCGCAATCAGCAGAGATGCGGGCCTCGGTCCAAAGTCACCTGACAGCGCTGGACCTCGTGCCCGAGCGGGCCAGAGTCGTCTATGCGAACGCGATACACCCCGTGCCCACCACCCTCCGGCGCGGACGCTTTGATGCCATTCTGTTGCATAACACGTTCCTATGTCTGCGCTGGACTCCGCAATTCGCACACTTTGCCTCTGAATTCGGGTGGGTAGCCGATCATCCGGCCCCGAAGCTCGCAATGCCGCAGGACGAGTACGACCACCAGCAGGTGCTGGACGACTGGCTTGCGAGCTGGGGGACGGCGGTGATCTTCACCAACTTCGGCGACAAATACCGACCCCTCCTCTACCCCCTGGCATCACGAATCGCCAGATTTGAGCAGTGCTTCACCGGTTACATCGATCATCGAATCGCCGACCGGATCTCGGGAGTGGACCGGCCGGTGCGAACCAGATCACTCGATGTCGCATACCGGGCACGGGATCTCCCGTATTGGTTTGGCAGCCAAGGCCAGCTCAAGCGCGAGGTCGGCGACGTCGTGGCACTGAGGAGTGAGCACCTTGCCCTGTCGACAGACATTTCCACTCGGCCGGAGGACACGCTTACCGGCGACGCTTGGCTCGAGTTCCTCGCGAGCGCCCGGAGCGTCATCGGCGTCGAAAGTGGTTCCAGCGTCCTGGATCGGCGGGGGGAGATACGGACCGCTATCGAACGGATCGTGGCCGTCGAGCCGGAGATCACGTTCGAAGAGGTGGCAAAGCGGCTCCCCGCCGGCTGGGACTCGTACACGTTCTTTGCGCTCGGGCCTCGTCACTTCGAGCCGGTCATCACGAGAACCGCGCAGCTGTTAGTGGAGGGCTCGTATGAGGGCGTCCTGGTCCCCGACCGCCACTACCTATCGCTGAAGCGTGATTGGTCGAACGTGGAAGAGGTGCTCGCCCGGTCACAAGACCCTAAACAGCTCCAGGAGCTTGTCGACTGTTCCTACGAAGAACTCTACATCTCGGGCGAGTACAGCTACCGGCGTTTTGCGCAACAAGTGGCGGACGCGATCGAGTCAGCTCACGAGAGCAGTCCCCTTCGCTTCTCGCCCGCGGCGCCAATACCCCCGGGAGCAATCGGCTGCTCAGCGCGAGCGTCGGATTGCATCCAGCGTGAGGTCACTGCTCTTGCCGCCAAGAGCCAGACCGTAATGGCCATCCGCCGCCACGTAGAGTATCCAGGGATATCGGCGCAGCTATTCCGGTTCGTTCTCGGAGAGCTCGGAGCTCTTCACGCCGGTCGCCTGCTGGTTCTTGCGGTGAAGAGCCGGCAGTTGGGTGAAGCAGGTCTTTCCGCCGACCTTCTGCGTCTTGCCTGGATCGGGGCGGCACGCCGTAACGGGTACGGACTGACCCCCGTTGTCGCGGCATCCGTTCGGGGAGACGAGCTTCACTTCAGAACGGTGCCGCTCGGACCCGCAAGTGGAACCGACGAGAGTCGTGCGGCTGTGGCCGATGGACGCGTTAAGAGAGTTCGGTGGGACAACAGCCTGCTCGGTGATGAACTGGAAATACCACTCAGCGCGCCCCTCACGATCCCGCTCGACGGCGACGGGAAATGGGAGTTCAGCGCCCTAGCTCATGCTCTCGATCGAAGCTCGTCAGGCGCCCGGGCCGTCCTGCTTGCAGCCCTTCGAGACGGCGTCACCTAGCAACAGCCGAGTGAACGCCGCTCAGGGCCTGCCGAATCATCGCATCGATTCTCGACTCGTGGTGCGCCCAGCTGAGCTCGCTGGCCGCGCGCACCGAATTGCACCGAAATTCCTCGGTCTCGTTCGGGTCTGCCACAAGTCGAGCGATCGCCGCCTCGATTTCGGCGGAGGACCGCGGGTCAATCCCGAGTCCTAGCCGGTAGCTGTCGGCAATATTCGCCACCTGCGGCAAAACGCGAGAGTAGATTTGAGGCAGGCCTGCTGCAATCGCTTGGAAGAAACCGTTTGGAAGTGCGTTGAGTAGGTTCGGGGTCTCAGGCCAATACAGCATCAGCGCCGCATCAGCGGATGCGATGAAATGTGGCACTTCCGGCGCGGGAGTGGCCCCAAGCAGGTGCACTCGTTTCGCGAGGTCATCCTCCGCGAGGTATGCGACCTACCAGGGCCTCATAACCTCCGCCGATGAATACCATCCTCACGTGGTCGGGCAGCCGTCTCAGTGCGTCCAAAGCTGCGCCCACCGCCATGCCTGATTTCGCCTGCCCCACGACGGCCACGAGAAACGGCTCCTCATTCAGTCCTAGCAGACCGCGCAGGGCAAAGCCGCGGGGGGGATCAATCCTGGGATCGTGAGCGTTGCGAATGACAATCGGTCGTCGTCCAAAGCGCCTCTCGATGAGGTCCGCCACTCCGTCACTTACCGTGACCACGGCGGAAGCATGGGTGACGCAGCGCTGTTCCAGCGCCTGGTGAAATCTCTCTAGGATTCGTCCGACGACTCGTGAGCTACCCCAGTACCCGGGCCTTGTTCTTAGCGCCGGGTAGAAGTCATGTGCGTCGTAAATGAGTGGTGCGCGGTGGAACAGGCTACGGGCACGGACAGCCGGATACAGAAGATGACCATGTAGATGGTAGACGTCGGCCTTCGGGATCTCTCGGCAAGGCGCTAGGCCGTACTCGTACAAGAACCGTCCCAAATACAGCAGCGTGAATTGCAGATCCGCCGCCGCGGGCAGCCATGACACCGCGATCGAGCCTAAGAATTTCAGCGTGCGCCATGGCGTTTGCAGACAGCACCGGATGAGCGATCCCCTACCCTGCTGCGGGGCCGGCAGCCTAGAACTTCCAAGGGGTCTGCGAACAGTGCGCAATTGGAAGGGGACCCGCCGAGCGAGCGGTTGGCTGGCGAGACCTTCGACCACGATCGCCTGGTAGCCAAGCCGCGCAAAGGAAGCAGCATATTTGTAGGTACGGCTGTCCGCTTCAACGGCGACAGGTGTAATGGAGACGACGGTTGGGGGGTTGCGATGACGCATGGACGATCCTACCGGGAGGAGAGTGACGAAATGCTTACCAATGCGCTCGCGCCCATTGCTTCACGTTGACAATCCGCCACAGGAGGAACTCCTCGGCCGTGCCCCGCACCGCTCCATCGAGGAGCGCCTCCACCGCACCGGGAGTCAGCCAGCGTCGCTCGACCTCGGTGTCGAAGCACAGCTCGCTCCGGTGAGCCTCAGCCCATTGCCATGTCAGCTTCGGGTCAGCGCGGAAGCCGATCTTGTCCTTACGTGTCCGGATGGCTTCAGGAAGCACATCGCGCATTGCCTCGCGGAGAACGTACTTGGTCGACGAGGCCCTCACCTTAAGCGAGGTCGGCAAGCTGAACGTGAAGTCCACTAGGCGGTGATCAAGGAACGGCACCCGTGCCTCGATGGAGTGCGCCATAGAGTTGCGATCCTCAAACCGTAGCAACGCAGGGAGACTTTCTACCTCGGTCTGGCGCTGCAACAGCTCCTCGAACGTTCTCGGCGTGGCCGAAGCGGACTGAGCGTAATGAGAGCGAAGCTCCTCGCTCGCCACGTCCCAGCTGTTCACCGTGGGGGGCTCCGGAGAGACACGGCGGTGGAGGAGGCCACCGACACCGCGAAACCGCGTTCCGGCCAGCGCAGCCATCGTGCGGGCGTGGATAGTAAGCTCGTCTGGATACAGACGGTGGTACGCGCGTGCCAACATCGCGTACTCGCGCAGCTCGCGGCGCTTGACGAGATCCACCGCGAGCGTGGGCAGGTACCAGTGATAACCGCCTAGCACCTCATCAGCGCCCTGCCCATCTAGCATCACCTTCATGCTGGCCTCGTGCGCGGCGGCGAAGACATGCCACTGAACGATGATGCTCGCCGACCCAAAAGGCTCGGTCTGATCGGCGATCACCTTCGAAACCGACGCCAGCATGTCGTCCCGCGACACTGTCACGCGCGTTAGGCCGACGTTTGCGTGGTCGGCAACCACCTCCATCTGAGTCCGCTCGGAAACCTGCGCGTCTTCGGCGCAATACCCGAAGGCAAGGTGTGCGTCGCGCGAGGATGCGCTCGGCCTGCGCGCGGCACAGACAATCGCCGACGAGTCAAGGCCGCCGCTGAGGCAGGTTCCCACCGCCACGTCGCTACGGCGGTGAAGGTGAACTGAGTCGAGGAATCGCTCCCGCCACGCGGCGATGGCTTCCGAGTCCGACCCGTCATAGCGATCCGTCGTGATGCTCCAATAGCGGCGGGGGGAAATCCGTACGTCCTTTTCAAGCGGAACTATGGCCAATTCGGCCGGACCCAACGACGTCACACTCTGAAAGAAGGTCTCCTGCTGATCGTCAGTGCGCCCTCCGATCAAGAAACGTGACACGGTCTCGTCATCAGGCGCCGGCGTCCGCTCAAGTGCGGCGAGCACGCCCTGGATCTCCGATGCGAACAGGAGCTCGTCGGGCTCGCATCGATAGAAGAGCGGCTTGATGCCGAAGCGATCACGACTGAGGACGAGCTGGTTCTGCGGCAGGTCGAGCAGTGCAAAGGCCCACATCCCCACGAGCCGGTCGACGCAACCCACGCCCCATTCGCGGTACGCATTCAGGAGCACTTCGGTGTCTCCACTGGTCACGAACGTGTGGCCCCGCCGCTCTAAGTAATGGCGCAGCTCGACGTAGTTGTAGATCTCACCATTGAACACCAGAGCATGGGTCTGATCGCGGCTTACGAGGGGCTGATCGCTGCGCGGCTCGAGATCGATGATGGCGAGGCGTCGATGTGCAAAGCCAACGGTGGCGGGCGTCGCTCGCGCCTCGGGCCAGCCATCGTTCCACCTGCAGGAAACCCGCCGGTCGCGCGTCACGATCAAGTGGCCGTAACCGTCGGGCCCGCGGCGGTGAAGCGCGGCTGCCATCGCCGTGAGGCAGCTCGGATCTCGGCCGGGGACGCTAACGAAGCCAGCGATGCCGCACACTCAGCCACCCCGACACTGGTTCTTCCCACGAGCCAGTCTGTCTCACGAGCGAACCGCAGAGTCTCGTACGTGCCACTCGCCGGGATGCCGAAAGACACCCGCGAACGGAGGATTACCGATCACCTCGAACTCGTAGCTGCGATCGAGAAGATCGTAAAACGGTGAAGGTCCCGAAACCGATAGCTGCTTGTAAAGCGCGACCGTCGTCACGTACCGGCCATCGCCAAGATTGAGCGGCCCCAAATCGAGCACCGCAGTGCAGCTCTCATTCTGCTCCAGCGCCCAGTCAATCGGATCGTCGATGTGGGCGAACATCCTGATCCCGTCGACACGATACACGACCGCAGTGAGGATGATCGGAAACCTGCCTCCGCGCGTAGCCCTGAACGTCACCTGGAGCTTCATCGGGGAAGACGCGGCGAAAACGGCTTGCTCGCGATCGTGCTCATCCATGAGCAGGACTCGGTCGATGAGCAGCGAGCCCAGACCCGGCCACCGGGAGACCTTACTCGCCTGATCGCCGGCCACCACAGAAGAAACGACAGCTCGACCGGCATTGTCGCCTGACTCACCAACCAAACTCGGAAGCGCTGGCTTGGCAGCTCCTCCACTTGACACAGCCGCGGCAGCGCTCGACCGAGGCTCCACGACAATTGCCTCATCGCACCAGGCCCCGGAGCCGCCCACCGTCTTAGCCGCAACAACCTCTCCATCCACGAGAGCCTCGGCCGTTACGCTGGCGTCGTCCGGTGCGCGGAAAGTGAAATTGCAAGCGTACGTTGCCCCGGTGTACAGCGTCCAGAGATGAAACAAAACGCTCCCCGGAGCCCCACGGTGGTGCAGCGACCGAAAGCACTCATCAGAACGGGCTTCAGGGCGTGACCAGCCTCCCTCCACAAGGACGAACGCCGACTGGGATGGATCGGCATCCTGGGCGTCGCCAACGCTGAGTGAGTCCTCGAGCTCGCCGTCGCGGACGAGGTCAATTGCAGAGACGTCACACCGACCGCGCTCTACCCCAATGCGCAGCACGAACGTGTGAGCATACAAGTCCTGCTGCATCGCGCCATAGCGCCTCGACTGCACCTTGAGGTTCTTCGCCCTGAGACGGCGGTCCTCAAGCTGCCGAATGTATTCCTCATACCGCTTAATCACCTCGAGTGCAGGGCCGCGCGCGGCGATGCGACCTCGCTCCAGCCAGATTGCCACATCACAAAAGCGGGCAATCTGGTCGAGGGCATGAGTGACGAGCAAGACCGTTGCGCCGCCCCCAACAAGTGAGGTCATCCGCTCCGTCGACTTGGTGAAGAAGTATGCGTCGCCGGAACCGAGAACTTCGTCGATGATCAAGATTTCTGGCTTGACAGTCGTCGCAATAGCGAACGCAAGCCGAGCTTGCATACCAAGCGAATATGTCTTTAGGGGCTGGTTGAGGAACTCGCCCAACTCGGTGAAGTCTTCGATGTCTTCGACCTGCTTGGCAATCTCGCGCGGCGAGAGCCCCTGATAGGTGAGCGCCGCGTGGATGTTTTCGTAACCGCTGAACTCCGGGTGGAGCCCGCCTCCGGACTCTAGGAGCGCCTGAACACGACCATTCACCTCGATGGTGCCGTGCGACGGAGTGATATTCCCGGTTAGGAGCTTCAGTAGGGTGCTCTTCCCGGCCCCATTGCGACCGACGATCCCCAATCGCTGTCCTTGCGGCACGATTAGATCGATACCTCGGAGTGCCCAGAACTCGCGGTAGGTGATGCGGCGCCTGGGGAAGAGCTTCGTGAGTCCAAGCGCATCGATCACGGCGTCGCCGCGCGATGTGTAGAGCCGATACATCTTGCCGAGGTCGTGAAACTGAACCGCCGGAGCGTCAGACATAATCGATCAAGACCTTCTTCGTGCGGGCGAAGAAGATGCTGCCACCACAGAACAGCCCGAGGGATATGACGACGAGTCCGACAACGTGGCCCAAGCTTGGCGCGTAGCCGAGGACGATGATCTCCTGATACGCCGTGATGAAGTAGGCGAGTGGGTTGAGTGCGAGGATCAGCGTCAGACCGTGCGGCACTTGAGTCGGGGTGTAGAAGATGGGTGAGGCGATCAACAAGATCATCAGCACGGCGTTGAGGACGTACTGCAGGTCGCGGATCATCACGTTGAGGAGGGAAAGAATCCACGTGGCGCCGATGAGAGCGAGTATCTGCAACAGCCACACGAATGGGAAAAAGACGATCAGCGGCGAAATCTTGTGAGTTACGATGACCCCGATGATGGCGGCGGTCATACCGACCACCATCGACGCTTGGGCCAAGATGACCGCTTTGACGGGCGCCAAGTCAATTGGAAAGACCGTGTTGTTCAGGACACTCTTGTTGGTGACTACCGAGCCGATGCCGAGACTCAATGCCTCCGCTGTGGCGAGATAAGGCATGAGGCCGGCGAGGATGAAGACAACGTACGCGCTTGATGACAGTGTTGGAATTTTGGCCTTAAAGATCGTGAGATAGATCGCCGAGTAGATCGCCAAAATGAGGCCAGGCGCGATAACCGTCCAGCCAGCGCCGAAGAAGGAGCCGGCGAAGCGCGACGACATCTCCGTCCTGGCCACGCGCCACAAGAGCAACCAGTGAGAGATGAGTAGTTTGGCAGAGCCTGGAGGCATGATCCGCTGGAGTGCCCTGCGGATGACGCCGTGGCGATACTTCGGGCGAGGCGGATTGGCGACGGGTTCGCTAGCCATGTGGCGTAGGGGTCGTCGGCGCGTACGGATGGACGGAAGGTGACGAGGTCAGCCCGTCGATGAGCGCCAGGAGCTTGGGACCCTCGACGTCCCAGTTCAGGGTGAGAGACGCGGTCGCGGCATTGTGTCGCAGTGCCTCGTGACGCGGCGGGCTGTGCGTCACCTCCCGGATCGCCTGCCCGATGGAGGCTGGGTCGCTCGAGTCGCAGGTGGCGCCGACGTCGTGCTCCTTCACGAGATCCGCCATGGCGGGGAAATCGCTCGTCACGACGGGAACGCCGGCGGCCAGGTACTCGAACAGCTTGTTGGGCAGCGCAAACTGGCGGCTGAGGCCGTTATTTGAGTGGATCGCCATACCGACGTCAGCTGTCCGGGCCAGCGGGATCACTTCCGCGGGCGGAACAGGGCGCAGGATGTGGAAGCGGCCCTCAATCCGGCTCTCACGCGCTAGGTCCCGAAGGTGCGCAATGAAGTCAGCCGAGCCGTCGCCAACCAAGGCCACAGCCAGGTCTGGCAGCGAGACGGCCACCGGCACAAGATGCTCGAGGCCGCGATCGGGATCGATTCGCCCAAGATGGAGCACCAAGCGCGTGTCGTCCGAGAGATCGAGTTCTGCTCGTAGGTCTCGCGGTCGTGGACCCGAAGCGTCGACGATCTCCGGAACGTTGCGGATGATCGCCGGGGTTTGAACCCGGTAGCGCCGGCTGAGCTCTCGGGCGACCCCGTCAGAAACGGTCATAACCCGATCAACGTGGCGAATGAGGATCCCTTCGATGAGGGTCCACCGTAGCCGCCACATACGACCCCGCGCCGCCGTCGGTACCTCAACGTAGAGCTCGTGGGAGTCATACAACAGCTTTCCGCCGTGCCTCGCGCGAGCCAAGGTTGCGATCGGCAAGGTGTCGAGGTCATGAGCGACCCACAGGTCCACGCTCTCGCGCGCTGCCGCTCGGAGAGCACGACGGCAGTACTTGAGCCACCAAAGTGAGCCATATGCTGGAAGCGCGACCCGCATCAGGTGCCGGCCAATCCCAAGGGGCAAGATCGTGCGCTCGCTCGGATCCGCGGGCTGCCCCGTCGCAGCTACGGAAGCCGCGGGATCCTCAAGCCCAGATGCGCTCTGTGGTGGAAGACTCTCGGCGAGGGTCCGGCGCAACGACTCGAGGCATCGCCAGACCGCCAGCGCGAGCGATACCTTTCGATCGACCCGCACTACGTGGAAACCGTCCAGGTCTTGCTCGCTCTCGTCGCCTTCACACGTGGCGATCACACGTACGTGATGCCCGGACCGTGCCAACATCCGCGCCTGGCGTAGCACCCGCGAATCGTGTAGGAACGGGTTGTAGACGAACATAGTGACGTTCAGTCGTCGCGCAGCACACACCGACGTGTCGCGCTTCGACGCCGCCAAATCCGTCGATGCCTCCACCCGACGCGAGGCTAACAGCTCCTTGCTACTGATCCGTGCTCACGCGTCTGGGGACGTCCGCGGGTCGCAACTACTATTGCGCTCATGTGTGGTCTCGCGGGCCTGCCGAGCGCTGCCGGCGTTGGCCGCGGTATAGACGAGGTTGGATGAATTCGCTCCGCCTCCTCGTCATTACCTACGCCTATCCGCCGGCGCCTTTCGTCGGATCCAACCGCTGGGCGGCGATGGTGGCGCACCTGCGCAAGCTCGGCCACGAAGTGGCGGTGGTGACGGTGTCGAGTTTCGGGCGGCTCGAACTGGAGATCGACGTGATCCGGACTCCCGACCTGTTCGCAATTCCGGCCTTGCGACGCCTGCTGGTTGCGTCGGCCCAGCCCGGCGCCGGAGAGCCATCTGGAGGGTTCGCTCCTCCTCCGCTCCACGAGCTGCTGCTGGTTCCGGATCCGAAGCTCCTGGGCTGGCTCCCGCCGGCGCTGGCCGCAGTCCGCCGAATCCTCCGGGCTCGGCGGTTCGACTGCCTGATCACGGCGTCTCCGTTCGAGTCGACACACCTCGTCGGGCTGATGCTGGGTACTCGCCGCCCGGCGTGGGTGGCCGACCTGCGGGACGGCTGGACCTTCGAACCGTGGCGGGCGGCGCTGCCGTGGTCGGCGCAGCGACGCCTCGATCGGTGGCTCGAGGAGCGAACGCTGATCCGCGCCGACGCAGTGTCCGCCGCTTCAGAGGCGGTGGCCGCCGAACTCGAGCGCCGGCTCCGCCGGCGGATCCACCACGTCGCCAACGGTTGGGATCCCGACCTCGAGCCGGCCGTCGTGGCCGCGGGGGGTCCGACGCCCGACGCCAGCCGGGTAACGCTCGTGTACACCGGTTCGCTGTGGAAAACGGTCGGCCAGGATCCGAGCCCGCTGCTCGCTGCGCTCGCGCGCCTGCGCCGCGAGAGTCCAGAGCTGAGTGCGCGGCTCGAGCTGATGATCGCCGGCCCCCTGTCGGGGATCGAGGCGCAACGGCTGCAATCCTTCGAGCTGGACGGTATCGTGCGCCACGTCGGGCACCTGGCTCGCCTGCAGGCGATCGCGCTGCAGCGACGAGCCGACGCGCTGATCTTGATCACCTCCCGGCACCGAAACGTCGTGACCGGCAAGATCTTCGAGTACTTGGCCGCAGGACGTCCGATCCTGGCGCTAGCCCGCGATGATGAGGCCGCGGCGATGATCCGTGCAACCGGCACCGGTATCGTCGTGCCGCTGGACGACGAGGTCGAGATCATGCGCGCCTTATGTGACGCCGCAGCCGGGAAGTTCCTCAATGTCTACCAGCCACGCGGGCTCGAGGCCTATCGCTACCCGGCTCCCGCTCGCGCGATGCTCGATGTCGTCAGGGAGGCGATCGCGCGCCGGGCGGTGCGGGCTTAGATGGACCAAACGCGGATCACGGTCTCGGTCGTCATCCCCGCCTACCGAGCTGAACCGACGCTGCCGACGGTGCTGGAGGCGCTAGCACCGCAGATCGGCCCAGGCCGTGAGGTGCTCCTCGTGCAGAGCGGCGTCGAGGCCTCGAGCGCTGTGGCTTTCGACACGCCCAGTGGGAGGCCGTGGTTGCGGAGAATCGCGTGCGAGCAGCAGCTGCTTCCAGGCCGGGCCCGCAACCTTGGAGCGGCAAGTGCGCGCGGCGAGCTGGTCGTGTTCCTCGACGCGGATGCGATCCCGTACGCCGATTGGCTCGATCGGCTCGAGCAGGCACTCAGGCCGGGCCTGGACGCCGTCGTCGGCGCGATCCTCAACGGCACCCCGGACAGCGCCGTCGGTACCGCCGAGTACATGCTCACTTGCGCGGAGACGTTTCCTGGACGGCCCCGCCCACTCCGTCATGGTCCCAGCGCCAACCTGCTGATCCGGCGAGCTGCGTTCGAGGCCGTCGGCGGGTTCGACGAGCAGCTCCGTGCCGGCGAGGACACCGTGCTGACGTTCCCAATCGCCAGCCGGGGAGCGCTCGGGTTGGCCCCACACGCAGCGGTCCTGCACGTCAACCGCAAGCAACTGAAGCCGTTCCTCGCCAATCAGCGCCGCCAGGGCGCCGCCTTTGTCGCGATCTGCGAGCGTCTCCCGTACCCCAACCGGTGGGTGCTACGCGGCCCGGCGCTGGCGTTAGCGGGTCCGCTACGGCTGCTGGCTCTCGGCCGGTTCCTGCTGCACAGCCCGGTGCAGGCTCGGCAGGCACTGCGTGCCCTGCCCTACTTGGTGGTTGGCACCGTCGCGTGGGTCGGCGGCGCCCGTGAAGCCCGCCGCTGAGTTCGTCCGGGAGCCGGAGGAAATTACCGTCCAGTCGATCTGGTTCGGCGCTTGCGCATCGGCAGGAAAGCCGATGCAGTCTCGTTCGATGCCCGACACCGTAGCCGTGATAGGACAAGAGCTACATCGATTCGGCTTGCTTGTCGCCGTTTCAGCCGCCGCGCTGGGTTTCGGGAGCTGTGGTGGGGGTGCGGGAAGCCGAACAGTAGTACGTCAGTCGAAGCTGCAACCGACTGGGACGCCCATGTTTTTCGATCAGCGGCTCGCCAGCGACCCCTGGTATCGGGTTGGTCTGTACCTGGGCGGCACGATGGACCAGCGGTTCCACCTTCCTGCCCGCGGTAGCTGCGAGCAGGTCTGGCCTACGGCCTTGTACGTGCGGCGCTCGCTGTGGCTGTACGTCGCCGAACGCGATTGCCCGGGGCGGTGGAACCGCGTCGTCCTCTACCGCGGACCGGACGCTCTTCATCTCAGCCGCGTGGCGACCGTGGCCGGCGAGCGAGCCCTGTACAGGCCCACTATCGCGTTCGACGGAAGCCGGTTCCTGCTCTGGTACACCCGCGACTCCGGTGGCTCGGCGAATGAGCTGGTCCTGCGTGAGTCTCGCGACGGTGTTCGGTTCGGAGCACCGCAGAGCAAGGACCGCGCGCGTTCTTGGTATGCCGCGGGCTTCAATCCAGACGTCGCACTGCGTGAGCACGGACGCTGGTACGTCTTTGCGAATGGCTATGCCGCGGGCCTCCGAAGCGACAGCCCGGGCATATACGTGCTTCGCTCCCCGACGCAGTCCGAGTATCCGGGACTCCGCCGCCTGGTAGCGGAGAAGCGTGAGGCACCAAAACTCGATCCATCGTTCTTCTGTCGTGATGGGCACTCCTATGCCGGGTTGTTCACGACGTATGGAGGCACCGGCCAGCTCCTCGGCCGCGAATGGACGGTGCTCTACCGGGCGCACTCACTGCTCGGACCGTGGACGTTCGAGCGTGGCTATGTGCCGCTCGGCCGCATGCTCAGCCTCGAGAACCCCTCACTGATCGCACGCGAGCCGGACATCCCCACCTGTACAGCCCTGCTCGAGGCGGGA
Organism: uncultured Solirubrobacterales bacterium; assembly: GCA_963779695.1. Lineage (GTDB taxonomy): Bacteria > Actinomycetota > Thermoleophilia > Solirubrobacterales > Solirubrobacteraceae > Palsa-465. The sequence continues at coordinate 155,139 of CAVZZH010000009.1, forward strand.
ACTCGCTGACACTTCGCTGACGTGTTCGATAGTGCCATCCCTATTGACGGACACGCTTGGTGGTGATGACGGCGCCATCGAAGGTGGTGATCGGGGAGGCGAACGACCGAACGACCAAAGGGGTGACAACTGGCGAAGCCATTGCGCGTCCTTCACATCGGTCTTGCGACCACGGCACTGCTTCACGTGTCGGGCGCTGACGAGCATCAGCTCGGAGCGGTCCTCGAGGATCGCCCATCACGGCTTCCAGTACACGCCGGTGGCTTCCATCGCGACCTGCTTGACGCCGAGCGCTTCGAGCCAGTCGCGCAGCGCGAGCAGGCCGTGGACCGTGGTCTGGAACTCGCCGACATGCTCCTCGACCTCGCGGCCTCCCAGACGCGGACGCACGCCATCACGGTCGCCTTGTGCACATCAAGCGCGCCCGGGCGCTCAACGAATCCTGTCCGTCACAGCCTCTTTCGGTCGGTCAACGACGATCGCCGCCCGCAGGAGGCGCGTTCCCGGCCGACGACTGGCACCGCCTTGGCATGAGATGGCGCCGCAATCTCATGCGTTGGGAGGGCTGGCCGCCAGTGTGAACGGATCTGATCGCTCGGCCCGCACGCTCACGGGCGTCGCTCACACCGGTAGCCCTGCCGCAACACTGCCCTGCGGCGATCATGTCCCCCTGAGTGGTTCGCGCGCCTCGTGGGCGGTAGCTTTTGACCGGCACGATGCTGAGTCTCATCCCCCGGGGGCCGTTCAGCCTCACAGCAGCAGCCACATTCGGCTTCGGCCCGACCGAGGGTCGCGTACGCGCGTTTGACGGCGCGATGCGCCTGGCGTTCGCCGTCGACGGCGGGACCGGCTATGCCGACGGCGCCCTCCGCCAGCCGGAACTAGACGGTCCAGTACTCGTGGAGCTAGAAACTGCCGGCGGCGCGGACGAACGCACTGCGCTCGCGCAGGTGGCGCGGATCGTCTCGCTCGACGACGACGGCGAGGAGTTCCTGCGCGTCGGCGAGCGTGACGCGGTGATCGGCGCGCTCCAACGCGCCCATCCGGGGCAGCGGCCGGTGCTGTTCCATTCCCCGTACGAGGGCGCGGCGTGGGCGATCATCTCGGCACGCCGTCCGTCGGCGCAGGCCGCGCGGACGCGGGACGCGATCGCCGAACGCCACGGTCATACGTTCGAGCTCGCCGGCCGGACGTTGCACGCGTTCCCACAGCCCGATCGGCTTCTTGAGCTGCCGGACGACACGCCGGGACTGAACGCCGAGAAGATTGAGCGACTGCGCGGCGTCGCCCGGGCGGCGCTCGACGGCGATCTGGACGTCCGGCATCTCCACGCGATCGGTCCGGAGCGCGCCTTTGAGCAGGTCCAGACGCTGAAGGGCGTGGGCCCGTTCTACGCCGGCCTTGTGGTTCTCCGCGCTACCGGGTTCGTCGATGCGATGCTGCCGATGACCGAGCCGCGGGTGCTGCAGCGCACGGCGGAGCTCTATGAGCTCTCCGAGCCGCCGACACGTGAGCAGTTTCAGCTCATGGCTGAACGGTGGCGGCCGTTCCGCACCTGGGCGACGGTGCTGATCCGGTTGGGTGGAGATCGTGCTGCGCGCTGATCGGATCCGCGGACTGGTCAGCGTCGTTCTCGTGGCGCTCGCCGCCGTGGTGGCGGTCGCCGGGGGCGTGGTGCTCTACGTCCGCGAGGAGGTCGTCGACAGCCAGGCGTTCGCCGCCCGTGCGGTCGACATCGTCCAGACGCCGGCCGTCAGCCATGTCGTCGCGCGGGAACTCACCGTCCAGGTCATCGAGCCGGCCCTGCCTGACCTGATCGCTGGGCGGCCATTGATCGCGGACGGGATCGACCAGCTGATCCGCTCCGACACGTTCCGACCGATCGTCCGGCTCGCGGCCGAGCACGGTCACCGCCTGCTGTTCGAGCGCGGCAGCAACGCCGTGTTCGACATCGCAGACGCCGGCGCGGTGGTCACCTCGGCCCTACAGACGCTCGCGCCGGATCTCGCCAAGCAGGTGCCGAAGCACGCGGAGGCAGTGCTGCTCACGATCCGCCGTCGGAGCTTCGCCGGTGGGACGTTGCGCTTCGCGGACACCGTCCGCGTCCTCGGTCTCGTGTTGCCGGTGGTCGCGATCGCGTTACTCGCGGCCGCGATCGCTGTCGCACCGGATCGGCGCCGAGCGATCACCCGTGCAGCCATCGCCGTAGGGATCGGCGCGGCCGCGCTCGCGCTCGCGCTCCTCGTCGTCCGCCACTACGTCGTGACGCACGTGTACGGCACTCAGGAGCTGACGAACGCCGATGTCCGCGCGGCGGTCGGGCGGAACTGTGGAACGGACTGTTCGGCGACCTGATGACGTGGGCGCTGTGGGTCGGTGGCCTCGCGTGGCTGATCGCGGCGGCGTCGGCGTCACTACTCGCTCCGTACTCGGCCCGAGACTCGGTGGCAGCGGTTCCGCCGCTTCGCCGTGCGGCCACTATCGCCGCGCGAGCGGAGGCGCACGCGCCGTTCTCGTCCTCGCGGTCGGCCTGTTCGCGGTCCTGGCCCCGCGGACGATCCTCAGTGCCGTGGTCGTGATCGCCGGGGCTCTGCTCGTGTACGCCGCGACAGGCGAGCTGCTGTCCGTCACTGCGCCCGCCCGTCCCGTGGCTCCGCCCCTCCCGGGCGACCGTGCGACGGCGACGACAGTCGTTGCGACGGGCGCCGACGCGGTGGTCGTCGGCTTCGTCCTCGCGTTCGTGCGTCACCGGCGGCGCCAAGCGGGCACGCGCCGACACGACCCTGGCCTGCAACGGCTACCCGCAGCTCTGCGACCGACGGCTCGACGAGGTCGTGTTCGCCGGGACCCACAACTCGATGTCGGCCGCCGACTCGCACGGGTGGCTGATCGCCAACCAGGATCGCGACGTCGCCGAGCAACTGAATGACGGAATCCGGCTGTTCAAGATCTCGACCCATTACGCGACGCAGGACGCCGGCGGCGCAGTCCACACGGACATTGCCGCCGAGGGCGACCAACCTCAATCGCGTCGCCACGAAGCTCGACCCCACCGCGACGGCTCGCACTGCAGCGCCTGAGCGTGGGACTCGGCACTGGGTCACTCGCCGGGCGTCAGCGTGACATCTGGCTGTGCCACACGCTGTGCGAGCTCGGGCGAACACGGATGGTCGACTTCCTCGGCACGATCCGGACGTTCCTCGTAGCAAGCCGAGACAACGTCCTGATCCTGTTCGACGAGGACTACGTCAGCGAACGCGATCTCCGAGACGCGTTCGTGCGCGCCGAGCTCTTCCGCCGACTCGCGGTGCTCAACCGCAACGCAGCCGCTGCCGACGCTCGGCGATCTGATCCGCTCGCGCCACAACGTCATCGTGTTCGCTCAGAAGGAAACGAGCGGCCACTACCCGTGGAACCATGACGCGTTCACAGGGGTGGATTCAGGACACGTCGCTCGGGGCTACGAAGCCGGCCCAGTTCAGCTGCGCGTACGTCAAGGACAAGCCGGGCGGAAAGCCTCTCGAGGCTCGCGGTGCGGCGGCCAGCCCGCTCCTGATGATGAACAACTGGGCCGACATCTTCCCGCCGCGCCCGAAGCCGAACATTCCGCTCCAGCAGCGGGCGTTCATCCTCCACCGAGCCCGCCAGTGCGTCGCCGAGCGCGGCCGCATCCCGAACCTGATCCTGACCGACTACTACAACCGCGGCGATGTGATCGGGGCGGTCGACCAGCTCAACGGCGTCACCGGTCCACCGTCCGGCTGAGCTGTGCGAGACGGCGATGAAGCTGCTGCGGTCCTCGCCGAGCGCGCTGAAGAACGCCTCATCGGCGGCCTCAACGTCCGGCAGCGCCGCGGTCAACCGCGCGCGCCCCTCACCGGTGAGGGTGACGATCATCGCCCGGGCATCGACCGGATCGGACGCGCGTGAGACGAGTCCCTGGGCGGGCCAGATGAAGGCCGACGGCTACGCCGCGGCGGTCTCGCGCGCGGCCTGCTCGGCGAGCGCGCGCTTGTAGTCGCGCGGCATCACCTTGACGAACCGCTCGGCGGCGACGCGATCCCACGAGGCGAGCACGTTGCGGGCCGACGAGCGACCCGGTGCGAGCGGCGTGCTCGGAGATGAGGGCCTTGACCGTCTCGACGTCGGAATCGTCGAGCGGGTCGAGGTCGACGAGTTCCTGGTTGCAGCGCTCGGCGAAGCGGCGGTCGACGTCGTAGACGTAGGCGATCCCGCCGCTCATCCCGGCGGCGAAGTTGCGCCCGGTCGGCCCGAGGACGACCACCCGGCCACCGGTCATGTACTCACAGCCGTGATCGCCGACCCCCTCCACGACGGCGTGCGCTCCGGAGTTCCGTACCGCGAACCGCTCCCCCGCGAGACCGCGGAAGAACGCGCGGCCGGCCGTCGCGCCGTACAGGACCGTGTTGCCGACGATCATGTTCTCCTCGGCGCGGAACAGGGCCGCCTCCGGCGGGCGGACGGCGACGACACCGCCCGACAGGCCCTTGCCGGTGTAGTCGTTCGTCTCGCCACGCAGCGAGAAGGTCACGCCGGGAGCGAGCCACGCGGCGAAGCTCTGGCCGGCGGAACCGGAGAACGAGATCTCGATCGTCCCCTCCGACAGCCCCTTGAGGCCCTGCGTGCGTGCAATCTCGCCGGACAGGATGCCGCCGACGGTCCGGTTGACGTTGCGGACCGGGATCGGGCCGAGCTTGACCGACTCGCCCCGCTCGATCGCGGGGGCGCAGCGACGGACGAGCTCCCAGTCGAGCGCGTCGTCGAGCACCGGCACCTGCGGACGCGTCCGGTGGCGCGGCGTTCCCGGCGGCAGGTCCGGCTGGCTCAGGACCATCGACAGGTCGACGTGGCGCGCCTTCCAGTGATCGATCGCCTCGTCCATGTTGATCAGGTCGGTGCGACCGATCATGTCCTCGATCCGGCGCATGCCGAGCGTCGCCATGATCTCGCGGACCTCCTCGGCGACGAGCATCAGGTAGTTGACGACGTGGTCCGGTGTGCCCTCGAAGCGGCGGCGGAGTTCGGGATCCTGGGTGGCGACCCCGACCGGACACGTGTTGAGGTGGCAGACCCGCATCATGATGCAGCCCATCGCGATCAGGGGCGCGGTCGAGAAGCCGAACTCGTCGGCGCCGAGCAGCGCGCCGATGACGACGTCGCGACCGGTCTTCATCTGGCCGTCGACCTCGACGGTGATCCGGGACCGCAGGTCGTTGAGGAGCAACGTCTGCTGGGTCTCCGAGAGACCGATCTCCCACGGCACGCCGGCCCCCTGGACGGAGGACTGCGGCGAGGCGCCCGTGCCGCCGTCGTGACCGGAGATCGTGACGTGGTCGGCGTTCGCTTTGGCGACGCCGGCGGCGACCGTGCCGACGCCGACCTCGCTCACCAGCTTCACCGACACCGATGCCGTCGGGTTCGCGCAGCGGAGGTCGTAAATCAGCTGCTTGAGATCCTCGATCGAGTAGATGTCGTGGTGCGGCGGCGGCGAGATGAGTCCCACGCCGGGCGTCGAGTTCCGGATCGTGGCGATGTAGTCGTCGACCTTGTGGCCGGGGAGCTGCCCGCCCTCGCCGGGCTTCGCGCCCTGGGCCATCTTGATCTGCAGCTGGTCGGCGTTGACGAGGTAGTGAATATGGACCCCGAAGCGACCCGAGGCGACCTGCTTGATCGCTGAACGACGCAGATCGCCGTTGTCGTCCGGCGAGTAGCGCGACGGGTCCTCCCCGCCCTCTCCGGTGTTCGACCGGGCGCCCATCCGGTTCATCGCGATCGCGAGGGTCTCGTGCGCCTCCCGGGACAGGGCACCGAGGCTCATCGCGCCGGTCGTGAACCGCTTGACGATGTCGGTGGCGGACTCGACCTGCTCGAGCGGGATCGGCTCGGGCGACGTCCGCAGCTTCATCAGGCCGCGGAGCGCGGCCTTGCGGGTCGCGTCCTCGTTCGCCATCCGGGCGAACTCCTTGTAGGTGAGGCGACGGTCGCCGTTCTGGCCGCGGACAGCGTGCTGGAGCTTGGCGACCGTGTCCGGGTTCCAGATGTGGACCTCGCCGTCTCGGCGCCACTGCAGGACGCCGCCGACCGGGAGCAGGTCGCGCTCGGTGCGCGGATAGGCGCGGAAATGGCGCTCCATCGCCTCGGTTGAGAGCTGGTCGAGTCCGACGCCGCCGATCCGGGACGCGGTGCCGGTGAAGTACTTGTCGATCAGCTCGGGCTCGAGCCCGACCGCCTCGAACACCTGCGCGCCGCCGTAGGACTGGATCGTCGAGATCCCCATCTTCGAGATCGTCTTGAGCAGGCCCTTGCCGATCGCCTTGACGATCTGCTTTTCGGCCTCCTCCCGGTCGAGGTCGACGGGGAGCAGCGAGCGATCGGCGAGCTCGTCGAGCGACTCGAACATCAGGTACGGGTTGATCGCGGCCGAGCCGTAGCCGATCAGCGTCGCCATGTCATGGATCGAGCGCGGCTCCCCGGACTCGATCACGAGTCCGGTGCGCAGCCGGGTCCCCCGGCGCACGAGGTGATGGTGGACGGCAGCGACGGCGAGCAGCGACGGCATCGCCACGCGCTCGGGCCCGAGGTTGCGATCCGAGAGGATGAGGATGTTGGCGCCGTTGTCGACGTACCGGGCGGACTCCTCGCACAGCGCCTCGAGGCGGGCCTCCATCCCGTCCGGCCCCTGCTCGATCGGCCACGTGATGTCGAGCGTCGCGGCGTCGAACACGTCATGGGAGACCTGGCGCAGCTTCTCGAGCTCGTGGTTGCGCAAGATCGGCTGCTGCATGACGAGCTGGTGGGCCTGCTCGGGGACCTCGGCGAGCAGGTTGACCTCGGCGCCGACGCCGGCCTGGAGGCTCATCACGACCGCTTCGCGGATCGGATCGATCGGCGGGTTCGTGACCTGCGCGAACAATTGCTTGAAGTACGAGAACAGCGGCGGCTGGCGGTCGGAGAGGACCGCGAGCGCGGCGTCGTTGCCCATGCTCGCGACCGGCTCCTCGCCGTTCGCGGCCATCGGCGCGATCACGAGCTTGAGGTCCTCCTGCGAATAGCCGAACGCGAGCTGCTTGGAGCGGAGCGGTTCGATCCGCGGCGCGCGCGGCTCGCGATCGGGCAGGTCCGCGATATGGACGACCGAGCGCTCGTACCACTCGGCGTACGGCTTGCGGCGGGCGACTCGGCGCTTGACCTCCTCGTCCTCGACGATCCGTCCCTCCTCGAGGTCGAGCAGGAACAGCTTGCCGGGCGCGAGCCGACCCTTGCGCTGAATGTGCTCGGGCGCGACGGTCATCACGCCGGTCTCCGAGGCGAGCACGACGTACCCCTCGGTGTCCTGGATCCAGCGGCCCGGGCGCAGGCCGTTGCGGTCGAGCACCGCGCCGGCGAGCCGGCCGTCGGTGAACACGACCGCCGCCGGTCCATCCCACGGCTCCATCAGGCAGGAATGGAAGTCGTAGAAGCCCTTGACGTCCGGATCGAGGTTCTTCCGGGTCTTATAGGCCTCCGGGATCATCATCATCACGGCGTGCGGGATCGAGCGGCCGGCGAGCACGAGCAGCTCGAGCACGTTGTCGAACGTCGCCGAGTCCGACCCACCGCCGCGCACGACCGGAATGACCTTCTGCAGGTCATCACCGAACAGCTCGGAGGCGAGCTGCGATTCGCGCGCTCGCATCCAGTTGATGTTGCCCCGCAGCGTGTTGACCTCGCCGTTGTGGGCGATCATCCGGTACGGGTGGGCGAGCTCCCAGCTCGGGAACGTGTTCGTCGAGAAGCGGGAATGGACGAGCGCCAGGCGCGAGGCGACGCGCGGATCGCGCAGGTCGGTGAAGTACCGCGGGAGCTGCGGCGCGGTCAGCATCCCCTTGTAGACCATCGTCCGGCTCGAGAAGCTCGGGACCGCCAGCTCGGCGCCGGCCTCGCGCTCGATCACGCGCCGGATGACGTACAGCTTGCGCTCAAACGCATCCGGGTCCTTGAGATCCTTCGCGGCCTCGATCACGACCTGCCGGATCCGCGGAGCCGACAGCCGGGCGGTGTCGCCCACGTGACGCTCATCGACCGGGACGTCGCGCCACCAGATCGCCCGCTGGCCCTCAGCCTCGATCGTCTGCTCGATCATCTGCTCGAGGACGGCGCGGCGCTCGGGATCCGTCGGCAGGTAGAGGACCCCGACTCCGTAGCGGCCGGGCGCCGGCAGTTCGACCCCGACGGTGGCGCGGATGAAGGCGTCGGGAATCTGGATCAGGATGCCGGCGCCGTCACCGGTGTTCGGATCCGCACCCTCGGCACCCCGGTGCTCGAGGTTCTCAAGCGCGTCGAGCGCCTTCTCGACGACGGCGTGGGTCGCCTCGCCCCAGAGCTTCGCGACGAGCGCGATGCCGCACGCGTCGTGCTCGTTGGCGGGGTCGTAGAGGCCAGTGGCCCCTGGGGCAGTTCGATCCGTGTTCATAAGGGGTTGGAAGCGGGGCGCTCCACTGGACGGGGAGAGCCCTGGGCGGCGGCGGCGGCGCAGCGAGGGTCCAAAGATTACCAATGTGTTAGCGACGGGACCAGGCAGCGACTCGTCGCCACGTGCGGATTGATACGTGGGGCTGCAGGCCGGAATCGTGCGGTTGTTCCGCGAGTGGCGACGAGCCGCGGCCTGGCCCGCCAGCCCGGCACGCCGAATCAGGGGCGAGGGCAGGAGCCTCAGCGTCCCGCTCAGGATTTGGCTTTCGCCGTCCGCTTCGCTTTGCGGCTTGGGGGCCGCGTCGCCGTTGGCGGCGGACGAGGCGCGCTTCTTGGCCGCGGGCTTTGCTTTCGGGGCGGCGGCGGGAGTCTCGTCGGAGTCGCCGGAGCTGACGGCGGCGAGGCTCGCCTCGAGGGCGGCCATCAGGTCGGGGGCGGCGGCGGGCTCCTCGGCCTCGGGCTGGGCGGCGATCTCCTCGCCGGCCGCCTTCTTCTCGATCAGCTCGAGCACCCGCTCGCGGTACTCGTCATGGAACCGGGCCGGGTCGAAGTCGGCCGACAGGGAACTGATCAGCTGCTGGGCCATCGCGAGCTCGCGGTCGCTCGCCTCGGCGTCGGCGACCGCGTCAAGCTCGTCGATCCGGTCCGGCGTGAGCACCTCGTCGCCGAACAGCATCGTCGTCAGGGTGAGCACGTCGTCGGTCGGCCGCAGCGCACATAGCTGCTGCTTGGAGCGCAGTACGACCCGGCCGATCCCGACCTTCCCGGCCTCCCGCATCGCGTCGAGCAGCAGCCGGTAGGCCTTGGCTCCGCCGGCGGTCGGCGCGAGGTAGTAGTTGTGGTCGTAATAGATCGGGTCGATGTCGGAGATCTCGACGAACTCCTCGATGTCGATCGTCCGCGTCGTCTTCGGGTCGAACGCCTCAAGCTCCTCCGGCGCGATCATCACATAGCGATCGGGCGTGATCTCGTAGCCCTTGACGATGTCCTCGAAGGCCACCTCATCGCCGGTCGAGGAGTCGACCCGCTTCTGGCGAACGCGAGCGCCCGTCTTCGACGACAGCTGGTGAAAGCGCACCGTCTTCGGCGACGTCGCGCTGTAGAGCTTCACCGGCACATTGACCAGCCCGAAGCTGATCGCGCCTGACCAAATTGCACGGGCCATATCAGTTTTGTATAGCGAACACGGGGTCTCGGCAAGCTATGACCGTCGTCTTGCCGGAAACTCATCGCCGCTGGCGCACTTAACACCCGATTCCAGGCGATCTCGTGACGTTCATCACACCCGCGCACGCCGCCGCGGAGCTACAACCTTGGGACGGCGTCTTTCGCCGGTCCGAGCGTCAGGGAAATCCAGGCCCCGTGCTCGGCGACACATCCCGTCGTGCCTCGGCCGACGGAAACGACCACCGCCCCGTTGTTCCTTCGCCGGACCAGTTATCGGGACCGTGAGCCGGTCATGCGCGCGGCGGGAGGCGAGCCCGGACGGCCTGTCCCCCGCCGCGCGTCGCGCCACATGGCACGTCCCGCGGGTCACGCGGCTCACCCGCCTCACGCGGCTCACGCGCGTCGCTGTGCGACAAAAAGCGCATCGAGGAGGCGGTCTGCCCGAGCGGCGGTCAGCCGCCCCGACGCGCTACCGGTTGACGAACGACATGTCGGGATACCGCGTCCCCGCGGCGACCCCGACCGGCGCCAGCTCGTCGATCCGCCGGAGGTCCTCCGGAGAGAGTGAGACCTCGAGCGCGGCGAGGTTCTCCTCCAGATAGGAGCGACGCTTGGTCCCCGGGATCGGGACGATGTCCTCGCCCTGCGCGAGCACCCAGGCGAGGGCAAGCTGGCCCGGCGTGCAGTCCTGCTCACGCGCCATCTCGTTCACACGGTCGACGAGCGCGAGGTTGCGCGTGAAGTTCTCGCCCTGGAACCGCGGGCTGTAGCGGCGGAAGTCGCCCTCGTCGAAGTCGTCCGGACTCGAGAACCGCCCGGTGAGGAAGCCACGGCCGAGCGGGCTGTAGGCGACGAGACCGATCCCGAGCTCGCGGATCGCCGGCAGCACCTCGTCCTCGATGTCGCGGCTCCAGATCGAGTACTCGCTCTGCAGCGCGGTGATCGGGTGGACGGCGTGGGCGCGACGGATCGTCTCCGCCGAGGCCTCCGAGAGCCCGAGGTAGCGGACCTTGCCGGCGTCGACGAGCGACGCCATCGCGCCGACCGTCTCCTCGATCGGGACATCGGTATCGACCCGGTGCTGGTAGTAGAGATCGATGTGATCGACCGCGAGACGGCGCAACGACGCGTCGCAGGCGGAGATCACGTAGTCCGGGCGCCCGTTGAATCCGCGCCGCGTCGGATCGTTGGGGTCGCGGACGATCCCGAACTTCGTCGCCAGCAGCACCTCGTCACGGCGCTCGGCGATCGCCCGGCCGACGAGCACCTCGTTCGTCTGCGGGCCATAGACGTCTGCGGTGTCCAGCATCGTCACGCCAAGGTCGAGCGCGTGGTGAATGGTCGCGAGCGCTTCGGCGTCGTCGGTGGCACCGTAGAACTCCGACATGCCCATGCAGCCGAGGCCCTCCGCGGAGGAAACGAGACCCTGGGAGCCGAGTGAGCGCTGCTGCATGCCGCCGGGAAGCTTAGCCACGTGCGCGCCCCCATGCGCCCCACCTGCGCGCGGTCACAATCGAGACGATCTCACGCCATGCCCCGCCGCCGCGTTTCATCGTCAGTGACCATGCCGCCGTTCCAGCAGCTGCTCGATGCCCATGCCCGTGACGTCCACCGCTTCCTCGTCGCCACCGTCGGACGCATCGATGCGGACGACTGCTACCAGGAGACGTGGCTCGCGGCACTCCGCGCCTACCCGCGGCTGCGTGATGCCTCAAACCTCCGTAGCTGGATCTTCACCGTCGCTCACCGCAAGGCGATCGACCACATTCGCGCCCGGGGGCGACGCGCGGTCCCGGTCCCCGACGTTCCCGAGCCAGCCGCCGCGGCCGCGGCCGCCGCGTCAGGCGGGGCGGCCGCGGCACCGCCCGGCCTCCCGACGGGTCTCGACGCCGAGCCGGAGCTGTGGCAGCTCGTCCGGGATTTGCCTGACAAACAGCGAACTGCCGTCGCCTTGCGCTACGTCGCCGACGCACCGTATGCGGAGATCTCGGCGGTGATGGGGACAAGCGAAGAGGCCGCGCGGCGCAACGTCCACGAGGGGCTCAAGAGATTGCGAACGGAGTACCAGCCATGAATGATTTCGATGCGCTCGAACGGGCGCTGCGCGCCGAGCAACTCGACGACGAACCGCTCCCCGACCTGACCGCTGTTGCAGCTGCGGCCGGTCTGCTCGACGTCGCCTACGCGACGCTCGACTCCCCCGTCGGGCGGCTGCTCATCGCCACCAGCGATCGTGGCCTGCTGAGCATCGCCTACCTCGACGATGACCGCACCGAAGACGCGGTCCTCGAGCGCCTCGCCGCCGACGTCTCCCCGCGGCTGCTCGAGGCCCCGCGCCGAATCGAGGAGCCGCGCCGCGAACTCGAGGAGTACTTCGCCGGACACCGCGACCACTTTGAGCTCCCGATCGACTGGCAGCTGACGAGCGGCTTCGCGCAGCGCATCCTGCAGGCGACCGCGCGGATCCCGTTCGGGGCGGTCTCGACCTACAAGCAGGTCGCGACGGAGGCCGGCAGCCCGCGCGCGTTCCGCGCCGCCGGCAACGCGCTCGGGACCAACCCGCTGCCGATCGTCGTGCCGTGTCACCGGGTCCTGCATTCCGACGGAGGCCTCGGCGGCTACACGGGAGGCCTTGTCCGTAAACGGACACTCCTCCAGGTGGAGGGCTACAAAACGGCTCGCTGACTCCGATCACCCGAGCATGGCGGGACGGCTGGTCGCCGGGCAGCGTGTCACGATCGATCTCGACGGCGAGGACGAGGTCGTGGACGCGGTGACCGCTTCGGGCGGCGAGGCGCGGATGCTCGCGCAGGTTCGGCACGCCTCGCCTCGTACAGTCGCGTGCCTGGTCGCGGGGTCGCTGGGGTACCTGCTGTTCTCCTACAAAGGGGCGCTGATCGGACTTCGCGGCATCGCTCGGATCAACGCGGCGACGCGGCCGCTGATGGAGTTCGTCGTCGTCGACGGCGTCGAGCGGCCGGAGCGACGCGCCGCAGACCGTGTCGCGGTGGGGACCCGGGTGACGATTGCGTCGCTCGGCTCCGGGGCAGCCGGCGAGCCGCAATCCACCTTCACGGTCAACATCAGCTCCACCGGCGTGCTTCTGAAGCGCCCGCCGGGGGCACTCCAGTCCGGTGGCGTCGCGCTCGAGCTGTTCTTTGGCGCCGATCCATCGCCGGTGCCGGCGCGCGGGCAGATCGTGCGCACCACGGACGACCTGCTGGCAGTCCACTTCGAGGACATCGACGCCGCACAGCGGATCCGCCTGATGCAACTTCTCGCCGGGCATCAGCACAGGCATCGCATGGCTGCGTGAGTAATCTCACACAGCCGCCGCAGCAAAGGCATATAAAACGGTGCAAGGGAGCGACGTGAACAGGCAGGAGTTCAGGAACGCATTGCCGCCCGGGCCAACGGTCCCCGGTCCAGTTCAGCTGCTGGCGACGTGGAAGCGTCCCGCCGCCTCGCTCGAGCGGCTGCGGCAGCGCTACGGCTCGCGGGTCACCGTCCAGCTCCCGTTCCAGCCGCCGTTCGTGATCCTGTCGGACCCGGACGAGATCAAAGAGCTGTTCATGGCGGCGCCCGACGCGCTGCACCCGGGTGAGGGCGCGCGGGTGCTCGAGCCGCTCGTTGGGCGAAACTCGGTGATCCTGCTCGACGAGGCCCCGCACCTCGAACAGCGCAAGCTGCTGCTCCCCGCCTTTCACGGCGCGAAGATGCAGCGGCTCACGGGACTGATGAGCGAGCTCGCGACCCGCGAGATCGACACCTGGCCGGTCGATCAGCCGGTGGCCCTCCACACCCCGCTGCAGCGGGTGACGCTCGAGATCATCCTGCGCGCCGTCTTCGGCCTCGATCAGGGCCCACGTCTCAACCAGCTCCGCGACCTCCTCACCGACGTGCTGCGCTTCAGTGAAAGCCCGCTGTCCGTGCTGCCCGCCGTCCGCAAGTGGGCGCGCTGGGTCCCGGCGATGCGCCGGTTCGAAAAGGTCAGCGCGGCGACCGACCGGATGCTCCGCGAGCTGATCGAGGAGCGGCGCGCCGAGGGCGAGTCCGACCGCGACGACATCCTCGCGATGCTGCTCACGGCGCGCCACGAGGACGGTTCGCCGATGTCTGAGGAGGAGCTCCGGGACGAGTTGCTCACGGCGCTCGTCGCCGGCCACGAGACGACCGCCTCGCAGCTCGCGTGGGCGTTTGAGCAGCTTGCTCGGGAGCCGGCGGTCGTTGCCCGGCTCGCGGCCGAGGCCGACGCCGGCGAGAGCGATGAGTACCTGACGGCCACCGTCAACGAGATCCTGCGGCGCAAGCCGGTCCTGCCGAACGCCGAGCCGCGGCTGACGAAACGTGAGATCACGATCGGGGACTTCACCTACCCGGCGGGCGTCGCCCTGCTCGCCAGCGCCTACCTCGTGCACCACGACCCGAGCATTTACCCCGAGCCATACGCGTTCCGGCCCGAGCGCTTCCTCGGCACCTCGCCGGGCACCTACACGTGGATCCCGTTCGGCGGAGGGCGGCGCCGCTGCCTCGGCGCGAGCTTCGCGCTGCAGGAGATGAAGATCGTCCTCCGGGAGGTCGTCGGCCGGTTCGAACTCACGCCGGGCGCGGAGCGCCGCGAGCAGACGGGGCGTCGCGGCATCACCTTCAGCCCAACGGGTGGCGCGACCGTCGTGCTGCACCCGCGCGCTCGCCGCGAGCGCCGCCCGGACCCAGCCGCCGCGCTGTCCGCCGCCGCGTAAATCGGCTCCGCGCTTCCGCTGCGGCAGAGTCGGGTAGTCCTTGCCCGTGGATTTCCTGCGCCCCGTCCGTGCCTTCGACGCCGCCCAGCAGCGCCACCGGTGGCTGGCGATCCCGATGGCGGTGGTCAAGAAGTTCGGCGACGACCAGGGCGGCAACCTCGCGGCACTCGTCGCCTACTACGCGTTCTTCTCCCTGTTCCCGCTGCTGCTCGTGCTCGTCACGATCCTCGGCTACGTCTTGCAGGGCGACCCGAGCACTCAGGAGTCGATCCGCAACTCGGTGCTCGCCCAGTTCCCGATCATCGGATCGGACATCAGCAAGAACATCCACCAGATCCACGGTCACGTCATCGCCCTGGTGATCGGGATCGTGACCTCGCTGCTCGCCGGTCTCGGCGTCACGAGCGCCGCCCAGAACGCGATGGACCGGATCTGGGCCGTCCCGTTCAAGGACCGGCCGAACTTCCTGCACTCCCGGCTGCGCGGTCTTGCGCTGCTGATGTCGCTCGGGGTCATGTTCCTGCTCGCGACGCTCGCCTCTGGGCTCGTCACCGGCGGCCTCGGCGGCCCGCTCGCCAAGGTCGGCGGGATCCTGCTCTCGGTCGTCCTCAACGTCGGGCTGTTCCTCGCCGCGTTCCGGTTCATGACCGTCCCGACCGTCAAGACCCGCGACCTCCGCGTCGGCGTCCTCGTGGCCGCCATCGCGTGGACGATCCTCCAGGTCATCGGCGGCATCTACATCGGCCACGTGTTCAAGCACTCGACGAGCACCTACGGGTTCTTCGGGATCGTGATCGCGCTACTCGTGTGGCTGCATCTCGGCGCCCAGATCACGCTCTACGCCGCGGAGGTCAACGTCGTCCTCGCCCGCCGGCTGTGGCCGCGGAGCCTGATGGGGCCGCCGTCGAGCCAGGCCGACGAGCGGACGCTCACCGCGCTCGCGAAGGTCGAGGAGCGTCACCACACCGAGACCGTCGACGTCGCATTCACCGATCCGGAGCCCGAGACCATGCGTGCCCCGGAGCCCGAGACCGTTCGTACCCCGGAGCCCGCCGCCCGCCAACCGGAGCGCTAGAACAGCCGGTCCGCCGCGGCGCGCCGGGTCATCTCAAGCGGCCACGAGCACAGACCACCCTCGGCCGGACATCCGGCGCACGTCGAGCGCTCGGGCGCCTCGGTCACGGGGAAGCGCCCCGCCGTCACGCCCGCCGCCAACGCCACGAGCTGACGTTCAAGCGTCGCCCGGTCATCGGCGGTGAAGGGCTCGATCACCGGATCGCCGGCCGCCTCCAGG
This sequence comes from uncultured Solirubrobacterales bacterium, assembly GCA_963779695.1. Classification (GTDB taxonomy): domain Bacteria; phylum Actinomycetota; class Thermoleophilia; order Solirubrobacterales; family Solirubrobacteraceae; genus Palsa-465. The sequence goes on from CAVZZH010000009.1 coordinate 170,814, forward strand.
AACACGTGGGCGACCGCCACCTCGACCGCGCCCGCCCGGAGCGCGGCGAGCGCATAGACGAGCTGCTGGGTCGCGTACGCCTCAGCAACGCGCGTCGCCGGCGCCGCCCCGAGCAGGCGGTCGGTCTTGTAGTCGACGACCAGCATCCGGCCGCCACGCTCGCGGGCAAGGACGTCGAACGCCCCGGTCATCAGCACGTCGCCGAGCAGGAAGGCGAATCGCTCCTCGCGCCGGACCTCGTCGGCTCGCCCGAGCCGGGCGCACAGCTCGCTCTCGGCGAACGCCGCAATCAAGCCGTCGAGCTCCGCGGCCTCCTCGTCGCTCGGGGCGCGCATCCCGGCCGCGAGGAGCACCGATCGGACCGGGGCCGCCACCGGCCGGCGGAAGTCAAGCCGCTCGAGCGCGGCGTGGACGAGGTTCCCCCGCTCGGTCCCAGTAAGCCCAGCACGTTCCGGAGCGCCCGAAACCGGCACCGGCGGCAGCCCGAGCACGCGCTCGGCATAGAACCGGTAGCCGCAGCGGGCGTATTCACCGAGCGCGGAATACGACAGCCGTGAGATCGCGGATCCCACGACATCGGACGCGTCGCGCCCGTCGGGCGGCGGCGAGAGCACCGGTCCCGGGGCGGCGGCGCGCCCCGCGGGCGCAAGCGCCAGGCCATCCGTCGGCACACGCTGGTCCTCCCCCGCATCGACGAGCGTCAGCATGACGCCGCCGTCGGTGCCGCCGGCCCCCTGCTGCACCCGCTCGGCGATGTCGGGCACGAACGCCGGCCCGATCCACCCGATCGGCCCCGCCGCACCGTTGTTCGGCCACGCCTCGAACTTCACCGCGCCGCTCAGGATGAGCCGCTCGCAGGCCCGCGTCATCGCCACGTAGAACAGCCGCCGCTCCTCCTCGCGCTCGCGCGCCTTGGCCTCCTCGCCGAGCGCGTCATAGGCGAGGGCGGGCTCGCGGCGCGCCGTCCCGGGCTCGGCGAGTCGCAGCCCGAGCCGCCCGTCGCGCCCCACCCTGATGAGATCGCCCCGGTAGATCGGCCCGCGACCGAGGTCGGCGACGCACACGATCGGAAACTCGAGCCCCTTGGCCCGGTGGATCGTCATCAGGCGCACCGCGTCAAGCGCCTCGCCCTCGACCGGCGCCTCGCTCTCCCGGCTCTCGCCGACCCCGCCGAGCCCCGCCCCGCGCGCGTGGACGAGCTCGAGGAACCCGCGGAGGTCCGGCCCGGCGGCGGTCTCGTGCTCACGCCCGAGACGCATCAGCTTGCGGACGTTGGCGAGCCGCCGGGCCCCGCCCGGCATCGCCAGCATCGCCAGGTCATAGTCGGTCCGCTCCAGCGCGCGCTCGATCAGCTCCGGGACGCCGAGGCCGGCCGCGAGCCCCCGCTCGGGGCCAAACCAGCGGGCAAACCGCTCAAGCGCCTCGCGGTCCGCCGCGGCGAGCCCGTCGAGCCGGCCGTCGGGCTCGCGGATCACCCACCATGGGTCCCGCCCCGCGCTGTGCGCGGCCGCCATCAGCGCGACGAGCCCGTCGAGCGAGAGCCCCACGAGCGGCGAGACGAGCACCGTGAGCAGCGCCTCCTCGTCGCGCGGGTTTGCGAGCACGCGCAGGTAGGCGACGAGATCGATCACCTGCGGGTGAGCCCAGTACCCCCGCCCCCCGATCACGTACGTCGGGATCCCGATCGACTCCAGTGCGCGCTCGTAGACGCGGAGATCGGTCGTCGCCCGGGTGAGCACGACGATCTCGCGGGGCGCCGCGCCCCCGCCGATCAGCTCGCGTACCCGGGCGGCGAGCGCCGCCGCCTCGGCGAGTCGCCACGGGGCGGCGAGGCTCTCGGACGAGGCGTACTCCGCGCCCTTGTCGGCGAGCAGCAGCTCGACGGCCGGCGCGTCGAGCGGCGGATCGCTGCGCCCGGCGCGCAGCGGCCGGAACCGGTCCCCGAGCGCGGTCGTGAACGCGGCGTTGAGCGCGTCGATGAGCTCGGGGCGCGAGCGGAAGTTGACGTCGAGCGTCGCCCTGGCGCCCTCGGCGGCCAACCGCTCCCCGAGCCGCTCGAACAGCTCGACGTCGGCATGCCGGAATCCGTAGATCGACTGCTGGGCGTCGCCAACCGTGAACAGGTTCCCGCTCGCGACCGACTCGATCAGCTCGAGCTGGACGACGTTCGTGTCCTGGAGCTCGTCGACCATCACGTGGGCAAACCGGGCGCGGTAGCGCTCCCGCAGCCCCGCCTCCCCGGCGAGGAGCTCCCGGGCCAGCAGCTCGAGATCCTCGAAATCGACGCCTGAGACGGCGCGCTTGCGCCGCTCCATCTCCTCGCCGAACGTCCGCAGCAACCGGTCGAGGAGCGCGTGCGCTCCGATCGCCCGCCGGTGGCGGCACGCGTCGCGGTAGCGGCCGAGCGCCTCGGCGTACGCCTCGCAGGTCTCGGTCGACAGCGCCGCCCCGTTCCCGCCGGGGAGGAACAGGGCATCGAGGTCCCCAGGCCACGGGTCGGCGTCCGCGAGCACCGCGTCGCAGCGCTCGAGCCGCTCGAGCGCGGTCTGCACACGCGCGGCGGGCGACGCGATCGCGCCGAGCTCCCGCGCGGCGGCCGACGCGGCGTCGAGGAGCTCGTCACGGAGCGACTCGAGGTCGGGCGGCGGCGGGATCGGCGGCAGCGCCGGCCGCAGCTCGCCGCGGGCCCGCAGCTCGCCGTAGGTCCCGAGGATCGCTTCGCGCAGCCCGGTGCGGTGCGCGGCGATCAGCTCGACCCCGCCCGGCGCGTTCTGCGCGAGCTCCTCGAGCGCGAACTCGAACGCCGCCTCCGCGAGCGCATCGGTGTCGGTCTCGTCGAGCACCGCGAACTCGGGATCGATCCCCGCCACAAGGGCGTGGGTGCGCAGCACCCGAGCGCAGAAGCCGTGGATGGTTGAGATGTAGGCCCCCTCGGTGCGGCGCGCCGCCTCGTCGGCGCCGAGTTCGCGGAGCCGCCGGCGGATCCGGTCGCGGAGCTCGGCGGCGGCCTTCTCGGTGAACGTGATCGTGAGGATCTGGGTGGGGTCGACGCCGTCCTCGAGCACGGCGCGCACGAACCGCTCGACGAGCACCGAGGTCTTGCCGCTCCCGGCGCTCGCGTCGAGCAGCAGGTCACCGTGGCGCCGCTCGATCGCCGCGCGCTGCTGGGGGGTGAACTCGGTCATGTGACCCGGCAGATCCCGGGGTAGCGGCAGCCGTCGCGCCCGCATGTCTCCGGGCACGGCCGCAGCTCGCCGCGGCGCAGTCGCCCCGCGATCTCGACCGCGCGGCGGGCGGCGTCGGCGAGTACCTCGTCGAGCTCCTCAGGGTCCCGGGCATCGCGGTCGGTGACGCGTGAGCCGACCTCGGCGTCGCGCCGGTAGATGCCGCGCGGGCGGAGATTCTGGCCGCTGAGCGGCTGGTAGAGACCGGCCACCGGATCGCGCCCGAGCAACTCGCGAACGGCGAGCATGTAGAGCGCGACCTGGAGCCGGCGGTCGATCGCCCAGCGCGCCCCCGCCTGCTCCGGCCGGGCCGCGCCGCTCTTGTAGTCGCGGACGATCGCCCGCCCGGTCCCGCCCGGCTCGACGTCGACCCGGTCGATCACGCCGCGGACCACGACCCGCTCGTCCGCGTCGCCGAGGATCAGCGCCGGCAGGACGCCCTCCTCGCCCTCGAACCCGAAGCGGAGCTCGAGCATCGATGGTTCCCAGTCGCACCCGTCGCGGGCCTCTCCGCTGAGGTAGCGGCGCAGGTCGGCGACCATCGTCTCGAGCACCGCCGTGCGCACCGCCTCGCCCCGGCCGGGCGCGATCGTCGGCGGCACCTCGGTGACGATGTCGCCGAGGATGCGGAGCGCGTCGGGGAGCGTCTCGGGCGTCAGCGGCTCGCCGAGCCGGCCGAAGAGCTCCTCGAGCGTGGCGTGCATGTAGCTGCCGCGGACCATCGGCTCGGGGTCCGGCTCGAACGCCTCCGGCGAGAGCTGGCGCTCGACGAGCCACTTCACCGGGCAGTCCGCGTAGTTCTCAAGCGCGCCACCGGAGACGACGTCGCGATGGCGGACATGCGCGAGCGCCGCAGCGCTGAGTGGCTGCACGACGCCCTCGGGCGAGACCGTCGGGGGACCGGCCGCGGCGTCCGCCCGCGCCTGCTCCCGCGACGTCGGCGCGCTGTCCGGCGACCACGTCACGTCGGCGAGCAGGCGCTGCGTGCGGCGCTCGGTCCAGTCCGCGACGAACAGATCGGCGACGTCGGCGATGAACGGCGATGGCAACGCGAGGTTCCCGTCCTCATCGGAGCTGCGGTAGCTGAATGCGACCCGCTCGGTCGCCCGCGAGACCGCGGCGTAGAACAGGTAGCGCTCCCGGGCGAGCGCGTCCTCGGCGGCCGGCAGCCGCAGGCCGCTCGCGAGCGCGATCTCGTGGCGGTGCTCGTCGGAGAGGAACGGCTCGCTCGCGCCCGGCAGCGGGAACTCACCCTCGTTGCACCCGCAGACGAACACGACCCGGAACCGGCGCGCCCGCACGGCGAGCGGATCGGCGAGCTGCACCGCCCCGGCGCGCGGCGGCTCCCCGGTCGGGACCTCGAGCTCATCGAGCAGCGCCAGCAGCTCGGCGCCGGAGGGCCGTTCGCCCAGCTCCGCGAGCTCCTCGAGTGCCCCCAGGAGCGCGGCCAGCGCCGCCGCGTCACGCCGTCCCGGCGCATCGAGTTCGGCGGCACGGCCCCGGTAGGGCGACGCGAACAGCCGTCGCGCCTGCCACGCGAGCTCGGCGCCGGGATCCTCGGCGTCGTGGACGCTGTCGATCTCCCCGAGCTCCCAGTCGAGCCGCGACCGCGCCTGTGCCGCGGTGGAGAGCGCCTCCCGGCGGACCTCGGCCTCGAGTGCGTCGGCGAGCTCGAGCCGCTCGAGCCGGCCGGGGGCGCGCAGGACGTCGAGCAGATCGCCGGCGCTCGCCTCCTCCCCGAGGAGCGCACACCGCGCGAGCGCCCGCACCGAACGGCCGAGGCGGGTGTGGGTGAACGGTGTGCGGCCGTGGCCGGCGAGCGCGATCCCGTACCGAGCGAACACACTCCCGAACAGCGATTCGACGCGGGCGAGCGAGCGGGCCACGACGACGATCTCCTCGGCCGGGACGCCCCCGCGGATCAGCCGCACGACCTCGCCGGCCACGAGCTCGGCCTCGGCGCGCTCGCCTCCGGCCTCGAGCAGGCCGACGGCCGCCCCCGGGTCGATCCGCTGCGGCCGCGGGCTCGAACAGGCCGCGCTCGAGGTGGTGCAGAGCGTCCCGGGCGTCGGGAGCGTAGTGCTCCTCAAGCGCCGGCAGCTGCTCGACGCGACCGGCGAACGCGCGCAGCTCCTGGACGACCTCGGCCCGCGCGCTGAGCGCCGCCCGCTCCGGCTCGTAGGTGAGCGACACGGTCACCTCGGCCCCGACGATCCGGGCGAGCGTCTCGATCGCGTCGCGTTCGATCGCCGTCAGGTCATCGAAGCCGTACACGAACACCGGCGTTTCGCCCCACCGGCCGGGCGCGGCGCGGAGCGCGTCGATCGCTCGCCACGCGTACAGCTCGGCATCGAGGCGCCCGCGCCGCTCGAGCTCGTTCGCGAACGCGAGATACAGCGACGCGACGTCGTGGGCGTAGTCGGCGCGGCGGGCGTCCTGGGCGGCCCACGCGGACAGCGCCTGGGCGAACCGCTGGGGGGTGATGAGCGAGCGCTGGAGCTCGGCGATCAGCTCCCCCGCGGCGCGCGTGAACCCGCGTGCCGGTGCCGACTCGCCGAGGGCCCGGAGCTCGAGCCGGCCGATGACGCGGCGCAGGATGTGCTCGCGCTGGAGCGCCGAGACCCGTCGCCCGGCGTAGTCGGTGCGCCGTGCCATCTCCGCGGCGAGCCCGGAGAACGTCACCACCGAACCGAGCATCGCGCCATCCCCGGCGAGCTCCCGGGCGTAGTGCTCGGCGTCCTGGGCGGTCGGCACGACGAGCATCGCCCCCCGCCGCGCAGCCCGGGAGAAGGCGCCGAGCACCTCCCCGGCCTTCGCCGAGTTCGCGGGCCCGAGGATGAGGGTCAGGGGCATTGACCTATGGTGGCGCTCGCCCCCGACGTGATCGTCGGAGCGTCAGAAACGCAACAAACCGTGAGACCGAGCTGGATCCGGTCACGTTCCTTTCGCTCAGCGAAAGGAATGCATCACGATCCGGAGTGAGGTCGCATCCTGATGCGTTTCTGACGGGGAAGGGGTCCGCGCATGCGGCCCGCGCGACCCGTTATGCGGCGGCGGGTGCCTGCTCGCTGCCGGCGGCGGGCGTCTCGGCGCCCTCGGCCGGCTCGTCGGTCTCGGGTGGCTTGGCGCCTTCCTTGGCCCACGGCTCGTCGAACTCGACGCGCCACTTGCCGTCCTCGGTCTGCATCAGCGCGAGCCGGGCACGGAAGCTCTTGCCCGAGCGGCCCTTGAACCCGGTCACCGGCTTGTCCGTCCGCCCGGTCTTGATCAGCTCCTTGGCGACGCTGACCGCGAGCTGCTTGCCGGCCTTCGACTTCCAGATGACGAAGCCGCAGCCCGGATCCTCACGTGACCAGCACGAGTAGCCCTTGCGGTTCTCGACGATGTCGTGGCCGCACACCGGGCACGGCCCGAGGTTCGCCCGCGGGATCCGGATGTCCTTGAGCTTGGTGTCGAGCTCGCCGACGGTGTCCGTGGTGAACTTGACGATGTCCTTCATGAACGCCTCGCGCGAGTCCTCGCTCGTCTCGATCTTCGCGAGCCGGTGCTCCCAATCGCCGGTCAGCCCGGGCGAGGTCAGCGGATGTCCGTCGAGCAACCGGATGACGTTGAGGCCTTTCTCGGTGACGACGAGCGCCCGGCCGTCCCGTTCGACGTAGCCGACCTGGATGAGCCGCTCGATGATCGCCGCGCGGGTCGCCGGGGTGCCGATGCCGGAGTCCTTCATCGCCTCGCGCAGCTCCTCGTCGTCGACGAGCTTGCCGGCGGTCTCCATCACCGTCACGAGCGAGCCGTCGGTGTAGCGCCGGGGCGGCTTGGTCTCCTTGTCCTCGGAGCTGATCTTGGTGACCGCGGAACGTTCACCCTGCTCGAGCTTCGGCAGGCGCTGCTCGCGGCCCTCATCGTCATCGGGACGCTCCTCGACGTCGGCCGTCTCGCCGTACACGCCGCGCCAGCCGGGGACGAGGATCCGCTTGCCGCGGGTCCGAAACACGCGCTCGGCGACGGTCGTCTCGACGCGGGTGTTCTCGATCACCGCCTCCGGATGGAACACCGCCAAAAAGCGCCGCACGACGAGGTCGTAGATCTTGCGGTCGTCGTCGTTCATCTTGTCGACCGGATGGCGCTCGGCGCGGGTCGGGATGATCGCGTGGTGGTCGGTGACGCGTTCGTTGTTGACGACGCGACCGAGCGGCAGGACGTCGAGTCCGAGCACGTACTTGGACGCATCTGCGTACTCGCGCTGCTGACCGACGAGCCCAGCGATCGGCTTGATCTCCGGGATCATGTCGCTCGTCAGATACCGCGAGTTCGTCCGCGGATAGGTGAGCGCCTTGTGCTCCTCGTAGAGCCGCTGGGCCGCCGCCAGCGTGCGCCGGAGCGTGAATCCGTAGCGCGAGCTGGCGTCGCTCTGCAGGCGGGTGAGGTCGTAGAGGAGCGGCGCGCGTTCCTTGCGCTCGGTCTTCTCGAGCTTGGTGATCTCGCCGGTCTGGCCCTCGGCGTCGGCGACGATCGCCGCCGCCTCCTCGGCGGTCTTGATCCGGGGGTTGGCACCGGCGTGGAAGCGGCCTTCGTACGTGCGCGGCCGGGGGTCGGCGACCGGGTCGAAGGTGGCATCGACGACCCAGTAGGGCTCGGGCCTGAAGTCGCGGATCTCCTGCTCACGCCGGGCGAGGATCGCGAGCGTCGGGGTCTGCACCCGGCCGAGGGAGACGGCGCCGTCGAACGACGAGCGCAGCCGGATCGTGGCGGCGCGGGTGGCGTTCATCCCGACGATCCAGTCGGCCTCGCTGCGCGAGCGGGCCGCGGCCTCGAGCGTCGCCAGCTCGCTCGCTTCACGGAGCGCGCCCAACGCCTGCTTGATCGCCTCGGTCGTCATCGAGTTGAGCCATAGCCGCTTGACCGGCTTGTGCGAGCCGGCCTTCTCGTACAGGTAGGCGAAGATCAGCTCGCCCTCCCGCCCGGCGTCACAGGCGTTGATGACGAGATCGACGTCGTCGCGTCCGAGCTGGCGCTTGACGACGTTCATCTGCTTCTTGGAGCGCTCGTCGCGGACGACGAGCTTGAAGCGGTCCGGAACGATCGGGAGATCCGCCATCCGCCACTTCTTGAACTTGGCGTCGTATTCGTCGGGGTCAGCGAGCTGCACGAGGTGCCCGACGGCCCAGGTGATGATGTGGTCGGGGGCCTCGAGGAATCCCTCTCCCTTGGTGAAGGATCCCGGGAGGACCCGGGCGAGGTCGCGCCCCACGGAGGGCTTCTCGGCGATGATCAGCGTTCTGGACATGTGAGTCGCAGGAGGGTAGCGCCGGATGCAAGCGGTGACGGGGCGCCGGTGTCAGGACAACGACGCCGCCCGGCGGGCAACCGCCGGAAGCTCGAGCCGGTCGCCCACCTCGGCGGCACGCGCGATCAGCCGCTGAGCCTGGGGATTCGCCGCTCCGAGGAGCTCGGCGAACTCGAGTTGCGTGTGCGCCAGATAGACGGGCGCCCCGAGGGCCTCATTTCCGGCCAGCGCCCGCTCAAAATGCTCGACCGCCTCGTCGCGGCGCCCCATCGCCCCGGCGAGACGGCCGAGGAACCGGGCGGCGGAGCCGAGGCACACGGCGCCCAGCCCGATCACGACGTTGACGTCGCGGTAGGGGACCAGCAGGTCGTAGAGGATCTCCGCCCGCGGGGCGTCACCGAGGCCCGCGCTCAGGTCGGCGAGCAGCGTGATCGCGATCAGCCAGTCGCCGTCGCCCGGGATGTCGGTGAAGTCGTTCGCCGCGACCGCCTCGAACTCGGCTCGGGCCTCAGCCTCGCGGCCGGACTCGAGCAGCAGGGTCGCGAGCGCGGCGTTCCAGGCGACGATCCCCGGCGAGCGGCGGATCATCTCCCGGGCAGGCTGCTCCAGTTCGCCGATCCGCCCCTGCTCCCGCCGCAGCGCGAGCAGCTGCATCGCGTAGTACTGGGGGGCCGTGACCAGGTCTCCTCGTGAACCGGCGCTGAGCGCGGCCGCGGCAAGTTCGTCGGCTCGGTCGAGCTGCCCGGCGAGCAGGGCCCGCATCGCCCGCCAGACCGCCGCCTGCCAGAGAAACAGCGGCTGGCGGAGCAGGTCGGCGCCCTCGGAGAACGCCTCGATCTGGGCGTCGACCGCCTCGGGATTGCCCTGCTCGAGCAGGTCAACGACGAGCCACGCGTGCCCCTGGAGCGCGAGCTCGAGGTCGCCGGCCTCGCGGCCCCGGGTGAGGATCTCGGTGGCATCGGCGAGCCGCTCCTCAAGATGGTCGGGGTCCCAGAAGGCACGGCGGCGGGCGGCGGCGGCGAGGGCGCGCGCCTCGGGATCGTCGAGTTCCTCGGCGAGTTCGGTCGCCTCGTCCGCCAGGTGCTTCATCCGCCCGCGCGTCTCTGAGTAGTAGAGCGCGCCGCACAATCGGGTGAGGAGCGCGACCCGCATGACCGTGTGCTCATTCTGGGTGAGCTCGAGCGCGCGCTCGAGCAGCGCGATCAGCTCGTGGTCGACGATGCCCGGGGCCTGGATGTACCGTCGCGAGGCGCCGATCGCCGCCCGCGCGAGCTGGGCGCTCTCGCCGAGCCGGACCGCGATCGCGGCGGCCTCCCGGAGTGTCTCCCAGGCGAGCGGGCGCTCGCCGGCGCGGACATGAGCCTCCCCGACCCGGATGAGCAGCTCGCACCGCACGGCGTCGGCATCGGGGTTGAACCGCTCGAGCACCTCGAGCGCCCGTGAGTAGTGCTCGGCTGCCTCCTCGTGGGCGAGCATCGCCGTCGCCTGCTCGCCGGCGCGCATCGCGTACTCGATCGCCTTGTCGGCGTCCTGGGCGCTCGCCGCACGGGTGAAGTGCAGCGCGAGCGCGGTGAGGAAGCGCTCGGAGTCCTCGGCCTCCAGCGCCTCGCCGACGCGCCGGTGGGTCCGCGCGCGGCGCGCGGCCGACATGCCGTCGTACAGCGTCTCGCGGATGAGCGCGTGGGAGAAGCTGTAGCGCTCGGGCTGCGCCGGCGACTCGGCGACGAGGCCGGCCTCGAGCGCCGCGTCGAGTGCGTTGAGGAACCCGTCCTCGTCGACGGACAGGATGCGCTCGAGCAACCCGGCGTCGAAGTCGCGGCCGATCACCGAGGCGACCCGGAGCCACTCGGTGGCCTCGGTGTCAAGCCGCGCGAGGCGCCGCGCGATCACGTCCTTGACCCCCTCCGGCAGGCCGAAATGCCCGAGCACCCGGGCGCTCGCCTGGTCAGGCCGGACGCCCGCCTCGGCGAGGTGGCGGACGATCTCCTCGATGAAGAACGGGTTGCCCTCCGTCTCCTCGTACAGGGCGCGGCTGAACGACGGGGCCGGCGTCGCCCCGGCGCGCAACTCGACGAGCTCGGTCGTCTCCGAATCGCTCAGACCGACGAGCTCGATCTGGGTGATCAGCCGCTCGCGGCGCAGCTCCGCGAGCGCCGCGGTGAAGCCCCCGGAATGCGCCTCGGTCGCCCGGTAGGCCCCGAGCACGAGCACGCGGCCGTGGCCGGGTGCCCGTGCGATATGCCGGAGCAGGAGCAGCGTCGGACGGTCCGCCCACTGCAGGTCGTCGAGCACGAGCAGCACCGGGGCGGTCGCCGAGATCTCCGTCAGCAGGCCGGCGACGGCCTCGAACAGGCGATAGCGCTCGGTCTCCGGCTCGGAGTCGATCGGCGGCGGCAGCTCGGGCGCGCGGCGACGGAGCTCAGGAACGAGCCGGATCAGCTCGGAGCCGTATTCCCGGGCGCTGGCGCGCAGCGCGCGTGCGGAGACGGTCATGAAGTAATGCCGGAGCGCCTCCACGAACGGCTGATAGGGGACGAGCGCCTCCTCCGGCGAGCGACCGGCGAGCACGAACGCGCCCGCCTCGTGGGCGCGGCGGGCGATCTCGGCGACGAGCCGGGTCTTCCCGATCCCGGGATCGCCGGTGAGCAGCACGACGCGGCCGCTGCCGCGGGTGCCGGCGTTCAGCCACAGTTCCTGGAGCTCCTCGAGCTCGGCGACGCGGCCGACGAGGGTTCCGGTGCCGCGGGCGGCGAGCTCGGGCGGGAGCGGGACCCTGGCGGTTTGGTCGTCGGGGCCGTCGAGCGCGTCGTAGCCATCGCCTTGGTGCCGGCCCCCGCCCTCCCCGGGTCGGCCTCGGTGCCCGGGGCGGCCCGCGGGATGGAGCAGGCGCTCGTAGGTCTCGTTCGTCTCCGGAGACGGGCTCGTCCCGAGCTCGTCACGCAAGAGCGTGCGGAGCCGGTCGAACACGCGCAGCCCCTCGGCGATGTTGCCCTCGGCGGCGAGCGCCTCCATCAGCAGCACGTAGCCCGACTCGCGGTAGGGCTCGGCCTCGATCAGCGCCCGAGCGTGGCGCTCGACCGAGGAGAGCTGCGCGCCCCCGAGGTGCAGCCCCGCCCGGGCGATCAACTCAAGCGCCTGCAGGCGGATGTCCTCCAGCTCGCGCCGGCGCGCCTCGAGCCAGGTCGCCTGGGCGCCGGGGAGCAGGCCGCGGTTGGCGATATTGAGCGGCACCTGGGCGAACGCCCATGCCGTCCGGGCGTCCTCGCGGTCGAGCGCGTGCCGCGCCCGCTCGACCTCCGAGGCGGCCGCTTCCAGGTCGATCCACACCGGCTCGGGCAGGTTGAGCAGCAACTCGTCGCGGCCCTGGAGCGAACCGTCGCCGAGCGCGGAGCGCAGACGACTGAGCAGCGTCCGCAGTGCCGCGTCCTGGGAGACGGGCGCCTGATGCGGCCACAGCGCCCCGATCAGCTCCTCCCGCCCGACCGGCCGAGCCCGGTTGAGCAGCAGGTAGGCGAGCAGCAGCGGCACCTGTTTGCCGCGCAGCGTCCCAGCCAATTGCGCGCCATCGATCTCTACGGACAGCCGTCCGCATAGCTGGATTCGGGTTCTCTCAGACGCTTTACCGGCCACCGGCAACGATTTGGAAACGTATCGACAACGGGCTACAGGGAATCTTCTCGCCGTGGACACCGGGGTGTCACAGTCCGACCGACTCGGTGGGGCGCACGAGGGAGAGCCAGACCGCAACGATCACGGCCAAATGACCACCATCGCGAACAGCCACAGGCGGATTGCCTTCTGCGAATGCGGGGCGCAACTCGCAGGCGGATCCGAACAGGAGCTGTTCGACGCGGTCCAGCGACACCTTGCTCATCATCACCCCCAACTCCTCGGGGCATTGGAGTTGGAGACGGTGCATCAGATGGCCGAGGACGTCGGGGGGCACTAAACGCTGTGGGGGCGGGCGGTGTTGCAGACCACCGCCCGCCCTCAGCGTCAACTTCGCTCGGTTCGCCGTGGGGGCCGACCGAGCATCTGGCGGCCGGGCGTCGTACGCGGAGAGAGAGCAAGGCAGCGTACGAGGTCCGGACCGTCAGTCATTTCGTCTGATGCCGGTCGGCTGCACCGGGCCTGCGGCTACCGGGCGCGGCTGCGCTTCTGCGGCTGCGCCGCGGCTGCCGGCGGGCGCGTCTGACGCTCGGGTGGGCCGTGAGCCGGGCCGCGCGGGCAGACGCCAGATCACGCGGCGTGCCGGCGGCCGCTCCGTGCGGAATGACCGAAACGCACGAAAGCCGGTCCGCCGGCGATCAGATGCCGAGAACGCACGTGCTGGACGAACGCCGTGAGCGATCTGGCGAGCTTTCGTGCGTTAAGGCGATTCAGCGACCGTTTCGCAAGAAAGCGCCGAGATCACCCGCCGCTCACGTGCGTTACGCGCTCCCCGGCGTCACGTCGACGCGGCCGTCCCGCCGCTCACATGCGAAACGGTCGACCGACCGCGACCCGCCCGGACACGGCCCCGGAGCCCCAGTGCGTCGCGCCCTAGCTGGCGCAGTTGCTGGTGCTGACCGGCGCCGTCCGCGACCGCGCGACTGCGAGCTGCTGGCGGATGAGTGCGTTTGGGACGGCGAAGCCGCCGTGACCGCTGCGCCCCGTGCCGCTGCCGCTGGTGATCGCGGCGAACACGGTCGCGACGACGCGGCCGGCGGCATCGACCATCGGGCCGCCGGAGTTGCCCGGCCGGACCCGACCGAGGAGGGAGACGATGTCGCGGATCACCGGACCGTTCCCGTACGCGTCCTCGGTGCTGACGCGCTGAGTTTGCCCGAGGCGGCCCGGCTCCTGGTCGAACGGACCGTCGAGCGGATAGCCGAGGATCGCGGCCGCGGTGCCGCTCTTGGGGTCGCGTTCGAGCGCGAGCGGCTGGAGGCCGAGATCGTGCACTGAGAGCACGGCGATGTCGTCGTGCGGATCGAACGCGAGGACGGACGCATGCAGGCCGGGCGCGTGGCCGCCGGGCTCGACGACGGTGTCGCTCTCTCCCGCGACGACGTGCGCGTTCGTGACCACGAGGCCGGGCGCCGCGACCCAGCCGCTGCCCTCGACGCCGAGTCCGCAGGCCGACCCGATGACCCGCACGACGCTCGAGCGCGCGCCGCGGACGCCGGCGGTGCTGAGGATGCCCCGGGTCGGCGGCGGGACGTCGGCCGCCGGCCCGCGCACCGACGGCAGCGGATCGAACCGTGCGAGCGCGTTGAGGATGGGGCCGGACGGAGGCAGCAGCTGGTTGAGCTCGCGCAGGATCGCCGAGCGCTGGATGTCCTTACGCAGTGGTGTCGAGCCGGATGACTGAAGCGCGACCGCCCCCACGATCCACGCGATCCCGAGGCCGACGCACGCCGTGAACACCGCTCCGAGCAGTCCGTCGACGGTCCGCAGTCCCGGCAGGCGGAGCGCCGCGCGGGCGTGCAGACCGAGACCCTCGAAGCCGCTGGCGATCACGCCGCCGACGAGGAGCGCGCCGACCAGGCCGAAGATCGGGGCGTACTGGGATCGGGCGCCCCCGGGCAGAAGCAGCGGCGCGAGGCGAGTGCCGAGAAACGCTCCCAGGGCGAACCCAATCAGCGACAGAACGCCGACGATGAACCCTTGGATATAGCCGTAGAAGGCGAACAGCAGGGTCAGGAGGACGATCAACCAGTCGATCGTTGTCACAACAGGGAGGTTACGGACCCGTTAGCAGATACCTGCTCGGAGTGCCGCGTTGACGCGCCATCTTCTACCGTTCCGAGTTGAGGTGGCACAAGGGGCTCACGGAGGTGTATTGGTGGGAGAGCGACCGCGCCCCCGCCGACGGACGACGCGACGGCGCCGGCTGCTGACGCGCGGCGTGCCGATCGTCGTGCTCGCGGTGGCGGCATTCGTCCTCGGTCTGATCGTCGCCGGGGGTCCCGGTCGGGCCGAGCGCAAGCTCGTGCGCGACTACGTCACTGCTTGGGCCCACAGTGACTACGCCAAGATGTACGGGCTCCTCGACAAGAAGTCTCAGGCCGCGGTCTCCCAGTCGGCATTCATCGCCGCATACCGGAACGCCGCGACCATCGCGACGCTCGAGAAGCTGACGCCCGGTCACATCGCGGCGCGCTCGGGGGACACGATCGCGGTCCGGGTCCGGGTGCGGACACGCATCTTCGGCAGGCTCAGCGAGATCCTCCAGGTCCCGCTCGCCGGCAGCGGCGGGAGCGCGCACGTGCGGTACGAGGGCGCGTTGCTGTTCCCCGGCCTGCGCCGCGACGAGACGCTGAGCCGGAAGGTCGCGCTGCCGCCCCGCTCCGACATCCTGGCCAGCGACGGCACCCCGCTGGCGCAGGGACCGGCGCGCTCCTCGCCGATCTCGGACGTCGCGTCCCAGATTGTCGGCTCGCTCGGGCCGATCCCGGCACCGTCGGCGACGATCTATGCCGCGCAGGGGTATCCGCCGGACGCCAAGGTTGGCCAGGACGGGCTCGAGCGGATCTTCCAGCATCGGGTCGCCGGCACCCCGGGCGGCACGCTGCTCGCCGGGACGCGGACGCTCGCCCACTCCCATCCGAAGGCGGGCACGTCGGTGACGACGACGATCAACCCAGCGATCGAGCGCGCGGAAATCACCGCGATCGCCGGTCGCTCCGCCGGGATGGCGGCCATGGATCCGCGCACGGGTGCCGTCCTGGCGCTCGCGGGCTTTGCCTTCTCCGAACTGCAACCGCCCGGATCGACGATGAAGATCATCACGGCGACGGCGGCGCTCGACGCCGGACTCGTCAAGCTCACCGACACGTTCCCGGAGGCGGACGCCGCGTACGTCGGAGGCTTCCTTCTCCACAACGCCAACGGCGAGGTCTGCGGCGGCACCTTCTACAACGCGTTCGCCGTGTCGTGCAACTCGGTGTTCGCGCCGCTCGGGGTCAAGATCGGAGCCAAGCGGCTCGTGGCGATGGCCGAGCGGTTCGGCTTCAACCAGCCGAGCCCGATCCTCGGCGCCGCCGAGAGCACGATCCCGTCAGCGGCGACGATCGGGAACGACACGGACGTCGGATCGGCGGCGATCGGTCAGGACCGGGTGCTCTCCACGGCGCTCCAGATGACCGACGTCGGCGCGACGATCGCGATGGGCGGCAAGCGGCCGATCCCGACGCTCCAGGCGCATCAACCGCCGAACTTCGTGCGGGTGACGAGCGGCCATGTTGCCCGCCTCGTGCAGAAGATGATGATCGCGGTCGTCTCGTTCGGGACCGGCACCTCAGCCGCGATCCCGGGCGTCACGATCGCCGGCAAGACGGGCACGGCCGAGATCGGCGACACGACCGGTCCGAACGGGAACACCCCTCAGAACACGGATGCCTGGTTCGTCGGGTACGGGCCGGTCCCAACCCCGCGGATCGTCGTCGGAGCGCTGTTCCCCGGCCAGGGCGCCGGGGGGCAGACTGCAGCGCCGGCCGTGCACGACGTGCTGGCGGCGGCGCTGCAGTCTCACTGACCGCGCGGGTCAGCACGGCGGACTCAGCGACCCAGGTACGCGGCGCTCATGACCGACTGGCCGAGGGTGCCCTGGGTCCACGTGGCGAGCGCGGTGCGTGCGGGCCCGAACGCGATCTGGAGTTCGGTCGCGTAGTTGGTCGCCGACACCGTGTGCGGCGCGCCGAAGCGCGCGGCCCGGGGAGACGCCGCGGCGGCCCGGACGTGGCCGTTCTGGACCCATCCGAGCAGCGACTCACCGGTCGGCGAGACGGCAACGGTGGGCGATTCGGAGGCGTCGATTGCCGAGCCGCGCTGGACGGAGCTGAAGCGGCCCCGGGCGGCCCGGAGGGTGGCGCGCACCGCGCACGCGTCGTTCGTGTCGCAGCTCTTCCAGGCGGCGGCCTGATCGCCGTTCGCGTCCCCGGCGAGGTTGAGGCCGGCGGCGAGCTCGCTGCTCGATGACAGCTGGTGTCGTCTCGGTGAGCGCGTCAGGTCGGCCGCCATCACGACGGAGTGGAAGTTGCCGGCGGCATCGCTCCAGCTCTCGACCCAGACGGCGGTCGCACCGCCGGAGCGCGCCGGCGCCGGAGCCAGCGCGAGCTCGTCGATCGAATGCCCGCTGCGCAGCGAGATGAGCCGCCGGCCGGAGCGCGGCGCCGCCTTCGCCGAGCCGCGGCCCACCACGATCGCATTCGTCGTCGTCGGCGTCGCGCCGGTGCCGGTGCTCGCCCACGCGGTGACCGTGTCGTTGTGCGGTGCCGCGACCGCGTCAACCGCGTCGACGGTGACCGCGGAGCCGCTCAGCTTCCGCGTGCCGCCGAAGTGACCCTTCCCGTCACTCTGCGCCACCCATACGCCGCGCTCGGTTCCCACGACGGCGAGCAGCCGTCCTGCAAACGACACCAGCCGGCCCTGAGTGGCTCCGGCGAGTTCGCTGACGATCGTGTGCTTGCCGGAGCCGTTCGCGAGCCGGGTCTGGGCCGAACTGCAGCACGTCTGCGAGGACTCGCTCGTGCCGGTGAGCAGGGTTTCGTGGCTCCCGCGCCAGCCGAGCGCCAGGATCTCCTTGGCCTCGGAGATCCGCTTTGGGCCGCTGCGCTTGCCAGTCGCCGAGCGGGCGGCGAGGAACGCGTCCGAGGATGCCGGGCTGTCGACGTTCATCACCCCGTAGCCGACCGCGGCGGCGCCCTGCTCGGAGAACGCCGCCTGCACCCCGAATACGTCGAGCGAGACGGGCGTCGCCAACTGGATCGGCCGCTGCCAGCCGGTCGCGGCCTGCGCGCCGCCGGCCGAGGCGATCGCCACGACGAGAGCGAGGACTTGGCGCTAGAGCTGCGGCCCGCGCCAGACGCGGCCGTCGCGGTGCGCCACCCAGATCCCGGCGATGATCCCCGCGAGCAGACCAACGGCCACGCCGATCAGGATGATCGTGTTGTTCGGCCCGCTGCTGCGGGTGTAGCCAACGACGACAATCGGGATCGCGACGCCGGCGAACACCCCGATCCCGGTCGCCAGGGGGTTGAAGCGAAGATCGGGAGGCGTCGACGGGCCGTGCGGCGGAGGCGGCTCGGGACCCCCCGAGGAATCGTCGTCGGTCAAAGATCGAGTGACACCGTGGACGGCTCGGACTGCTGCCCCGGCGCGTAGATCTGGAGCGTGAGCGGGCGGTTCGAGTACACCGCCGTGTTGAGCTTGAACAGCAGCTCGCCGCCCTGGGTGGGGCCGAAGTAAGCGATGCTGTCCGGCACCGGTTGCGTGCCGTTGGGCCGCAGCGTCTGCGCCGTCCAAGCGAAGGGGTTGATCGCCGGGTTGATCGACACCGGGTAGTACTTGGTGCCCTGGGTGTCGATGATGTCGAACGAATTCGTCGTGGTCGCGTCCTGGTGGGTCCCGTTCTTCGCCCACATGAACACCGCGAACCACATCTCGTCCGGCTTCAGAGGCGGCGAGTCGACGCCGGTCAGGTAGGTCCGATCCTCGATCGCGAACGGGTTGAGCTGCCGGGAGAGCTGCACCTGGTAGCTGATCGGGCCGGCGTCCACGTAGGGGCCTTCGGTATCGGCGCTCGTCGGATGCGCCTCCTTGTGCCCGCAGGCGCTCAGGCCGGCGCCGAGCGCCAGCGCGGCGACGAGCGCAAGCGGACGGCGACCGATGGTGCGAGAGCGGATTCTCACGGCGCGGAAGTGTACCTCTCGCATCCTCAGCGAGTGGCCACCGAGGCGCGTCGACCCCGGTCGCGATCCTCTTCAAGGATGCTCCGCAGCCGGCGCAGCGCCCGGGACGCCTGGCGGCGTGTCCAGGCACGTCCGCCGATCGCCTCGAGCACGCGGTCGGACGCCAGCGCCGGCAGTGTCTCAAGCGTGTACTCGACCTTCGTCGTGCCGCTCGGACCGGGCGACAGCGTGTACGACTGGAGCATCTTGATCCGGTTGTACTTGCCGCCGCGGCCCCGTTCGACGATGCGGAACGGCTCCTGAACCTCGGCGAGCGTGAAGTCCGCCCACGCGAACCGCCGCAGCGGCGCTTTGATCCGGAACCGGGCGCCCGCGCCGGTCCCGTAGGAGTTCTCCCGCGTCAGATGCCAGTCGACCATGTAGTGGTCGGTGAACTCGGGATGGTTGGCGATGTCCGCGAGGTAGGCGAAAACCTCCTCGCGAGGCTTGTCGATCGTCGTCGAGACCGTGAACGGTTCCACGGCCCGGATTCTATGGGCGAGCGCGGAGCTACGCCGCCGCGCGATGATCGGTGATCCGCATCGTGTGGCCGAACTCCGGCCCGTGCACGATGTGGCTCGCCGCCGGCTGGCGCCGTTCGAGCGTCCGGCAGAGCTCACACAGCATCCCGCCGCCCTCGTATACGTACACGCGCTCGCCGATCAGTGGCGTACGATGGCAGTGCCGGCAGCGTTCGCAGCCCGCAGCAAGCTCGTCGACGCCTCGGCGCAGCAGCGCAAGCTCGAGGGGCGGCATGTCACGAACGGTTGTCTCCATGCCCAGCGGAGTTCGCCCCGAGGCACGTGGTTCCTTCCCCCATAGCCGGCCTCGAAAAAGTGTCCAGCCGGGACAACACTCTTAACGCAATCTTTGACTTACGGGCTATGATCATCAAGCCGAGTTAGACAGCTCGGCATCTCTGCGCCCGTACACAAGGAGATTCGCGCCCATGAAAGCTTGGACGACGGGCAACGTCGCCGGGACCGGAACGTTTCGCTGCACTGATTGCGATTACCCGGTGTCGCTCGAGGCCGTCGACGAGCTTCCCACTTGCCCCAATTGCGGTGGCAAGGAATTCGTCAGAGCGTCGCTGTTCACAACCGCTCAGAACAGCCTCGTAGACGTTTCACCGGAAGTCGAAGACCGCGCCTGGCTCGAGGAATTGCGCAGCACCCTCGATGAACCCGGCCAGTACCTCGCGTATCGCGCGAGCGATGAGGAGGTTGTCGTATTCGCGCTCCAGCGCGAGTGGACCCGGATCGGCCGCAGCCTCGCCGCTGACGTCCGGTTCGACGATCCAACGGTATCCCGTCGTCACGCTCTGATCGTCCGCCAGCCGGACGGCCTGCGCGTGCTCGACGATCGGAGCCTCAACGGCGTGTTCGTCAATGGCGAGCGCGTCGAGTGGAGCACCCTTGCAGATGACGACGAGATCGTAATCGGCCGTCATCACCTGCACTTCGTCGACGTTCCGATGATCTCGGGCATGCGCTTCTCAGGCGCGACCGAGAGCAGCACGAGCGCCGGCACGCTGTAAGACACAGTTCACACAGCTGACAGGTACACACGCGCACGCGGCACAGATTCCGCGGCGCGTGTTTTTTTGTGTCCGTGTGAACGTTCACAAATGACAATATCGGTCCGTGGCAGTGTCAGCAACTGTGAGCTCTTGGGCGATTTTGTCCTTCCGGTACACATTTCCACCGCCGACGGCGCACGTCTTTCTCGCGGCACTGAGCCACCTTTCGGACCGCGCTCCGCGAGCCGCACGGCCGCCGTCGTGAGCGGCCGAGGACAGAGCCGCCCACGGTCTATAGTGGCGCGGCGATGTCCACGATCGCCGTCCTCTCCCAGAAAGGTGGCACCGGCAAGACGACGGCGGTCAGGACGCTGACGGACATCTTCCGGCGGATCGATCTGCGCGTGCTCGCCGTCGATCTCGATCCCCAGGGCAATCTGTCCGACTACCTCGACGTCGATCCCGAGGCCGCGCCGACGATCGCCGATGTCCTCTCGGACCGGGCCAAGCCGGCCGAGGCGGTCCACGGCGGGATCATCCCGGCCAACCTCGGCCTCGCCGAAGCGGAGCTGATGCTCGGGGGCAAGATGGGGCGCGAGCTGTCTCTCAAGAAGGCCCTACGCACGGTCAGGCCCGACTACGACGTCATCCTGATCGACTGCCCGCCGGCGCTCGGTCTGCTCACGGTCAACGCGCTCGTCGCCGCCGATTACGCGCTGCTGTCCGCCGAGGCGCAGTACTTCGCGCTCCAGGGCGTTGAGCAGGCACTCGAGGTGATCGAGCTCGCCCGGGAGACCCTCAACCCGGACCTGGAATGGCTCGGCGTGATGCTGAACATCGCCGATATGCGCACCCGCCATTCCCGCGAGGCGTTCGACTCGCTGCGCGAGCACTTCGGCGAGAAGCTCCTCGACACGACGATCCGCGCCTCGATCGCCTATGCGGAATCCGCCGAGCGCGCCGTCTCGATCCTCGACTACCGGCCCGACCTCGCAGCCGACTACCTCAACGTCGCCGACGAACTCCTCCGCCGCCTGCACATGGAGCCGGCTCGCGAGCGGCTCGGGGCGCTCGTCCGCGCGGCGGCCTGAGCGGTTCTACAAGCCCCGCACGTCGGCGCCGTGGGACTCAAACGGCGCGCGGATGACGTCCGCCCAACCGTCGGCCGCCCTGGCGAGGCGCCCCAGTACGACGCCGGTCTGCTCGTAATGCGTCCACACCAGCACCGTCGGTCCAGCGCCGGAGATCGTCGCCCCGAGCGCCCCGAGCTCCCGGGCGGAGTCGAGCAGCTCGGCCGAGCGCGGATACAGATGCGCCCGGTAGGGCTGGTGGAGGCGATCGCCGAGCGCGCCCGCGATGAGGTCCCAGTCAGCCGTCTGGAGGCCGAGGATGAGCTTGGCCGTCTCGGCGACGTTGAACGCCGCATCGGCGATCGGGACGACATCGGGAAGCGCAGCGCGCGCCTCGGCCGTCCGGACCGGCTCGTGCGGCACGACGAGCACGCCCTCGAGCCCCATGGGGGCGTCAAATCGGTGGGTGCGGGCGCCGTCGCAGATGACGAAGCCACCCGCGAGCGCCGCCCCCACGTTGTCCGGGTGTCCCTCCAGCTCCCGGGCCAGCGCCGGCACGTCGGCGTCGAGCTCGAACAGGTGATCCGCGGCGAGCAGCCCGGCGACGATCGCCGCCGCGCTCGAGCCGAGCCCGCCGCTGAGCGGAATCTGCGAGGAGATCCGGAACGTGAAGCCGTCCGCCGGGTGCAGGCGCTCGAACGCCCGCACGATGAGGTTGCTCCGGTCGGCCGGCACATCAAGGTCGGTCTCGACCGCGAACGCGCCGGTCTCGACGACCTCGAGTTCGAGGTACAGCGCCAAGGCCGCCGCCAGCACGTCAAACCCGGGCCCAAGATTCGCGCTCGACGCCGGCACCCGCACCACCCGGCGACGGGCGAGGGTCACTGGAGCACCGCGCGCTCGATCGCGCCGATCTCCGGTTCGCAGGGGATCACCGCGCCGGCTTGGGCAAGCGCCGTCTGCGGATCCTTGAGTCCGTGGCCGGTGAGGACGCACACGATCCGCCGGGCGCCGTCGGCGCCGTGCGTGAGGAGGCCGGCGACGCTCGCCGCCGACGCCGGTTCGCAGAAGATGCCCTCCTGACGGGCGAGGAACTTGTAGGCGGCGAGAATCTCCTCGTCGGTGACGGCGTTGACGGCGCCCCCGGAGGAGGTCATCGCGTCCATCGCCTCCTCCCAGCGCGCCGGGTTGCCGATCCGGATGGCGCTCGCGATCGTCTCGGGGTTCTCGACCGGGTGGCCATGGACAAGCGGTGCCGCGCCGGCCGCCTGGAAGCCGAGCATGCGGGGGTGTTGGGTGGGCGGAACCGATTCTTTGAAACCCCGCCAGTACGCGGTGATGTTGCCCGCATTGCCGACCGGAATGCAGAGCGCGTCGATCTCGCCGAGCTCCTCGACGATCTCGTACGCGGCCGTCTTCTGACCCGCGATCCGAAACTCGTTGACGGAGTTGACGAGCGAGATCGGATGGTTGTTGGCGAGCTCCCGGACGAGCTTCAGTGCCTCGTCGAAGTTGCCCCGGAGCGCGACCACCCGCGCCCCGTGCATCAGCGCCTGGGCGAGCTTGCCGGTCGCGATCTTGCCCTCTGGGACGATCACCGCGCCGCGGATCCCGGCCCGGGCGGCGTAGGCGGCGGTCGAGGCGGCGGTATTCCCGGTCGATGCGCAGATGACCGCCTGGGAGCCCTCGCGCACGGCCGCGGACACCGCGCACGTCATCCCGCGATCCTTGAACGAACCGGTCGGGTTCGCGCCCTCGAGCTTCAACCAGACCTCGGCGCCCGCGCGCTCGGAGAGGCGCGGCGCGAGCACGAGCGGCGTCGAGCCCTCGTTCAGCGAGACGATGGGATCCTCGGGCGCGAACGGCAGCCGGTCGCGATATCGCTCGATCAGGCCGGGCATCTGGCGCTCAGCATGTCAGAGCACCGACAGGACCGGGGTCTGGGCGGACGGCGGCGCGGGGTCTCGCCGGTCGGCGGCGCGGGGTCTGGGCGGCGGCGGCGCGGGGTCTCGGGGCTACCGACGCGCGTTCACGAGCCGGACCGCCGCCTCACCGTTGGCGACGAACAGATCGGTGCAGTCCTCGATCAACTGCTCTCGGGTGATGCGCAGCGAGCCGTCGAGCCAGGCGAGGAGCGCCTCGGCGAGACCGCCGGCGAGCATCAGCGCGGTCAGCTCGACGAGCGGGTCGGTCTCGTTGGGGACCCCATAGAACGACCGGGCCTGCTCGGCCACGAGCCGGGCGAACATGCGGACGGTCTCGAACCGCCGCCGGGCGAGCGGCTCGGAGCCCATCGCCTCGATGAACAGCACGCGGGCTTTACGCGGATCGTCGGTGAGCAACTCGATGAACGCCCCGATCGCCGCGCGCGACTTCGCCCGAGCGTCGGGCTCGGCCGCGCCGACCGCCGCCAGAACTGCGGTCGCCCCCTCGGCGGCGATCTCGTCGAACACGGCGAGGAGGATCGCGTCGAGGTCCTCGAAGCTCTCATAGAAGTAGCGCGGAGTCAGCTTGGCGTGCGCGCAGATGCCGCGGACCGTCGTCACCGGCCAGCCGTCGGTGCCGAGCAGTTCGAGCGCAGCCTCGATGAGCTGAGCCCGGCGTGTCGCGATGCGTTGCGCCGCCTCCACTCCGCCGTATCGCCCACGAGTTGCCGGCATGGTGGACGACAGTGTAATATCTGGAAACACGCGTTTGCAGATGATGTCCAGGTCTCGGCAAACAGATTCCGGCTATTTCCCGCGCGGCAGCTCGATGCTCCGGCAGGTCCACGACGAGCACATCGTCGGGCTGCTCTATGGGCAGCGGGCGCTATGCATCGGCGCGCTCGCGCCCTTGAATTACGTCGGCACGAGCGAGCACTCGTACGCCAAGCTGACCCCGTTCAAGCGCCTCGTCCATACCGGCAACGCGTTCGAGACGATCTACTTCGGGACGCGGGCGGAGGCCGATCGGGTGCTCGCCTACGTCCGCAAGCTCCACGAGCGGGTCGTCGGGGAGTTGTCCGAGGACGCCGGCGTGACCCCCGCGGGCACGCCGTACGCGGCGCTCGATCCGGCGCTGATGCTGTGGACGGTCGCGGTCATCGCCGACTCGGCCCAATGTTTCTACGAGTTGCTCGTGCGCAGGCTGACGATCGGCGAGCGCGAGGCGCTGTGGCAGGACTACATCCGCTTTGCCGAGCTGTTCGGCATGCCGCGGTCCGCCGCGCCGCCGTCATATGACGCGTTCCGTGCCTACTACCGCGGGCGGCTGGCGAGCGACGATATGTACCTGACCGACGAGGCGCGGTATCTCGGCTACGCAACGGCCTTCGAGATCCCCCTCCCCCGCGTCCACCAGCCGGCCAAGCGGGTCCACGACCTGCTGATGCTCGGCAGCATGCCGCCGCGCGTACGAGAGCTGTATGGGCTGCGGTTCGGTCCGCGGGAGCGGTTGGCGTTCGACGGCGTCGTCCGCGCCGTCCGCGGTGCTCGGCGGCTCGTTCCGCCGCCGCTCACGCGGGGATACAACACGCGCTCGTTCGAGCGCGTTGCTCGGACCGAGCGGTGGCGGATCGAGCACGGTCGGCCGACGCCGCAGGTGCGGGACGGGGAGCCGGTGGGGATCAGCCCGCGGTTCGCGGCGGTGTCCCGGAGCGACCAGAGCGCGCCCTCGCCGGCACAGGCCGAAACCGCGGTCGGATAGCGGAGGGCATCGAGGGGGCTCGGCCGGGGCGCCGGCCGGGCGGGGCGCGGCCGGGCGGGGCGCCGGCGGCGCCGGGCGCCGGCCGGACGCGCGCGCCGAGCGCGGCGCCGAGTCGCCGATCAGGCCGTCGTTGGTTTTGGGCGTTTACCCCAATAATTGGGGTCAAGGCCCAAAGCCAAGCCGCACGGAACTGGCTTTGGGAGTTTGGTGGAACTATTCACCCACAAGGCCCAAAGCCAATCGCGGGTCCACACCGCCCTCAGCGTCCACGCCCGTGAGATGCGCACGATTCCGAACGGAATATTCCGTTCTGATAAGGTCCGACGTATGTCCCCCACCGCCGGCGCTTCGACCCGTCTCGCCGATCTCCCGCTGCTGACCCGTCGGGCCCAGAACCGGGCGCTGCTGGCTCGGCAACTGCTGCTCGAGCGCAGCACGAGCCATTCGGCCGAGGGCGCGATCGAGCACCTCCTGGGGCTCCAGGCGCAGACGCCCCGAGATCCGTATCTCGGTCTGTGGTCGCGGCTCGACGGGTTCGATCCCGAGACCCTCGGCGCGCTTCTCACCGACCGGCAGGTGGTGCGGATGACACTGATGCGGGCGACCGTCCACCTCGTGACCGCGGGCGACGGATCCCGCCTGCGACCGCTCGTCCAGCCAGGAATTGAACGTTCATTCAAGGGGGCGTGGGGCAAGCGGATCGAGGGGGTTGACGTCGATGCCGCCATCGCCGCCGCCCGCCAGGTGCTCGCCCACGCGCCCGAGCCCCTGACTGGCCGGGAACTCGCCGCCCGCGTGATCGCCGACCATGGCATCGACGGCGACCGTGAGGCGATCCGCCACGCGATCAACGTCCGGCTCACCCTCGTGCAGGTCCCGCCGCGCGGCCTCTGGGGCAAGTCAGGCCAACCCAAGTACGCGGAGCTCGAGGCCTGGACCGGGCGCAACGGACAGGCGACGGTCACCGTGGACGACGTGATCATGCGCTACCTGAGCGCGTTCGGCCCGGCCAGCGTCGCCGACTTTCAGAAGTGGTCCGGACTGACGCGGTGTGCCGCCGTGATCGACCGGCTGCGGCCCCAGCTGACGACGTTTCGCAGCGAGTCCGGCCGCGAGCTGTTCGACCTGCCCGACGCGCCACGACCCGATCCGGACACCCCCGCCCCGGTCCGGTTCCTGCCGGAGTTCGACAACGTCCTCCTCAGCCACGCTGACCGAAGTCACATCGTCCCGGACAACCGGACACCCTGGCTCGATGCGATCGACGCCGGGCGCCACGTGAACAACGTTCTCATCGACGGCATGCTGCGCGGAACCTGGTGGCTCGATCGCGCGGGCAGCCGCACCACGAGCCTCATCGTCCGCCCGTTCGGTCGGCTCAGCCGGGCCGAGCGCACCGAACTCCGCGCCGAGGCGAAGCAGCTTGCGGACTTCGCCGGCGCAACCGAGGTCCGACTCGAGCCTTCCGCCGGCCAGACCGGACGCCAGAGCCAGACGCCAGAGCCAGAGCTAGGGCGAGAGCTCGAGGACGACCTTGCCGGTCGCCCCACGCTCGTCGATCAGCTTGAGCGCTTCGCCCGCCTGCTCAAAGCCGAACCGCGCGCCGACGATCGGCCGCACGTGCCCGGACTCGATCAGACCCTGAATGCCGCGGCCGATCTCCCGGGTGACGTCGGGCTTGCCCATCACGTAGGCGCCCCAACCGGCGCCGATCACCTCGGTGTTCCCGAGCAGCAGCCGGTTGACGCGGACCTCGGGGATCGAGCCGCCGGTGAACCCGACGACGATCACGCGACCTTCCTCGCGCAGGGAGCGGATGCTGTCGGTGAAGCGATCGCCGCCGACCGGATCGAGCACCACGTCGACACCGCCGCCGGAGATCTCCTTCGCCTCGTCCTTCCAGCTGCCGTCGGAGCGGACGACGTGCTCGGCACCGGCATCCCGTGCCACCGCCTCCTTCTCATCGCTGGAGACGACCGCGATCGTATGGGCGCCGAGACCCGCCGCCACCTGCAACGACGCAGTGCCGACGCCGCCGGCCGCGCCGTGGACGAGCACCCATTCGCCGTCCTGTAACCGCCCGCGGAGCTTCAGCGCAAACCAGGCGGTGTGGTAGTTGAGGACGAGCGCGGCGCCCTGCGCGAAGTCGAACTCGTCCGGAAGCGGGAAGGTGAAGAACTCTGGCGCGACGGCGACGGACGAGAACCCGCCGAGCATGCAAAACGCCGCGACCCGGTCGCCGGCCTTGACCGCGGCGCCTTCCGGCGCACTGCGGACAATGCCACCGACCTCGCTGCCGGGTACGAACGGCAGCGGCGGCTTGAACTGGTATTCCCCGCGGGTCTGGAGCACCTCGGGGAAGGACACGCCGGCGGCATGGACGTCGACGACGACGCCGCTGCCCGGGGTCATCATGTGAGACGGCTCGGGGTCCGGCAGCTCGACCACCTTCAAGGCGGAGTCGGGGCCGGTCAGCTCAACGATCTGGATGGCTCGCATAGGGGCGGAGACCCTATCCGAACTCCTCCTCAAGCACGCGGATCGCCCGTGGCGGCCGGCGCATGACCTCGAGCCGGCCGATGTCCGCCATCGCCGCCTGAAAGCGGGACTCGAGCACCGGGTGGACGACCATCACCAGCCGGGCCTGCTGGCCGAGGCCCTTCTGGACGACGGACTTGACCGACACCTGGTGGCGCGCCAGCTCCTGCGCGACGCTGGCGAGGACGCCGGGTTCGTCGGCGACCTCGAGGTGGAGGTAGAACGAGGAGACGACGTCCTGGACGATCTCGAGCACCTGCGTCGTCGGGGGCGTCGAGGCCGGCGGGATCATCGCGCTGATGACGTCCCCGAGCACCGCGCTCGCCGTCTGCGGCCCGCCGGCGCCAGGGCCGGACATCGTGATCTCGGTGATTTCCGGCGACTCGACGGTGACGGCGTTGAACGGGCCGCCCACCGAGGCGAGCGGGTGGCCGGGATACAGAAACGCAGGGTGGACGCGCACCGAGAGGCCGCCGTCGATGCGCTCTGCGGTCCCGATCAGCTTGAGGCCAAGACCGAGATCGCGGGCGTACTCGAGGTCGTCGGGCTGGATCTGCTCGATCCCCTCGTAGCGGACCTGATCAAGGTGGACCGGCGTGTCAAACGCGAGCCGGGCGAGGATCGCCATCTTGGCGGCGGCGTCGCGACCATCGACGTCCTCGGACGGGTCGGCCTCGGCGTACCCGAGCCGCTGGGCGTCGGCGAGCGCCTCATCGAACGTCATGCCGGTCCGAGCCATCTCGGTGAGGATGAAGTTCGTCGTGCCGTTGACGATTCCGTGGATCCGGTTGATCGTCGCGCCGGCCAGCGACTCCTGGACGACGCGGATGACGGGGACGACGCCCGCCACCGCGCCCTCGAAGCGCAACTGGACGCCATTGACCCGCGCGGCCTCCCACAGCTCCTCGCCGTACTGCGAGAGCAGCTGCTTGTTCGCGGTCACGACGTGCTTGCCGGACTGCATCGCGCTGAGCACGTATTCGCGCGCGGGGTCGATCCCGCCGATCAGCTCGACGATCAGATCGGCCTCGGCGAGGATGTCCTCAAACGAGCCGGTCGATCGGGTCAGGACGCCGCAGATCGACGGCCGTAGTCCCGTGGCATGCGCGATGCGGTCGGCGTGCAACGGCAGCAACTCGGCGAACGAGCCGCCCACCGTGCCCCGCCCGAGCAGGCCGATCCGAAAGCCCCCGTCCGCGGCGCTCACGGGCGCTCCGACTCCACGGGGTCGACATCGCGCGCCATCAAGTCCTCGTAGCGCTCGCGGCGAACCACCTCGCGGGCCTCGCCGTCCCGGCAGAAGATGACGGGCGGCCGCGGCACGCCGTTGTAGTTGTTGGCCATCGAATATCCGTACGCGCCGGTTGCGGGGGTGACGAGCACGTCACCGGCGACCGGATCGGCGAGCGCCACGTCGCGCACGATGACGTCGCCCGATTCGCAGTGCTTGCCCGCCACCTGGCACACCTCGGTCCCCGGCGCCAGCGGGCGGTCGGCGATGATCGCCTCGTACGGCGCGTTGTAGAGCATCGGCCGCAGGTTGTCGGACATCCCGCCGTCGACCGCGACCCAGGTCGAGACGTTCCGCTTGACGCCGAGCACGCTGTAGATGGTGACCGTCGAGTTCGCGACCAGGGCCCGGCCGGGCTCGAGCAGCAGCCGCTTGTTCGGCCCGAGCTCGTCGTGAACGGCGCTGACGAGTGCATCGACGTAATCGGCGATCGACGGAGGGCGCTGGTCGCTCAGGTACGCCGCGCCGAGGCCGCCGCCGAGGTTGTAGACCGGGAAGTCGCCGAGCGTCGCGATCGCGCTGACCGCGGCCCGGAACGGCTCGAGCTCGAACAGCTGGGAGCCGATGTGGAAGTGCAGCCCAACGAGCTTCAGGTGCGGCACGCCGGCCAGGCGGGCGATCGCCTCCCGCGCGTCCTCGAGCGAGAACCCGAACTTGGAGTTCGCCTGGCCGGTGGAGATCGCGTCGTGCGTGTCGCCGGCGACACCGGGGGTGACCCGGATCAGCACCTCCTGCACGTGGTCGCGCGCGGCGGCAAGGCGCTCGAGGCGGGCGAACTCGTCAAACGAGTCGAGGACGATATGGCCGACGCCCGCATCAAGTGCCTCCTCGAGTTCAGCGTCCGATTTGGCGTTGCCGTGGAAGTAGATCCGCCCGGGGTCGAAGCCGCCCCGCAGCGCGAGCGCGAGCTCGCCACCGGATGCCACGTCGCAGGCGAGCCCTTCCTCGGCGAGCACCCGGTACACCGCGGTGCACGGGAACGCCTTGGAGGCGAAGAGGACGTCGAAGTCGTGATGACGTGACGCCAGTTCCTCGGTGAACGCGCGGGCCCGGGCGCGGAGGTCGTCCTCCGCGACGATGTACGCCGGGGTGCCGAACTGGCGGGCGAGGTCGAGCACGTCGCAGCCGCCGATCTCGAGATGACCGCGCTCACCGATCCGCGTGCCGAGCGGGTACACGTGGGAAAGCTGTGCGGCGGTGCTCGTCATGTCGCCTCGATCATGTCATGCAGGCTGCAGGGCTGGCATGATCGCTCAATGCGCGGATTGCGAACCGCCACCGAGGCGCTCCCGACCGAGATCAGCGCCGTGGAGGGGCTCGCCTACTCGTTGTGGCTCCCGGAACGGCGCCCGGCGCGCGCCGGGGTCGTGATCCTGCACGGCGCGGGATCCTGCAAGGAGAGCCATCACGACTACGCACGCGTCGTGCTCGGCGCCGGCCTGGCCGCGATCGTGTTCGATCAGCGTGGCCACGGTGCCAGTCCCGGCCCGATGGACGACCGCGTGTTCGATGACATCGCCGCCATGGCGCAGCTGCTGCGCGAGCGCTCCGGCGACCCGGAGCTGCCGGTCGCGCTCCGGGGGTCGAGCATGGGCGGCTACTTTGCGATCGCCGCCGCCGAGATCGCCGGGGCTGCCGCCGTCGTGGCGATCTGCCCGGCAAGCGCGGCCGGGATGCGACGTGGCCTGGCCAACGATCGGTTCGAGTTCGAGGCCGACGTTCCCGCGCTCGACGCGCTGTTCGCCGAGCACGACGAGACCGGCGCGGTCCAGGCCCTCGACGTCCCGGTGCTGCTCCTGCATGCCGAAGGTGACGAGGTCGTACCGGTCCAGCTGTCGCGTGAGCTCGCGACCCACCTGCACCACCCCCGCAGCCGGCTGATCGCCCTGCCAGGCGGTCATCACCGCTCGGTCCAGCACGATCACGAGTTGCAGGCGGTGAGCCTGCGGTTCATCGAGCAGGCGCTCGACAGACGCGGGTAGCGCGAGCTGACTAGTGGCCGCCGCCGAGCAGGCCGCCGACGACCTTCCCGGCTGAGTTCAGCGTCGACGCGGCCGCTCCGGTCGCGCCGGTGACCGTGTTGCCGACGGCCTGGCCCGCGCTGCCGACGGTGCTGCCGAGTGTCGAGTTGACGCTCGACACGCCGTTGGCGAGCGTTCCGGTGACCGTCGTCACGGTGGAACCGACGCCCGACCCGGCGCTCGCGACCGTGTTGGCAGCCGCGCCGGTCGCCGCCTGAACGGCGCCGCCGAGGCCGCCCCCGCCGCCGCCACCACCACCGCTACCGCCACTGCCGCTGCCGCCGCCGACCGCTGCCGCCGCCGGACCCGGTACCGCCGGACGAGCCCCCGCCTGGGCTCGCGCAGTTGGTCGTGCACGCCGGCACCGGCGCGCCGGAGCCGGAGCCGGATCCGGTCGGTGACGTGTGGAGCTGCGACCCTGACGATGACCCCCGCCCGGTGGTCGTGAACGTCGCCGGCCCCCGTCCGGTCGCGCCAGCCGCGCCCGCACCGGCCGCGGCCGCGCCCGCACCGGCCGCGCCCGCGGCGCCGCTCGCCGCGGCGACCACGGTGACCCGGCGAACGGCCGGAGAGGCCGCAGGCGCGGTGTGACGCTTGGTCAGGATCACGGTCGAGGCAGAGGGCTGGGCGCCGATTGTCGGCCAGCCGCGGAACGAAACGACCGCGCTCGCGAGCACGAACAGGATCGCCGCTCCTGCCAGAAGCGAACCCGCCGTACCGAACCCTGCGATGTATGCCCGTGTGGCACGCACCTGTGTCACCTATCGGCACCTCCTGCCACGGACTTGAGGCTACCGACGAATCATGCCGTTGCCAATGCGGAAGTCGACCGCTCACGGTTCGCACGCAAACCGCCGTTGCGGTTGAGGAACCACAGCCACAGCGCCCCGACGACGATCAGCGCAATGCTCTCGAGCTGAGGCGTCGTCAGACCGGCCACGACTCGGTGGTTGCGCCGCAGGAACTCGACGAGCAAGCGCTCGAGGCCACCGAGCAGGAGATAGAACGCGAACAGGGCCCCGGGACGGAAGCGATCCCGCATCCGCCACAGCCACCAGGCGATGAGCCCCATGGCGAGCGTTTCGTAGATCGGGGTCGGCTGCACCTTGACGCCGGGTGGCGTCGGCACGGTTCCGTGCGGATAGCCCATCGCCCACGGCAGGTTGGACACCTTGCCGTAGTCGCCGTCGCCGGACACCTGGCACCCGATCCGACCGATCGCATAGCCCATCGCCAGCGGGACGGACGCGAGGTCGAGCAGGCCGAGGTTGAGCATCCCGCGCCATGCCGCCCAGGCGCACACCGCGATCGCGCCACCGATCACCCCGCCGTACCAGACGAGGCCAGAGCCGGAGAAGAGGCTGCCGATGAGATCGTGTTTGACCTGGCTGTAGTTCTGCACGATGTAGTAGACGCGGGAGCCGACGAGACCGCCGATGAGGGCCGCGAACGCCATCTCGTACGCGTAGTCGGTCGGCTTGCCGAGCTCACGAAGTCGCCGGATGAGGATCGCGCCGGCGGCGATGAACCCGCAGGCAAAGACGATGCCGAACGTCTTCAGCGAGATCCCGAGGACATGTATCTCCGGCTGCATCGGATCCCAGAGGTTAGGGGGACGCGCGACGACATCGCCCCGGCAGTCCGTCGATAATCCGCGCCGGTGCTGCCGCTCGTCGCGATTCTGTGTGGCGGCCGCGGAGCGCGGCTGCAGGAACACACCCAGTCGATTCCCAAGCCCCTGGTCGAGATCGGGGGCCGCCCGATCCTGTGGCACGTCATGCAGATCTACCTCGCTCAGGGGTTCCGACGCTTCGTGTTGCTGACCGGCTACCGGGCGGAGCTGATCGAAGCCTTCGTCCGCGACGAGCCGTGGCCGGACGGAACCGACGTGCGGTGCGTGGACACGGGAATCGAGACGCCCACCGGCGGCCGTCTCGCCTACGCCGCCGAGATCATCGCCACCGAGCGCGTGTGTGTGACCTATGCCGACGGCGTGGCCGACATCGATCTGCACGCGTTGCTCGCCGACCATGACGAGCACCGGCCGCGGGCGACGATGACCGTCGTACGCCCGGAGCTCCAGTTCGGCGTCGCGGAGCTGAACGGCAGCGGTGTCGTCCGGGGCTTTGTCGAGAAACCCCGCAGCGAGCACTGGGTCAACGGTGGTTTCTTCTGCTTTGAGCCGTCGGTATTCGAGCTGCTGCGCGGCGATTCGGTACTCGAGCGTGACCCGCTCGCCGCCCTCGCCGACCAGGGACAGCTGCGCGCGTTTCGGCACGAGGGCTTCTGGGACTGCATGGACACGTACAAGGACGCGGTCCTCCTCAACGATCTGTGGACCGCCGGCCGGGCACCATGGAAGCTGTGGAACTGAGCGGGCACTCCGTGCTCGTGACCGGCGCCTACGGGCTGCTCGGGAGCTGGCTCGTCCGCGCCCTGCTCGACGCCGAGGCACGCGTCGTCGTCGTCCGACGAGACGACGCAACCGGTTCCGCGCTCGCCCGGATGGGCCTCGAGCAGCGGGTTGACGTCGTGCACGGCGACATCTGCGCCGACGGACTGGTGGCGCGTGCGCTCGGGGAGTACGAGGTCGACACCGTGTTCCATCTCGCGGCGCAGACGATCGTCCCGACCGCGACCCGGGGCCCCGCCTCGACGTTCGAGACGAACATCCGCGGCTCCTGGACGGTGCTCGAGGCGTGCCGCCACCACGGCGCCGAGCGGGTCGTGGTCGCCTCCTCGGACAAGGCCTACGGGCCCCATCGCGAGCTTCCCTACCGGGAGGACCATGCCCTCCAGCCGGTGTTCCCGTACGACGTCTCCAAAGCCGCCACTGACCTGCTGGCCCGCTCCTACTGGCACACCTGGCAGCTCCCGGTCGCGGTCACGCGGTTCGCGAACCTGTACGGCGGCGGCGACACGAACCGCTCCCGGCTGGTCCCGGAGGCAGTGACCGCCGCGCTCGCCGGCCGCTCCCCGGTCGTCCGCTCTGACGGGTCCCCCGAACGTGACTTCCTGTACGTCGAGGATGCCGTCGCGGCGTATCTGGCGATCGCGGGGGCCCTCGCGCGGGGCGAGGGTCGCGGGGAGGCATTCAACGCCGGCGGCGGCCGGCCACACCGCGTGCTCGATGTCGTCGAGCTCATCTGCCGACTCGCCGACACCGGCGTGTCCCCGGATGTTCGTGGCGTCGGCACCCCGCTCGGCGAGATCGACCGGCAATGGGTCGACTACCGGAAACTCCAGGCGCTCACGGGCTGGGAGCCGAGGGTCACGCTCGAAGAGGGTTTGCGGCGCACGCTCGACTGGTACCGCGCGCTGGCGTAGAAAACCTTCGGAAACCCTTCACAAGCCGCTTACCCGGTCTGCCACCATTGATGTCAAACCATGGCTAGATCCACATCATTCGGTCGCGATCCCGGGCTCCAGGCCCGGATGCTGCTCACGCTGTTTCTCCTCGGGCTCGTCTACGTCATTCTGATCGGCGTGCTGTTCGCCGCCGGCGTCGGCGCCGTGTCGATCGCCGTCATCGCCGGAGTGCTGTTTCTCGTTCAGTACTTCACGTCGGACAAGATCGCGCTGGCGTCGATGGGCGCCAAGGTGGTCAGCCCTCAGGAGGCGCCCGAGTTCCATCAGCTGATCGAGCGGCTCTGCATCCAGGCGAACATCCCGAAGCCGCGGGTGGCGATCGCCGACCAGTCGATGCCGAATGCCTTCGCGGTCGGCCGCTCCCCGAAGACCGCCACCGTGTGCGCGACGACCGGACTCCTGTCGCTGCTGACGCCCGCCGAACTCGAGGGCGTAATGGCCCACGAGCTCACCCACGTCCAAAACCGCGACGTGATGGTGATGACGATCGCGAGCTTCTTCGCCTCGATCGCGTCGTTCATCGTCCAGATGGGCTTCTGGTTCGGCGGCTGGGGCGGCGGCGATGACGACGACAACGGCGTGAGCTGGATCGTCGTGATCCTTGTGTCCGCGGTCGTCTACATGGTCTCGTTCGTGCTGCTCCAGGCGCTGTCGCGCTACCGCGAGTTCGCAGCCGACCGCGGCTCGGCGATCATCACCGGCCGCCCGAGCGCGCTCATCTCGGCCCTGATGAAGATCAGCGGCAATATGCAGCAGATTCCGCAGCGCGACCTGCGCGCCGCGAACGGAGAACTGGCCGCGTTCTACATCTTCCCGCCGAAGACCAAGAAGAGCGTCGCGAACCTGTTCTCGACACATCCGCCGCTCGAGGCGCGGATCGCAGCACTGCAGCGGCTTGAGGCACAGCTCCAGGGTTCGGCCTAGTCACTAGTCGCTCCGAAACGTCGGCCGCGGTCCGCCAGCGCCGTCCAGCGACAAGGTACGCGACAATTCGTCGGGCATGGGGTTCCTTGATGTGATCATGGGCAAGCGCAAGCTTGCTGGACCGGCGCCCGACCGGCTGTTCGCGATCAGTACGGCGAATGTGCTGTTCGAGACCGAACTCGGACTCACGCCTCGCGGGGCTGCCGCGATCGTGTTCCAGCCGCTGTCGACGACCGACTTCGACTCGATCGTCCGCGACACCGAGGAGATCGTGCGCGCGACCGCAAAGGACAGCGGCACGACCGTCGAGAGCTCGGACGACACGTTCGGCTTCCGCTGGCTCGTGCTCCGCGGGTCGGACTTCGACCAGCTGGTCGTCGGCATCAACGCCGTGAGCGGGGCACTGGAAACGGGCGGCTACGGGGATCGCGTGCTGTGCGCGGTGTTTGGTTTCAACGATCGGCAGGGGAGGCCGCTGTACTGGATCTACAACTACAAGCGCGGAATGTTCTACCCGTTCGTGCCCGCCGGAGGCGAGCAGCAACGGGACAACGAACGCGAACTCGTGTTGAAGGCCCAGGTGGGATCCGAGCTCCCCATCGAACCGGAGCTCGAGCGTTGGTTCCCCCTGTGGGGCACTCAGATCTGACGCGAGCATCAGGCGCGCAGGGGCTCCGCTGGCTCGCCGCGCGCTTCGAAAGGCTGACGGGTGTTCGGACGCTCGCGGGCGTCGTCGCGCGAGCGCTGTGCGGGAGCGCTCGTGGTGGCGGGAGCGCTCGTGGTGGCGGGAGCGCTCGTGGTGGCGGGAGCACTCGCGCCGGCGGCCGAGGCCCGCCAGGCGTCGATGCCCGGGCCAACGTCGTTCTCCGTCGGCCTCGTCGATGACCCGACGTTCCTCGATCCCTCCGAGAGTGACCGGGCTCGGGGACTGTGGTTCGCCAGGGCACACGGGATCGCTGCCGGATGGGTGCGACTCGGCGTCTACTGGCAGTTCATCGCGCGCACCCGGCCTGCACATGCCGCGAATCCCGCCGACCCCGGCTACTTCTGGGCGGCGACCGATGCCGCCGCCCGGGACGCTGCCGACCACGGCGTGAAACTGGTCCTCCAGCTCGGCTACCCGCCGGCGTGGGCCCTGGGGCCCCATGCACCGAGGGATGTCGTTCCGAATACGTGGCACCCGAACGCGACGCTGTTCGGGCAGTTTGTCCGGGTCGTAGCGACCCGCTACTCCGGCCGGTATCCAGACCCGCTGCGCCCGCACCACCGACTGCCGAAAGTCACGACGTTTCAGATCTGGAACGAGCCAAACCTGCGCACCAACCTCACGCCGCAGTGGACCCGAGATCGGCGGGGTCGTCCCGTCGCGGCGAGCCCGGGGATCTACCGGGCTCTGCTCAATGCCGGCTACGCGAACGTCAAGGCGGTCCAGCGGCACGCGACGGTACTCGCGGCCGGACTTGGGCCCTACGGCGATCCGCCGGGCGTCGACCGCATGCGCCCGGTCGCGTTCATGCGAGAGTTGCTGTGTCTGAGCGGTGAGAAGCTGCGGCGGGAGCGATGCCCACATCCCGCGCACTTCGACGCGATCGATGACCATCCGTATTCGGCGATCCCGACAACTCACGCGGGCAACCGGGACGACGTAAGCGTTCCGGACCTCGGTCGGCTGACGCACGTCGTCACGGTCGCGCTGCGCCGCGGCACTCTGCTCCCGCGCAGCCACAAGGTCGCCTGGATGACCGAGATCTTTTGGCCCTCAAAGCCGCCCGATCCGGTGGGACTGCCGCTCGTCCAGCAGGCGCGGCGACTGTCGCTGACGTTCTACGAGTTGTGGCGCCAGGGCGTCGGCCATATGTTCTGGTACCTGATCCGCGATTACCCCCACAAGAGCGAGTCCGGGGCGGGACTGTTCTTCACGAACGGGCGGCCGAAACCGGCGAGTGTGGCGTTTCACTTTCCCTTCGCCGCCGTGCGCGACGGATTCGGGATCACGACGCTGTGGGGCCGCGCGCCGCACCGTGCCGTCGTCACCGTCGAGCGCGCAACCCGTCATGGCTGGCGGACGCTCCTGCGACGGCGCACGACAGCGGGTGGGGTGTTCTACACGCGCGCCGCGCTCCCGCGGAACCTGCTTCTGCGGGCCAGGATTGGACAATTCGCGAGCATCTCCTATCCGGAGGGGTGAGAGATCGAGGGGTCAGAGACACCGAAGCCGGGGACGTCGCCGTGGCTCGCTGGCGGTGTGATCGAACCGCGGATGTCGCTGGCAGAGCTGATCGCGTCCGGCGACGAGGATGCGATTGCCGGGTTCCGCGACGCCCATGTCGACAAGGTCCAGGCCTATTGCGCAGTTGCCTGCGATCCGGGGAAGGCAAATGACGCGCGCGAGGCGGCGTTCGTCGATTTCCTAGGGCGAGCGCTCACGACCCCGGAAAGTGAGCGTCAGCTTGAGGAACTCCTGCTCAAAGCGACCCGCTCCGCTGCGGCAGCCCGTTTCCGGGTACCCGACACAGCCCCCGCGCCCACGCGGCCCGAGCTGTGCGCCGCGACGCCGGAACTGCTCGCGGCGCGGGCGAACGGCGAGCTGCCGGCGGACGATCACGGGCTGAGTGCGCACCTCAAGCACTGCGCCCGGTGCCGGGCAAGCGCGGCGCAGATCGAGCGCGCCGATGCTGCGTTTGGGGCCTCGCTCGGCTGGGGGGAACCGGTCGCCCCCGAGGAACCGCCCGCCCGCGAGGAACCGACCGCCCGCGAGGAACCGACCGCCCACGAGGACCCGATCGCGGCCCAGGAAGCTGCCGATCATGGTGGGCCGCCAGTGGACGACGAAACCGGCCTGCCCAAGGTGGACCCCGTCACCGCCGAGCCGCCGCCGTCTGCCCCACCACCGTCATCGCCACCTCCAACAGCGGCAACCCCGGCCGGTCCGCGGCCCATCGTGGCCCGCGTCCGCCGCCGCGGTCTGGTGAGCGCCGCCAAGCGGCTGGGCAAGCAGCTCCGCGGCGGCCCCGGTCAGTAGCCGCGCGGCCGCGGGTGGTCGCGCCGCCTGGCGCGTTAGACGCCGAGCGCGAACATGACCGCATGCGGCCGCAGCAACCGCGCCTCGGCGAGATCCTGGACCGCCAGATCAACCATCCCGCGCTCCGTGTCGATCCGGGCGAGCACGGTCCAATGCGCGTAGTTCATCGGCTCGTGGGTGATCGCGCGATGGACATCCCGAGCCGCGGCGGCGTAGCGCCCGGAGGCCTCGAGCACGAGGGCTCGCTGTTCGTAGGCGCTCGCCGACCATGGCTCGCTCGACACCGCGTCGTTCGCCCAGATGAGCGCGAGCTCGGGATGCCCGGCCCGGACGGCGCTCTGGCTCCGGCGCACCTCGGAAGTGCTGAGCAAGCCCGGAACCTGGAGCGCGGCGGCGATCACCGCGATCGCGATGAGCGGTGCACGCACGCGCCAAGCAACCGGGGCGGCGCGCGTACCGAGCCGGCCGGAGACCACCGCGACAGCGACGAGCGCGAGCACCGTAACTGCCGTCGATTCCCACATCCAGTCGACGCTCGCATGGACGAGGTAGACCAGCAATAGCGCGACGACCGCCGTCGTCGCCCCAGCGCTCGCTCGTCGCCGGGCGTGCCGTCGGGCGGTCGCGGCAGTGACGAGCGCGGCGGCGACGACGGCAACGATGAGCAGCAGCCCCGGCAACCCGAGCTCGGCGAGGTTCTCAATCCACAGGCTGTGCGCATCGAGCGCGAACTCCGGATCGGTGGCGTGGCGGTTCCACCAGAACTCAAACGTGCCCGCGCCGGTGCCGCCGAGGGGATGGGTCCGGAACGCCTTCAGCCCCACCTTCCACACGTAGTAGCGGCTGCCGCTGAGATTGACGAGTCGTTGCGTCGGATCGGACGTCGGGGTGATGACCGTCGGGCGCGTGAACGAATGCCACGCCCGTGAGGCGAGGTGCGGCCCGAGCACCGCGCCCGCCATGACGAGCGCGGTGAGACCGACCGCGAGCAGCGGCCGCGACACGGAGCGCGACACCGCGGCCCGGTCCGTTTGCAGCGCGCTCGTCGCGAACGCCGCGGCGGCGCACAGGCAAACCGCCGCCGCGATACCCAGCAGCGCTCCGCCGAGACCCCGCGTCCCGGTTGCGCGGGCCAATTCAGGCGCCCCCCGCACGGCGATCACGGCGATCGCGGCGCCGGCGGCGGCGGCCGCGGTGTTGAGCGCGGCGGTGATTCGGTTGCGGCTGAGCAGGAGCACCGCGAGCACGGCGACGCTCGTGCCGATGATGCCGGCACGTGAGTAGGTGAGATACGTGCTCAGATAGGCAATCGGCGCGGCTCCGAGCGCGAGTATGCGCACGATCCTCCGCTTGGCGTGGGCGCTCCAGGCGAGTGCGCTGGCGAGGCACATAGCACCCCACGCCGCCACGGCATTCCAGTAGCCGAAGGGATAGCTCAGCCGGTAGAAGTGCGCTGACGCCGACACCGAGTTGCCGGGGAACGCGCCGGGAAAGAAGCGACTCGCCACGCTCAGGAGGCACACAACGAGCGCGCCCGCGCCGAGCCCCGCCGCGGCTGCCCGCCACGTGCGCTGATCGACAATCACCGAGACCAACGCGACGAGGCCCAGGTAGTCCAGCGTCCGCGCGAGCTCGGTTGTTGTGCGCTCCGCGCTCTCGCTCCAAACGAGGCTCATTGTGATCCAGCCCGCGTACGCGAGCATGCCACCGAGCAGGACGAGGATTGGGAGCGCCGGCCGGGTCCGGGGCAACAGCCCGAGGGCGAGCCCGACCGCGAGTACGACCCAAATGATGAGCCCGTATTCCTCGAAGGCGACGAGATCGTAGGCGCCTCCCCGGAGCGCATAGACGAGCACGAGCCCAAGTGCGGCGATGAACGCGAGCGGCCGCGCAGCGCGCGCTTCACGGGCGCCGGAGCGTGTCTTCGACGGTTCCGGCGACGACACCGGGGACCGGCTCGCGAGCGGTTCGGTCTCGGTTAGCATCGCGGCCAGCGCCCCATGTCTGTTCGGATCCACCTGGCCACTTTCGGCGTTTGCCTGTGTGCGGCGGCATCAGCGTCAGCCGCGCAACCGGGTGGCGTGTGCTCCGGGCCGCCGGTCAGCGCGCAGAACCAGTACTGCGAGAACATCCCCTCGGCCACCGGCAACCACGGTCCGCAAGGAGGCTCGCCGGCCGACACGGGGCCAGGCTCGATTGCGAGCACGCTGCCCGCCGGCGTGAGGCACGCGATTACGCGGAGCGATCCGCTCAGCCCGCGCCAGCGTCTGCTCGCGCTGCCGCCCCGGATCGCGGCCTCGTCCACGCCCAACACCAAGCTCGACGGATCCGGCGCGAGCGTGTTGAGCCTTTCGCTGCCGCTCGTCTTCGCGCTTGTGGCGGGCGTGCTTGCCATGGTGCTCGCCGCCGAGCGCAAGCGGCGGCAGCGCACCGTGAACGCAGCCTGAGGCACCGTGAACGCAGCCTGACATAGCGTCCCCCGCTTCATCCCGCCGTCGATGGTGGCACTTCGTGAGCGAGCGCGCGCCGGCTCCGCGGACGACGGGCCGCGCCGTCAGCAATGGGCCGCGTTGGCGCGGCAGGCACCGATCACGGCATTGATCCGGCGGAGCGTGAGCGTGACAGTGCGGCGGGCGCGGCGGACCTCCGCTTCGGCCCGACGAAGGCGCACGTGATTCCGCGCCGACACGGCCGACTCCGCGAGCCCCTCCTGCTCCCGCGCGACCGCCGCGACGAGCTCTGCGTGCAGCGGACGCAACGGTGCGGGCGCCTTTAGCGCGGCGTAGGCGCGGAGCACGCGGCGGAGGACCAGGCTTGCCTGCACCGGGCCGAGCGCAATATGCGCGAAGCTCCTATCGATCCGGCGCAGCCGCGCCTGATAGCTGATCTCCTGCCGCGCCACACCCAAACGCTTGGCCACCGTCCTGAGCGGCTTCGACACCTTCTTGGTGGATGCCGTCGATTTCGGCTCGACCGGCGACCTCGGGGTCGGGGTCGGCGTGGGAGTCGGCGTCGGCGTCGGTGTCGGGGTCGGCGTCGCGGAATACAGCTGCTGGTATGTGACCGCCGACTTCGGGAACAGGCCGTTGCCAGTGGTCAGGCTGTAGGACATGCCGAGCGACGTTGCGTCCGCGTCGAAGTAGTTCTCGAATGAGACGTTGTGGGTGCGGAACCAGGAGACCATGTTCTGCACGAAGGTCGGGTCGTCGCCGCCGGCGGCAGAGGGCTGGACCGCGTAGTTGACTACTCCCCACTCGGGGAACGCGATCGGCTTGTGATGGGCAGAGGCGAAGTTCGCCTGCCACGCGAGGCCGTAGCTCTCGTTGACGATTCCGTTCCAGCGCTGCGTGGGTGACTCCGTGGACCCGCTCGGGTTCCAGTCATAGACGTCCATCCCGATGTCATCGACATACGCGTCGCCGGGGTAGGCCAGCGCCGGGTCCGCGGTGCTCGCGCCGGCCGACAGCGCCCAGTCGAACTGGAAGTGCGCCCCCGGAACCGACCGCATCGCCGTCACGATCCCACGCCAGGCCTGCGCAAACAGCGCCGCGTCAGAGGCCGAGCGGACCGACCACCGATACCAGGACCCGTTGAACTCCCAGCCGAGCCGGATGCCGGCTCCACCGAGACCGCCCGCAACGAGGCTCCGTGCCAGCGCCGCGAAGTGCGCGTCGTAGGCTCCCGCCGCGGCGTCGGCGAGATTCCCGCCTGACGCGGGCCACGGGGCGACGCTGAGGTCCGGCCACACCGAGGTAACGGGACCCCATTGACCGATCGCCCACGCCGGATCCTCCATCTGGGTCCAGTTATCCGACGGGAGGAAGTCGGTGGCCGACGTGACGGGCGCGCCACGCCAGGTCCCGAACGCGGCATCCCCGGACGGTCCGTACCCGGCGAACACCCCTGAGCGCCACGTGATCGCGCTCGCGCCACTCGCCGCGCTGGCGACGCCGGCGGAGGCGAGCGTCGCCAATCCGACCAGCACCGTCAACGCCGCGGCGCATCGGAGCGCGCGAGTGCAGAGACCACCTGGGATCGTCCACGCCATGGCGTGGGCATCGGTTCAATGCTCCGAAAGCTGGGGTTACGGGGCGCCGGGTCGACCGATGTCCGATCGGCCGAATAGCGTCCGATACGCTGCCGCCGCCTCGGGGAATCGACCAGGGTCCACCGTCAGTGCGTACAGGCGCCCCTCCGCCGGTGCATCGGCGTCGAAGTAGTTCTCGAACGCCACCTGGTGATCGTTGAACCACCCATACATCGAGCGCACAAACGTGGGGTCATCGCCGGCACCACGTCCCGCAGCGGCTGTGTCCTCGACAAGGCCCCACTCCGGGAACGCGATCGCCTTGTGATGGGCGACGGCGAAGCGGGCCTGCCACGCGAGACCCCACCGCTCGGTCACGAGCGCATGCCACCGAGCCGCTGCCGGCAGCACCATCCCGCTCGGGTTCCAGTCGTACACGTCCATCCCGACGTCGTCGACGAACGCATCCCCCGGATACGCCAGCGACGGGTCGACGATCCCAGTCCCGGCCGACAGCGTCCAGTCGAACCGGAACCTCGCACCCGGCACCGATCTCATCGCCGTGACCGCCCGCCGCCACGCCGCGGCGTACAACACCGCATCGCCCGCCGAGCGCACCGACCAGCGGTACCACGACCCGTTGAACTCCCACCCCAGGCGGACACCCGCACCGCCGAGACCGCCCGCGACGAGGCTCCGCGCCAGCGCGGCGAAATGCGCGTCATACGCCCCTGCCGCGGCCTCGGCCAGGCTCCCGCCGGACGCTGGCCACAGCGCGACGCTGAAGTCCGGCCAAACCCCCCGAACTGATCGCCAATGCTCGATCGCCCATGCCGGATTCTCGATCTCAGCCCAGTCATCGGACGGCAGGAAGTCCGTCGCCGACGCCACGGGCTCACCCCGCCAGGTGCCAAACGCCAGGTCGTCCGCCGGCCCGTAGCCTGCGAACACGCCTGACCGCCAGTTGTGCCGGGCGGCGGGCCCCGACCGGCCGGTAACGAGCGTGATCAGCACGCCGCCGATGGCCACGGCCAGGACCAGAATGACGGCCGGTGCAGTGATTCCCCTCCGGCGTGGAGACGGCCGGAGCGGTCGCTGGGATACGAGTTGTGCGGTCACTCGGGTTTGGCTTTACCGACTCTTGGTATATCTCGACATTTACTGGCGCGGACGTTGTTTTGCCGCTGTAACATCCTCCCACGGAGGCGGCTGAGGCAGGCCCGACCCGGCAGTCATAACCGACAGTGCGACCAGGCCCGCGGCAAGGGAGACGCGGTAGCTCCGGGCCCGAGGAACCTTCGAGACATGACGAAACAATCCAGGGAATTCACGCTGAGCGGATATCTCGACGTGATCAAGCGTCAGCGACTGCTCATTCTGGCGGTGGCGATCGTGTGCGCAGGAGTGGCGCTCGCATTGTCGTTCGTGCAGAAGAAGACGTACGAGGCGACAGCGTCGCTCGTTGTCAACGATCCGAACCACGATCTCGCGCTGCTCGGCGGATCGTTCGTCAGCACCCAGACCGCGTTGCAGCTCGCGTCGGCAACCGCTC
The DNA here is from genome assembly GCA_963779695.1 of uncultured Solirubrobacterales bacterium. Classification (GTDB taxonomy): domain Bacteria; phylum Actinomycetota; class Thermoleophilia; order Solirubrobacterales; family Solirubrobacteraceae; genus Palsa-465. The sequence continues at coordinate 214,058 of CAVZZH010000009.1, forward strand.
CGCAGGTCACGCGTCCTGCGGTCGTCGCCCGGGTCAGGCAACGGCTGCACTCTCGCCTCAGCGCCGATGCGTTGCGCGGCAAGGTGCAGACGTCGATCGATCCCAACTCGTACGTCATCAACGTCACCGCGACCGACCGCAGCGCGGCCGGCGCGGCCGCACTCGCAAACGCGTTCGCGACGGCTGACCAGGCGCTCACGACGCTCCAGACGCGGGCACAGTTCCGCCTCCAGGCGGCGGCGGTCCAGCGCCAGCTCAACCACATCCCAAAGAGCCAGCTCGGTCAGCAGGTGCAGACCGTCGAGACGCTGGCGCGACTGAAGAACCTCTCGACGGTGTCGACACCACTCCAGCTCAATGCGAGCGCCAGCGTGCCTTCGAGCCCGAGTTCGCCGAAGCCAGTCCGGAACGGCATCGCCGCGCTCATTTTCGGTCTGCTCCTCGGCCTTGCCATCGCCGTGCTGCGCGACGCGCTTGATCGGCGGCTGCGCCATTCCAGCGACGTTACCCAGGTGCTTGATCACCCGGTCGTTGGACTGATCCGCTCCAACGCGCTCGGCCATGCCGGGCCGAATGGCGCCCCGGCGAGAAACGGGCGCGGCCCGCTGTCCGCGCCAGACGAGGAGTCGTTCCGAATCCTCCAGCAGAACGTTCGCTACCTCGCTACCGCTGCCGACACTCGCACGCTGCTCGTGACGAGCGCGATGGCTGAGGAGGGCAAGTCGACGGTCGCCGCGTGTCTCGCCGTCGCCAACGCCGAGGCGGGCCGGCGGACGCTGCTCGTCGAGTGCGACCTGCGGCGACCGGTGCTCGCGAAGCGCTTCGCGATCAACCCGACCCCGGGGCTGACCGACTACCTCACCGGCAATGCCGAACCGACCGAGGTCCTGCAGCCGGTCGCCGGCCACTCCGCCCGCACAAACGGCAACGGCGCCACGGGGGGCGCGGATGTCACGAACCTCGTGTGCATCACGTCCGGCACGAACGTGCCCCAGCCGGCGAAGCTGCTCTCATCGGACCGTTTTCGCTCGTTCTTGGAGGAGGTCAGCAAGGTCTACGACTCCGTGATCCTCGACACCGCCCCAGTCCTCCCGGTGGCGGACACACTGTCGATCATCCCGGACGTCGCGACGCTCCTCGTGTGCGTCCGTCTCGAGCGCACGACGCGCGATCAGGCCGCGGGCGGCGCATTCGGCACTGTCCCGGCTGCCCGACCGGCCGGTGGGACTCGTGCTCACCGATGTGCGGGAGAACGAGGACGGCTACTACTACGGCAGCTACGAGGGCGCGACGACCGCAACGCCCGGGTAGTCAGCCGACGGGAACCGGATCCGGCCGGGGCATCTCGATCGGGGGGATCGGCAGCAGCGCAGGCCCGCGGACCGGCTCATCCGGCTCTCGGCCGTGCGTGCGGCTGGCACCCGCGAGATGGCGAGCAGCAGACCCGGGACGACATACAGGTACTTGTCGGCCACCTGGTTGTCGAACACGCCGTTGACCAGCCACACAATGAGAGCGACGCTGAGCGCGATCGCAGCATCGCGCTGAGCCGACCTCACGCCCTGACGCGGCGGCGGCGACGCCGCGCAGAAGGTGAGGAACGCCACGAGCGCGACCAACCCACCGGCCGCGAGCAGCTCGAGGTAGATGTCGTGGGCGTCGGCGATCACGGAGAACCCGACCCCCTCGAACGGCCGCGCCCGATCTGGGTCCAAGCGACGCCTGCCGCCGCGGAGCGCTGGGTATCGCTCAGCGACGTGCTGGTCGAGGATCCGAGCCGAACCTGGCGCAGGATCTCCTTGCCGACGCGGGTAAACATCAGCACCCCGATGAACACCATGCCGACAACTGGCACGAGCACCGGCAGCGACGGGCGTAGGCGGGGTACGAGCACGATCGTGGCCGTCACGGCGATCAGGGCGGCGATGGTGCCGGCGCGCGACCCCGAGGCGTACACGCCGCCGATCAGCGTGGCAGACCGACGAGTCCGGCGAGCGTGGCACGGGACGACCGTCCAAACCACAGGATCGCCGTCGGAATCGCGATCACGCACGTCAGTGCGAGGTAGTTCGACTGCACGGTCAAGCCGGCCGAGCGGTTAGCCGCGAGTGCGACCGGCGCGAGGTGCACGATCCCGGCGTAGTCGGCGACGCCGACCGCCGCGTTGACGATCGCCCCCACCGTCCACAGATCGATCAGGCGTGAACACCGCTGCCGGGTCGTCGCCATTGTCGCGATCAGCACTGGGATGAGCACGAGCGCCAGTTCAAATTCGATCAGGACGATGAGCTCCGAACGTCCGTAGACGATCCCCCGGACACCGTCCTGGAGCAGGAAGCTCGTCTCGGTGATGATCGATTTCTGCACGAGGCGCGTGCTCGGCGGGAAGATCATCGTGAGCAACCCGGCGAGGAAGCAGCCGATCCCGGCGACGAACAGCCAGCCAGGGATCGGGATCGCGCGACGGTCCGCGATGACGTGGGCGAGCACGGCGCCGAACGCGGCCACCATGAACGCGTCGCCGAGCGCGCCTCCGCCGAAGCGAACCCCGTTCCAGCTGATCGTAAGCACCAGACCGCAGACGGCCACAAACGCCACCTGCTCGGTGCGAACACCGAAGATCATCGTCACCGCTACGACGAGCGCGAGTCCGGCACCGACGCTCGCGGCGATCGGGAGTCCGACGCCGGCGAACACGAGGCCACTGACCGCCGCGGCGAGCAGCAGACAGATAACAAGCACACCCCTGCGCATGCGCGATCGAGGGTACTTGCTCTTCTCACGGCGCGCGGCGGTTGAACCGGGTGCATGGCACGGGACGGGTCGGCATCATTGCCCCGATGCGCGTGCGGCAGGGCACGAAGATCAGAACCCGACGACGGCTGGCGGGACTGCCCGCGTGGCTGCGCCCGCTGTGGCCGCACGTCAAGCGCGCGTACGCCACCGCGATCCGCGGCATTGCACCCGCCTCTCAATGGTTGAGCCGTGCCCGCGGCGGTCACGGGCCCCGCCAGATCGCTCCGACTGCGGACGATGTACGTCAGCGCGGAGAGGGCGAGATCTGGACCGTCCGCGCGCCCGAGACGCTCTCCCGCCCGCTGCCGCTCGGTGTCCCGGAGCGACATCCCACGTTTTGCGCAGAGACGTATGAGGTCGTGCCCCGCGTCGCGCTCGCCGCACTTCCCCGCGGACGATCGCTCGGGCCCTCCCGGGCGATCCTCACCGCTGCCGGGACATTCGTCGATGAGCTGAGTCCGTACTTCGGCACCACGCGGCCCGAGCACCACCCGGCGTTCCTGTCGCCGTTGCCGCCGGCGCCGACACGTGTGCCGGGGCGCGTCGGCGTGCTCGCAGCGCGCGGCGACGTGACGTACTACCACTTCCTGGTCGACGTCCTGCCGAGGCTCGCGATACTTGAGGCGTGTCCTTCCGAGCTCGCCCCCGACCGTCTCTACGTCCCCGCGTCGCAGCCGTTCCAGCGCGAACTGCTGGCGCTGCTCGGCGTCAGCGGCGACCGCATCATCGACAGCGACGCCGTGCCGCACGTCGTGGCCGACCTCCTGGTCGTCCCGGGGCTGCCGGACACGCACCTGCGCACGCCGCCGTGGACGATCGCGTTCCTCCGGAGCGGCTGCTCGGTGGCGCGGCGCCGTCGGAACCGACCCGCCGGATCTACATCACCCGCGGCGAGCAGCGTGGCAGCCGGATCGTGGAGAACGAGCCGGAGGTCGTGGCGCTGCTCAGCGCGTGGGGGTTCACCGTGGTCGACCCGGGGGCCCTGTCCGTGGCCGGCCAGATCACGCTGTTTGCCGAGGCCGAGTGCATCGTCGCCCCGCACGGGGGAGCGCTGACGAATCTCGCGTTCACAAGCCCGGGCGCGTCAGTCATCGAACTGTTCGCGCCCGATTACGTCCAGGGGTGCTACTGGAAGCTGAGCAGCTGCGTCCCCGGGTTGACCTACCGGTATCTCATCGGGACCGGACGCCCCGCCCGGCCGGAGCGAATGTGGGGCGTCGACAGCGATATGCGAATCGATCCGTCCGCCCTGGAGCGCCTGCTTCACGGCCTTCTCGCGCCCATCACCATGGCGGTGTGAGGTGATTCACCAGTAACCGGCGTGTTGACACGCTGGGGTTGGTAGCTTGGCCGGCGATGCAACGTGCGGGAGTGCAGAGACAGGACGAAGGCCATGCGTGCAACGCCGACTGAACTACCGGCGACACGACGGATCCAGATCCGTCTGAACCACGCTCGGTTCCGTGCCCGCAGGCGCGCCATCAAACAGTGGGGCGACCTCGAGCTCTCACAGCTCGCGATGGTCGAGCGGGCCTACCGTGGACCGCACGGGCCGGAGGTCCTGCTGATCGGCGACTCGACGATGTACTGGATCGGGCGGGACGAGCCGGACAACCGTCAGCTGGCGGAGGTGATCCAGGACGGCATCGGTCGGCGCGGGAAGTGCCTCACGGTCGTGGGCCCGGGATACCACGCCGGGATCTCGCTCGCGTACCTGTCGGCGCTCGAGCGCTCGCGCTCCAGGCCACGGGTCGTCGTCGTGTCCGTCACGCCGATGATGGCCCGCTCGAACTGGATCAACCACCCCGAGTATCCGTACGTCGAACTCGCCCGCGCCATGCGTGAGGCGATCGGGATGAACGGCAACCGTCCCAAGCGGTTGGAGCGCCCTGGTCTTGACTTCGCCGATGCGTACGACCGCCTCGCCGCGCCGAGCTTCTTCGACGCCGGGCTCACCCGCGGCGAGCTCCGCATGCTGATCAACGCGAAGGCCGAGACACAGGCGCAGAAGCTCGCCCGACTCCGTCACCGGGTCGACTACTACTACGCCGAGAACCTGACGCCGGAGAGCCCAGGGGTCCGGGCGATCGTCGAGCAGGGCGAGATGCTGCGCGACCTGGGAGTGGCGTCCGTCGGCTACGTCTCACCCGTCAACCACGAAGCCGTCGTGAAGACAATCGGCGAGTTCGTGTGCGACCAGGAGAAGCGATGCACTGAGGTCTGCATCGCGGCATTCCTGGGTGCGCTCGGCGATCGCGGGCGGGTCGCCGACCTGTCCTTCTCCTTCCCGTCACGGGACTTCGTCGATCCGCTGCATCCCGGCTATCGAGCGCGCCAGGCGATCGGTGGGAAGATCGCCGAGTACGCGAACGCGTTCCTGGACGAGGCGGAGCGGTGAGCGCCTCCGCGGCGCCGGCGCCGCTGACGACCGTGCCGAGCGCCCCGCCACGCCGCCTCAGCCTTGGGTGCGGACACGATGTCCGTCCCGGGTGGGTCAACCTCGATATCGCTCCGCTTCCGGGAGTCGACGTCGTCCACGATCTCGACGTGTTCCCGTGGCCGTTCGGGGAGGGCGCGTTCGACGAGATCGAATGCATCGACGTCCTCGAGCATCTCCGCGCCCTGCCACGGGCGATGGAGGAGATCCACCGCTTGCTCGCGCCCGGCGGGCGGATCCTGATCGAGGGACCGCATTTCACCTCCTATACGGTCGCCACGGACCCGACGCACCGGCGCGCGTTCGCGATCAACACGTTCGAGTTCTTCACCGAGCGTTCGTTTCTCGGCCGCGGTTATTACTTCGACTTTTCGTTCGACCGAGTGCACACGCGGGCCATCCGCTTTCAGAAGGTCGTCTTTCAGCCGTGGAACTGGATTGTCGAGTCACTCGTCAATCGCAACCGCCGGGTGCAGACGTTCTACGAAGCGACGTTCCTGGCGCGTCTGTTCCCCGCGCACAAGGTCGAGGTCGTGCTCGTGCGATGAGCCTGTTCGACGGCACGGTTGCGCAATGAAGGTACTCATCGACGATCAGGCGTTCGTTCGCCACGGCCGCTCTGGGATCACCCGGTACTTCACCGAATTGATCCGCGAGTTTCGCTCCGGCGAGGAACTCGGTGCCCGCCCGGTGACGCCGTACCGGTACGTCGCCAACGCCCATATCAGCGATATGGCGCCGGGCCGGTACAAGCGCGTGGCACTCCCACCGCGCGCGCGTGCACCCACGTTCCGGGCGCTCAACCGGCGGTCACGCGCAGCTCGGAACGGCAGCGTCGATCTCATTCACCACACGCTGTACGGCGCCGACGCGTTGGCCGTCGCGCCTGACACCCCGCGGGTATGCACGGTGTACGACTTCATCCTGGAGCTGTTCACCGACCTGTTTCCGGACGCGGGATCGATCATCGCCGAGAAGCAGCCGTACCTCGATCGCTGCGACGGTCTGTTGTGCATTTCGCAGACGACCTACCGAGACCTGCGACGCTTTCATCCCGCGCTGGACAAGCCGATCGAGGTCACGCCGCTCGGCGTCGCCGACGCGTTCTTCACTCCCCACGCGCGACCGGTGCGCGGCATCCCGGCCGCCTATGTGCTCCACGTCGGCAATCGTCACAAGCACAAGAACGCGCGGCTGCTGTTCCGCGCCTTCCGCGACGTCGCGGCCAGCCACCCGGACCTTCAGCTGGTGCTGTGTGGCAACCCGCTCAGCGCGACGGAGCGCGCTGAGCTGACCGCACTCGGTGTCCTCGACCGCACCCATTGTCTACGTGTCTCCGACGAGGATCTTCCCGCTGTCTACCACCGCGCAGCCGCCTTCGTGTTCCCCTCTCGATACGAGGGATTCGGGCTGCCCGTGGCTGAGGCGATGGCGAGCGGCTGTCCGGTACTCGCCTCGGACACCCCTGCGGTGACAGAGGTAGCCGACGGCGCGGCGATGATCTTCGATCCCGACGATCGCGAGGGCCTCGCCGACGGGCTGCTGCGGGTCATCGGTGACGGTGCGTTGCGCACCCGGCTCGTCGAGGCCGGGCGGCAACGCGCCCGCGAGCTGTCGTGGCGACGGACGGCGGCCGCTACCGCCCGGGCGTACCATCGCGTGCTCGCCGGAGGTGGGTGATGGTGGGGCGGCTGCGTACCCTCCTGGCGCGGCGCGGCGGCACGTTTCTCGCGGTGGCTGCGACCGGATTCGCCACGCAGGTTGTCACGGCGCTGTCGGGACCGCTGGTGACCCGCATGCTCGGCCCGCACGGACGAGGCCAGATGGTGCTCGTCGCGCTGGTCGCGCTCGTCTGCTCCCAGCTCGCGGTCGGCGGACTACCGGCGGCGATCGCCCACACCGTCGCCGCCTCGCAGCTTCCGGCTCGGGATGTCGTCCGCTCTCAGGCTCGGCGGTGGCTCGCAGCGTCGCTGGCGCCCGGACTCGTTGCCGCGGTGGCGATCGTGGTGCTCATCCGAGGCGCGCTCCGGGACCGGGTGGCGTTCGGGTGCGCCGGTTTCTCGCTGACGATCGTCTACGCCTGGCAGTTCGTCCTGTACGCAATGGTCCAGGGCGAGCGCAACGTGCGGCGCATCAACTTCTTTCACTTGTTCGGACTGACGCTGTACACGGTGACCGTGATCAGTCTGTTCGTCGTGCATCGCATCGACCAGGCGATCTGGCTGCTGATCATCTTCACCCTGTGCGTGACCGCCGGGTTGTTCGTCGGCTGGCTGATGCTGAGGCGGCCGGTCGGCGCCCCACCTGATCCCGAAACCGATGCGGCCCTGAACGCGTTCGCGCGGCGCAGCTATCTGAGCGGCGTCGGGCTCCTCGACAGTCTCGGCGCCGACCTGTTCCTGGTCGACATCGTGCTCGGCGAATCGAAGCTCGGCCTGTACCAGGTGGCCGTCTCGGCGACAAACCTGCCGGCGATCGTGCTGAGCGCGGTCGGACAGGTGTTGCTGCCGCGACTCGCCGCGGCGCCCTCCCCCGCTGCCGCGCAGGCGATGCTGCGCCGATGGCTGCTGGCCAGTGTGGCGCTCGTCGTCCCACTGGTCGCCGCCCTCGAGGCCGTGATCGCGCCGGTGATTCATTTCGCGTTCGGGCCGCAGTTCACCGGCATGATCGGGTGCGCCCGGATTCTGATCGTCGCCTGGAGCCTGCTCGGCTTTCGCCGCGTGCTCACAGCGATCGTCCAGGCTCAGGGCCGTTCTGCCTACGCGTCCGCCGTCGAGTCGGCGTGCCTTGTGTTGATGATGAGTGGCGTCGTGGTGCTCGGTCTGCTCCTCGGCATCAACGGCGCAGCGCTCAGCATCGGCCTCGCCGGAGCCGCGAGCTGCACCTTCCTCGCGGTTCCGATCCTCCGGAGCTCAGCGCTGCCAGCGCACGCCGCGGCGTAGGACCACAGCCGGATTACCACCGACGAGGATCCCGTCCTCGGGAATCGACCGGCTGACGACGCTCGCGGCGGCGACGACGACGTCGTCGGCGAGCTCGACGCCCTTCAGGATCGTGGCCCGCGCGCCGATCCACACGCGATCACCGAACGTGATCGGCGCGGCGAGCCGCGGCGGGTCGCCGTCGGGTGTCTCGAGCGGGTGGAAATCGGTGTCCAGGATCAACACCTCCCAGGACACGAGGCAGTCACGTCCGAACCGAATCGCCTCGCGGCAGATGATCTGACTCTCGGCCGAGAGCACGAACCCGGCGCCGAACGTGACGCACCCGGACGCACTCAGCTTGAAGCCGTTGCCGAGACGGGCCGGACCCTCGAACACGATGTCCCCGTCGATTTGCCAGACGCTGCGCTCACGCCGAAAGTCGAACGCACCGACGCTGCCGAAGCCGAGTAGCACGGTGCCAGTGCGAGCACCGCGTGGAACGTGCACGCGGCCGCCCATGTGGATCAGCGCCACGCGATGTGAGACGAGAACCGGCAGGCGCAGCGCCTGTCGCAGCGGGAGGTAACGGAAGTTGAAGACGAGCGACTTCGGCAACCCGGCCACCACGAGCGCGACGCGGGCGAACCGCGTCAGCGGTGACGTCACCTCCGAGCCGGCCGGAGCATCGATCAGACCCGTGCTCACTGATTGGGGCCGCGACGCCAGATCCACACCCGTGTGGCGTGAACCGCGTAATCAGGCTTGTCAGGTAAGCACGTAAGAAACGAACTCATGCGGTCTGCCGCCGTCCGGATCGGATCGCCGGCATCTTACGCACGGATGTGGGCGGGCGAGCCGGTAACCGGATCACGCGCGCAGAGCGCCCAGTACGCTGCGCCCATGACACTGACGGCGGCAGAGGCAAACGCGCAGTTCTACGCCGGACACGCCGAACTGTACGACCGCACCGAACCGTGTCTCGTCGATCCGCAGCAGCGACAGCGGCTCGAGCGGGCGATCGCACACGCGCTGACGCTGCTCGGCGACACACCCCATGTACTCGACGCATGCGGCGGGTCGGGCAACGCCGGCACCGTGTTGCTCCGCCACGGTGTCGTTCCGGTCGTTGTCGATGTGTCACGGGAAATGACGACGCTGTGGGCCCAGAAGGCACAGCGGGCGGGTGTCACTTCGGAGATCCACGTCGCGACCGTCGAGTCGTTCCTCGCAGCCGATCCTCGCCGGTGGGACCTCGTGACGTTCTGCTCGGCGCTGCACCATCTTGAAGATCCTGGGGCGGTGCTCCGAGCGGCGGCGCAGCGACTTGCCCCCGGGGGCCTGATCCTCACGATGTTCGATCCGACCCGCAGCGAGCAGCTGCTCCGCCACGCGCGCAAGGCTGACTGGCTGTCTGAGCTGGCGCGGACCGAACCGCGGCACTTCGTCGACCTCGCACGCGGCGTCGCCCAGCGCCGAGCGCGGGGCGAGAACGGCGACGCGAGCGTCGGTCGGATCGCCGAGCGTCACGCTTACAGCGGCATCGATGACATCGCACTCACCGCGGAGTTCCGCGAGCGCGGGCTCGAGGTACTCATCCACGACCGATACGTCGACGCCCGCACCGGCGCGCTGCGAGACCTGCTCCGCGCAGCCGGGCGCCCGTCGCACTTCCACCTGCTCGTGCGCCGCCCGCGCGCCTAACGCCTCGGCCTCTCCATGAACGTCGTGATTGACGCTCTCGCCGCGCGTGGCACGAGCATCGGGATCGTCGTCGAGCACGTGCTCCGGGCTTGGGGGGAGCCGACCGACCAGCTGCACCTCGTGCTCGGAACCGACTCGAGCGTTTCGGTGGCCGGGAACGTCGTGCGCCATCAGGTCGAGCTCGGCACCCGTCCGTATACGAACCGCATCGGCGCCCAGGCGACGCTGCTGCCACGTCTGTGCCGCGAGGTGAACGCGGATGCGCTGCTCGCCGCGATTCCGGCGACGACCGTGAGCCCCCTTCCCTGTCCGCGAGCCGTGATCGCGCATGACCTGCGGCACGAGCTCCGGCCGCACCAGTTCCCCACCAAGGCGCGCCTGCTCCGGCGGGTCAGCCACGGAATCGGCTTCCGCCAGGCCGACGCGATCATCACCGTGTCCGATCGGACGCGCGCCGACCTGATCGCCTCGCGACCATGGCTGGAGCCCCGAATCGTGCGCGTCGCCCGACTCGGGTAGCGATCACGTCGACCACTGGCCCCACCAGACGCCCGACCGCTCGTACGCGATCACGTTCGGACAGTGGGGCAACAAGAACGCGAATCTCGTCATCGACGCCTGGGCCGCACTGCAGCGACGGGGCGAGGCGATGCCGCTATCAATCGTCGGCGTGCCGCCGGCCGCCAGGGCGCCGCTCCAGCGGGCGATCGCCGACCGCGGACTGCAGGACGTGGTTGCGCTGCTGCCGTGGCTACGCGATGAGGACTTCCGCTCGACCTTCGCGTCGGCGGGGCTCGTCGTGTTCCCTTCCGATTTCGAAGGCTTCGGACTCCCGGCCGTCGAGGCGATGCGGCTCGGCATCCCGCTCGTGATCAGTCCTGATCCGGCCCTGCGCGAGGTCACCGGGTCGCACGCCAGCGTCATGTCCGAGTTCACCGCCGACGCACTCGTTGCCGCGATCGGCCGGGCGCGGGCCGTCACGCCGGAGACGCTCGCCCGTGCCCGCGCTCACGTCGCGCCGCTGACCTGGGACCGTACGGCGGGCGCGATCCGCGCGGCCCTGTGCGAGTCGATCGACAGGCGCCGCTGAGCGCGCACGAGATCGCCGACGCGGTCTACGTACGCCATTCCGGAGTATCGGCGCATCCCCCCGGACTGGCGCTTTATTCTCTAATCCGGTGCGTTGCCATGCGCACCTGGCGGTCGGCTCTGGCCGCCTCACAGACAGACCGACCTTTGATGCGCGGGAGAGGCACGCATATGTCAAACGAGTTGATCGTGGTGGCGGGTGGCGGTGGTTTCATCGGCGGGCACCTGGTGCGCCGGCTGGTCGAGGAGGGTCACACCGTACGGGCGGTGGATCAGCACCCACTCGAGCACTGGCACCAGCTCACCCATGGGGCCGAGAACGTCGTGCTCGATCTCCGGCGCGCCGATGCGTGCGACGAGGCCCTCGCGGGCGCCGACGCCGTCTACAACCTGGCCGCCGACATGGGCGGGATGGGGTTCATCGAGGCGAACAAGGCACGCTGCATGCTCTCGGTGCTGATCAACACGCATCTGCTCCAGTCCGCGGTCAAGCATGACGTGGATCGGTTCTTCTTCGCGTCCTCGGCGTGCGTGTACGCCGCCGAGAAGCAGCTGACCCCGCAGATCGTGCCGCTACGCGAGAGCGATGCCTATCCCGCGGAGCCCGAGGACGGCTACGGCTGGGAGAAGCTGTTCAGCGAGCGGATGTGCCGCCACTTCCAGGAGGACTTCGGGCTGACCACTCGCGTCGCTCGTTACCACAACGTGTACGGGCCGCACGGGACGTGGTCCGGGGGCCGGGAGAAGGCGCCAGCGGCGATCTGCCGGAAGGTCGCCGAAGCCCAGCTCTTCGGCCGGCACGAGATCGAGATCTGGGGCGACGGCGAGCAGACGCGGAGCTTCATGTACATCGACGACTGCGTGCGCGGCACGCGGTCGATCATGGACAGCGCAATCGACGAGCCGATCAACCTTGGCAGCAGCGAGATGGTCACGATCAACCAGCTCGTCGACATCGCCGAGGAGATCGCCGGCATCACCGTCACGCGACGATACGACCTCGACGCTCCGAAGGGCGTGCGGGGGCGCAACAGCGACAACACGATGATTCTCGACAGGCTCGGATGGGAGCCGAGCACGTCGCTGAAGAACGGGTTGGACCGTACGTATCGCTGGATCTACGACCAGGTCTCAGCGCTCGCACCCGTCGGCTGACGCCGACCACCATCGCAACTCGGGCAGGGGAGAACGCCTTGGACGCGCATGCGCCACTGAAGATCCAACTGTGGAGCTACAACTACGATCCCGAGCCGACCGGGATCGGCATCGTCAGCACCGTGTGGGCGCGTGGCCTACGCGATCGCGGCCATCAGGTCGAGGTCGTCGCCGCCCATCCGCATTACCCGGAGCCGCGGTGGGGAACGCGCGTCACGCCGTACCGCGAGGTCCGCGATGGGATCCCAGTGCTCCGCCTGCCGTTGTGGATCGGCCGCGCAAGCGCGGCCGAGCGGTACCGCCAAGAGCTGACGTTCCTGGCGGCCCAGAGTGCCGCGACCCCGTTCCTCTCCCGCCCGGACGTGCTCGTCTCGGCCTCGCCGTCCTTTCCGGCGCTGGTCCCCGCGGTCGTCAACGCGCGGGCGCGGAAGATCCCGTGGGTGCTCTGGCTCCACGATCTGCTTCCCGACGGCGCGACGGCCACCGGCCTCGTCGATGAGGGCGGGACGGTCATCAATCTCGCGCGCCGCCTCGAGCGCGCGGCGTACAGCGCCGCCGACCGGATCGTCGTGCTGTCCCGCGCGTTTACGAACAACCTGCTCGGTAAGGGCGTGCCGCGCGACAAGGTCGAGCTGATCTACGACCCGGCGACACGGACGCCGCGGACGCTCGCCGCGCCGGGAGCCGGCGGCGGCCCGCTCCGGATCCTTTCGATGGGCAACATCGGCCACTCGCAGGGCCTGACCTCATTGGTGCAGGCGTTCGAGCGTCACCAGGAGATCGACGCACGGCTCATCATCACCGGGACCGGGGTCGCTGCCGACGAAGCCCGAGCGGAGATCCGGACCAGTCGCGTGGAGATGCTCGGGATGGTCGACGACGCACGGCTCGAGCTAGAGCTCCAGCAGGCCGACATCGCGTTCGTCAGCCAGCGCTACGACGGGTCGGAGTTCAACATCCCCTCGAAGCTCATGAACTTCATGGCGTATCGCCTGCCCGTACTGGCCGCGGTCAACCCGGCCGGCGAGGTCGCCCGGATCGTCGAGGAGTCCCGAGGCGGCTGGATCGTCGATTCGAGCGATCCCGATGCGTTCCCGCGCGCCGTCGCAGGCCTGCTGCGGACGCGCGACGAACTGGCGGCGCGGGCCGGCGATGCACGCGCGTTCGCGGAGGCGCGCTTCACGCAGGAAGGCTTCGCGGCACGGTTCGAGCAGACACTCACCGCGGCCGCTCGGGGCCGGCCGACGGTCGGGCGCGTGTGGACCGAGCCGCTGTCAGACGGCGAACCGGTCGCCGCGCGAGCCTACGCAGCCCGTCGCGCGGGAGCGTAACCTCTTTCTTGCAATATGCAGGGGCACGGACGTTTGTCATGAAACAACCATCGGTGCCAACCGAGGAGAAATGGGGCGTCGTCGAACGCCCGCCGGATCAGGGCTCACGACCCGGCGACGGGGCGGGCAACGGCGCCGCCTGGCTGCCGAACGGCCACGGCCAGCGGCCGGCACCCGTTGAGCCCACCGATCGCCAGCGACTCGCGGTCGAGGCCTACTGCCGCGAGCTGTGCCCGCCGGGCGCGGCACCTGCGGCGACCACCGCGGCGCTGAGCGCGTTCAGCGTGAGCGCGGCGCGGCTCGGGCACCGGGCCACGCCGGCAGATCATGCCCGCGTGCTCTCCCGTGTGATGCGCGCGGCCGCCGCCTCCCATGCCGCGATCGAACCGAGCGGTTCCGGATGGCGCTCCCGGGTCGTCGATGCGCTGACCGCGGAGCGCGACATCGGCTGTCGGAGCGTTCCCGGGCTGCTCGCGCGCCGGGCGAACAGCGATCTCGCAGGCAGCGAGGCGGCCGCGCTCCGGGACCACCTTCAGGATTGCCTGCGGTGCCGTGCCACGGAACTGCGGATGGCCCGGGCCGAGCGGACCTTCGCGACGGCGTCACGGCTCGGAGTGATGCCGCCGGGCGTGACTGGCGTCGCGTTCACCGTCGGCGCCGCGGCAACCGCGCCGACGGTCGTCCCCGAGGCTGCGCCCCCCAACGAGCCCGCGCTCCCAGCCGAGCCCGCGCTCCCAGCCGAGCCCGCGCTCCCAGCCGAGCCCGCGCTCCCAGCCGAGCCCGCGCTCCCAGCCGTGTCCGCGGCGGCGCGCGTGGACACGGAGTGGCTGCCGTCAGAGGCCGCGACCGATCTCGACGAGCCGGCGCCCGTACCCCCGGAGCCCGCCACTGCCGAATGGACCGTGGCGCCGGTCGCTGCTGCGGCCGCAGGCGCGGACGCGGAGACAGCCGAGGCGGCGCCCGCCGCCGCGGCGGCCGCCCGAGACCTCCCCCGCCCACCCCCGCCGTCGTCTCGGGCCGATTCCCGTTGCCGCCGGCGTCGGCGTGCTCGCCGCGTTCGGCGTGGCGGCCGCCGCCGTGCTCGGCGGCGGCGGTGCTCACCACGTCGCCACAAACGCGGCGTCGACGCCATCGACCCCGGCGAGCTCGACCCCGATCGCGGCGGCAGCGCGCACAAGGCCCACCGCGCACCGGTCGTCCACCACCGCGCCCACAAGCCGAAGCACAAGCCGAAGCACAAGCCGAAGCCCGCCCCGACCCAGGTGGCGAGCACGACCGTCACCGTCGACGACACCGACGGCCGCCAGCAACACCGGCAACACGGGGAGCATCGGCAGTACCGGCAACACCGGCGTGTCCTCGCCGGCCGCGAGCGCCCCGGCTCCGGCACCGGCGCCCGCCCCGTCAAGCGGGAGCTCCGGCGGCGGAGGCGGCGGCGGGGGCGGCGGCTCGGGCTCGGGTTCGTCGGCGACGATTCAGCAGCCGAGCCTCGGCGCGACGAGCGCGCCGACCCAGGGCATCGGCAACAAGCACTGATCCGCGCCGCTCTCGCGGCGCCGGACACCGTTCCGAGGCGACGTGACCGTCGCCATCACGTCCGCCGCGGACGCGCGCGGAAGGCGATCTCGTAGAAGTCGAGCATCATCGGCAGCGGTCCACCCGCGGGGAGCGCCGGCGTGACGAGCTCGAGCTCGTAGGCCTCGAGCACCCAAGCGAGCACGGCCTTGCCCAGCAGCAGCACGAGCGGGCCGCCCGGGCAATCCTGACGTCCGTTGCTCAGGTGGTTGAAGCGCAGGTCACGTTCGCGCGCGATCCACCGCTCGGGCACGATCCGGTCCGCGTCCTCCACGGTCTCCGGGTCGCGGTGGTTGAAGACGTTGATCAGCATTACCTGGGTGCCCTCGTCGACCGGCTCCCCGGCGAGCGTCGTGTCGGTCGTCGTCTCCCGGGCGAGCAGCGGCGTCGTCGGCCACAGCCGCATCGCTTCCTGCAGGCATCCCTCCAGATAGCGCAAACCGTCGATTGCGCCGGGATCGCGCCGATCGATGCCGGTCAGCTCCTCGCAGACGCGCTCGCCGATCGCCGGGTCGCTGACGATTGCGGCCAGCGCCCGGTAGACGTTCGCCCCGAGCGTGTCGCGCATCGCGAAGATCCAGTGGGGGATCTGCTGCACCACTCGCGTCTCATCGGTGTGGGGCGCGTCGACGAACCGCGCGATCAAGCTCTCAGGCTGCGGGTCGCGGACATGCTGCTCGAGCGCGCCGTAGAACTCGTAGTAGTCGTCGCCGCGGCTGAGCGCGACGACTCGGTTCGCCTCGCCCATCAGCCGCTCGAGCAAACCGGTCAGCCGCTGGTCGTCCCGCGCGGCATCCCCAAAGATGACCCGCAAGGCGATGTGGTCGAACAACCCCTCCCAGTCGCCGTAGTCGAGGCGATCGCGCGGGCCGAGGCGCTGCACCTCGTCGGCGATCACCGTCAGAAAGCGCCGCCCGTGAGGGTGAATCCAGTCGTCCGTGGCGAGCACCGACTCCGTGAACCGCCGCCGGTCGGCCCACGTCTCACCACGGGATAACGTCAACGCGTCCGGCTGGAAGTGGCACATGCCCTTCGCCTTCGCTCCCGAGTCACCGGCGAACTCCTCGGCTGAGCGCTCGAGCACGTCCGCGATCGACCCCACGCCCCAGACGACGACGATCCTCCCGCCGAGCAGCCGCAGCCCCTCACCACCGTGCTTGCCACGCAATCTGGACAGGGTCGCGACGGCGCGGGAGTCGGTGTCGAGCCGCGTGAGCAACTTCATCGCGCGACGGCGGGGCGAGAACAGCCCCCGGACGAGCGCCGGCACGACCCCGGTGAGCAGGACGCTCAGGCTCTCCGACAGCGATGCCGACGGCAGCCCGGCGCGTGAGTGCGGAAAATCAATCGCCCAGATGTTAGAGCGCTGCGCAGCCGAGGGCGCCGGGGATCAACGGGCCGCGCGCAGCAAGGTTTTGTCCGCATCGCGGACAGAACCTTGCGCGGCATGCGGGCTCCGGGCGGGCTCGCGGAGCGGTGAGCCGTCAGCCGGGAGCCGTCTGCCAGGGTTCAGCCCGGGATCAGCCCCTCGCCGCTGAACTCAGCGGCGGCCTCTTCGACCGAGACGTCCGGCGGCGGCAGGATCACGTCCGACCCCTCAAGCTCGTCCTCGTTGAGCGCTCGTCCGCGGGAGCGGACGAACGACAACAGCTTCTCGTAGGTGTCGTGAAAACGAGTCTCGTCGCCCGCGTCGCACGCCGCGACGGCCGCGTTGTCGAGTTCGTTCATCTCGGAGACGTCACCGTCACCAACCTCGTATTGACCCTCGGTGGCGATCCGGACGATCACTGAGCCTGCTCCGTGGGCGCGCTCGCCCCTTCGGAACCGGACGCCGGCTCACCGGAGCCGGCACCGGCGCCCGCGCTGGCACTGGCCTCACCGTCACCGCTGCCGGACCCGAGCTCACCGGCCGGTGCTGAGGTTCCCACCCCGAGCTCCGCCTTCATCTTCGCGAGGTCGGAGTCGACCTCGCTCGTGCTGGAGAGCTGGCGCAGCTGACGATCGATGTCGTCCTCGCCCGGGCCGATCTGGGTGAGGTCCTCGAACGTGCCCGCCGCCTCGAGCTCCTGGACGGCATCGGCCCGCGCCTTCATGTTCTCGGTCTTGTCGAGCGCGCGCTGCATCGCGAGTCCGACGTCGGCCATCTCCTCGCCGACTCCCGTCGCGGCCTCGGAGATCTTGACCTGCGCCTCGGCGGCCGAGTACTGGGCCTTGATGACTTCCTTCTTGGAGCGGAACTGCTCGAGCTTCGTGCGGAGCTTCGCCTCGGAGGCGGTCATCTGCTCCTGCTGCTGCTCGAGCTGCGTGATCTGGGTGTCGAGCGACTGCAGTTCGGTCTGGACGACGTTCTTGCGCTCCAGCGCGGTCCGAGCCAGCTCTTCGTTCCCCGCGGCGAGTGCCTGGCGCGCCTGCGTGTCGAGCTTGACGACCTGCTGCTTGAGCTTCTCCTCCTGGAGCTGCAGACGCTTCTTGGAGGTGACGACGTCCGCGATCCCCTTCTTGACGTTCTGGAGCAGCTCGATCTGCTTCTGGTAGCTGTAGTCGAGTGTCTCTGCAGGATCCTCGGCGCGATCCAACAGCTTCGAGATCTTTGCTTTGATGACTGTCGACATGCGACCGGAAAGGCCCGGCATCGCATCCTCCTTGGCGTGTAGCTGGACGAGCCTACGTAGCGTAGCCGAGCGAACCGCATAGGGTTCGAGGCTGATGAAGCCCAGGTCGCCATCTGACTCCACGACGATGCTCGCTCGGCTGATGGGCATCACCGACGCAAACAACGCCGGCAACGTGCACGGCGGCACGGTGATGAAGCTCGCCGACGAGACCGCTGGACTGGCCGCGATCAAGCACTGCGGCGGCCGCGTCGTGACGGCGGCGATGGATCGGATGGCGTTCCTCGTCCCGATCAACGTCGGCGACGTCGTTACGTTCTGTGCCTCGGTCAACGCGGCGTGGCGTACGTCGATGGAGGTCGGCGTCAAAGTGACGGCCGAGAACCCGCGGACCGGCGAGGTCCGGCACACGAACACCGCCTACCTGACGATGGTCGCGCTCGATGAGCACGGCCAGCCGGCCTCGGTGCCGCCCGTGCTCGCCCGGACCGCGGACGAGGTCCGCCGTCAGCGCGAGGCTGAGTTGCGCCGGGCCAACCGGCTCGCCGAGCGGGCCGAGATCGTCGCCCATCGCGAACGAGAGGACGACGCCGCGGCCGCTGGATCGTGACCGCCGGTTATAGGCGGCGCGCCAGCAGACTCCCGACCGGCTAGAAGCCGTTCGGGTGACGCGCCGCAAACCCGGGGGGATTCTTGTACAGCGGGCGCCAGCGGGGGCCGGTGCCCGGTGCCGGATGCGGATCGGCCTCACGCGAGGTGTCGAACCGGATCCCGGCGATCTCGACAAACGCGTGACCGGGGTTCGTGTACACGGTGATCCAGTGCCCGAGGCCATGCTTGCCCCAGCTCTCAAACTCGCTGGAGTCATACGGGGTCTTGAGGAGACCGGCCGCGTGCAGGACGAAGGACACCGAGCCGGAGCAGTCGTAGCCGGAGGCGGCGAAGGCCGCGTGGCCGCCGCCCCACACGTAGGGCTTGGTCCGAATCGTGTTACCGGCCCAAATCGCCTTCTGGACCTGGATCGGCGCCATCGAGGGGGCATATGCGACGCCGTGGATGATTTTCGCGACCGAGCCCTGAACGACCGGGTGGGCCGCTGTGCTCCGCGGGGCGGCGGGAGCGCCAAGGCCCGCGCCGCCGCTCGCAGCGGAGGCAGGAGACGAGGTGACGGCTCCCCCGCCTGCTGCGAGCGCCGTCGGCGCGGCAGCCAGCGAGAACACCGCGAGCGTAGGAATGAGTGATCTGGTAATCCGCAAGTCGTTTTCTCTTTCTTCGGCCTGCGGGGTTAGCTGTCGGGCTAGCGCGGAAAGAGCCGCGCCTCCCGCGGATTCACCGCGGAATTCGCCCCTGGGGAAATGGTTCCCCCGCTCCGTGGCTATCTGGTGTCCACGGATTAGGCGTCGGGGAATATACAAAAGCTCCTCCCGGAATGTCGGGGCAGTTCCCCGCTGACCTTGCCCGGGGAAGCCACACCTCACCCCGAGGGGAAACCCGCAGACCATGAGCAACCGGTGGCAAACCTGCGCCACGGCACTGTCGCCCCGGTAACGTCCGCGCCGTGCTCATATGCCGGAAAACCCGTCTCCCTGCAGCCGCGATCGTGGCCGCCCTCGTACTCGCCGGATGCGGCGGAACGACCGAACTGATCAGCGGCCCCGGCCCCGACGTCGGGGTCAAATCAAAGACCCCGCAGGCGGGGCAGAAGCTCGGCTTCCCGTCCGTCGCGACGAAGAACACGACGCGCGTGGCGGGCGGCGATCCGGTGGCCGACGCGGCCGGGGTCGCCCTCGCGGTGTTCCCGTCGGCCGCAGCCGGCACCCACCCGGCGGCGGTTACCCTCGCCCCCACGGGCGACTGGCAGGCGGCCCTCGCCGCCTCGGCGCTGATGGCGCCGCCGATCCGGGCGCCAATCCTCCTCTCCGGGAGCACGTCGCTGCCGAGCGCCACGCGGGACGCGCTGCGCGCGCTTGCCCCGACCGGATCCGGACCCGCCGGTGGCGTCCAGGTGATCCGGGTCGGCGACGTGCCGGCTCCAAAGGGCATGCGCACGGCCGCGATCAAGGGCAACGACCCATTTGCGCTGGCGGCCGAGATCGACCGCTTCGCGAGCGCTGCGCGTGGCAAGACGAGCAGCAACGTCGTGGTCACGACGGCCGATAACCCGGCCTACGCGATGCCCGCAGCCGGCCTGGCCGCCGAGAGCGGCGAGCCGATTCTGTTCGTCAACCACTCCGGGGTCCCCGATGCGACCAAGCAGGCGCTGCTCTCCCACCAGAGCCCGCACATCTATGTGCTTGGGCCGACGAGCGTGATCCCCGACTCAGTCCTCCGCCAGTTGAAGAAGTACGGCCCGGTCAAGCGGGTCAGTGGCAACGATCCGGCCGCGAACGCCGTCGCGTTTGCCACCTACCGCGACCCGGCGTGCGCCTACGGGCAACCGTGCGCCCACGTTCCTGGCAGCTTCGGGTGGGCGATGCGCAGTCCCGGCCACGGATACGTGCTCCTCAACGACCACCGCCCGCTCGACGCTGCTGCGGCGGCGCCGCTGTCGGCCAGCGGGTCCTATGGACCCCAGCTCGTGATCGACAAGGCGTCAAGCCTGCCGAGCTCTGTGCTGAACTTCTTCCTCAACTACGCAACCCCCGGATACACACAGCAGGGTCCGACCGCGGCCGTCTACAACCACGGCTGGGTCATCGGAGACATCTCCGCGATCTCCGTGCCGGTTCAGGCGCAGATGGACAACTTGCTGGAGGTGGTACCGCAGAAATGAGCCAAGCTGAGCATCCAGATCGTCTGAAGCCGGGCCGCGAGGTCACGGTCGACGACGTCAGACAATTGATGGGAGCGTCCACGCCGCACTTTGCGCTGCAGCTGCGCGAGCGGATCCGGACGCTCATCAAGGGCCTCCCCGCGGGTCACCCGGCTCGGCTTGAGGGCGAGCGGGAGATCGCGCGCCTCGATCGGCTCGCCTACGCTGGTGAGGTCCGGGGTCACCCGGCCGAACCGGGACTCGAGCCGCTCGCGAGCGTCAGCGAAAGCCTTGGCGGCCGCCTCGACGCGATCGAGCCCGGCCACTGACGCGTTGACGTGCCGAGGCCGCTGGACCGCGGTCGCGTGCACCGCGCATGACCCCGGGACCGTAACGGGCGGGGCATCACTACGTTTAACAGTCACGTGAGCGACGAACACACCATTTCCGTCATCGGCCTCGGCCGAGTCGGCCTGCCCCTCGCCCTGTCGTTCGCCGACCGCGGCGCCACGGTACTCGGCATCGACCACAACAGCGCCGTGCTCGACTCGATTCGGGCGCGGCGGATGCCGTTCATCGAGGCGGGCACCCAGGAACTGCTGGAGCGCGTGTGCGCCTCGGGGCGCCTTGAGCTGAGCGAGCGCGCCGCCGACGCCGCCCGCGCCGAGGACATCGTGATCACGATCGGCACGCCCTCGTTCTCGCACATCGAAAGCGATCTCAGCCAGGTCCGGGCGGCAGTCGACGACCTGCTGCCGCTGCTCCGCCCCGGCCATGCGCTGATCCTGCGCTCGACGATCGCGCCCGGCACCACCGACTTCGTCGCGGGGTACATCGAGAAGCGCCGCGACCTGCGCGTCGGCGAGGACGTCTACGTCGCCCACGCGCCGGAACGGATCGCCGCCGGCCGATTCCTGGAGGAAATCACGACGCTCCCGTGCATCATCGGCGGCGTCGGCGAGGCGTCGACCGACCGCGCGGCCGACGTGTTCAGCCTGTTCGGCGCGCCGATCGTCAAGACGACCCCGGTCCAGGCCGAACTCGCAAAGATCTGGACGAACATCCTGCGCTACGCGACGTTCGCGCTCCCCAACCTGCTGATGATGGACTGCGAGCGCTACGGCGCGAACGTGTTCGACGTGATCGAGCTGATCAACCGGGATTACCCCCGGGGCGGGATCGCGATGCCCGGGATGACCGCCGGGACCTGCCTGCGCAAGGACTTCGCATTCTCCGAGGAGCGCTCCAATGCCCCCGGAATGCTGCTCGCCGTCTCACGCGTCAACGAGGCGGTCCCGCTGTTCCTGGTCGAAGGAATCAAGCGCCGTTGCGGCCGCCTCTCCTCCAAGAAGGTCGCCGTGCTCGGGCTGACGTTCAAGCGCGACACCGACGATGAGCGGGACTCGCTGTCGTCGAAGCTGATCCGGCTGCTCGAGCGCGAGCTCGCCGACGTCGCGGTCTGCGACCCCAAGGCGCCCTCGCCCACGCAGCCGCTGAGTGAGGCGGTGCAGGACGCCGACGTCGTCATCGTCGCCACGAACCACAGCGAGTTCGAGCGCCCGGAGACGTTCGCGGAGATTGCTGCCAAAGCCGCGCCGGATTGTCTGCTCGTCGACCCCTGGAACGCGCTCGGCACATCGCAGGTGTTCGCCTACGTCGCCGAGCACGCGGTGCTGCGCGCCGAGCCCAGCCCCCAGCCCCAGCCGATCCAGTGACTCACTGTTGACTCGCGTACTCGTCACGGGAGGGGCCGGCGTCATCGGCTCGGCGGTCGTCCGTCGTCTGCTGCGTGATCCGGCATGGGAGGTCCGCGTCAGCGACCATCGGCCGGCCCCCCAGTGGATGCGCGAGGGGTGCGAGATCCAGACCGGCGATCTCCGTGACCACGCCGTCGCCCGCGAAGCGACCGCCGGGTGCTCGCACGTCATCCACCTCGCGGCGATCGTCGGCGGGATCGCCAACTTCCACAAGCTGCCGCACACGCTCACCGAGGTGAACAACGCGCTGAGCGCGTCAGTGGTGAGCGCGGCGCTCGGCACGGATATCGAGCGCTACGTCTACGTGTCGTCGTCGATGGTGTTCGAGCGCGCCACCGCGTTCCCGACGGCCGAGCAGGACATCCACACGTGCCCGGCACCGTGGTCGGCGTATGGCTTCTCAAAGCTGTCCGGTGAGGTCTTCGCCCGCGCGGCCCACGATCAGCACGGCCTGCGCTACACGATCTGCCGTCCGTTCAACGCCTACGGCCCGGGCGAGCTTCCGGATCCGGACGAGCCCGGGATCGCGCACGCCGTCCCCGACCTCATCACCAAGGCGCTCACCGGTCGCCGGCCGCTGCAGATCTTCGGCGACGGGACCCAGACCCGGACGCTCACCCATGTCGATGACATCGCCGATGGGATCGTCACCGCGATGGCTTCTGGGGCGGGCGAGAACGACGACTTCAACATCTCCGCGTCCGAGGAGCTCTCGGTCGCCGACATTGCCCGCCTGATCTGGAGCGCCTGCGGGAATGATCCCGATGCGTTCGAGCTCGAGCACCTGCCGAGCTTCGAGGTCGACGTCCAGCGCCGCTGGCCCTCGGTGGAGAAGGCGAAGAGCCTCCTGGGCTGGGAAGCCCAGATCGACCTGCGAGACGGCATCGAGCAGACCGTGGCGTGGCTGCGAGAGCGCAGCTCGGTATCCGCCCAACAATCACCAGCACCAACGGAGGCACCTGCATGAGCCGTCGTACCGCCCTCATCACCGGGATCACCGGGCAGGACGGTTCCTATCTCGCCGAGTTCCTGCTCGACCAGGGCTACGACGTGCACGGAATGGTTCGTCGCTCCTCGACGGAGAAGTTCGACCGGATCGAGCACATCCGCGATCGCGTGACCCTGCATCAGGGCGACCTGCTCGATTCACGCTCGCTCGTCGACACGCTCCGCGCCTGCAACCCGGACGAGATCTACAACCTGGCCGCGATGTCGTTCGTCGCCGCGTCCTGGGTCCAGCCGACGCTGACCGCAGAGTTCAGTGGCATCGGCGTGACCCGGCTGCTGGAGGCAATGCGCGAGGTCTCCCCGGAGGCGCGGTTCTACCAGGCGTCCTCGTCAGAGATGTTCGGCAAGGTACGCCAGGTCCCGCAGAGCGAGTCGACGCCGTTCTACCCACGCTCGCCGTACGGGGTCGCCAAGGCGTACGGGCACTTCATCACGGTGAACTACCGCGAGTCGTACAAATTGCACGCCACGAGCGGCATCCTGTTCAACCACGAGAGCCCGCGACGCGGCCTCGAGTTCGTGACTCGCAAGATCACCTGGCACGCGGCGGCGATCAAGCTCGGCGTCGCGAAGGAGCTGAAGCTCGGGAACCTCGATGCCGAGCGTGACTGGGGCTACGCGGGCGACTACGTCCGGGCGATGTGGCTGATGCTCCAGCAGGACGAGCCGGACGACTACGTCGTTGCCACCGGCGAGGCGAATTCCGTCAAGACGGCGCTCGAAGTCGCTTTCGACCACGCCGACCTGCCCCTCGACGACCACGTCGTGATCGACCCGGTGCTGCTCCGCCCGGCCGAGGTCGAGCACCTGATCGGCGACGCGACGAAGGCGCGCACGGTGCTCGGCTGGGAGCCGGAGGTGAGCTTCGAGCAGCTGATCCGGATGATGGTCGATGCCGACCTCGAGCTGCTGAAGCACGAGATCGCCAGCCGTGGCGTCCCCGCTGACGTCACCGGCTCGGCGCCGGGCCTGAACCCGAACCGGCCCCGCTAGGGGTTCGCCGAGCCGGCGGGCCCGTCGGCACCGCAGAGCCGCAGAGGCCGGGAAAGGCGGCATCGAAGGGCTGCGGATGGCTTCGCACGCAGTGTGAGCGGGCCTGACCCGTCTCAAACCGGAACAAAATCCCACTCCGCACGCCGTGCGGATTGAATTGGGACATCGTCCCGATCCGATCGGGACAACGGTCCATCCCGCGTGAAGCGGCGCTCCCATTGGGACCTTTTCCCGATCGCAGTCCGCATGCGCTGCCGGTCCCGCCCAACCCCGTCGATGCGAGGAGTCCGACGACCCCGACGCACCCCGCTCCCTCGTCAACGCTGGTTCCCCCCTACGCGGGGCCGGTCACCGAGAACGAGCAGCCCCGCGTCTCTAGCTCGGCGAACATCTCGGCGGGTTCGATGCACTGCTCGGGCGGTAGGGCTCCGACCGCATCGAGCGATCCCCGCGCGAACAGGCGAACGGCGGCGGCCGCCGGCGCCGCGGTCGAGACGATCGACCCGCCGAGCCCGGCCCACGGCTCGGTGTGGGCGCGGACCGTCACGGATACGCCGGATTCGGCGGCCACCTTGACGAGGTGAATCGACACCGTCTCGTTCGACGGGGACGCTGCTGCCGCGGCGGCCGCGGCGACATCGTTCGCCGGAACCCCGGCAAGGTCCCGCAGCCCGGCGAGCAGGGGCGGCGCGAGCGACAGCCGGAAGCTCGCCGAGCGGCAGCCGAAGCTGTCGGCGAACGTGCGCAGCTCGGAATGCAGCGTGTAGATCGTGTCCACGCGCCCGATCGGCTCGCCGAGATCGACCACCCCGCCGTGGCTGAGCGGCGCGATCTCGATCGGCCGGCCGTCGCGGAGCACGATCGGCGACAACGTCAGCTCGTCCAGCAGTGTCTGGAGCGCGTAGGGCGTCCTCAGCCGGCCGTCGTCGCCCGCGACGGGATCCCGGCCGCCGGCCACGATTTCGACCTTCTCGACCTGCCCCGGCTCGACCCCGAGCACCTCGACCGCACGCTGGGCCATCAGGTTCGTCTTCCCCGGACTCGATCCGATCCCGAGCAGTGCGAGCAACCCGGCGCGGCCGAATTCATCGGCGAGTTCAAACTGGCGCCCGGTCATCCAGTACAAGCCGCCGAGGTCGAGATACGCGCACCCGGCCGCCAGACAGGCCCGCATCGCATGCAGGTTCACCCGGTAGGAGGCCGTGTTGACGAGAACGTCGACGTTGTCGAGCACTCGCGCCAGCGCATCCTCCTCACGCGCATCGGCAGTGCTGCTCTCGGCCTTTCCGCCGCCGTGCTGCACCGCAACCGTGGCCGCCCGTGCGCCGTCGAGATCGAGCAGCAGCATCCGCTCGACCTCCTCGGAGACGGCGAGATCGTGAACGATCGCGGGCGCAATCGTTCCGGCCGCGCCCAGTACGCCAACGGACACGCTTGTAGTCATGCGGGCGGTGACCGTAGCGATGCTCCACCGTGGCGCGCCTTATCCCCGCCGTATAAACCGCTCGGCGCAGTTCGGCCACCCCACCCTTGCGCAATCGGTCGGGGCCACAGAGAATCCCGCTCCTGCGCGCGGTCGTGGCCACCGTCTTGCTCGTGGCATGACCCGTATCAATTCGGCGTAAGGAGAAGGACCCCCGTGGAAAGCGCCACTTTGGCTCCGACCGGCGGCATTCAGGTTGAGGACAAGGGCCTCAAGAAAAACGCGATCTCGTTCGTCTCGAACATCGTCATCAGCGTCGCGTCCGTCGCACCCGGGTACAGCCTAGCGGCGACGCTCGGCTTCATCGCCGCCGTCGGCGGACTCGGCGTCCAAGCGCCGGCCGTGATCATCGTCGCGTTCTTCCCGATGGCCTTCATCGCGGCCGCCTACTACTACATGAACCGGGCCGATCCGGACTGCGGCACCACATTCGCCTGGGTCACGAAGGCCCTCGGGCCGTATGTCGGCTGGCAGGGCGGGTGGGCGATCGTGGTCGCTGACGTGCTGGTGATGCCGAGCCTCGCCGACGTCGCGGGCAACTACACCTTCCAGCTGTTCGGGATCACGCCGACGACGTTTGAGGTCGTCCTCGTCGGCGTCGCGTGGATCATCATCATGACCGCGATCTGCTACATCGGGATTGAGCTCTCCGCTCGGACCCAGCAGGTGCTGCTGGCGATGGAGTTCACCACGCTGATGGTCTTCGCGATCGTCGCGCTGATCAAGGTCTACGCGAACCATCCGGCGCATTCTCTGACGCCGCAGCTGTCCTGGTTCAATCCCTTCGATATCTCGAGCGTGAGCGCGCTCAACGGCGGGATCCTGCTCGCGATCTTCATCTATTGGGGCTGGGACTCCGGCGTCAGCGTCAATGAGGAGACGGAGGACCCGAGCACCGCGCCCGGCCGGGCCGCCGTTATCTCGACGTTCGTGCTCGTGCTGATCTACGTGCTGGTGGCGACGGCCGCGCAGGCGTTCGGCGGCGTCGATTCCCTGGTCAATAACTCGAGTGACGTGTTCGCGCCGCTCGGCAAGGGTGTGCTCGGCTCAGGGCTCGACAAGATTCTCATCATCGCGATCCTCAGCTCGGCGTCGGCCTCGACGCAGACGACGATCCTCCCCACCGCGCGAACAACGCTGTCGATGGGACGGGCCGGGGCGATCCCGAAGCGGTTCGGCACGGTCAATTCGCGCTTTCTGTCCCCGGGTTTCTCGACCATCTGGATGGGCTCCGTCTCGATGATCGTCTACATCTTCCTGTCGATCACCAGCCACGACAATCTGATCGCGGACGCGTTCACCTCGCTGTCGCTGACGATCGCGTTCTACTACGGCATCACCGGGTTCGCCTGCGTGATCTTCTACCGGAAGCACCTGTTCGACAGCATCAAGAACTTCGTCATGATCGGCGTGCTCCCGTTCGTCGGCGGCCTGATCCTGACATGGGTGCTGATCAAGGCCGTGATCGACTACTCCAAGCCGCACTCCGGCTACTCGAAGCCGTTCCTGGGGATCGGCTCGCCGATCGCGATCGCGCTGCTGACGATCATCCTCGGGCTCATCGCGATGCTCTACATGCGCATCACCAAACCGGAGTTCTTCAAACACAACAAACCACAGACGGTCGATCCCTCCGTGTTCGCCGCCGCACCCGCGGGGCAGTCGTCATGAGCAGCGGCATCATCGTCGGCTACGACGGCTCCGATGGCTCGAAGGCGGCGCTGCGCACAGCGCTTGACGTCGCCAAGGCCTACAACGAAAAGGTCACGATCGCGTTCGGCTACGGGGTCAACCCGATGGCCGGCGAGGTCAAGGACTACGCCGAGGCGCTCCGGGAGCTTGCTCACCAGCGCGTCGAGGAGGCGGCCGGCATTGCGGCCGCCGAGAACAGTCAGATCGACGCGGTACTCGTCGAGAAGTCCGCGGCTCAAGCCCTGACCGATCTCGCGGAGGAACGGGACGCCCGGCTGATCGTCGTCGGCACGCACGGCGAGAGCCCGATCTACGGAGCGTTGATCGGGTCGACGCCCCACAAGCTGCTGCACATTTCGCGCCGCCCAGTGCTCGTCGTGCCAGTGCCGGAGAGTTGACCGGGCGGTGAGCCGGATGTTGATCGGCGCCGAGCGCGTTGCCGGGACCGGCGACCCGCTCGGCGTCGAGAATCCGTACACGGAGCAGACGCTCGAGACGATTGGCTCGGCGTCGAGTGAGCAGGTCGACGCCGCGATCGCGGCCGCCCGCGAGGCGGCTCCGGTGTGGGCGTCAACGCCGGCGGTTGAGCGGGCCGAGATGCTGCACGAGGTCGCAGCGCGGTTGCGGGCGAACACGCATCAACTCGCCCGCACGATGACGCTTGAAGGCGGCAAGCCGCTGATCGAGAACAGCGACGAGATCGGCTGGACGGCCGCGGCGTTCGACTACTACGCCGAGGTCGGTCGCGACTCGGCCGGCCGGCTGATTCCGCCGATCGAGTCCACTCAGCTCGCGATGGTCATGAAGGAGCCGATCGGTGTCGTCGCCTGCATCGTCCCCTGGAACTACCCGCTCCTGCTGCTCGCGTGGAAGCTCGCCCCGGCGCTGGCCGCCGGCAACCCGACCGTGTGCAAGCCCTCGGAGCTGACCCCGCTGGCGACCCTCCAGGCGCTCGACTGTTTTGAGCACCTGCCGGCAGGCGTTGTCAACGTCGTGGCGGGCGACGGCACCGTCGGCGCCCGGCTTGTCGCCGATGAGGGCATCGACTGCGTTGCCTTCACGGGGTCGGTCGCGACCGGCAAGCGGATCGCGGCGGTGTGCGCCGAGCGGATCGCCCGGGTCAACCTCGAGCTCGGAGGCAAGGACCCGTTCATCGTATGCGCCGATGTCGCCGGCGAGATCGAGATCGAGATCGCGGCGCGGGGCGGCGCGTGGGCCGCCTACCTCAACGCCGGTCAGGTCTGCACCTCGGCCGAGCGGTTCTACGTCGCGCGCGAGGTCTACGACGAGTACCTCAGCGCGTTCATCGACCACGCCCAGAGCCTGCGGCTCGGCGACCCGCTTGATCCGAACACCGATGTCGGGCCGATGGTGAGCGCCGCCCAGCGGGCCAAGGTGACCGACCAGCTCGAGGCCGCGGTCGCGGCCGGTGCGACGGTCGCGTCCGGCGGTGTGGCCACCGGGCATCCACACGGTCATTTCCTGACCCCGACGGTCGTCACGGGCGCGCCCGCTGAGACTGCGCTGCTGCGCGAGGAGACGTTCGGCCCGGTCGCGCCGATCGTGCCCGTGCGCTCGCTTGACGAAGCGATCGAGCTCGCCAACGGCACCCGCTTCGGCCTCGGCGCGAACGTCTACACACGGGACCTGCGGACCGCGGTCCGGTGCATGCGCGAGCTCCGGGCGGGGACCGTGTGGATCAACGACCCGCTCACCGACAACGACGCCGGTCCGTTCGGTGGGTTCAAGCAGTCAGGACTCGGGCGCGAGCTCGGCCGGGAGGGTCTCGAGGCGTTCCAGGAGACCAAGCACGTGCATATGGAGACCACGATCGAGCGCAAGTCGTGGTGGTACCCGTACGGAGACCTACAGCGGACTCAAGGACAGGAATAGCGCCGGCGTCACATCGGTGTCCGGGCCCCACGTCATCCCGACGTACACCTGTCCGTTCGACGATGTCCCGACCCCGGTCAGCACCACGCCCTTCCGGTAGCGCCAATGCTGGAGCTGGCCGTTGTCCGAGCTCATGAAGAACGGGGTCGAGCTCGGCTTGTCCTCTTTGGTGAGGGCAGGCAGGATCGACTTGAAGTTGTCCGGCAGCAAGCTCATCAGGCTTGCCAGATCGGGCTGGCTGGCCGCCAGCGCCGACGCCGCCCGCTTGGGAATGCTGAGCAGGAACACGCCGCTTGAGAAGTCCGGCGCGGAATAGCCGGCCGTTCCGGCGCCGACGTCGCCGGCCGGCTTCCAGCCCGCGGGCACGCAGATCGCGCCGTCGATGGCGCTGAAGCGCACGGCGTGCAGCGCCGGCCACGAACCGGTCGCCTTCGCGCTGCCGGCGAGGTGACCGTTGACGTAGATCTGCACGCGGTAGCGCCCGGCGGGCAGGCATGTCGCGGGTGACGACGCCGACACGTAGGAGGGATTGTTCGACGCATAGCCCGACGAGTCACCGACCATCCCACCCGGGCGCACCGGCCCGGAGAGCTCAGGGAGCACCGCCCACTCACCGTGGAGCGGATCCTTGTACTCCCACTGGACGGAGACCGCGTCCTTGGCGGGGTCGAACGCTCCGGGCTTGGAAATCGTGTAAAGCGAGTGGCCGGGGTCCGGCTGCGCTTCGATCCCGCCCATCGTCACCGCGGCACCTCCGGGCTTGGCCTGATCGCCGGTCGGCGTCGGCATCCCGGTGTCGGCTGCCGCGACGAGCTGCTGGCCGGTGTCATCGGCCCGGGCGACGAGGCGGGGATGCCTGGTGGCGATCAGGCTGAGGTCGGTCAGCGCGACGGCGACGATCGGCTCGGCGGCCGAGGTCCGTCCGCGCAGTGTCGCCGCGGCCTGGGCGTACTCGTGGTCTGCCTCCTCACGTCCGAGTGCCAGGTCGTCGGCCGCCATCCGCAGCTCGGCCGCAGCGACGAGCAGGGACGCGTGGTCCTGCGAGCGCAGCTTCGCGACCGCCTCCTCCAGATCCTGGTGGCTCGCCAGAAGGTCGGCGGAGCTGCCGGTGACGAGCCCACGATCGAACAGGTCGCGCCCGAGGTCGGAGAGCACGGTCGCGGACTCCGAACCGGCCTCGCGGGCCTTGAGGTTGTCCTCGACCGCCTTGTTGAGGGCCTCGCGATCGGGCACGGTGACGGGCCCGGCTGTCGTCGGGAGCGCGTTCGTGCCCGACCCGATCCGCGGAATGCCGGCGTTGTATTCCGCCTGGGCCCGCTCCGCGTACGCCTCGACGAACTCCGGGCGGAGCTTGATCGCCCGCGTGAGGGAGACGATTGCCGCCTCGGGACTGCCCGTCTCAAGCTCGACCTTGCCGTTGGCGAACGCCGCGGCGGCGGCGTCGGGCGGCGTCTGCACCGGAGAGAGCGCCTGGACGAGTGCCCACACCCCGGCGACGAGCACGAACCCACCGGCCACGGTCGAGAACAGGCGCCGGCGTGCCCGCCCCTGCGGCGTGAGCGAGTAGCCGAACAGGAACACGGCGACCGCGAGCATCGTCAGGATCGCGGCGTAGTGCACCGAGTGGGTCTCGGCCTGGTCGGCCTGCTGATTGGCGCCGTCGCGCAGCGCGGTCAGCCGGTAGGAGGACCACTGGGTCTGCTGCATGAAGCGGTTCGGGAAACTCGGGTCCTGCTGCGGGCTGTAGCCGGCGTTCGTGGTCGAGCAATGCTTCTGCAGCGACGGCGCGCAGATGTAGGCGATCCGGTCGGTGGCGGCGATCGCCGCCGTATCGGTCTCGGTCTGGGCCGCGACCGCCTTCCAGCGGACCGGCTCGAGTTTGGACGCCGGTGTCGAGTTCCCGTACTGGTCGAATAACGACGCGTTGTCGGCGGCGCGCAACTCCCGGGTGAGCAGGTTGAAGCGGTCGATCTGAACCTCGGCCTTGCCGCGGTTGACCGCCGCCGCGTTGAGCGCGAGCGCGCCGTATTCCTCGGCGCGGGCGTCGGCCCGGTCGTGGAGGCTGAGCGCGCTCGCCTGGGCGAACGCCACGAGCGCCGCGATCAGCGTCGTCAGGACGGTCGCGATCGGGATGAATCGGGCGAACCGGTCGTGCCGCTGGTGATGCTGCTCCTCCTCACCGGCGATCTCCTCGACGCGTGGGATCTCAGGTCCGATTTCAGGCACGGCTAGTGGTCGTCCCCGTACGTGCGGACCGTATGCGCGGCGGCGACCACTACGCCACCACCGCGACGAAGAGGACCGCGCCGACGACGCCGATCACGGCGCCGGAGCCGGCGAACACGACCTTGGGCGGACCGGGGACGACGGCGGCGAGCGTGAACAGCATCAGCACGCCGATGAAGATCGCCGCGATCCCGGTCAGATGAACCGCCTGCGAGCGCAGCGACAGCGCCTGCTCGTGCAGTGCCACCGGTGACAGGCCGTGCAGCGCCGGGTCCGCGTTCTCGGCGGCGTCGAGCGCGACCGCCGTGTTGTACGGGTGGCCGGGCTGATACGTGCCGTCGGTCCGTAGGTTCGGGTTCGTCCCGGGGCTGCTCGGGTCGTAGGCGTAGTTGAGCCACCGGATCTGCTTGCCGAGGGAGCGCGCCACGCCGAGGTCCGACTCACCTTGGGTTCGGAGCTCATCGCCCGTGGAGCCGCTGATCCGACCCGCGTCGGTGAGCAGCGCATGCCCGATGCTCGAGAACTCCGCGAACTGCCCGAACGTCTGCAGGTCGGTCGCGACGGCGTTGCGATCCTGGACGAGCTGCGCTTGCTGCTGAACGATGTCCTGGCGAGAAAGCTCCTCGTGGTGTGTCGCGTGCTCCTCGGCCACCGAGGCCCGCCAGCCGACGACCGCGGCGAGTACCGACGCGATCACGATCGCCAGTGGGATCCAGGTGTGGACGAGCTCTTGCATCGGCCGGCTCGACGTTTCCTTGGCCGCCGCTGTCGGATGAGCAGCGTCCGGCGGGTTGCCGGACACGTCGTCTGGTTCACGTGGGCGTATGTCGCTCATATCGAAACGAAGGGTCCGGCCGCCGCCCTAAGATCGGCAGCCGCGTGCCCCAATTGACCCCAGGATTTCGACCCTGCCCGCCGGGAGTTATCGCGCAAGCGTCCGGACAGCACCCTCCCCGGCCCGTTTCCGGTCGGCGGATACGCGGCCCGGCTCAAGGTCCGCCTTCAGGAGTTCGCCCGTATTGCGCTCGTCGGCGAGGTGTGGGGTGTGCGGACCGGCCGCGCCCGGGTGTATTTCGAGCTCCGGGACGAGCGCGGCGCGCTTCCCTGTTCGATGTGGCTGAGCGACTACGAGCCGACGGGGATCCGCCTCGTCGACGGGATGCGGGTCGTCGTCGGCGGCGGCTGCGACTACTACCCCGGCTCCGCGACGTCATCCCCGTCGTTCACCTTCTCGGTCCTCGAGCTGCGGATCGAGGGCGAAGGCGACCTCCTCGTCCAGCTCGAGCGGCTACGCCGGCGCCTCGCCGCTGACGGCCTGTTCGAGCCCCAGAAGCGGCTGCCGCGACCGCTCCTGCCGCGGACGATCGGCGTCGTCACCGGCGAGCGGGGCAAGGCCCGCGACGACGTGCTCGCCGGGCTGCATCGCCGCGGCTGGGCCGGCCGGGTCGTGTGGGCGTTTGCGCCGGTCCAGGACCGGCATGCCGCGCCCGCGATCACCGCCGCGCTCCGGGACCTTGCCGCGGCGCCGGAGGTCGAGGTCGTGATCGTGGCGCGCGGCGGTGGCTCGCTCGCCGACCTGTTCGCGTTCTGCGACGAGACGCTCTGTCGCACGGTCGCGATGCTCCGCGTACCCGTCATCTCGTCGGTGGGACATCACACCGACCGCACGCTCATCGACGATGTCGCGGCCGTCTGTTGCTCGACTCCGACCCATGCCGCCGAGGTCGCCGTGCCGGTCGACTGCCGTGCGGCGCGCGTCGCGCTCGCCGGGTCCGCCCGGCGGCTCCACGGCCACGGCCGGCACGCCGTCCTCACCCGGGCACGGACCCTCGCCCATCTGTCCCGGGCTCCCGCCCACCATGTCGCCCGCCACCGCCGCCAGCTTCACCAGCTG
The DNA here is from genome assembly GCA_963779695.1 of uncultured Solirubrobacterales bacterium. GTDB lineage: Bacteria > Actinomycetota > Thermoleophilia > Solirubrobacterales > Solirubrobacteraceae > Palsa-465. The sequence continues at coordinate 247,376 of CAVZZH010000009.1, forward strand.
CTGCGCGAGCTGCGGGCGAGCTCCCGGCGGGTGTTCGACGGCGGCCGCTCGCTCGCCGGGGCGAACGCCCGCGTGCTGGCTCGGAGCCAGGCGCGCGTGCAGGGCTCCGAGACCGTGCAGCGACAGCGCGGGCTCGAGCGGCTGTCGCTCGCCCTGGCCGCGCACGATCCCGAGCGAACCCTCGCCCGCGGCTACGCGCTCGTCGAGGCCCGTGACGGTGAACCCCTCGGATCCGCGGCGGCCGCCCGTGAGGCGGGCGCCCTCACCCTCCGCTTTCACGACGACGCGCTGCCGGCGCGCGTCGATCCCGAGACGACGCCGTGACCGAGCGCACGTACGAGTCCGCCGTCGCCCGCGTCGAGGAGATCATCCGCCGGCTCGATTCCGGCGAGGCCGGCCTGCGGGAGACGCTCGACCTCGTCAAGGAGGGTCGTGAGCTCGTCGAGTACTGCGCCGGCGAACTCGACGCGGTCAGCCAGGGGCTCGAGGAGCTGAAGCTCGACGAGCTCGTCACGCGGCTCGAGAGCAATACGCGCTGAATCGCCGGCGACCCCCGCCCCGCCGCGTGGCATCCCTCAACCTCGGGCTCGGACGGCCCAATGGGGCTCCGGATGGGCAAAAGGTCCGACGCGCGAGGCGTGACGGGCAGGCCGGCAACTTTCCGCTCAGATCGAGAGAAGTTCCCGATCCACCGAGAGGACGTCCTACAGCGGCACGTTTCCCGGACATCCGCAGGCACGCAAGGTTTCCGCCGAATAGCGAAAGGTTTCTTGCTTTGGCGCGCGGGCACGTCCCCGCCCTCCCCCGATCCGGTGCTCGCCAGGCCTCTCTCCGCTTCGATGCGCCGTTTCCGCCGCCGCGTATTGTGTCCGCATGAGCACCTTCGACCGCCTCGCCGACCTGCCGGTCACTGTCGAGGGGTATTCGCTGGAGGGGCTGCGCGCGGAGGTGTCGAGCGGCTTTGAGCGGCTCTCGACCGTCGTCCACCTGCACGGCGAGGGGCACACCGGGGTCGGTGAGGATGTCGTCTACGACGGCGTCGACCAGGAGGCGCTCCAGGCGGCCGGCCCGGTCCACGACCTCGCGGGCGCCTATGCACTCGGCGAGCTGTGCGAGCGCGTCGACGGCCTCGACCTGTTCGGAGTCGCGCCCCAGCGCGAGGTCTCCCGCCTCTACCGGCGCTGGACGTTCCACAGCGCGGCGCTCGATCTCGCCCTGCGGCAGGCCGACCGCCCGCTGCACGAGGTGCTCGGGCGCGAGCCGCGGCCGCTCACGTTCGTCGTCTCGCTCCGGCTCGGGGAGCCGCCGAGCCTCGATCCGCTCACGCATCGACTCGGGCCCTATCCGACGCTCCGCTTCAAGCTCGACCCGACGAGCTCGTGGACGTCCGAGCTGATCGCCGCGCTCGTCGACACCGGCGCCGTCGACTCGGTCGACTTCAAGTCGCTCTACCGCGGCACGGCCGTCGACCAGCCACCGGATCCGGTCCTCTATGACCGCGTCGTGACCGCGTTCCCAGCTGCCTGGATCGAGGATCCGGATGTCGTGACGCCGGAGACGGCGGCCGTGCTCGAGCCGCACCACGACCGGATCACGTGGGACGCCCCGATCCATTCGATCGACGACATCGAGTCGCTCCCGTTCCCGCCGCGAATGGTCAACCTCAAGCCCTCCCGGATCGGCGGGCTGAAGAAGCTCTGCGACACGTACGACTACTGCGACGAGCGCGGGATCGGCGCCTACGGCGGCGGCCAGTTCGAGCTCGGCCCCGGCCGTGGCCAGGCGCAGTACCTCGCTTCGCTGTTCCATCCCGACACTCCGAACGACCTCGCGCCGGTCGGCTTCAACGAGAACGAGCCGCCCGCCGGTCTGCCATCGAGCCCGTTGGCGCCGCAGCCGTCGCCGGTAGGGTTCCGCTGGAATGAGTGAGCTGGGCGGCACCGTCGCACTCGTCACCGGCGCCTCGAGTGGCATCGGTGAGGCGACCGCGCTCGCCCTCTCCGCGCAGGGGGCGAAGGTCGCGCTCGTGGCGCGTCGCGGCGACCGGCTTCGTGAGGTGGCCGGGCGGGTCGGCAACGGCGCGCTCGTGATCGAGGCCGACGTCACTGACCCGGCGCAGGCCGAGCGCGCGGTCACACAGACCGTCGAGGAGTTCGGCCGCCTCGACACGCTCGTCAACAACGCGGGCATGATGCTCCTCGGCCCGATCGAGAACGCTCCGCTCGACGAGTGGGATCGCATGGTCGAGATCAACGTCAAGGGCCTGCTGTACTGCGCGCACGCGGCGCTGCCGCATCTGCTCGCCGCCGCCGAGGACTCACCCCGCAACGTCGCCGATGTCGTCAACATCAGCTCGGTCGCCGGGCGGACCGTCCGGCGGGGATCGGGCGTCTACAACCTCACCAAGCACGGTGTCGGCGCCTTCAGCGAGTCGCTGCGCCAGGAGGTGACCGCGCGGCACGTGCGGGTCTCGATCATCGAGCCGGGTGCCGTCGACACCGAGCTGCGGACCCACAACCGCCCGGAGATCCAGGCGGCGATGGAGAAGCGGTTCGCGCGAGGTGGAAATCATGCAGGCGACCGACATCGCCGACGCGATCGTCTACATCGTCACCCGGCCGTGGCGGATGTCGATCAACGAGATCCTCATCCGCCCGACTGAGCAGGCCGATTAGTGTCGGTCGGCCGGGCCGCATGCGCCCGGCCCCCGGGCGGCGCATGCGCCGCCCGGCGGGGGCGCGCATGCGCGCCCCCGGTCCATTGTCAGACCCTCTGGATCAGCGTGCCGGTCCCGAGCCCGCCACCGCAGCACATCGTCACGAGGCCGACCTCCTTGTCGGTGCGCTCGAGCTCGTGCAGCAGCGTCGTGATCAGCCGGGCGCCGGTCGAGCCGAGCGGGTGGCCGAGCGCCATCGCGCCGCCGTTGACGTTCACGCGGTCCATGTCGGGCCGGTGGACGCGGTACCAGGCAGCGATGACCGGCGCGAACGCCTCGTTGATCTCGATGAGGTCGATGTCGTCGATCGCCATCGAGTTGCGCTCGAGCAGCTTCTTGGTCGCCGGGATCGGGCCCTCGAGCATCTTCACCGGGTCGCAGCCGACCGTCGTCTGATCCATGATCCGCGCGCGCGGCGTCAGGCCGAGCTCGGCGGCCTTCTCGGCGCTCATCAGCAGCACCGCGGCGCCGCCGTCGGAGATCTGCGAGGAGTTGCCGGCGGTGATCACGCCGTCCTCCTTGAACACGGTCTTCAGCTTGCTCAGCGCCTCGAGGGTCGTGTCCGGGCGGATCCCCTGGTCGGAGACGTACGTGTCACCGTTGACCTGCATCGGGATGATCTCGCGCTCAAAGCGGCCCTCCTCGGTCGCGCGGTGCGCGAGCTGGTGGGAGCGCAGAGCGAGCTCGTCGAGCTCGGGGCGCGCAATCTCGTACTCCTCGGCGATCAGCTCGGCGCCGAGGCCCTGGCCGACGATGTTGTGCTTGGCCATCAGCTCGGGCGTGAACGCGTAGCCGAACTCCTCCTGGACCTTCATCGTCGCGGCAAACGGGAGCTTGCCCATGTGCTCGACGCCGCCACCGATGACGACGTCATGGACGCCGCTCGCGATCTGCGAGGCGGCGAGGTTCACGGCCTGCTGGGCCGAGCCGCACTGGAGGTCGATCGTCGTCGCCGACGTCTCGATCGGGAAACCCTGCTGCAGCCAGGCATTGCGGCCGACGTGCAGTCCTTGGGGACCGAACTGGGCGACGCAGCCCGCGATCACATTCTCGACCTCGCCGGCGTCGATGCCGGCGCGCTCGATGACCGCGCGGTAGGCGGCACCGAGAAGCTCGTTGGGATGGGTGTCCTTGTAGTAGCCCTTCTCCGGGTGACCACGCCCGATCGGCGTCCGGGCGGCTTCAACGATGACGACCTCGCGGCCATGGCCATTCGACGGCATGTGCGGCTCCTTCTCTCTCTGTCAAATCACGTGTGGACGAGCGCCAAAGATCATCCAAATGAACCGTCCCGTACTGTACCCGCCCGTGACTGAACGACTCGGCATCGCCGGGGCCGGCACGATCGCGTGTGGCCTCGCCGCGACCGCATCCGCGGGGTTCGACGTGCTGCTGTGGGCGCGCTCGGTGCAGTCCGCTGAGCGCGCACGGGCCTCGGTCGCCAAGGCGGCGGCCAAGTTCGAGGGCGGCGACGCCGGCCGCATTGAGGTGGTCACCGACCTCGAGCGCCTCCACGACGCGACGTTCCTCGTCGAGGCGATCATCGAGCACCACGGCCGCAAGGCGGAGATGCTTGCCGACCTCGGCGAGATGGCCCGGGCGGCCGGCCACGATGCCGTGGTCGCGACGACGACGTCGTCGCTGTCCGTCGCCGAGCTGTCGCAGGCGAGCGGGCGTCCAGAGAGCTTCGTTGCGCTCCACGTGTTCAACCCGGTGCCGCGGATGCAGCTTGTCGAGTTGTCCTTCCCGCCGGAGGCGAGCCCGGACACCCGGGCCCGCGCGCGGTCGCTGTGCGAGGCGCTCGGTAAGACGCCGGTCGAGGTCCCGGACATCCCCGGCTTCGTCGTCAACCGGCTGCTGTTCCCCTACCTGTTCAGCGCCGCTGCGCTGCTCGCCGAGACCGGGATGGACCCGGAGGACATCGACAGCTGCATGACGCTCGGTGCCGGCGCACCGATGGGACCGATCGCATTGCTCGACTTCGTCGGGCTCGACGTCGCCGAGGCGATCGGCAACGCGATCGACCTTCCGGTTCCGGACAACCTCCGCGCGCTCGTCCGCGACGGGTCACTCGGGCGCAAGACCGGGCGCGGCTTCTACGCGTACTGACCGCTGCGCGGCCGGCCCCATCCGGGGGGATCGTCGCCAGTTCTGACGTAGCCACTACACATTTTTTAGGACGCGTTCACCTTCCGAGCGCAGACTACGCATCGCGACGTACCTCATAGCAGCACCTCCTCCCCAGAAGCACGAAGCCGGCCCGTCCCCAGCGGGCCGGCTTCTTTTTTGCGTTCGGCCAGCCGCGGGGGCCCGCGTCGGCGCACCAGGATTGCCGTCTGCTGCGGTGAGGCGTCACGCCCACAATGCGAAGCCGGCCCGGGAAGGGCCGGCTTCTCTCTCCTCTCAACCACCGGGAAGGTCTTGCGCGCTTGCCCGGGTGTTGCGCAAGGGGAAATGTAACGAATGTCGCGAGCGTGTGCGAGGAAATTGTGAACAACTGGTCCGGATACCGACGTGCGCGTCCCCGCCGAGGGTCGTTCAACAGCCGCCCGTGGCGGCGACGCGATCAGCCGTTTCCGGCCGGCTGGGTGCCTGTGCCCGCCGGGCGGCGCTGGCGGATTCTGACCGCCTCGACGCGGTTCTCTCGGACTGACTCGACACGGATCGAGTACCCGTTGGCCGCGATCTGGTCGCCCCGCTTGGGGAGCCGCCCGAGCTCGGCGAACACGAAGCCGCCGACCGAGTTGTACGCGTCGGTGTCGATCGGGATTTCAAGTCCGTAGTCCTCGAGGTCGGCCACCGCGACGTGCCCCCGGACGAACCAATCGCCGTTCGCCAGGCGCCGAACGGCACCGCCGGCCGGATCGGTCTCGTCGGAGATCTCCCCCACGACCTCCTCGATGATGTCCTCGATCGTGACGATTCCCGCCGTGCGCCCGTACTCGTCGATCACGATCGCAAGCTCGGTGCGCTCGCGTTGGAGATCGGCGAGCAGGTCATCAAGTGGCTTCGTCTCCGGCACGAGCGGCGCCTGGCGCACAACGCCGTCGAAGCGGGAGTCCGCGCCCTTCGTCATCAGCAGCTTGACGAGCTGGTTGACGTGCACGATCCCCTTGACGCGATCCTGGTTGTCGTCCTCGGTGACGACAAGACGCGAGTGGCCGGTCTGCACGCACAGCCGCAACGCCTCCTCGATCGATTCGGAGACGTCGACGGTGACGACGGCGGGGATCGGCGTCATCACCTGGCGGGCCTCCTGCTCGTGGAGGTGAAACACCCCGGTGAGCATGTTCGCCTCGCCAACGTCGAGTATCCCGCCGGTCTGCGACTCGGCGATGATCCGCTTCAGTTCGTCGGGGGTCCCGCCCTCAGGCTGCTCGTCGGGATCGACGCCGAGCCGCCGCAGCGTCCACCGCGACGACGCGTTGAGGGCGACGATGAACGGGTGAAACAGCATCCGGAAGAACTGCAGCGGCCGGGCGATCCGGCGCGGCGACGCCTTCCGGGTGCTGGATCACGTAGAGCTTGGGAACCATCTCGCCCGCGATCGTTTGCGCGGCCGTAATGACGAGGAATCCGAGCCCCACCGAGAGGATGACGGCGAGGGCATGACTCAGAAAGTCGCCGAAGATGGGCTGGAGGACCGCCCGGATCGCGGGCTCGCCGATGGCACCAATTGCGATCGAGGCCATCGTGATCCCGACCTGGCATGCCGAGATGTAGTCGCTGATGTTGTCGACCTGGTGCAGCGCGAGCCGTGCCCCACGCGCGCCCTCGTCGACCAACGCCTGGAGCCGGGAGCGCCGGGAGCGGACGAGCGCGTACTCGGCCATGACGAAGAACGCGTTGACCAGGACGAGCACGCCCGTCAGGACAATGAGGAGCCCGCTCAACGGCGTGCCTGTGCGCGGGAGCCCTCGGTCCGCGCGCTGCTACTTCGAGGTTGGTCGTCGTTCATTCCAGCGACGTCGCGAACGGTAGCAGCCACCGACGTCGGTCCGGACAGTCTTTCTCAGAGGTCGCGAGGGGTGATGACGCCGCTCTTGAGCGCGAGCTCGACGAGCCGGATCCGCTTCTGGTTCTGCGGGAGATCCTCGATCCCGAACTTCGCGAACAGCGCCCGCAGATGGGTCTTGACGGCGTCGACACTGAGGAACAGTTCGTCGGCGACCTGCTGGTTGGTGGCCGGCGTCACGTACCCCTGGCTCTCCTTGAACGGCCGGCAGAGCGCGAGCAGCACCCGCCGCTGGGCGTCCGAGAGGCTCGCGCGGTCAAGCACATCGGTCGCGACCTCCGTCTCGGTGAGGTCGGCGACGCCCGGTTTGCGAAACACGGCGGTCGTGCGTCCGAAGCGGATCACATCGCGGTCCTGGAGTCGCCGACGCCCGACGATCTTCTCGCTGTTGACGTGCGTCCCGTTGCGTGACAGGCCGTCATCGGCGATCGTCCAGTCGCCGCCGAAGCGCTCGAGCTCCGCGTGCAGGCGGGAGACCTCCGTGTCCCAGTCGAGGCAGATGTCCGTCGGCGCGCTGCGCCCGACCGTCACCCGGTCGACGTCGGGCAGCATGTAGATCTGCTGGGTGCCGCTCCCGTCGCGGTAGACGAGGAACGGCAGCCCAAGACGTTCCGCCTCGATCTGCGCCTTGAGCTCGGCCGGTGATTGCAACGGACCGGCTGGACTGACCTCTGCCATGCAGCCCCGATCGTACATCCGAGCCCCGTCGCGATATAAACCGGCCCTATGGCCGACCTGCGTGTGGGGTCAACAATCGCGGGCTGTCGGCTCGAGTCGATCGCCGGGCGAGGCGGGATGGGTGTCGTGTGGCGAGCGACACAGCTCGCGCTCAGCCGGCCGGTCGCGCTCAAGGCGATTGCACCGCAGTTGGCCCAGGATGAAGGGTTCCGCGAGCGTTTCCAGCACGAATCGCTGCTCGCAGCGTCGATCGATCATCCCAACGTCATTCCGGTCTACGAAGCCGGCGAACTTGACGGAACCCTGTTCCTGATCATGCGGTGGGTCGATGGCACCGACCTGCGCGCGATGCTCGACACCGACGGTGGCCAGACGCCGTCGCGCACCGTCCGGCTGCTGCGCCCGGTGGCCTCAGCGCTCGCCGCCGCGCACCGCCGCGGGTTGATTCACCGCGACATCAAGCCCGCGAACGTGTTGATCGCGACCGCCGCCGACGAAGGTGATGAGCACGTCTATCTGACCGACTTTGGCATTGCGCAACGCACCGAGAGCCGTGGCATGACCCGGACCGGCGTACTCGTCGGGACGCTTGACTACATGGCGCCGGAGCGCATCGAGGGCGGCCGGGGGACGCCGGCCTCGGACATCTACGCGTTCGGCTGCATGCTGTACGAGACGCTCACGGGCCGCGTGCCCTTCGACCGCCCGACCGGGCTGGCGAAGATGCACGCCCACATCAACGAGCCTGTGCCGGTCGACGGGCTGCCCCCGTCGATGGCGCCGATCGTGACCCGGGCGATGGCCAAGCGCCCCGAGGATCGCTTCGGCTCGGCGGCCGAGCTCGTCGCCGCCCTGGACGTCGCGCACAAGCCGACGGCGCCAACCGACCTGCCGACGCAGCTCTCGACGCCGCCCGAGACCGACCCCGGCGCGACCGTCCTCGCGCCCGACCCGGACAGGACCGCGATGGCGCCCGACCCGGACAAGACGGCGATGGCGCCCGACCCCGCCGCCGCGGACGCGACGCGGCGCGTCCCGGAGACCGCCGAGACGCCCCCGGCGCCCGCCGCCATCCCGCGGCGCCCGCCGGATCCCTCACCGACGCCGGTCGCACCCCCACCACCCCAACCGCGCGCGCCTAAGCCGGCGGGCCGCTCGGCGAACCGGCGCGTGCCCGTGCTCCTCGGGCTGCTCGTGCTCGTCCTGATCGTCGTCGTCGTGCTCGTCGTGACGAGCGGCGGCGGGAGCGGCGGCACAGCCGTCAAGGCCACGGTCGAGTCCGGATCCGGAGTCACCGTCCACTCCGCGCAGACATTGCCCGACGCGCCGCTGGCACTCGCTCCGGACACCGCCGACACGTGGGCGGCGACAGGTGACCGGCTGTTCCAGATCTCCGCCGCGAGCGGCACCCAGATCGCCCACGAGCAGCCAAGCCCGGGTCCCGCGTCGGCGCTCGGCGTCGATGCGCGCGGGCGCGTGTGGGTGGTGGGCGCGGGCGGGAACAGCGTTGTCCGCAAGGTGCGGAACAACGTGATCGCCACCGGCGCAGGGACGAACCTGATCGCGCTCGACTCCCAGGCCGCCTGGGTCGCCGCCCGGGGCACGACCGCGGTGACACGGCTCGATCTCGCGACGCTCGGCGGCGCGCCGGAGCCGGTCACCGGGCCGATCGCCGCGTACGGGACGGCCTTCGCCGGCTGTGGGTCGCCTCCGACGACGGCCACGTCACGGTGCTGGACGGCGACGGTCACCGCGACGCGCTCCCCGCACCCACGGTCGCGCCCGGAACCGTCGGCGTCGCGCCGAGTAACGGCGTCTGGTTCGTCAGCTCCGGACGGGACGCTCAACCGGATCGACCCGCGCACGACGATCAACGGCCGCCCGTCTCCGGTCATTACGTCGAGCACCGCGGTGCCGCTGTCCGTCAGCGGCGGCGCCTCCGCGGTCGGCGCCTGGCCGGACACAAACGCGATCTGGGTGCTCAGCCCCGGGTCGAAATCACTCGTGCGGATCGGGACGCAGGGCCGCGACGACGGCAAGATCACGGCCAAGATCACGTTCTCGGCGACGCCGGGGCATCTCGCGGTCGGCGATCACGTCGTGTGGGTCGACTTCCCGAGCGCCAAGACCGTCATCCCGATCTCGTACTGACGGGCGCGACGCCGCCCGATGGTCACCGCCGGCCGGCGTCGAACCGGCGGCGATCACGTTTGGTGGGACGTCCGCCGAGGTTGACCGGCGCCCCGAGCCGCCGGAGTTCCGCTTGGCGCTGGCGCTCGGCGACGCTCGCGTCGGTCTCCTCGTACAGCGTCGTCGCCTGGGCGGCCGACACGCGACGCTCCGCCGCGCCGCGCACGATCAGGGTCCGCCGGACCGGGCCGACAGTCAGCTCGAGCTCGTCCCCGGGCGCGACCTCGCGGCTCGGCTTGACGGCCACGCCGTTCACATGCACGCGCCCGCCCTTGACGGCGCCGGCAGCCTGACTGCGCGTCTTGTACAGCCGCGCCGTCCACAGCCACTTGTCGACGCGCATCGGCCGTGGAACCGAGGCTCAGCCGAGCCCGTCGAACCGCCGTGCCATATCGAAATCGACGTCGGTCAGCCCGCCTGCGGAATGGTTCGTCAGGGACAGGCGAACCTTGTTCCACCCGTGGACGAGGATGTCGGGATGGTGGTTCGCCACCTCGGCCGCATCCGCCACCCGGTTCGCGAACGCCATCGCCGCGGCGAAGTCACTGAACGTCCAGTTCCGGACGATCTCGTCGCCGTCGCGCTCCCATTCGATCCCCTCGAGCTTGGCCGCGATCTGCTCATCGCTCAGCACGTTTGCCATATCTATCCTCCTCGCATATGCGAATCGTCAGCCTCGTCCCATCAGCGACCGAGTTGCTGTTCGCGCTCGGACTCGGCTCCGACCTTATCGCCGTCACTCACGAGTGCGACTACCCGCCTGCGGCCCAGAAGTTGCCACGGGTGACGCGCGACGTGCTCCCCACCGGGCTGAGCGCGGCCCAGATCGACGCCGCGGTCAAGGAGCGGACGCTCGCCGGCGAGTCGATCTACGAGCTCGACACCGAGATGCTCCAGAAGCTGCGGCCTGACCTGATCGTGACCCAGGAGCTATGCACGGTGTGCGCTGTGGCCTACGACGACGTGCGGGCGATCGCCGACAAGATCGACAGCCATCCGCAGGTCATCCCGCTCGATCCGCACACCATCGGCGAGGTGCTCGGCGACGCGCGCACGCTCGCCCAGGCGACCGACCGCAAGGACGCCGCCGTCGATCTCATCCGCGGGGCCTCGGACCGCATCGATCGGGTGCGGCTCGCGGTCCGGGGTGCCAAGCGCCGTCCTCGGGTCGCCGCGCTCGAATGGCTCGACCCGCCCTTCGTCGCGGGGCACTGGATGCCGCAGCTGATCGAGTACGCGGGCGGCGAGGACGTGCTCGGGTTCGCCGGCGAGCCTTCCGAGGAGCGCACCTGGGAGGAGATCGAGGCCTCCCAGCCGGACATCGTGATCGTGATGCCGTGCGGGTTCGACGCCGAGATCGCGTATCGCGAGGCGGAGATGCAGCGTGATCGGCTCGCCGCACTGGGAGCCGGCGAAGTCGTCGCGGTCGACGCAGGCGCGTATTTCTCGCGCCCGGGTCCGCGGCTCGTCGAGGGCCTCGAGCTGCTCGCGCACATCCTCCATCCGGAGCTCGTGTCCGAGGCGCCGGGCGTGGCGCTCACGGTCGAGGTCTGACCCGGCGGCCCTGCGGACCCTCGCCAGTGGGCCCGCTAGACGTGGAAGCCGATGCCGGTCGGCGTGAGGCCGTGCAAGCCGGCGACGGCGATCGCGCCGGCGAAGCAGAGCACTGCGAGCAGCAGGCACCCGGCGAGCGCGACCGGCTGGTTACGGCGCCGCTCGGCGAACTCAACGATCAGCCAGCCCGCGATCAGTCCGCCGATGAAACCGCCGAGATGGCCCCCGATCGAGATGCCGCGGACGCTCAGCGAGAACACGACGTTGATCAGCAGCACGACCCCCAGACCGGACTGCCAGATCGGGATCCCGCGATCCCGGGACACGACCATCAACGCCCCGAGCACGCCGAAACACGCGCCGGATGCCCCGACGGTGAGCGCGGCCGGCTCGAACACGAGCGCGCCGAACGAGCCCGCGATCAGCGACGTCAGGTAGACGGCGAGGAAGTTGAGCCGGCCGATCGCCGGCTCGAGGATCGCGCCCATCACCCACAGGAAGAACATGTTGAAGGCGAGGTGGAGGACCCCGTAGTGGAGAAAGCCGCTCGTCACGATCCGCCAGTACTCGTGCTGAGTGCGCAATCGCCGGGCCGAATAGCGCGCCGTTGTTGAACACGTCCCCGCCACCACCGCCGTTGAGCGTCGCCCCGCCCGCCGATTCGACGATGAACGCGATGATGTTGATCGCGACGAGCGCCTGGGTGACGACCGGCGTCGGTCGGTCAGCGGTGCGGATCGTCTTGACCTTTGTCCGCTCGCGCGCACATTCCGGGCAGCGCATTCCGACCGGAGTCGGCGTCATGCAGTCCGGGCAGATCGGCCGCCCGCACGACGAGCACGAGACCCCGGTCTCGCGGTTCGGATGTCGGTAGCAGACGGCCATGGCCCGGACGCTAGCAGCGGTGATGAAGCGTCAGGTGAGCGGTTCTACCGGTCAGGGAGGACCCGTCGGGCCTCCTCGGCGAGGTCCTTGACGGTCCTCTCGGCGAGCTCGAGCAGGTTGGCCGACTGTTGCTTGCGGTGACGATGTCGGCTGCGCACGCGGAGCAGGACGAGTGCGGTGCCCGCGCTGGCGCCGACGACCGCCGCGGCCGCCGGGCGCGCCCAGTTACGCGGATCGCGCATCGCGCTGAGCTCCCACGATTCAAGCTCGTCCTGCGCGAGCTCGGTGAGGTTGATGAGCGTCGTCTCAAGTCGGCGGGCGAGATCCGCGGGCGGCTCGACGGGCGTGAGCGCCTCCCGGAGGAGTGCTTCGAAGTCGGTCGTCCCCGAGCTCACGTCTTCGCCTCCTCCCCCTGCTGCGCGGTGGGCTCGGTGACCATCCCCTCGAGCTGCCGGATGGCCCGGTGCAGCAGCACCTTGGTCGCGCCGTCGGTGCGACCGAGCGCGCGTGCGATCTCGCGGTTGTCCATGCCGAGGGCGAAGCGCATGATCAGCGCCTCCCGGCGATCGTCCGGGAGCTGCTGGACGCCGGCGAGGATCGACTTGAGCTCCTCGCGGCCCTCGACGAGCGACTCGGTGGTGTGCGGGGCGGAAATCATGCCGGCGTCCTCGATCGCCGACTCCGGCTTGCGCGAGCGGTCGCGGTAGAAGTTCGCGGCGAGGTTGTGGGCGATCCGGATGAGCCAGGGCCGCAGCGGCCGCCCGTGCGACTCGCGCAGTGCCCGCTCAAAGTGTCGATAGGCCTGGAGGAAAGTCTGTTCCGTGAGGTCCTCGGCGTCATGGTGATTGCCGACGCGGTAGTAGCTGTACGAGTAGACGTCGCGCAGATGTGCGCGGTACAGCTCCGTGAAGCGAGCGTCCAGCTCCGCCTTGCTCTTAGGTACGTTGTCGGCCACCGCATAGGAGCGTACCCGTGGCTACGCCGCGCGGGCAGCGCGGCTGCGGCTGCGGCGCGCCGGCTGGGTCACGGTCGCTGTCCAACGCTCGGGGTCGATCCGGCCCTCGATCAGCGCCGCGAGCCCGTCCAGGGCCGGGGTTTCGAGCTGCGCCGTCCGGGCGACGCTCGCGAGCAACGGCACACAGTCGACCGCCTCAGCGACCTGCCCCAGGGCGGCGCCGATCTCCGTCGGAGCAACGCCCTGCGAGAGGAGCTCGCCGGCGCGACGGTTGGGTGACTGGGAGGCGACGACGGTGGCGACGAGATCGCCGGCGCCGGCAAGCCCGACGAACGTCTCCGACTTGCCGCCACGGCTGCGGGCGAGCGCGTCGACCTCGGCGAACACTTTGCCGGCCGCCGCCCCGGCGACGTTGGGGCCGGCGCCGGACGCGGCCGCAGCCGCGAGCACGGCGACGTTCTTGGCGCACCCGGCGAGCTCGACGCCGGTCACGTCAGTGGTCGTGACGACGTCGAGGCCGGCGGCCACGAGCGTGTCGGCGAGCTGGCGCGCAAAGCCGCGATCGAGCGAGCCGATGACGATCGAGGCACCATGCTCGAGCACGTCTGTCGCGTCGGCGGGGCCACCCAAGGTCGCCACCGCCCGGGCGCGGCAGCGCTCCGAGGCGAACGCCGATGGCAGCGTGCCGAGCGGCGGGACAAGCCCCTTGGAGAGGACGAGGAGCCCGGCCCGATTGGGAATCCGCTCGCCATGGGCGGCGAGCACGGCGGGGAGCTCGCGGACCGGCACCGCGAGACAGACGAGGTCGTGGCCTCCGAGTTTGAGCTCGGCGGCGCGGCCGACCGTGATCTGGGTCGGCAGCTCGACGCCGGGCAGATAGTCGGCGTTCTCCCGCGTCTCCCGGAGGCGGGCGGCCTGCTCGTGCGTGCGGCAGCCGAGATCGACCTCGAAGCCGGCGCGGCTGAGCGCGACCGCCAGGCCGGTTCCCCAGCTGCCGGCGCCGATGATCGCGGCGCGGCGGATCGGCGGCAGCCCGCCGAGCCACTCCCACTGGAGCATCACGCACGGCCAGATCCGGTCGGTGACCGCCATCGCGAGGGCTGGGGAGGCGTCGGTGACCTGCGGAAAGTGAAGCGCGCGCCCGGCGCGGATCCGCACCTTACGAGGGCGGATGCGAAAACCCCTGCGGACATCCTCGGTGCCGATCACCGCGATCGGCACGACCGGGGCGCCGGTCTCGAGCGCGAGCCGTCCGACGCCACGCTTCGGCTGGCCGAGCGACCCGGGCCGGGTGCGGGTCCCCTCCGGGAACATGAGAATGATCTCGCCGCGGGCGAGGATCGTCCGTGCGGTGTCGACCATGGCTTGATCGCCGGCGCCGCGGTCGACCGGGAAGGCGCCGAGCGAGTTGAGAATCCAGGACCGCAGTCGGCCCTTGAACATCTCCTGCTTGGCGACGTAATACATCGGGCGGCGCGCCATCGTGCCGATCACGAACGGGTCGAGAAAACTGCGGTGATTGGAGGCGATAATGACCGGCCCCTCCTCCGGGATGTGCTCGCGGCCGATCCGGCTCATCCTGAAGTAGATGTGGAAGAACGGCTGGAAGATCGCCCGCACGATCCAGTAGACGAACGGGTTCACGCCTTTGTCGCGCGTACGGCGGTGCAACGCCTCGTGATCCATCGCACATTGCCGTACCCTCGCCGCGCCCGCCCGTTACAGTTGCGGGGGTTGAGTCCGCCGATCGATCGCACCCGCACGCTGAGAGGAGCCGTTTGTGGCGCCGTGGCCGCCGCGGTGTGGGCGATCCAGCAGCCGCTTGACAAGGTCGCGTTCGGCAGCAGCTTTGACGACGTCGAACTACTCGGCAAGGCGGTCACCCGCGGAGACGGCTGGTACCCGGCTGGCTTCGCCCTCCACATGCAGAACGGTGCCGTGTTCGGCGCCGTGTACGCCAATCTCGCGCCCGTCGTGCCGCTGCCGCCGCCCATGCGCGGCCCCGTGTTCGCGCTCGTCGAGCACGTCGCCATGTGGCCGCTCGGCGCGCTGACGGACCGGTTCCACCCCGCCCGCAAGGAGCTCCCCAAGCTGTCGGGCAACCGGCGCGCATTCGCCCAGGAGACGTGGCGGCACCTGCTGTTCGGACTCGTGCTCGGGGAGCTCGAGCGACGCGTGAACGCCGCCCCGGAACCGGCCCCGCCGGAGCCTGAGGCGGACTACTCGAGTAACGGCCACGGCTCGCTCGAGTATGCCGTCACCGTGACCGACGCCGGCGAGACCAACTAGCTTCCGTACGCGTTGCGCGTTCTGATCACCGGAGCATCTGGGTTTGCCGGCGGATATCTCGCGCGCGCCTGCGCAACAGAGCGGTGATGAGGTGTTCGGCGCCTCCCGGCGGGGTGAGCTCCCGGCGGAGGCCGGCGAGGGCGTCGCCGTCGACCTTCGTGAGCTCGACGCGGTTCGGCGACTGCTCGCCGACCTGCGACCCGAGGTCGTCTACCACCTCGCGGCGCTGAGCTCCGTCGGCCGCTCCTGGGAGGACCCGGCGGCGACCGTCCAGGACAACGTCGCCACCGCCGTGAACATGCTCGAGGCGCTCCGCCTCGACCTCCCCGACGCCCGCGTCGTCTGGGTCGGAACGTGCGAGTCCTACGGTCCGCCGAGCCAGCTCCCCGTCGCCGAGGATGCGCCCCTCAACCCGGCGAACCCGTACGCCGTCTCAAAGACGGCCGGCGACCTGCTCGCGGCGGTGTACGCCGACGCCCACGGGCTTGACCTCGTCCGGGCGCGGCCGTTCAACCACGCCGGTCCTGGCCAGCTGCCGATCTTCATCGTCTCCTCGCTCGCCCAGCAGGCGGCCCAGGCGAACGTCGCCGGCGAACTGTCGATCAGAATCGTCACCGGCA
This sequence comes from uncultured Solirubrobacterales bacterium, assembly GCA_963779695.1. GTDB lineage: Bacteria > Actinomycetota > Thermoleophilia > Solirubrobacterales > Solirubrobacteraceae > Palsa-465. The sequence goes on from CAVZZH010000009.1 coordinate 263,278, forward strand.
ACCCCGAGACCCGCCGTGACTTCACCGACGTCCGGGACGTCGTTCGCGCCTACCGGCTGCTCGCCGAGCGCGGACACGCCGGCCAGATCTACAACGTCTGTTCCGGGCAGTCGATCTCTCCCGCGGACCAGATCGCCGTTCTCGGCGAGCTCGTCGCGCCCGCCGTCATCGACCACGCCGTCGACCCCGACCGTGTCCGCGCCCACGAGGTCATGGACCTACGCGGGTCCAACGACCGCATCCGTGCCGACGCCGGCTGGCAGCCAGAGATCCCGTTCCGCCAGACGATGCTCGACACGCTGCGCTGGTGGGAGCACGAGCTCAGACAGAGCCCCACCGGCGTGCGACACTGAGCCGACGCCCGCCTAGCTCAATTGGCAGAGCACTTGATTTGTAATCAAGAGGTTGGGGGTTCGATTCCCCCGGCGGGCTTGGGGATTTCGCGTCCCGTGTCCCGAATTGCGTGGACCGAACGCGGCCGAATGGCTGCGCTACGTCCAGCACGACCGCCAGCGCAAGACGCGCGATCAACGCGACCGAGTCCGCGCGCGTGAACCTCGGTCGTCGGGGTTAGAGAAGCGCTGGGGCTTCGCTGCTGGAGCTAAGCCCGAAGGGGGAGGCGAACCGAGACCCGGTTCTGGGCCGTCAGAACGGGCACGAGAGGTGTCGGTCTATTCACCCCTGGGGGACCTGGCACCGGGGACGTATATCGCCAACGATGCTCAGCGACCAAGCACTCAATTAGGGGGAATCAGAGATGTTCACCACGAAATTCCGCGCCGCGCGTCTCAGCTACGCGAACGTGATGGCGACGATCGCTGTGTTCATCGCGCTCGGAGGCGGCGCGTACGCCGCGTTCACACTGCCGCCGAACAGCGTCGGCACGAAGCAGCTCAAGGACAGTGCGGTGACGAAGAAGAAGCTCGCGCCCGAGCAGTCGTTTGTCACGCCGACGCTCGCGAGCGGGGTCACCGCTATAGGTCCCCCGAATCCCCCGTTTTCAAGCCCGGGCTACATGAAAGACAACTTCGGCTTTGTGCACCTCAAAGGGACGTACAACTGCGGGGGGACGCTTGGCCGGTTGCTGTTCTCGCTCCCCTCGGGCTACAGACCGAGCAAGATCGCGGAGGGCGCGGCTTTCAACAATTCGCCGTCGCCGGGATTCTGGGAGGTCTTCCCGTCAGGGAGCGTACAGGCGAACTGCGGCACAACCGGGCAGGTTTCCTTGGACGGCGTCATCTTCCCGGCCGCTGGAACCGCCGGAACCTAGAACCCGCATCTGGTGACCGTGACAGCGGCGCCTTCATGCATCGCTTCGCCTCGACCACCATCGTCCGGCACCGAGTCGTCCGCGGACGGGCATCACCCGGTGACCGGACCCTGGCCGACTACTGGGCCCGGCGACGACGCGCAGCACCGATGCCACTCAGCACCAGCATCCTGCGACTCCTCCGAATCCGGCCACACCACCGATTCGATCGTGGCGGATGACCCCGCCAGGCGCCGAACTTCCTCGAGGGCTCCCCCGAAGGCAACGCCGGACAAACCACTCGAGGGATCCTATGGTGCGTCCCGCCGAGTGCTAGCTGTAGCGTGGCTACCACTGACGTGCGGATTCCGGAGCCTGCGGTCTGATTACAAGGTGACCATGATTCTCAGAGATGAGTCCGGTCCAACGGCGACGGTGTCTCGGTGACCTCTCTCGCCTGGCCCAGCACGGTGCCGATCCTGACCGACGGGCGGCTAACGCTGCGGGGGTGGGCAGTGCGGGACGCGGACGCTGTGCTTGCGGCATGCCAGGACGCGGACACGCAGCGATGGATGGACATCCCTGTTCCCTACCTGCCGGAGCATGCAGCCGAGTTCGTCGGGGAGCACAGCCGGCAGCAGTGGTCATCCAAACAGGGAGCACCGTTTGCCATCGCGGCCACGGACGGCGATCACGTGCTCGGCTCCTGCGGGCTCGTCGCAGTGAGTGTTCAGCACCTCGTTGCGGAGGTGGTCTACGCGGTTGCGCCGTGGGCGCGAGGGCGCAAGGTCGCCCAGCGGGCCGCGCGACTGCTGTGCGACTGGGCGATCACGGATGTAGGGGTTGCCCGGCTGGAGTTCTACGTCGAGCCGTCGAACGTTGCTTCGCGAGCCGTGGCTGCCCGACTGGGTTGTCAGTTCGAAGGCGTCCTCCGCAGCAAGGCGCTGATTCAGGGCACTCGGAGGGACATGGCGCTCTACGCGCTCCGCAAGTAGGCGACCAACTCACGGGACGGTGGCGGAATCCCCACTGATCATGCGCGCCGCTGAAGAATCTCGTGAAGGCCGACGGCAGCTCGCTAACCACTGCGCTGTGACCGAAGCGAGTCGCGACCGTCGCGGGCCGCGAGCCATGCCTTCGGGTTGGCGCAGGCAGTCGGCGCCCACTGGTGTTCCCGTGGCTCCCTATGTCCGATGGGGGCAGCGCGCTGATGCGTTCTCGGCCGCACTGTCGTGGCTGCTTAGCATGGATAGGGAACGCTTCGAGCACGACTGCCGCGTGCGGTCGCGGAGCGGCGATCTGACTGAACGCGCGGGCCAACCGGGTCGCGCTGCTGCGTTACGCCGGCTTTCGGATTGCCCGGCGGATCCAGCGATGTGACCCGCGCGTCGACATCGGCGCTGCTAGCCCGATGCATTAGCGAGCGGTCCGGGGCGCGACGGTTGGCGCGGGACCTCGGTCTGCCCGAGGTCAGACGCCATACGGCCGCCGGAGAAGCCGAATATCCGTGATCCGGTTCCGGCCTGTGGAACCAGATGACGAAGGTTCGTTCGCGCCCGGATTGATCGAGCAGCAACGCCGCTGCATCACTGCTGCTTCTGCGAGCTGCGTTAGCCCGTTGTCGGTAGACGTGGTCGGGTAATCGTCCAGCTCTCAAAGGAGCGAGCCATGTCTTCCGTTCCGTCATTGCGTGACGCTGCCGGCCGGCGCCGCTCGCCGGCGACCATGCCAGGGTTCCGCACCGGGGTGCGACCGCGCAACAAGGGCCAGCGCTACCCAGGCGCTCGGTGCACGACGTCGCGACGGCGGTTTGCCCCGAGGGCGCTCCCGCTCCGATAGGCGCCTGCGTCAGGCACGAACAGGGTCGTTCGGCGTCGAGGACCGCTCGGCGAGAAGTTCCCGGCAACTCGTCTCGTGGAACCACCGCTCCCAGGCATCTGGCGTCCAACCACGCTCGCCGACCAACAGATGCCAGAGATCAGGATGGTTCAGCGCCCAGAGGATGTCCGCACCGCGGGCGACGTCCAGGTCAGGACGCAGCGCCCCTTGCGCCTCGAGCGACGTCACGATCGCCCGCTGGTTGTCGTGGAAGTCGGTGGAGATCTGCTTCCACAGCTCGCCGATGTCAGGGTCCACGACCGCGGCGTTGCGGATGACGCCGAGCAGCGCCCCCGCCCGTTCCTTGACGGCGCGCGCGTTACGCGCGTTCAGGCGCAGCTTGGTGGCTGGATCGGCTTCGTCGAGCACCTCCTGATACCAGGTGCGCTGGGCGACCGGCGCGTCGCCTTCGTCGCCGCGCAGCTGCAGGTGCCAGAGCGCGCGCAGCACGCCGGCTTTGGTGTCGAACACGAGATAGACGGTCTTGAGCGAGACGTCAGCGGCGGACGCCACCTGAGCCATCGTCGTCACGGCATAGCCCTGCTCGGCGAACAGCCGCTCGGCCGCCTGCAGGATCGCTCGGCGTGTCATCTGCGCCTGCTCACGGCGGCGCGGCGAGTCGTAACGGCGCTTGCGGTTGACAACGTCGGCCATTTGGCTACTCTAGCCGAGAAGTCATTACACGATACGTGTAGTCAATTTTTCTCGAAGGAGTCCTCATGAGTTACGACAGCAGTGTCCTGGCGGCCCAGGCGTCCCCGTCCGCCCCCGATTCGCTGGGCGCCCGGCTGCGCGAGATGTGGGACGGCGTCGCGCCTGGCTGGGAGGCCAACGCCGACTTCGTCGATGCACGCGGGGCAGAGGTCACCGCCCGGATGCTCGAGCTGGCCGCGCCGACACGTGGCGAGCGCGTGCTAGAGCTCGCGTGCGGACCGGGCGGCCCGGGATTCGCCGCCGCTGAACTCGTGGGGCCCGACGGCGACGTCGTCGTCTCGGACGGTTCGCCCGCGATGACGGCCATTGCCAGGCGACGGGCCCAGGCGCTCGGTCTGCACGCCGTCGACGCTCGTGTTCTTGATCTCGACCAGATCGACGAGCCCGACGAGGCGTTCGATGTGGTGCTGTGCCGGGAAGGTCTGATGCTCGTCCCTGACCCGGTGCGCGCCGGGCGCGAGATCCGCCGCGTGCTGAGGCCCGGCGGACGGCTGGCGCTCAGCGTGTGGGGGCCCCGCGGCGCGAACCCGTGGCTTGGCCTGGTGTTCGACGCGGTGAGCGCTCAGCTCGGCGCCCCGATGCCACCCCCGGGCGTGCCGCATCCGTTCTCCCTTGACGATCGCGACCGGCTCGCCGGGGTCCTATCCGCGGCGGGGCTGGTCGACGTGGCGACCGCCGAGCTGCCCACGCCCTACCGAGCCGCCACGACGGACGAGTGGTGGTCCCGGACAGCCGTGCTCGCCGGTCCGCTGGCGCGGCGCTTGGCGGCGCTGGCGCCGGACCAGGCCGCGCAGTTGCGCGAGCGCGCGCAGCAGGCAGCTTCCCGGTACCTCACGCCGAACGGGCTGGTCTTCCCGGGGGTCAGTCTTCTCGCCAGCGCGCGACGCGAGGACGCATGATCGCGCTCGCACCGCCGACCCGAGCGGTCGTCCTCGGGGCTCGCAACCTTGGCGCAATCATCACTCGTGACCTGCTTGGCCGCGGCGCCCGAGTTGCGACGGTCGCCCGTACCCCTGCAGACCTGGAGCCGCTCCATACGCTCGGCGCGGCCACGGTCCGCGCTGACGCCGCCGATCGCGCGGCGCTCGACGACGCACTGCTTGCTGCCGCCGATCGGATCGGCCCGCCGGACCTCATCGTGAATGCCGTGGCGCCGGCCCGGCCGCCGAATGACGGCACGGGATTCGGCGGCGGCGCGATGACCGAGGCGACCCCCACCGGGTTTGACGAGTGGGTGGTTGCGGTAGGTCCACGCGGGGCTGCTAGTTTGGTGGGACGCGGGTCCCCCTGCTTAGGCCGCGGACGCCTCGTCCGCCTCGGTCCGTGCCAGGGCAGCGTCGAGCACTGCGTACTCTGCCTCTTCGATCGCCGCGTATGCGAACTCAATCGCGAACGCAGCATCGTCCTCTCTCTTCTCGGCGATCTTCTCGGCTCGATCCGCGTCGTGCTCGGCCCGCTTGGTATCGATGTCGTCGCGAACCTTCGCGACGTGCTCGTTCCATGACCGCTGCAGGTCGTTCCACCAGACTGAGAGCTTGTTCTTGTTCGCATCGGCCGACTCGCGCAGCTTCTGAGCCTGGGCTTGAGCAGACGCTCGCGAGGTCTCGACGTCCGCTTGGAGGTCGGCCTTGGCCTTGCCCTGCGCCGCTACAGCGCGATCCTCCGCCTGCTGGGCCCGAGCGGCCAGCCCGGTCAATTGGTCTGATAAAGCCATAACAACCTCCTTCGAGGAGTGTTTGGCCAACCCCGATCCGTCGCGGCTGGACCCGAAAAGACGAGAGGTGAAAAAGCGCTTCCGGGCTGAGGGCATATGCTAGTCGGCCCCGGCGCCGCCGTGGCCCGGAAACGCGTCATGCGTCGCCTTCCTGTGAGTCCTGGGCGGTCCGCTCTGAGCCGTAGCTTCCCGGCCCACCGGCTCCGGCGGCATCCCGGACCTCCCCGGTCAGGGCCAGCGTGCGCCGCGATAAGTCCAGCAACTGCTCGTTCTGTTCGTGGCCCTGCTCCACGAGGCCCGCGAAGCCGCGGATCTCTTTTGTCAGCCCGAGGATCTGTTGTGAGAGCCCGAGCAGCTGCTTGTTCTGCTCGTCCTCCTCCTGGACGGTCCGCCATTGCTGGTCGGCGATGACCTGCCGCTTGGCGTCAGCGCGGTTCTGGCTGATCATCACGAAGGTCGAGAGGAAGATCGCCTCCAGCGAGACGATCATCGTCAACAGGCCGAACGGATACTTCTCGACGCCGAACCCGATCCAGCATCCGAACCAGAGGATGTGGATATAGACAAACGTCATTGAACCGGCGAATGTGGTGATCGCGTCCGCGATCCGGTTCTGCTCGTACTTCGCGCGCTGCTCGGCATGCTTGACCAGCACGGGGTTGACCGGCTTAGGTGCCCTGATCGGCAGAACCCACCGGTGGAGAGGACCGGCCGGGGGAGGATGCCCGTTGGACTGGGTGTTGCTGGTTGAAGTATGTGTGGTCATTGCCGAATCATTTCGCGTCCAGCGCATCAGCATCCACCCCGCGAGCGCGGCCCCGAAGGCGGCAGCCTCGCTGCTGACGAGTGACTGGCCCTACGGCAGCGCCGGCAATCGAGATGAGGCCTGTTCGAGCGCTCGCGGCGAGCCTTGCCGGTCGCCCGGAGCGCGAGCGACCGACAAGGCGGCCACCAGCCGCGCGCCGATCGAACTCGCGGCCGCTTGTCGTAACGAGCGAATAGGGCGGTCGACCGCAGGCTCATCGGACAACTGCATCGGGCTAGCAGCGCCGATGTCGACGCGCGCGTCAATCGCTGGATCCGCGCGGCAAACCGGAAGCGGGCGCAACCGAGCAGCGCGACCCGGGTCGTCCGCCGCGTTCAGCCAGAGCGCCGCTCCGCTACTGCAAGCGGCAGTCGTTCTCGAAGCGACTGCCAACGCTAAGCAGCAGTCAGCGCCAGCTAACTCCCCGCGCTGCTACTGCGCTGGATGCAGTCATTCGTAGCCGTCTCGAACAGCGCTGCTATGAACGAAACGCAGAACAGTTGTGGCCCGCGCTCCTCCCTTGAGGCAGATTGAGCAGCGTTGGCGGCAACAAACCCGGGCTCGGTGACTGCCCCTTCCGGACAGCAGCGCGCGCGGTGCGGCGCGGCCCGCGTCGACGCACGGGGGCTACTCCTCGACGCCTCAAGCAATCACGCGGGCGGCGGCGGCTCCTCTGGATGGAAATCGGTAGCGCGGTCTCGCTCGCCAGGATTGCTCGTCTGCCAGGCGGAGCAGGCGCCCTGACGGTCGAAAGCGCTGTTCCGGCTCGTTGCGCAGTTGGGAGCGTCAGCGCCGACGTGATCGTGGCTGTCGTTCGGAAATCGCCGAGCGCCATAATCTCATCTCGGGGCGGGGGCCACGACGACACAGTGAGGGCAAGATGGCGGTCCAGCCTGAGAACGTGAACGACCTGAAGACGGTGTCGCTGAAGTCGGGTGCGACCGACGACGCGGCGTGGATCGGCGGCTACTTCTCGTACGGAGGGAGCAAGGCTGAGCAGTCGTGCACGATCTACTTCGCGATCCCGCCGGGCGACCGGCTCGGCAAGCACGTCGACACGGCTGAGGAAACTCAGTACATCCTGTCGGGCAGCGGCGAGCTGCTGACTGACGACGGCTCCCAGTCGATCAAGGAGGGCGACGTGTTCGTGCTCACCGAGGGCACGTCGCACGACTTGCACAACTCGGGATCGGAGAACCTGTGCGTGCTGGCGTTCTTCTCGAAGCCCCAGGTCGAGCAGCGTTGGGACATCGAGACCTGGCCGCCGGACGACTCGAAGGTGACGGGGTCGCCGAACCGCGGCTGAGCGAGCGGCGCCGGCGGTGGCCCGGAATGAGTTGGTCGACGCACCGTTCAAGAGTCGCTCAACGCGCGCCAGCGTGACCAAGCAGTGGCCCGTGACGACCCGCGGCCTGTGTTGTCGCTGACAACGAGGGACCTAGCGTGTCCTCATCGGTGGCATCGCCGGTGCGATATGCCCCTCTTGAGCAATAGAGGAGAAAGTCCAGCGCCGCTCGAGATCATCTTGTACGCCGGAGCGCCACGGCCGCCCAGCCGCAAACTGGCGTCGAGATGTCCCTGCATCCAAGGATGCGTTCGGGGTCCGCACGACCTGAGATAGTCGGCGCGTAAGCCGACCGTGCGACGGCCGAGAAGCTGGAGCGGTTCTGCGCGGACGCGCTCGCCTCGGGCGGCGCGCTGGTGGTCACCACCGCGCACGGCGAGGTCGTCGGCAGCGCCCGCTTCGAGGAGCGCGACGAGGCTGGCAGCCGATCCTGATCGACCGCACGTGCGGCGCCGTCGAGGAGCTCCTCGACGCGGTCCATGTCGACACGGTCCGGACGTCCTTGGGTGACCACGCGGGCGCGGGACGCTAACGCTGACGGCGTGCCTTCAGCGCCGCAGTAATCCGTTGGACGGCGTCGTCGCGAGCGAGCCGAAGTCGCTCGCGACGTTCCTGTCCCGGCCAGCTGAAGCCGCGCTCTCGGAAGGACAACTTGACCTCGGTGCCATCGTTCAGAACCACGCGCATGAGTGGGTGCTCGCCAGTGGTCTCTTCGACCTTCGAGATGTCGTCGAGCCGCACCGCTCCTCGGTCGGTGGCGAGGCCGAGGAACTTCTCGGCCGCAAAGACGCCCCACGTGCCCGAGGACGAAGTTTTGGGCCGCCTCGCCGGTTCCTCGGTTGGATCAAAGACGAGGCGTTGGTCGGTTAAGAACAACTTGCCCGCCGCTCGCGGGATCCGTCCGCCAAACCGCTCGTAGGGGAGCCCGGCCGGCCATTGCGCCACCACGACCTCGCCCGGCATGAGATCTTTCGGCTGCGACCGTCCCGAATCGCGCGACTTCTCCGTTCCGGACAACCTAGCCCCCGTTTTCAATTCCACGGTATCGCTCCCGCTGGCATCGTAGCTCGGGCGGGTTCTGCTGTGCGACAGCTCGCGCAAAAGTGGGACCGCGGCGACAATCCGCTTAGGGCGTCAGCGATCCGACAATGATCAGCGCCTCGAGCACGACCGACTTCGGCACCAGCCCTGCCACTCGCTCGCCGTCCTGACCGCCGGAGCGTGGCGTCGGCGACCGGCGGGGTCTCCAGTACGGCGGCCGCGTGTCTGCGCCGACGCCGAGTCGGTGCTTGACGCCTGGAGGATTCACCGCGGTCTGGTGACCGCTATGCATGAGTGCGGAGCCGAACAACGGCGGCGGCAAGGTGACGTGTAGCGGCAGCGGCGAACCCGGTGCCAAGTGCCGTCCTTGCTGCATATGTACGTCGCCGTGACAAAGCCGATCCGCTGTCCGTTGCGGTAGATGTAGGACCGCTCCTCCATGTAGTCACCTGGCTTTGATCCCATTCCGCATGTGACCGGCGTTCCACCGTTGGTGGCTTCGCGGCTCTTGAAGCGGCTTGGAGCGCACCGGCGGGCGCGATCACGCCGGAGTGAACGAAATGCCAATCGTCGCGATCGTGAGTGTCAACAACCCCGATCGCGAACGGCGCAGCCCCGAAGTGATGATGGACGTCACCTTCTCCTACCTCCTGACTAGAACGCGTTTTGTAGCGGCATCCTCCGTCGGCGCCACGCGATTGAGAAGGCACCTTAGGGTTGGCGTAGCACCACCCCGAACTGCAGCAGTCCTAAAAACAGTGTGCGACTGTCCCCGGCGGCAAGGCGCTTTTCGGCCACGCGGCAACGCCCGCGGGGTAGGGTTCGCCGTGATGGTCATCGGTAGGTCGTCTGAGCTGGAGGGGCTCGACTTCTTCCTGCAGCGCCTGCGGGACGGTGACGGTCAGGCCGTGCTCATCCGCGGGGCGCCCGGCATCGGGAAGACGGCCCTGCTGCACCATCTCGTGGAGAGATGTGGAGATGAGGTGCTGGTGTTGGGCGCTGCCGGCGTCGAGACGGAGTCCGAGCTCGTCTTCGCGGCACTTGCGGATCTCCTGGGTCCTGTGATCGAACACCGCAAGGGGTTGCCCTTGCCTCAAGCTTCTGCTCTCGCCGGCGCCCTCGCGCTCGGCCCTCCGGCTCCCGGCGACCGTTTGGCCGTTTGCGTGGCCGCCCTCAGTGTCCTGCGGTTTGCCGCCGCCGCGCGGCCGGTGCTGGTGGTGGTTGATGACCTCCACTGGCTCGATGCCGCGTCGCGCGAATGTGTCCTCTACGTCGCGCGGCGGGCCGGCGGTTCGCTGGCCGTCGCCCTAGCCGTACGCGAACCGTGCGACGCCGTGCTCGAACGCACACGGCTTCCGGAGCTGCGACTCGGGCCGCTTGAAGTCGAGCATGCGCTGAAGTTGCTCGAACACACATTTGCCGATCTGGTGCCGCCGGTAGCCGCCGCGGTGTCAGAGGCGGCCGCAGGCAACCCTCTTGCCCTCGTGGAGCTCGCGGGATCGCTGAGCGTCGAGGAACGGTGCGGCGTGAGCGCTCTCCGACTGCCGCTGGAGCCACCCGGCCGGCTGCAGGAAGCCTTTGCGGCGCGAGCCGGGGAGCTGCGGACGACAGCACGCCGTGCGCTGCTGGTCGCGGCCGCCTACGAGGGCGAGGATCTGGTGACCGTGGCCGCGGCGTGCCGCGGTGCCGAGAGCGACGCGGACCATCTCGCTGAAGCGGAGGCTCGCGGCTTGGTGCGACTCGAGCCTGGGTGTGTGAGGTTCACGCACCCCCTCGTGCGCGGTGCCGTCTACCAGCGAGCGGACCCGGCCGAGCGTCGCCGGGTCCACCGCGCGCTGGCGGACGTGCTCGACCAGGACGGCCGGACATGGCACCTCGCGGCAGCCGCCGTAGGCGCCGACGATAATGTGGCTGCGCAGCTGGAGGCACTGGGGGGCCGGGCCGCGGCGCGGCGTGGCTACGCGGCGGCCTCGGCGGCGCTTGAACGGGCGGCTATGTTGTCCGGGCAGCGGTCCGACGCGGCGCGCCGGCTGATGGCGGCCGGCCAAGCCGCGGCATTCGCCGGCAGTGCCGACCGCGCGATCGGCCTGCTCGAACAAGCCGTCGAGGCAGCGTCCGGCGAGATTCGCATTCGGGCCCAGCACCTCCGCGGACGTCTCTTGGTCTGGCGGGGCCGCGCGCCGGAGGGGATCGAGATCCTCGTGACCGAGGGCGAGCAGGCGCGGGCTATTGACAGCACCCTCGCCGCTGCCATGCTCGCCGATGCCGCAGTCGGCGCGACCACGGTCAGTGCACACCTGAGGGCCGAGCAGCTGGCTCAGGACGCGATCAGCGTGCTCGGCGACGACGGAAAACCCGCTGGCCGTGCGTCGGTCCTGGCCATGGTCGCGTGGGTCTTCTCGGTACGCGGCCAGGCGAGCAAAGCGCGGCCGATCCTCGCCGAGGCAGCTCGGCCGGCCGCGGGTGTCGATCCGCTTGGCCCCGACTGGCCCTGGGTGCATCTGCTCTTGCGAGCCAAGGTCACGCTCGGGGAGTTTGAGCAGGTGCAGGGCGCCACCATGGAGTTGTGCGAGCGGGCGCGCGAGGCGGGGGCGCTCGCGGTCCTCGGTGGCGCGGTGCTGGTGGCGGGTGACGTCGCGTTCAGGCTGGGCCAGTGGGACGTGGCTGATGAGCAGATGCGCGAAGCGATACGAGTCACCGCGGAGACCGGGCATCCATCGTTACGTGGGCTGACGCTGACCGCGCATTCGCGACTGCTCGCTGCGCGCGGCGCCGAGGACGAGAGTCGAAGCGCAGCCGTTACTGCCTTGCGGCTCGCCGAGGCCGACGGGATCCGCGCCGGCCTTCGTCACGTGCACGCGGCCCTCGGCTTCCTCGAGCTGAGTGCCGACAGAGTCGGCGAGGCGATCCGCGAGCTCGAGACGGTGGCCCGGTTGGCCGATCGCCGGGGCGTCGAGGAGCCGACGAACGTCCCGTGGCTGCCGGATCTCGTCGAGGCGTACGCCCGCGCAGGGCGGGCGCAGGACGCGTGGCGGGCGCTCGACGTTCTGGTGCCTCAGGCGAGGGCCACCGGCAGCGCCGTGGCTGGCGCGGCGGAAGCGCGCTGCCGGGGCATCCTCGAGCCGGACTTCGATGCGGCGTTCGCCGAGTCGCTGGCGCTGCATGACCTGCGGCCGATGCCCTTCGAGCGGGCACGAACTCTGCTCGCGCTCGGCCGGCGGCTGCACCGCGCCCGCCGCCGTGCCGAGGCACGCGACCGGCTACGGGAAGCGCTCGACGGGTTCGAGCGGTTGGAGGCGACCGCGTGGGCCCGCCAGGCGCGACACGAGTTGCGAGCGGCGGGCGGGCGCACGCGACGGGCTGGGGACGGCGGTCTGCTCAGCCCGCAGGAGCTCCGGGTGGCGGCTGCCGTCGGGCGGGGCGCTTCGAACCGGGAGATCGCTTCGGAACTGTTCCTCGCGCCGAAGACGATCGAGTTCCACTTGCGCCAGATCTACCGCAAGCTGGGCGTCCGATCGCGCCCTGCATTGGTTGCCGCGCTGGCCGCACGCGCCGCTGGGGATGCCCCACGGCCGCCGCAGTTCGAGGAGTCGGCCTCCACGTAAAGCCCAGGGATTCTCCCGGTGCAATGCGGCTCGCCGGGAGCTAGCGTGAATCGACGAGGAATTCCGGCTGGGGACGCCGGCACCACACGACATCGAAGTCTGCCCGACGAAGGGGAAATCGGTCATGAGAGTCACCCTGCTGACCCGCGGTTCATCGCTGTGCGCATTCGGTCTCGCCGCGCTATTGCTGTTCGCCGCGACGAGCCTGGCCGCACGAACGAGCTCGACACCGCCGATTGCAGGTACCTCCGGGCAGCTGTCGGGAAGCTCGGTGACACTCCGGCTGGGGCAAGCACCAGATCCCCACAAGATCAACAACAGTGAGCCGAACGCCGAATTTGAGAGCAGCGAAGGACAGCCGTCGGAGCCAAAGGACACGCCGTACAGGCCCAAGGAGAAACCGACGTTTGACACCACGCCGAACGCCAGTCAGGCAGCACCCCTGACCGTTTTCCACAACACGATCGCGAACCCCAACGCCGGCATCGCAATCCAGGAGCCGACGGCGGCCAACGGCGGCCAGATGGTGCTCGCCACGGGCAATACGTGGGCGCAGCTGTCAAGCGACAGCGGCCAGACGTGGCCGTCGAGCCTGAGGCTCAACCCGACGAGCCGAGCGCCCAAAGGAGACACGGTGTGCTGCGATCAGCTCGCATATAGCGTCGACCGCGGGAATCACACGATGTTCTTCTGGCTGGTGCAGGACAACTGCGCCACGATCCGATGCGGGACGGGAAATCCGACCAAGCAGAACGCCCTCACCCTCTTTGTCTTCAAGAACGGAGACAAGCTCGCGTCGTCCGCAACCGCGTCGAAGGCGACCGCGTGCAGGATCGTTCTGAAACCGAGCAACTACGGGATCAGGCAGGCCTGGTTTGACTTCAACAAGATGTCCTCTACGAAAAAGTTCCTCTACCTCGTGACGGATGTCGTCACGCTGAAGGGGGCAGCGGCGGGCGTCGAGATCGTGCGTTTCGCCCTCGACAAGCTCGACGATGGCGACTGCAAACCAGGACGCCACCTGGCTTGGCATCTGAAGAACGAAACCTCGCTGGCGCCGGTCGAGCACGCGGACTCGACCATGTTCTTCGCCGAGCACATCAACGGCACAAAGAAGAAGGGCGACGAGCTGCGCATCTTCTCCGTAGACGACAGCTCGACGAAGCTCACCCAAGTCGACCGCGACGTGAACAACTATGCGCCCGACACCCGCGGAGCGGGCAGGTGTCCGTCACCTGACGGCAACGACACGTGTCAGCGCTTCAACGACAAGCAAACCGTAGGTTTCCGGTCCGGTAAGGCGGTCGGGTGGCTATGGACCGCGCCGCAGGATTCACAGTTTGCGTTTCCCCACATACGAGTGGCCGTGTTCAAGACCAAGGGCCTCAAGCTCGCCACCGAACACGCGATCTTCAGCCCGAACTTCGCCTGGACGTACCCGGCGGTCGGCGTGAACAACCGGGGCGAGATCGGGCTCGTCATCTACAAGATGGGTGGCGGCGCGTTCCCGTCTCCACACGCGTTCATCATCAAACACCCGAAAAGCGAGAGCGAGTGGTCGGGCATCGGTCTGCACGTACTGGCTACCGGCCAGGCGTCCGCGTTTCGGCCGAACACCTGGGGCGACTACGCCTCGGTTCACGCCTACAGTGGGTGCTCTAACACGTTCCTCGCGACCGCGTGGTCGGTCCAGAAATCTGGCACCGAGGACCGGGTCGTGTGGTTCGGGGATCCGAAGGACGGCTGCGCAAACCTGGCGGTGACCGGCTCGCTGGCGCTGCCGGCGACCGTCTCCGTCGGCGACCAGCTCTCGATCGCCAACGTGACCAAGAACGTCGGTTCCGGCACGGCCGGAGCATCCACGACCCGCTACTACCTCTCCAAGGACGGCCGGAAATCCAAAGATGACGTCCGCCTCATCGGCTCGCAAGCCATCCCGACGCTGTTCGCCGGCGGAGAGTTGTCGCCGACGCCGCCAACCAGCGTCATCATCCCTCCGATCGCGCCCGGGAGCTACAAGTTGTTGGACTGCGCCGACGACCTGGCCGCAGTCACGGAAACCACGGCCAAGGACAACTGCTTCACGGATCAGACGATCACGGTCAAGGCCGTCTAACCGAGCTCCGCGAGCGTCAGACTTACGGCGTGAGTCCTGACGTGGCAAGGATCTCGTCCTGACGCGCCCAGACGTCGACGCGGTCGTCGCTCGCGCCAAGGCGCGGCTCGACCCGCTCGCGCTCTACGCGCGCCCCATCCGCCTCGAGCACGTGCGCGTGGTGGTCACACCGTGGCTGTTCCGACTCCCGTGGTTTCGCCGCTTCGACGGTTACACGATGTGGAACCTGATCCTGCTCCGAGCGCCCAAGCTGATCGCCGACGAGGACCTGATCTGCCACGAGCTCTGCCACGTCTGGCAGATGCAGCATCACCCCTTGAGGATGCCGCTGTCCTATCTGCGGCTCGGGTACGCGCGCAATCCCTACGAGGCCGAGGCCCGGCGGGCAGCGGCGCCCTCGTCCAGGACCACCGTCACCCAATGATCACCTCACCGCCGCGGTCGGGAACGACCACAAGCATGCTCCGCCGGGCCCGCTCGGCCTCGCGGCGGACCGGCCGAAGCTTCAGCGACGCCGCGGCGCGCAGTACCTCGCGCATCTCCATCTCGGCAAACGGCGCGCCCGCGCAGCGGCGCACGCCACCGCCGAACGGGATCCACGTCATCGCATCGGGCTTGCGCGGCTCGAGCCAGCGCTCGGGGCGAAACGCGGCGGCTTGCGGCCAAAGGTCCTCACGACGCATGGCCAGCCACAGGCAAGCGGCGACCTGGACGCCGGCCGGGATCGACCGCCCCGCGATCGAGACCGGCTCGCGTAGCCGGCGGGGGGCGATCGTCAGGGCGGGCCGTGCGCGGAGCACCTCTTTGACCACGGCATCGAGGTAGGCCGGGTCGCCCTCACGCAGCCGGGCGTGCACGTCGGGGTGTCGCGCCACGCGCTCGAATGCCCAGGCCAGCGATGCCGCCGAGCTGTCGTGGCCGCCGACGAGCAGCGCGACGAGCTGATCACGGACGTGCCGGTCGCCCGGTGGGCGGCCATCCTCATCGCGCTGCTCCAGCAGCACCGCGAGCAGCGAGTCGCCGTCCGGCTGCGCGCGCCGTCGCGCCACCAAGTCGAGCAACAGCGCGTCGAAGCGCTCGACGGCGACCCTGAACCGCCCCCACGGGCTGCGCGGCCCAAGGTCCCGTTGGACGACGGCCATGGACAACACGCGCGGCAGCGAGCGCACGCCGGCCAGGGTGCCCTCGATGGCGGCGCGCAGCGGCGCGATCTCGGCCTCACCGCGCGCCCCGAACACGATGCGCAGGATGATCTCCAAGGTCAGCTGGCGCATGCGCTCGAGCGTGACCACGCGTCCGTGCCAACTTTCGAGCTCGCGGCGGGCCAGCTCGGCCACAACCGGGGTGAAGCTGCGCATGCGCTCGCCATGAAACGGCCGCTGCATCAGCCGCCGCTCGCGTAGGTGCTCCTCGCCGTCCAGCAGCAGAATCGAATGCGATCCGGCGAACGGACGCAGGAACTCCCAGCTCTCGCCTGCTGGCGCGATGGCCGGGTCGAGCGCGAACACCTCTCGCACGGCGGCCGGTCCGGAGAACAGCACCATCGGCTCCTCGGTCCAGTACGTCCGGATGGTGGCTGGATCCCCGAACCGCTGGTGCACGCCTTGGAGGAACGCCCCCGGACGCGCCATCCAGGCGAAGGTCTGCCAGATCGCGGGCGAACGCGGACCGGGCGGCAAGTCCATGCCCGGATCGTACGCGCGGGTCCGCGCCCGGGTGAGCGCAGCTGCGAGGCCGCGTGCCGGCCGACGGCGTCGGCAACCTCTCGCAGCGCTGCCGACAGCAGCCGCCACTGCTGCCGGTACAGCCGCACGTCGATCGTCCCGCGCGAGTCGAGCTCGACGAGGCGCGGCCGGCGGCGCGACTTATCTCCTGGGGCTCGCGCTCCCTTCGTGAGTGGTCGGTTTTGTTCAAGACACGGTCGCGACGGTGTCGCATCCTGTGCGGATGACCTCATTCGAAGATCTACGCCAGGCCGTGCGTGGTGCAGTCGTCGTACCCGGTGACGACGACTGGGACCGCGCGCGGGCCTCCTGGAATCTCGCAATTGATCAACGGCCGGCGGCGGTCGTAGCAGCCGACGGCGTCGAAGACGTGCAGGCGGCTGTTCGGTTTGCTGCGGCGGAGGGGTTGCGCGTCGCTCCGCAGGCGACAGGCCATGGCTCTGAGACGCTGGGATCGCTGGAGGGCGCTCTCTTGCTGAAGACGATCGGCATGCGCCAAGTCGACGTCGACGTCTCATCGGGCGTGGCTCGTGCTCAGGCCGGCGCCCTCGCCGGAGACATCGCGAACGTCGCCGCAGCGCACGGCCTGGCTCCGGTGCTCGGGCTTGCGTCGACGGTCGGGGCCATCGGCTTTACGCTGAATGGCGGCGTCGGTTGGCTGAGTCGGCGCCACGGCTTTGCCTGCCACAACCTCCGGGCGATCGATGTCGTGCTGAGCAACGGCGAATGTCGCACCGTCGGACCCGACAACTACCCCGATCTGTTCTGGGCGCTGCGCGGAGGCGGCGGACGCACCGCAATCGTGACCGGTATAGAGGTGCAGGCTCACGCGGTGCCGGAGCTGCATGGCGGTGCCGTCATGTGGCCCGCCGACCGCGCGAGGGAGGTGATCGAGCAGTTTGTCGCGCTGACCAGCGACGCGCCGAACGAGCTGAGCATCGTCTTCCGTTACCTCGCCGTCCCGGACGTCGATGGTCCGCCGCCGCTGCTCCGCGGACGCAAGCTGGTCGCCCTGATCGCGGTGAACCTGGGGCCGGAGCCCGAGCAGTTCGCGGCCATCCGCGCGATCGGTGACTCCGTGATCGACACGCTCGGGCCGATCGAGCCAGCGCAGCTCGTCCACATCGCGGGCGACCCTGAAGAGCCGATTCCATCTCGCGGCGCCGGGTTTCTGCTCGACGAGTTGCCAGCTGATGCCCCCGACGCCGCGGCGGATTTGATCTCCTCCGGATCGCTGTCGTCGCTCACCGTGTTCGAGCTTCGCCATCTCGGCGGTGCGCTGGCGAGCCAGCCCTCCGATCACGGCGCGATCGGCTCCGTGGCCGCCGCCTACTCGGCATTTGGAGGCGGTGCCGCGGTCTCCGCCGACGCTGTCGCGGCGATCGACGCCGACAACGCTTTGGTGCGCGAGCAACTCGGCGCGTGGCGCTCGAGCAGGGCGCTCCTCAGCTCCGCTGCAGCCGGCACCAACCCCGCCAGCGGCTTCGATCCGGACGCCTGGCAACGGCTACAGGCGATTGAGCGCGAATACGACCCCGATCGACTGATCCTCAGCAACCGCGAGTCGTAAGCTGGAGGCGATGGGTTCGTTCGTCGAGGTCATGCCGCCGAAGCCGTTGCGCCAGTTCGTCGAGCGGCTCTGGGTACACCGGCTGGACGGGCCGCCTCCTCCCGAGGGCCGGCGTCTGCTCCCTGACGGCCGGATCACGCTCGCCTGGGTAAACGGGGTTGGCGTCCGAATTGCCGGGCCGCAGACGGGCTACCTGACTCCGCCGCACATGCCGAGCATGCTCGCTTTCGGCGCGTCCTTTCACCCCGGTGCCGCACCCCAGCTTCTCCGTGTGCCGGCCGCCGAGCTTCGCGACCGGCACGTCCAGCTTGACGCGATCGTTCCACGCCTGGCGCGGCGCCTTGATGATCGGCTGGCGAACGAATCGCACCCGGAGCACGGCTTGCGTGCCTTCGCTGCCGAACTTCGGCGCGAGCTGCGATATGCAAACGAACCAGATCCGGTCGTTCGTGGTGCGGTGCATCACTTGATGTCTCGCTCCGGGCGCGTCGCCGAGGCGGCGGCCACGGCATTTGTCAGCGAGCGCGAGCTCCAGCGCCGGTTCAACAGACACGTCGGCTATGGCCCCAAGACCCTGCATCGCGTGCTGCGCTTCCAGCGGTTCATGCGCCACATCTCCGACGACGGGCTAGACCTCGCGTCAGCTGCCGCCCACGCGGGATACGCCGATCAACCGCATCTCACCCGTGAGGCGCGGAGGCTCGCCGGCCTCACCCCGCAACAGCTACTCACCTGGCGCCATTGAGCTCTGCGCCAGCAGTTGTGCCGCGCGGAGCCGCTGCGGCCCCGGAGACATCAGGCGACGGATCAAGCACGTATCCCGCGCCAGCGCTCTCACCATTCGCCAGCCGTGGAGCTGATTGGGCTGTGCGCCACGCGCCGTCGACGAGTACGAGGCAGATGATCTGCAGTGGCTCGATGCCGATTTGCCAGATCGCCTCTAGTGACGCGCGCCGTGCGTAAACGACCGCGGCGCGGATGAATCCTGCGTGCGTGATCTACACCCACCTGCACTTCGCCAGCAACCCGCAACTCGCAATGGCATTCGTCGCCAACGCAAGTCGCTCGAGCACCACCACCTCCGTGGATACCTGACCGACCCACCTTCGCCGAGACCCGCGCGGCGTTTCAAACGTCAAGGGCGCGAATCGTCCGCGATGATCTGGCCTATGGCCCAGCCGACGCTGGAAACCACGCGGCTACGACTCGTGCCGCTAGCTGATGAACACCTCCAGTTCGAGATCGAGCTGGACTCCGATCCCGAAGTCATGAGATACATCTCGGGACGGGCTCGCTCGCCTGAAGAGGTCACGCAGCTGCACCAGCGACGGATCGCCGCCGCCGTGGAGGTGCCCGGCCTCGGATTCTGGGCCGGCTTCGCGCCCGAGGAGTTCGTAGGCTGGTGGATCCTGCAGCCGCCGAACGGTCCGGATCAGCCGAAGGTCGCTCGCGAGGCCGATCTCGGCTACCGGCTCCTGCGTCGGCACTGGCGCCGTGGATACGCCAGCGAGGGCGCGCGAGAGTTGATCCGCTACGGGTTCGAAGATGTCGGGCTCAACCGGATCTTCGCTCAGACCATGGCAGTCAACGCCGCGTCACGGGCCACCATGGCGTCTGTTGGGCTGACCTTCACTCGCGCGTTCATCTCCGCCGAGCCGTACGACGATCTTGTACCGGGCGCCGAGCAAGGCGAAGTCGAGTACGAGATAACGAGAACGACATGGCAGCACCGCTCCGAGTGATCCAGTCACCGCAGCTAAATCGAGCGTGCGGGGCTCCGTCGAGCCGACGTGATCGTCCGCGGCCCAGCGCACCTCCACCGCCAAGTCCTCCCTGCGGACAACTCCTGCCCTCGCTGATCGCCGCGCACTCCCCGATGAAGAAGCCTGCACCTGTGTTGCGCGGAAAGCCGCGATCCGGCCACTCCTGTCGACCGGTGCCGGAGCGATCGAATCGCGCCTGTCCAGACGTCCTACCAGCGATGCCCATCGGAAGCCCGTTCGCGCCCGACGGATGGTCGTGTGGCCATCATGGGGTTGAGCGGCCGTATAGGACCAGAGCCCATGCGAGGCATCCGAACGCGCCGGTGGTCGTCGCGACGCGTATGAGGTTCCAGGCCGCCCAGCGGGTCTCGTGGAAGCTTTCGCGTACGCCGGCGAGGTCGCGGATCTGATCGGGGTTGCCGGCGGTCTTGATCGTGTCGTTGAGCGGGACGTTGACGGCGATGGTGATTGCGAATGCCATCAGGTAGAACACGAGCGACGCGACGATCCAAGGCAGCGCGGCGCGGCCGAGGTTGGTCGCGGCGGCGGCGAGCGTGAGCAGCAGCGCGCCAACGAACCCGCCGGCCATGAACCACGGGTTGATGATCGCGCGATCGATCGACTGAAACGCCGCGACGAACGTGTGATCGTCGGTGTTCCTGAGTCCCGGCATGATCGTGTGCGCAAATAGCGCGAACACGCCGGCCATGAGCCCCATGGTGATCGCCGCACCAAGCAGCAATGCAGGTCGTAGCGTGCTCATGCCTCGCTCCAGACGCCGCTCGCGGCGGCGTGTCGCGCGAAATGGGCGAAGTCACGTGCTGGGCGGCCGAGCGCACGCTGTACTCCATCCGATGGCTGCACATTGCGGCCATCCAGGACCTCGGTGAACAGGTAGCGCAACACCGCAACAACGTCCGTCGGCACGCCCTCCTCGGCGGCCGCCGTGGCGTACGCCTCGATCGGCACCGGCACGAGCGCGACCTCGCGGGCACACGCTCGCGCGATCAGCTGCGTCGCCTCGGCGAAGGTCAGCGGATCGAGCAGATAGCCCTCGCTGAAGTTCTGCATGAACCAGCTGCAGCGCGCAATCGTCCAGTCCGCCCCCGAGGCCTGGACGGCTTCCTCGGCCCGCTGCGCCTCCGCCTCGCCGCGGCCGGACAGCAGCACGAGCCGGCGCGTGCCCGTCGCCACGGCGAGCTCGGCGAGCGACCGGATGGCCTCCGGCCCGCCTGGCACGGTCAGGTCGGGGTAGTAGGACACGTACGCCGCGGCGGCGCCGTGAAGCGCCGGCTCCCACGTCGCGCGGTCCTCCCAATCGAACGGCGGCTGGCCGGAGCGCGAGCCCACCCGGACGCGACGGCCTTGCGCCTGCAGTCGTTCTGCGACTCGGCGGCCGGTCTTGCCGGTTCCGCCGATCACCAGCGTCAGGTCCTGCATGTCGGTGCTCCTCTCGGGGTCGTGTGTTAGTCAGGCGAACAGGCCAACGGCCGTCGTGCCCGCGAGCGTGGCCGCGACCCGCGCGCTGCGCTGGTGGCGCCCGGCGAACACCAGCGGCGCCAGCAGCAGACGCTGGACGCCGACGCTCATCAGCGGCGCGTGCGCCTCGCGGTCATAGCGCCGAGCCAGCGACGCGAGCGCGAGCGGGTTGCGAGGCAGACCGCGGCGGGTCATCTGACCCGCCTGCGCCATCGCGATCACCTCCGCGAACATGTCTTCCATCGCGAGCGCTGGGCGCACCTCAACGTGCAGCCGCGCCTCCTCGTCACCCGCGTTGGCGAAGCTGTGCATCACCCCTGGCTGGACTTCCACGACGTCGCCCGGGCCGGCGATGCGAGTGCGCAGTCCGATCCGGAAGCGCATGCGCCCCGAGAGCACAACGAAGCGCTCGGTCTGGATCGGGTGGACGTGTGGGATCGGGACCGCGCCGCCGACACGCAGCGCGAAGTCGAACCCCAAAAGCTCCCCGCCGGTGCTCGCCGCGGTGTCCGTGAACGTGAAGCGCTCGCCCGTGACGGGGTTCTCGAGGGTCTGCCCGGGAGTGATCATCGTCTGCCTCCTGTGGTCGCTCGTCGTCATTGACCGGGAGTCAAGCCCCCGGAAGCGAGAGCGTCCATAGCTGAGGCGCGCTACGTCATGTGCGAGCGTCTAAAGTGCAGGTATGGACGCCGTCGCGGGTCTGTTGGACGGTCCTCGAGCGCGAGGCGCGTTCCTGTTGCGCTCCAATCTCGATCCGCCGTGGTCGCTGCGGATCGAGGACGAGGCGCCACTCACGGTGATGGCGATTGTGCGCGGCGACGCCTGGGTGCTTCCCAACCGCGGTGAGCCGGTGGCGATGAGCCCGGCCGATGTGGCCGTCTTCCGCGGTCCCGACCCCTACCTCGTCGCCAGTCACCCGGCGATCCCGCCGCAGGTCGCGATCCTGCCGGGCCAGGAGTGTGTCGTCCTCAACCCCGCGGGCGAAGCGCTCGTCGACAGCTTTGGCTACGGCGTGCGCACCTGGGGCAACGCAAGCGATGGCACGACCGTGATGCTGACCGGCACCTACCAGCTCGACGGCGAGGTCAGCCAGCGGCTGCTGCGCGCATTGCCCTCGCTGGTCGTGCTGCGCGCCCAAGACTGGGACAGCCCCGTGATCCCACTGCTGGCTGCCGAGATCGTCAAGGACGAGCCCGGACAGGAAGCGGTGCTGGACCGCCTGCTCGACCTGCTCCTGATCGCCGTCCTACGCGCATGGTTCGCTCGGCCGGACGCCAGCGCCCCCGACTGGTACCGCGCCGCGAGCGACCCCGTCGTCGGCCACGCGCTGCGCCTCATGCACCACAACCCCGCTCACCCGTGGACGGTCGCAGCGCTCGCGCGCGAGACCGACGTCTCACGAGCGGCGCTCGCCCGGCGCTTCAACGAACTCGTCGGCGAACCACCGATGACCTTCCTGACCGGTTGGCGGATCGCGCTGGCGGCCGACCTGCTGCTCGAGCCCGGCGCCACGATCGGCTCCGTCGCCAACCAGGTCGGCTACAGCAGCCCCTTCGCCCTCAGCACCGCATTCAAGCGCCTACGCGGCATCAGCCCCCAACAACACCGCACCGCAGCCTGACCACCAATCTCCACCCCGCTCGAGCCGTCAGCTCCGCGCTCGGAGCGTCCGGCCGCAGATACCCGCGAATCGGAGCGGCCGCCGACGCTCACCGGCACCCGGCAGCTCCCGAGACCTGCTGTTGCCATACCGCGGGCATCCGGCCCCCCGGCTGGCGGCGCTCGTTTGCGCGGAACGTAGGAGGCTGGACAGCACGGCACACACGGAGCACATGCTCATGCAGCGCATATGCGGACTCACGAGTAGCAGCGCCGCGGCGGACGAACCCCCCACTCCCGTCAGGCGCGGACTAATGCGGAGGCGATCGCCTGACCATGCCGACCTGGACGCCTCCGTTCACGCCACGGGCACGAGCGCGGCCTTGGCGTGCGCGCGGACCTGCCCCGGTTCGCGAGACGCTCGCGTGGCGTCATTACGATCGCCTTCGTGGGTGGTTATGGCCGCCCTGGGCTCGCTGAGCCGGGTCCTGTGTCGCCACGGTCAATACATCATTAACGCGGCGTGAATTCCCGCCAAGTCCGCTGCTGTTCACGATGCTCGGGTGGATGCGGCGTGTAGCCTCGCGCGAGGTGGTTGCAGTGCGAGGATGCATGCGGGTGTTCGCGCCGCTGGCGGTGTTGGCGGTGCTGCTGTTTGGTGCGGAGTCGGCGGCTGCGGACTCGCTGCTGTACCGCTGCGGCCCGAACGTGTGCCGCGTCGCTCCCAACGGGTCCGGGCGGACGCAGCTGACCAAGGATGGTCGGGTGGGCGGTCCTGCTTACACGTGGCTGTCGGCGACTCGGGACGGATCGCGGCTGGCGGTGACCAGGGGCTCGTTCGCTTATGTCCTTAACGGCTCGGGTCGGCAGCTTGGCGGTGGCGCTGCCGCATGGTGGCGCGACGCTTGTCGCGCAGATCGCTCCGGATCGAAGCCGGGTCGCGACGCTCGAGCTCCTCGGCGAGTTCTCGCCGCCGCCGGTCAACGCGCCGCCGGGCTCGCCGCCGACGCTGGGGCTGCATCCGTATCTGTTCCTTGCCGCGCCCGACGGCAGCGGCCGTGCAGTGGTGGCGCGGGATGTCGTCGATACGGCCTGGCTCGGGGCGCGGCTCGTTCGCAGCGACAGCTCCTCGCAGGCGCCGTTCGGTCGCGGGATATGCGTCCTGGCCGTCAACACCGCCTTCGCCTGCGAACGAGATCTGGCGCGCGATCCGGTCAGCGACCTGTCGGCGCCGGCTCTGTCACCTGACGGCCGGCTGCTTGCGGTCGCCCGCTCCCCGGCGTCGCAGAACGCCGGCACCGGCCCGATCGTCCTCTATGACGTCGCAAGCGGCCGGCAAACGCGTGTTCTCACCACCGGAGCCCATGACGGGCTGCCGAGCTTCTCGCCCGACGGCCGTCAGCTCGTTTTCAATCGTGGCAGCGACATCTACGTCATCGCTGTTGCCGGCCCCCCCGGCAGAGAACGGCGGATCCTCCGGGGTGGCCTCCAGCCCATTTGGGTGAGCGGCGGCGCCGCGTGCCGCGCGCACAGCGTGGTTCGCCCGACCGTACGCGCGCACACGGTCACCGTGACAGCCTGCGCGCCGAGCGCCGGGCGTCTCACGGTCACGCTCACCCGGGCTGGCCATCGCGTCACCCAGCGCACCGTCTCGACCCGCACAGGGGGGCTCGTCACCGTCCGCTTCAACCGCCCCGGCGGGACCGGCACGCTACGGGCGACGATCCGCTTCAAAGCTGCCTAACAAGGTCACCGCTGCTCGTCGCCCGACGCAGCGCAACGGTTCTCCTTTTCAGCGCAGGGGCAGCGACGCGGAGACTGAGCGGCCACGGCGCGTGACTGCTGCCGGACAGAAGCGCGCGCCCGCGCCCGCCGTCGCAGATGACTCCTATGGGCGACGAGCGGTCATCCGCGCCGGGAACGCCCAACGCGCGGTGTGTCGCCGATGCGATTGCGCGGTCAGCGGGGGCGTGGGCCTATCAGCGATCGTCCGCGACGGGCGCGCTCTCCGCGCGTTCCGGGCGGCTCGTCGGGCGGACTGAGGCGAGCCGCCACGGGAACCTCGTGCTGGAGGTCGCGCGCGACACGCGCGGACACTGGACACGCGCGGACACTGGTATGGCAGACATATAAGTCCAGCAGTTTGCTCGGGCGCTGGCTGAAGGTCTGGAAGCCGCAAGCATCACAGCAGTCGCGACGACGTCGAGACCTGCACTACCGGTCAGGGTGTGATGCGGCAGCGTGCGTGGGTCGCGCTGGGAAACGAGTGATCGGTCAGGAGAGCGCTGCTCTGCACCGCCACGAGCGTCTTCGCGTGTGACGCCGACTTCTCTACGGTGCGCGCGAGGGATGCAGGTCCGATTCCAGCCGGTGCATTGCGCACCGCCTGCAGCACCGAGTAGGGTGGCGACTCGGATGAGGACCGGGAACCGATCCATTCGCCTCGGCGTGTTGGCTGCGCTGGCGTTCGGGCTGGTGCTGAGCACACCGGCCGGTGCGGTGACGATTGGGCAGACCGCGCCCAGCAGCGGCGGCACATGCGTCAGCAACGTCGTGTTCGTACAGCCGGCCTCGGCGTCGCCGAGCTACACGATCCCGGCCGGCGGCGGCGTGATCGACCACTGGTCGATGGCGACCTTCGGCGCGGCCCCCGGAGCGTCGATCTCGCTGATGGTGGTCACACCGCTCAGCGTCACGTCGTACCAGGTCGATTCGTTCGACAACGAGACGCTGCCGACTCCGCTGCCGACGCCGGCCGGCAGCACGGTCACGTTCACGCCCGCGACGCCGATCCGGGCACCGGCCGGATCGGTCCTCGGCGTGTACGGCGGTACCCCGTCGGGCGCCGAGTGCGTGTTCGCCGGCGGCGCAGGTGACCAGTACATCGTCGGTGGACCGTTCAGCGCGCCCGCGAGCGGGGCGACCTACACGTTCCCGGGCTCCCCGAGCATCGGCTCCCGCCTGAACGTCGCAGCGAATCTCGTGCAGACCGTCGATGCCGGCCTGACCACCGCCGTCAATCCAGCTACCGCGACCGTTGGCGGGCTCGCGGCGTTCACGTTCACGCTCACCAACACGGGCGTCTCGACCGCCACCGCGAGCTTCTCCGACAGCATCCCAAGCAGCCTCTCGATCATTGCAGCAGCAGCGGGCCTCGGGACCTGCAACACGATCAGCCAGCTCGTGTCGTGCTCGGTCAGCCTGGCCCCCGGCGCGTCCGTGCCCGTCGCGATCGTCGTCTCAACCTCCGGCGCCGGCACGTTCACCAACACCGGTACCGTCACGACAAGCCTGTCGGACCCGAACTTGGCCAACAACGCCGCGACCGCGACGCTGACGGTCAAGGCGAGCACCCCGCCGGTGACCACCTCGTCCCCGCCGTGTCGCGTGATCGCGCTGAAGAGGATCCCGCTCGCCGTGGCCAAGAGCATTCTTCGCGCGCTCAACTGTGGCGTTGGCAAGGTGTCGAAGCACACCTCGAAGAGCGTGCCGAAGGGCAGCGTGATCTCGACGTCACCCGGTCCGGGCTCGCATCGGGCCGGCACGCGCGTGGCGATCACCGTCTCCTCGGGCAAGCCGAAGAAGCACAAGTAGCCCAGCGACAGCCGCGATCCGCGTGAGGTGATCGTGACGATCATTGACTGCCGTGTCGGATGATCTCCCATGTGCTTGAAGACCCTTGCCGAACGTCACGCGGGTGCCATGTGTCGTCTGACTTTGGGTTGCGCGGCCCGCCGGCGAGTTTCGCGTGCGTTCACACAGTCGTTCAAAACGTCGGAGAACTGAGAGAGACATGTCGTTGTCAATTCGTATTGCTGTGATCGTCAGCAGCGTCCTTGGCCTGCTGGCGCTGCTCGCGTCAACGGCAGTCGGTCAGGCACTGCACAACGAGCCCGCGCTTCGGTCTGCGATCGCCGCCCAGATGGCACAAGGTCCACAAAACGAGGCAGCCTCGGTCGTCGACCTCGGCAGCGGCCACGTCATGTTCTCTGACCGCGCCGGCACTGCGCTTCCGACCGCTTCGCTGATGAAATTGTTCACCACCTCGACGGCCCTCATGCGTCTCGGCAGCGGCGCCCGGCTGACGACCCGCGTGTTCGCCACGGGAACGCGCCAGGGCAACACGTTGAACGGCAACCTGTATCTGCGCGGCGGTGGCGACTTCACGTTCGGAAACGCCTCGTTCAGCCGACGCGCGTACGGAGGCGGCGGCACGGTCCAGTCGCTTGGCGCGGCCATCCGCAACTCGGGGTTGCGCCGGATCCGGGGCTCGGTTTACGGCGACGCGTCGTTGTTCAGCGACGGCACCGGCACCCCGTTTGATCTCGTGCTCTGCAAACAGCCTCTGTTCGGGCCCGGCTGCCCCTACGGTCCCGCCGGTCGGCTTGAGCGCCTGCTGCCATGGGGCCCGCAAACGGCGATCAGCTTTGACCGCGGACTGGCCAACGCCACTAGCGCCCGACCCCAACAGCGACCAGACCAGTTCGCCGCGCAAGCGCTGATCAACTGCCTCAAGGCCGATGGCGTGCGGGTGGACGGCGGCGTCGGCGCACGCGCCACCCCGACCCTGGTCACCCCGATCGCTCAGACGCAGTCGCCGCGGATGTCGCGGTTGGCGGCGCTGATCAACCGACCTTCGGACAACTACGCCGCCGACGTGCTGTTGCGCGACCTCGGCGCGCGCCTGGAGGGTCAGGGATCAGGCGCGGCCGGGGCGATCGCGGTCACCGACACGATGCGTCGCTTCGGTCTGCATCCGCAGATGGTGACCGGGTCAGGTGAGAGCGTGCGCGACCTGGACTCACCGCGCGATGTCGTCGGTCTGCTGCGCCTGATGCACCGGCGTCCGGAAGCCGCAGCATTTGCACACTCGCTGTCGCAGGCCGGTCGCAACGGTTCGGACACTGGCTATGCCCACACGGCGGCGGACGGGCGCTGCGCGCTTAAGGGCGGCACCCACGTCGGCCTGAAACAGTCAGAGAACACCCTGAACGTGAGCGGGTACTGCCGCAGCATCGGCGGGCGACAATTCGCATTCGTGGTGATGATGACCGGAATCCCGATGAAATTCGTGCCGCCCGACAAGATCGTCTCACCCGGCTACGCGCTCCAGCACCAGATCGTCGAGGACCTCGCGGACTATCGCGGCTGACCCGAGATTCGCCAGACGCATGCGTCGCACGAACGCTCGGTCGCCAACTCGATCGTCAGCTCAGCGAGGTCAGGACGAGCAAAGCAGTCGTGAGCGGCACGATTCAGAGGCGGCCGCTGCCCGCCGAGACCCGCCGCGTGACTGCCTGCTCGCGGGTGAAACCGGCCACCACGCCCGGGAGCGCCGAACGGCTGGTTCCGGCGAGAAGCGCAACAGCACGGATCCGATCGTGTTGGCGCGTCGGGCATTATGTTCGCCCAGCGCAGGAGCCTCGGCGGCTCGAATCGAGTGCCACGGCCAGCCCCGACGACTGCTGGCGGCTTCCTCTGACGTCTCCAGTCCGAATCAGCTCGTGAGCCTGAACGTAGCCCGCTGCCGGGTGCCGCCTGGAAGCGTGGCGGTTAGGTGATAGGTGGCGGGGACGAGCCTGCCAGAGAAGGTGAAGCTGTTGGCGCCTGCCTCGCCTGGTTTGTCGATTCGCCTCGCGCTTGCGAGCCGGTTGCAGCGCTTGTGATTGCCGTTCTTGTGGGTCGGCTTGACGCATCGGCCGTTGACTTGGCGGCCCGGCGCGAGGCGTTTGATGGTGAAGGTCACGGTCGCGGATCCGTTGAGCGTGTAGCGGATCCGGAGCTTGATCGGGCGGGTGCAGGGCTTGTGAATGCGGTTCTTGTTGGTGGGCTTGACGCAGCGGCCGGCGACCAGCCGCCCAGCGACCGATGCCGTCTTGGGAGATACGCTCAACCCGGTCAGAGTTGGCACCGGAGCGGCAACGACGTGAGCTGCAGTTGTCTGGGCTACCGCACCCGCCGGGTTCCGCGCGACTCGTTCTCGCTGCCCCATTTCACAGTCGACGACCGCTCGGCCGATCCGCACGCCGTGATCGGACCTTCTCGGTGTGCGCTGGTCGATCTCAACCGAGACGAATCCAAGGGGCAGGTCGACCACTTGCCGTTCGCGCAACGCGATCGTCCGGGTCGGCCTAGTCGTGACGAGTGCGTTCGTGGCGGAGCAGTCGTGCGACGCCGGCACGGCCCGGCCACCCGTATGTCGCTGCAATGCGATGTCGCAAAGCAACGCAGCGGAAGGCTGACAGGGATCGCGCGGATGGCGGCATCTGGACGTGCGAGATTCGGCGAAGACGGAAGAGGTGCCGCGAAGAACCTGAGGCGCCTGTTCAAAATGGGACCGTCGTTCGTTCAGAGGCTGCGAGGCATCCGTGACACCGTTGCGACGCGGCAGTGGGTTTGGTCAATGAGCAGGCCTGTCACCATCTCGGCGGCTTACGGAACGCCGGCGGAGCTTGGTCATGCCGCGCTTGGCCGAACGTCTCGGCGTGCGCTTCCTGGACCGTGCAATGCCAGTCTCGGACAACAGCACGCCTGAGTATCCGTTGGGCTGAGTGGAGCGTGAGAATTGTTGCGCACCCGGCGGTGGAATGCGGCTACGCTGCTGTCCGTGATGGTGACGCTGGAGCTTGTGGCCGTCCGTCCTGACTGGGGGCAGGCGCTGCAAGTCGCTATGAGCCGGCCGCCGGGCGTGCCGGAGCGACGGGTGGGGCAGGACCCGTGGACGCCACCCTCCAACTCGCGCCCGCGTCGCCTCTCGGATGACCTCGCGTGGCTGCGCGCCGCGATGGACGACCCGCGAGCTCATGGTCTTTATGAGCTGGGCAACACATCTGCTGTTGCGATCTGGAACGTTGGCAAGGGGGACTCGGAGTTGGTCGAGCGTTGTCGGCGGCTCGACCGGCGTGGGGTGCTCGACGCCGCCGGATTCTTCTTGCGGTAGCGCTGCAAGGGCATCCAGTCCTCTCGCCGTGACCGGAGTGGGAGAGTCCAGCGCGTCGATCCTGACGAACGCGCTGGCCCACAGTAGGAAACAGGCTGCACCTTCAAGTCAAGCTACATTCAACGTACGTCCGTTATCGGTCGATGGTGCGCATGGCCGAGCATCGGGACTATCTGGTCTGAGCACCGCCACCGATTTGGATCTACGAAACATGAACAGAGACCTTGCTGTGACCGGCACATCTCGTCGCCGACGCCGCCGTCGCACTCCGACCGCGTCCTCGCCCGCCGCAACCGCAACGCTCGCCGGGACGAGAGGGTCAGTCGCCGCGGCGCGTCGAGCGTGGGCGGATGAGCCCTTCGCTGAGCGACCAATGCCACATATAAGCGACGAGCTGGCATTGAGAATCGCAATCATTCTTGGCGTCTCGCCCCTGAACCGTCCGCTGACCTGCCACGGATATGTCAATGAGTGCTCGTGCGGGGAATGCTGTGCCCGCGCTCAGAGTCTCGGGCGCCGCGGCGCGGAGGTGCGCCAGCCCTGGCACTCCTAGCGACCCACAGCACGGCCTCCCTTTAGGTTCTCTCCCGTGACGCCGATACACGAGGGTCTGGTCGGCCGCTTCGTTGTACCCGAACGGACGAGATCAGGCCGCAAGGTCTGGCGCACCCAGTCCGCTCATGTCATAGAGCTGTTAACGAAAGATCTCGGAGATGCCTCGCCAGGTTCAGCTCGCTCAGACGAGGAACATCGGAATTAGCGCTCATGTGGATTCAGGCAAGACCACTGTAACTGAGCGGATTCTGTACTACACGGGTCGCCTTCACAAAATGGGCGAGGTGCACGACGGCTCCGCGACGATGGACTGGCTTGACCAGGAGCAGGAGCGCGGGATCACGATCATGTCTGCCGCTACCACCTGCCTGTGGACGCCGAGCAACGTTGCCGGCGCCGTCCCACATCGAATCAACATTATCGACACGCCAGGCCACGTCGACTTCCAGGCTGAGGTCGAGCGCTCGCTGCGAGTCCTCGACGGCGCGGTTGCGCTGTTTGACTCGGTTGCTGGGGTCGAGCCTCAGTCCGAGGCCGTTTGGCGGATGATGGACAAGTACCGCGTGCCGCGCGTCTGTTTCGTGAACAAAATGGACCGTCGAGGCGCCGACTTTGAGAACGCCGTGGCAATGATGCGTGAGCGCCTGGGAGCCAACGCAGTCCCTGTGCAACTGCCGATGAATGCCGAGGACGAGTTCCTTGGGATCATCGATGTCATCGGGATGAACGCCGTCTACTACGACTCAGAGGACGGCTCGCAGTTCACCGTCCGCGGACTCCCTGAGAGATACGCCTCCGCGGCTCACAGGGCCCATGAGGCACTGATAGATGCTGTTGCCGAGTACTACGAGCCGCTGATGAACGCCTACTTGATGGATGAAGAGCCGGTCA
This sequence comes from uncultured Solirubrobacterales bacterium, assembly GCA_963779695.1. GTDB lineage: Bacteria > Actinomycetota > Thermoleophilia > Solirubrobacterales > Solirubrobacteraceae > Palsa-465. The sequence goes on from CAVZZH010000009.1 coordinate 294,266, forward strand.
CGACTGAGCTGATCGCCGAGGGTGTGCGTCGCGCGACACTCGCGGGCGCCGTGCACCCAGTGTTGAGCGGGTCCGCGATCAAGAACAAGGGGATTCAGCCGCTGCTGGACGCCATCGTCGCCTACCTGCCCTGTCCGCTTGACCGCGGCGAGGTGATAGCAGCGGATGGCATGTCCAGGCGCCAACCGGCTGACGATGAGCCGTTTGCTGCACTCGCGTTCAAGATTCAGCGCGACCCGCAGGCCGGGCCCCTGACCTACTTCCGTGTGTACTCCGGCGCGCTTGCGGCCGGCGACAGGGTGCTGAACCCAATGACCGGCAAGCGGGACCGTATTGGGCGCATCCTGATGATGCACGCCAACCATCGTGAGGACGTTAACGAGGTCTACGCCGGTGATATCGCGGTTGCGGTCGGCCTGAAGGGCATTACGACCGGCGACACGCTCTCCACGCCTGAGGACCCGATCGTGCTTGAGCGCATCACGTTCGAGTCGCCGGTCGTGCATATCGCGATCGAGCCTAGAAGCCACGTCGACCAGGAAAAGCTCGCTGACTCGCTCTCATATCTCGTGCGCGAGGATCCGTCGTTGCAGAGGCGCACCGACCAGGAGACCAGTCAGACGGTGCTCTCGGGAATGGGTGAACTGCATCTGGAGGTCACGATTGAGCGCTTACGTCGCGAGTACCAGGTTGAGGTCAACACCGGGCGCCCGCAGGTCGCCTACCGTGAAAGCATCACGGCGTCGGCCGAGAAGGTCGAAGGGAAGTTCATCAAGCAGACCGGAGGCTCGGGCCAGTACGGGGTCGTCTACATTGACATGGAGCCCAACCCCGGCAGGGGCTTCGAGTTCTTCTCGAAGGTGAAAGGCGGGAACGTTCCGACCGAGTACATCCCCGCAGTCGGCAAAGGGTGCGAGCTCTCAATGGGGGCGGGGGTCATTGCCCGCTATCCGATGAACGACGTCAAGGTGACGCTCATCGACGGCAAATCTCACGACACCGACTCATCGGAAATCGCGTTCCAGATGGCCGGCACGGCGGCATTCAGGGCCGCGTGCCACCGCTGCAAGCCGGTGATCCTTGAGCCAATCATGTCTGTCGACGTCACAATCCCCGAAGATGGACTCGGCTGGGTCATGGGAGATATCACCCGCCGACGCGGCTTCGTCGGCGGGCGCGATCAGCGGCCTGGGAAGATCGTCACCCTCACCTGCGAGGTACCTCTGTCAGAGATGTTCGGCTACGCGAACGATCTCCGGTCAGCGACCGCGGGTCGGGGGAACTACGGGATGACGTTCAGCAGGTACGCCGTTCTGCCGACGAGACTCATCGCCGGGCTGGGCGACGCTGACGAGCTTTTCACACTCGCTGCGTGACACTGTCCTGACGTTAGCCTGGAGGCGTGGCTCAACCCGGACTCGGGCTGCCGCATGCTCGTGAAGGGAGCGAGGCGCGGAGTGGTCACAGACTGATCGTGCTGCGCGTCCCATGAGAGCAAGAGCTTGATCCATCGGATTAATACGCAACTGCCCGCAATAGGAGTACTGTCGCACGTAGCTGGCCCTGCGGCCAGGATTCTCAGCCCAAGTCTGAGTGCCATCTCCGGCGCAATGTACGTCGCGAGGCGGAGGCATGGGCGACTGGTTTGACTGCGGGGTCGGTGCGGTGCTTATTAGCGGCGTTACCCTACAGATCGGGCGGCCGTGTCCATATCTGCGCGAGCGCGCGAGGGCTTGTCCTGTCCCTCTCGTACGGACCCACTGAAGACGGGAGGCAGAGAGCGATGCCGCAGTCTCAACAGAACCTAGGACCGCACGATCTACTGGACCTTGCGAGCAATGTGCTCGAGGAGCTCGATCTGGACGTCGTGGTCGATCGGGCGTTGGCATCGGCACGAGAGTTGACGGGCGCGCGGTACGCGGCCGTTGGGCTGCTGGATGAGTCGGGGTCGGAGCTTGCGCGGTTCGTCACGGTCGGTATCGACGAACGGACGCGCGCCAAGATCGGTGCGCTGCCGCGAGGGCTTGGAGTGCTTGGAGAGCTGATCCGCGATCCCGTGCCCTTGCGTCTGACGAATGTCGGCGAGCACCCCCGGTCGTACGGTTTGCCGATTGGGCACCCGCCGATGCGCTCGTTCTTGGGGGTTCCGATTCTTGTCGCGGGCGAGCCTGTAGGAAACCTATATCTGACCGAGAAGACCGGCAGCGCTGAGTTCACCGCCGCGGATGAGACCTCCGCCGCGATGCTTGCCCGGTTCGTGGGATTGGCGATCGATCACGCGCGGCGGTATGAAAGCGCTGCGGCGCGGGGCGATGAGCTCGCGCGGACGGTCGCCACGCTGGAGGCGACGACGGAGATCGCTCGAGCGGTTGGCGGCGAGACCAACCTCGATGTGATCCTTGATCTGGTCGCCAAGCGCGGGCGGGCGCTGGTGTCAGCGCGGGCGCTCTTGATCGAGCTCGTCGACGGCAGCGAGCTGGTCGTAGCTGCGGTGGCCGGGGAGGAGCCCGCTGGCCTGATCGGGGAGCGGTTCGCGCTGGCGGAGGCGGTCGCCAGCGCGGCATTGCGTACGCGCACCACGCAACGGTTGGAGCTCCCGGTCAACCGTTCGCGCTATCAGAAACACGATGTCGGGCAGCTCGGTGTCGGCGCCGACGCCGGCCTCGTCGTTCCGCTGATCTTCCATGAACAGGCCTATGGGGTGCTGCTCGCGCTTGATCGGCTGGGGGACACCCCAGCGTTCACGGCTGAGGAAGTGCGGCTCTTGGAAGCGTTCGCGACCACCGCTGCGACAGCAGTCGCGACTGGGCGCTCGGCGGCCTCAGACCGTCTGCGCGAGCGCCTTGCGGCGGCGGAGGGCGAGCGCGGGCGCTGGGCACGAGAGCTGCATGACGATACCCTCCAGCACCTCGGCGGTCTGCAGTTCAGCCTGTCCGCGGCCCGCCGAAGCGGCTCCCCCGAGGGGATCGGGCAAGCCGTCGGTGAGGCGATCGAGTATCTCCACGAGGGAGTAGCGAACCTCCGAGCGCTGATAACCGACCTACGGCCTGCTGCGCTGGACGAGATTGGTCTTGCGGCCGCGCTCTCAGCGCTGTTCGAGCGCGCTAGCCGCCACGGAATGAAGATCAGCAGCTCACTGGACCTCGCCTACGAGCAGGGCCGCGAATCGACTCGGCATACCTCCGAGCTGGAGACCGCGATCTATCGGATCATCCAGGAGGCGATGACAAACGCCTCCAAGCACGGTCACGCCAAACGTGCGGTGCTCGAACTCTCCGAGTCCCGGACGACGGTCGTGCTGCGCGTCAGCGATGACGGCCGCGGGTTTGACCCCGGCGCCAGCACAAGCGGGTTCGGCATGCGCGGGATGCGCGAGCGCGTCGAACTTCTCCATGGCACAGTCACAATCGAATCCTCGGCAGGTCACGGCGCCAAGCTCACAGCGACCTTCCCGGCCCAACGCCGCCGGCCCGAGACGCCGGCGCCACCACCCCTTCACCTACCAGCGATGAAGGCGGTCTGATTGTCATCGGCGGCGGGCTGGTGCACAGACAGCCACGCGTCCGGAACGCCAGGCTCATTATCAGCCTCGTGATCCCAGTGAGCAACGTCTCCGTCATGAGCCGATGGCCGGCGCTGCGCGAGAGCGGCACGTCGCGCTGACGGATCCACCGCCCCGGGGCCGCACGCTCTGAATTCAGACGCCACTCCATCGATCACGACCCTCACCGGAGGCTCGCATGCAGCAATGCCGACCTGGCTGCAGTGCATCTCGACTGCACGCGCGACCGCGTCCAACTGACTCGGGCCTTGCTCGAACACGTCGTGCATCGCGCCGGTGTGGGAGTCCACCCCATCCCGGCCGGCACGAATAATCCCGCCCCCCGATCTCGTCGCGGCCACCGAGACGTGACACCGCGGACGGTGCGCTTCGCGCCGGCGTGCGTGCCGAACGACGCAAGCGATCGGCTGCGTGAGCGTCCATCAGAGACGCACCGCCGACGGCGGGACTGTCTGGCGTGAAACACCTTTCGGTCGGTTGATATTCGGAGCACGCAATCTCGTCCTCCGTACCGAAGACGTCCACCGGCGCCGTTATGTGAGGTCTGGCTCGGAACGGCCGTTGCGTCGAGGTCGAAAATCGGTGGTCGCCTTCCACTTCGCGTACGCGTTCGGGAGGCAGATCGCGCACGGTCTGTAGCCGGCAGCTATGGCGTCGTGTTCGTTTGCGAAGAAGACGCGGTGAGGCACGTAGCCGCCGCGCGCGATCGCGCGCAGCGCCGAGGGACAGTCAAGCCGGCCGTAGATTCGAGTGCGACGATGACCGCCGAGCACGCCCGGAGTCGGGCTGCCGTAGAACGTCCCGTCCGGGCCCACGATCTTCCACACGCGGTCCTGGCTGGCGGCGGCCATGTCCTTTACAACGCTGCCCGATAGGCGTTCGTGAGGTTATCGGCGCGGGTGGCCCACGAGCTTTCGTGCGTTGACCTCACATTCTGGCGCGAGCGAACGTCGTAGGGATGGAACGGGCAGCGACACGGCTCGCCACCACGAAGAGCGGGAGACGAAGATGACCGCAGCGAAATCACCCTCGATCACCAACGAGATTCGCGAGCGAGTCGATTCCCTTGACTGGGATCAGCTCAACGAGCAACTCGATACGGTCGGACACGCGATCACGCCGGTACTGCTCGAAGCTGACGAATGCGCTGAGCTCGCAAGCCTCTTTGACGACGGCAAGTTCCGCTCGACGATCGACATGGCCCGCTACCGGTTCGGTGACGGCCGCTACCGGTACTTCGACCACCCACTGCCTCAGACGATCGCCGCCCTGCGCACCTCCGTCTACCCCCACCTCGCACCGGTCGCGAATCGGTGGTCCGAGGTTCTACGCGGCGAACGCCCAACGTGGCCCTTGAAGCATGAGGACCTGATCGCGCAATGTGAGGCCGCCGGCCAACATCGACCGACCCCACTGATCCTGCGTTACCACGAGGGTGACTGGAACGCGCTCCATCAGGACCTCTACGGCGAGGTGTACTTCCCCTTCCAGATTCTCACGATCCTGTCCGAACGTGGCGTCGACTTCGAGGGTGGCGAGTTCGTGCTGCTCGAACAGCGTCCGCGCGCCCAGAGCCGCGCCTACGTGCTCACCCCGCCCCGCGGCGCGTTCGTGATCTTCCCGACCTCGGAGCGTCCCGTCGTCGGCAAGAACGGCCATTACCGCGTCGGGATGCGCCACGGCGTCTCGACCGTCACCGGCGGCGAGCGGACGGCGCTCGGCGTGATCTTCCACGACGCGAAGTGAGCCCCGAGACCCTCGTGTTGACCCGCCGCAGCAAACCGTGGACAGCGGCCGGCGTGGACCGAAGGCTTTCGGCCTGCCGCTTGGCACTGTGGCTTACGCGGGCGCGTGGCGGTCGCGCATCAGCGGACGCCGAGCTTGTCAGCGACCGGGTCGATGGAGAGTTCCATCAGGAACTGAAGAGTCGAGGACGGGAGGTATTCGAGCATTCGACCGACGATCATGCGTCTCGCCGTTTCCGCGTCAGACCAGTCTGCGGCGGCGACTGCCTCAAGGAAGGTGTTGATGTAGCCCTCCTGCCAGTCCAGGGCTTCGGTGCCGCACGGCTCGCCGTGCCCCGGGTGCAGGGTGACCCCGGCGGGCAGCTGCTGCCGCGCGCGTCCGATGTTGGCCAGCCATTCGCGATAGAAGCCGTCAGCGAGATAGCAGTGATGGCGGTCATAGACGAGGTCTGCCGAGAACACCCGGCGGTTCGAGTCATCCAGCGTCCAGATGCTGTCGTGAGGTGACTCGTTCGGCCCGAGGTCGGTGACCGTAAGCCGGATCCCGTCCAGCGAGAGCGCTTCACCGTCCTCGACCGGGTGGTTGGGGAACGCGCGTTCCCGGGCCCATTCCTCGCCGAACATCGGCCGCAGGATCGTCTCTTTGACCGGATCGTCGCGGCGGATCACGTCAATGACGCCGCGTGTCGCGAACACGGGAACGTCGAGATCTCGAATGAGCTCGACCAGCCCGCCGTAATGATCGGGATGGGCGTGGGTGATGACCACACCGAGCAAAGGCTTGGCGAGATCGTCCACGCTGGCCCGTAGGGCACGGCCGTCGGAGACCGTAAGGGTGGCATCGACCACGACGGCTCCCGCTGGGCCCTCGACGATGTAAGCGTTGACCGGCGTGCCGCCGCCGGTCGCGTGAAAGCGATGGATGAGATTCGTTGCCATGGGCCCCACGCTAGCCCGGTAGGCACCCAATCGCAAGTAGGTACTTGAGAGTGCCTATAGGCTCTGCTAGAACCTAACTGTGGACAGAGTCGACGGGGTGCAGCCCGATGTTCTCAGGCAGGACTGTGAATCGCGGCAGGCGCTTGACCGTATCGCTGACAAATGGACGTGTTTGATCGTCTACGCGCTGCTCGATGGCCCGCGCCGCCATGGCGAGCTCAAACGGCTGATCGAAGGCATTTCGCAGAAGATGCTCACCCAGACCCTTCGCAGCATGGAGGCGGACGGACTCGTGAGGCGCACCGTCATCGACGTGATGCCGCCGCATGTCGAGTACGGTCTCACGCCGCTCGGCCAAACGCTGTCCGACCCACTCGTCGCGATCTGCCGGTGGGCGATGGACCACCTCCCCGACATGCAGGCCGCGCGCGAAGCAAACGTGGGCGCTCGAGCCTTGACGTAAAGCACCTCGAAGCACAGCTACTGAGCGGTCGCATGCGCCGCGAGCACACAGCGATGACGCCGTCGAGTGGTCCAAGCCCAGCGAGGGGATCCGTCGCAACCTTCGGGCCGTCTCACATCCCACGGCCTATCGCACCTGGCGGGGGCGCGCAGCGATGCGGCTCAGCGGGCGCGCATCACCCGGCGCATCTGCGCCCTGAGCGGGTCGCTGCAGCCGCTGAGTCTCAGCTTGGTGTAGTCCTCGAGCAGCACGCGATCGTGCGCTAAGAGCCTGCTGAGCAGGCTGGGCGTCAAGGCTGTACCGGTCGGAGACGGCGCCGAAAGATCGGCAATGAGCTTGCGATGAGCGCCGCTCAACGCTGACGGGGGCGCAACGCCCGAATCGCCGCGATGAACGCCGTGCCGCTGCGCCTGGCGACGGCCTCGAGTTCGGTCACGGTCAAATGCTGCTCGTGCTGCAGCGTCGGCAGCCGCGCAATGCTCGCGACCTCTTTCCGACACGCAGCATCGGCGCTTCGACGGTATGACGCCGCGCTCGAACCTGAGCTCCCGCATCCCGCCACGACCAGGACGCACGACAGAGCGGCCGGCGTGACGATCGCCCACGAAACGAAGCGCATACGCCGATTCTGCCGATCGCTGCAAAGCGAGCCGCGACTTCCGTGTGAAGGCGCCGAGCGCCCGGGCGATGCCGGGCGCTCCGCTCGCGTGGCATGACGTGGTAGGTCAGACCGCGTGCGCGTGCGCTTGCGCGCCCGCGAGCAGGGCCAGCAGGCCTTGGCCGCGGATGCTGCCCAGGCCGGTGCACGCATCCCACCCGGCGGTGGCGCTGTAGCCGGTCGTCGCCGGTCCGAAGTGGCTGTTGGGCACTGAGTTATCACCACTGGTGACATCTCGGAATACCGATGGCCGCTGCTCGTCGCTGAGCGCGTAGAGCCGCGCCAGGACCGGACCCACCGGTGTCCCGACCTGCTGATTGATCAACGCGAACAACCCGGCGTAGAGCGGCGCGACAGCACTCGTCCCCCCGACCGGACCCCATTTGCCGTCGACCAGCGTGATAAAGCCGCTGGTGATGTCGGCGTTGCCGGCAATGTCGGGAACACCGCGTCCCTGTCCACCCGTGGCGAGATTCTTCGGCAGCGGATCGCGCTGCCAGCTCGGCACGCCGTCATGGCGACTGATGCCGCCGCCACCGGCCCAGCCGTCCCCGTCGTTCCATACGACCTCCGAGCTGATCGCCTGGCCCGACCCACTCAGGGTCGTGCCGCCGCACCCGACGACGTGTGAGCTCGCGGCGGGAAAGTCAACGTGCACCTTGCCATCGCTTCCCCCGTCGCCGGCGCCGTGGTCGCCGGACGCGGCCAGCACCGTGATGCCAAGCGCGGCGGCGTCGGCCAGCAACCCGTCGAACGCCGCGTGGCTCTGTCCCGTCCAGTTGTCCTCGGCGCCACCCCAGCTGATCGAGATCACCGAGGGTCGGTTCTCGGAGTCGTGCACAGCGCCGGAGATCGCGTCGAAGAAGCCGCGGTCGCTCGGATCAGAGAAGTACACGACGAGCTTGGCCCCGTGGGCGATCGCGCCACAGACCTCGATGTCGAGCAGCACCTCGCCGTCGGCGTCACCGCCGGGTTGGTTCGAGCCCGTGCCGACGCTGACGGACACCACCTCGGGCGCGGGGACGTTCACCTTCGCGAAGTACGCCGAGAGATCCGCGTCGGTATAGCCACCGCCCAGCTCGATGATGCCGACCGTCACTCCGCTCCCGTCGAGATCGCTCGGAAAGTCGTACAGCTCGGCGACTTGCGCCGGCCACAGGGGCTGTGGGGTGATATCCCCCGCGGCACGTTGCGCCTCAGAGTGCAACAACGACGCACCATGGGCGTCGACGTCGGGGAGCTCGGCCTCGGGGATCTCGTCCCCTCGCTTGAGTCGTGTATGGGCCTGAATTCGGTTGTCGAGTCCGAGCACGGCCTCGATCGAGTCGGCCAGCTGCTCCGGAACATGGACGGCACCCTCACGGCCGCGGTAGCTTTGCCCGTCGGCCGTGTACTTCCCGAGCGTTACCCCGAAAGCGGCGTTCGCCGCGCTCACGGGGCCGCTCGCCCGCACCGTCCGACGCGCGGCATCGGCGGACTCGACGGTGAGCCCGGAGTCGGTGAGGTACTTCTCGACCGCTGCTGCCGCCTGAGGATCGGCCTGGGCGTGCTCGGCCAACGCGACGGACCGCCCTCCGTCGGTATCGGCGGCCTCGGGCTTCGCGTCGGGCTCGCGACGCTTCAGCACCACGGTCAGGTGGACGAGATCGGACGACGATGCATCGCCGGTGCGGACGGCACCGGGCACGGCCTCGCGGTTACTCCCCGGAAGTTGAACGAGACTCACTGCGACCAGCTCCTTTGTGTGGACGAACGATGCTGAGAATCAAAAGCGGCCCGCTGCGCCGATGCCCTACACCGGCCTGTCACCATCTTGAGCCACGAGCGAGGTCCGATGGCGGTCTTTTGTCACACCGCCCCTCCGGTCGCCCGTGGCTCTTAGCTGATCGTGATCGTCTCCCGCCGGCTCGGCGCGCCACGGCGCGTCAGGGTCAGCGTGTACCGCCCGCGCCGCAGCGGCCGTCGACCGGAGAGGACGAGCACGGGCGCGCGGCCGGCGCCCATGCTCGCCCCGGCGGCGTACACGATGCCCCCGCGGGCGAGGCTGGCACGGATGGCGGCCGTCGCGGTTGTGAAGCGGACGGTGCCCGACACGAGCCGGACGGTGCAGGACTTGTGGGTGCGTCGCTTGTGGTGCACGGTGGTGGTGACCGTCTTGCAGGTGACGAGCTCCACCTTGCCGGCCGGCCCCCTCGGCCCGGTCGCGCCAGCGGCCCCGGCGGGCCCGGTCGCGCCAGCAGGCCCCGTGCCGGCCGCCACAGCGGCGACCCCCGTGCCGTGCAGCGGCACGGCAAGCGGACCGTTGGCGTAGTCGTTGCCGGCCACCAGCAGTGTCGCCGACCGTGGTCCCGATGCCGTGGGTGCAAACGCGACCGTCACCTGACAGCTCAGGCCAGGGTCGATGGCCGCCAGACAGGTGTTGGCACTGACGATGAAATCACCGGGGTCGGCACCGCTGAACGACAGGCCGGTCAGCGACAGCGCCTGTCGGCCTTCGTTGGTGAGCGTCAGCGTCTCGGGGGCGCTCAGCGTGCCCACCGGCGTGGCGGGGAACGGTGGTGGCGTGGCCGGTGAGACGGCCGGCGCTGGCACCGACACGGCCACCCCGAGCGCGCTGCCGCCGGTGCCGGTGATCAAAGCCGGATTGACGTTGGTCCCGTTGATGTCGGCCTCGCCGATGCTGCCAGTGGAACCTGTCGTCCAGTAGATGTGCTGAGCGTCGACGGCGACGCCCCAGGGCGTTCCGCCGACGGCGACGAAGCTCTCTTCGACACCGCCACCGTCGAGATTGGCCTTCCCGATCGTGCCCGACGCGGAGTTGATCCAGTACAGGTGGCGATCGCTGACGGCGATCCCCATCGGCGCGGCGGCGTTGATGAAGCTCTCGTTGACGCTTGAGCCGTCGACGTTGGCCTCCCCGATCGTGTCGTTGCCCTGGTTGGTCCAGTACACGTGCCGGCCGTCGACCGCCACCCCCATCGGCAGGTTCGCGCCGGTGACGAAACTCTCGTTGACTCCGGTGCCGTCGAGGTTGGCCTCCCCGATCGTGTTGTCACCGGCGTTGGCCCAGAAGATGTGACCGCCGCCAACCGCGATCCCGGTCGGCACGTGGGCTCCGGTGACGAGGCTCTGGTTCGCTGCGCTGCCGTCGAGGTTGGCCACTCCGATCGTGTTCGCCACCTGGTTGGCCCAGTAGACGCTGTGGCCGTCGACCGCCACCCCGCCGGGGGCGTTCGCGCCGGTGATGAGGCTCGGGTTGCCGCCGGCGCCGTCGACGTTGGCGCTGCTGATCCTCTGGCCGATGCTGTCGGCCCAGTAGATCTGAGGTACCCCCGCGGCCCGGGCAGCCGGGACCGCACCGGCTCCGACCACGCCGACAACCGTTAGCAGACCGGGCATCAACCAGCGGCGATAGCCGATTGCCGTCCGCCGGGGCCGACTTCTCCTCGGGACACGTTCAGACATGAGACGCCCTTCGATTGCGGTGGACGATGAGGACGAGCCGCCGGGCAGCCGTCATGCGGGGACGGGTGGAATCGATGACGCGGACGGTGAACCGAAAGGTGCCCGCGCGGCGCGGTCGCCCGGCCAGGATGCCGGTTCGGCTCAGCGTCAGCCCCGCCGGGAGGTGGCCGCTCAGCACCCTCCAGCGATAGGGCGTCGTCCCCAGGGCGGCGACCAGCGCCGCCCGGTAGCGGTGGCCGGCCTTCGCCGCCCGGAGCGCGCGGGTGCGCACCCACAGCGGCGGGGCCACCGCCACCGCCTGCGGCCCGGAGATCGGCGGACCGGAGAGGGTGGCGATCGGCGTCGTGTTGCCGCTGGCGCCGGGACCGAACTCGGTCACTCCACCGAGCTCGTTGGCGACGTACATGTTTCCGGCGGCATCGACGTCGACGCTGCTGGGCAGCCGCAGGCCGGTCGATGGGCCTGTGATCGTCCTCAGCGGCGACACGTCTCCGTTCCCGCTCACCGGATACTCGGTGAGTGACCCGCCGAACAGGTTGGCGACGAGCAGGTTGCCGCCGGCGTCCACGACCACGCCGGCCGGAACGGCGAGGCCAGTGTCGCCACCGACGATCGTCGCCCGCGGCGCCACGTCGCCACTGGCGCCCGCCGGATACTCGGTGAGGCTGCTGTTGCCGCCGTTGGAGACCCACAGGTCACCCGCAGCGTCGAACGTCAGGCCGGCCGGGCCGTCGAGCTGTGTGTCGGGACCGGCGATGCTCACCACCGGCTTGACGTTGCCCGTCGCGCCCGGGGCGTAGATCGTCACGGCATCGGAGGAGTGGTCGGCGACGGCCAGCGATCCGGTGGCTGACACGGCCAGCGCGTCGGGATACTCCAGCCCGGTCGTGCCCCCGCTGATCACCGCCGACGGCGAGACGTTCCCGGTGGCGTGGTAGCCGAACTCCGCGATCTCGTCGTTGCCCGCGCTGGCCACGTACAGCCGGCCGGTGAGATCGACCGCCACCGCCGTCGTCCCATCGAGCTGAGTCGCCGCGCCGGTGAGGGCGGTGAGCGGCGGGGCCGCGCCCGACGCGCCGAGCGGGAACGAGGAGACCTCGCTGTTGGCACCGTTCGCCACGAACAGCGCCGCCTGGATCGCCGGATGGATCGTGATGCTCAGCGCCGCCGTCGCCGTCATCGTCGTCGGGGAGCTGGAGTCGGTGACCCGCACGGTGAACGCGCTCGTCCCGGTCGCCGTCGGCACGCCGGCGATCCGGCCGGTCGAGGCGTTGAAGCTCAGTCCGCCCGGCAGCTTGCCGGCGGCGATGCTCCAGTGCAGCGCCCCGGTGCCCTCGACCGATTGCAGAGTCTGACCGTAGGGCCCGCCGACAGTGCCCCCGCGGAGCGGGCTCGCGGTGGTGATGGCCAGTATCACCGGGCCCACGGCCACGGCCAGCGGGCGGCTCGCTCCGGTGATGAAGCTCTCGTTCACCCCGGAGCCGTCGAGGTTAGCCGCGCCGATCGTGTTGCCCGCCGCGTTGGCCCAGTACAGCCGCTGCGCGTCGCGGGTCAGTCCGTTGGGCTGGCTGGCGCCGGAGATGAAGTGGTCGCTGACGACAGCACCGCTGAGGTCGGCCTCCGCGATCGCGCCCGTCCCACCATTGGCCCAGAAGATGTGCGAACCGGTGACCGTGATCCCGATCGGGCCGTTGACACCCGTCGTCTGAAACGAGCCGTTCGCTCCGCTCCCGTCGAGGTTGGCCCGGCCGATCGACCCGAGGCCCACGCCACCCTCGACGTTGGCCCAGTACACGTGCCCGGCGTCGACCGCGACCCCGTACGGGACATCGGTGGCGGTGATGAAGTTCTGGTTGACCCCGGACCCATTCAGGTTGGCCTCGCCGATCGAGCCGCTCCCCTCGGAGTTGGTCCAGTAGATGTGCTGCCCGGTGACGGCGAGACCGACGGGGGTGCGGCCGCCGGTGATGAAGTTCTGGTTGACGCCGCTGCCGTCGAGGTTGGCACGACCGATAGTGCCGCTGCCGGTGTTCGACCAGTAGATGTGCTGCCCATCGACCGCCACCCCCTCCGGCGAGTCGGCTCCGCTGATGAAGTTGGCGTGCGCGTTGCTCCCGTCGAGGTTGGCCACTCCGATCGAGCGAGTGGCGCTGTTCGCCCAATAGACACGCGTCGCCACCTGAGCCTGAGCCGGCGCTGGTGCTGCCGCCACGAGCGCCGCGGCGCCACAGGCCAGCGCCAGCACGGTGCGGCGCAGATCAGACACTCCACCGCGCCGGTTCACGACCGGCTCGCTTTCTCCGAGCCCACCGTGAAGGCGCGGCGGAACTGCACCCTGTGTTGACGTCCCTGGCCGAGGGTGATGATCAGTGTGTAGCGTCCGCGGCGCAGTCCGCCGATCGGACGTCGCGCGATTGTTCCTCTACGCAGCGTGAGGGTGCCGTGCGCGACCACGCGACCGCCGCGTTGGATCCGGAAATATGCGTGTGTGCTGCCGGTCTGCACCATCCACGTGCCCGGCGCGAACTCGATCAGGCATAGCCCGATCGCGGCGATGCTGTTGCGGCAGATCACCTTCCCGGCAGGGCCGGCGGGACCCTGCGGTCCGGCTGGCCCCTGCGGTCCTGCCTGGGACCCGGCGAGCCGACCGGGCCCTGGGGCCGCTGGGGCCTTGCGGCCCGGTCGGGCCTTGCGGGCCGGGAGGACCTTGCGGGCCGGGAGGGCCGCCGTTGGGGGCGATGCCGGTGCCCGAGACCGTGATGCTCGCCGGGCTGGCCTCGTTGTCCCGGAGGGTGATCGTCGCCGACCGTGTGCCAGTTTGTGAAGGCGTGAAGCGCACGGTGATCGTGCAGGTTTGATCGAACCGGATCGCGTGCCCGGCGCAACCGTCGGCAGTGATCGCAAAATCGCCCGGGTTTCCGCCGCCGACCGTCGCGCCGGAGATCGAGAGCAGCTCTGCGCCCCGGTTGGTCACGGTCAGCGACTCGGCGGGTGACGGCTGCGCGACCGTCTGCGCGCCGAAGTCTCCGCCGAAGGCGACAGCCTGCGGTGGCGTGAAGAACCGCTCCGCGCCATTGAGGAAAGCGGCACCGGCGTCCTGGCCGCCGGCGATCAGCACGGTGCCGTCGGGCAGCGCTGCCGCGACCGCCCCGGACCGCGGAGTGGTCATCGACCCGACGCCCGCGCTGGAGAACGTGCTGCTCGCGGGATCGAACAGCTCCGCGCTGGCTCGGATGTCGGGCGTGCCCGAGGCGACGGCGTCACCACCGGCGATCAGGACCTTGCCGTCCGGCAGCGGCGCGGCGACAGCGTCCTGGCGCGGGATCGTCATCGACCCGGTGAGCGAGAACGCGCCGGTGCTCGGGTTGAACAGCTCGGCGCTCGACAGTGCGCTGGTGAGGCTTTCGCCGCCCGCGATCAAGACGTCGCCGTTGGCTAGCGGTGCCGCCGCCGCGAAGGCGCGTCCGACGTTCAGCGATCCCACTCCGGCACTGGAGAACGTGTCGGTCGCCGGATCGAACACCTCGGCGCTGGACAGCACGTTGGTCCCGTCGAAGCCGCCCGCGATCAGGACCTCGCCATTGGGCAAGGGGGTCGCCGTCGCGAACGCCGGGGGACGGTCATCGATCCCACGCCCGCCGGCGAGAACTTGCCGGTCGTCGGATCGAACAGCTCGGCGCTGGACAGAGTGCCCGAGGAGTTCAGCCCACCGGCGACCAGCACCTCGCCCCCTGGCAGCGGCGCCGCCACCGACCCGTATCGAGGTGTGCTCATCGATCCCAAGCCTGCGATGGAGAACGTCCCGCTCGCTCGGATCGAACACCTGCGCGCCGGATGAGATGCCGGCGGCGCCAGCGCCGCCGGCGATCAGCACATCGCCGTTGGGCAACGGCGCCTCCGCAGCCGAAACGAACGTTACGGCCAGCGGGCCGGATCCGGCCGCGGAGAAGTAGCCCGATCCGGTCGCAGCCGAAGCGACGCTCGCGCCCATGCCCACGGCAGCACCTACCGCCGCGAGCGTTGCCACGCGCCCTGCCCACCGCCGGCGCAGGCGCGCCAGCGGTCGCACGCGTGAGAGCCGCCGTCGCGGGCCAGCCTCCCGCGCGAATCTTTAGAGCACCGTCGCTGATCTTCAGACGTGACCGTCGGATGACGGATCCCCGATCGGTGCCGGGAGGGGAGACGGGCGAGTTGCTCATGGCACCCATGGTGGAGTCCGTCGCGGGGCTGCACAAGTGGCAGAAATGCCATGTATCATCGAATTCGTGCCAACCGCTGCCGCAACGGCCGTGTCGGTCGCGCATCGCGTCGTGGCGCTCGCACTCCCCGGGGTGATGCTTCTCGATCTCGCCGCCCCGACGCATCTGTTCGGTCATTGCGGCACGCCGTACTACAGCTTCGAGCTGGCAGGCCTGCACACCGGGCCGGTACGCAGCTCGACCGGCGTTGACGTGCTCGCGGCCAAGGGGCTATCAGCGCTGCGCCGCGCGGACACGATCGTCGTGCCAGGGGTCGCCGATCCGTTGGACGTCGACACGCTCCAGACGGCCGCTCGTGCGATCGCCAGGGCACACGCCCGCGGAGCGCGCGTGATGTCGATCTGCACCGGTGTGTTCGTGCTCGCGGAAGCCGGGCTGCTCGACGGTCGACGGGCGAGCACCCACTGGGACGCCGCCGCGCGTCTCGCGCGCGAGTATCCGCAGGTCGATGTCGACCCCTCCGTCCTGTATATCGACGAGGGATCAGTGCTGACCAGTGCCGGGGTCGCCGCCGGCCTCGATCTCTGCCTGCACATCATCCGCCGCGATCATGGGGCCGCGGTTTCCAGCGCGATCGCGCGGTTCACCGTGATCCCGCCGCACCGCGACGGCGGGCAGGCGCAATACATCGACCGGCCGCTCACCGAAGCACGCCCCGCGGCCGGGTCGCTCGAACCAACCCGA
The DNA here is from genome assembly GCA_963779695.1 of uncultured Solirubrobacterales bacterium. Classification (GTDB taxonomy): domain Bacteria; phylum Actinomycetota; class Thermoleophilia; order Solirubrobacterales; family Solirubrobacteraceae; genus Palsa-465. Next base: position 310,041 of record CAVZZH010000009.1, read on the forward strand.
GCATGGGCGCTCGAACACCTCGAGCAGCCACTGGACGTGGCGACCCTCGCTCGCCACGCGTATATGTCGCCGCGCACGTTCGCGCGCCAGTTCCGCCGACAGACGGGCACCACACCCGCGCAGTGGATCCTCGAACAGCGCACCCGGCTCGCTCAAGAGCTGCTCGAGAACTCAGAGCTGCCGATCGAGCAGGTCGCGCACCGCAGTGGCTTCGGCAACGCTGCGACACTTCGCGCCCACTTCACCCGACGGCTATCCACCACCCCCACGGCATACCGCCGCACCTTCCGCGGCTAACGCACCCGCCGGCTAATCCCGGCCCGCAGCCCTCGTTCATCACGTTCACAGGCATCAGCGCGACAGGGGCCGTTGCGCTGACGGTTGTTCCGTCAAAGCAGCCGCGGCACCACGCTGGTGATACTCGTGCGGAAAGTGAAAGCGGGGGATCGGCGTCGTAGTTGTCCGTCATGAAGATCAGGTCCGTTGGCTCCATCCCCACTGACAAAGATGTCACTGCTCAACCCGACCGCCTGTCCGGATTCGATCAACTCAGAAGCGCCCGCTCGGAACGCGTGGATAACCGGTCAGGTCCCTGCCCGACCGAGGCTCGACCGGTGGTGACGATCACGCCAGTTCCGCGCTACGACTCCGACGGCGAACAGGGCCATGACCCCGAGCAGGGTCGCAGCCTCGGCAATGGCCACACGGCCTCGGTCGTCGTGGCCTCCGCTAGTCAGGTCGCGGGTCGAAACGTCGATGCCGATGGCAATAACCCCGGCGCCCAGTAGCACGACGAGAAACCACCAGCGGTGGACTACGAACCCAAGGGCCAGTGCAGCAAGGGCAGCCACGGCCAGACCCGCATCGAGCACCATGGTCCCGATACGCCCAAATCCAACGACGGTTACCGAGTGATGCTCATGGACCAATACCGATCACTCTTGCCCGACCGCCGAGTGTCGGATCTCGATGAACGTTCTCGATACCGACGCCGAGCATGCGCTGCACGAGTAACAGATGACGGGCGCGCACGCGTGCCCTCCTTCGCTCAAAGCGGCAGTGGCTCTCGCGCTTGCCGCGTTCTCGACGGTCTATCCGCGGTGGCGCGCCGCGGTTAGGGTTGCTACGTGACGTTCAGGGTCTCCGAGCGCGTCGTCCGAGGCATGACCGCGGCGACGGGCGCCGCCTTGTTCCTCTCGCTGTTCTTGACCTGGAGCGCGACCGGGCTGAACCGGCGCGGCTTCTTAGTCGTGTTCGGCGCGCTCCACCACCTTCCCGTCCGCACCGGGTGGGAGACGTACTCGGTCGCGGACGTCTTGCTCGCCGGGGTCGTGGTGCTGCTGATCTCCGCGGCGGTACTCCGCAGACGCCGGGTCGATCTGCTGGCGTCGATTCTCGTCGTGTGTGCGCTCGTCTTCGAGATCCACGCCCTAGCCGATCCGCCGACCCTCAGCCAGGTGACGAAGGTCGGAGCATCGTTTGTGCTGGTCTTTGGTGCTGCGTCCGGTCCCGGCCAGATCGTGGCGCTCGCTGCCACAGGCACGGCCTTCGTTTGCCTCATCCTGCTGCTGATACCGAACTCGGTACTCACTTCCGGTCGCTGGTCCGGGCACAGTGCAGTTGGCGTGAATTGACGCGGCTCGCGTTCATCGAGCCTCCTGCCGGTCTTCGATCAATCCGGGTGCGAGCACGAACTTACGTGATTTGGTTCCGGACGCCGGAACCAAATCGCTGATGTTCATCTCGCAGGCGATCGAGACGAAGTCTGGCGTTCTACCGCCACCCTTCGCCGGCGGTGAATCGCCATCGTTTGCCATAGCCGCCCCGCTGACGCAAGGGACTACACGGAGCGCGGTCGTTGCTCGATCGAGGGAGCAGTCCTAGTGAGATACTGTGGAAGCGCGTTGGCTGCCCTTTCAAGTCCGGTGATGCAGACGGGCGCTGGCCGTTCTTCTCTCGTTCGGTGCGACACTCGCGATCGCTGGGTGCGGTGGGGCCACCTCTGGCCCGCTCCCCGACGAGTTCATGGTGTGTGGCCAGCGCCTATGGACCTATGGGGCATTCGCGCCCGTCACGCTGACTTACGCGAAACCTGGTCGTTTCCGCCTGCCGATCCGTCCCACTGCATCCTCGCCGGTCCTACTGAAATTCACTGACGACTGTGGTTCAGGGGTTCGCCTCAGCATCGATCACCCAGGCGTACTGACGATCCACGCACGGGCGCGCGCGAAGGACGGTCTCATCGCCGGCGTCTCGATTCTTGCCACACGCCGCGGCCGGACCACGCTCACCGCGACGCAAACGTCGGGCGCAACGACCCGAGTCGAGATCGCCTTGCGGTAAGCAGACCGGGCCACCAACGCCGAGGGCTGGGGCTACACCCAAGACTGCTCGAACTCGATCGATCCGACAGGCGGCTGTGCTTCCAACCTGAGCGACGGGATCGATGCCATCGCTCCGATCGTCGGACCGCGGCAAGGCACCGGCACAAGTACCCACGCGTGTCGGTGCGATGGGACCGATGGGCATGCGTGCCGCTCACAGCGGCACGATCTCCCGGACCCGCGCTCGCGCCGACACGAGCGGGCGATCGTGCCGGTTGGGCGCGCGGCTGGCGTCGATCAGACTGGGAGGCGAGAACGAACGATGGTGATCCACCGCCACCCCTCGGCGGTCGAACGCCTAGCTTCGGCCTCAACCGGCGGCGGCACTCGAACTCTGGCGTTTGACCGCCGGCCCTCGACGGTGACTCACCGAACCTTCGCGTAACAGCCTCGCTAATGCATCGGGCTACGTCCAGCGCCGTTGGAGTTCGATCAAGGCGGAAGAGTGGGGCATGCGTGCGAATAGCGAATCGGTGCCTTGCCACCGCCAGGTCTAGGCTGCCAGCCGACCGCGTGGCTGGAGCGCCTGGCTCCCGCGAAGCTTTCGTGGGAGGTGCCAGCGGTGCGGCAAGATACGGCGATGAGCGAGATCGGTGATCTCCTTGAGTTGCTGCACGCCGCCGACGTCACGTTTGGCACGATCCGCGCGCGGTATCGGCTGTGGCGCCATCACGAGCGCCTGAGCGCGGCATTTCTCGCCGACGCTGGGCGCAGCGGGGGAACCGTTGCCCAGGCCGTTGGACGTGAGCGGGCGCCGGCCGAGTCCGAGGAGATCGTCTCGATCTGGCGACAGCCACCGGACTCGGCCCGCGTCGAGCGCGGAGACGATGAGTCCTCACGGAGCTATGGCGTCCGACACGGAGAGTTGTGGTGGAGCTGGGATCCGACCGTTGGGGCGATGTCAAACGCCGAGAATCGCTCCGTCGGCAGCGGCATCGGTGAAGAGTTCGCCACGTTGCTTCATCCGCACGTGCTCGTGGCAGCGCTTCATCTGACGCCGGTTGAGCGCGCGGTGCGCGCGGAACGCGAGGTGATCGTTGCCGAGGCGACCCCGCGGGGCAATCCCACCAGGGGCCTCAACGTCGGCCTTGCTCTGCTGGAGATCGGTCGCGGCGCCGATCGCTTTCGACTCGAATTCGACGCTGAACGAGGCATCGTGCTCGCCTCCCACGCGTTCACCGATGGCGAGCCCTTCAGCACGATCGAAGCGGTCGAGGTGGCATATGACGAGCAGCTCGACGAATCGCTGTTCGAATTCGTGGCGCCCCCAGGAGAACAGGTGCAATCAGCGGGAGGTGTGCATCGCATCCGGCGGCATCTCTCGGTCGCCGAGGCGCAGGCGGCTGCGCCGTTCAGGATCCTGATCCCGGAACAGGTGCCACGTGGCTGGCACATGCACTGCTCCTATTTCGACGGCGGCTCGCGCCGACCCCAGTCGCCGCCGCTCGTCGCGATCACCTACCGCTCCGATGCGGCCGATGAAGGCCTCACCATCTCCGAGAGTCTCGCCGCTCACGAACATCCGCTTGCGCACACTTCTGGCTGGCGAGACGCCACCGCCGGACAGCACCGAGTCCGTGTCCGCGACCGCGACGAGAGCTTCGGGCAAGCGCAGCTCATCATCGAGCGTGAAGGCACCCACATCCTGATGACCTCCGAGACCCTCACGGTCGCAGATCTCACGGCATTCACTCGTCTGCTCAGGCCAGCAACGGCGAACTGACCGCAGCCCGGTCTCGATCGGGGTAGCGCTCTGGGTGGTGAGGTCGACGCCGCTGTCTGCGCAGACGCAGGAGTGGGTGTTCTGCGGATCGCGATCACTTGCGATCGCAGCGCGTGTCTGCGGCTATTTGATCTGGAAGGTGATCGAGCTGCCGATGTTGCGCACCATGCCGAGGTAGGCGGCGTTTGGCTGTCGTGGATCGGCGGGGACGACGAGAAGTTGGTAGCGGCCGGGGCACCAGGTGCGGCGGTGCACGTCGGCGGGTGTGAGCCGGTAGGTGTAGCTGAGCCGGCCGTGGTGCGTGACGCTGCCTGCGGCGGTGAGATGAGGGAGCTGCGGAGTGAACGTCGCGAAGCAGCGAAGGCCTGGCGTGCCGATCAGCAGCCAGTCGAGCGCCGGCGGCCGTTGTGACCGCTGCTGGTGCGAGGGTGAGAGCGTCACTGTAAAGACGGTCGCCCGCTGTCCAGCCGCGGGGGAGATCGTCGGCACTTGCGGCTGCGGGGGCATACCGGCAGCGTGAACCGGGCTGACCCCCTTGGGGAGTGCGTAGACGGAGCCGACGGCGCCCTGCGCGGTCACGGTGACGTCGGGCGCGTTTTCGAGCAGAGCCCCGCTGGCGGGATCGAAGATCAGCCGCTGGAAGGCAGCGCCGTTGGATGCGCTCACGGCGATGCCGGGACGCCCGAGCGCGTCGTGTGCGTGGCGGTCGACAACTGCGCCAGGCAGCGTCATCGCGGCGTCGACCAGCGCGCGACGCAGCGAGGGCAGGATCGGTGCGGCCAGCAGGCTGCCGACATCAATGAGCTCGAAGACGGCCGGCGACGGGCGTACGGGCGCGCTCGGGCCGCCGGGCGACGCCTGGCGCCGAGCGAGCGCTGTCTCCGCCTGCCTGAGCCGGGCGCGCAGCGCCGCCGGCCCGCTCGGCAGCGCGAGCAGCTGCGGATAGGTAAACAGGCTGTCCGCGACGTCCTTACCTGAGGGGCCCAACCACTCGCCGGCTTGATATCCGGGCTGTGGCGGGAACCTGCCGCCCGCGACGTCGATTCCGTCGTGGCTGATCCACCCGAGCCAGACGCTGTTGAAGTTCGGGACCGGCCGTCCGTAGGCGCGCCACCGCGTGCGATCAGCCGCGGATCTGAACCGCACCGCAGCCGCGACCGTGCGGTCACGGATCGTCCCATCGACGCCGACCCATGTCTCCTCGCTCACCCGCAGGTCGAAGCGGACCTCGGGCCCGTGCCGACGCGTGAACCCGCGGCGAGTCAGGGTGATCCCGCCCGCCGGGAGCGATTCGTGCATCGAGCGCACCGTGCGCGTGTACCAGACCGGGCCGCTCACGGCGCTCGCCGACGCAATCGCACCACGCGCACCACCGATCGCCGACGCAGGACGACCCGCGACCCGCGCGAGCAGCGCGTATACGCCCGCGCCACCCAGACATACGAGCACGAACGCGATCCCGTAACGCCGGCGGCGACGTCGCGCGCGAGAACGCGCCTCCTCGATCAGCGCCCACAACTCGTCCTGCTCAGGCGGCGGAGACGGTGAGATGACCGTCACAGCGCAACCCCACGCATCAAGAACATGATGCTAGTGTAGCTAGCATCATGCGTCCGGTCAAAATCGATCGCCACACCAGTTCCGCAGACCTGCACGAGCAGGTCGCCGCGGAGCTCCGCCGAGCGATCGCCGACGGCGAAGCCACGCCCGGAGAGCGACTGCCGCCGGCCAAAGACCTCGCCGCAGTCATCGGCGTGAACACCAACACCGCGCTCCGCGCACTACGCACCCTCCGTGACGAAGGCCTCCTCGAGTTCCGCCGCGGCCGCGGGATCACGGTCGCCGGAACCCCCGACCGCAGCGTCCTGACCGCCCGTGCCCGTGAACTCGTCGAGCTCGCCCGCAAACACGGCTACGAACGCGACGAGCTGATCCACATCATCGACAGCGTCACCCGCCCGGCATAGCCGAGCGCAGGGCCGAATGGCACACCGCACCTCACAATCACCATCGGTCTACGCTGCGGCGCGTCCCACGCCGAGACGTTGGCGCGCGGCCGTGCGATCGACGCCGAGCGCCGCGATTAGCTCGGCGGCGGGATCTGGCGGCTTGAGCTCGAGGACGGTGAGGAGCACCTGTTGCGGGCCGTTGTGGTGGGCACGGCGGATCTCTTTGTACGATTTCTCGAGCGCTGTCTTGGCTGCGGGTGTCATTGGTAAACGGTCCCGCAAGACGGCTTTGAACGTCGGCCTCGACGGACGCTTGATTGGCTCATCGATCGGTATCGGTGGGGCGTTGAACGCAGCGCCGATGCCGACGGCGGCGAGCGCGTCGTGATCCATCGCGTCGAGCGCGTCGCGGGCTGTCTGTAGGTCGCATCCGAGGGCCTGCGCGAGGACTGGTTCCCTGAGCAGTCCGAGTATCAGGTGCTCGGTGCCGACCTTTCGGTCACCGCGGCGCCGTGCTTCCTCGCGAGCGTCGATGTACGTGCTCCAGGGGTGATACGCGTCGGCTGGTTTCGAATGCTTGGTCATGGGAGTCGCTTTCCGTATTTGGCGTGGACTGATTGGCGGGTAACGCCGAGCGCATCGCCGATCTGTTGCCAAGACCACCCCTGCTGGCGGGCGGTCGCGACGTGGTCCGCCTCAACCCGTTCCGCGAGCCGGTGCAGAGCTAGGGCGGCGCGGAGCCCCAGCGACGGGTCGTTGGACGTGATCGCGGAGGCGATGTCTTCGGCGTTCATGGCCGTCAGTTTAGATTGACAACAGACCGTTTGTCAACCCAAACTGACGCCGTGTGGTCTAAGACGATCGGTATCGGGAGTCAAACGCCTCAGCTTCGGCGCACGGGCGACAACTCGGGCGTTTGAGTTCCACCACTCGGGCCTCGCCTAGGCAACGGGCTGGATGGCGGGGATCTGTGCACCACGCTGCAGATTGAGTTCGACCGGCCAGTCGAAGGCCGGATCTTTAGGTGTGCGATCGAGATACGAGTAGTCGGCTTGCAGATCAGCCGGCGAGCGCGGCGCGGAGCGCGTCGATGTCCGGAGAGCCGAACACGACGCGGTTGCGGGTCGCGACGTACACGATGTCGAGGTTGACGCCGGCCTTGGCGACCTTGCGCGCGAGGTCGGCGAGCACGCCCGGCTCATCGTGGACCTCGACCACCACGACCTCGCGTTCGCGGGTGACGGCCAGGTGCGAGATCGCGAGCAGATGCCTGGCCGCCTCGGCGTGCGGGACGAGGATGTGCAGCTCGGCGCGGTCGCCGGGGCCGATGCAGGTGGCCGCGGCGATGTTGACCCCGGCGTCGCTGATCGCGGCGGCAACCTCCGCCAGCGCTCCCGGGCTGTTCTCGACGTCAATGACGAGATCGACTGACACAGATAGGTGCTCGTTGCCGTGTGCGGACGACCGGCGTCGATCCTATACGCCCCGGCTGGGCCGCCGTCAGACCTTTTCGAACACGAACCGGTAATGGTCCATGAGCTCGCGCTTGAAGCACTCCTGGTTGGAGCTCTCGCCGGTCGTGTAGGCGAAGCGGAAGTCCGGGTCCGTGAGCCACTTGGGCAGAAGCTGGAGCTTGAGCAGGGCCATCCGCGGCGTCCACACCGCGGTGCGCTTGTCCCACTGGTTGATCGTCTCGATGTAGTCGAGACGGCCGCTGATGCTCGACACGAGCTTGAAGTGCGGCTCGGCGCAGCGGATCACCTGCTCCTGCCCGAACGGGAGGAACGAACCCGGGAACGCCGCCTGCATCATCGCCAGATACCACGCGTCGGATTCACGCGGTGCATCGCGCGAGACCTGCTCGATCGGAATCATGTTCCGGCCGAACACCATCGTCTGGAGGAAGAACCGGCCCTTGTCCGGGAGCAGCCCGGCGACGTTCTCGAACAGGCCGCGGTAAACGTCGTCCTGACGGCCGGTGTCATAGTCCTCACGGGACGCGAAATGCTCGAACGCGCCGAGGCTGACGACGGCGTCGAAGGGGCCGAACGTGTCGACCGTCACCTGGCGGGCGTCCTGGAGGCGGACGTCGAGGCCGTGCTTGCTGCACGACGCCTGCTGCGCGTCCGACAGGGTGACCCCGAGCCCGGTCGCGCCCCGCTCGCGGACGAAGTTGAGCACGCCGCCCCAGCCGCAGCCGAGGTCAAGGATCCGCCGGCCGGGTCCGATCCCGATCTGCTCGGCGATGTATTCGTGCTTGCGCCGCTGGGCCTGCTCGAGCGTCAGACTGAAGTCGCCGTCGTACTTGGCGCCGCTGAAATCGGTGAGCTCACCGAGTGCCGTCCGCACGACGCGGTCGGTCAGCGAGTAGCTGAAATCGATGTCCTTGCGATCGGCCATGTGGCGACTCCGGCGCGGCAGCCTACCCGGATGGGTCAGCCTGCCGGTTGTACCCGGTTCATGGCAGATGGATACATGTCGGCGAGGACAGAATCGACCATCCCGAAGCGGACGCCCGCGCGGAGCATCCGCTCGGCCAGGAACCAATCGCCCGGAACCCCGAAATCGGCGGCGAACAGTTCGCGGCCGAGAAATCGCAGCCCGGCGTGGTGCATCCCGGCGGCCCAGGTGAAGTCACCGAGGCGCGGCGGGAACGAGCCGATCGCAAAGGGCGCTTCCCCGGCCCGACGGATCTCGGCGCGCCCGTACACCGCCTCGAGACGGTCCTCACGAGCCCGGGCGAGCAGACGCTCGATGTGGTCGGGCCGCATCGCGTCGTCGTCGTCGAAGCACACGAGCCAGCGTCCGCGGGCGATCCGGTAGGCCTCGTTCCGCGCCATCGTCGCGGCGACGAGCCAGCGCCGCCAGGAATCGTCGGCGAAATGGAGTTGCTGCGTCAGGTTGCGGTACACGACGCGGGAGTCGCTGACCGCCCGGATCGCGTTGGCAGTCGACTCGTCGGCGTGATCGCCGACGACGACCACCTCGAGCGCGTGATACGTCTGGGCGAGGATCGACGGGAGCGACCGCGTGGCCAGCAGCTCAGGCCGATCGCGCGTGGCGATCGTGACGCTCACAAGCGGACGGGCCTCGGTCCACGCCGCGTCGTACTCGGGCGCCGCCCGGAGCGCGTACAGCCGCTCCCGGTTCTCGGTCTCCCGCCACGCGAGCGCCCGCACCGCGGCGCGCATCTCCCCGCTGAGCAGCTCATGCGTCGCCTCGGTGCGGGCGTTGATGGCGCGAGCGCCGGCTCGAGCTGCTCGAGGCGGCGCCCAGACTCTCGATCCCGGCGGCCACGTCACGCAGCTGACCGGCGACGCCGTGAAGCCGCGCGTCGAGCTGGCCGAGCGATCGGTACGGCCCTCGGATCCTCCGCGCGATCGCGGCGGCGTAGCGAAGCCGTCGCCTCATCCCGCTGTGATCGGCCGCGCCGGCATCGGGCGGGCGGGGACCGAGCGCGCGGGCACGCCTTGGACGCGCTCCCCCGGGGCAACGTCGCGGAGCACAACCGCGCCGGCTCCGACGACGGCGCCCGCGCCGACACGGGTGCCATCGACGACGGTGGCGCCCATGCCGATGAACGCGCCGGCCTCGATCGTCGAGTTGCCGCCGACGTTGACCCCCGGGTTGAGCGTCGCGAACTGCTCAGATCGTCACGTGATGGCCGATCAGGGCGCCGCGGGAGATGATCGCGTGCGTCCCGACCGAGCTCCCCGCGCCGATGACGGCGAGCGGACCGATCGTCGCTCCGGGCGCACAGACGGCATCGGCGGCCACGACGGCTCCCGGGTGGACAAGCGCAGCCACCTCACCCCAGCCATGACCCGAGAGCTCCTCCCAGGCCGCTCGACGGTCTCCGCCGAGCCCCAGCACCGCCTCGCCACCGGACGGGATGTCGTCGGCTGCCACCACCGGCAGGCCGTGCACGTGGCCGCCGACGCGAGCCGGATCGCGCATTTCGATGAGGCCGACGACCTCGGCCCCGGACGCGCGCGCCCAGTCAGCGATCTCAGCCGCGAAGCTGCCCGTCCCTGCGACGTGAAGCTGCCTCTGAACTCCCAAGATCGACGCCAAGCGTAGACTGCCGCGCCGTGTCACGACTCCTGTTCGTCACCGGCTTCCCCGGCTTCATCGGTCGCCGGCTCGTGCGCGGGCTGCTCGACGCCGACGCCGACGCGCGGATCGTCGCCCTCGTCGAGGAGAAGCAACTCGACCGAGCCCGGGAGACCGCGGCCGCGATCGCTCCCGACCGCATCGAGCTCCTTTCCGGCGATATCTCCAAGCAGGATCTCGGCCTTGATGCGTCCACCCGAGATCGGCTCCAGCGTGAAGTCGTTCAGGTGTTCCACCTCGCGGCGATCTACAACCTCGCGGTTCCGCTTGAGGTCGCTCAGCGCGTCAACGTCGACGGGACCGGCAACATCCTCGACCTGTGCGCCGGCTGCAGCCAGCTTGAGCGGCTCAACTACGTGAGCACCGCGTACGTCGCCGGCGACCGCAAGGGCGTCGTCTACGAGCACGAACTGGTCCTCGGCCAGGACTTCAAGAACCACTACGAGTCGACCAAGTTGCAGGCGGAGCTGTGGGTCCAGATCCGGATGCGAGACATTCCCACGACGATCTACCGGCCGGCGATCGTCGTCGGCGACTCGCGGACCGGAGAGACGGAGAAGTTCGACGGTCCGTACTACATCCTGCGCACGATCGCGCGGGCGGCCGAGCGGCCCGGACCAATTCCGCAGATGGGCAGTGATGCATCGCCGTTCAACGTCGTCCCGGTCGACTTCATCGTCGCCGCGATGCTCGCGGCCAGCGGCGACGAGGCGGCGGCCGGTGAGACGCTCCACCTCGTCGACCCGGATCCGATCAGCGCGGCACGGCTCTCGCAGGTGCTCAGCCGCGAGTACGCGGGCAAGGAGCCGAAGCTCAAGGTCCCGAACGCCCTGCTCGAGCAGTCGCTGCGGTCCAAGCGCATGCGCGCGTACTTCTCCGGGGCGCCGCGGGAGTCGATCATCTATCTCAACCACCCGGTTCGGTTCGACACCCGCAAGTCCAGTGAGCTCCTCGCCCGTCACGGCATGCGCTGCCCTCGGTTCGAGGAATACGCCGGCAACGTCGTGCGTTTCTTTCGCGAGCATGAGCACGATCCGGCCTACGTCCCGCCGCCGGCGGCGTAGCCACCCTTCACCCGGGATGGACTAACCGAGTAGCTTTCCCCCCGTGAACGGGGCAGACCCGGCTGGGGAGCGCTGGCCGTACTGGATCGCGACGGGGACCGTCGTCCTTGGGCTGCTCGTCACCGCTGCCCTGACGCTGCTGTCGCATTCGATCTATACGCGCAACGAAAAGCGGCTGCTCGAGCTGCGCGGCCGTGAAGTGGCGTCGGTGATTGGAACTGCGCAGCCGACGATTCAGACGACGTTCGCCTCGGCCGCAGCGTTCGCGGACGCGACGCACGGCGACTCCCAGCAGTTCCGACGGTTCATCGCCCCGTACGTCGGGCCGATGCGCGCCCAGCAGTTCGTCTCGATGTCGCTCTGGCGGCTCCACTCTCCCGACGCACGACCCCTGGTGACGCTGGGCGCACCTTCGACGCTCGCACCGGGGACCGCTCAGGCGCGCGCGTTCCTCGCTCAGAGCGCCGCGACTTCGAAGCTGATCATCATCGGCCTCCGGCACGGCGCTCTGCTGTCCGGCATCGGCTATGCCTTCGCCACGCCCCGCACCGGCCACTACGTTGTGTTCGGAGAGCGGCCGCTCCCCAAGGACCGGCAGTCACGGTTCCGCAAGGATCAGGCGTTCTCGGAGCTCAATTACGCGTTTTACCTCGGTCGGGCAGTGGACGCGAACAACCTGCTCGTCACGAGCGTCAGCCATCCGCCGCTCCGCGGCACGACCCAGCGCCTCACGGTGCCGTTCGGCAACAACGTGTTGACGCTCATCGTCGCTCCGCGCGAGTCGCTCGCCGGCACGTTGCCGCAGCGGCTGCCGTGGATCATCGCGATCGGCGGTGTGATCCTGACCCTTGGCGTCGGCTGGCTCGTCGCCAGGCTCACCCGCCGGCGCCGATCCGCCGAGCACCTCGCCGGCCAACTCGAGCACGCGCTCACCGAGAACCAGCGCCTGTACGCCGAGCAGCGGACGATCGCCCAGACGCTGCAGCACGCGTTGCTCCCGGACGAGCTGCCGGCGCTCCAGGGCGCGGAGGCGAGCGCCCGCTACGAGCCGGGCGAGCAGGGAGTCGAGATCGGGGGCGACTGGTACGACGTCATCCCCCTGTCGAACCGCCGGCTGCTCGTCGTCGTCGGCGATGTCTCGGGCCGCGGGCTCGCCGCCGGCACGACGATGGCCTCCCTGCGCTACGCGATCCATGCCTACGCGGCCCAGCACGACCCGCCCGAGGAGATCCTGCGCAAGCTCTCCCGGATCCTCAGCGTCAGCGACGGCGGCCAGCTCGCGACGGTCCTCTGCGCCCTGATCGACATCGAGGCCCACACGATCACGCTCGCCAACGCCGGTCACCTGCCGCCGCTGCTTATGAACGGTAGTCAGGCGGCGTATCTCGACACCGATGTCGGCGTTCCGATCGGGGTCGAGAACGACGTGACGCTACACGTCACGGACGCTGACGGCGCCCGCCCACGCCACGTTCCTCGCGTTCACCGACGGTCTCGTCGAACGGCGCGGCGAGCAGCTCGACGACGGCCTCGCCCGGCTGCGCGCCGCCGCCATGGCCAACGCGGCGGGAGAGAACGGCGAGCTGCAGGCCCTGCTCGATCGGCTGCTCGGTGAACTACGGCAGGGATCGCAGTCCGACGACACCGCGATCGTCGGGCTGCGCTGGACCGGCTGAGCCGTCGGCGCGGAACGGGTCAGGCGGGCTGGAGGCGCTCGGCCTCCCACGCCGGCAGGCCGCCGACGAGATCAAACACACGCGTGAACCCGGAGCGCTGGAGCACGCTCGCGGCGATTGCCGACCGGTAGCCGCTCGCGCAGTACACGACCGTCGGTCGGTCGCGGTCAAGGCCCGTGAGCTCCTCGGCGAGACGGGACAGCGGGACGTTGACCGATCCGTCGATGCTCGCCCCGCTCCATTCGCCGGCCGTCCGCACGTCGACGATCAGCGGCGGCGCTTCGCTCGCGAGCTGCTGCGCCATGTTCCCGGCGGTGATGCGCTCGGTCCGCTCGATCAGCTCCGGCGATCCCTCGAGCAGCTCCATTCCGCCGTCGAGGTAGCCGGCGACGTTGTCAAAGCCGATGCGGCCGAGCCGAACGGCCGCCTCGGTCTCGGTGCCGGGCTCGGAGACGAGCACAATCGGGCGCTCGGGATCAAGCAGCGTTCCGCACCAGGTCGCATACGTGCCTCCGAGGCTGACGTTGAGCGCACCCTGAAGGTGGCCGCCCTCAAAGCGCAGCGGCTCGCGCGTGTCGAGCGCCTGGGCGCCGGCATCGATCAGCGTCACCGCCTCGCTCAGCGACAGCGGCCGCAGCTCGCGCTCCAGCGCGTGCGCCAGGGTCGGGCGCTCTTGCGTGTTGAGCACCGCGTCAAAGGTGAAGTACGCCGGCGCATCCGGCTGATCGGCGGTGACGATCTCGATGAACCGCTCGCGGCTCATCGGCTGCAGCGCGTAGTTGTACCGGCGCTGGGCACCGATCGTCGACACCGTGTCGGTGGACAGATTCTTGCCGCACAGCGACCCCGCGCCGTGCGCCGGGTAGACGAGCGTCTCGTCCGGCAGCGTCGCGAGCTTCCTGTACAGCGAGTCGTACAACAGGCTGCCGAGATCCTCGGCCTTCCACCCGAGCGATGCGCGCAGGTCGGGCCGGCCGACATCACCGATGAACAGCGTGTCGCCGGTGAGGACGGCGTACGGCGTCGTGTCGCTGCGCCGGCGGTCGTAGACGAGGATCGAGATCGACTCCGGAGAGTGTCCAGGGGTTTCGAGGACGACGAGCCGGACGTCGCCGAGATTGACCTCGGAGCCATCGGCCATCGATACGAACTCGTACGCGGCCTCCGCGCGGGCACCAAGGTGGATCGCCGCCCCGGTCCGGTCCCGGAGCTCAAGGTGGCCGGCGACAAAGTCCGCGTGGAAATGGGTCAGAAACACATGGTCGACCGCGCACCCGGCCTGGGCGGCATCCTCGAGGTACTGCTCGACGTCGCGCTGGGGGTCGATGACAGCCGCCGTGCCATGCGCCTCGTCGGCGACGAGGTACGACGCGTGCGCGAGGCACCCGAGGTAGTACTGCTTGAGGATCATGCCCCCGTCTCGATCGATTCCGGACGATCCATCGGGAAAGTATGACGCCCGGCACTGACGACCGGCGCCTCGGACCGATGAGTTTCGCCGCCGGGCGCTGTCATACCGTCGACAGCTTGTAAGCGGCAGGGAAAGGAAGCGAGAGATGACTACGGCAGGCCTGAGTGACCGCTCGAAGTGGATCGCCCTGATCGTCCTCTGCCTCGGATCGCTGATGATCGTGCTCGATACGACGATCGTCAACGTCGCTCTGCCCTCGATCCGCCAGGATCTTGGGTTCTCGCAGACGTCGCTCGCGTGGGTGGTGAACAGCTACTTGCTCACCTTTGGCGGCTTCCTGCTGCTCGGGGGGCGACTCGGGGACCACTTCGGACACCGCCGGATGTTCATCGGCGGCGTCGCGCTGTTCACGGTGTCCTCGCTCGCCTGCGGCCTGTCGGACTCGCAGAGCCTGCTCGTCGCCGCTCGCGCGGTCCAGGGCTTCGGCGGAGCCGTCGTGTCCGCCGTCTCGCTGTCATTGATCGTCGCTCTGTTCGTCGAGCCGGCGCAGCGGGCGAAGGCGATGGGTGTGTTCGGGTTCGTCGCCGCCGGCGGCGGGAGCATCGGCGTCCTCCTCGGCGGGCTCCTCACCGACGTGCTCAACTGGCATTGGATCTTCCTCGTCAACGTGCCGATCGGGATCGCCGTGGCCGCGCTCTCGCGGCGGGTGCTCCCGGGTGCCCACGGCCTCGCCGCGCGCGGTCGTCTCGACGTCGCCGGGGCCGTGATCGTCACCAGTGCACTGATCCTCGCGACATACGCGGTCGTCGGCGGCAATCAGGCGGGTTGGCTCTCTGGCCAGACGCTCGCACTGCTCGGCGGCTCGGCGGTCCTGTTCGCGCTGTTTGTCGCGCTCGAGGCCCGCGTGCCGGCCCCGCTCGTGCCGCTCGGCCTGTTCCGGCTGCGCAACCTGGCCACGGCCAACGGAATCGGCGTCCTGTGGGCGGCCTCGATGTTCGCGTGGTTCTTCCTCTCCGCGCTGTACCTCCAGCTCGTGCTCGGCTACAGCCCGCTTGAGGTCGGCCTTGCGTTCCTCCCGGCGAACGTGATCATGGGCGTGTTCTCGCTCGGCATCTCGGCCCGGCTCGTGATGCGCTTCGGGATCAAGCTGCCGCTCGCGGTCGGTCTCGGCCTCGCCGCATGCGGTCTCTTCCTGTTCGCGCGGGCACCCGTCGACGGGCATTTCGTCGCCGATGTGCTCCCGAGCATGACGCTGCTCGGCTTCGGCGCCGGAATGGCGCTCAACCCCGTGCTCCTCGCCGCCATGGGAGACGTTGAGCAGCGTGACGCCGGCCTCGCCTCCGGGATCGTCAACACCTCCTTCATGATGGGCGGGGCGCTCGGTCTGGCGGTGCTCGCGAGTGTCGCGGCGTCCCGCACGACGCACCTCGCCGCGGCGGGCGAGACGCACCGCGCGGCGCTCGTCGGCGGCTACCACACGGCGTTTCTCATCGGCGCGGCGTTCGCGCTGCTCGCGGCGACGCTCGCCGCGGTGTTCCTCCGGACCGCGGCCACCGCGACGGAGCCGGAGCGCGCGGCGCAGCCGGAGCGCGCGGCGATGGAGCGCGAGCCGGTGCCGGCCGAGGGCTGACGCCGGGGGCGATGAGGCCTCCCACGGCCGACGGCGTTTCGTTTAGGTTCTCGCTCGATGCCCCAGCGGAACCGGCGGATGAGAACCGGCACGGCCGTCAGCCGGCTGGTCGGCGAGGTGAAGCCGTACCGCAGCTTTGATCCACGGCGCGTCGGCAACCTCGAGACGGTGGCGTGGGCAACGTACTACCGCCGGGAGTGGGTTCCCTTCCTGCGGGCCGCGGTGGAGCTCACGCGCCACACCTTCGGTCTGCCGTGGCCGGCGACGCTCCGGGGTGCGTGGTTCGTGCTCCGCGCCAATCAGCTGTGGGCGCCGTTTCCCGACAACGACCCGGACGGTGCCCGTCACGCGATGGAGCGCTTCTACCGGCTGGTTGCCGAGGTCCACCGCGAGCGCTTCGATCCGCGTCGTGCCTCCGAGCTCGAGGTCGAGTGGTGGCGGGTTCACCGCGAGCACCAGCACAGCGACGAGCTTGACGAGTCCTCACTGATCGCCGCGCTCAGCACGCTGTGGGCATATACCTACGGCGTCGAGCCCGAGCAGGTCCGTTTCGCCGCCGAGCAGCGTGCCCTGGCGATGCGCCACTCGGATCAGTGGGTGGCCGAGGGCTGCCGGCTCGATCATCCGCTGCTCGAGGCGGAGCGAGCCGCACTGGTACGCTCGTACGCCGCGCTGCTCGCCGCCGTGCACCGCCGATGAGACATCGACATCACCTCCTCCTCGCCACGCTCGTCGTCGCACTGACGACGTGGCTCGTCCCCGTCGCGGCAAGCGCCAAGCCGGTCTGGCTGTGCCGCCCCGGCGTCTCGCCCGACCCGTGCACACCGGGGCTCTCGACGACCGTGTACTCGCCGTCACTGAAGGCGCAGCGGGTTCTCCACCCCACGCCCGTCCGGCACCCGGCGATCGACTGCTTCTACGTCTATCCGACGGTGAGCGACCAGAAGACTCCGTTCGCGAACTTCCACATCGACCCGGAGGAGCGCTCGATCGCGCTGTATCAGGCGGCCCGCTACTCGCAGTACTGCAAGGTGTACGCGCCGATGTACCGGCAGCTCACCCTCGGTCAGCTCGGCAAGAAGAACATCAACGCCGCGCGGCCGCGGAACGACGTCCGAGCCGCGTTTGCGACCTACCTGCGCCAATACAACCACGGGCGCGGCTTCGTCCTGATCGGCCATTCCCAGGGCTCGTTCGTGCTCCGGGCGCTGATCGCCAAGGACGTCGACTCCAAGCCGGCCGTGCGCCAGCGGATGCTCTCCGCGATCCTGCTCGGAGGCAACGTGCTCGTCAAGCGTGGCCGGGGTATCGGCGGCGACTTCAAGCACATTCCGGCGTGCCACTCGACCTCTCAGCTCGGATGTGTCATCGCGTTCTCGACCTACGACCAGGTCCCGCCGGCGAACAGCCTGTTCGGACGCACGACCACCAAGGGCGACCAGGTCCTGTGCACGAACCCGGCGGCGCTCGCCGGCGGTAGCGCCGCCCTTGACCCGATCTTCCCGAGCCAGCCGTTCGATCCCGGCTCCACCCTGTCCGCCGGCATCACGCTGCTCGGTCTGACGCAGCCGACGCCGAAGACCGTCTGGAGCGAAGAGCCGAGCTCCTACAGCGGGCGCTGTTCGACGGCCGGCGGCGCCAGCGTCCTTGAGATCACCGCGCTGCACGGCGCGCAGGTCGCGCACCCGAGTCCTGACGCGACCTGGGGCCTGCACCTGCTCGACGCGAACATCGCGCTCGGCAACCTCATCTCGATCGTCCACACCGAGACGGTGGCGTTCGCCCGCCACCACGCCCGCTGAGCCACACCGGCAGCACCCGCGGGTGCGTGTACTAGGCTGCTCGGCTTGACGGCGGCCCCCACCTTCGATCTGCAGAGCCACTCGCTCCATTCCGATGGCGCGCTGCCGGCGAGCGAGGTGGTGGCAACCGCTGCGCAGGCCGGCGTCGAGTTGCTCTCGCTCACCGACCACGACTCAGTCGATGGCGTCTCCGAGGCTCGCGTCGCCGCGGCCGCGGCCGGCGTCGGCCTCGTGACCGGGGTTGAAATCTCGGCACTCGACGTCGACGGACGCGACCTGCACATCCTCGGCTACGGGATCGATCACGAGCAGCCCGAGCTCGGCGCCGCGCTCGAGTATTTCCGCGGTGACCGCCGCCGCCGGGCGGCACGGATGACCGAGGCGCTCCGGGAACTGGGGTTCGACCTCGACGACGACGTGCTGGCGGGGCGCGCCGACGCCGGCCAATCGATCGGCCGCCCGCACCTCGCCGAGGCGGTCGTCAGTCATCCGGCGAATCGCGCTCGGCTCCGCGCGGAGGACGCTTGTGACCCCTCGGCGTTTCTTGAGGCCTACCTGATCGAGGGGCGCCCCGCCTATCGCGCCCGGGAGTCGCCGACGATCCCGGAGGCGATCGAGACCATTCACCGTGCGGGCGGCCTCGCCGTGTGGGCGCACCCGTTCTGGGACCTCGCCGACGCCGATCAGGTGCGGGACGCGATCACACGCTTCCGGGCCGCCGGGATCGACGGTGTCGAGTGCTTCTATGTGACGCACACGCGCGAGCAGACCGACGCGCTCGTCGCGTGCTGCGAGACCCTCGAGCTGCTGATGACGGGCTCATCAGACTTCCACGGGCCCGCACACCGCGTGTTCTCGCGCTTCCGCGCCTTCGACACCTACGGTCACGAGCCCGTTCTCGGACCGATCGCCGGCTGAGCTGCGGCCGGCGACCGGGGCCGTTCAGGCGGCGACGTTGCGCTCGGCGAGGTGAGCGCCCACCTTGCGCTTGACCCGCTGCAGAGCGTTGTCGACGGTCTTGCAGTCGCACGACAGCCGGCGACCGACCTCCTCGTATGAGTGGCCGTCGAGATACAGGGCCAGCACCCGGGACTCGAGCTCGGACAGTGCGGTCGAGATGCACGCGACGAGGGCACGGAGCTCCTCGGACGAAATCACCTGATTGACAGGGTCGTGAACCGCCGAGCCGGGCAGCATCTCGTCGAGCGTCGGCTCACTCTCTCCGGTCGAGCCCGAGGGCGTGCTCGAGAACGACACGTACTGATTGAGTGGCGAGTGCTTGTTGCGCGTGGCGGTCTTCACCGCCGTGATGATCTGACGTGTGATGCAGAGCTCCGCGAAGTTGCGGAAGCTCGACTCTCGATCAGTCCGATAGTCGCGGACCGCCTTGTAGAGGCCGACGAGCCCTTCCTGGATGAGATCGTCGGAGTCGCCCCCGGCGAGGAAGTACGACGACGCCTTCAGGCGGACAAAGCCGTAGTACCGGCGGACGATGCGGTCGTACGCATCGGGATATCCCTGCTTCGCGAGGGCAATCAGATACCCATCCTCAACCTGAGGTTGAGCCTGAGAGTTCGCAGAAAGTCGAGCCACGACACTATCCCTTCCCAGCCGCCGCGTCCGCGGACGACCGCATGGAGTTCGTGGCGCGTTACCTCCCCTGGCGCCGCACCTATATATGAAAAAGGGCCACGGCTGTTAGCACTCCGCACCCTCGGATCGCGTCGAGTCTCAAGCTCGAGTTGATCGTTATCTCCCGGCGCGAGCTTGACATAGCACTGCACCCGTGTCAAGCAGATTTCCAGTGACTTATGACTTCTGCAAGACGGCGTGCAGAACGACCGATTCGCGGCGGGCGGCGGCGGGATTTGCCGGCCGTCTCGTCAGCCGCGGCGGGCGGCGGCGGCGAACAGCAGCACCGCGGCCGCCGAGCTGACGCTCAGCGACTCCATCTCGCCGTGCAGCGGGATCGACACGAGCGCGTCGCACGCCCCGGCAACCCGCGGACGGAGGCCACGGCCCTCGGACCCGAGCACGAGCACGACGCCGCCCGTGTAATCGACCGCGTCATAAGCGGTCGTGCCGTCGCGATCCGCGCCGTAGCTCCACGCGCCCGCGGCCTGGGCGTCGGCGAGAAAGTCCGCGACGTTGCGGACCCGGGCGATGGGCAGATGCTCAACCGCACCCGCGGACGCCTTGCACACGGCGGCGGTGACCTCGACCGCCCGGCGTTCGGGAATCACCACGCCGGTGGCGCCCGCGCATTCGGCGCTCCGGCAGATCGCGCCGAGATTCTGAGGGTCCTGCACCTGGTCGAGCACGACGAGCAACGGGTTCGGTGCTCGCAGGAGCTCGCCGGCGTCGGCGTAGCGATAGGGCTCAACCTCCGCGCACATACCTTGGTGCGCCGCCGAGGCGGCTTTCGCCTCGATCTCCTCGGCGGTCGCCGTGTGCGTCGGCACCCCCGCCGCGGCCAACCACGGCTCCCGGAGCGCGTTCTTCGTCGCCCACACGCGGGCGACCCGCCGCGGGCCCCGCAGCGCCTCCCGGATCGGATTGCGCCCGTAGATGATCACGGGAGCGGAAGCAGCTCGGGGCCGGCCGGCCCGTCCCGGACCTCCCACCCGAGCTCACGGAGCCGATCGCGGATGCGGTCCGCCTCGGCGTAGTCCCGTTCGACGCGGGCGCGGTCGCGCGCGTCCGCGAGCGCGCGAACTTCGGCCGGTGCCTCGGTCAGCTCGGACTCGAGCAGGTTGGCGAGCGCGAGCACGTCGAGCATCTCCCGCAGGTCAGCGTCGCCCACGGGTTCCGCGGACGCGTTCGCCGCCCGCACCCACTCGAACACGGCCGCGAGGGCGCCCGGCGTGTTGAAGTCGTCGGCGAGGGACCCGAAGAAGCGCTCCTTGAGCGGCGCCGAGAACGCCGGGGACGGACCCGGCTGGAGCTTGCGAGCGGTCTCGCGGATCCGGCGGACGTTCGCCGCCGCCTGCTCGAGGCGCGCCTCGTCGAACTCGATCGGCTGGCGGTAGTGCCCAGAGACGAAGTACATGATCAGCGCGTCCCGGCCGTAGGCGGCGAGGGCCTCCCGCAGGACGAAGATGTTGCCGACCGACTTCGACATCTTCTCCTTGTCGAGACGCACCATCCCGTTGTGCATCCACAGACGCGTGAGCGGTGCGCCCCGCGCCGCGGCGGTCTGAGCCGCCTCGTTCTCGTGGTGCGGGAAGATGAGGTCCGAGCCGCCGCCGTGGATGTCGAAGCCGACCCCGAGGATCGATTCCGCCATCGCTGAGCACTCGATGTGCCATCCGGGCCGCCCCCGGCCCCACGGTGCGTCCCAGGCGGTGTCCTCGTCGGGCTTGTGCGCCTTCCAGAGTGCGAAATCAAGCGCGTCACGCTTGCGATCGGCTCCCTCGACCCCCTCCCCCTGGTCCATCTCGTCGACCCGCCGGTGGGATAGCGCACCATATTCCGGGTAGGAACGGACGGAGAAGTACACGTCCCCGTCCACTGCGTACGCGTGACCTCGCTCGATCAACTCCGCAATCAGCTCGATGATCTCCGCGATCGTCCCGCTGGCGAGCGGCTCGCGGTCCGGTCGGCCGAGCCCCAGCGCCTCGGTGTCGGCCCGATATCCGGCCGCCATCTCCCGCGCGAGCTCATCGCTCTGCATGCCCCGCCCGGCCGCAGCGGCGTAGATCTTGTCGTTGATATCGGTGATGTTCTCGACGAGCGTGACGTCGTAGCCCTCGTGGCTCAGAAATCGCTTGAGCAGCGCGAAGACGACGAACGGGCGAGCGTTGCCGACGTGGATCGGCCCGTACACGGTAGGCCCGCAGGCGTAGATGCCCACGCGACCGGGGTCGCGAGGCTCCAGCGGACGCAGCAGGCCGGTCTCGGTGTCATGCAGGGAGATCGTGCGCAATATCCGGCAACCCTAGATGATCGGTGTCCGTCCGGCGGCCTGTCCGGCGGTCCCGACCGGTAGGCTCTCGCACCGTGCCGAAAGCGCTTGTCCACGCCGAGCGACTGGCCGCCGTCGACGACGCGTTCCGCTCCCTTCCGGACCGCTATCTCGGCGCAAACCCAGATTTCGACGCCACGTACCACGTCCGCCTGGGAGATCTCGGCCATACGTGGGAGGTCCGCTGCACGAGCCATGGCGCACGGGTGCGGAAGGGCGTCACGCGCCGCGCTCCCGACGTGACGATCGAGACCGACGCCGACACGTGGCTGCGGCTGCGCGGCGGCGAGTTCTCCGGGATCGAGGCGTTCCAGCGCCGGCTGCTCTCGGTCCGCGGCAACCTTGACTACGCGATCGCCTTTGAGGCGATGTTCCGGCTCCCCGGCGGCCGCCCGCCGCTGCTCCAGATCTCCGACGTTCCCGTCGGCCGCCACCGGGTCTCGACCCTGACGATGGGCGAGGGGCCGGATGTGCTGCTGCTGCATGGTCTTGGCGGCACCCGGGCGTCGTTCTTCGAGGCGGCCGCGACGCTGAGCCGTCGCTACCGGGTCCACGCGCCTGACCTCCCGGGGTTCGGCTCGTCGAGCAAGCCCGCGCTGGGGAACTACAACGCCGGCTGGTTCGCCGAGATCATGGTCGGTCTGATGGACGGGCTCGGCATCCGTCGGGCGCACATCGTCGGCAACTCGATGGGCGGACGGATCGCGATCGAGATCGGGCTCACGGCGCCGGAGCGTGTCCAGTCGATCGGGCTCCTGTGCCCGGCCGTCGCGTGGATCCGGCGCGGCTTTCACCCGGTCGTGCGTCTCCTGCGCCCCGAGTTCGGCCTGCTCCCCCACGGCTTCCGGCGCAAGACCGTGGCCGGTCAGTTCTGGAGCATGTTCCACGATCGCGACGTCATCGACCCGGCCGTCGGCGATCTCATGGTCGACGAGTTCCGCCGGATCTACGGCTCGGCCGGAGCGCGGTACGCGTTCCTGGCGTCGGCCCGGAACATCTACCTCGAGGCGCCCTTCGGTCGCCAGGGCTTCTATCCCCGGCTCGCCGACCTGCAGCCGCCGGCACTCTTCATCTGGGGCACGCATGACCTGCTCGTGCCCGCCGCCTTCGGCCGCCACGTCCGCAAGTGGCTGCCCCGTGCCCAACAGGTCACGATCGACAACTGCGGCCACGTGCCGCAGGTCGAGCGCCCAGAGGAGACGAGCCAGCTACTGCTTGACTTCTTCGCCCGGGCCGAGCAGCGCGGACCGGCGCCGGTCGTTCTGCCCGCCGCAGACGCCGAAGCCGCCTGAGCGCCCCCGGAACGATGACCTCAGCGCGTATCGCTGATACACCGCGGAACGGACGCGTCACGCTCCCCGAGTCCGAGACCCGCACCGACAGTTCGGCCGCGTCACGGCCGTCGCTCGTCGGTCGCCTGCTGCGAGAGGTCGCCGGCCAGGCGGCGCGGCGGATCCCACGGGCCGATCTCGACGAGCGTGACCCGGACTACATCCGGGAGCACCTGCCGATGCTGTGGCTCGCCGCCAGCCTGTGGTACCGGGGCGAGGTCCGAGGGCTCGGCAACATCCCGGAGACCGGACCCGTGCTGCTCGTCGGCAATCACTCCGGCGGCAACATGACGCCGGACACGGTCGTGTTCACGCTCGCGTTCAACACCTACTTCGGCGTCGAGCGTGCGTTCTTCCAGCTCGCGCACAACCTCGTCCTGTCGATGCCGGGGCTGGGCCAGCTGCGGAAATTCGGGACGGTCGCCGCCTCGCCGGAGAACGCCAGCAAGGCGCTCGACTCCGGGGCGGCGCTGCTCGTCTATCCGGGCGGCGACTACGAGGTCCATCGCCCGTCGTGGCTCGCCAACCGGGTCGACTTCGGCGGTCGCGAGGGCTTCATCAGACTCGCGCTCGAGCAGAACGTCCCGATCGTCCCGGTCGTCTCGATCGGCGGCCAGGAGACGGCGCTGTTCCTGTCCCGCGGCGAGGGACTCGCCCGGCTGCTCCGGCTCGACAAGATGTTCCGCCTCAAGGTGCTGCCGATCTCGCTCGCGCTCCCGTGGGGCCTCAACGTCGGCGACATGCTCGGGCACGTACCGCTGCCGGCGAAGATCACCATCGAAACGCTGCCACCGATCGACCTCCGCACCGAGTTCGGCGAGAACCCAGACGTCGACGAGATCTACAACCATCTCGCCCGGCTGATGCAGGACACGCTTGACGCGCTCGCCGCCGAGCGCCGCTTCCCGGTCATTGGATGAAGCCTGGGCGGGTGATCGGATGAGAGCGACCGCTCGGACCCAGATCGCCGCGCCGATCGACGCCGTCTGGAAGATCGTCTCCGACCCGACCCGGGCCCTGTCGTACATGTCCGGCGTGACCCGCTGGGAGGTCGTCAGCGATGAGCCGACCGGGCTCGGTGCGCGCTACCGGATGCTGTTGCGCGTCGGCTCGGCCGAGGTCGGCGGACTGATCGAGGTCGTCGAGTTCGACCAACCGTGCGACCTCGCCTGGACCTCGGTGACCGGCGTCGACCAGCGGGGCCGCTTCCGGCTGCGCCGCGAGCGCAACGGCCGGACCCGCGTGGAGCTGCGGTTGGCCTACGGGGTCGCCGGGTCCGGGATATTCGGCCTGATCGCCGAGCGAATCGCGGCGCCGATCGTTCGCGGCCACCTCCGCCGCAGCCTCCAGCAGCTCAAACGGCTCGTCGAGTACGAGCAGGTACGCGAGCGGGCGGCCGCGCGGCGGGCGGCGCGGGCGGCGTAAGGGGCGCGGTCTGGGTCGGCGCGGTCTGGTCGGCGGGCGGTCTGGGTCGGCGGGGTGAGCCCGGTGCCGCTGTCCGGGACCGGCGTTATTGGCATCGAGGGGTGGGGGATCGGGCTTCGGCGGAGCCGCGGGGCGTGGTGCGCAGCCGCGGGGCGTGGTGGCAGCCACGGAGCGTGGGGCGCGGCACGGGCGTGGGCGCGGCGCGGCGTGGCGCAGCCGCCAGAACGCACGAAAGCGCGCGCTCAATCGCCAGAACGCACGAAAGCCACCCCCGGAACCGCCACAACGCACGAGAGCAAACGCGGATTCCGGCGCTTGGCTGCGATAGCGACCATCACGCCCAGCGACACCGGGTGTCATTGGGCCTGAGTGGGGCTATAGCCCACATCAGGCCCAGCGACCCGGCTCTATGACGCGGTGATCGTTGCCAGCTCGAATCCGCACCGGGATCACCAGGCCCACGCCAAGCCCCCGCCCACCCCCTCCTCGATGCTGTCGTTTGCGCCGATCGCCCGCTCACGCCCCGGACTCGCCACCGCCAACGCCAGCGCCAGCGCCACCGCCACCGCCACCGGCGACCAGCCCGTCAAGCACCAGCCCCATCACCCCGCCGCGCGCCCGCTCTGGATCCCAGCGGTGATCCGCCCGCAGATGCGTGTACGTGTGACCGATGACGTTGAACACGACCGTCGCCATTTCCGAAGCATCAACCGCCCGCAGCGTCCCGTCGGCGGCACCGTCGAGCAGCAGGCGCTCGAGCGGCTCGACGAACACGTCGCGGGTGAGGGCGCCCGCGCCGTCGTCGTCTGCGTCGGCGTGATAGATCGCGGCGCGCGCCGCGGCCGACAAAGCGCCGAGCAGCGCCAGGTTGCGCTCGGTCACCGCGCAGAGCGCGTCCAGCGCGAGCTCCAGCCGCTCGCGGCCGCTTCCGCGGGCCACGAGCGCGGGCCACATCGCCTCGCGGTAGTCACGCTCGAGCTCATCGGCGATCGCGCGGAGGATGTCGGCCTTGGAGACACCCCGCCGGTGCAGGGTCATCCGCGACACGCCGGCCGCGCTCGAGATCCGCTCCAGCGTCGCCGCGGCGAGCCCGTCCTGGGCGAGGACGTGGCGGGCGGCGTCGACGATGTGCGGCGGGACGTCGGTCACGCGGGGGCGACCGCACGGAAGCGGAACGAGCGACCCCCGCGGCTGACGCGGGGCTCGGCCAGTCCGGCCGCGCTCAGCCGGCGCGGGAGCCCGTCGGGATCGATCGGCCGCAGGATGTCGCCGATGTGAATCGTCTTGAACAGCCACCCAGTGCCGATGCTGTCGGTGCCGGCGAACGTCCCGCCCGGCCGGAGGACCCGGGCGACCTCGGAGAACACCTGATCCTGGAGCCGCGCGTCGGGAATGTGGTGGAGCATCGTGAAGCAGACGACCCCGGAGAAGGCGCCGTCCGGGAACGGCAGCGCGGTGGCGTCGCCCTGGACGACGTCGACGCGGTCGCCGAGGTCACGCCGGAGCCGCTCGCAGTACTGAGGCTCGAGCTCGAGCACGGTCAGACGCGGAACCCGGTCGACGAGCAATCGCGTCGTCTTCCCGAACCCGGGCCCGATCTCGAGCACGTTGTCACCGAGCTCAACCGAATGGAGGCCCCACGGGAGCAGTTCCTGCTCGACGCGTCGCGCCCACCAACCAGACGAGCACAGGACATTGTGGATCCGGTTCATGTGCGCCAGTGTACCGAATACGTTACGTGCCCGTATCAGCAGCGTGACGGACCCGGATCGGCCGCACCCTGATCGGCCGCGCCCAGATCAGACGCGTTCGATCGTCGCCACGGCGAGCGCGGCGGCACCCTCCTCGCGGCCGACGAAGCCCATCCCCTCCCCGCGGGTCGCCTTGACGCTCACCGCATCGACACCGAGCCCGAGCGCCGCGGCGAGCCGAGCTCGGATCTCCTCCCGCACCGGCGCGAGCTTCGGCCGCTCGATCACCACCGTCGCGTCGACGTTGACGATCGTGAACCCGTGCCCGCGCAGCAGCGACACCGTCTCGTGCAGCAGCACAAGCGAGTCGGCATCGCGGTAGCGCTCGTCGGTGTCCGGGAAGTGCTCGCCGATGTCGCCGAGCGCCGCCGCGCCGAGCAGCGCGTCGATGATCGCGTGGGTGAGCACGTCGGCGTCGGAGTGACCGAGCAGGCCGCGTTCGTGAGGGACGAGGATCCCTCCGAGCACGAGCCGCCGGCCCTCGGCAAAGCGATGGCAGTCGTAGCCGAGCCCGGTCCGCACGGTCACGGCCGCCGCGCCTCCGCCTGCCGCGCCTCCGCATGCCGCGCCTCAGCGTGCCGCTCCGTGAGCAGGAGTTCGGCGACATGCAGATCGCCGGGCGTTGTCACCTTCAGGTTCTCCGGCACCGACCGGACGACCCGGACGATGCCGCCGCCGCGCTCGACGAGCGACGCCTCGTCCGTCGCGCCCGCCAGCACGTCCGTCGAGGCTCCGACGAGCACGCGCTCGAGCGCCTCCCGGCGGAACACTTGCGGTGTCTGGACCGCCCACAGGCGGGCGCGCTCGAGTGTGCGCACGACGGTGTGCCCGTCGTCGCCCACTTCCTTGATCGTGTCGGACACCGGCGCCGCGGCGACCACGGCGTCGGCGCCGGACTGGGCGAGCTCGACGAGCGCTCGGCGGAACAGCTCGGCATCGGCGAGCGGGCGGGCCGCGTCGTGGACGACGACCGGATCTCCGTCGCCCGCGGCGTCGAGCGCAAGCCGGACCGACTCCGAGCGCACCGTCCCGCCGGCCACCGCAACGGTTCCGGGCGGCGCGGCATCGAGCGCCTCCGGCGGCAGCGCCACCACGATCCGTTGGATCGCGTCGACCGCGCGGAGGGCATCGACGCTCCATTCGAGCATCGGCCGCCCCGCAAGTGCGACGAGCGCCTTGGGCCGGCCGGACCCAAGGCGCTCGCCACGTCCCGCGGCCACGATCAACGCGACCGCCATCGCGTCTGTGCTGTCGACCTACTCCGCGGCCACGGCGACTTTGCCGTTGCCGTTTGACTCAACGAGTAGTTCGTACAGATGCGCTTCGACCTCTTCCTCATTCATCTCGAGCGCGTACATCAGTTCGGACGCGAGAATCTTCTTCGCGCGCGTGAACATCTGCTTTTCGCCGGTCGAGAGCCCCTTCTCGGCCTCGCGAATCGCCAGGTTCCGCACGACCTCGGCCAGCTCGTAGATATCGCCGGTCTTGATCTTGTCGCGGTTGTGCTTGAACCGCCGGTTCCAGTTCTTGGGCATCTCCGAGCATTCGTCCTGAAGCACGGCGAGCACCTTTTTGACCGTCTCCTCATCGATGACTCGGCGCAAGCCCGCAAGCGCCGCGTTCTCACTCGGAACCATGACGGTCATGTCGTTGTGCAGGATCTTGATCGTGAGGTATTCGCGCTTCTCCCCAAGGATGTCCTTGACCTCCTTGCGGATGACCTTGCCTGCCCCGTGATGCGGGTAGACGACGTTGTCGCCAATCTCGAACTCGATATGCGGGAGCGGCTCGGCGGGATCGAGATCCTCGTCCAGGTGCTCTTCCATTAGCTCTGTGATGGTGTCCTCCTCTTTCCTGGCCGGGCGGGGCGAGGGACCCGCACGCAATGACTACGTTTGCAGGTAGCGATCAACGAGGTTGATCTCCTGCTGACGGCGAAGGCCCTCGCGGATGTCCTTCGCCCGGATCTCGCCGACTCCGTCGACGGTCTCCAGCTCGCCGTCTGTAGCGGCGAGCAACTCCTCAAGTCCCCCGAACTCCCCCACGATCCGTTGCACGACAAGCTTGGGCAGCCGTGGTATGCGCCCCAAAATACGGATTCCGCGTGGAGATACGGGATAGTCGAGGGTGTTCAGCTTGCGGTCATGGCCGAGCAGCTCGGCGAGTCGACCAAAGTCGAGAAGGTCTTGGTGCGGAAGGCGGACGAGCTGGTCGAATGCCGCGGCGAACGTCTCGTCGGATTCCTCCACGAGATAGTCGTGCACGAGCGCGGCCTTGTCGGCCGAGACTCCGACCATCGTCTCGTCCAGCTGCATCTCGATCAAGCGCCCCTCTGTTCCTAGCTCGACAATGTAGCGCTCAATCTCGACGGCCATCCTCGTGACGAGTTCGGCGCGCTGTAGCACCGTGAGCACGTCGTGGAGGGTCGCGCCGCCCTCGAACTCGAGTGCGGTCAGACGGGTCGATACCTGGTCAAGCCGGCTGCGGTACTTGTCGAGCGTCGCGAGCGCTTGATTGGCCTTGGCGAGGACGACCGGGATCTCCTCAAGGATGTACTTGACGCCGTCGACGTACAGCGAGACGACCTCGCGGCGCTCGGACACCGCGACGACGAGCGCGTCGGTCTGCTTGGACACGCGCTCGGCCGTGCGGTGGCGGGTACCGGTCTCGAGCGTGAGGATCGTCGGGTCCGGCGTCAGCTGGACGTTCGCGTGCACGATCTTCGTCGCGTTCGCGTTGAGCACGATCGCGCCGTCCATCTTCGCGAGTTGGTACAGAAACGCCGGCGTGTAATCGAGATCGACCTTGATCCCACCGGAGAACAGGAACGCCAGCTCCTCGGCATCCCCGATCGCGATGAGACCACCGGTGCGGGCGTGCAAGATGTTGTCGATCCCCTCGCGGAGCGCCGTTCCCGGCGCGACCATCTCGAGCGCCCTCACCATCCGGGACTCCTGTCGAGACTCGAGCTCGTCTTTGAGCTCTTCCCCGGATCGCGAGGCCATGAAGCCTGATTCTACCGGGCCTTGCCCATCGGCCGCCCCATGGGCGCGATCGCTGTCAGGAAGCTTGCGAACCAGCCCGGCTCACGACGAGTGCTGACCGCGCCACTCCTCAAGAATGCGATCGACGTCGAAGGGCACGAGCATCAGCGACGGCCCGCGGATCCCGGTGCGGTTGGCCTCGCGGATCGTCTCGTTGATGTCTTCGATGATCCGCCGCGCCCCGGCCTCAGACGACGCCCGCAGGGCCGCCGTGCGCGCCTCGCTCACCTCCTTGCGCAACGCGAGTGATGGCGGGAGATAGCTCAGCCCCTCGTCGCGCAGTTTGCGCTTGACCCACCACATCTCATCGTGGGGCTTGTCGAGATCCGGGATCGGCTTCCCGGTGCCGGGGAGGTCCTTGAACTCGCCGCGCTCGGTCGCCTCACGGACCTGGCGATCGATCCAGCTCTCCCAGCGAATTCCTGAGGGTTTGCGTTGCGTCATGGGTGGGCGGTCAGCCAGTCGCCAAACGCGGCCACCCCATGTCCGGTTCGGGCCGAGGTCTCGATCGTCGCCACGCCCGGGTTGACCGCGTCCAGGTTGCGGCGGAACGCGTCAAGATCGAAGTCGAGGTGCGGCAGGAGATCGATCTTGTTGATGACGACGAGATCGGCGGCGCGAAACATCACGGGGTACTTCAGCGGCTTGTCCTCGCCCTCGGTGACGGAATAGACGAGCGCCCGCGCGCTCTCTCCGACGTCGAACTCCGCCGGGCAGACGAGGTTCCCGACGTTCTCGATCACGACGACGTCGAGCTCGGCGAGCGGCAGCCGGTGCAGGACCGAGCGCACCATCGTCGCATCGAGGTGGCACTCCCCGCCGAACCCGTTCGCGGTGTTGACGAGCGCGACCGGGACGCCGAGCTGCTCGAGGCGCTGAGCGTCAAGTGGGGTTTCGATGTCGCCCTCCAGGATCCCAATCCGCGCGGCGCCGCCGAGCCGCCGGAGCGCGGCCACCAGGAGCGTCGTCTTACCGGCCCCCGGGGAGGACATCACGTTGACCGCCCGGATCGCATGGGCGGCGAAGTCGGTGCGATTCGCGTCCGCCGTCCGATCGTTCTCGCCGAGAATCTGCTCGAGCACCTCGACCCGCAGCCCCCCGGTCTCGTACCCGGTGTGATCGCCGACGTCGCGGTGGTCGTGACCGCCCGGATCGTGCGTGTGGCCGTCGTGGTCGTGGGCATGGATGTGGACGGTGCCGTCGGCATGTCGGTGAAAACGCCCCACGTCAGGCCTCCTGGAGTTCGAGCGAGGTGATGGTCAGTTCGTTGCCCGCGGCGATCGTCACATCGGAGCCGGCACAGCCGGCGCAGCGGAAGACCGGGTGCTCGAGCACGGTGCGGTGGCCACAAGCGGCGCACTCGAGCGTCGGGGGGATCTCGTTGATGTCAAGCACCGAGCCCTCCAGCGGGGTGCCGTCGACGACGATCGGCCAGCAGTACGAGAGCGTCCCCGGCACGACCTGTCGCAGCCCGCCGACGTCGATGCAGACGCGGCTCACGCGTCGTCCGGTGGCGCGCCGCTGAGCGATATCCGAGATCGCGTGGCAGATCGATAGTTCGTGCATCGCCGGGCAGCCACGAGCCGCTAACAGATCCGCGGCAACTGTTCGCCGAGCGGACGGTCGATGATGCGGTTCGCCCCGAGCGCGGTGCGGATCGTGACGACGCCCGGATGCTCGGCTGTGACGCTCCCGATGACGGTCGCACCCGCGCCCGCCGGATGCCCGCGCATCGCCACGAGCGCCGCATCCGCCGCGTCCCGGGCGACGACGGCCACCAGGCGCCCCTCGTTGGCGACCTGGATCGGGTCAAGCCCGAGGAACCCGCACGCCGCCTCGACTTCAGGCGGGACGGGGATTGTCGGCTCGTCCAGCGCGATCCCGACGCGCGCCGCCGCCGCGATCTCGCACACGGTCGCGCCGAGGCCGCCGCGGGTCGGATCGCGCAGCACGTGCACGTCCGCGGGCGCTCGCACCGCCCGCAAGACCGTCTGCACGAGATCGGCGAGGGGCGCCGTGTCGGAGCGCAGTTCGGTGCCGAACTCGAGGCCGTCGCGCACGCTGAGAACCGCCACGCCGTGCATCCCGATGGGACCGCTGACGATGACCGTGTCGCCGGGCGTCGCCCGCTCCGGTGAGAGCTCGATTCCGTCGTCGATGACCCCGACCCCGGTCGTCGTCACGTACACCCCGTCCCCGTGGCCGGCCTCGACGACCTTCGTATCGCCCGTGACGAGCTCGACGCCGGCGGAGGTCGCGGCCGCACCCATCGCCGCCGCAATCTGCTCGAGCACCGACAGCTCGAGTCCCTCCTCGAGCACGAACGCCGTTGACAGGGCGAGCGGACGGGCTCCCTGCATCGCGAGATCGTTGACCGTCCCGTTGATCGCCAGATCGCCGATGTTGCCCCCAGGGAAGAACAGCGGCCGCACGACGAACGTGTCCGTCGTGAACGCGATCCGGGCCGCGTCCCCCAGCGACAGCACCGCGGCGTCAGTCGGCCGCGCGTTGCGCGCCGCCTCGCCGAACGCCGGGAGGATCAGGTGCTCGATCAGCTCGGCCGACAGCGTGCCGCCACCGCCGTGGCCGATGACGACGCGGTCGTGATCCCGGAGCGGAGCGGGGCACGTCCAGCCGTCGAGCTGGGTCGCGGTGCCGTCACTCATGGCGCGTGGCCGTCGGGGCGGCGAGCCGCCGGTACTGGTAGTAGGCGGCGCAGGCACCCTCGCTGGAGACCATCGGCGCCCCGAGCGGGCTGCGGGGCGTGCACTGCGCCCCGAAGCACTCGCATTCGCTCGGCTTGATCAGACCTTGGAGCACCTCGCCCGCCCGGCAGCGGGACGGCTCGGCGACCGACAGCTCGGCGAGGTCGAAGCGGCGGCTGGCGTCGAACTCGGCGTAGGCGTCCGACAGGTTCCACCCGCTCTCCGGGATCATCCCGATCCCGCGCCACTGCCGATCGTCGGTGTCGAAGACCTGATCGAGCATCTCCTGGGCGGGCAGGTTGCCCTCCGGACGGACGGCTCGCGGGTAGGCGTTCTCCACCTCGGCGCGGCCGGACTCGAGCTGGATGACACAGCGGCGGATCCCCTCGAGCACGTCGAGCGGCTCAAACCCGGTGATCACGATCGGCACGTGGTAGCGCTCGACGAGCGGCTGGTATTGCCACGAGCCCATCACCGTGCAGACGTGGCCCGCGGCGAGGAAGCCGTTGACGCGGCACGTCGGCGAGCTCATGATCGCCTCCATCGCCGGCGGCACGAGCACGTGGCTGACGAGCATCGAGAAGTTGCGCAGGCCGCGCTCGCGGGCCTGATGGACGGCCATCGCGTTGGCCGGCGCCGTCGTCTCAAAACCGACGGCAAAGAACACGACCTCGCGGTCGGGATGCTCGGCGGCGATCGTGACCGCATCGAGCGGTGAATAGACCACGCGGACATCACCGCCGCGCGCCTTGACCGAGAACAGGTCGCCGGTGCTGCCGGGGACCCGGAGCATGTCGCCAAACGAGCAGAAGATGACGCCGGCCCGGGCCGCGATGGCGAGCGCCCGATCGATCATCTCGATCGGGGTCACGCACACCGGGCAACCCGGGCCGTGGATCAGCTCGATCCCGTCCGGCAACAGCTGGTCGATGCCATTGCGAATGATCGAGTGCGTCTGACCGCCGCAGACTTCCATGATCGCCCACTCACCCGTGATCGCCGCGCGGATCTCGGTGAGCAGACGCCCGGCCAGTTCGGGGTCGCGGAACTCGTCGAGGTACTTCATCCGAGCTCCTCCTCGAGCATGCCGAGCTCACCCATCATCTTCAGCGTGTCCAGCGCCGAGGCCTCGTCGAGCTGCGTGATCGCGAAACCGGCGTGGACGATCGTGTAGTCGCCGACCGCGACCTCGGGCACATAGGCGAGGCACACGGACTTCGTGACGCCGCCGAAGTCGACGGTCGCCATCCGGGTGCCGTACTCGTCACGCACCGATTCGACCCGCCCGGGAATGCCTAGGCACATGCGCTCCACCTCCGTCCCTCGTTGTCCCGCCGATGCGCCGCCACCATCGCCTGACCGAGGGCCAGGCCGCCGTCGTTGGGGGGCACGACGCGGTGCTCGAGCACCGAGAGCCCCCGCGACGAGAGTCGCTCCCGGCACAGACGGCTGAGCAACCCGTTCTGAAACACGCCGCCGCAGAGTCCGACCGTCCGCACGCCGACGGTTCGAGACGCGCGCGCCGCGCAGCGAGCGGCCGCGTCGGCGATCGCCTCGTGAAACCCCAGCGCCAGGGCCGACGGCGCGACGCCGCGCCCCCGCGCCGCGAGCAGCTCTCCGAGCACCGGCGCCGGGTCGATCACGCCATCGTCGCGGACCTCAAAGGACAACGCCCACGGAGACGACGCCGCGCGGGCGACCGCCTCCAGCTCAATTGCCGCCTGCGCTTCGTAGGTCACCTCGTGGCAGACGTCCAGCAGCGAGGCGACCGCGTCAAACAGCCGTCCCATGCTCGTCGTCGGCACGACGCCGACGCCGCTGCGAACCTGCTGCTCGACGATGGAGCGACCGCGCAGGCCGCCATGCCGGACCGGCGGACTGGTCGCGTCGAGCTCGAGGCCGCACGCCGCGACAAACGCGACCGCGACGCGCCATGGGTTGCGTACCGCGGCATCGCCGCCGGGCAGCGGGAGCTCAGCCAGGTGACCCGCCCGCTTGAAGCCGGCGTAATCGGCGATGAGCACCTCGCCGCCCCAGATCGCCGGGCCGCCGTCATCCGCCGCCCCGTAGCCGGTGCCGTCGAACGCGATCCCGATCAGCGGCGTCCCGGGATCACGCCCGTGCTCGGCCATCAGCGCGGCGACGTGCGCGTGGTGGTGCTGGACCTCGACGATCGCGGCACGGTCGGCAAACCGATCATGCGCCCACCGGCGGGACAGGTACCCCGGATGGGCGTCGACGGCGACGATCTCGGGGACGATGCGATACATCGTCTGAAACGCGGTGACGCTCGCCTCGAGCGCCTCGAGCGTCTCGAGATTCTCGAGATCGCCGATGTGCTGGCTCATCCAGGCATGCTCACCGGCGGCGAGGCAGAACGTGCTCTTCAGCTCGCCGCCGACGGCGAGCGTCGGTGGCACGCTGGCTGCAAGCGCCACCGGCAGCGGCGCGTACCCGCGCGAGCGCCGGACCGGCTGCTCGCCACCCGCGGAGATCCGGACCACCGAGTCGTCGCACGCGACGTGGATCTCGCGATCGTGGGTGAGGAACGCGTCGGCGAGGTCTCCGAGTCGCGCTCGGGCGTCCGCG
Source organism: uncultured Solirubrobacterales bacterium (assembly GCA_963779695.1). GTDB lineage: Bacteria > Actinomycetota > Thermoleophilia > Solirubrobacterales > Solirubrobacteraceae > Palsa-465. The sequence continues at coordinate 344,602 of CAVZZH010000009.1, forward strand.
TCGTCGGTGCAGATCGGCTCGTTCGCGCGGTTGCCGGAGGTGGCGACGATCGCCCGCGGCGGCTCCAACCGGGCACCCGGCACCGGGGTGAGCAGGAGCTCGTGGATCCCGGAATAGGCGAGCATGATCCCGAGGTCCGGATTGCCTGGGGCGACGGCGGCCGAGACGGGCGCGTCCGGCCGCCGCACGGCCAGCACAATCGGCCGGGAGGCCAAGCGCAGCGCGCGCCGCTCGTCGACGCCGAGGGTCACGAGCGCCTCCGCGTCGGCCACGTCGCGGACCATGACCGCGAACGGCTTCCCGACGCGACCCTTTCGCGTCCGCAGGCGGGCGACCGCGTCGTCGTCGGCCGCATCGCAGGTCAGGTGATAGCCGCCGATGCCCTTGACCGCGACGATCTCGCCCGCCGCCCAGGCGGCCTGGACGGCGGCGATCGCCGCGTCGGTCCCGGACACGGAGTCCTCACCGCGGACGAAGGTCAGCTGCGGACCACAGCGGGGGCACGAAATCGGCTGCGCGTGGTAGCGGCGGTCCCGCGGATCGCCGTACTCGGCGGCACAGTCCGGGCACAGCGCAAAGCGCGCCATCGTCGTCATCGGCCGGTCGTAGGGCAGATCGCGGATGATCGTGAAGCGCGGCCCGCAGTCCGTGCAGTTGGCGAACGGGTGTCGGTAGCGACGATCGGCGGGGTCGCGGATCTCCGCCAGGCACGCGTCGCAGGTGGCGGTATCCGGCGGGATCATCGTCCGCCCCTCGGTCGTCGCACCAGACGCCGCGATCCGGAACGCCGGCTCTCCGGTCATCGGCGATTGGATCGCTGCGCACGGCGGCAATCCGCGCGAGCGGCGGGGCCTCGGCCACCAGCCGGCGCTCGAACTCGGCGATCGCCGGATCCGGACCCTCGACCTCGATCACCGCACCGACGCCGTCGTTGGCGACGAACCCCGCGAGGCCGAGTGCCTCGGCGAGGCGGTGCACGAACGGCCGCATGCCGACCCCCTGAACCGCGCCCGTGACCACGATGCGGTGCCGCGCACAGCGCACCTCGATTGCCTGACTCACGCCGGCACGGTCCACCACGATGATCCGATTATCGCCGGAGTGCCAGGGCCGGCAGCCAGCCGACGCCCGGCCGACGCCCGGCACCGGCCCACTCGTCGGCGCGCGTCAGGCCGCCGCGCGGGTCACGGACCGCTCGCCGCGACCGAGCGCCGCGGACAGCGCGGCGCGGAGCGTCCGGTGGGAATCCGGGTGCAGGACGGTCGTCAGACCGAACTTCTCCGCCTCGGCGAGCCGACGATCGGCGTGGGCGACGGTCCGCAACTCACCGGTGAGCCCGAGCTCGCCGAAGCAGGCGAGCGGTTGATCCGGAGCGCCGGCCGCCGCGCCGGCCGCGGTGGCGCCGCCGGCCGCGATGAGCGCGACGCGGCGCGCAGCGCTGGCGACGGCGAGCGCGACCGCGAGGTCGGCGCCAGGCTCGTCGACGCGGACCCCCCCGACGACGTTGATGAACACGTCGGCGGCGCCGAGCCCGATCCCGCCGTGGCGGCCGAGGACGGCGAGCACGAGCGCGACCCGATTGCGGTCAAGCCCGGAGACGACGCGACGGGGAGGCACGAGCTCGGAGGCCGACACGAGCGCCTGGACCTCGACGAGCAGCGGACGCGAGCCCTCCATCGCGCACAGCACGACCGAGCCCGCGGCGCGCGTCGCCTCGCCGACGAACCGCGCCGAGGCGTCGAGCACCTCGACGAGGCCGTGGTCATGCATCTCAAAGACACCCGCCTCGTTGGTGGAGCCGAACCGGTTCTTGATCGCGCGGACCGTCCGGTACGTCCGCTCGCGCTCACCCTCGAACTGCAGCACGCAGTCGACGAGATGCTCGAGCACGCGCGGTCCCGCGAGCGCGCCCTCCTTGGTGACGTGGCCGACGAGCAGCACCGCGATCCTCAGCGCCTTGGCGACGCGCATGATCTCGCCGGCGACCTCCCGGACCTGTCCGACGGAGCCGGGCGCGCTCGTCAGCTCGGTCGAGGACAGTGTCTGGACGGAGTCGATCACGCACACCTCGGGGCGTTCGGTCTCGAGCGTCGCGAGCACGGTCTGCAGGTCGGTTTCGGCGATCACGGGGATCTGCAAGGCGGCGCCGCCGCTCAGCCGCTCGGCGCGCATCCGGATCTGCGCCGCCGATTCCTCGGCGGAGACGTACAGCGTCCGCCGGCCCGCAGCGACGAGGTTGGCGAGCGCCATCGTCGTCAGCGTCGACTTGCCGATGCCGGGCGCGCCTCCGATGAGGACGAGCGAACCGGGCACGATCCCGCCGCCGAGCACGTTGTCCAACTCGCCGATGCCGGTCCGCAGGCGCTGCTGTTCCTCGGCCATGACGTCGCCGAGGGTGACGGGACGGACAGCCCCCGCCCGGGCCGCGGCTGACCCGCGCGACCCGCGTCCCCCCGACCCGCGTGAGGTCGCCTGACGGACCTCCTCGACGAGCGTGTTCCACTCGCCACAGCCGGGACACTGTCCCGCCCAGCGCGGCGTCTCGTGGCCGCACGCCGAGCAGACGTGGACGGTGGTCGAGCGGGCCATACCACGAGGCTACGGGCGCGACCAGACGTCATCGCGTCCGGCCAGTGAAACCGGCACAGAGACGGCACGCGCCGTCACGATGTCGTCACGAACTGGCGGTCTTTTCGAGTTCGAGCGCCTCGAGCGCATAGGTCACGCCGAAGATCAGCTCGGTGCCGTTGCACCAGCAGCCGTGGTGGCGCGCGTCGAGCACCTGCGAGCCGAGGTAGCCGAGTGGAGGGCGTGAGGAGGCATGCGCCAGCGACGCGGCGAGCATCGTCCGCCCGAGCGAGACCCACTGCCCCGCGTCTGAGCAGACGCCGGACAAGCGCCGGCAGGCGAGCGCGAGGCGGAACATGCCCGCCGCCGTGATCGTCCCGGCGGACACGTCGGGCTGTGCGTCCGCCCCGGCGCTGTAGTCCCACCGGGGAACGCCACCGTCGGGGAGGTGCTGCGCGACGTACTGCGCGATCCGCTGGGCGATCGCGAGCAGCGAGCGGTCGTGGAGGTCGATCGCCGTCTGCGCGAATCCGTACAGCCCCCACCCCTCACCGCGGGCCCAGGTGCTCGTGTCGGAGAGGCCCTGGTGGGTCCCGATGAACACGATGCTCCCGGTGTCGCGGTCGAAGTGCACGGCCTGGTAGGTCGACCCGTCCGGGCGCACGAGCAGCGAGCCGATGACGTGCGCCTGATGGGCAGCGAGCCGTGCGTACGCGCGCCGGTGGGTGGCGCGCGCCGCCCACGTGAGGATCCCCAGATTCATCATGCTGTCGATGATCGTTTCGCCGTCGCGGCTCGTCGCGTTCGTCGGGATCGTGCCCGCGCCGGGGTTCGTCTTCGCGAGGGCGACGAGCGTGTCGGCCGCCGTCAGCACGCTGTGCTCGAGCGCGGGGCACACGGCGGGACGCTGCGCGGGATCGCGGGACCGGCACAGAGCCCGCCACGCGGCAAGCGACGATTGGCCGTACATGAAGCCCTGATCGTGCGTCGGCGAGCGCTCGAGCCCGAAATGGGCCACGGTGGCGGCGAGCGCCCACCGGGCGAACATCCCCCCGCGCGGATACAACGCCGCCGCCCGCCAGAGCGCGCCGGGCCAGAAGCCGGAGGTCCAGTTGCTCCCCAGGTGCAGCCGACCTGCGCGGTCGACGCCGATCAGCCGGGCGCCGGGCACGAGCCGCGCGTGGAGCTCCGCCAGGCGGTGCAGCAGCAGCGCGGCCCGGTCCGCTCCGGAGCTGATGAGGACCGCCTGCGCCTCGCCCGATCCCTGGAGGGCGCGTAGGGAGAGGCGACCGCCGGGTGGGCTCGTTGCGCTCCAGTTGAGCGGGCGGCCGTCAACGGCGATCCGGCCCTGTGGCCCAAGCGTCGCCTCGAGATGCCGAGCGGTGCCGTCGTTCCACCCGGGCTCGGGCGGAAGGGCGTGCGTGCTCCCACGCGCGGTGTAGGACCACGCCCCAGTGGCCGAGCGGCCGAACGTGATCCGCGGCCCGCCGTCTCCGAAACCGGCCGCGACGCGGGCGCCCGGATCCAGCGACAGGTCGAGGGAGACCACCGTGCCGGCCCCCGGGAGCGGTCCGGAAACCCACTGCCCAAGCGCGATCCGGGGATGGAACTGAACCGGACCGTTCGCGACCGGCGTGACGCCGGCCGCCGTTCGGGTCGACCGCGGCCCGCCGCCCTGCGCGAGCAGCACAGCTACGACTGCGGCGGCCGCCAACACGACCGCCGCAACCGTCAACCGGAGAGATCTGCTCAGTGCCTCGGTTCGCCCGATGCGGCGCGGGACGGGGACTACTCGTCCTCGGCCGGGGCGTCCGTCTCAGGCGTCGGCTCGGCCGGCTCCTCGCCGCCGTCCGATGCCCCGACGCCGACCGGCGTCGGCTTTGGCGCCGGCTCGATCACCGTGAGCTTGACCTCGTCGCTCGACTCGTCCTCCTCGGCCGGCTTGGAGACCATCACGGTCGAGCCGGACGGGACCTGCGAGCGCAGGACGAAGTCGGCGAGCGGATCCTCGATGTAGCGCTGGATCGCACGCCGGAGCGGACGGGCGCCCATGGCGGGGTCCCAGCCCTTCTCGACGAGCATGTCGCGCGCCTCATCGGAGAGCTCGAGCTGGAGCTCGCGCTCGGCCATCGACTGACGGATCCGCCGGAGCAGCAGCTCGACGATCTCCTTGATCTCGTCCTTCGCGAGCTTGTGGAAGACGATCACATCGTCGATCCGGTTGAGGAACTCAGGCCGGAAGACCTTCTTGAGCTCGCCCATGATCCGGGTCTTCATGTCGTCGTATGTGATGCCGGTCTCGTCCTCGGAGACGGCGAACCCGAGCGGAGTGTTCCGCGCGATCTCCGACGCCCCGATGTTCGAGGTCATGATCACGATGCAGTGACGGAAATCGACGGTCCGCCCCTGGGCGTCGGTCAACCGGCCGTCCTCCAGGATCTGGAGGAGGATGTTGAACACGTCCGGGTGGGCCTTCTCGATCTCGTCGAGCAGCAGCACGCTGTACGGCTTGCGCCGCACCGCCTCGGTGAGCTGACCGCCCTCGTCATAGCCGATGTAGCCAGGAGGCGACCCGACGAGGCGCGACACCGCATGCTTCTCCATGTACTCGGACATGTCGATGCGGATCATCGTGTCCTCGTCGCCGAACAGGAACTCGGCGAGCGTCCGGGCAAGCTCCGTCTTCCCGACCCCGGAGGGGCCGAGGAAGATGAACGAGCCGGTCGGGCGCTTGGGGTCCTTGAGCCCGGCGCGCGAGCGGCGGATCGCCTTGGAGACGACCTCGATCGCGGGGTGCTGGCCGATGACGCGCTTGTGGAGCTCTTCCTCCATGCGCATCAGCTTGGCCGTCTCGGCCTCGGTCAGCTTGAACACCGGGATGCCGGTCCACATCGAGACGATGTCGGCGATTTCCTCCTCGCCAATCGACGGGCGCTCGGTCGACTCGCCGGCCTCCCACTGGTCGGCCAGCTCGCGCTTCTTCTGCGTGAGCCGCCGCTCCTGATCGCGGAGGTTGGCTGCCTTCTCGAACTCCTGAGACTCGATCGCCTCTTCCTTCGCCCGCCGGGTCTCCTCGATCTCGTCCTCGAGCTCGCGGTAGACGGGCGGCGAGGTCATCGACTTGATCCGCATCCGCGACGCGGCCTCGTCGATCAGGTCGATCGCCTTGTCCGGCAGGAACCGGTCGGAGATGTAACGGTCGGCGAGGTCGGCAGCCGCGACCAGGGCCTCATCGGTGATGTTGACCTTGTGGTGCTGCTCATAGCGGTCGCGCAATCCCTTGAGGATCTGGACCGTCTCGTCCGTGGTCGGCTGGTCGACGGTGATCTTCTGGAAGCGGCGCTCCAGCGCGGAGTCCCGCTCCAGGTATTTGCGGTACTCCTCGAGCGTCGTCGCGCCGATCGTCTGCAGCTCGCCACGGGCGAGTGCCGGCTTGAGGATCGAGGCGGCGTCGATCGCGCCCTCGGCGGCACCCGCGCCGACGAGGTTGTGGAGCTCGTCGATGAACAGGATGATGTCGCCGCGCTGGGTGATCTCCTTCATCACCTTCTTCAGGCGCTCCTCAAATTCCCCTCGGTACTTCGAGCCGGCGACGAGGGCCGCGAGATCCAGCGTGTAGATCTGCTTGCCCTTGAGCAGCTCGGGCACGTCGGCGTTGGTGATCCGCTGGGCGAGACCTTCGACCACGGCAGTCTTGCCGACGCCGGGCTCGCCGACGAGCACGGGGTTGTTCTTCGTGCGTCGGCTGAGGATCTGCATGATCCGCTCGATCTCGGTCTCGCGACCGACGACCGGGTCAAGCTTGCCCTCGGCGGCGAGCTTGGTCAGGTTGCGGCCGAACTGGTCGAGCAGCTTCGAGGACTTCTTGCCGCCCTCGGTGCTCGCGCCGGCCTGGCCGGCGCCGGCCGCGCCACCGGCACCGCGCTGGCGGCTGCCGGGACCGGACAGCATCCGGATCACCTCGTTACGAATCTTCTCGGAGTCGGCGTCGAAGTCGAGCAGGATCCTCGCCGCCACACCCTCGTTCTCGCGCACGAGGCCGAGCAGGATGTGCTCGGTACCGATGTAGTTGTGGCCCAGGCTGAGCGCCTCCCGGAGCGCCAACTCAAGGACCTTCTTCGCGCGCGGAGTAAACGGAATCTGGCCGGAGGTGACCTCCTCGCCGGAGCCGACGATGCGCACGACCTGCGCGCGTACGCGCTCGACCGTGATGTCAAGGGACTCGAGGACACGCGCTGCCAGACCCTCTTCTTCGCGAAGCAGGCCGAGCAGGATGTGCTCGGTGCCGATGTAGTTGTGCTTGAGCGTTCGCGCCTCTTCCTGCGCCAGAACCACGACCTGGCGGGCTCGCTCTGTAAATCGCTCGAACATGATGTGTCTCGAACTTCTCTTTCGGGCGGGTACTCGGGCTAGTCGATCGCGGATTTGTCCTGGATTCAGTCCCTGTCTGCCAAGGGCTTACGGTCCTGCTCGGCGGCTTTCGGGGACGCCGTGATCCCGTTCAACCCACATTAGTCGGCCATGCAGCGCGATCTGTGAGTTGGAACGGTCTCGTTGCGGGCCATGGCTCAGTCTACCAGCCACTCTCGACCATCTTGTGGGACTGTTTCTCCGGAGCATGCGACCGTTCACGGCCTGTTCATATGGCCATAGACGGCCGGCCGGGCGACCCGACTCAGGATCTCCTGCGAGGGCGCGATGTTTGATCCATCGGTGCCGAGTCCGGAGCGACTCAGGCCGACGAAACGGCGCAGCGAAGGAGCGTGCAGGATCGGCCGTCCCGGGGGCGATCGGGCCGGATCTGCCCTGCGCCAGGCGATGAAAGCCAATTCACCGCCGGGGGGTGGCGGTCAAACGCCAGGCTTCGCCGCCGGGCCGCCGGGGGCGGTGATGAACGCCAATTCACCGCCGGGGGGTGGCGGTAGATCGACTCTCGCCTCACCGGTGTCCGTCGGCGATACGCCAATCACCGGCGGCGGTGCCGGTCGCATCGCCGTCGTGTGACCCCACGGCGGGCGCATGCGCCCGCCGGCCGGGGGTGCATGCACCCCCGGCGCCCACTAGTCGCGCATTGCCGGGAACAGCACGACCTCGCGGATCGAATGCCGCCCCGTCAAGGTCATCACCAGCCGATCGATCCCGATCCCGATCCCCCCGGTGGGCGGCATCCCGTACTCGAGCGCCTGAATGAAGGACTCGTCGTAGGGCTGGGCCTCCTCGTCGCCGGCGCCGGCGAGCGCCTGCTGCTCCTCGAAGCGGCGACGCTGTTCGTCGGGATCGTTGAGCTCGGTGAACGCGTTGGCGATCTCCATCCCGCCGACGTAGGCCTCAAAGCGCTCGACGAGGGTCGGATCGGATCGGTGGCGCTTGGCAAACGGTGAGAGCTCGACCGGGTAATCGATCAGGAACGTCGGCTCGACCAGGGTCGGCTCGACGTGCTTTGAGAGCAGCTCATCGACGAGCTGCGGCCACGTGTCGTCGGGCGGCGCAACGAGGCCGTGGGACTCCATCTCCGCCGCCAGGGCATCGCGCTCGCGGAAGCGCAGGATGTCGACGCCGGTCCGGTCGAGGATCGCGCCCGCGAGCGTCTCGCGACGCCATGGCGGCGTGAAGTCGACGTCGCCGTTGTAGCCGACCTCCGTGGCGACGAACGCCACAAGCTGCTCGCAGCGGGCCGCGATGTCCTCGTAATCCGCGTACGCCTCGTACCACTCGAGCATCGTGAATTCCGGGTTGTGCTTGTGCGAGAGGCCCTCGTTGCGGAAATCCTTGCCGAGCTCGTACACCCGCTCGAGCCCGCCGACGATCAGCCGCTTGAGGTAGAGCTCGGTGGCGATCCGCAGATACAGCTCGCGGTCGAGCGCGTGGTGATGGGTGGTGAACGGGCGGGCCGCGGCGCCGCCGTAAAGAGGCTGCAAAACCGGGGTTTCGACCTCGACGAAACCCTCGCGGTCGAGGAAGCGCCGGACGGCCGAGACCACGCGCGCACGCGTGATGAACAGCTCGCGCGTGTCCTCGTTGGCGATCAAATCGAGCTCGCGGTGGCGAAACCGGGTCTCGACATCGGTGAGGCCGTGGTGCTTCTCCGGCGGCGGGCGCAGCGACTTGGCGAGCAGCTCATACGCGGTAACCCGGAGCGTCAGCTCGCCGCGCCGGGACACGAACGCCGTGCCATCGACACCGATGAGGTCCCCGAGATCGAGCGAGAGCAGGCGCTCCATCCCCTCGGGCCCCAGTTCGTCGACGCGCGCCTGGAGCTGGATCCGGCCGGAGCGGTCGACAAGGTCGAGGAACGCCATCTTGCCCTGGCCGCGGCGGGCGGCCAGGCGACCGGCGACGCGATGCGCGACGTCGGTCTCGTCGCCCGCGCTCAGGCCCTCGTGAGCGGCGCGGACCGCCGCGATCGGCTCGACGCCGTCGTAGTCGTGCGGGAACGGCTCAACGCCGGCCGCCCGCAGCGAGTCAAGCTTCTGCCGCCGCGCCGCAAAGACGTCGGCCGGCTCCTCACCAGCAGACACGGGTCTGCGCGTCCTACTTCGTGACGTCGATCTTCGTGATCTTCAGCTTGCGCTCGCCCTTGGGCGTCGCGAACACGACTTCCTCGCCGCGTTTGTGGCCGAGCAGCGCCTTGCCGACCGGCGATTCGTTAGAGAGCCGCAGCTCGGCGGGGTTCGCCTCGGCTGAGCCGACGATCGTGTACTTCGTCGACTTGCCGCCCTCGTCCTTGACGTGGACGACCGAGCCGACGTGCACGACATCGGTGCCCAGTTCGGACTGGTCGATCACCGTCGCGGAACGGAGCTTCTCCTCCAGCAGGGCGATCCGCGCCTCGAGCATCGCCTGCTCGTTCTTGGCGTCGTCGTACTCGGCGTTCTCGGAGATGTCGCCGAACTCGCGAGCCTCCTTGATGCGTGCTGCGACCTCTCGCCGCCGAATAGTCGAGAGGTGCTCGAGCTCGCCTTTGAGGTTGGCCAGCCCTTCGGGGGTGAGGATGACGTCCTTGGGCATTACGTGAGACCTGTTTTCAGAAACTGTTTTGGACGAGAAAAAACCCGCTCAGCAGCGGGAACCAACACGCTTCCGGTTCGCGTGGGCGGCGAGAGTATAGACACCTTCAAAGCGGTTCCTGGGGAGGCCACTACCCGTTCCCCAGGTGGCGAGCGCGGCCGCAAGAATCGCGACCGCGCGCGGTTTCACTGAAAGACGTCCAGCCACACCCTGCGCCCGTGGGCGTCGAAGTAGCCGCGCGTGTCGCGGTCCGGCACCCGCTGGGGCAGGCCGCTCAGCGACATCCAGACGTTCGGGGTCACCCGGCGGCCGTTCGCGAGGCGAACGCTGCGGGCGGGATGACCCGCGGCCGCATACGTCAGCTTGGTCGTGCAGTTGAGTACCGGCCCGCCGAGCGGATCCCGGGACAGCGCCCCGCCGGGCAGGACGTAGCGCCCGTGCACGATCGTCTCGGCCCGGCCCTGCGTGTCCAGCACCCGCACAAGCGCGCGGCCGGCGATATTCGCCGTGTCGGCCGAGACGGCCTCGGAATCGTCGGAGTGCCCGCATCCGAACCGGTCACGGTCGGGGGGATCGAGGTTCGTCTGCGTCGGGATCCCGACCGCGTTGCCGCGGGGGAAGATGTAGCCGACCATGTCCTCGGCGAGTCCGTCGAAGAAGCGGAACCGCGCGTGCATATGGGGGATCAGCCACGGCGGCAGCGCGGCGCTCGGATCGGGCATGTCCTGTGGCCCGAGGAAGCCGCGGAAGAACGTGAACGGGAACACCTCGCCGGGCAGCGAGATGAACTCCCCATCGCCGATTCCGAACGCGGCGACGCTCGAGCGCAGCGCCTGACCGCTGCTGGCGCCGTTCGCCGCGATCGGGCTCGCCTTCGTGCAGTTCGCGTTGTAGGCGGGCCGCGCCGCGAACACGCCGAGCGCGGCGCCCAAGCCGAACAGCGCGTTGCCGAGCGGCACGCAGATCGTCGCCCGGGCACCCCACAATCGGTTCGACGCCGAGTAGTGGTACGCACCTGACGTGAGCGCGGTGATGATCGGCGCTGCGAGGGTCTGGCCGAACGCCTTCGTCTCCCCGAAGTAGCCGACCGCGACGTGTCCGGTCCCGGTGGCGTCGGTGCCGGCGCCGACCCGGAACAGCGTCCGGCACCCCGCCGGGTGGCTCGCGTCGACAAACTGCTGCGGCGTCCGGCTGATCGGCTGGTTGTAGACCTCGGGACTTTCGACCGATCCGACCGATCCCGCCATCTCGATCGCGACGCCGCCGAGACGCTGCTCGAGCGAGGCACGGAAGAAATGGGCCCAGTCCGAGGACACCCAGCGGGTCTGCTCGTCAAGTGCCGGCGTGCCGCCGTTGAAGCCGAGCGTCTCGACGTGCTGGCTGACGCTGGCGAGCGTCACGATCGCGCGGTTGTGGACGTCGACGGCCTCGAGCACTGGAATCCGCTGATCGTCGACGTACGGGTAGGAGGACCAGCACTGGCGCAGGTTCCGTGGCTCCAGCACCTCGGTGTAGCGGATCCGAGCTGGGCGCAACGATCGGTACGCCCGCTCGATCGCCTGCGCGCTCTGCGCGACCATGTACTTCGTCCAGTACGCGTTCACACCAGACGTCGTCTGGCCAACGCCGCCGAGTCCGAGGCTGTCCGGGGCCGATTCGTCGTGATTGGCCGAGATGAACACGCCGCCGAGCCGGACGCCGTCCGCCCGCACGCGAGCCCGGATCTGGTCCTGGTAGACGTTGAACAGCCCCTCCTGGTCGAGGACCTCGACGGCGATCGTCCGCTTGCCGACCTTGAACACGGTCGCGCGGGCGCCGACGTTGTCGGCGACGCGATCGTAGAAGCGGGGTGTGTCCGAACCGCCGCCGATCAGGTTGCCGTCCCAGCGGCCGTTGCCGTTGCAGTCCTTGTACGGGTCACCGTCGTCGAAGTGACCGGAGTGCTTGGCATCGATGTACGGCTCCTCGTAGGCGAACTGGCGCGGACCGGTGTAGGTGCCGGTGTGGTCGCAGTCTGCGAGGTCACCGCCGGGGGCGTGCCCGCGCAGCGGTGGGCTGAAGCTGACGCTCGCCGCACCGACTCGGAAGCCGGCGGCGAGCCCGGGCGCGATCTTCGTGGTGAACCCGCTTGAGGGAGTGATGAGCGGCGCCAGCGGCGAGGCAGCCACGCCCGGCGCTGCCGCGGCGGTGGGAGCCAGTGCCGTCAGCGACCCGATGACGGCGGCGACGACGACGACGACGACGGCGCGACGGCGCGACCGCGCCCACGCGAAGCGATCCTGATCACTGCACCCGTCCCTCTCTCCTCAGACTGCGGGTGACTGCCGCCACCCCCGATGGGCGCACCCTACCGTGGTCAGACAGCCGTTGCGACCGGCGCGGTCCCGGCGGCGATCAGCTCGCGGACCTCGTCGATCGTCGCGGCCCGCTGCACGGCGGCCTGGAGCGCGCGCGTGCCCGCCAGCCGCTCGACGTACCACGGGTAGAACTTGCGCAGGTAGCGGCTCGCCCGGTCGGGGCCCATGTGCTCGCAGGCGCGCTCGATCACCCAGTCGAGCTCGTCGAGGATCTCCTGCTCGGTGGGTGGACGATCGGAGCGGCCGAGCAGTTCGGCGAACAGCCACGGGTTCCCGAGTGAGCCGCGAGCGAGCAGGATTGCCTCCGCGCCGGTCTGCTCGAATGCAGCGCGGGCCTTCTCGGCGGTGTGCAGGCCGCCGGAGACGAGCACCGGGACGGGGAGCTCGTCGACGAGCTCGCGCACGAGCTCGTAACGGGGCTCGCCCGTGTGACGCTGGGTCGCGTGGCGCGGGTGCAGGCACAGGCCGGCGGCACCGCCGTCGTGGACGAGCCGCCGGGCGACGTCGACGCCCCGGATGTCCCCGGGGCGCAGACCCGAGCGCAACTTGACCGTCACCGGAAGCCCGCTGCCGCGACGTGCGGCCTTGACGAGCGCCACCGCCAGGTCGGGGTCGTCCAGCAACGCCGCCCCGGCGCCGGTCTTGCAGACCTTGGGGACCGGGCAGCCCATGTTGATGTCGATCAGGTCGGCGCCGGCCGCCGCGACCTGCTCGGCGGCCGAGGCCATCACGTCCGGATCGGAGCCGAACAGCTGCACGGATACCGGCCCGCCCGCCCGCTCATCCGGGTGGATGCGCAGCAGTTCCCGGCACGTGCGCTCGTTGCGGTAGTGGACCGCGAACGAGGAGACCATCTCCGACACCGCGAGGCCGGCGCCGTACCGTTTGGCCTGCAGGCGGACGAACCAGTTGCCGATTCCGGCGAGCGGCGCCAACGCCACGCGATTGGGGATCGGGACCCCGCCGAGGGTCCAACTGTCGGTGAGTGCGCGAGTCATCGCACGATTCATGGTACGAATGAGGGATGGACCTCGCCCCCCTGCTCGCCCCGTGGACCCAGATCGTGCGTGACCAGATCCCGGGAATCGAACTATTCGACGTCCACACCCACATCGGGCAGAACGACCCGGACGGCATGAGCCAGAGCGCCGAGCAGCTGCTGCGCGTGCTCCGATTCGCCGAGGCGCGCGGCGCCTTCACCTTCCCGATGCACGAGCCGGACGGCTATCAGCCGGCGAACGACATGGTCATCGAGGCGGCGGCCGGATCCGATGGCCTGCTCGTTCCGTTCTGCCGGATCAACCCGAACGACGACGGCGCCGTCGCCGAAGCCCGGCGAGCGCTTGACGCGGGGGCGCGGGGGATCAAGTTCCACCCGCGCGCCGAGAACTTCACGCTCGACCACCCGACCGTCCGCGAGCTCGTCGCGATCGCCGACGAGCGCACGCTGCCGGTGCTCATCCACGCCGGACGCGGGATCCCGGCGCTCGGGCTGCACGCCGTGCAGCTCGCCGGCGCTTTCCCGAACGCCCGGCTGATCCTCGCCCACGCGGGGATCTGCGACCTGTCATGGATCTGGCGCGCGGCGCCCGACCACCCGAACCTCCTGTTCGACACCGCGTGGTGGATGCCGGCGGATCTGTCAACCCTCTTTTCGCTCGTGCCGCCGGGGCAGATCCTGTTCGCGAGCGACGCGCCCTACGGCCAGACCGCGATGAGCGCCTCGTTCATGCTCCGCACCGCGTTGCAGGCCGGACTGAGCGCGGACCAGCTCCGCCTGATCGCCTCCGGCCAGGCGCTGCACATCGCGCGCGGCGAGCCGCTCCAGCCCGCTGGGCCCGCCGTCGGCGAGCGCGAGCGCGCCCCGCATTACCTCCTTGACCGGGTCGCCGAGTTCCTCTTGATCGGCACGATCGCCTCGATGCGCGGACTCGACGCCGGGACCGAGATGATCGCGCTCGCGCGGCTCGCCTGCGACGTGCCGGACGAGGTCGACGACGCGCCGGTGTTCGCCGCGATCCGGCGGCTGATGGACATCCATGACTCGTTGAAGGCCGAGGACGCAGCCGACAGACGCCGGCTGGCGTTCCTGATCCTGGCGCTGACGGTGGCGCGGACGCCGGATGTGCCGGTGCCGGACGTGCCGGCGTGCCGGCGGCGGTGCCGGACGTGGCGTAGGCGCCGGGCGGCCTGAGCCGCCCCTACTTGTCACCGTCGCATCAGGACTTTTTGCATCGAAGGAGTGATGGACCGGGCGTTTGCGGGGCGTGGGCCCGGTTTCGGGTGCGGGAATAACGCGCCAAACCCGGACCGCCGCCGAGAATAACCGCCAAACCCCACTCAGCCGACAGGATCCAGGCACCTTTCTTGCGCGTGAGCGAAAGAAAAGCGCCCAGATCGGGCTGGCGCTGCGGACTCTGGTGCGTTTCTTACGCGCGCACCCAAGAGTCGAATGCGCCGGCCGATCGGCCGCAACCCCGCCGCACCCGCTGGCGCAGGACAACGCCAACCGACACCGGCTGACCGGCGGCTTGGACCAGCACGGAGCACCAGACCGGCAGGCGCGCGGCACCGCACCGCAGCACGCACCGGCATCGGACCGCACCGGCACTGCGCCGACCCCCGACCCGCGCAGCCCGACCGCGCCACCCGCCCCGCCGACTACGCCAACGGAGCGTTCCGCTCCCAGATCAACCGCAGCCCGATCAGCGTGAGCAGATCATCGACCTCGTCGATCGTCTCCCGCACGAACGGCACGAGCGCCCGGGCGAGCCCCCCCGTAGCGATCACGGTCGTCGTCGCACCGAGTTCCCCTCGCAGCCGACGAACGATCCCCTCGACCTGACCGGCGAAGCCGAACACGATCCCGCTCCGGATCGCGTCGACCGTCGATTTGCCGATCAGCGATCGCGGTTCGGCGAGCTCGACCTTGGGGAGCTTCGCCGCCCGTTCGTACAGCGCGTCGATCGAGATCTCGGCGCCGGGGCTGATGATCCCCCCGAGATACTCACCGGCGTCCGACACGGCGTCGTAGGTGATCGCGGTGCCGAAGTCGACGACGACGCACGCGCCGCGGACCCGGTCGTACGCCGCGACCGCGTTGACGAGCCGGTCGGCACCGACCTCGCGCGGGTTGTCGATCCGGATCGGCATCCCGGTGCGGATCGTCGGGCCGACGACGAGCATCTCGTGGCCGAGGTAGCGCTGGGCCATCGCCGTCCATTGCTCGGACAGCTGCGGCACGGTCGAGGAGACGATCGACGCCGTGATCTGCTCGAAGCCGAGCCCGCGCAGCCCAAGCAGGTTCGACAGCGCCGCGCCGAGTTCGTCACTCGTCGACTCGCGGACGGTGGCGAACCGCCAGTGCTCCGAGATGTGATCGCCATCCCGGGGAAACACACCGAAGTGGGTCTGCGTGTTTCCGACGTCGACGACGAGCAGCATGGCGGCGCATTATCCTCCCCGCGCCATGAGGCTGAAGCTCTACGTCGTGCACAACTCACATCCATGCGTCGCGGTCGAGAAGGCGCTCGCGCTCAAGCGGCTCGACTATTCCGTGTTCGAATGGCCGCCGCCGGCGCACACGATCGGCCAGCGGATCCTGTTCGGCCGGCGCACCGTCCCGGGGTTGAAGATCGACGGGGAAAAGGTCCAGGGCTCACGCGCGATCATGCGCCGGCTTGACGAGCTCGTCCCCGATCCGCCGCTGTTCCCCCATGACGCCGCCGCCCGCGCCCGCGTCGAGGACGCCGAGCGGTGGGGGGATGAGGTCTTCCAGCCGGTCGCGCGCGAGCTCATCTGGGCGGCGCTGATGACACAACCGGCCGCGATGGTCAGCTACAGCACCCGCTCGAAGCTGCCGCTCCCCGCCCCCGCGGTCCGCGCGGTCGCACCCGTGATCACGCACGTTCAGGCACGCATCAACCGCACCGACGCCAACGTCGCCGCGCGGGTCCTCGCCGCGCTCCCCGCCCAGCTGGACCAGATCGACGGCTACATTGCCGCCGGAACGATCGGCGATGCCGAGCAGCCGAACGCCGCCGACCTCCAGATCCTCTCGACGATCGGACTGCTGCTGACGATCGGCGACGTCCGTCCGCTGATCGAGCCGCGACCGTGTGGCCAAGCGGCCCGCGCACTGTTCGGCGGAATGTTCGACGGCGACCTCCCCGCCGGCGCACTCGCGAGCGCCGACGCCGCCGAGCGCGCCCCTTAGACGAGCGGCGGTCCCGCCCGCCGGACCTCCTGCTCGGACCGAACGCCAGCGCCGCCAGCGCATCGGCCAGCCGTCCCCCGCCGCCTCCGGGCAGCCTCAGGTCCGGATCCAGCTCGAGCAACGGCACGAGCACGAACCGCCGCGAGCCGCACCTCCGGGTGCGGCAGCGTGAGACGCTCGGAGGCGAACTCCACCCCGTCGAGCAGGAGCACGTCGACGTCGATCATCCGCGGCCCATGCCGCACCCCGCCGCCCGCTCGGCCGACGACACGCTCGACCTCCTTGCAGGCGTCGAGCAGCTGCAGCGGCTCCAGGGCGGTCTGGATCCGCACGCACGCGTTGAGAAACTCGGGCTGATCGAGGACCAGCCCCACCGGCTCGGTGTCGTACACCGACGAGGACGCGAGCACCTCCACGCCGTGCGTCGGCAGCTCACGGACCGCCGCGGCCAGGTTCTCCCGGCGCTCGCCGATGTTCGAACCAAGCCCGAGATACCCCAGGCGCGCCGGCACGTGACCTCAGTCCTCGGACTCGCGCCACACCTCGACCGACACCTCGCTGACGTTGAACGGCAGCGGCGGCTCCGGCTTGGCGGCCTTGACCCACACGATCCGGGCGCCGTAGCGGTCGATCAGACGGTCGGCGATCGCGGCACACAGCCGCTCGAGCGTCTTGTACGTGCGTTGCTGGGCGACGAGGTTGGCGGTATCGCACACCTCGCCGTAATCGATCGTGTCCTCGATCCGGTCGGTGACGGTGGCGTCGCAGTCGAGCACCTCGAGCCGCAGGTCCAGCAACAACCGCTGCCCGACCTCACGCTCAGCCGCCGTGACCCCGACATGCGTGAACAACGACAGGCCGGTGATCTCGATCGTCACCTCGGGTTCGGGATGTCCCTCGCCCTCGACGTCGTCGTCGGCGTCTACGTCGTCGAATTCGTCGTCGGCGTCCATCGCGCGCTGACCGTAGCAGCCGTCACCCGGAGCGCGTCAAGCACGGGTGTGACGTCGTGGACTCGGAACACGCGGGCGCCGCGCTCGTACGCGAGCACGTTGGTGGCGATCGTCCCCGGGATCCGCTCGGCCGGATCCTCGCGACCGGTGAGCCGCCCGAGGAACGACTTGCGCGAGGTCCCGATCACGACCGGCCGCCCAAGTGCCACGATCTCCGAGAGCCGCGCCAGCAGTTCCAGGTTGTGCTCGAGCGTCTTGCCGAATCCGATCCCGGGGTCGAGCAGGATCCGTTCCTCGGCCACGCCCGCCTTGATCGCCGCGGCCATTCGCTGCTCCAGGAACGCCTTGACGTCGCTGACGACATCGTCGTAGTGCGGATCGACCTGCATCGTCCGCGGTTCGCCGAGCATGTGCATGAGGCAGCACTCGACCCCCCGCTCGGCGACGAGCTCCGCCATCGCGGGATCGCCGCGCAGCGCGGTCACGTCGTTGACGAGGGTCGCGCCGGCATCGAGAGCCGCCACCGCAACTGACGCCTTCGAGGTATCGATCGAGATCTCGACCCCGGGTCCCCGTCCGGCGAGCGCCTCGATCACCGGCACCACCCGCCGGCGCTCCTCGTCGGCGCCGACCGGCTCCGCGCCCGGCCGCGTCGACTCTCCGCCGACGTCAAGGATCGCCGCGCCCGCCTCGATCAGTTCAAGGCCGTGCGCCACCGCCGCATCGTTCTCCAGGTAGCGGCCGCCGTCGGAGAACGAGTCAGGCGTGACGTTGAGGACGCCCATCACCCGGAAGCAATCGGTCACCGACGCGATCATCCCTCCTCGTCAGGCCAGCGGCCGTGCTCGTCGAAATACTCGCGCGCCGCCTCTTCGCGTTCCCGGTCGAGATTGCTCTCGACGCTCAGCCGGAACATCCAGTTGACCATCCAGATAATGATGCCGACGATGATGAGACCGACGCCGGCGCCGGCGGCCGCCGTGTGCCCGTGGCCGAGGATGATCGCGACGACGCCGACGAGCGCAACGGCCACCGGGAGCCACACGCGTGTCAGCGAAAGCAGGAGCTTCACCGGCGGATAATGGGTTCGCGCACCATGTTCGCTCCGGCACGTTACCTCGCTGACTTCGCGCGCTTCGCGGCGACGAAGAGTTCCCAGGAGCAGCACGATCGCCAGGCGCTGGCCGAACTCGAGCGTCGGCCGCTCGCGCTGCCGCCCGGCCTGAGCGTGAGCTGGCTCGGGGTCTCCGGGTATCGGTTCGACTACGAAGGGCACACGCTGCTCGTCGATCCGTACGTCTCACGCGTGCCACTGTCCGCGGTGCTCGCCCGCCGTCCGGCGCTCCCCGATCCCGACCGCGTCACGCGTCACATCGGCAGCCCGGCGAACTGCGTCGGCATCCTCGTCGGCCACACCCACTTCGATCACGCCGTCGATGCCCCGATCATCGCGCGGCGGCTGGGATGCAAAGCGTACGGCTCGGCATCGCTCGTACGGCTCATGGCGCTCCACGGCGCGCCACAACTCGGAGTCCACGTCACGCCGTACGAGCGTTACGAGCTCGGTCCGTTCACGGTCAGCTTCACGCCGAGCGCGCACTCCAAGCTCGTGCTCGGGCTCGCGGTCCCGTTCGACGGCGAATTGACCTGCGATCACCTTGACGCCCTGTCCCCGGGCGCGTACCGCTGCGGCGAGATCTATGGCATCGAGATCACAGTGGCCGGCATGTCGTTCTACCATCAGGGCAGCGCGAACCTGATCGATGACGCCGTCCGCAGCACGGACGTGGACGTGTTTCTCGCAGGTGTCGCGGGGCGGGGGTTCACGCGCGCGTACTGGCGCCGGATTCTCACCCGCCTCCAACCCAAGACGATCGTGCCGACCCACTACGACGATTTCTTCCGACCGCTCGACGCCGAGATGGGATTCACGACGAACGTCAACCTCGCGCAGGTGCCGGACGAGGTCCACGCGGTCAGTCGCGACTTCGCGGTCGCCGCGCTCCCACTTGTGACGGAGTCGTCGAGATGACGCGCGTGCTACGCCGGTGGTGCGTCACCGCGCTCGTGCTGACGGGCACCGCATGGGCGACGATCGCCCCGGCGGCCACCGCCGCGACCGCCCGCCAGACGATCGCCAAGCTCAACGCCCAGCGCACCGCCAACGGCATTCCGGCCGGTCTCACCGAGGACCCGGCGCTGTCCGCCGCGTGCGCCAAGCACGACCACTACATGGCGCTCAACAACGTGCTCACCCACGTCGAGGATCCGAACAACCCGGGCTACACAGCCGAGGGCGCGAGCGCGGGCGCCAACGCCGTCCTCACCCAGGGCAGCAATTGGGACACCGGCAACCCCTACGAGTACGCGCCGCTGCACCTCGACCAGCTGCTCGCCCCGCGTCTGCTGACGCTCGGGAGCGCCGATGCCTTCGGCTTCAGCTGCACGACCACGTTCCCCGGCTGGACGCGCCCCGATCCGTCCGCCATGACCGTCTACACCTATCCGGGCAACGGCGGGCGCGTCTCCTCGAGCGAAGTGGCCCGCGAGCTGCCGTGGACGCCTGGTGACCTCGTCGGGCTCGCCCAGCCGAGCCGGACGGGCCCGACCCTGTTCGTGCTCGTCGACGCCCCCAACGAGCGACCCGAGAACAACCCGGCGACGCTGAGCGATGCGACCGTCAGCGGCCCCACCGGGCCGGTCGCGATCAAGACCGTCGACGGCAACACCGCGCTCCCGAACGGCTCGCAGTACCCGACGCTCGCGCCCTACATCTCCCCGGGCGGCTTCATCATCCCCGTGCGGCCACTCATCCCCGGCACGGCCTACCACGCCCACGTCGTCGTCACGCTCGACAAGTTGCAGAAGGTGTATGACTGGTCGTTCACGAGCCTGGCCTCGGACCCGCACTCGAGCCTCACCGCCAAGGGCGGCCGCCTGCTGTTCAGCTCCGCCTCCCACCAGCCGATCCGAGTGACGTTCCGGCGCATCGGCGGCGGCCGGAGCGCGCCGGTGACGATCCGCCCCGGACGCAGCCTGCGACTGACCCTCGCCCCGGGTAGCTGGCAGGTATGCGGACATCAGCCGGCCGGCACCGCGTACGCGGGCTACGACCAGTGCCTCACCGTCACCGTCACCGGCGTGCCGGCACTCCGGCTCGGCCAGCCGAAGCTCGTCCACCGTACGGTCAAGCTCGCCGTCCGCTTCAGCCCGATCCTCCGCGGTCACAGAGCGACCGAGACGATCACCGCCATCTCGCAGCAGTGCCAGAGCGGCACCTGCGTGCCGGTGAACGGCACCGCGCGCACCCGCACCGTCACGCTCCGCGGCCGCCTGGTGACGTTGAGCCTGCCGTTGCCGGCGCGCGGCCACGGCTTCCAGGTCGAGTTGCGCACCGACGCCTTCCAATCCCACGGCGCCGGGTGGGGAGCCGCCCATGCCGTCGTGACGTTCATCCGGCACTAACCACCCCGTAAGGAGGAGCCCCTGTGACGCCCCGCATCGAGACCGAGGGACCCGGGCGACCGCTTCTCGGACGTCGTCAGCCAAGACGAACTGCGCGCCACCGCCATCTACACCGAGCTCTACGGGCCGCTCGGCGTCGAGCACCAGATCGCGTTCACGCTCCCTGCCGCACCGGAGCGACTTCTCGGCGTCGCCTTGTGTCGCAACGAGCGGGATTACACCGACGCCGAACGCGACCTGATCGACCGCGCGCGGCCGTTCCTCATCCAGGGCTACCGCAACGCGATCGCCTACACCGAGCTCGTCTCGGCGGGTCCCCGCCCGCCGGGAAGCCGTCCCCGGCCGACATCGACGCGCTCGTCGCGCGGGGCCTAACCGTCCGCGAGGCGGAGGTGACCTGGTGGGTGCTCGCCGGCCAAGCGAGCGGCGACATCGCCGCAACGCTCGGGATCAGCCCGCGGACGGTCCAGAAGCACATCGAGCGCGCCTACCGCAAGCTCGGCGTCAACTCCCGCGCCGACGCCGCAGCCGTCGTCTCCGAGCTCAGCTGACGCCCGACGGAGGCCATCCGCTCGCACCCGGTCTCATCCAGGCGGCCGGGAGGGCGGATCCCGTTTCGGGCGCCTCTGGCTGGGAGGGCGGATGCCCCTTCAGTCGCCGCTCGCGCGAACAACCGCAACATCCCATCGACACCCCCGTTCCACAGCGCAAGCGGCGCTGAAGGGGCGCCGCCCGGACTACTATTCGGCCGTGCCGCCGGCGAGGCCCGGACGCGGCAGCGGCCGGGGTGCATCTCGACCCGGTGCGCGCTCGGCGCCCGGGGTCGGCGGGATCGGTACCTCCGGCGGAGGCGGTGCCTCGGCGCCGAACACGTCCTCTTCGCTGGAGCCGTCGAGCAGGGCCTCGAACTGCTCCTTCTCGATCGTCTCCCGCTTGATCAGGATCTCGGAGAGCTTCGCGAGCGATTCCTTGTGCGTGGTGAGGATGTCCTTGGCCTGGAGGTGAGCCGACTCGACGATCCGGCGGATCTCGTCGTCGATCTCGCGCGCGATCTCGTCGGAGTAGTCCGGCTCGGCGGAGAACTCCCGACCGAGGAACGGCTGACCGTGGTCGTGGCCGAACACGCGCGGCCCGAGCTTCTCCGACATCCCGAAGCGCATGACCATCTGCTTTGCCGTCGCCGTGACCTTCTCCAGGTCGTTGGAGGCGCCGGTGGTGATCTCCCCAAAGACGATCTCCTCGGCGGCGCGACCGCCGAGCGTCATCGCCATCGTGTCCTGGAGCTCCGCGCGCGTGGTGAGGAACTTGTCCTCGCCCGGCAGCGAGATCGTGTACCCGAGCGCCTGGCCGCGGGAGATGACGCTGATCTTGTGGATCGGGTCGGAGTTCGGCAGGTAATGGCCGACGATCGCGTGGCCCATCTCGTGGTACGCGGTGATCTTGCGCTCCTTGCCGCTCATCACCCGGGTCTTCTTCTCCGGGCCGGCGATGACCCGCATGATGCCCTCTTCGAGCTCGACCTGGGTGATCTCGCGCTTGCCGTTACGGGCGGCGAGCAGCGCGGCCTCGTTGACCAAATTGCTCAGGTCGGCCCCGGTGAACCCGGGGGTCTGGCCCGCGAGCGCGTCGACGTCGATCTCCCGCGCGAGCGGCTTGCCGCGCGTGTGGACCTCAAGGATCTTCTTGCGCCCGAGGCGGTCAGGCCGGTCGACCACGATCTGGCGGTCGAAGCGACCGGGACGCAGCAGCGCCGGGTCAAGGATGTCCGGCCGGTTCGTGGCCGCGATCAAGATGATGTTGTCCTTCATCTCGAAGCCGTCCATCTCGACGAGCAGCTGGTTGAGCGTCTGCTCGCGCTCGTCGTGGCCGCCGCCGAGTCCGGCGCCGCGGTGACGCCCGACGGCGTCGATCTCGTCCATGAAGATGATGCACGGGCTGTTCTGCTTCGCCTGCTCGAACAGGTCGCGAACGCGGGAGGCGCCGACGCCGACGAACATCTCGACGAAGTCAGAACCGGAGATCGAGAAGAACGGCACGCCCGCCTCGCCGGCGACCGCGCGGGCGAGCAGCGTCTTGCCGGTGCCCGGAGGGCCGTACAGGAGTACGCCCTTGGGGATCCGCGCGCCGAGCGCCTGGAATTTCTTGGGGTTCTCCAGGAACTCCTTGATCTCGTGCAACTCCTCAACGGCTTCGTCGACCCCGGCGACGTCACGGAACGTGATCTTGGGGGAGTCAACGGACATCCGCTTGGCCCGTGATTTGCCGAACGACATGACCTTCGAGCCGCCGCCTTGGACCTGGTTCATGAGGAAGATCCAGAACCCGATGAAGATGACGAACGGGAGGATGTAGGTGAGCAGGGAGAGCCAGCCGTTCGACGCCCGGCCTTGAATGTCGAACTGGGACTGATCCGCGATGTTCCTATGGGCGGAGGTGATGATCTCGGGCGTGTACTGCTCGGGATAGCCGACGCTGTACTTGCGCCCGTCGGTCAGCGTGACGCTCGCCGTCTGGTCCTTCTCCTTGAGCGTCAGGCTCTTGACCTGCTGGGCCTGCAGCTGCGTGAGGAGGTTGCCGAACGACTGCTTTTGTGTGTGGCTCGAGCTGCCGATCAGCTTTTGGGCGAAGAACGCCAACACGACCACGATCAGGATCGGGAATGCGGCGCTCTTGAAAAACCTGCTCATAAAGAAAATCCCCGCGTCCTACGGTCGGGAAGGGAGCTCAAGGGTAGCACCTGCCCTCGGACGCTGGAAAGGGTGAGAGAGCGCTGGAAAGGGTGCATGGACGCCATCATTCCTTCAACGCCGCCACGTAGGGCAAGTTGCGGTAGCGCTCGTCGTGGTCGAGACCGTACCCGATCGCGAACCGGTTCGGGATCTCAAAGCCGACGTACCGGGTCTCGAAATCGACCTTGCGTCGCTCGGGCTTGATCAGCAGCGCGCACACTTCGAGCGAGCGGGGATTGCGGCCCGCGAGGTTGCGCAGCAGGTACTGGAGCGTCAGGCCCGAGTCGACGATGTCCTCGACGATCAGCACGTCGCGGCCCTCGATCACCGCGTCGAGATCCTTGAGGATCCGCACGACGCCGGAGGACTTCGTCGCCGAGCCATACGAGGCGACCGCCATGAAGTCGACCTCGACCGGGACGTCGAGCGCGCGCATCAGGTCAGATAGGAAGAACACCGCCCCCTTCAGAACGCCAATCAGCAGCAGATCTTTACCCGCGTAGTCACGCGAGATCTCGTGCCCCAGCTCGCGCACTCGGCGCTTGAGGTCGTCGGCAGGGACGAGGATGTCCCCGATCGCGGCGTCGTCGTCTGGCACGGATCAGCAGTCTATTTAGCGCGCTACCGCGCGCGGGTCGTGCCTCGGGACTTGCGATCGACCGCGGCGGTCCGTCGCACGAAGCGCAGAGTGCCCCGCTCGGCGATCGCCCGCACACCGTGGGGGAGGTCGAGCGCCGCGGTGCCCGTGTCCGCCAGCGCCGCGATCTCCTCGGCACGGCGGGCGCTGCCGGGCGCGGGGCCTCCGGCGGCACCGTCCGCGAGCCGCTGGACGACCAGTCTGCGGAGCGCCGGCGGCAGCGCCCGGAGCCGGACGAGTTCGATCTCGGCCCTCCCACCCAGCGCCTCGTCGACGAGTGCGTCGAGCACGCTCGCCTCATCACGCAGGAGCTCGGCGAGCGCGAGCACGTTCTCCTCCGCCGCGGGGTGCACGGCGCGCAGGGCCGGGACGAGGTCGGCGCGGATCCTCCCGCGCGCGTACGCGTCAGACATATTGCTCTCGTCCTCGCGCCAGCTGAGACCCCTGGCCGCGCAGTGCGCCGCCGTCTCCGCGCGCGTGAACCTGAGGAGCGGCCTGATGAGGGCCCCTTCTCGCGGGCGCATGCCGAGCAGCGCCCGCCGGCTCGGCGAGGACGCGAGCCGGTAGAGGATCGTCTCGACCTGGTCGGTCGCGGTGTGGCCGGCCGCGATCTCGGCACCGCGCGGGGCGGCCAGCTCGCGCGCCTTCTCGTACCGGGTCTCGCGCGCCCAGGCCTGGACGTTGCCCGTCTGCGGGCGCGACGGCCGGTGCACCTCGAGCGGGACGCCGAACCCGGCGGCCAGCTCCCGGCAGTGGCGCTCATCGGCCTCGGCGGCCTCGGGTCGCAGGCCGTAGTTGACGTGGAGCACGGCGACCGCGTCGGCGCCGACGATCTCGACCGCGAGGTCGAGCAGGCAGGTCGAGTCCCGGCCGCCGGAGAGGAGCACGACGACGGGCCGGCCGCGCCGTAGGAGCCCCTCGGAGCGGACCACCTCGAGCATCACTCGTCCCTCAGCTGGGCGATGAAGATCTCCGTCGATTCGGTGAACCCCTTGAGCCGGACCTCGCCGATCCGCTGGAAATCCAGATGCGAGCCCGCGGCCTCGACGACCTGGCGGGTGACGAGCACCTCGCCGCCGGCGCTGCGGGCCGCCACCCGAGAGGCGATGTTCACATCCCGCCCAAAGTAGTCGCCGTCCCGATACAGGGCGTCGCCGTAGTGGACCCCGATCCGCGGCAGCGGCCGCTCGTTGTGGAGCCGCTGGAATCCGACCGCCCAGTCGGTGAGCGCGGCCGGGTCCGAGCCGACGACCATCGCCTCGTCGCCGATCGTCTTGATGACCCGCGCGTCGTCGGGCAGTGTCATCTCGACCGCCTCGACGAACCGCTCGACGGCGTCGACCGCCTGCAGCTCCCCCTCCTCCTCGGTGAGCCGCGTGTACCCCGCGAGGTCGGCAAACGCGATCGCCACCCGCATCCGCCCGAGTTCAACCGCCGCCCCGTCGAGGTCGGACTCCATGTGGCCGACGACATCCTGCTCGACGAAGTGCTGCAGATAGCGCTGGTGGACCTGATCCATCACCGGCGAGGACAGGGGCAGCAGCTCCCGCGTCAGCGTCTGCATCTCCTCGGCCATCTGCAATCCGTCGGCGCCCGAGCGCATCAGCGGCTCGTGGACGTAGAGGTGAAATAGGCGCACCTCGGCGTCCGCCACCTGGGCCATCGCCTGCCCGTACACGCGCACGAGCTGGAGCATCGCGACGAGCGGCAGCCCCGCCGCGAGCACCGCCGAGACGTACCGCAGCAGCTGGATCTCGTCCTCAGACAGCGACTCGGCATGCGCCGGGCTCCATCCCAGCGTTGTGACGATCCGGGTGATCAGCCCCGGCTCCAGTCCGGTCTCGTCCGCCGCCTGGCGGAGCGAGTAGACGCGTCCGTCGTTTGGCGAACAGCGCCTCGACGTAGCCGAACGCGAGCCTGCCGTCCTTCGTCGCAGTGCGGATGTCCCGCAGCGAATGGCCCCGGTCGCGCAGCCGCGCGACGAGCCGCGCGTGCCCGACCGCCGACGAGGACCAAGTCCCCTCGAACTGCGGGATCAGGCCGCCCTTCACCCACCGGCGCAACGTGGCAGCAGAAACACCGGCGCGCTGCGCCGCCTCGTGGATGGAGAGTCCGCCGTCGCCGTTGCTCGACATCGCACATAGTGTTCCGGCCGAGATGTGTGCGGCCGATTAAACCCGTCACGAGGACTCAGCAATCGGCGGCGGGACCTCGGTGAGTACGAGGCCCCGTCGCCCGCGGGCGAGACGGCCCGCTGCGTCGGCCGTAGGCGCTCGTCACGTTTCCGGCGGCGCCTCGCGAACGGTACCCGGGGTGTAATCCGGCACGTCGTCCACGATCCGGCCTGTTGCCTGTTGCTGAGGTCCTAGGTCTACTCGCCCGTTGCGGCCATGTCAATGGCCCCCGTCAGAAATCGACGCATGTTGCGCGCATGCGCCGGCGGTGAATCGGCTCTCATCGCTCCACCGGGGCGGTCAGACCTCGAGGTGCGGATAGTCCTCGACGATCATGTCCCGGTAGCGGGCGAAGAGGGGCTTGGTGATGGGGATGATCGCGAGCGCGGCCTTGACGTCGCCGCCGGCCTTGATGTGGCGGCGGGCGATGGCGATCGCGACATTCTCCTTGCCCTGGAAGTAGCGGTTGGCGGTTTCGGAGCTCATCGTCATCTTGACCTTTGGCTCCCAGGAGACATCGTCGGTCCACTCCCAGGTGAGGTTCGGCTCGTCCGGACCGCCGGCGCGGATGTTGACGACCATCTCGACGTCGGTGAACTCGAACCGCTGTGGGGTGTCGGCGTCGCGGAGCTGGGGACCCATGTCCGGGTCATCGCTCATCAGCGCGAACGTCTTGTCCATCACCTCACGGAACTCCTCAGGGGAGTGGAAGGTGCTCATCGCGCCGGTCAGTCTAGTGTCGCGACACAGGTGCCGATCGCCGCGAGCGGCGCCGTCGGTCTGCGCCGGCCGGCGACGCTGGCCGCTCCCACTAACCTCGCCGGGGTGTCCGGGCCGATCCACCTCCATCCGACCGCCGAGCTCGCCCCGCGGGTGCTCGTCCCCGGCGACCCGGGTCGCGCGCTGCTGCTTGCCCAGGCGCTGCTCCAAGAGCCGAAGATGTTCAACCATCACCGCGGACTGTGGGGCTACACCGGCACCGCCCATGACGGCCGGCTGCTCACCATCCAGAGCACCGGCATGGGCGGACCGAGCGCGGCGATCGTCGTCTCTGAGCTGATCGAGCTCGGGGCGCGCCGCATCGTTCGGGTCGGCACCTGTGGCGCGATCGACGGGTCGCTGGCGCTCGGCGAGCTGCTCGTCGCGACCGGAGCGATCGCCGCCGACGGCACGAGCCGCGCCCTCGGCGTCCCGAGCCCGGTCCCAGCCACCGGGGAGATGCTCGCTCATCTCCGTGAGGCGGCCGGTGCCGACGCCCCGGCCGGGCTCGTGGTCTCAACCGATCTGTTCTACGACCCGCGACCGGACGTCGAGCTGGCCTGGCGCGCCGACGGCGCCGTCGCGGTCGAGATGGAAACCGCGACTCTGTTCGCCCTCGCCGCCCGGCATGAGGTCGAGGCGGCGAGCCTGCTCATCGTCTCCGACGTGATCCTGCCGAGCCGCCGGCGTATCGAGGAGGACGCGCTCCGGGACGCCGAGCATCGGCTCGGCGAGGTGGCGGCGCGGGCGCTCGGCCTCGCGGACGTCGCCGAGGGCGCTACGACGTCGTCTTCGCTTCGGTGAGCGCCGCCTCGACGCGGGTCAGCTGCTCCTCGATCGCGGCCAGGCGCTTGTCGATCTTGGTGTCCGATCCGGCGTCCTCGATCCGCTGCTCGACCCGGTCGAGCGCATCCTCGATCCCTTCGAGCCGCTGCGAGACGCCTCGGAGTCGCCGCGTGAGCCGCTCAAGGTCGCTCGCCGAGGGCAGGTTGAGGGCCCCCATCGCGACTTCCTGGGCCCGAACCGCCCGTTCGCGGGTCTCAAATGCGCGTGACAGCGCGCCACTGATGACCGGATTCTCGAGCAGCTCCTGGGCGAGCTTGCCGATCGCCTCTTCACCTTGTCGCGTCATGCGCTCACGTAGTCCCTTTTCGTCGCTCATCGTCCTCGCTGCCTCCTCGGATTCTCGTCGGCGCATGGACCGTAGCGCGAGTGTCCATCAGGCGGCATATCTAACCCTCGAGTCGAGGGTTATACGGTGCAGACGAGCTGGCGATTCGCTACAGCATGTTTGGGATCCGGCCGATTCAGTGAATGTAATGCCCGTGCCGCGGCGTCTATAGCTTGTGAAGCGGGCGATTTTGAGCAGGAAATACCCCATGAACGGTTCCCCGTTGCAAAGGTCCACACCGATCAGTAGCTTCCCCCCTGGCCGCCGCGTGGGATCGGCCAATAGTGTTGTGCACGCCGATATGGCGGGAGGAGCCAGGCCATAGCCATGAGACGACGCAAGCTAAGGGTCGCCCTTGTCACCGTGAGCACCGCGCTCGCGGTTCAGGCCCTTGCCTTGATTCCCGTGGCGCAGGCGGATACGTGCACGATCACGGTGAAGCTGATCACCGGCCAGGTGCTGACGTTCCCGGGTGTTCCCGCGGGTACGCCGATCTCGAGCCTGAACATCCCTGGTCCGGTCGCCTCATCGTCTGAGTCCTGCGCGGCGCCTCCGACGTCGACGACGACCGGCAGCGGCTCGCCGTCGGGCTCGTCGTCCTCCTCGTCATCCTCAACCTCGACTTCAACCTCGTCGAGTTCGACGTCGTCGACGACGACGAGCAGCCACACGCAGACCCCGCCGCGTCAGACCGGCCACCCGCATCAGCAGCGGGGCAGCTCGCACACGACGACGACCACGAGCAACGGGAACAAGAACAAGGGCAAGGGCGGCTCGAAGACGACGACCACGACGACGACGACCAGCAAGACCACGAGCTCGAAGGCAAGAAGGGCGAGCAAGAAGGGTTCGGGCAAGGGCACCCCGAACGCGACGAACCCGTCCTTCTCGTTCGCGCTCCCGGGCGCCGCCCCGATCGGTGTGCCGAACTTCTTCATCGACAGCTTCCGGATCCCGCCGTTCCTGCTCCCGATCTACCAGGCGGCCGGCATCCAGTACGACGTGCCGTGGCAGATCCTCGCCGGGATCAACGAGATCGAGACCGACTACGGCCGCAACCTGTCGGTCTCGAGCGCCGGCGCCGTCGGCTGGATGCAGTTCCTTCCCTCCACGTGGAAGACGTGGGGCCTGGACGCGAACGGTGACGGCGTCGCCGATCCGTACAACCCGGTCGACGCGATCTTCTCCGCCGCGCGCTACCTCCACGCGGCCGGCGCGTCGAAGAGCATCAACCAGGCGATCTTCGCCTACAACCACGCCTCCTGGTACGTCCAGTCGGTGCTCCTGCGCGCGAAGCTGGTCGGCGGGATGCCCGATCAGCTGATCGGCGCGCTGTCCGGTCTCGTCGAGGGTCACTTCCCGGTCGCCGCCCCGGCGAAGTATCAGGACAACGCGGTCACGACGCTCGCCAAGAAGCACGTCAAGACCTCGAACGCCGCGATCCCGATCGCCTCGGACACGAGCAAGTCGGTCTCGATCTTCGCCAAGCAGAACTCGCCGGCGATCGCGGTCAACGACGGCAAGATCGTCAAGGTCGGCGAGAACGCCACCTGGGGCAAGTTCGTCCAGCTCCAGGATCAGACCGGCAACATCTACACGTACGCGCACCTCGGTCAGGTCCCGAAGAGCTACCCGGTGCCCAAGCCGGTCAAGGTGTCAGCCGCTCAGCTCACCAAGGAGCTCTCGACGCCGACGCTCCCCTCGCCGAAGACTCCGGCGACCGCGGGGCAGCAGGCCGGCGCACCGACGGTCTCGACGAAGGCCGCCACCAAGGTCACCAAGAGCCAGCAGAGGATCACGCTGCCGACGACGAGCACGACCGCCAACCAGCCGTCACCGACGATGACGACCGACGCCTCCGCGCTCCGGGCACAGATGCCGCAGGCGAGCAAGCCGGCCGCGCACACCGCCCGCACGACAACGCACCGCCTGACGAGCAAGCCGGAGGCAACGAGCAAGCTGACGACGAACGACGGCCAGCGCTCAGCAGGAGTCCGGCTCGCAGCAGTCCACGACGCAGGCGCCGATGGTCAAGGAGCGGCTGTTCGCGCACCCGTCGCGCCCCGCCTCCTACGCCGCCGGCGGCCAGCTCCAGCTCAAGTCGAGCTCGGCGAAGATCTCGAGCTTCACGAACTACTTCTCTGACGTCCTGCACATCTCGAAGAACCAGTACACGCTCCAGCCGCTCAAGGCGGGCGCGGTCGTCGTCGCCGGCACGATCCTCGGCCGGATCGCCCCCGGCGACGCAAAGACCGCCTCCCACATGCAGTTCATGATCCAGCCCGCCGGCAAGAACGCCCCGCAGATCGACCCCAAGCCGATCCTCGACGGCTGGAAGCTGCTCGAGGCGACCGCGGTCTACCGCGCCGCCGGCGTGAACCCGTTCTTCGGCCCCGGCGCCAAGAACCCGACGATCGGCCAGATCCTGCTGATGAGCAAGGAACAGCTCCAGAACCGGATCCTCCAGGACCCGCACGTCGCGCTCGTCAGCTGCGGCCGCCGCGACGTCCAGGCCGGCCTCGTCGATCGCCGGATCCTCGCCACGCTCGAGTTCCTCGCCGCCTCCGGCCTTGACCCCTCGGTGTCCGGCCTCATCTGCGGCCAGCGCGCCGTGACGAGCTCGAGCCCCGCCAGCGTCCTGAACAGCAACGCGGCGAGCAAGAGCGGCAGCTCGGTCGACATCGCCAAGATCAACAACATCCCGATCAAGGGCCACCAGGGCTCCGGCTCGATCACCGACATCACGATCCGCCGCCTGCTCACGCTCCAAGGCGCGATGAAGCCCAACCAGATCATCTCGACGATCAGCTACAAGGGCCAGACGAACACCCTCTCGCTCCCCGATCACGCCGACCGGATCTCCGTCAGCTTCACGCCGCTGTTCGGCGCCAACAGCAAGCTCTCGAACCAGATCAAGTCGATCCTCCAGCCCGGCCAGTGGGACAAGCTGATCAACCGCATCAGCCAGATCCCCGAACCGATCGTCCCGATCGCGCCGAGCAAGTACGCGATCAAGACCGGTTCTCACGGCGCGCACTAAGCGACGCCACCACCGGGGGCTGAGCGGGTGAGCGCTCCGACGTCGCTGTTTCGCTTCAGTCAGTTCGAGTTCCCCTGGCTGCTCGGCCCACCCGACGGTCGGTATCTCCTGCGCGCCGCGGAGGCGCTACCGGACTCGGCGCCGACCCACGTCCTCGTACTCGCGACGCTCGGGGCGCCGGAGCGCCGCAAACGCCTCCAGCGGCCTCAACGTCAGGCTCAACCTGAGCCTGAGCCTATGCCCGTATCCACCGCCAGAGCAACGGTTATCGACGTCGCTGGCCCGTTCGCGGACGCGGGCACCGCCAAGTCGTGGCTCGGCGGCGCCGGCGAGATCGAACTCGCGGAGGACCTCGCCGTCCTCAACCGCGCCCTCCGCGGATTTCGGCTCGTGACCGCAGATCCCTACCTGAACCTCGTCCGGCGAGAGCAGGCGCTCGTCGCCCGGATCGGATGGGGCGCCGGCGAGCAGGTCGCCGATGGGCTGTGGAGCGAGGCGCACGAATTCGACGCCCGCCCGGGCCGCGAACGCCGGCTCAAGGTTCTCCAGCCCCAGGCCCGGCTCGCCGCGATGATGAACGGCCGCGAGCGAGCCCTGGTCTGCGAGGACCTGACCCTCCGCGCCCGTCTCGATCTCGATCACGGCCATGATCGCGAGGCAGCGCTCCAGCTCCTCGTGGCGCTCGACGCCGCGCTCGCCGAACTCCCCGGCGACCCGGTCGCCGAGACCCTGGCGGAGCGCCTGTCCGAGTTGCGCGGGCTGCGCGACGGCGTCACTGCGACCGCCCAGGCAGCGCTCGCCGGTCCCCTCTCAGGCGAGCAGCGCGAGACCGTCGCTCACGTGCTCGGGCGGATCGAGGCGGCGCTCCGCGCTCGGGCGGTCGCGTACGCCTAGTCAGGCGTGCGCGAGACCAGCTCGGCTCGCGGTGCGCTAGGCGTGCGTCGCGTCCAGCCAGCGCTGGAGCGCGTGCCGGCCCGCAAGCGTGATCGTGCCGTCGGCCGTGATCCAGTCGCGGACCCGGAGCTCTCGGACCAGTCCGAGCGCATCGTGGGGCCCGGGACCGTCGCCCTGGGACGTGAGGCGGTTCGTTCCCGCCTCGACCGCCCAGCGGCCCGAGTCGAGCGCCGCCAGGGCGACGCCCTGCTCATGGCTCGGCACGTCGAGCGGGTTCGGCTGGGCGCTGCTCAGCGGATCCGCCGCGGTCGGTGTCGGTGCGCCGCCCGGAGTCCGCTGGACCCGCGGCTCAGGGGCTGGCGTGGTGCTTTTGGCGACCTCTTCGCCGAGGTTCTCGGCCTGGCTGCGCAACCATCCGCCGAGATTCTCCGCCCACTCACGGGCGCTCGTCGGGTCGACGCCGATCGTGTCGGCGACGTCGTCGAGATCGACCCGCTCCATCGCACGCTCGACCGACCGGCCGAGTTCGCGCGCGATCGAACGCACCGTCTCTTCAAAGCTTTCGTCACTTCCAAAGTGCTCGGACATGACTCAATGATGGCACGCCGGGTTCGCCGTCCCTAAAGGCCGGTGCGTTCAGGCCCGGTTTCAGCCGACGCCGAGCGCGCCGAGGACGCGCTCGAGCTCGTCGACGATGTCGCCCGAGCACCGCACCGCGGCCCGGTCGTCGAACCGCGTCGGGCCCTGGGTGAGGATCGCGATCCGCCCACCCGCGGCGAGCGTCACGGCGGGGAGCTCGGCGACCGGATACACCTCGAGCGAGGACCCGATGCAGAGCAGCAGGTCGGCCTCCGCAGCGAGCCGCTCGGCGCGCCGGAGCGCATCGACCGGCAGGTATTCACCGAACAGCACGACGTCGGGCTTGAGCGCGTCGCCGCAGTCGCACCGGGGCACGTTGCCGCCGTCAACGGACTGCCGGCGACGGACGTCGGCGAGGTCGTAGCGGGTTTCGCACCGCAGGCAAGAGGAGTGGGCGATCGTGCCGTGGACCTCGATCAGCTCCTGGGAACCGGCCCGGGCGTGGAGCCGATCGATGTTCTGGGTGATGACGGCATCGAGCAGCCCGGCCGACTCGAGCACGGCGAGCGCCTCATGGGCGCGGTTCGGCCGCTTGTCCTCAAGCGTCTGGAACCGTTCGCCGTAGAAGTGCCAGAACCGCTCGGGATCGCGCCGGAAGACGTCGATGTGGGCGACCTCCATCGGGTCGACGTTCTCCCACAGACCGGTGCCCGGCGAGCGGAAGTCCGGGATCCCGGACGGGACCGAAATCCCGGCGCCGGTGAGCGCAACAACGGAGCCCGCCTCGCGGATCAGCTCCGCGAGGCGCTCCGTCTGGTCGACCGTGATGCTCACTTGCCCTGGAACTTCGGTGTGCGCTTCTGCAGAAACGCGCCGATGCCCTCGCGGGCATCCTCGGAACCGAACACCGTCGCGAAGCCCTGCTTCTCGGCCTCGATGCCGGCGTCGATATCGCCGGGTGGGTGGGCACCGATTCGCTTGATCTGCTCGACCGCGAGCGGCGCCTGGCCGGCGAGCCTGCGGGCCCACCCGAGCGCGGTGTCGAGCAGCTCGTGGTCCGGCACGACCCGGTTGGCGAGCCCGAGCTCGTAGGCCTCCTCGGCGGAGATCGGGTCTCCGGTGAGGTTGAGCTCGAGCGCCTTCGCCTCGCCGACGAGGCGCGGCAGTCGCTGCGTGCCACCGAAGCCAGGAATGATGCCGAGGTTGATCTCCGGCTGGCCGAAGGTCGCCGACTCGGCGGCGATCCGGATGTCGCAGGCCATGGCGAGCTCGCAGCCGCCGCCGAAGGCAAGCGCGTTGACCGCCGCCAGCGTGACGATGCGCGACTGCTCCATGTCTCGCAGCAGGCCGTGCATGCCGTCAAGCAGCTCCTTGCCGCCGGCCGCGTCCATCTTCGTGAACGCCTTGATGTCGGCGCCGGCGCAGAACAGCATCGGACTCGCTGACGCGATCACCAGCGCCCGGACTGAGCTGCCCGTGACCGCGTCCCACACCTTCTGGAGCGCCTGGACGACCGCAGGGGCGATCGAATTCGCCGGCGGGTTGTCCAGCCACGCGATCGCCACCTCCCCGCGCGTCTCGAGCTTCACCGGGCTGTCATCCCAGCCGGCGTCAGGACGCGCGTAGGGGAAGAAGCCCTGGCCGCTCTTGACGCCGAGCCGGCCCTGGGAGACGAGGCGGCGCAGGATCGTTGGCGGCTCGTAGTTCTCGCCCCACTCCTGAGCGGCGGTCTCGAGCTTGGCCAGGACTTCGTCGAGGCCGAGCTGGTCCGCCCGGGCGAACGGCGGCGGGATGATTCCGGCCCCGGCCATCATCCCGAGGTCGATGTCCTTGAGGGATGCGAGGCCCTCCTCGAGCACGAGGCAACTCTCGACGAATGCCTTCAGCGTGAAGCGATCGACGAGCGCCTGGGTATCGATATCAGTTCCCGTGCTCATAGAAGCCCTTTCCAGTCTTGGCGCCGAGGTTGCCGGCGGCGACGAGTTCCTGCATCTGCTTGTGGACGAAGAACCGGTCGCCGTAGGACTCCCGCAGGTATTCGGCCACATGCAGCACCGTGTCGAGGCCGAGCAGATCGCCGAGGAAGAACGGCCCCATCGGGGCGGCCTTCGACTCGGCGACGATCTTGTCGAGCTCCTTGGGGTCGATTTCGGACTCCTCCTGGAACCGCCACACCTCTGACGCGGCCGAGTTGAGGATCCGGTTGACGACGAAGCCGGGCGCCTCGCCGCAGCGGATCGGCATCTTCTTGATCGTCTGGGCGAAATTGGCCGCTGCCTGGGCGGTCTCGGCGGAGGTGTCGTCGCCCTCGATCACCTCGATCAGCCGCATCACGGAGGCCGGGAAGAAGAAATGGAAGCCGACGACCTTGTCCGGCCGGCTCGTCGCCTCCCCCATCTCGGTGATCGAGAGCGACGAGGTATTCGAGGAGAGGATCGCGTGGCCGGGGGTCACCTCGTCGAGCTCGGAGAACACCGCCTGCTTGATGCCCATCCGTTCGGGCACGGCCTCGATCGCGAAATCGACGTCACCGAAGCCGTCGTAGCTCGTCGTGCCCGTGATCAGCGCAAGCTTGCGCTCGAGCTCGGCGACCTCCATCTTGCCGGCATCAACCCGGCCTTGCCACAGTGAGCGGGCCTTCTCCAATCCTTGATCGACGAACTTCTGATCGACGTCCTTGAGCACGACGGGAATCTCGGAGTTCGCGATGACCTGCGCGATCTCTCCCCCCATCGTGCCGGCGCCGACCACGGCGGCTTTGAAGACGAACATGAGCCTCTTGGTGTCGTTGGCAAATCAGCGCCGCGCCGGGCGCGGCGCAGCCAGTGTACGAACCTTATGACAACACGCACGACCCCGCGGTTGCGCCGCGGGACGCGGCGGTTCACGGTGACCGGGTCACCGCGGCGAGCTGCGCCCCGAAGTGAGACAGCGTCGAGCGCAGCGACATCGTCATCGCCCGGCGGATGAACAGCAGGTCGACCACCGGGGTGACGATCGAGCGGCGGCGGATCGCGTAGGCGAGCGCGAGCTCGATCGTGACGGCATCATCGCCGTCGGGGCTGAACGCCACCGTCTGGCGCCCGGTGATCGTGTCGTCGCGGACCTCCGTCGTCTGACCGCCGAGCGGCTCGTACGCGACGACCTGCTCGGTGACGTGGCCGCGTCCGGCGGGACCGGACTCCCAGTGAACGGCCGCACCGACCTGTGGCCAGTCACCGTCGACGCTGACCACCCGCGCGAGCCCGTCGATCCACCCCGGCCACCCGCTCGTGTCGTACCAGCAGCGTTCCGCCTCGTGCACCGTCGCGTCGAACGTCTGGTACGCGCGGACGGTGCTCATCGCGGCGCAAGCAGCTCGCGGCGGATGAGCGCGATCGTCTCCGCGATCGCGGCCAGGTTCGGCTCCAGCGCCCGCGCAAGCCGACGCCGCTCGGCCTCGCCCGCCGCCGTGATCCGGTAGAAGCGGCGGCTGCGACGCTCCGGGTGCTCCCAGGCCGCGGTGACGAGTCCGCGCCGCTCGAGCGTGCGCAGCAGCGGATACATCGTGTTCGGGTTGACCGCGACGGCGCCGCTCGTCAGCGTCGCGATCCGCTCCATCAGCTGGTTGCCGTAGCACGCCTCGTCCGCGACGTAATGCAAGACGAGCAGCCTGACCAGCCCGGACCGTCGCAGCTCGCCGATGAGAGGATTCGTCGAACCGGGACCTGCGAGCGCCGTCATGGCGTGTGATTATCCCCGGACCGCCGGAGCGATCGCCACGAGCAGATGACGACGCTCCTGATCTCGACGACCACCCCGTAGTCCGGGTGTAGGGTTCGGTGGGATGACCGAAACGCTGCCCGAGGGTCTGAAGCCGTACCCGAACATCTCGGCGAAGGCGTACGAGCATCCCGCCGACCGCGCCGCGACCGCGGCCCTGAAGTCGGTGCCGATGCTCGACACGGTCGTGCGCAAGCTGATCGAGTGGCAGTACGAGCGCGCGCTGCGCCAGATGTATCTCAGCAATTCGGTGCGCGTCGACGAACGCCAGCTGCCGGACCTGTGGGCGCACCACGTCGCGGTCTGCAAGATCCTCGACATGCCGAAGATCTACGACCTGTACGTCACCGACACGGTCATCGCCAACGCGATGGTGATCGGGTCTCAGGATCCGATGGTGATCGCGGGGACTCCCCTGCTGGCGCGCCTCGGATCCGGCGAGCAGCGTGCCGTGCTGGCTCACGAGGTCGCGCACATCCTGTCCGACCACGTGCTCTACAAGACCGCGCTGGCGATCCTCCTGCGGGCCGGCGGCGGCGTTCCGTTCCCGCTGGCGATTCCGGCCGCCGCGGTCCGGGCCGTGCTGCTCGAGTGGTCGCGGGCGGCGGAGCTGAGCTGTGACCGCGCCGAAGCCCTCGTCGTCAGGGACCCGCGGATCGTGTGCCGCGGCCTGATGGTGCTGGCCGGCGGCATGCGTGCGGACCAGCTCAACCTCGACGCCTTCCTGGCGCAGGCGCGCGACTACGAGGACTGGGACGACCCGAGCGATCGCGTTCGGCGGTTCTTCTACGAGATCAACAGCACGCATCCCTACGCGGTCAGGCGGGTGTCCGAGATCATGCGCTGGGTCCAGAGCGGTGAGTACGACCGCATCCAGCGCGGGGACTACATCCACCGGGGCCAGGAGCCGCCGGTGAACACGCGAGGCGAGCGCGGCGTTCGATTTCTACGCCGAGCGATTCCGAGCGATCTTCAGGGACGTCGGCGAGAACGTCACCAAGATCGGAAACCAGGT
Organism: uncultured Solirubrobacterales bacterium; assembly: GCA_963779695.1. Taxonomy (GTDB): domain Bacteria; phylum Actinomycetota; class Thermoleophilia; order Solirubrobacterales; family Solirubrobacteraceae; genus Palsa-465. The sequence continues at coordinate 381,929 of CAVZZH010000009.1, forward strand.
CGGCGGCGTGGCCGAGCAGGTGGCCGACTGGCTCCGAGCTCGGCGCGGCCCGGGCGATCCGGGCGGCTCCGGCGGCTCCGGCGGCTCCGGCGGCTCCGGCGGCCGGCGGTCCGGCGGCTCCGGCGGCTCGGGCGGCTCCGGCGGCTCCGGCGGCTCCGGCGGCTCCGGCGGCTCCGAGGGGGCGAGCGGCTCCGGCGGCGAATCCGGTCCCTCCGCCGAGTCCGACGCCGACAACGGCCCGCCCGACTCCGGCGACAACGGCTGATCCCGCACCCGTTGCGCCCTGCGGTCCCCGTTACGGGACGCAACTCCGCCGGCTCCCGAGGAATCCACCCGGACCGACGGGCCTGAGTGGGGCTATAGCCCACTCAGGCCCATCAACCGCCCGCGCGCCCTGCGCGGTCTTGACGCGCCAACGCCAGCGATATATCGTTACGTATCGTGATACCTCATGACATCCCACATTTCGGCGGCGGGCCAGGCGGCGGCGGGCGGCGGCGGCGGGCCAGGGCCGCGGCGGCGGCCACGGGCGCGGCGGCTACGGACCAGGACCCGGTTTCGGCTTCGGCGGCGGCCGTGGTCGACGGCGCCGCGGCGAGATCCGCGGCGCGCTGCTGATGCTCCTCGCCGACGAGCCCCGCAACGGCTATCAGCTGATGCAGGCGATCGAGGAGCGGACCGGCGGCCGGTGGCGACCGAGCCCCGGATCGGTGTACCCCACCCTCGCGCAGCTCGAGGACGAAGGGCTGATCCAGGCCACCGAGCGCGACGCGAACAAGCTGTTCGAGCTGACCGACGCCGGCCGCGCCCACATCGCCGAACATCACGCCGACACGCCGTCGTGGTACGGGTCCGACGACCCCGCGACGCACGCGTACGTCGAGATCCGGTCGCTGATCGCCCAGACGGCCCAGGCCGCGATGCAGGTGGCGCAGGTGGGCAGCGAGGAGCAGGTCCAGCAGGCCAATGACCTCCTGACGAAGACGCGCCGGTCGCTGTACGGGATCCTCGCCGAGGCCGACGGTGACTGAGCGCGCTACGTTTGTGGCGGAGATGGCCTCGCTCGATCACAACGGTCGTGGGCCGCAGGATCTTCCGGCGATCCAAGTCCGTCAGCTCGTCAAGAACTTTGACGAGATTCAGGCCGTGCGCGGCGTCGATTTCGACGTCGCGGCCGGCGAGGTGTTCGGCTTTCTCGGCCCGAACGGCGCCGGCAAGACGACGACGATCAACATGCTGTGCACGCTCGCCAAGCCGACTGCTGGTGAGGCCCGTGTCGCCGGGCACGACGTCGTCACCGAGCGTGACGATGTACGGCGCAACATCGGCCTCGTGTTTCAGGACCCGACGCTTGACAACTACCTGACCGGCCGCCAGAACCTCGAGCTTCACGCCGAGCTGTACGGCCTCCAGCGCAAGCTCGTCGCCCCGCGGATGCAGCAGGTGCTGGAGATGGTCGGGCTGTGGGAGCGCAGGGACTCCGTGGTCGGGACCTACTCCGGCGGGATGCGCCGGCGCCTGGAGATCGCGCGCGGGATGATGCATTCGCCGCGAGTGCTGTTCCTCGATGAGCCGACGATCGGGCTCGATCCGCAGACGCGTCGCTCGATCTGGGAGTACATCCGTGAGCTCAAGGAGCGTGAGGAGATCACGATCTTCATGACGACCCACTACATGGACGAGGCGGAGTGGTGCGACCGCATCGCGATCATGGACAACGGCGTGATCGTCGCGCTCGACACGCCGCAGACGCTCAAGGCTCAGATCGGCAAGGATCGGATCGTCATCCATACCGACAATGACGACGCCGCGATCGCCGCCCTCGCCGAGCAGTTCGGGATCGAGGCCACGGTCGCCGAGGGAGCCGTCATCTTCGGCGTTCCCAACGGCGAGGAGTTCGTGCCGCGACTGTTCGCCGAACTCGGCGTGCCGATCTACAGCGTCAGCGTCTCGCGCCCGACGCTCGACGACGTGTTCATGTCGCACACCGGCTCGACGATCCGTGACGCCGAGGAGGACGCGGGCAAGAACCGCAACCGGATGATGATGCGGATGGTGCACGGAGGCGGCCGATGAGCACCACGGCCGACCGCACCGGCGCCGCCGAGGCGCCCCGTGTCCCGCCCACCCCCGTCGTCCGTGTCCACGTCCCCAAGCACAGCCTCGCCTCCGAGCTGCGCGCGATCCGGATCGTGTGGCGGCGTGACCTGATCCGGTTTGTGAATGACCGGGTCCGGATCATCTCGTCGCTGATCCAGCCGCTGCTGTTCCTGTTCGTGATGGGCTCGGGCCTGCAGCAGCTCTCGAGCGCGAGCACGCACGGCGTCAACCTGAAGACGTTCATCTACCCCGGCATTCTCTGCATCGCGGTGATGTTCACCGCGATGTTCTCCGCGGCCTCGATCGTGTGGGACCGGGAATTCGGGTTCCTCCGCGAGATGATGGTCGCACCGATCCGGCGGAGCTCGATCGTCATCGGCAAGTGCTTCGGCGGCGCCACCGTCGCGAGCACGCAGGGCCTGATCATGATCCTGCTCGCCCCGCTGGTGGGCGTCCCGTACTCCCTGACGCTGGTCGTCGGGATCTTCGGCCTCCAACTCATTCTCGCCTTCTCGATCACCGCCTTCGGCGTGATGGTCGCGGCGCGGATCAAGCAGATGCAGGCGTTCTTCGGCGTCATGCAGATGATCGTGATGCCGATGTTCTTCATCTCGGGCGCGCTGTTCCCGGTGCAGGGCTTGCCGCGCTGGCTCGAGATCCTGAACCGGCTTGATCCGCTCACGTACGCGGTCGACCCGATGCGCCGGCTCGTGTTCAGCCATCTCTCGATCTCGCCGGCCGCGCAAGACGCGCTCAACCCGGGCGTGACGTGGTTCGGCTGGAAGGTGCCGGCGCTGCTCGAGGTGGCCGTCGTGCTCGGGCTCGGCCTCGTCATGCTCGCGATCGCGATCTGGGAGTTCAGTACATCGGAGTGACCGGCCGGGGACCTCCGCATTGAGCGCACCTACAACGCACTCGGGCCGAGACGATCTGGAAGCTGTGGACCACCCCGGCCGGAATCGAGGCGTGGTGGGCGCCGGATGGCTTCACGACCGAGGTTCAGAAGCTCGAGCTCGAGCCCGGCGGCGAACTCATCGGATGACACGACTGACGGTCGACGTTCAGAGCACGTGATCGAAGCTCGGTAGTCCACCGCCACACCGGATGCGGGGGCAATCCCGATGTCTCTGCGCCCCGGTCGGCGTACGTTCGATGGACTATGCAGAAGATCACATCCGCGGCGAACGAGTTCCTCGCCCACAAGCGGGTTGCCGTGACCGGCGTCTCGCGGGAACCCAAGGACCACGGCAGTAACGTCGTCTACCGGAGGCTGCGGGAGCGCGGATACGACGTGTTCGCGGTCAATCCAAACGCCGAGGAGGTCGAGGGCGACCGCTGCTACCCGGACCTCGAGTCGATCCCAGACGGCATCGAAGCGGTCATCATCGGGACGAAGGCCGAGCGGGCCGAGGAGACGATGCACGAGTGCGACGCGCTCGGGATCAAGCACGTCTGGATGCACCGCGGCCCCGGACCGGGGAGCGTCTCGCCGGCGGCCACCGAGTACGGCCGGGCCCACGGGATTGCCGTCATTGACGGCGGCTGCCCGTGCATGTTCGGGCCGACGGCCGACCCGGGGCATAAGGCGATGCGCGCGTTCCTCACGCTGGCCGGCAACGTCCCGCGGCGCGTCTGAGTACGCGTATCCGGATTGGACCAGTAGATGTACGCCTGCGCGTGACAGCGAGCTCAGTTGCTGCGCAGGTAGTTGAGCACCGCCAGCACCCGGCGGTGATCGTCCGTGGCGGGCTGAAGGCCCAGCTTGAGAAAGATGCTCCGGACGTGCGACTCGACGGTCCGCTCGGTGAGGAAGAGCTGAGCGGAGATCGCGTGGTTGGAGCGACCTTCTGCCATGAGCCGCAGCACTTCGCGCTCCCGCGCAGTCAGTTCATCAAGTGGGTCGTGCACGCGTGACCGGCTGACGAGCAGCGATACGACGCTCGGATCGACGACGAGCTCGCCCGCGGCGACCCGGCGGACGCTGGTCGTGAACTCCTCAAGGTCCTCGACGCGGTCCTTGAGCAGGTAACCGGCTCCCCGCGGGCGATCCTCGACGAGCGCGAGCGCGTAGTGCACCTCAACGTACTGCGAGAGCACCAGCACGCCGACGGTGGGATGTCGATCCCGGATGGCCCGAGCCGCCACGAGCCCCTCGTCGCGATGCTCGGGCGGCATCCGGATGTCGATGATCGCAATGTCAGGAGCCTCAGCGTCGACGAGCGTGAGCAGGCTGTCCGCGTCTGTGGCCTGACCCGCGACGTCGAACCCCCGCTCGGTCAGGAGGCGAGCGAGACCTTCCCGGAACAGCAGCGAGTCGTCGGCGAGCGCTATGCGCACGGGAGCTCCGCGGTGAGCGCGGTCCCCCGGCCGGCGGAGCTTTCGATACTGAGCTGTCCGTCGAGCGAGGCGACCCGGTCTGAGAGCCCGCGGAGACCGGTGCCGGCGCCGATCGCGGCGCCGCCGACGCCGTCATCGCGGATTTCGACGATCAGCGACTCCGCTCGCCGCGTGATCGAGATCGTGACGCGAGACGGCGCCGCGTGCTTGATCGCGTTCGTCAGCGCCTCGGCCACGATGTAGTAGACCCCGATCTCGGTCGCGGGCGCGAGCCGGCCGTCCGGGCACGCCTTGACCTCGACGGGCAGCGGTGAGCGAAGCACGAGGGATTCCAGGGCACACGACAGCCCCTGCTCGGTCAGCACCGCCGGATGGATGCCGCGCGCCAGGTCGCGGAGCTCGGCAATGGCGAGCTGCAATTCGGAGCCGAGGTCATCGAGGACCGCGAGGGCGTCGGGATCGGCGTCCGGCCCGAGACGTGCCCTGGCAATTCGCAGACCGACCGCGAGCGTCACCAGCCGCTGCTGTGCACCATCGTGCAGGTCGCGCTCCACGCGGCGGCGCTCGGCGTCCGCTGCCTCGACGATCCGCACGCGGGATGCCCGCACCTCCGACAAGCTGTCCTGCAGCGCCTTCTCGGAGCGCTTGCGCTCGGTGATGTCCTGGCACGTGCCGACCATGCGGACGACCTCGCCGCCGGACACCAACACCTCGCAGCGGCCTTCGATCCATCGCACGCCGGCGCTCATGTCAGCCAGCCGATGCTCGACCGCGAACGGGGTGCCGGTCCGGAAGGCCCGGCCGACCGCGGAGCGCATCCGCCCGCGGTCGTCGGGGTGGATCAGGCCGAGGTACGTGTTGAGGTCGACGTGGTGACACTGCGGCTCGAGTCCATAGAGCCGGTACTGCTCATCAGAGAACCTGACGGTGTCGGTGGATCGCTCCCAGGTCCACGATCCGACATGGGCGAGCGCCTGCGAGTCATCGAGCTGACGCCGGCTCTCGGCAAGATCGTCGAGCGGCACCCACCGGCGGCCGGCGCCGACGCTCATGTCGCGACCCCGAGCACGGCCCGCAGGGCATCGCCGCAGAGCTCGGACTTGGGGATGAAGCCGCGCGCTCCGCACCCATCGACCGCGTCGCCGTAGTCGATCGTGTCACGCGTCGAGATGATCACGACCGCGGTCTGGTGGTCCTCGTCGCGGACCTTCCGCGCGACCGAAAACCCGTCAATGTCGGGAAGCTGCACATCCAGGAGGGCCACATTCGGTCGAAGCCGATGCACGACGTCGAGCCCGGAGACCCCATCCTCGGCCTCACCAATGACGTCGTAGCCCTCGTAGCTCAGCAAGACGCGTGCCCGTGCGCGAAAGGCGGCGTTGTCGTCCACGATGACCACCGTCTCGGTCATCGCGGAATCGTTACATCCAATGTCCAAACATTCATCAGTGCCAGCACGGAGGCGAACCGCAACCGCCTCGGCGCCTCGTCCTGGCGCTGGCGGCCTCGGACGCGCACAGAAAAGGGCCGCCCCCGGAGGAGCGGCCCTGTTCAGACCTTCTGGAGAGGAGAGAGGGCGCTTACGCGTGCGCGGCTGCCGGCTCCTCGACACGCCGCGGGAGCAGCGTTTCACGGGCAATCACGAGCCGCTGAATCTGGGCCGTGCCCTCGTACAGCTGCAGGATCTTGGCGTCACGCATGAGCTTCTCGACCGGGTACTCCTTGATGAAGCCGTAGCCGCCGTAGACCTGGACGGCGTCGGTCGTGACCTCCATCGCGATGTCGGCCGCGAAGCGCTTCGCGTGGGAGGACTCCAGCGTGTTGCGCCGGCCCTGGTCAAGCAGCACGGCGGAGTTCCAGGTCGCGAGCCGGGCCAGGTGCACCTTCGTCGCCATGTCGGCGATGATGAACTGGATTGCCTGGTGCATCGCGATCGGGACGCCGAACTGGACGCGCTCCTTGGAGTAGTTGATCGCGAACTCCATCGCCGCACGGGCGACGCCGACGCCCATCGCCGCCACGCCCGGGCGCGTGCGGTCAAGGGTCATCATCGCGATCTTGAACCCCTTGTTCTCCTCACCGACGAGGTGGCCCAAGGGGATCTCGACCTCAGGGAACGTGATCGTCGCGGTGTTCGACGCGCGCTGACCCATCTTGTCCTCGTGCTTGTCGACGACGACGCCGGCATCCCGGGGGACGATGAAGCAGGAGATGCCGCGGTGTCCGGCCTCCTTATCGGTCTTGGCGTAGACGGTGTAGTAGTTGGCGTACTCGCCGTTGGTGATGAAGCACTTGGAGCCGTTGATGATCCACTTGTCACCCTTCTTGGTGGCGGTGGTCTTCATCCCGGACACGTCGGAGCCGGCGTCCGGCTCGGTGAGGCAGAAAGAGGCGAGCAGCGGCGCCTCGGAGAGGCGGCCGAGGTAGTCCTTCTTGAGTTCCTCGGACGCGGCGAGCGCGATCGGCGCGGTGGCTAGGCCGTTACAGGTGAGCGAGGTAGCGACGCCTGAGCAGCCCCATGCGAGCTCCTCCTCGATCAGCGTGCCGTCGAAGTAGCCGAGACCCGGGCCGCCGTACTCGGCGGGCAGGTGGCCGTTCATCAGGCCGAGTTCCCAGGCCTTGTCGACCAGCTCCTGCGGCCAGGTGCCCTCTTTGTCGTACTCCCACGCGACCGGCCGAATCTCCTTTTCGGCGAAGTCGTGGGCCATCTCGCGCATGCTCTTCTGCTCATCAGTGAGCGTGAAATCAACCACGGTGGCTTCTCCTTCAGTGCGTGCGCCGGGTGACGTGGAGGCTCCGGGCGCAAACCTAGATTGACTAGTCAGTCAATCGTTAAGGGTACCCGAAAAAATGCCGCCCGCAACGGGGTGTCCACGGCGTCCGAACGGGGAGTCTCCGCAGCGATTACCGGGGTTTCGCCGACGGTCGGCCCTTGGCGCCGTCGATTCCGCCGGTTTTTGGCGGTGCGCAACACTTAAAGGGCGTGCACGCCGCGTTTGCCACCGTCATTTGGATCGTCTGCGGCCTCGGACTGGTCGCCGCTTGCGCCGCGCTGATCTTCAGCGGCAAGACCTGGGAGGAGTACGGCAAGGATCACCTGCTGATGGAGGGCGATGGCGCGCGCGGGCCGAAACCGGGCTCGGCCGCGGCGCTGCTCGAGCGCGACAGTGAGATCCGCCAGATGCTCGAGGCGCGCAATGCCCGCCGCCTGCGGCGCGGCGAGCAGCCGATCGACATCGAGCAGGAGCTGGCGCGCCTGACGGCACCGCAGATCGATCCCGAGCTGCGCAGCGAGATCCGCGATCTCGTGGTCGCCCGCAACCACCGCCGGGCGCGGGCCGGCAAGCCCCCGCTTGACGTCGAGGCCGAGATCGAGCGCCAGATCGCGAGCCTCCACGACCTGTAGCGGCCACTAGATGGCAGTGAGTCACATGCAGCGGCCGCGCCGCGCTGACTCACTCGATAGGCTGCGCGCGAGATGGCCGCTAACGCACGCAAATTCGAACTCGAAGACCTGGTCAACCGACCCGGCACGTACTTCAACCCGCAGACCGAGGTGCTCATCGTCGTCGATGACTCCCCGGAGCTCGACGCGGAGATCTTCAACATGGAGGAGTACGAGGGCGCCGACTGGGTGCTGATCTCGGACGAGGTGCCGGTCGACGAGAATCGTCGCGACGAGCTGCTCGAGGCGTTCCAGGTCGTTCGGGAGCCGAGCGTGCTCAGCACGGACGACGAGGACGAAGAAGAGCCGGACGAGCTCGAGCCCGACGAGCTCGAGCCCGAGGAGGAATAGGCCTCGGCGGCCGGCGGGTCGCCGCTACTTCGACCCGTTCAGCAGCCCGGCGCACTTCTGCATCTTGGCGACGTCCTGGCCGGCGGCCTGGACGCACTGGATGTAGTTGGTGTTCGGGACCGGCGAGGCCGAGGAGGAGGACCCGCTGCTTGAGGATCCCGTACTCGAGGAGCCGGAACTCGCCGAGCCGGCGCTCGAGGAGCCGGTCAGCCCGCTGCCGGCGGCCGCCAGGAAGGACCGCAGCTGGGTCGAGAACTCGCTGAACGGCCGAACGTTCGTCGGCGCCGAGATCGTCTGCGGCTGGTTGAGGTCCGCGTACTGAATGGTCAGACCGATCCGCGCCGAGGTGATGCCGCCGAGCGCCGTCGACAGCTGGCCGGACACGGGCACGGTCAGACCGATCACCAGCTTGCGCACCATCTTGTCGTCGGCGCCCGTCCAGAAATCGACGCTTGGGTTCTTGATCGCGGCCGCGACCTTGGTGCGAGTCGCGGCGGAGAGCTGGCTCGGCAGCTTCGAGGCACCCGTCACGCCCGTCGAGGACGCCTTGGCGAGGAACGTGTTCAGATCCCCGAGGAGCGCCGGGACATTGACGTTGGCCTTGATGTGCTTCGTCGACGCGCCTCCGATCGTCTCGGTACCGACGACCGACGGGTTGACGAGCCAGTGGAGCGGGTTGATGCCGAGCTTCGACAGCGAGTTCGTGTTGCCCGACGCGCCTGGCGACGCCGTGATCGAGGCGAAACTTGACTCCAGCCGCTGGAACGTCGCCGCCGGGAGCTGGTAGCTCGTCCCGCCGAACGTGAGGTAGCCGCTCGTTCCGGTCGAGAGGATCCCGAGCGAGCCGCTCCGTCCGAGCGCACTGATGCTGACGCTGAAGTTCGAGGCCGGCAGCTTGCCGGTACCGCGGCTCTGGAACGGACCACCGAAACTGAGCGTGATCGGATGGGTTGAAGCACTCGATGCCGATGACGCGACGTTCAGGCTGAGGCTCAGATTCCCGCTCGTCACCGTGTGCGACTGACCGAACGTCTGCTTGAGCAGGCTCGCTGCGTCGCCGCTCGATCCGCTGCTGCCGCACGCGGCCAGCGCGATCGTCAGCGCGACTGCCCCGAGTACGCCGCCGACCCGCGCTCCCCTGATCCGATGGTGCATCTGAAACTTCCTCCTCAGCGGTGGCATCCGAACCGCAGCGAATCTAGCATCGGGTGCCGTGCGTAGGGGTCGGTTCGCCACAGCTCTCATCGCGGTCGCCTGTTTGCTGTCCGCCGGAGCGGGCAGCGCGAGTGCGGCGCGCGTCATCGTCCTGGGACGAGACGGTCACGCCACGGTTCAAGACGACCGGTACCTGACCGGGCCTGCGATCACACCGACCCCGGCCGTCACGCGGCGGCCGCCGGCAGTCCCGGCCCGCGGGCCCACTCCGCCTCCGGCGCGGCGCATGACACCCTCGCGCGGCTTCGACGCTCGCGAGACATCTCCGCGCGCGACTACCGGCGATATCTCGCAAGCCTCAACGATGCGGGCCGACGCCACCACATATCTGTCCCGGCCGCGCGCGTACGAGCTGAACTCGGTCCTCCTCAACATTCATGAGATCGCCGTCGCCGGCGCTCTCACCGCGTCCCGGCTCCCTGCCTTGTTCTTGACGCTTGACCGCAACCTACGCTGGTGGACCCGGGGGCCGTTGCTCGACGCGAGCCAACGGGTTGAGTTCGCCGGCTCCGACCTCGTGTGGCAGTACTACCCCGGGCAGGGACTCGAGCTCCAGGAGCTCGGGAGCTTCGGCAAGGCGGACGGCCTGTACACCGGCGGGCCCAAGCTGTACCAGCGGATGAAGCACCTGCTCAGCGAACTCATCCCGCTCGGCGCACGCCGGGGCGGCGCGCTTGTTTGGGAGTACTACTTCGGCTTCGACGGCGGCGCCCCGCCGTGGACGAGCGCGATGTCGCAAGGCACGGCCCTCGAGGCCCTGAGCCGCGCATACAAGGCGTTCCACGAGCACCGCTACCTCGACATCGCGCGCCGTGCCCTGCCGATCTTTGGCGTGCGGCCTCCGACCGGCGTCTCGGTCCGCACGCCGCGCGGGCTTCGCTACCTGCTCTATTCGTACGCGGCTGGTCCGGACGTGGCGGTGCTCAACGGGTTCCTGCAGGCGCTGATCGGACTCAACGAGTACGCCACGACGAGTCACAACCCGCGCGCGTTCCGCCTATTCGCAGCCGGAGACGCCGAGGCGCGCTTCGAAGTGCCGCACTATGACACCGGCCGCTGGTCGCTCTACCAGCCCGGCGAGCTGTCCAGCCACGATTACCACGTCCTCGTCACCGGCTTCTTGCAGGAGCTGTGCAGTCGCACCCACGCGAGCGTGTATTGCGAGACGGCCGCCCGGTTCGAGCGATACCTGAAGCATCCTCTGCTGTAGGACCAACCTCCGACCCGCACCGGGCGTCGGGGGCGCCTCGACTGCAATCGAATTTCTGAATCGGGACACTAGACTCGCGCCGACGATGCGGCCGAGGACGATCCTGTACACCGGCAAGGGAGGCGTCGGCAAGACGTCCGTGGCCGCGTGCACGGGGCGGCGCCTCGCGACGAGCGGCCTGCGAACGCTCCTCATCTCGACCGATCCCGCGCACAGCCTCGCCGAGGCGCTCGAGACCGAGCTGTCCTCCGACCCCGTCGAGGCGGCACCGCGGCTCTGGGGTCAGGAGGTCAAGGCCCAGGAAGAGATGGAGCGTCATTGGTCAGGGGTCCAGGACTGGCTCGGCGAACTGCTCCTCGAGCGGGGCGTCGACCGCATCTCGGCCGAGGAGCTGACCGTGCCGCCAGGGATGGACGAGCTGTTCTCGCTGCTGCGTCTCCAGGCCCAGCACCACACCGACGATTGGGACGCGATCGTCGTCGATTGCGCCCCCACCGGCGAGACCCTGCGGCTGCTCTCGTTCCCGGACGTCGCCCGGTGGTGGATTGACAAGGTGTTCCCGATGGAGCGGCAGATCCTCGCCGCCGCCCGGCCGATCGCGCGCTCCCTGCTGGACATCCCGCTGCCCAGCCAGGCGGTGTTCGCCGACATTCATCGCCTCTCGCAGAACCTGATCGAGATGAACGAGATCCTCCGGGACCGCACGCGCTCGACCATCCGGCTGGTGATGAACCCCGACAAGATGGTGATCGGCGAGGCGATGCGGACGTTCACCTACCTGAACCTGTACGGCTACGTCACCGATGCGGTCATCGTCAACCGCGTGTTCCCTGACGAGGTCGGCGAGTACTTCTCGGGCTGGCGCCGCCGGCAGGAGGAGCACCTTGAGCTCGTCCACTCCGCCTTCGCCCCGGTCCCGGTACTGACCGCGCCCTATTTCGAGCAGGAGGTGATCGGGGCCGGCATGCTCGATCGTCTCGCCGACGAGCTGTTCGGCACCTCGGAGATTGACCCGGCGGCCGTCCTGCACGACACGGTCACCCAGGAGCTCGTCGTGTCCGCTGACGGCGCCCGGCTGCGCCTGAAGCTGCCGTTCGCGAGCAAATCGGACATCTCGCTGAAGAAGCTCGGACTCGAGCTGATCGTCGGCGTCGACGGCCACAAGCGAACCGTGATGTTGCCGCCGGCCCTCGCCGCGTTCTCCCCCACCGGCGCCACCTTCGAAGATGGCGCCCTGGAGGTCACATTCAATGGAGCCGCCGGAACCTCCCGAGCCTGAATCCGGAGCCGAACGCCCGCGGCTGACGCCGGAGGAGGCCCTGCGTCAGCTCGAGGCCCGGCTCGATCGTGCCTCACAGGCGGCCGAGCGGCTGCTCGCGGAGGCCACCGCCCGCGCCGCGTCCGCCCGGTCGCCGGGGAGTGAGACCGAGCCGCCCGCGGGCGAGACCGAGCCGCGCGCGGGCGAGACCGAGCCGCCCGCAGGCGAGACCGAGCCGCCCGCGGGCGAGACCGAGCCGCCCCCGGCCGGGTGGCAGGCGCCCGAGACCGAGTCGGCGGGCGCCGGCCGCGACCTCGAGCTGCTGCTCGGGATCGTCCAGTCGGTCCGCGATCTCGTCCCGCCGGAGCTGCAGCGCCGCCTCGCTGAAGCGCTCCGTGAGCTGCTGCTCGCCCTCCGCGCCCTGATCGACTGGTATCTGGAGCGGGTGGAGCGGCGGCGCGCCGAGCCGGCCGAGGTCGAGGACATCCCGATCCGGTAGCCGCGCCGCGGCTGGGACTCGGGCACCGCCCGAGCGACGCTTACAATCGTCGGGTGGCCCGTACATGGATCCTCACCGGATCGCCTGAGAACTACACGGCGACCGCGGATCACGGCTTCACCGTCATCGGGTTGAAGGAACGCAACCGCAATCGGGCGCTCGAAATCGAGCCTGGAGACCGGATCGTCCTCTATCTGACCACGGTGAAGGCGTTCGCCGCGAGCATCCGCATCGACGGCGAGCTTTATGAGGACCGCGAGCGCATCTGGCCGGGCAAACCGGGGAAGCCTGATCCATACCCATGGCGTTTCCCGACCTCCCCCGAACTCGTTCTCGATCAGCCGGACTGGATTCCGGCCGAGTCGCTCGCGACCGAGCTCGAGCACGTCCGCAAGTGGCCCACCGAGCACTGGACGCTCGCGTTTCAGGGGCAGATCCGACCCGTCTCCGACGATGACGCGCAGGTGCTGATCGACCGACTGAGCCAGCGCGCCGGCGCCCCGCGATGAGCGACGGACGGACTGCCACCGCCACCGCGGCCACCCGTGTCGGCTCCGGCGCCGGCCGACTCGTCCGCGCCTGGCGGGCGATGCCGCACGAGCGGCGGCTCGCCGCCTACGCTGCGATCGGGCTGTTCCTCAGCCTGTTCCTCCCGTGGTACCAGCGTCAGTTCTTCGTTGTGCTGGCCGGCAAGATCCAGCCGGCATCCGACAGCCAGACCGCATGGGGCGCGTTCTCGTTCGTCGAGGCCGCCATCTTGCTCGTGGCCGCGGGCGTGCTGGTGCTGCTGTTCCAGCGCGCCGAGGGCAAGGCGTTCCACCTGCCTGGTGGCGATGGCGGCGTCATCACCGCGGCCGGCGTGTGGAGCGCGATCCTCATCATCTGGCGGATCTTCGACAAGCAGGGCGGCGCCGCGCAGGGCCAGAACGCGACCACGTACGGAATCGAATGGGGCATCTTCATCGCGCTCGCAGTCGCCATCGGGCTCACGTACGCGGGATCCCGGATCCGCGCCGCGCACCGGCCTGAGCCACCGCTCCCCGGCGAGGACGATCCGGTGCCGGCGCCTCGCGCGCCGATGTCACCCGCCCCGCCCGACATGCCGGTGCTCGAGGCCCGCGTCGTGTCGGCCGGGTCGGCGCCGCCCACGCCTGCGCCCGCCCGGTCAGCGCCGCCCGCGCCCGCCCGGTCGGCGCCGCCCGCGTCCGCGGCCGCCCGGTCGGCGACACCCGCGCCCGTGCCGGCCGAGCCGCCCGTTCCGGACCCCGTCGAGTTCGTCCCCTCCGAACCCGCCGAGTTCGTCCCGCGGCGCCGCACCGGTCGGCCGTCTCCCCCCGCCCGGGCGGCGAGCGCGAGCGCGGGTGGCTGACAGCCCGCCCCCGGCACCTCGACGAGACCGCGGACGCCGCACCGCCGCAGGACACCGACGCGACGCTCCCGGTGGCGCCTGATGACACCGCGGCGACGCTGCCGGCCCGCCGGGGCAAGCAGCCGCCGCGCGACGATCAGCTGACGATCCCGCTCGAGCACGACGACTGAAACCGTCCGGGGCCCGTCAGGTGGCCAAATCCGGGACAACTACGCTCGGCTTCTCACCCGTTCTGCCGATAGCAATCGTGAACCGCGGTCCGGGCGTTTCCCGACCCGCGCTCGGACAAGGAGTCCGATTGGGCACTCACGAACGCAGATCACGGACGACGAGGTACCTGCCGCACGTCGTGACGGCCACGCTGATCGTGGCCGTAGGTCCGATCGCTGCGATCTGGGCGCTGCGCCGGGAGGGAGTCGTTCACTCGCCGGCCCTTGCGATTGTGCTCGGGACCGCGCTCGCGTTTGGCGCCTCATACCTCGGAGCCACGCTGTGGAAATCCCGACGGGGTTCAGGCGACCTGCTGTTCAGCGAGCTCATGCTCTGGGGGTGGCTGCGCCGGCTCTGGCTGGAGCGGAGGATCCGCAACACGGTCGCGCTCCTCGATGGCGTCGACGCTGATGCAGCGCTCACTCGGGATCGCCGCGCCCAGCTTCTGCTCGGCCTCGCCAACGCACTCGAGGCCGGCGATCCTTACACCTCGGGTCATTCCCGCCGGGTCGCTCGCCACTCGGAGATGATCGCCCGCCGGCTCGGCCTGCCCACGCATGAGATTTCGAAGGTGCGGACGGCGGCCGCGCTCCACGACGTTGGCAAGCTCGACACCCCGCGCCAGATCCTGCACAAGCGGGGACCGCTCGACGACGCCGAGTTCGCGGTCATCAAGCAGCATCCGGGCCGGGGCGGCGAACTCGTCGCCAAGCTCGGCGATCCCGAGCTCAGCATGATCATCCGCCACCACCACGAGCGGATCGACGGAACCGGGTACCCGGACGGTCTGGCGGGAGATGCGATCCCGCTCGCCGCGCGGGTGATCGCCGTCGCCGACACGTTTGACGCGATCATCTCCACCCGCCCCTACCGGCCCGGCGCTCCGCATCGTCAGGCGATCGACGTGCTGACGGCTGAGGCGGGGACGCAGCTTGACCCGGCCGCCGTGCGCGCCTTCACGAGCGTCTATTCCGGCCGCCGGCCGCTGAGCCTGTGGATGGTGCTGACAAGCGCTCCCGAGCGGCTCTCGTCGTGGCTCGGAGGCAGCGTCAACACTGCCGCGGCGGCATCCGTGGCGCGGGTGATGACAGCGACCGCCGTGACGACGGCCGCGGCGGCGGGCGTCATGACCGCGTCGTCGCTGAGCATGGCGGCTCCGGGTCTGACCGGGAGCCAGGCCAGGCTCGTGGCCCTGGCCGCTTCCGCCGAGCGCGCAACGGGCCGGCTCACCGTCACGCCACCGACGACGAGCGTGCATCTGACAGGCACCGGATCAGCCGCGGGCGCGACGAGCGCGCAGCCAGCTTCTGTCATCGGGTCGGGTCCAGTCTCGCTGCTTGCCGCGACCCGGGTGGCGGGCACCCACGCGGCCGGGGCAGCGGGCCAGATCGTGACCGCTCCTGTGACCCCGCGCTCCGGTGCTCAGATCACGATCTCACCGCCCGCGAGCCCATCGGCGAGCACGACGACACCGACCGCAACGACTCCGACCACGGCCACACCGACCGCACCCGTCACTCAGGGACCGTCGACGACACCATCCTCCGGCGGTGGCAGCAGCCACGCCAGCGGTGGCAACGGTCACGCCAACGGACACCCGACGCAGAGCAGTGGGACGAGCGCGGGCGGGTCCTCCGGCGCCGGCGGGAGCGCGTCGAATGGCCACGGGAACGGGAACGGGAACGGCGGAACGGGAACGGGAACGGAAACGGGAACGGGAACGGGAACACCAGCCACGCGACCGGCGGCAACAGCGGGTCGAGTCAAGGCTCCGGCAACAGCGGCTCGGGCCAGGGCTCAGGCAGCAGCAGCCAGGCGTCAGGCAGTCAGAGCTCGGGGAGCGCGAGCGCGACCACCGGCGGGACCGGGACGGCCGGAACGGAAACGGGAACGGCAACGGGAACCGGTGGCAACGGCAACGGGAACGCCGGCGGCAAGACGGGAACGCCGGCGGCGAACGGCCCAGGCCAAGGGCCACAGCAAGTACGAGCTAGCGCGAGCCCGGCTGGGCGACAAACGAGAAGTACGCGCTGACGAGCCCGATCACCGCAATCCCCGTGATGATCAGGGTCCGGGAGTGGATGATGTGGCCGAAGACCCCGATCACGAGGCCGACCACAAGCAGGGCGATGATGGCCCCAACGGGGGCGGTCGCAGCGGCGAGCAGGAGACTGATCACGCGCGAACCCTATCCTTGACGAAGATGCCACCCGCCAGTAGCCACACGCCCACGTCCGTCGCCGAGGTCCTGAGCGGCCTCACCGAGGTCGGATATCTCCCGGGCGAGTCGACGGCGCTCGTGTCGTTCCTCGCCACGAAGCTCGGCAAGCCGGTGCTCGTCGAGGGACCGGCCGGGGTCGGCAAGACGGAGTTGGCGAAGGCGTTGTCCAAGTACCTCGGGCGCCGGCTCGTGCGACTGCAGTGCTACGAGGGTCTCGATGAGGCGAAGGCCCTGTACGAGTGGAACTACCGCAAGCAGCTGCTGCGAATCCAAACCGAGGCCGATGACGCCGGCTGGCAGCACGTCCAGGACGACATCTTCGGCGAGGAATTCCTCCTCCAGCGGCCGCTGATGACCGCGATCGCCTCCGAGGATCCGGTCGTCCTGCTGATCGACGAGATCGACAAGACCGACCAGGAGTTCGAGGCGATGCTGCTCGAGCTGCTCTCCGACTTTCAGATCAGCATCCCGGAGCTCGGTCGGATCGACGCCAAGACGCATCCGGTCGTGTTGCTCACCTCGAACAACACGCGGGAGCTGACCGAGGCGCTCAAGCGCCGCTGCCTGTACCTGTGGCTTGATTACCCGGAGCTCGAGCATGAGCTCGCGATCGTCCGCCTGCACGCTCCGGAGCTCGACGAGACGATCACGCGCAAGCTCGTCGAGATCATCGGGCAGGTGCGGGAGCTTGACCTGAAGAAGCCGCCCAGCATCGCCGAGTCGATCGATTGGGCGCGGGCGCTCGTGCTGCTCGGGGCCGAGGAGATCGACGCGCAGACGTTCAAGGACACGATGAGCGTGATCGTCAAGCACCGCACGGATCTCGACACCGTGGCCGCGCGCGTCGGTGTCAAGCTCGAGCCCAGCGCCGATGCCCGCTCCAGCGTCGCGTAGCGGCTACTTCCCGATCGACGCTGATCCACCGCCGGGCGGGTTCGGCGCTCACCTGCTCGAGCTCGCCGAGGAGCTGCGCACCGAGGGCGTGGCGATCGGGACGAGCGAGATGCTCGACGCGTTCGAGGCGATCGCCCATGTCCCGTGGACGAGCCAGGTCGACTTCAAGGAGGCGCTCGCCGCGACGCTCGCCAAGTCGCCGGATGACCGCCGCGTGTTCGAGCTCGTCTTCGACCGCTTCTTCTTCCGCGCCGCCGAGGCTCAGGCGGCCCGCCAGGAGGTCGGGGAGAAGGGTGACGGCGGCGCCGAGGCGGGCGAGCTCGACGCGGCCGACATCAACCTCGACACGCTCCGCCAGCAGATCGCCCAGGCGCTCCGTGACGGCTCCGAGGCCGCCATGCGCGACCTCGCGCGGCTGGCGATCGCCGCGTTCGGCCGCGGGGAGGGATCAGGCGTGCTGGGCGTCGACGTGCAGCGGATTCGGCGGGCGCTCGGCCTGCGCACCGAGCCCCAGCCGGAGCTCCCGGAGGACGACCCCCGCCGTTCCGGGCTACCCCGGGATCAGCTGCGCCGGTTCGAACAGCATCTGCGCCGCGAACTCGAGCGCGACCTGATCGAGCGCACCAAGAGCCTGCCGCCGAAGCGACCGCTCTCAGAGCTCGACCGGGCGCTCCCGAGCGGCCCGATCCAGGACCTCGCCCAGGTGCATCGCGTCGTCTCCCAGCTCAAGCGCCGGCTCGCCACCCAGGGCCACGAGCTCAAGGGGCGCAAGCGCCACGCCCACGTCGACGTCCGCCGCACGATGCGCGCCTCGCTGCAGACCGGCGGCGTGCCGATCGACCTCAAGTACCGGCCGCGGCGCCCCCGCCGGCCCGAGATCTACGTTCTCTGCGACGTCTCCACGAGCGTGACGAGCGCGAGCACCTTCTTCCTGTCCGTCCTGCACGCACTGCACGACGCGTTTCGCAAGCTCCGCTCGTTCGTGTTCATCGAGCGGATCAGCGAGGTGACCGAAGTGTTCGAGCGCGAGCGCGATTTCCGCGCCGCGAGCGAGGCCGTCTCCCGCGACGCCGGCGTCGCCGACATCTCCGGCTACACCGATTACGGGCGGGTGTGGACCGAGTTCCTGGCGCTGATCGGGGACGAGCTCCACCCCCGAGCCACCGTGATCGTGCTCGGCGATGCCCGCACCAACGGCCGTCCGCCGCGGGACGACGTGTTCGCCGCCGTGGCCGCTCGCGCCGGCCGCACGTTCTGGCTCAATCCCGAGCCGCGGCTGTACTGGAACTACGGCGACAGCGTGATCGCCGCCTACGAGAAGCACTGTGTCGCGTTCGAGTGCTGGCGCACCGACCAGCTCGAGGACTTCGTCAAGGCGTTGACGCAGCCGATCGTGGCGTAGACCCGGCGGCGGCGCACGACTCAGCCTGCGCCTGCTCATCCGCGACGGCTTCAACCCGACCGTTGTCAACGCACGGCCGATCCACTCGCTCACGCCTGACCACGGCCGCAGACGGCGGCCACCCTCAAGACACGCCCGGGCGCACCGATACACGTGGTAAGGCCCGGAAACGGATCCGCCAGCTTTGGTCTTGTCGGCATGTAAAGGAGGCCTGTGGTGGGCGGGCAGGCCCGGTGGTTGCAGCGTTCGTTACTAGGGGTCGGCTTAGCCGGTCTGTTCCTCGTCCTCTGCGTGCTCGCCGTCTTTACGGTGCTCACCCAGCAGCGGGTGGCGAGAAGCGCGCGCCGCGCCAACGCAGCGAATGTGTTGAGCGCCCTGTATCAGGACGCGCGGTACGAGGTCGGCGTCGAGCAGTCGCTGGTGCGGGAGTTTCGGCTATCCCCTGACGTGTCGGTGCTCGTCGAGCGCGGCGCGGCGGAGAGCCGGCTCGTTGCGGATCTGCTCAGCATCGGAAAGACGACGCCGGTCGCTGCCGAGAAGGTCATGGCGCGTCGGCTGATCAAGGCGTTCGGCGTCTACGACCAGGTCGGATACGAGATCATCCAGGCGGTCTACGCGGGAGATCATCGGCTTGAGCTCAAGCTCGACAGATCACGAGGTAGGGACGCGTTCACTCGCGTCCAGAGCATCGTGTCCAGCGAGGCCGCGGCCGCTCGAGCGCGCGCCAGCGCCGAGGAAGCCGCGATGGTGAGCGACAGCAGTTCCGCCACGCAGGCAATGGTGGTGGCATTCGCGCTCGCGCTCGTCGTGATCGTCCTCTTCGGAGCCGTGATTGCACGTATTTCAATCCGCTTGAACCGATCCCGTGCCGCGGAATTCGCGACGATGGCGCGAATGGCGAGCACGGATGCGCTGACCGGGCTCGGCAACCATCGAGCATTTCATCAGTTGCTCGGCCGCGAACTGCGCTCCCTGGCCAGCGCCTCGTGATGCGATCTCGAGGCCTCAGCGGAGCTACGCCAGCGGACCTGGCACAGGACGAAGCCGACGTGGCCCAGACGCACCGACTGATCGCCGATCCGACCGGCGCTATCCCCTGGGCACGCGCGATCGGGAGCTGCACCGTCTCCGGGACGCCGGACGGGAGCTGGTCCGCCGTTCGGCGCACACGGCACGCCAGACGTGGGGCATCGCAGCTGCTGGACAACACGCCGCCGGCGGCGCCGCCGCACACCGACCGGCTTGGCCAGCAGGCGGCGTAGACAGCGGCTGGCCGCTCACGCCGTGCCGGCGACGCCGACGACGTTCCCCTCGGGATCGGAGAAGCGCCCGACGACGAGCGTCCCCGGGACGCCGTCGGGACCGAGCTCGCGGCGGCCGCCCAGCGCCTCCGCCCGCGCCAGCGCCGCTTCGACGTTGTCGACGCCGACGTAGAACAGCACCCGTGGCTCGTGCCCGGAGCCCCCGCCGACCCCGCCGGGGACCGCGGCGGCGCCGTCGAGCGTGCGGGCGTCGACGAACCCGTAGCGGCCCGCCTCCGAGACGGCGGCACTGACGGTGTCCCCCACCTCGTACTCCCAGCCGAACAGCTCCGCGTAATAGCGGCGCAGCCGGTCCGGGTCTCGGCCGATGATCTCGAAATGCACGATGGGCTGGCCCATGTGACGCCTCCCTTCCCGTTGTCGTCAGCTTCCGCGCCAGCGGTCACACGAACAGGCTACCCGTTAGTGGTTGCAAAAAACAACTTATTTATTGTATTTTTCTTCTATGGCGACAAGTCGCAGCTACGCCGACGCGTGCCCGTTGGCGCGGGCGCTTGACGTCGTCGGTGAACGGTGGGCACTCCTCGTCGTCAGAGAGCTGCTGTTCGGCCCGCGACGGTTCTCCGATCTGCGCCGTGCGCTGCCCGGCGCGAGCACGAACATGCTCACCGACCGCCTGCGCGAGCTCTCGGAGCACGACGTCGTCTCCCAGCGGCGGCTACCCGCGCCCGCTGCCTCGGTCGTCTATGAGCTGACGGAGGACGGCCGGGCGCTGATGCCGGCACTCGAGGCGCTCGGCGCCTGGGGCGCTCGTCTGCCGCGCCCGAGCGGCGAGCCGACGCTGAGCGCCGTGTCCGTCCTGTGGTTCCTCCGCGGATGCCTGCGGGCGCGTCCGACGCCGCTGACCGATGCCTACCGGGTCGAGCTCGACGACGGCGTCTGGACGATCCGGGCGGTGTCCGGGCGGATCGAGGTGGAGTCGGGCGAGACCGCCTCCGTGGACGCCGGCCTTCGGACCGACCCGGCGACGCTGGGCGCGCTGATCGACGACCCGCCGGCCCTCGACGCGGCGATCGCCGCCGGGACGATCGAGATCACCGGCAGCGCGCGGTCAGCGCGCCGCCTGCTCCGCGATGCGCATGCGTCCTCGCGAGCGGCTAGCCCGCCGCGTCGAGCGTCGCGAGCTCGTCGTCGCTGAGGGCAGGCTCAGCCGCAGCGGAGCGAGTTCAGCTCGGGATCCCGGGCGGTCCGAGGATCTCGATGCCATGCTGCGCCGCGAGCTCGACCATCGCGTTCATGTCCGGCGGCGTCGTCGGCGCGGGCGGAATCTCCCGGCGGGTGGCGGGCTCGGAGCACGCGCGCATGAACCCCTCAAAGCCCGCCGGTTCGGTGACGAGCAGGAACCGAGCCTGTTCGGAGCTGACCATGAACGTGTGCGGGATGTCTCGGGGTCCGTAGACGAAGGATCCGGCGGGAGCACTGATGACCTGGCCACCCACCCAGAACGTCAGCTCCCCATCGATGACGTAGAACCACTCGTCCTCGTTGTGATGGACGTGCAGTGGCGACCCGCTGCCCATCGGTGCCAGCTGCTCGATCACGGCGACGCGGCCGGCGGTCGTGTCGCTCGTGGCCTTGAGCAGACCAAGCGTGCCGAGGAACCAGAGGGCCTCGCCCTCGCCGGGGCCGAATGCGATCGGGGCCAGCTCGGCCGCGGCTTCGTCGGTGGTGGTGTGCATGCTGCTCATGAATGCCTCCTTGGGGGATTTGTCGATGCCGAACAGATTGCGCTTGGCGAGCCATCCGCACCATCCCTGAGGCACGGGGATCTTTCGTGCACCTGGGTGGACACGCACCGGTCGCGCAGGCATACTCGGGCGCCATGACTGGGGCGCGCTGGCGGATCGACCAACTGGTCGACGATGTCTCCGTTCTTGCGCGCCGCGGGCTGGCGCGCGAGCAGTTCTACAGCGAGGTCACGGCGCGGCTGCGGCGCGTGTTTGACTGCGACGCCGCCTGCTGGCACACGCTCGACCCGCAGACGCGCCTGATCACCAGTGATACGCCCCACGAGCTGGTCAGCTCCGGCGTGTACACCCCGGAGACGGTCGGCGACGCCGGCGCCAAGATGATCGCCAGCGAGTACTTCGTCCCGGACGTCAACACGTTCGCCGCACTCGCCTCGCGACGGGTGCCCGTCGGGATCCTCAGCACGGCGACGCGGAACCGGCCGGAGCGCAGCGCCCGTTACCGGGAGCTGCTGGCGCCGTCCGGGATTCCGTTCGAGCTGCGCGGAGCGTTCGTGAGCCGGGGGCGCGTGTGGGGAGCCGTCCATCTCGCGCGCCGCGAGGAAGCCGGTGACTTCACCGCGCTGGACGCCGACGCGCTCGCCCGCATCGGTACCGCCGTCGCCGACGGCATCCGCGCCTCGCTGCGCTTCGACGCCGCGCGCGAGGCCCGCGACGGCACCGGTCCCGGACTCGTCGTCCTCGGCCCCACGGACGAGGTCGAGATGATCACGCCGCCCGCTCGCGCACTGTTCGCCACGATGGCGAGCCGGCCCTCGGCCGTGGACGAGCCGCCATCGCCGGTGCTGGCCCTCGCGGCGTTTGCCCGCCGCCAGGCCGCCGCGGCAGCGCGTGACACCGACGCGGTCGCCGTGCCCACGGGTGAGGGGTGGGTGACGCTGCACGCATCGCTGCCGGCCGGCGGCGCCGACGGACGCGTCGCGATCGTGCTCGAGCGCGCGGCGAGCCCGCAATCGACCGCCGTCCGGCTGGAGGCCGACGGCGTCACCCCACGAGAGCGTGAGATCGCGGTGCTGCTGGCACAAGGCCTGAGCAACCCGGAGATCGCCGAGACGCTCGTGCTGTCCCCGTACACGGTGCAGGACCACGTCAAGCGCTTGTTTGAGAAGACGGGCGTGTCCTCGCGCCAGGAGCTCGTGGCCCGCATCTTCCTCGATGACTACATGCCGCTCGTGGCCGGCGGCGCGCCGCTCAGCTCAGCCGGCGGCTTCGCCGCATAACCGAACCGCAACCGTCGTGCTCGTGGCACGCCTCGGGCTGGACTGGGCTCAGCGGGCCTCGACGAACTGCGTCGAGATGGTACGGGTGTCGCCGCCTGCGTCTGTGAGGACCCATTTCGCGTGGTAGGTACCCACTGGTAGCTCCGGAATCGCAACCCCGCGGACCGTGCCGACGTTGCCCGCGCGGAACACCGGCCGGTTGCGACCTGCGCGCGTGATCGTGAGCGACACGCGTGAGTGGGTGGCGATCGTCGAGCCATGGGGGCCGGGGATCCCGGTCTGGGCCAGCGCGATGAAGTTCCCGTAGAGCGTCGCGTTCTGGACCGGCGCCGTCCCGAGGAAGCTCGGGACCTGGGTGCGGGTCTGACCGCCGCTGCGATCGTCAAGTTCGCTGATCGTGCCGACGCTCAGCCCGGTTGCCCGGCCTGAGAGCGGGCAGATCGTGCCCGTGTCCGTGGCGCCCGGTACGCCGATCGAACTGCTCACCGGCGCGTCGCTGAGCGGGGGTCCGTAGTAGAGGCCGGGTTCGCACCGACCCGAGCCGATGACCGTCTGGGTGCCCTTGATGTCGACCCGCAGGTGAGCGACGTGCAGCCGGGTGAGGACGCGCCGCGCCCGGTTGGTCAGCGTCAGCACGTCGCCGCCGCGGATCCCCGGCGAACCGCGGAAGGACGCAAATCGCGCCGATCCATTCCCGTCCGCTCGGGCCGCCCGAGCCGAGCGACCCCGCGCGCGGGTGAGTACGTACCGGCCGCCGCGGACGAGCCCAGAGCAGCGGACCGACTGCGCCCGGAGGTCCGCCGTGCATGTCGGCAGCCCCGTGTTCGACAGCGTCGTTTGCGAGTTCGTCAGCGCGGCGATGCTGTTCGGCTCGCCGAGCGGGATCGTCAGCGAAATGAGGGCTCCCGGCGGGTTCGCCAGCGCGACGGCGCGGTTGTCCTGGCTGCTCATCGTCAGCGAGGTGCCAGGCCCGAGCGTCTTCGTCTGGACCGTCGCGATGTCGTCGGCATTGCCGCATTGCTCGATCGGGGGCGCGGTCGCCTTGCCGTCGACGCGGACGGTGAGCACGCCCGTCTGGCCGCAGGGGCCGAGCGCGATCGATTTGCGGGCGACGGCAAAGCCCGTGTCGAGTGCGTACCAGCCGGTCCAGCCCGCCTCGGTGAACGGGTTGCCGCCGGCGCCGGTCGCGATCTCGTCCGGCGCCGGCCCGCCGCTGCTGTAGCGGACGATGATCAGGTCCCGATCGTCGCCCACCGCCCGTGGCGAATCGTCGCTCAGCGAGCGCAGGGTCAAGCGCCAGTCGCCGCGGCCGTTCGTCACCCCGCGACCCCCGGCGACGAGCTCGCCCGCGCGGACGAGGAACACCGTCGCCGACACGCCGGCGGCCGACTTGGCGATGTTGCCGGTGACTGTGGCGCTGAACTGCGTCAGATTGACGGTCGCCAGCGGCAGCGCCGATTTCGTCGAGGAGGACGCCTGCATGCAGCCCTGGAGCACGTTCGACCACATCCCCTGGAGGAGGTAGCGGTCGCCGTTGATCACCTGGTTGAACGGGGAGCCGTCGGCGGCGTAGCCGATCGGGGTGCCGATCTGCGGGCCGTTCTCACACTTGTCCGCGACCTCGGAGCCATTCGGATCCATCCACCCCGTGCCCTCCGGGTCGGTGATCGCCTCCACGGCCTCGTGGGCGACGACGTCGATCGCCGATTCCGCCTCCGGATTGCCCTGGGGATCGTTGCCCGGCGGCGGGTTGAACTCGACCAGCGGGCTCGGAATCGGCGAGTAGATGACCGGGCCGTGGCCGACGTTGGAGAGGCTGTGGTACCCGGCGAACGCGTTCGTCGCGCATGAGCCGGCGGATACGCACTCGTCGACGTTCGGCGGCAGGAACACGAACCACACGTCGTGCAGACCGCGTCCGCTGGGGTCGTGCGCCTGGATCACACGATCGAGCTCGTGCTGGAGCTGAAGGTCGGTCACACAGGTCCCGACGCCGGACGGCGAGACGCACTGATTCCGCTTCGTCGGGTACGGCGCCGCATCGTCGATCGAGTCGGTCGCCGGGTCGTAGGCGATCTTGTACTGCCCGCCGCCGCCTCGGTCGGGGTACTGGAGCAGGAGCGAGAACGCATTGTTCGTCGTCTGCCCCGAGTCGTGCGCGACATCGACGAGGAACCGCTGCTGAAGCTGCTCGTAGCCGGGGACCCCGCCGCCTGGCGAGCCCGTGAACGGATACCCGTTCGGGGCCCAGAAGACCGTGTGGATGGTGACGCCGCGCATCACCGATCCGCCGTGGTAGACGACGGGAATCGCGGTTCCGCTCGTCGGATCGGCCTGTCCGTGCGCGGGGATCAGGCCCATGGCCCGGCCGATCCGGGGACGGAACGCCGGACTCGCAACCGCCGCGGGCACGCCGGTCAGGCCGATGACGAGCAGCGTCACGGCAACAGCAAGGCAGCGTCGAGCCCGGCTCCCCACGGGTGGCACCCTACCGCGTCGGCGGACGACATGGGTAGCATGCGTTTCTGAGTATTGACAACCCAGGGGGGCTGGCGGGAGAGCCGGCTGAGATAGCGCCCCAGACACCACCCGGCGCTGACCCTTCGAACCTGTGGGGTAATGCCCGCGGAGGGAGCAAGTCCATGATCGAGGCTCCCGTAGAGGAGCCTCGCGACCTTGACGAGCCGGACGGCGTGACGGTCGAGGTCGTGAGTCGCCAGTTTGGAGAGACCGTTGTCCTGGACGGGGTGTCGCTGCGCGCCGCCCACGACGAGGTCGTCGCTGTCGTCGGGCCAAGTGGGTGCGGAAAGACGACGCTGCTGGAGCTCATCTGCGGCCTCCAGCGGCCGGATGCCGGTCGCGTCAACGCCGCGCCCGCCGCGCTCATGCCCCAGCGCGACCTGTTGCTGCCGTGGAGCACCGCGCTGGACAACGCCGGCCTCGCGCTCCGGGCGCGGGGCGTCTCGCGGGCGCAGGCCCGGGCCGCCGCCGCGCCATGGCTCGAGCGCTTCGGGCTGGCCGGGTTCGAGCAGGCACGACCCGCCCAGCTGTCCGGCGGCATGCGCCAGCGGGTTTCGTTCCTGCGCACGCTGCTCGCGGGCAAGCCGGTACTCGCCCTCGACGAACCGTTCGCGGCACTCGACGCGATCACCCGCAGCGAAATGCAGGGCTGGCTGTCCCAGGTCCTGGAGTCCGAGCCGCGGACGGTCGTGCTCGTGACCCACGACGTCGAGGAAGCCGTCGTGCTCGCCGATCGGGTGATCGTGTTCTCACCGCGCCCCGGTCGCGTCGTGGCCGAGATCGCGATCGAGCTTCCGCGCCCGCGGCGTCGCGTCGACCCGGCCGTCGTGGAGCTGCGCGAGCAGGCCCTGCAGGCGCTGGGGGTGCGGGCATGAGGCGCGTCGTGTTGCCCGCCTTGCTGCTGCTCGCGCTGTTCGGCGCGTGGGAGCTGTACGTCGACCTCGGCGGCGTCGACTCCGACATCCTGCCGCCGCCACATGCCGTGGCGAGCGCGCTGTGGAACGATCGCGCTCTGTTGTGGAGCAACTTTCTGGTGACCGCGCGCGAAGTGTTGCTCGGACTGCTCGTGACCGCGGTGCTCGGACTCGCGCTCGCCGTCGCGCTGCACTTCTCGCCGACGCTGCGGCGGGCCTTCTATCCGCTGCTCGTCGCCTCCCAGGCGATCCCGTTCCCGGTGCTGGCGCCGATTCTCGTCGTGTGGCTCGGGTTCGGCATCCTGCCGAAGATCATCGTGGTCGCCCTCGTCTCGTTCTTCTCGATTGTCGTCGCAACGCTCGCCGGCCTCGCCGCGGTCGATCCGCAGCTGCTCAAGCTGATGCGGACGTTCGATGCCTCCCGGATGCGCATCTTCCGGCACGTCGAGCTGCCGGCCGCGCTCCCGGGACTGTTCACCGGCGCGAAGATCGCCGTCGCCGTCTCGGTGATCGGGGCGGTCTTCGCCGAGTACAACGGCTCGAACTCGGGCCTCGGCTACCTGATTCTCGTCTCGATCCCCCAGCTCTTGTCGGCCCGCGCAGTCGCCGCGACGGTCGTGCTTGCCCTGTTCGCGATTGCCCTGTTCGGATTGCTCAGCGTCGCCGAGCGGCGCGCGCTGCCGTGGGCGTATGAACCCAGAGGAGATTTCTCAACATGAAACGACGTTGTCTGATCGCCGCGCTCACGACGATCTCGCTGCTCGCGCTCGCCGCCTGCGGCGAGAAGCACGAGGTCGTGTCCGGATCCGGGTCATCGCATTCGCTGACGCTGATGCTGGACTGGGTGCCGAACGCCGATCACGTCGGCATCTACGAGGCGATGAGCGACGGTGCGTTCGCGCAGGCGGGCCTCAACGTCCACGTGCAGGTTCCGACCGATCCGGCCACGCCGCTCCAGCTGCTCGCCGCGGGCAGGGTCGACGCCGCGATCTCCTACGAGCCCGAACTGATGCTCGCGCGCAACAAGGGCCTGGGGCTCGTGTCGGTCGCGGCGATCGTGCAGAAGCCGCTCACATCGATCATCTCGCTGCCGAGCAAGCACGTCAGGATCACCTCGCCGAGCGCGCTGCGCGGCAAGACCGTCGGCTACGCCGGGATCGCCTACCAGCGCGCGTACCTGCAGACGATCCTCTCGCAGTCCGGCGTATCCGCAAGCCGGGTCAAGGAGATCAACGTCGGCGCCAACCTCGTCCCGGCGATGCTGTCCGGACGTGTCGACGCCACCCTCGGCGGCTACTGGAACTACGAGGCGATCCAGCTGCGCCAGCACGGCAAGCACCCGATCGTGATCCCGGTGGACCGGGTCGGAGTGCCAACGTACAACGAGCTCGTGCTCGTGATGCGCCGCAGCACGATCGCCAAGCAGCCAGACATCGTGCGCCGGTTCGTGCAGGCGGTCGGACGCGGGTACGAGGCCGTCCGCCACGATCCCGCGGCGGGCATCGCCTCACTCGTTCAGGCCAACCCGGGACTCGATGAGAAGCTCCAGACGGCGAGCGTCCACGCGACGCTGCCGGTGTTCTTCCCCAGCCAGACCGGCAAGCCGTGGGGTTGGCAGGACCCGACGCAGTGGAACACGTATGGGCAGTGGATGCTCTCCCACCACCTGATCTCCGACCCGAGCGCGTTTGTCGGGGCGTCGACGAACGAGCTGTTAGCCGGCCAGGGTGTGTAGGGCCTGAGCCGCCCCGCCTCCCGGCGCGCCCGCTCGGTCGAGCACGCCATGGGCGAGCCGGGTGGCGAGCGCCATGATCGTCAGCTGTGGATTGACGCCGAGCGCGCTCGGGACGGCAGACCCGTCGGCGACGTAGACGCCGGCGGCGTCGTGGAGCTCCAAGTTGCCGTCGACCACACCGTGCGTGGGCCGGGCGTCCGCACGGGCGGTGCCGAGCGGATGAAATGCCATCAGCTTGAGATCCCGACGACGCGCGTTCTCGGGACGGACGCCGGGTGGGAGCGGGAGCAGGATCTCTTCGGCGCCCGCGGCGGCGAACAGCTCGTGGAGCCGTCGCAGGCCGGATCGGAACTTGTGCAGGTCCTCACCGCCCAGGTCATACCTGATCACCGGATGGCCGGCCACGATGCGGACCGAGCCGCGAGAGCTGTCCGACACCATCAGGCCGAACTGGGCGAGCCGCCGGTAGTCGCTCATCACCTCAGCGTGGCGGGCCCCGGAGAGCGGCAGCGACATCGCCACGTACGCGGGCGGCCCGGCGATCCCCTCGAGCATGACGCCCTCGGCGGCGAATTCATCGATATAGAAGCTCTGGGGAACGCCCCGGGCCATGTCGACGACGTGGCCCATCCGTGCCGCGGCGGCCGTGGCGGGGTGCAGCGACAGGTTGCGTCCGAGCTGCCCGGACCCGGCAGCGAGTCCGCTGCGGGCAAGCAGCGCCGGGGTGTGGATCGCCCCCGCCGCGACGACGACGATCGGCGCGGCCACGTGGAGCGGGCCGTCCGCGGTTCTCGCGTCGACACCCTCCGCCCTGCGGCGGTGGACGACGACGCGGCGCACGCTCGCCCCGGTCACCACCCGGCCGCCGGCGGCCCGCAGACGTGGCACGTAGGTGATGCCGGTGTGCTGCTTGGCGCCGGCCGGACATCCGAACACGCACACACCCGAGCCCACGCAGCCGGTCGCGTTGCGACGCAGATATCCGTGCGACCAGCCGAGCCTCTCAGCTCCGCGCCGCGCCACCGCCGCGTTCTCCCCCGCCAGCGCCGGCGCGACCTCGGCGACCGACAGGGCCGCCTCGACGCGCTCAAAGTACGGCCGCAGCGAGTCGGCGTCGAACCCCTCCAGCCCATAGTCGCGCTCCCATCGCTCGAGTACCGCGGGCGGAGTGCGGAAGCACGTCCCCGAATTGATCAGCGTCGTTCCACCGATCCCGCGCCCGAGGGGAAGGGCGATCGGCGGGTTACCGAGCGTCAGCGTCTGGCCACCGTCTCGGTAGAGCCGCGGGAGCATCTGCGCGGGGCGAGCCGTGAGCGTGCGCGGGTCGTGGTCGGGACCCTGCTCGAGCAGGACGACGTCCAGCCCGCCCTCGGAGAGCTCGGCCGCCGCAACCGCGCCGCCCGCGCCGGCGCCGATCACGCACGCGTCGGCTTGGAGTGTCCGCGCACGGGTCATCGACGACCCTCGCGCGCCGCGTTGCCGCGCGCCACGACCGCGTCCGCATCCCAGCCGAGCCGCCGAGCAAGCGACGGCTCGTCATAGCGAACCAGCGCCAGCAGCCCGGCGGCGGCCTGATCGGCCGGTGTGAGCAGGTGCAGCAGCGCGAGCCCGCGCGGGCGACGCGCGAGCGCGAGCATCGCCCGCATCCCTGGGCGACGCCAGGCCGGGGCCGCGCTGATGAGCTTCTCGAGGCCGTCGCTCATCGCGCGGAGACCATCCGGAGTTCCTGGGCGCGTGCGAGCTCGCCGATCACCTCGGCCGCGGCGGTGCTCTCACCAGCGGCGATCGCCGCCGCCCCGCGTGTGTAGAACGGTGCGAGCGCGTGGCGGTCCGCCACGACCGGCGCAAACAGCTCGATCCGCGGAAGGTAGAGCTCGCGCACCGAGTTCATGATCAGCTGAAAGACGAGGTTCCCGGCCGCCTCGATGACGGTCGTCATGTACGACCAATCGGCGAGCAGCGCCGCCTGGTCGTCGGTCGCTGCGGTGACCGCGTCGGCCAGCTCGGTCAGCTCAGCCGCCTGCTCATCGCTGCGGCGCTCGGCGGCGAGCCGTGCAGCCTCGGTCAGGAGCAGCCGCCGCGCCTCGAACAGCGCCGTGACTGTCCCCGGATCGATGCTGCCGAGCACCGCGAGAGCCTCGAGCCCGCCCGAGCGCCGCCAGTCGAGCACCCGCATCGCATCCCCGTGACGCACTTCAACGAGCCGGAGCTGTTCCAGACGGCCAAGCGCGGAGCGGACCGACGCCATGTTGACGCCGAGCTCCGCAGCGAGAGTCCGCTGCGTCGGCAGACGCTCACCCGGGGCATACCGGCCGGTGAGGATCGCGTCGCACAGCGTCGCGAAGACGAGGTCCGGCACGGATGCCCGGGAGATCGGCGCGATCATCGCGCGCCGACTGTATCAGTGTTCGGAACAATTCACGCAGCTGAGGCGTGCGCGGCGGCGGATGATGCGCTTCGGTGCGCGGGCGCCGCGGCGGCGGCAGCGGCGGCGAGCTCGAGGACGAGCTCCGCCACCCGCTCCGGCGCGTCGAGCTGCACGAACGTCCGCGCCGCCTCGACGGTCTCCAGCCGGGCCTGCGGCAGCGTCTCGATGAGACGCTCCCCGTCGGTGACCTTGAAGAACGCGTCGCGCAGGCCCCACAGGACGATCGCGGGCCGCTCGAACCGGCGCAGCCCCTCGACCGCGCCGAGCGTGTGCTCGGGTGTGATCCCCCGCATCACGGCGAGGGTGTCGCGGCGGACGCCTCGCTGGCGCAGCGGCGTCACCCACGACCGGGCGAGCTCGTCGCCGATCGGGCGGACCGTGAGCGGCGCGAGCTTGAATACGAGCCGGCGTCCCCAGCTCGTCCGCCCAAGCGTCGCCGCGCCCGCCAGGGCCCCCGGGACGCGCCGGAGCGCGGTCAGCGCGGGCGCGAACGAGCGCGGCGGAAAGTTCTCGAACGCGTCACAGTTGATCAGCAGCAGCTTCCCGATCCGCTCCGGGTGCCGCGCCACGACAAGCTGGCACAGCGCCCCGCCGGTGTCGTTGCCAACGAGCGTGACGTCGCGGAGGTCGAGCCGCTCGATCAGCTCGGCGATCATCGCCGCCAGCGCCGGCGGGTCAAGCGTGGCCCCCGGGTTCATCGGGATCGTGTGCGACCCGAGCGGCAGGTCCGGGACGATGCGGCGCACGTCGGCGCCGAGCAGCGGCAGCACCTCGTCCCATACGCGTCCGTTGACGAGGAGTCCATGGATGAAGACGACGGCGGGTCCCTCACCCTCGTCCCGGTAGTTCAGAGTTCCCTGCGTGAGCTGAATCTCGGGCATGTCGTGTCAACCTCGCGGTAGGGTTACATACAGCGTGTACGCATCTTCACATACAGACAGTATGCATGTCAAGACAGGAGGTCGAACCCGTACATGACCGGGACCGAGGAGCCGACATCCCCGTCGCCATCCCCGCCTCGCACGAAGGCGGCCCAGAGCGAGGCGACGGTTGCGGCGCTGACCGCCGCGGCTCGTGCCCTGTTCGCCGAGCGGGGCTACGCCGACGTGGGGACGGAGGAAATCGTCCAGCGCGCGGGCGTGACCCGGGGGGCGCTGTACCACCACTTCAAGGGCGGCAAGGAGGATCTGTTCCGTGCCGTGCTCATCCAGGTGAGCGCCGAGACGACCGGTCGGGTGCTCGCCGCCGCGAACTCCGCCGGCGATCCGTGGGACGAGCTCGTGCGCGGGATCGAGGCGTTCCTCGACGCGTCGGCGATCCCGGAGGTCCAGCGGATCGTGCTCGTCGACGGACCGGCCGTACTCGGCTGGGACGTATGGCGGGAGAGTGGCGAGGTGTCAATCCGGCTGACCGAGCAGGTGCTGCAGGCGGCGATGGATGCCGGGCTGATCGCGCCGGCGCCCGCCCGGCCGCTCGCCCACGTGCTGATCGGCGCGGTCGACGAGGCGGCCATGGTCGTCGCGCGGGCCGACGATCCGGCGGCGGCGCGGGTAGAGATGGGACAGACGATGCGGCGGCTCCTGGAGGGGCTGCGCGCTCCCACGGCCTAGCGTCGGCTGACTCGCGGATTAGATGCTCGTTCACAGCGATGACTCAGGAACGCTGCTCATCGGGCAGGCGGCCCATGCGTGGGTCTCCGGCCAGCTCGCCCGCGCCTGGGGCAACGCCGAGTTCGGGTCGGTGGCGCCGTACGAGGAGGTGTGTCTCGCCGCCGAGCAGCACGACGTCGGGATGGCCGAGTGGGACACCTCACCGACGTTCAACCCGGACACCGGCCTCCCCCACTCCTTCACCGAGATGCCCCTGCCGGTACATCTGGAGCTCTGGAGCACCGGCCCCCGGCGGTTGCTGCGCCAGAGCCGGTACGCGGCGCTGCTCACCTCGATGCACGGGACGCGGCTGTACGGCATGCGCGATCTCGCCCGGAGCGCACCCGCCGACGCCGAGCTGATCCGGGGCTATCTGGCGACGCAGCGGCGCTGGCAGGAGGAGCTCACCGCGTCGCTCGGGGCCGACGCGGACGAGATCGCCCGCAACAGCCAGCTCGTGTGGACCTGGGACTACATGTCGCTTGCGGTGTGCCTGGGGTGGCCACCGTGTGCGATCGCGGACGTCCCGACCGCGTCAGATCCGGTCACGGTCTCGATGCACCCGGGTAGCGGGCCGAACACCGTGCGGGTCGAGCCGTGGCCGTTCCGCGATCCGGGCGGCGTGACGGTCCACTACGAGGGCCAGCGGCTGACCGCGCCCGTCGACTCGCCCGCGGCTCTGACCCGCGCGCTCGCGGTCGCCCCGTGGGAGACGATCGAGGTCGAGCTGACGCCGTGAATCCGGCAGCGAAGGGGGTCGCCGGCGGGGTGAAACCCGGGGTCGCTGGGCCTGAGTGGGTGCTATAGCCCCCAGTCCCGTCAGGCCGCGCGGGAGCGCCGCTCAGGCAGCGTGAGGCGCCGCTCAGGCGGCAATCCGCAGCGCCGCCCGGCTCGCACCGCCGCGCAGCGCGTACGCACCCGCCAGAGCGCCCCAGGGCGCGTATGGCGCAAAGAACGCCTCGACGTCCTCCTCCGTCGCCCGCGCGTACGGCACGCCCGTGAGCAGCCGCCCGACGAGCTTGATGTAGGCGAGGTCCCCCGCCGGGAGCTGGTCGACGCGACCCTGACCCGAGCAGGCGAGCGTCTGGATTGTCCAGGCGCCGATGCCTGGGATCGCCCGCAGCCGCCGCCACCCAGGCTCGGGGTCGGACGCCAGCAGATCGACGCGACCAGTCGCGACCTCGCGGGCGCAGCGGATGAGCGCCAGCGCGCGGCCGGGCGAAAGGTCGAGCGCGGCCAGTTCGGCCGGCGCGCGGGCGGCGATCACAGCGGCGGTCGGCGCGTCCCGGAGCCCGGAGCGAGCGCACCTCCGCCCGTACCGCGCCGCCAGACGCCGTTGGATCGCGGCCGCCCGCTCGTACTCGATCAGCTGCTCGCACACAGCCCAGGTCAACGCTTCAAAGGGTTCCGGCCGGGCCGCCAGCCGCAGACCGGGATCGGCACGGACGGCGGCTCCGATGAGCGGGTCATGGCGGAAGCGCTCGTGGAACGGCCGGAGGTCCTGGTCGACGCCGAGCGCCACCCGCATCCGCGCGATCCCGTGCTCCGCCGCGGCCCGGGTCGGCGCGGCCGCGCCGAACAGCACCGCGTCCGCTGAGGTCTGAGCAACCCGGACCACGACCGGCTGGTCCTCAAAATGGACGAGCCGATGCAGGACGGTCCCGTGTCGGCGCATCAGGCGGTCGAGCCCGACCACCGTCGGCAGGCGGAAGTGCCAGCGCGGGCGGACCTCGACCCGCACCTCGACCCGCACGTCGACCTGCACGTCGACCTGCGCCTCGGCCGGAGCCGGCGGGGTCACTCGCCGGGCTTGCCGACGAGATGGACGTCGACGAGGAACGTCCGGCTGCCGACGATCGGCAGCATGTTGATCGGGCGCCGCTGGGTGCGCGCCAGCTTGCGGGCGCTCCGGCGCTTGACGAGCGCCAGCGTCGCGGCGCCCGCGACAAACCCGGTGGCGGCCGCGGCGGCGGCCTGGACGGCGGGCAGCGCGACCGGTGCCACGCGCTCGATCGTGCGGACCTCGGCGAGCACCGGGAGACCGTCGACGGTCTCCTCCTGCCCCTCCTCCAGTGTCGCCTGGTCGGCGAGATGCGCTTCGTCGCTCATCGGCCTCCCATAGTGACATCGCGACCGGTCGACTGCAAAGGGAATGCCGCCGTCACGAGGCCTCGCTGCCGTTCAGCAGCTTCTCGTAGACGCGATAGGTACGGATGATCCGGCCGCCCATGCCCTCCATCGCGCGGTTCATCGACTTGTTGCTCTCCAGAATCCAGCCCATCTCGCCGCCGGTCTGCGGCGTCCGGGCCGCGGAGTCGAAGTGCAGCTCGTAGAACTTGGCCGCGATCCCGGTGTGCTGCCACTCTCGCTTGACGCCGAGGGCAAACACGCGGACCCGGTTGATCTTGCGGCGGTACCACAGGGCCTTGGCCCACCCGAACGGCAGCAGCCGGCCATTCAAGTGCCCCAGGACCTGGTTGTAGTCCGGAAGGGTGAGCGCGGCGCCGACGGTCTCGCCGTCCTTCTCGGCGACGAACGCCCAGTTCTCGTCGAGGATCGGCTTGAGATCCTTGGCGTAGGCCCGGACCTCCTCCTCGGTCAGCGGCACGAAGCCCCAGTTCCGCTCCCACGCGGCGTTGTAGACCTCGAGGAACCGGTTGATCTCGGCCTCCATGTCCTTCTTGCGCATCGAGCGGACCGTGATCCCGTGCTTGGCCTCGACGTCGCTCGCGACCTTCCAGATCGCGTCGTGGACGCGGGAGCGATCCGAGACCTCGA
The DNA here is from genome assembly GCA_963779695.1 of uncultured Solirubrobacterales bacterium. GTDB lineage: Bacteria > Actinomycetota > Thermoleophilia > Solirubrobacterales > Solirubrobacteraceae > Palsa-465. The sequence continues at coordinate 416,754 of CAVZZH010000009.1, forward strand.
GGTTCCACATGTAGAGGTCCATCGCCTTGCCGAAGCCGGCGCCCTCGATCAGCCCCGGGTAGTACGGGTGCTGCCAGTTGGTGAGGATCGTCGGAAACAGGTCGTAGCCGTCGATCAGGACGCCACACTCGTCGTTGGTGGTGAAGTCCATCGGCCCGACCATCCGGTCCCGGCCGCGGGCCCGCAGCCACGCCTCGGCGGTGTCGAGCAGCGCCTTCGCCGCCTCGGGATCGTTCTCGCACTCAAAGAAGCCGAACATTCCCCAGTCGTGGTGCTGGAACTCGTTGAAGTGGCGGTCGATGTGCGCGGTGATGCGCCCGACGACGCGACCGTCGCGCCAAGCGAGGAAATACTCGGCCTCGGCGTGGCGGAAGAAAGGGTTGCGATCGCGGTCAAAGAACCGCTTGCGCTCGAACAGCAACGGGGGAACCCAGTTCGGCTCGTTACGATAGAGCCGCCACGGCAGCTTGATGAACGTATTCAGGTCGCTTTTCGATGCGACGGGACGGACTTCGAGCGCCATGCAGGCCGGAACGCTACATGCCCACTTCGATCGACGTCTTCGCCAAGGCCCGGGAGTTCGAACGACTCGAGCTTCTCCGCGCCGCTCAGGAGCACGACATGCTCCCGTACTTCCGGGTGCTCGAGGGTCCGACGCTCCCGGTGGTCGAGATGGAGGGCAAGTCGCGGATCATGCTCGGCTCCAACAATTACCTCGGTCTCACCGGCGACGAACGCGTCAAGCAGGGCGCGCTGGACGCGCTCAACCAGTACGGCACCGGACTGACCGGCTCGCGGTTTCTCAACGGCACGATTGACCTGCACCTGACCCTCGAGGCGGAGCTCGCCGAGTGGCTCGGGACCGAGGCCGCGCTCGTGTTCACGACCGGCCATCAGGCCAACCTCGGTGCGCTCGGCACGATCCTCGGTCCCTCGGACACGGTGATCGCGGACTCCGGCGACCACGCCTCGATCCTCGACGGCTGCATTCTCTCTCGCGCCAAGCTGCGGGCGTTCCGTCACAACCGCATCGACCGCCTCGAGCGGACCCTTGAGAAGGCCGTAAACGACGGCGGCGGCATCCTCGTCGTCGTCGACGGCGTGTTCTCAATGGAAGGGGACGTCGCGCCACTGCCGGAGATCGTCGAGCTGTGCGAGCGCTTCGGCGCCCGCCTGATGGTCGACGAGGCCCACGCGCTCGGCGTCCTCGGAGCGCGCGGCGCCGGCACCTCCGAGCTGTTCGGCGTCGAGGACCGGGTCGATCTGCGGATGGCGACATTCTCCAAGTCGCTCGCCTCGTGCGGCGGCGTGATCGCTGGGCCGGCCGAGGTAATCGACTACCTGCGGATCCAGTCGCGGCCGTTCATGTTCACCGCGGCCGCGGTGCCTGCGGCCGTCGGCGCGGCGCTCGCGGCGGTGCGGATCTGCCGATCGGACGAGGGCCGCGATTTGTTCGCCCGCGTGCTCGACAACGCCCGGTACCTCCATCGCGGCCTGAGCGAGCTCGGCCTCCGGGTGGTGGCCCCGACCCGGCTGGCCGACGGCACCGAGGTCGTCACCCCGGTCATCCCGGTCGTCGTCGGCGATGACTGGAACGCCGGGTTGCTGTGGAAGTCGCTCTACGAGCGCGGTGTGTTCGTCAACACCGCATTGCACCCGGCCGTCCCGCCCGGTGGCGCGCTCCTGCGCACGAGCGTGATGGCCACGCACGATCACGCAACGTTGGATCAGGCAATCGACATCTTCGCCGCGGCCAAGCGCGATTTTGAGGCCGAGCACGGCCCGCTGCCCGGTCCCGCCTGAGCCGCCGCCGCGAACGGTCCCGTACGACGGGACCGGCTCTGTTCGTCGATTGCAGTTGTCCAATTCCGCACAAGCCGGTCGGCGCAGAAAAAACACGCTCCTAGCAGTCGAGCTTGCAAATGTGACCTTGCTGTGACCGGGCCGTTCGCGTAGTTTCCACGGCGTCGAACGGTGGTCGGACCGAGCGGCGCAGGGTCATCCAGAGTGGGTCGGTGGCCGGGGCGTGCGCAGGGACCTCACATAGGCCGGCGCACGGCCGGCAAGAGCAGCAACCCTCTGGGGCGGCCCGCTTAGCCATGGGCTGCGGCGCCCCAGTGGACAATGTCAACGGGAGTCCACTCTCGAGGAGTGGACGCAACTTGTAGGGAGAGAGACAGTTACATGATGGAGACCGCCACGGCGACGCCAGAGTCGCCGCAACGCCTGCGAGCCCTGGAGCGAGCGAATGAGGTGAGGCTCGCGCGTGCGGACCTGAAGCGACGCATTGCGGAGAAGCAGATCTCGGCGGCTGAGATCATTCTTCGCTGCCCCGGGGAGGCGAATAGTTGGGCAGTCTCCGAACTGCTGCTCAGCCAGCGGCGATGGGGTCGGAGCCGCTGCCGGAAGTTCCTGGGACGGAACCACATCAGTGAGGTCAAGACGATCGGTGCGCTCACCGAACGCCAGCGATGGATGCTGGCCGAGCAGCTCGAGTGCACGGACGCGATCGCCGAGATCGAGGCACGGATGCAGGACACGGCGCGCCACGACGAGCGGGCGCCCACCGTCGAGATGGACGCTGTGCCGGAGGTCGAGATGGCGCCGGTGCCGGAGGTCGAGTTGGAGCCGGTGCCAGCCGTCGAGATGACGGAGCGCTACGCGCTCGTCGGAGCCGCCTGAGAGTTGTGCCCCAAGGTTGGTCTCGCGTCGGCGATCTCGGCGCGGGACCAGCCACCGGGCCAATGCCCGTGTCTCAGATCTGAATGCCGAGCGGCACGGGGCTGGCGCCGGCGAACAGGAAGAACCAGACGATGAACGCCACGATCGTGAAACCGGCGCTCACGACGAGCACGCCCTCGAGCACGAAGTGGCCCGGGTCGTCAAGCCCACGGGCGCGGCAGTTTCTCCGGTAGACGTTGCTCAGCTTGGCGAGGATGTTCGCGAGCACCGCGATCGTCGCGATCACGCCGACGAACATCGCGCCAAGGGCAGCCCCGAGTGAGGAGGTCGCGCCCTGAATCTGCGAGCCCACCCAGAGCCACAGCAGCGGGGTGCCCACCCACAACACGAGACTGCCGATGAACATGATGAGCACGACGAGGGCCGCGCCCGCTCCCGTCCGCAACATGTCGCGCATAGCGGCTCAGGATAGGTAAGGCATCACGGGTCGCGTCGGCCCAGGCCGCCGCGACCCCCGGCTAACGGACAGCCGGAGGAGAGCTTGACCTCCCACCAGCCCATGAGCATCCCGATCAGGCCGAGCCGTGGTCGCACCTGGTACACGCCACACCCCGCCTCGCCGACATCGGCCCGGGCGACGCGGTGGAAGCGGTACTTGCCGGGCTCGAGCAGCATCCGCTCGAGGTGGAGTCGGTGCGTCTCTTGGAGCTCAGCACATGCCGAGATCGTTGCGCGGGCGACCCGGAGCCGCTCGGTCAGCTCGTCACGGACCCGCTCGAGCTCGCCCAGGCCGAGCAGACGCGGCTCGCCGGAGGGTGACTCGGGGTGCGCAAGGCCGCCCATCGGCCAGGCGGTGACGAACGCATCGGCGAGCTCGCGCTCGAGCCGGGCGATCTGCTGACGCAACGTCCGGCGGGCGGCGCGTTCACCGACCTCAGGTGATGTGACCCCAGAGGCTGGCGATATGACCTGCAGAGCGCTGCTGTCCTGCTCCAGGAGTGCCATTCTCGTCCTTTCCCTAGCGTGGGAGCTTACCACCCGTTTAAGCCGGCCAAACTCACTGACGTCAGCGCTTCGGCCCGCGCACCTCACTCGGTGGAGAGCGTCTCGACGCACATCCACAGAGCCTCCTCGATGTGAATCGCCGGCACGCCGGCGACGCCGACCGAGAACAGCACGACCCGAGCCGTGCGCGACGTCACCTCGTGACCGGGCGCGATGTCGCCGAACAGCAGCGCGTGGACGCGGGCGGCGTCGGCGACGACGAGCCGCTCGGCGGCAATCGGCACACCGAGCTCGGCGTCACCCAGGTGCTCCCCGGCGACGCTCGTGCGGATCCCGAGCCCGCCCACCTCGACGCGCTCGGCGTCGATCGCCCACACCGGCACCCCGGTCTCGATCAGGCCGATGAGGAGCGCGTCGGCGACGAGGTCCTCGGAGCGAAAGCCGCCGTAGAGCAAGCGACCGACGACGGCCTGCTCGCTGGGAATCCGGTTGACGTCGGGGTCAAGCCCGATCTGGCGGAAGAACGCCCGGTAGGCGTGGGGCACCGGCTGCGTGCGGAGCGCGACGGCGTTCGCTCCCCGGTAGCGGCTCGCCAGATCGTTCAGTCGTCGCTTGACGACGCGCGGGCTGGCCCGCCGGCGCGCCACAACGCTCACCCAGTCGAGCCGCAGGCCCGGCAGCTCGGCGCGGACGTCGTCGCTGACGAATCCCTCGGCCGGTGCCAGGTCAAGCTCGTCGGTCATCCTCCGAGGAGAGTACGAACCCGCGCGGCGAGCGCCGCCCGATCGATCCAGTGCTCGCCGATGAGCCGCTGGGCCACGACCCCGCCGGGGCGCGCGATCTCGACGATCGGACAGATCTCAACTCCGTACAGCGCCCCCACCGACCCTTCACTGTCGAACCCGACCGGGATCGTCCAATGCCGCTCGCGGACGAGCTTGGCCGTCTGCTGCTTGGAGGCGTTGATCGCGACCGCGGCGAACTCGATCCCGCGACCGCGGAACTCGTGCGAGACCGCCTGCAGCGTGTCGACCTGGCGCTTGCACGGTCCAGAGCCGGTGGCGAACAACGCGAGCACGAGCGGCGTGCGACCGCAGACGTTCAGAGCCAGCGGATTCGGGTGGGCGGGGTCGCACTTCGGCCGTGGGTTCGCGGGCTTGTCCGGACCGATCGTGGCCAGCGGCGCAACAAAGTTGTGGAGCCGCTGGCCCGCCGGCACGCCCGGACTGACGACGCCGTGCTTGTTGAACTCGTAGACCGAGAACGCGATCACCAGGATCAGGCCGAAGATCCCGATCGTCCAGCGGTAGCGCCGGGTGTCGATGATCGCCGGGGGCGCCGCCGGGGCGGGCGCCGTGGACGGCTCCTCCGTGACGCCGCGGGCGGTGGCGGCGGCCAGATCCGGATCGAGCCGGTGGCTCGGTGGCTCGGCCTCCGGCAGCTCCGGCGGCTCCGGCTGCTCCGACGGCCCCGGCTCCTCCGCCGGCTCCGGCGGCTCCGGCTCGTCCCGCGGCTCCGGCTCCTCCGGCGGGTGCCTCGGTCCCTGCTCGCTCACGCGACTTTGGCCGGGCGCCGCAACCGCGGCAGCGCCGGCGCCACACGTCTGCTCCGGACGAGTTGCCCGTCCTCGGCGACGACAAGCACGGCGGGCAGCACGAGCAGCACGCCGGCGAGCGACACCGTCAGATCGACGAGCGTGACGAGGCCGAAGTCGCGGAGCATCGTGATGTTCGAGAACACGAGCACGCCGAAGCCGGCGATCGCCGTGATCCCGGACGCGAGCACCGCGGCGCCGGTCGAGCGGTAGGTCCGGGCCATCGCGACGGCCGGATCGTGCCCGGCGGCCCGCTCCTGCCGGAAGCGTTCGGAGAGGAGCACGCTGAACTCGGTCGAGATCGCGATCACCAGCGCGCCGAGGGTCGCCGACATCGGGTTGAGCGGGATTCGCAGCCCGAACAGGATCAGCGCCGACCAACCGGTGGCGAGCGCAATCGGGACGAGCGGCACGATGGCCCGCGACGGGCGGCGGAAGATCGCGAGCAGCACGAGACCGACGGCCACCAGACCCGCGAGCAGCGTGAGCAGGCGCCGGCCGGAGCTCGAGAGCGCGGCGTTGGCTTGGGCGGCGAGCACGGGCAGTCCGGCGAGCTGCGCGGTGACGCCGGCCGGCGGGTGCAGCTGCGAGTTCATGTAGTTGATCACCGCCTGCTGCTTGGCGAGCGGCATCAGCCGGATCCCGAACGCGAGCGTCGCGTCGTGCCCGTTGCCGGTGATCACGGCTTGGCGGAAGTACGCCGGGACGGCCGCGAGCAGGCTGCGGATCTGATCCTGGCTGAGGGCGGGGCTTCCGGCACCAGCCGAGAACAGATCTGGCAGCGACAGCGCCGGACACAGGGTCGAGTGGGCGCAGCCCTTCGTCTCGACATAGCCGTAATGGGTCATCAGCTGGTTCTCGTACTTGAGCATCCAGCCGACGACGGCCGGCGTGGCGACGTCCCTGGCGTGGACGACGACATCGATCTCCCCGGACACGCCGGTCACCTTCTCCAGCGTGCGCAGGTCTTGGAGAGCGGGCATGCTCGACGGAACGAGCTTGGTCACATCGGACTGGACCGAGGTCTGGGTGTCGGCGACCCAGCCGAGCAGCGCAAGCACCGCGCCGATCGCCAGCACGCGTCCCGGGCGGCGCGTGATGGCGGCAATCAGCCGACCGACCTCGACGTGCGGCGTGCGGATCGCCGGCGCTCGAGCCGCGACGCTCGCGCCGGCGTCATGGAGGATCTCTCCGGCACCGCGTACGGCCGCTCCAAGCTTCCCGCCGCCGGCGGCGGCCGGCCGCGGGCGGCGCCGTTCGCCGAGTACGAGCGCCGCCGACCCTGCGGTGAGGGCGCAGATGAGCGCGACGAAGATCCCCACGACGAGCAGCAGCCCGAAGCCCCGGACCATCGGCACCGGCGAGAGCAGCAGGATGAGGAAGCCGGTCGCCGTCGCCAGCGCCGCGATGGCGATCGTCGGCGCTCCGGCGGCCGCTGCGTGGGCGACGGCCGCGATCCCGGTACCGGTCTGCGCCCGCGCCTCCTCGACCCGCGATTGGAACTGGACCGCGTAGTCGACGGCGAGGCCGATCAGGATCGGCAGCACGGCGATCGATGCCATCGTCAGCGACCCGCCGACGAGCGACAGGGCGCCAAACGTGATCCCGGCCGCGGCGAGCGCGATCGCGAGCGGCAGCAGGCGCAGCCGGCTGCGGAAGACGATCAGCAGGGTCGCTGCCATCACCAGCAGCGCTGCGATGAGGAGCCCGGCGATCGAGCCCGTGATCTGCGAGCTGAGGTCGCCCAGCACGACCGGGGCGCCGGTCACGGTGTACGTGCCGCCGTAGGTGGAGCGGAACATCGGCATGCGCACCGCCTGGCGAATCCAGCTGATCGCGCGCGCCTGCTCGGCGTCGGACAGATTGGACTTCAACCGAACCTGGATCAGGCCCGAGTTGGCGGTCGGGAAGAGATAGGCGAACCGCGACTTCGGCTGGTTCACGCCCCGCGTCTGGTCAAACACGATCTGCGGGATGAATTGCGGATCATCGATCCGCGGCGTCCCGTTGATCCCGGAGTTGAGGTAGAGCCGCTCGAGCTGCTGGAGCTGGCGCTGCTGCTCGAGCGCCGAGGCGGCCTTGCACGCGCTCGTCGCCTGCGTCTTGGTCAGCCCTCGGCCGAGCGCGAGCTTGTAGGCGGCGTTGCAGGAGTTCTGGACCGCCTGCTGCGCGCCCGTGAGCAGAGCCCGCGTCTCGGTGTTGACGGCGGCGACCGCCCGGTTGAGGAACGTCCCCGGGCCGTAGACGACCTGGACCGGCTTCGTCTTCATCAGCTTGCCGCACGGGCTGTTCGGACCGCCGTAGGCTGCGTGGGCGCCGGGGGGTGCAGGCTGGAAGGACTGGAGCTGCTGGCTGGGGACGACGTACTGGCCCGCGAGGCACGCCTCCAGGAACGTCACGTTGGCCAGGTCCTTCGTCTCGACGAGGTTGGTGAGTGGCTCCTTGATGAGGATGATCACCGCGTCGCCACCGAAGTCACGGTGATCGCGGTCGGTGGCCTGAAACGTCGCCGAGGACCGCGACACGTAAGTGTCGGTCCCGGTCGACGGCTTGAGCCCAAGGGCGAGCAGCGCTCCGGCAAGTGCCAGAGCGAGCACGATCGAGATCGTGATCACGGGGCGCCGCGCGGAGGTCCGCGCCAGCCCCTCAAGCCTCTCCTTGACCTGCATGCTCGCCTCAGGCTACCGGCGTCCGCCCGTCAGGCGCGGAGGTAACCGCATCCAGCTCCGGGCCTCGCATCGCTGTGCACCGGGAGCCCTTCGCTCGGCAGCCGCGATCCGGCGCGGTCTTAATCCATCGTCAACGGCCCCTGCGACTCACCGGCGAGGAACTGACGGATGAACGGGTTGTCCGAATTCAGCATGTCCTCGGCCGGGCCGGCCTCGACAATCCGCCCCCGCCACAGGACGTTGATGTAGTCGGCGACGCGACGGGCGCTCATGATGTCGTGGGTGATGACCGCGAACGTCGGCAGACGCTCCTTCTGCTTGGCCTTCGCCTCGTCCATCATGTCGCGGTGAATCTCGAGGATCAGCTCGCCGAGCAACGCCGTCCGGACCGGATCAAGGCCGGAGTCCGGCTCGTCGAAGAGAACGATGTCGGGCTCCAGCACAAGCGCCCGGGCGAAGCCGGCGCGCTTGCGCATTCCGCCTGAGAGCTCGTTCGGCATCTTGTCCATGGCGCTGCCGAGGCCGACCTCGTTGAGGCGCCGCATGACGATGTCCTCGACCTCGTCCTCGCCCTTCTCGGTGTGCTGCCGGAGCGGGAACGCGACGTTGTCGTAGAGGTTCATCGAGCCGAACAGGGCGCCGTCCTGGAACAGCAGTCCGAACTTCTTGCGCATCTCGAAGAGATCGTCGTCCGGCATGTTCGGTACCGACTCGCCGTGGACGAGGATGTCGCCCTGATCGGGATAGAGCAGCCCGACCATGTGCTTGATGCACACCGACTTGCCCGTGCCCGACGGGCCGAGAATCATCGACACCATCCCCTCCGGCAGGCCCATGTTGAGGCCCCGGAGAATCCGGGCGCGTCCGAACGCCTTGTAGGTGTCGATGAACTCGACGGCGTCGGGACGACCCGAGGGATAGACCTTGTAGGTGTGCCACTTGTACTCGTCCTCGGAGGCCCCCTCGGGTGGCGCCGGGCGCGGCGGCTGCTCGTCGACGACCGACACGCGTGATCCTGAGCCGCCGCCCTGGGCCTGGGCCTGGGCCGCCGCGGCGCCCTGGGCCTCCTCGGCCGGCGGGGCCGCGCTCGCGTGACCCTGAGAGACGACCGTCTCCGGCGCGTCGTCGTGGTCCGCGTCCGCGTCTCCGTCGTGGTCAGCGGCGGCGTGCGTCTCGTCCGCGTGCTCGGCGGTCATCGGGGCGGGCTGATCGCCGCCGTGCGGCTCCCAGTCCTCGTCCTCATGTGACATCCACAGGCTCGAATCCTCGGTCTGCCCGTCGCCCGCGTGCTGAGCCGTCGGCTCGTCCTGCGGCTCCTGCTCCTCGTCCTTGTCTTTGCCGCCCCCGAATCCGAAACGACCCATATTCATCCTCCGATTGGTGCTCGGGGGTTCGCGCCCCAGAAGAGCTGCGTACCGAGCATGCCGATGAGATGTACCGACACGACGTTGACGACCATCGACTTCGCGGTGGCGGTGCCCACGCCGACGGGGCCACCACTCGCGTTGTAGCCGTAATAGCAGCCGACGAGAACGATGACCGTGGCCATCGCCATCGCCTTTATCAAGCTATATAAGAGATCCGGTGGGTTCTGGAACTGCCAGAAGATGAGGAAGAACCCCCCGGAGGAGACGTCCCCGATCTGCTGCACGACGACGAGGTAACTGGCGAGGAAGCCGGCCCCGATCGAGCAGATGTAGACAAACGGCAGCACGAGCCAGGCGGCGAGCAGCCGCGTCGCGCACAGGAACGTCATCCCGCTGATGCCCATCACCTCGAGTGCGTCGATCTCGTCGGAGATGCGCATCGAGCCGAGCTCGGCGACGATTCCGGTGCCGACCTTGGCGGCCATCATGTACCCGAACCCATACGGGACGAGCTCGCGCAGGTCGCACCACGCGGAGAACACACCCGCGTACGCGGGCACGCCGTTGGCTCGGTCGAAATACGCGCCCTCGACGCCGCACTCGAGACCGATGATGAACACCAGGCCCCAGATCACGAGCGTCGAGGAAACGATCAGGATCCCGGACTGGCGCAGCGCCTCGCCGAAGAACCGGAGGACGCGCAGGCCGAGGACCTCCCGGACGATCCGGGAGGTGAACTTGACGAGCTCGCCGAACGCCTCGAGCCAGCCGCGCGGTGTGGCAAGCAGCCCTTCCATCAGGCGGCGCTCACTTCGCCACGGTGGTGATCTCGGGGTGTGTCGCGAGCAGCGTCTGCGTGAATGCGTAGTTGAACGCGAACACGCCCAGGAAGGCGATCACGACCGCCTGGTTGACGGCTCGCCCCACCCCCTCGGCACCGCCTGAGGCGGTCATCCCCTTGTAACAGCAGACGATCGCGATGATCGCCCCGAAGATCGTCGTCTTCACCACCGACCCCCAGAGGTCGGTCGTCGACGCGTTGTTGAAGAACGTCGCCCAGAACGGCCCGAGTGGCGCGTTGTTGACGAGCGTCGCGACGATCCCGCCGAAGATGCCGAACAGGAGCGCGTAGATGTCGAACAGCCCGGTGACGAGCATCAGCGCCAGGAACCGGGGGACGACGAGGTTCTTGACCGGGTCGACGCCGAGCACCTGGAGCGCGTCGAGTTCCTCACGGATCTTGCGAGCGCCGAGGTCGGCGGTGATCGCCGTCCCGGCAACGCCGGCGAGCACGATCGCGTCGACGAACGGCGCGAACTCCCGGATCGACGCGAGCACGAAGAAGCCGCCGAGGCGGTCGAGCGCACCGAACAGCACGAGGAAGTTCGCTGCCTGCAATCCCGGCGCGGCGTAGCCGAAGGCGACCGTCGAGATGAGCAGCGGGAACCAGCACAGCTTCATCGCGAACAGGAACTGCCCGACGAACTCGCTGCCGTACGGATACGGAGGCCGGATCGCCGATGCAACCGTCTTGCCGGTCAGGATCATCATGTTCCCGACCTCTTCGAGGACGTTCTTCGTCGGCAGGAACGCTCGATCGGCGACTGCTCGAATCAACGGGTCTCTTTCCTCCCAAAGTGTGCGTAGCTGGGAGCGCCACGCTGTCTCTCCTAACAGCCTACGCGAACGTAACGGCGATGACCAAGTGAGAACCGTGCGCACCATGGCGCGAACCGGCGTTGACCGCGCGCGCGGATGGTATGTTCCGCTCGCCGTGAGCCGGAGGAGAAACTGCATCTGCGGGACCGTCGCCGCCGCGGCCCTGTTGGCGCTGGCCGGTTGCGGCAGCCAGGGCCGGCAGGACGCGAACGAACCGCGCGGGAGGTTCCCGGTCGACGTGACCACGGCCACGTTCCCGACCTCGCAGCGCCTCGCCGAGCACACGCGCATGGTGATCGTGGTCCGCAACGACGGGACGAAGATGATCCCGAACATCGCGGTCACGATCGTCGACCCGACGCTCAAGCACCCGACCGCGGCGCAGGCGTTCGGCGCCGTCCTGGCGAGCGGCAGCCCGACCGCCAACCTCGCGAGTCTCTCGCGTCCGATCTGGATCATCGATTCCCCACCGGGCGTGTGCCGCTACAGCTGCCGTTCGGGCGGCCCCGGCGGAGCGGTCACCGCCTACGCGAACACGTGGGCGCTCGGTCCGCTCAAGCCCGGCGCGACCGCCAGGTTTGTCTGGGGCGTGACCCCGGTGAAACCCGGCACGCATGTCGTCCAGTACCAAGTCGCAGCCGGCCTCAACGGCAAGGCCCGCGCCGTGCTCGCGGGAGGGGGCGGCAGGCCCTGGGGAACATTCAGGGTCAACGTCTCGAGCAAGCCTCAGCAGTCGTACGTCAACGACGCCGGTCAAGTCGTTCCGACGAATTAGCCCTCCGGGGGCTCCCAGAGGTTGATCCCGCCCTCGACCGCGAACCGGTCGATCTCGGCGAGCTCGTCGGGGTCGAACTCGAGGTTGTCGAGCGCCGCGACGTTCTGCTCCAGCTGCTTGACGCTGCTCGCCCCGAGCAGAGCCGAGGTGACCCGCTCGTCGCGCAGCACCCAGGCGATCGCCATCTGCGCAAGGGTCTGACCCCGCCGCCCCGCGATCTCGGCGAGGCCGCGTACGCGCGCCAGGTTTTCATCGGTGAGGAGGTCCTCGGCGAAGTAGTTGCCGCGCTTGACCCGGGAGTCATCCGGGACACCGTCGAGATACCGATCGGTGAGCATCCCCTGAGCGAGCGGCGAGAACACGATCGCCCCGACGCCCTCACGCCCGAGCACGTCGATCAGCTCCTCCTCGATCCAGCGATTGAGCAACGAGTACGAGGGCTGGTGGATGAGTAGCGGCGTCCCGAGCTCCCGGAGGATCTCGGCCGCCTCCTCGGTCTTGCGGGGGCCGTAGCTCGAGATGCCGACGTACCGCGCCTTGCCCTGCCGGACCGCCGTATCCAGGGCACCCATCGTCTCCTCGAGCGGCGTCTCCGGGTCGAGCCGATGGGAGTAGAAGATGTCGACATAGTCGAGCCGCATCCGGGTGAGGCTCTGCTCGAGGCTGGCGAGCACGTACTTACGTGACCCCCACTCGCCGTACGGTCCGTCCCACATGTCGTAGCCGGCCTTGGTCGAGACCACGATCTCGTCGCGGTAGGCGGCGAAGTCCTCGGAGAAGATGCGGCCGAAGTTGATCTCGGCGCTCCCGTACGGCGGTCCGTAGTTGTTGGCGAGATCGAAGTGTGTGATGCCGAGGTCGAACGCCCGGCGGAGCATCGCCCGGCTGTTCATCAGTGGCCGGTCGTCGCCGAAGTTCTGCCACAGCCCGAGCGTGATCGCCGGCAGCTTCAGCCCACTGCGGCCGGTGCGGCGATATGGCATGCGCTGGTAGCGGTTTTCGTCCGGTACGTAGAGCTGCGGAGCGAGTTCACGATTCAATGGCACGGTCCGAGTATCTCAGCCGGGTCACCCAAGCGCCGGACATGCTCGCAACGTGCGCGAGTTAAGCCCGCTGTTTGGACATTTGGATAGTGACCGGACTTTTGCGAGCGCCTACATTTGGCGCTCACGCCTCGTCGGAGGCCAGGTCAACGTGCGCCTCAGCCGCCGAGCCGCACAGCATAGGAAGGAACTAGAACGAAAGCATGCCTCGCATTCGCCAGCAGAACGTACTCGCAGCCCAGTGGACGCCGAACGGCGGGGCCCTGGGGGCACCAGACCTGACGGTCGCCGACAACCAGGTCTTCGGCGCCAACGTCTTCAGTACCGCAGTTCAGCGCCAGCGCCTACCGAAGGACGTCTTCCGTCGCCTTCAGCAGACGCTCGCGCGCGGGGAAGCGCTCGACACGTCGCTCGCCGACTCGGTTGCGCTCGCGATGAAGGAGTGGGCGCTCGAGCGTGGCGCCACGCACTACACGCACTGGTTCCAGCCGCTCACCGGCTCAACCGCCGAGAAGCACGACAGCTTCTACGGCCCGACCGGCGAGGGCACGGCGCTGGCGGAGTTCTCCGGCAAGGAGCTGATCCAGGGCGAGCCCGACGCGTCGTCGTTCCCCACCGGAGGGATCCGCGCCACGTTCGAGGCCCGCGGCTACACAGCGTGGGACCCGACGAGCCCCGCGTTCATCCTGGAGAACCCGAACGGGGCGCTCCTGTGCATCCCCACGGCGTTCGCGTCGTGGACCGGCGAGGCTCTGGATCACAAGATCCCGCTGCTGCGCTCGATGGACGCGCTGTCGAAGTCGGCGATGCGCGCGCTCAAGCTGTTCGGCAACTCGAGCGCCGGACGCGTGTTCACCACCGTCGGCCCCGAGCAGGAGTACTTCCTGATCGACGAGCAGTACTACTTCGAGCGGCCCGACCTGATCACGACCGGTCGCACGCTGTTCGGTGCCAAGCCGCCGAAGGGTCACGAGCTCGACGACCATTACTTCGGGTCGATCCCCGAGCGGATCCTCGCGTGCATGCTCGAGACCGAGCGCGAACTCGCGAAGCTCGGCGTACCGGTCAAAACGCGTCATAACGAGGTCGCGCCAAACCAGTACGAGATCGCGCCGATCTTCGAGAACTCGAACGTCGGCTCCGATCACCAGCAGCTGACGATGCAGGTGATGCAGAACGTCGCGCGCCGCTATGGGCTCGTCTGCCTCCTGCACGAGAAGCCGTTCGCCGGTGTCAACGGCTCGGGCAAGCACAACAACTGGTCGATGGGCACCGACACGGGCGAGAACCTGCTCGAGCCGGGCGACACCCCGCACGACAACCTCCAGTTCCTGTTCTTCTGTGCCGCGGTCATTCAGGCCGTCAACAAGTACCAGGGACTGCTGCGGGCATCGATCGCCTCGCCCGGCCAGGATCACCGCCTCGGCGCCAACGAGGCCCCGCCGGCGATCATCTCGATCTTCCTCGGCGCGGAGCTCGAGAAGGTGTTCGGCGCGATCGAGCGCGGCGAGGCCGGCGAGTCGACGCCGGAGTCGTTCCTCGGTCTCGGCACGCCGGTACTGCCGCCGCTGCCGATGCACGGCGGCGACCGCAACCGGACGAGCCCGTTCGCGTTCACCGGCAACAAGTTCGAGTTCCGTGCGCTCGGCTCGAGCCAGTCCCTGTCGCTCCCGAACACGGTGCTGAACACGATCGTCGCGGAGTCGATCGACAGTCTCGCCGAGGAGCTCGAGGACGCGCTCGGCGCCGGTACCGAGCTCGAGGCGGCGCTGCGGCCAATCCTGCAGCGCAGCTACACGGCGAACAAGCGGATTGTGTTCGGCGGCGACAACTACTCCGAGGAGTGGCACGCCGAGGCCGAGCGGCGTGGTCTGCTCAACCTCCGCCAGACGCCGGACGCCCTGCCGTACCTGATCGCCGATGAGACGATCACGGTGTTCGACAACTACGGCGTCCTGTCCCAGCGCGAGATCGAGTCACGCTACGAGGTGTCCCTCGAGCAGTACGTGACGAAGCTCAACATCGAGGCGGAGACCGCGGCCTCAATCGCGCGGACGATGCTGCTTCCCGCGGGGGCACGGTATCTCGCCCTGCTGCTCGAGGCCCAGCTATCCGAGCTCGCGAGCGAGACCTCGGACCTGATCTCCGCGTTCAGCGCGGCGATCACCGCCCTCGAGACGGCGAACCTCGAAGAGAACCAGCCGCACGGCGAGCTGTTCGAGCACGCGACGTACATGCAGAACACGGTCCTCCCCGCGATGAGCGACGTGCGGGCCGCGGCGGACAAGCTCGAGAAGTACGTCGCGGACGATCTCTGGCCGCTGCCGAAGTACGCGGAGATCCTCTTCATCAAGTAGCGGCTGGGCGGGCGAGGAGACCTCTGGGAATGTGCGGCGCGCGTCGGCGCGGCGATGGAACCGTTTGGCAGGTTCCGCGAGCACACTCTCAGAGGCCTCCCTCGCCCGCTTTGCGCGGCCGGGGAGCCCGGGGCGGTGTCAGGAGCCGTTCAGGACCGTGCGGAGCTTGTGCCGCGAAGGCCTCGGGTTGGCCGGGGTAGCCGGACTCGGGGCCGAGGAAGCCGCCGTGGTGGCTTGGGAACACCGTTGGGTGCTGACCGAGCAGATCGGCGGTGGCCGCCGACGTGCGTCCGGTGAAGACGCCTGTGGATTCCTCCCCCACGGCGATCACGATGCGCGTTGACGCGGCGGCGAGCGCCTCAGGGTCGGGGCGATAGCTGCTGATCGCCCATGACCGATCGGAGATGAGCGGGTCATCGCGGCGGCCGTCGTCGTCCGTCGGCATCCCGAACGCCGCCGGATCCGCCGGGGGCTGCGCGAAGTAGTCGTCGGTGTACTCGCCCCGCCAGGAGGTCATGAGCATGAACGCCGCCATCCCGGCACCCCGCCCGCTGGCCTCGTAGGCATCACGGACGGCGGCGCGGGCACGCTCCGCCTGTGCCGCATCAGGGATGACGGGGATCAGCGGGGGCTCGTGCGCGACCAGGGTGAGCACGTCGTCGGGGTAGCCGGCCACGAGGGCGAGCGCCGTCACCGCGCCGCCGCTGCTCGCGAACATATCGACCGGGCCGGCCCCCAGCGCCTCGATCACGGCGTGGACGTCCTGCGCCTGGACGACGGGGGAATTGTCGGTCCGGCCGTCCTTTCGGGTGCTGCGGCCGAGGCCACGCGGGTCATACGTGACGACGGTGCGGTCGGGAAGGTGCGACGCCAGCGTCGCGAAGCCCGCGGCGGTCATCGGTTGACCGATCATGAACAGCGGCGGGCGCCCGTCCGCCGGGGGCAGCGGGCCATCGACGTCATAGGCGATGTCGGCTTCGCCGGTGTCGAGCATGTGTGTGGTGGCCATGCCGTTTTGACCACTCCGGCGGTCAAAACTCATCGCCGCGCTGAGCGGCCGTCAAGCAGGACGGTCCACGGCGCGATCGACGTGATCGTCAACATCCCGGTCCGGTGCCAGTTGTCCTCGGCGAGACGCTTTCGCACCGTCTCCTCGGAATCCGCCGAGATCGCGTGGAGGATCTCGCGGTCGCCGCCGAGCGGGCCACCGAGGACGATGAACCCGTCGTCGACGAGCGCGTCCATGTACCGGGCGTGCTCGTCCCAGCCGTCCTGCTCGCGCAAGTCACGAGACCAATCCCACGGTCCCCCGCGCTCGAGCCGCACCGCAAAGAACACAACCGAGACCCTACCCGACGCCGGATTGAACGATCCGCCGCCGGGGAACGTGACGCATGTGTCCGAGCATCTCGACTGGCAGGGGCGGACGATCGCGTGGGACCGGGCCGGATCCGGTCCGCCGGTCGTGTTCTGCCACGGCACGCCGTTCTCCTCGGAGGTGTGGCGCTCGTACGCGGCGGCGCTGGCCCGTGACTACACGGTCTACACATGGGACATGCCCGGCTACGGGCGCTCGTCGAAGTCGGCCGAGCATCATGTCGACTTCGGGTCCCAGGCCGACGCACTCGTCGCCCTGCTCGAGCATTGGGAGCTCAGCAGCCCGCACGTGATCGCCCACGACTTCGGCGGCGCCGTGTCGCTGCGAGCGCACCTCATCCTCGGGGCCCCCTATGCCTCGTTGATGCTCGTCGACGTGGTCGCGATCCCGCCGAGCGGGTCGCCGTTCTTCCGGTTCGTCAAGGAGCATCCGACCGTGCTCGGCGAACTCCCCGGCTACATCCACGAAGCGATCGTCCGCACCTACATCCGCGGAGCCACCCACCGCGGTCTGAGCGAAGCGCAGGCCGACCGACTCGTCGAGCCATGGCTCGGCGAGGAAGGGCAGCCGGCGTTCTACCGGCAGATCGCCGACTACGACGAGACGTTCCTCGAGGAGAACGAGCGCATCCTCGGGCAGCTCGCGATCCCAGTGCGGGTGCTCTGGGGCGCCGCCGACGCGTGGATCCCGGTCGAGACCGGCCGCCGTCTCGCCAGTCTCCTCCCAGCCTCGTCGTTCCGCCTCGTGGAGGACGCCGGCCACCTGATGCAGTACGACGCGCCCGTCGCGCTCGCCGACGAGATCCGCTCCTGGCTGGACGACCGGTCGGCCGCCGTCGGGAACCCCTCGCGGCACTGACGCACGCACCGCCTCGTGAGGGGGCGCCCCACGTCGTTCAGCCAGGCGGCGACTGCCGAACGATGGTGATCTGGACGACGCCGTTCAACCGCCGCCGGGTCTTGCCCGCAGGGCCGACTGTCGGCGTCGATGGCCGCGAGGAACGACTGCTGGCGACCGCCGGCGCTCGCAGCCGCTTACACGCCAGAGGTGCGGCCCAGTCGCTCGCCTACGCGACAGGTGGACGACTGACCGGCGAGCGGCGCGTGCATCCGCCTACGAGGGGTGCCGGTCCACGGTCGAGACGCGCGCCACCCGACAGTGGACGATCGCCCGACTGGCGATGCGTCCCGCCCGTCCGAAGGTGCAGGCGTTAGCCGGCGGTGGCGCGGTGGATCACCCTGGTTCGTCCTCGCGTCCCGGTGTGATCAACCGCGCCGCGCGCCCAACCGGCACGATCGCCCGCTTGCTCTCGCGCGGTTGTCGGGAGTTCGTGCCGCCGTGAGCGGCACATCTGCCCATCGGTCTCACAGCACGACCACGCGCGGGAACGCGTGCCGGGTCCTGCCACAGTCCGGCGATCGGCGCGGCGATGGCATCAATCCCGTTGCGACCGCGTATCGCCGGCGTGTCCGAGGGCCTGTAATCGCTGGCGGATAGACGGGAACTGCGGTGAACACCGGACCACCATCGCAACCACAGGTCCGCGCGCGCCTAAAGAGACGGGCCGTCCCGACGTCTACCAGGGGCGTTGAGGCACCTGCGATGTCAGAAGACGATCACCCCCGGTGGATCCGGGCCGCAACTTGCAGGGATTCTGCGGGTTTCTGGTTACGGTGACAAACAGATGACGGAAGACCGCGTAGGGCGCGGTCGCCGTTCGCCGGGGGGTCGGCGGTTCGCAGGATGGCTGAGAGCACTGGTGTTGGCGCTCGCGTTGTGCGCTGCGCTGCCGGCGGCCGCGAGCGCGAGCAACCCCCTCGCCGCACGCGGGATGTGGATCTGGGAGATGTCGAGTTCGAACGGCGGGAATGCTTCGTCGATCATCGCCCGCGCTCGTCGCAACGGCGTCAGCACGCTGCTGATCAAGAGCGGCGACGGTACGAACTACTGGTCTCAGTTCTCACGCTCGATGGTGTCGACGATGCACCGCAACGGCCTGAAGGTGTGCGCCTGGCAGTACGTGTATGGCAAGAGCCCCGCGACGGAGGCGCAGATCGGGGCCGATGCCGTGCGGAACGGGGCCGACTGTCTGATGATCGACGCCGAGAGCGAGTACGAGGGCAAGTACGTCTCGGCGCAGACCTACATCCGCACGCTGCGCAACCTGATCGGATCGCGGTTCCCGGTGGCGCTCGCCGGTTTCCCGTACGTCGATTACCACCCGGCGTTCCCGTACTCGGTGTTCCTCGGCCCCGGCGGTGCGCAGTACAACGCCCCGCAGATGTACTGGGTCGACATCCAGACGAGCGTCGACCACGTCTACTCGCACACGTACGTGTTCAACCGGCTGTACCGGCGCACGATCTTCCCGCTGGGCCAGATCTACAACTCACCGTCGGCGAGCGACATCCGGCGCTTCCGCCAGCTCTCACGCGCCTACGGCGCGCCGAACGTGAGCTGGTGGGACTGGCAGGAGGGCTCGGGGCGCAGCTGGTTCGCGCTGTCACAGCGGATCGCCGGCGTGAGCGGGTTCCAGACCGACAACGCTTACGCCAGCCTCGGCCAGGGCGCCCAGGGCGATGCGGTCGTCTGGGCGCAGGAGCACCTCGTGAGCGCTGGACAGCGGATCTCCGTCGACGGCGGCTACGGGCCGCAGACCAAGGCGGCGGTCAAGCGCTTCCAGAGCGCCCACGGGCTGGGTGCCGACGGGCTGATCGGCACCTCGACCTGGGCGGCGCTGCTTCGTTACTCCCCCGCGTCGGTGCGCTGGACGAGTGGCGGGGCGCGGGTCGCGCTCGCCGGTGGCGGTGGGGCGCAGCCGGTGCCGAAGTCGGCCAGCTTCCGGCCAAGGCCGACGAGCTCCACGGCGCGCCCGGTCGCGGCCGCCCTCGCTGACGCGACGCGCCGGCACCCACCTCGGCAGTACTAGACCGTCTAGTCCAGACGGGTGGCCGCGCCGCCGCATCAAGTGGACGAGGGTGTCCGGTTAGGTCAGTGTCGGACACCCTCTCCGCTTCGGAGCGAACTCGACTCGACCGCCGCGATCAGGTTGTCGCGGCTCACCAAGGAGCTCTCGATGGAATACCGACCCCTGGGACGCACCGGCGTCACGGTCAGCCAGCTGTGTCTGGGCGCGATGATGTTCGGCGCGTTCGGCAATCCCGATCACGACGAGTCGATCCGGATCATCCACACGGCGCTCGACGCCGGGATCAACTTCATCGACACCGCGGACGTGTACTCGAGCGGCGAGTCGGAGGAGATCGTCGGCAAGGCGCTGTCCGGCGGCCGACGTGACAACGTCGTGCTCGCGACGAAGGTCGGTCTGCAGCTCGGCGAGGACCCCAACCACCGGGGAACGTCACGGCGCTGGATCACGCGGGCGGTCGAGGACTCGCTGCGGCGGCTCGGCACCGACTGGATCGACCTTTACCAGATCCACCGTCTCGATCCGGCCACCGACATCGACGAAACCCTTGGCGCGCTGTCCGATCTCGTCGGCGCCGGCAAGATCCGCGCCTTCGGCGCGTCCAAGGTCCTGGCATCGCAGATCGTCGAGGCCCAATGGACCGCCGAGCGCCGCGGCCGCGAGCGGTTCCGCACCGAGCAGCCGCCTTACTCCCTGCTGGACCGCAGCATCGAGTACGACGTGCTGCCAACCTGCCTGCGCCACGGGATGGGTGTCCTGGTGTACAGCCCGCTGTCCGGTGGCTGGCTCTCAGGCCAGTACCGCAAGGGGCGGGACATCCCCGGTCCGGGCTCGGCAGCTCGGAGGCAGCGTTTCGCCGACCGCTACGACACCAGCCTCCCGGCAAACGCCCTGAAGCTGGACGCCGCGGACGCGCTCGGCGCGCTCGCCGACGAGGCCGGCATGACGCTCATCCAGATGGCGATTGCGTTCGTGACCCGGCATCCCGCGGTCACCTCCGCGATCATCGGCCCGCGCACGATGGCGCACCTCGAGTCGTATCTGGCGGCCGACGAGATCCACCTGTCGGACGACCTCCTCGACCGCATCGACGAGATCGTCCCGCCGGCCGCCACGCTCAACATCAGCGAGACCACGTGGCTCACCCCGGGGCTGAGCGCCGCGGACCGCCGGCGATGAGGGCGCCCGCGGTCCGGACCCGGAGAAACGGCTTGCTACAGCAACCCGTGGTCGCGCGCGTAGGAGACGAGCTCGGCGCGTGTCGTGCGGCGAGTCTTCTGCTGGATGTGGGCGCGATGGGATTCCACCGTGCGCACGCTCAGGTAGAGGTTCGACGCGATCTCGCCGTTTGTGTGACCAAGCGCGATCAGCCGGAGCACCTCGACCTCGCGGGCGCTGAGATCGTCCGGGGGACCGGCGGCGGTCGGGGGTTCCGCCGCGAGCCGTGCCCCGAGCTCCGGGTTGAGGTACGTCCGGCCCTCGGCGGCAAGCTTGACGGCTTGGACGAGTTCGGAGTCGGCCGCCTCCTTGAGCACGTAGCCGGTCGCGCCCGCGCGCAGAGCCTCCCGCGCGAACGCGGGGTCGTTCTGCATCGTCAGCACGACGATCTCAGTGTCCGGGGCATTCGTGCGCATCCGCGGGATCGCGGGAAGGCTCGATTCCCCGGGCATGTTCAGGTCAAGGATGAGCACGCGCGGGTGATACGCGCTCAGCCGGCGTTCCGTCGTCGGCACGTCGCCCGCCTCGGCGAGCACCTGGAATCCCTCTTCTGCTTCGAGCAAGAGGCGAAGCCCCGCCCGCACGACCTGGTGATCGTCCGCGATCACGATCGTGATCGGCGCATTGGGGGCCCCCGTCTCGGCGTGCATCGGGTGCACGATAACGGCCTCACCCCCATCGCCGTGCAACGCTGTCTGCGATCCGGCCGTCTCGTTCATTGCCGACCTCCTACGGCCCGCGCGAGCGCGAGCTCTGAGTCAATGGTCTCGTCAATCTCAATGGCGCCCTGGGCGAGCGACGGTTTCTCGACCCGATCGGTCAGGTAGGGGGCGAGGTAGCGGCCCGCCACCTTGGCGGGCGGCCACCACAGCGGACGGGTGCTGGCAACGCCGCCGTCACCCGACCCCTCCAGGTAGCGCGGCTGACGCCCGGTCAGGAGCATGCCGCGGAGGATCGGTCGGAACGGCGAGGGGGTGATGTCGACGCCGGCGCGAGCGGCAATCGCCTCCGCCACAGCGTCGGCCTGTTGCGAGGCCAGGCCGCCGTGCTTGACCGGGAAGGTGATGATGTCGCCCGCGGCGTACACGTCCGCGGTCCCGCGGACGAGCCCGTGCCGGTCGACCGGGATGAATCCGCGCGCGTCGGCGGAGAGTCCGGGCAGCGCTGGACCTCGCAGGCGGGGGAGCGTCACGACGACGTCCGCGTTGATGCGGACCTTGCCGGGACGTGCGTGCAGTTCGCCCCAGCGGATCTCCTGGGGCAACAGTCCGGCGATGAAATGGATGTGCCGGTCCTCGAGCTCCTCCAGCACGGCGCCGCTGGCCCGGCCGCCGAACACCGCCAACGGTGCCGGCTCCGGCGTGAGCAGGGTGAGATCGGCTGAAGCGCCACTCGCCCGGAGCCGCTCCGCGGTGAGCAGCGCGAGCTCGTACAGCGCGAGCGGCCAGCCTGAATGGGCCGGGACCGCGAACACAATGTCCGTCACCTCGCCCGCTTCGGCAAGCCGCAGCGTCTGACGGAAGCGGCTGACGCCCGCCGGGGTACCGAACGTCAGGGCACCGTCGATCGCATCCGCCGGGACCGCGCCGATCGCGACGACGAGCGCGTCGTAGGACCGCGACCCTCCCCCAGCCAGCGTGACGATGTGCGCGCGGGTGTCAACCCCGACGATCGCATCCGCCGTGTGGTCGATGCCGAACTGCGTCGCCACCTCGCTGATCTCGATGCTCGCGCCGGTGGTCCCACCGAACGCGGCCGCGACCATCAGCGAGCGCCACGCGAATGTCCGCTCGGGCGCAATCAGTTCAAGCTCGATGCGCTCGCCGACCAATGAGCGCAGCGCGATCACGGTCTCCAGCGCGGCCACGCCGCCACCGGCCACGATCACCCGAGGGCACGCTCCCGAACCTGGCTTCAGCCGAGACGACATCTGCGGCACGTTAGGAAGGGCCCACTCCCAGCAAATCGTGCTGCGCTACGTCACACCATCCGTATGGAGTACGGATTGTGTTCGCGTGCGGCGAAATACTGAGCCTGATTCCGGCATGGCGCGGATGGCGTTCGAGGGGGTCACACGTACGATCGTGCGCCTATGACCGATCCCGCTCTCTCCTCCTCGCCAGGCCGGTCGCCGAGGGTGGTGATTGCGGGCGGAGGGATCGCGGCGCTGGAGTCGGCGCTCGCCCTGCACAAACTCGCGGGCGATCGCGTCGAGCTCGAGCTGCTGAGCGCCGCCGGGCACTTCATCTACCGGCCCCATCAGATTCTCGAGCCGTTCCGGCTCGCTCTCGCCGAGCGTCTCCCATGGGCCGACATCGCCGCTGAGCTGCGGCTGAGCCGCGTTCCGCACGACCTGAGCATGATCGATCCCGACCAGAGCGCCGTACGCTCGACGGCGGGGCTCTGGCACCCCTACGACGCGCTCATCATCGCGCTCGGGGCGATCGCCCACCAGGCGGTTCCCGGCTCAGTGACGATTGGCGCACCCGGCGCCTCGTACGCCCTGCGACGTCTGCTCTCGCGGGTCAGGCTCGGGGTCACTCACGACCTCGTGTTCGTCGCTCCACCCGAATGCTCGTGGACGATCGCGCTCTACGAGCTTGCCCTGTTGAGCGCGGCGGCCGCCACTGAGGCGGGTGTGCGGCCGGAGTTCACGCTCGTGACCGCCGAACCCGAGCCGCTCGCGGTGTTCGGGCCCGAGGCGACGGGCATGATGCGCGAGTTGCTCGACCGCGCCGGGGTCGAACTACACACCAGCTCTCACGCCATCTCCTTCGAGCATCGCCGGCTGATCACAGACAGCGGTGAGGAGATCGTCGCCGAGGCGGCGATCGCGCTTCCGCGGCTCGGCGGGCCCTCGGTCAACGGGGTGATGAGCACGCCCGAGGGTTTCCTGGTCACCGACCGCGACGGTCTCGTGCACGGCGAAGCGGCGATCTACGCGGCCGGAGATGTCACAGACGGCGCGATCAAGCAGGGCGGACTCGCTGCCCAGCAGGCGGACGCCGTCGCCCATGCGATCGCCCGGCGGGCCGGCGCGGACGTCCCGGCCTGGCATGACGCGCCGGTGCTGCGGGCGGCGCTGCTCACCGGCGGCCGACCTCGTTACCTGCGGCGTGAGCTCAGCGCCGACACCGACGTGACGACCATCACCGAGATCGCCGAGGACGCCCCCTGGTGGCCGGCGACCAAAGTGGTCGGCCGCTACCTCGCGCCGTACCTTGCAACGCGTGCCGCGTCGAGCGAGTCGAGGTACTTCGACAGGTAGCGTCCGACGAGCTTGCTCGACTCGGGCCACAGAGGTGAGCTCGAGACCTCCGAGGTCGTCTCGAGCTCCTCACCGAGCTGGGCCCGGAGGTAGCGCGTCTCACGGCCGCCGTAGAGCACGGCCTGCAGGACGGGGACGAGCGGCTCGGGCGCCGGTGCCGCGGTGAGCTGCGCGACGAGGAGCGCGGCGATCCCATCGGCCTGCTGGGTGGCCAGACCGCCCTGCTTGATCGGGTAGTTGGTGACGTCCCCGGCGCCGAACACGTGCTCCGCACCGTCGACGCGCCCGTGAGCATCGACCGGCAGGAATCCGTCTTCGTCCTGTGGCAATCCGAGGATCGCCGGGCCGGCGAGACGAGGGACTGCGATCGCGAAGTCGACCTCGACGCTGCGTCCCCCGGCGAGCAACAGGCTTCCCGACTCGTGCCGCACGGCGTGGCCGCTGACGAACTCGATGCCGTGGGACTCGAGCAGGCTGGCGACCTCGCTGCTCACGCGGCCGCCGAACGCCGACAGCGGCCCACTCTCGGGGCTGACGACGACCAGCGGCATGCCGAAGACCTCGCGTTCGCGCAGCCATGTCGCGGTCTGCAGGGCAAGCTCGTAGAGCGGGAGCGCCCAGCTGAGTCCGCCGGGGACGATGAACGCGAGGCTGCGGTGACGGCCGGCCCGCGATTCGATCAGCATCTCCCGGAGCCGCGCGGCGTCTCGGGCACCCTGGAACTGCACGGCACCTCCAACCGCAGCCACCATCCGCGCGCCGATCGCGACGACGAGCTCGTCATAGGCCTCGGTCGCCCCTGAGCGAAACGTGATCGTGCGTTCGTCGGTGTCGACGGACGCAAGGGCATCGCGAATCAGTTCGGCGGCCGCGTCCGCCGCAATCACCTTGAGGGGATACCGGTGGTCGCGTCCCTCCTGGAACGGGGAGAGCACCTCGTAAGCGCGGACGACCAGCTCCGGCTCGGGGGAGATGAGCGCGAGGCGCGCGCGATCACCCGCGCCGGCCCGCAGCGCGAGCAGTGACTCCACGGCCGCCGGCCCTCCGCCGACGACGACCACGCGCGCGGTCGATCCCATGCCCTGATGCTAAGGGTTCGTAGACGATGGAGGAGTTGGAATGAGGGGCCGGCTACGCGGTCTGACTGACGACACGCCCGGAGGGGAGTTCGGCGCAGATCGTCGTTCCATCATCGGAGCTTGTGATCTCCAGCCGGCCCCCGGTCAGCGCAACCCGCTCCCGCATACCGGTGAGACCGAACCCTGACGATGGTGCGTCAGTGTCGAATCCGCCGCCGTCGTCGCGCACGACCACGCGGACCTCCTCGTCGTGCTCGACCACCTCGACATCCACATGATCGGCGTGGGCATGGCGAGCGGCGTTGCTGAGCGATTCCTGGACGAGCCGGTAGACGGCTGTCTCGATGTCCGCATCGAGGCGGCTCCCCGCCCTCCCCGCTTCGTAGGCGAGCTTGACGTGCGCGTCGAGCTCGAGCCCGTGAAGCGTCCTCACGCGGTCGAACAGGGCTTCGAGCGCAGGCGCGAGGCCAAGCTCGTCCAGCGCCGCCGGCCGGAGCTCGGTTATGAGCGCGCGCAGGTTGCCGATCTCCTGGGCGATCTGATCGACGGCGGTTTCCAGCGTCCGGTGGAGCTGCTCGACATCGTGGCTGCGGCGCGCGGAGGACAGCAGCACGCGGAGACCGCCGAGTCCCTGGAGCGTCTCATCGTGGAGCTCGCGCGCCCACCGCCGGCGCTCCTCCTCGGCGGCCCGCAGGGTCCGCCTCAGACGGTCCTGCTCCACCGACTGGGCGGTCGCGACCGCGGTCGCCGCGCTCGCGGCGGCGGCGAGCAGCAGACGCTCGTCATCGGCGCGGAACTCGGGGCCACCCTGGCGGTCGAACGCCTCGATCACACCGAGGCTCATGCCGCGGAACAGGAGCGGCACGAACATCCCGGACTGCGCCTTGACACCGAGGTCGCCGAGCGCGAACCGCAACGAGTTGCTGACATCACTGACCCGCTCCGGGCGTCCGGAGCTGACGACGCGTCCCGCGACCGAGCCGGACCTCGCGACCCGGCTGCCGACGATCCGGCGCGGGATCTCCCCCGCGGTCGCCGCGACGATGAACTCGTCACCGTCGATGAGCAGGATCGCCGCGCCGGCCGCCTCGACGAGCGCGCGTGAGCGCTTGGCGATCAGCTCGAGCACGCGGTCGAGCTGGGTCTCGCCGCCGACGGCGCGGGCGATCTCCGATGTCGCCTCGAGCGCCCGCACCGAACGTTCGAGGTCGGCCCGGCGCAGTTCTGTGTGCTTGTACAGCCGGGCATTCTCCACGGCGATCGCCGCCCAGGAGGCGAGGACAACCGCGGCCTCCTCGTCGGCGTCGTCGAACTCGCCCCCGACCTTGTCGGTGAGATACAGGTTCCCCCAGGCCTCGCCGCGGATGAGAATCGGGACGCCAAGGAAGCTCGTCATCGCCGGATGTCCCGGCGGAAATCCGTACGAGCGGATGTGGGCGCCGACGTCGGCGAGCCGGAGCGGTACCGGCTTGGAGATGAGCAGACCGAGGACGCCCCGGCCCCGCGGCAGGTCGCCGATGATGCTGTGGGCGTGCGGATCGATCCCGGCCGTGATGAAGTCGGCCAGGTTCTCCCGGGCCTCATCAAGGACTCCGATCGCGGCGAAATGGGCGCCGGTCAGCTCGCGGGCCACATCGAGCAGCCGAGCGAAGACGCCTTCCAGTTCACGCTCTGCGACGACGGAGCGTCCCGCCTCAATCAAACGCCGCAGTCGATCCTGATCGAGCGTCGATGTCACATCGCGTTGTGGTGGCATCGCCTTCTCATTCGAGTCTAGCCCGGGCGCATCCTGCGCCGTGGTAAGAAACCACTGTACTGACCGAAACGCCGGACCAGGGAATCGATCTGACCGCTCGTCAGATGTTCGAATTCCCATCAATCCTTTATGGACGCTTTGCGCGGCGCGGCCATCGTCGTGATCGTTTCAGCATGGACGGGACCGATCCACACATGATCTCCGTGCTGCTCGTCGAGGACGAGCAGTCGATCGCCGAGCCGTTTGCAAATGCGCTGGACCGCAGCGGTTTTCAGACGTCGGTGGCGGCGTCGGCGGCCGAGGCCCGCGCCTGGCTCTCCGAGGCCGCGCCGGACATCGTGCTGCTCGACCTCTCCCTGCCGGATGGCGATGGACGCGACATCTGCCGTCAGCTCCGCGGCGAGTCGGACGTGCCGATCATCATGGTCACCGCCAGCGGGAGCGTCACCGATCGCGTGGTCGGGCTGGAGCTCGGCGCCGACGACTACATCGTCAAGCCGTTTGCGGTCGGAGAGGTGGTCGCGCGGATCCGCGCGGTGCTTCGCCGGGGACGCGTCCGTGACGGAGACCCCACCGATGTCCACCTCGGCGAGCTGCGACTCGACCTTGGCGCACGGCGCGTCTGGGTGGCGGACCGGGAGATCGAGCTGACCCGCAAGGAGTTCGACCTGCTGGCTCGCCTTGCCCGCGACGCCGGACGGGTGGTCACGCGGGAGACGCTCATGTCCGACGTGTGGGACCTCAACTGGTTTGGCTCGACCAAGACCCTGGACGTCCACATCGCGTGGCTGCGCCGAAAGCTCGGCGACGACCCGGGTCGGCCGTCCTACATCCACACCGTCCGCGGCGTGGGTTTCCGTCTGGCTGCGCATCCGCAGGAGGAGCCGGGGGCCGCGTGACGAGTCTGAGGCTCCGCTTGTTGGCGGCGCTGACGTATGTGCTTCTCCTGGCGATCATCGCGCTCGGCGTCCCCCTCGCCGTGAACCTGAGCGCACGCGTCAATGCGGAGGTCCGGACGCAGGCGCAGGGACAAGCCGACCTCGTGGCGGCGACGGCGGCGGACCTGCTCGCGCCGACGGACACGGCGAGCCTGGAGCGGCTCGCCAACACGGCCGCAGGCACGATCCGGGGCCGGATCCTGATCGTCGGCGCCGACGGGAACGTGCTCGTCGACAGCGCCGGCCCCGCTCAGATCGGCGCCAGCTACGAGAGCCGACCCGAGATTCAGCGGGCGCTCTCCGGCCACCAGGTGCAGGTGCAGCGCAACTCGAGGACGCTCGGCCAGGAGATCCTCGCCACCGCCGTGCCGATCATCCACGACGGCCGAGCCGTGGGCGCGGTGCGCATCACACAGAGCGTCGCGGCGCTCCACGGCGCGGTTCATCGCGTCGAGTTCGGGCTCGCACTGATCGCGCTCATCGTGCTCGCGCTCGGCCTGCTCGCCGGAACGTTGATCGCGGCCGGCGTTGGCCGTCCGATTCGCCGCCTCGAGGCCGTGGCCCAGCGGGTCGCGCATGGTGATCTGACGGCGCGGGCGCCGCTTGAGGGCAGCCGTGAGCAGCGTTCGCTCGCCGCCTCGTTCAACGAGATGACCGATCGGGTCTCACGGCTGCTCCGTGCCCAGCGCGACTTCGTCGCCGATGCCTCGCACCAGCTCCGGACGCCGCTCACGGGTCTGCGTCTGCGGCTGGAGGAGGCCAAGGCGCTGACCTCGGGGCCGGCGACGCACGAGCTCGACGCCGCGATCGCGGAGGTCGACCGGCTGGCGCACACGGTCGCAGAGCTCCTCGTTCTCAGCCGCGGTGGCGAGCGCCGGACCACGGGCGCAATGCTCGATCTCACCGAACTCGCGCGGACGGCGTCGCAGCGATGGCAGCCCGATGCCGAGACACGAGGGTGCCGCCTCGAGTGCGCCCCCGGGCGCTCGCCGGCGACGGCCTGGGGCGCCCGGGCGGACATCGAGCGCTCACTCGATGCGCTCGTCGAGAACGCGCTGCGCTACTCGCCTCCTGGAACCACCGTGCAACTCGCCGCCACGCCGGGACGCTTGGAGGTCCGTGACCGGGGGCCTGGCATCGCGGCCGACGAGCGTGAGCTCGTGTTTGAGCGCTTCCACCGCGGCCGGGCAGGACGAGCCGGGCCATCCGGGAACGGACTCGGCCTGTCGATCGCTCGGGAGCTCGCCCAGGGATGGGGCGGCGACGTCGCTGTGGATGTTCGTGACGGCGGCGGGACCGTCGCGTCGATCACGCTGCCGGGCGAGCGGCCGACCGATGGTGAACTCCCGGTGCCAAGCGGTTTGCCAGCGCTTAACCCGCCCACGGCTAGCGTCAGCTGAGTGATGCGCAGTCGCACCGTGCTGTGGACGATCGCCGCCCTGCTCGGGATCGCGGTCACCGCGACGCTGGCGTGGACAGCGAGTCAGATCGCGGGCCAGCGAATCGGCCTCGCCTCCGAGCCGCTCAGTGTCGCCTCGGGGCTGGCCCCCGCCGCCGGATCGCGACACCCCGCCCCGAAGCGGCGACATCCCCGGCCAGCGGCGCACCGGGCGCCGGCCACCCACACCGTCACGCTGCCGACCGCCCCGGTGACCACGGCGGCGACGCCGGCACCGGTGTCGACGACATCGGGACCAGCGTCGGCCGCGAGCGCCGGGGGATCGACATCGCCGGCGTCCGGTTCACCGGCGGCGCACACGA
Source organism: uncultured Solirubrobacterales bacterium (assembly GCA_963779695.1). Lineage (GTDB taxonomy): Bacteria > Actinomycetota > Thermoleophilia > Solirubrobacterales > Solirubrobacteraceae > Palsa-465. The sequence goes on from CAVZZH010000009.1 coordinate 446,232, forward strand.
CGGCCGCCGCCTCGCCGCCGGCGGTCACGCACACGCAGTCGCAGGCGACGGGGAGTCACGACGACAACGGCGGCGGGTCGTCGTCGGGCGGGAGCGGCGGTTCGTCATCCGGCGGCGGCGGGTCATCCGGCGGCGGCGGGTCAGCCGGCGGCGGCGGGTCAGCCGGCGGCGGAAATCGCGACGACTGACACCGTCCCGCCCTCGCCCCTTACGGGTAGACCTGCGCGGCGCTGTCGGCGTCAATGACGCGGATCGCGGTGCTCGGGCACGCCTCGGCGGCGGCGAGCAGTTCATCGTCCGTGCCGGTCCCGATGATCTCCGCGATGTCTCCGAGCGCGAACACGTTCGGCGCAACTGCGACGCAGTCGCCGTGCGCCGCGCACGCGTCCTCATCGATCTGGGCCGTGTATGTCATGACTGTTCTCCTTGTTCGATCTGGGTTCGTGCCGCGGGTAGGGAGCGCGGCCGATCGACGAGCAGCGCGGCAACTGGTCGTCCGGCCTGGGTGAAGGTGGCGGTGAAGTTCCGGGCGGCGGGATCGCCGTCGAGCTCGACGTGATCGGCGAGCCGCGCATGGCCGAGGTATTGGATCCGGATGCCGTACTGATCGGTCCAGAAGCTGGTGAGGGGCGCGGCGCCCGGGTCCAATCCCAGCATCGCCTTGGCGGCGCGGGCGCCCTGGCGGCCCGCAGCCTCCCAATGCGAGCCCGGCACGTGCGCCTGCAACTGGGGGTTGAACGTCGCGGCGGCATCGCCGGCGGCGAATACGTGCGGGGTCGTGGTCCGTCCATGGACATCGACATGGACACCGCCGTTACATGACACACCGCTGCCGGCGAGCCACTCGATCTCCGCCTGGGCGCCGACGCCGACGACGACGTGGTCGGGCTCGATTCGACTGCCGTCACTGAGCGTCAGTGCGTTCACGCGACCGTTCGCCTCGACGGCCTCGATCGTCGTCCCGCCGATGACCGTGACGCCCTCCGCGGCATGCAACTCCGCAAACCAGCGCCCGAGCTGCTCGCCAAGAATTCCGTACAGCGGCGTCGGAGCCGCCTCGATCATCGTCACCTCGGCGCCCAGCCGGCGCGCCGTGGCCGCCACCTCCTGACCGATGAAGCCGGCGCCGACGATCGTGAGGTGGGCGCGCCGCGCGAGCACGTCACGCAGTCCCGTCGCGTCGTCGACGGTCCGGAGGACGGACACGTTGGAGAAGCCATCGAGCGTTGGCAGCGTCCGTGGCCGGCTGCCGGTGGCGATCAGCACGCGCTCGTAGTGCAACGACTCACCGGTGCTCAGCTCGACCCGTCGATCGGCGGGCGACAGCGCGCTCGCCCGGGTTCCCAGGAACAGCTCGATGTCATGTTCGGCGTACCAGTCGCGGTCTCGGAAGTTGAGCTCGTCCTGAGCGCACGTTCCCCGCAGGAGCTCTTTTGAGAGTGGTGGCCGGTCGTACGGCTGGTGGGTCTCGGCGCACAGGACCCGGATCGGTCCCTCGTAACCGCTGCGACGCAGTGTCTCGGCGCAGCGCTGAGCGGCGAGGCCGCCACCGGCGATCACGATCCCATCTGTCTTCGGCGTTTTCATGCCTTGAGCGTGGCCGCCGCGCGTAAGGAAACCGTTGGCTGAGCGTGAGAACGCGCTCAGCTTTACCAAGCCTTTGCCTGCGCTTGGCCTGTGCCTCACCCCGTCCTCGCCACAGTGCAGTCCGTCCCACGACTTGGAGGATTCCAGTTGCGCAGGAGACACACACGAAGCGCTGCAGCCATCACGGCCATCGCCGCCGGCGGATTCGCCGTGTACACGCTGCAGCCGTCCGACAAACCGGTCGCGACACTCGCGGCCCGGAGCCCGGCGGTCCAGTACCGCACGCAGGTCATCCGCCGCACGGTGCACGTCGTGCGCCACGAGCACGCCGCACACGGACCGAATCCGCGCGGCGCGGTTGCGACCGGAGGCCGCGGTCGACATGGCGCGGGCGGTAGCGCTCCGCGGACCGGCGCGAGCGGCCACCACTCCGCGGCCGGCTCCAGCGGCTCCGCCGGCAGCAGCGGCGCCGTGGCCACGCGCGCGAGTGGCGGAAGCGGCGGCGGCGGCAGCGTCGCCTCGGGCTCCGGTTCAAGCGGATCAAGCGCCCCTGTCAGCACCCGCACGAGCGCTTCACACTCGTCCGGCTCGTCGTCGGCGAGCCACACGCTCGAGCGGATCGAGCGCTCCGGTGACGACGCGCACCAGCGTTTCTCACTCGTCCGGCTCAAGCGGTGGCAGCTCCAGCGGCTCGAGCAGCGCGCCGGTCACGACCCGCACCAGCAGTGGTGGCGGTAGCGGTGGCGGCGGCGATCACGGAGATCATGGCGATGGCGGCGATCACCACGGCGACTGAGGCGGTGCGCCCGCGGCCCGGAGGGCGTCGTAAGACCTCCGGGCCCGACCGGGTGACCGTGCTCCTCCTCACGGTGGCGGCATTCCTCGGCGTGCTCGCGCTGCTCGCGCGTGAGCTTGAGACGAGCGAGCCCGCGAAGGTCGCGCATCCCGTGGTCGTGATCCGCCGCGTCTACGAGACGCGCGTCGTCACCACCGTTCGTGGCGGATCGGGCAGCGGGACAGGCACGTCGGTGTCCCAGTCAAGTTCGAACTCCGGACCCGTGTCCGCCGCGCCCGTGGCGAGCACGCGTTCCTCATAGCGATCATGCACGACGAACTCGATTACACGTTTCACTCGATGGGCAGCGACATCCGGTTTCTGATCGGGCCGCGACTCGCCCCGAGCGCACCGGAACCGCTTGCCGCTGCCGATCGCGAAAAGGCGTTCGTCCTCGACTTCGCCTACCGCCTGTCGCGGTTCATCCCGGAGAGTGAGCTGTCGACGCTCAACCGGGATCCGCGGTCCGAGGTGCCGGCGTCACCGCTGCTTCGTGCGGCGGTGGCGGCCGGCTTGTGGGCGGCCGAGCGCAGCGGCGGAGTGCTTGACCCGACGCTCGTGCGGGCGCTCGAGCGCACCGGCTACAGCGCCTCGCTCGATGGAGCCGAGCCGGCATCGCTTGCCGACGCGCTGGCCGACGCACCACCCCGGGCGGCCGCCGGACCGAATCCGCACGCCCGCTGGCGCGAGGTCGAGATCGACGACGCGGCGGGGGTCATCAGGCGCCCGACCGGCGTGATGCTCGATACTGGCGGGACGGGGAAGGGACTGTGCGCTGACGCCGTCGCCCACCGCCTCGGAGGGTTCACCCGGTTCGTCGTCGATTGCGGCGGCGATATCGCGGTCGGCGGCGTCGGCGCGCAACTTGATCCGTACGAGGTCGAGGTCGAGCACCCCCTCACGCGCCGGTCGATCGGCACGATCCGGGTTGCCCGCGGCGGGATTGCCACCTCCGGCCTCAACATTCGGATCTGGCGGGACCCGGACGGCCGGTTCGCGCACCACCTCCTCGATCCGAGCACCGGTCGGCCCGCCTGGACCGGGCTGATCGGGGTCACGGCGCTCGGCGACACCGCGCTCGAGGCCGAAACGCTGTCGAAGATCGCGCTGCTCAGCGGCCCGCGGGGCGCGCGCCACGCGCTGGCCGACCACGGTGGCGTGATCATCCACGACACCGGCGACGTCGAGGTGATCGGTCCGGTCACCGGGTCGGTGCGTGAGAACGGCACCGAACTGGCGGTCGCGCGATGACTCAGAAGGCGCCGCTCCATGTCATCTGGTGGCTCGTGAGCCGGGCGTCGGGCATCGTCGCGCTCGTGCTCATCTCGCTCTCGGTGCTGATGGGTCTCGCGATGGCTGCCCGCGCGATCCGTCGCCCCGCGATCAAGCGCGCGGTGGCCCGACTGCACGAACACGTCGCCCTGGTCGCGATCCTCGCGATCGTGATCCATGGTGTCGCCCTGCTCGGCGACCATTGGCTGAACCCGGGATGGCGCGGGATCGCGATCCCGTTCGCCCTCTCGTACCGACCGGCGTTCACCGGACTCGGAATCATCGCGGGCTACCTCACGGTGCTGCTCGGGCCGAGCTTCTACCTGCGCCGGCGGATCGGCACGAAACGCTGGCGCACCCTGCACCGCGGGACGGTCGTGATCTGGGTCCTGGCGGTCGTCCACACGCTCGGGGCCGGCTCTGACCGCTCCAAGCTATGGATGCAGTGGATCGTCGTCGCCCCGGTCGTTCCGCTCGTCTATCTGCTCGTGCTGCGGATGCTGCCGAGCGAGTCGCGTCGGCCCCGCGTCGCGCACCGGCCCGGTCCGGCGGGAGTGCACGGCGGCCGGACGCATCACCTTGCCGGCGAGCGCGGCCGTGCGGCCGGGCGTCATCCGGCGCAGGAAGAGGCGCTGTGAGCGCAGATGGTTGATTCCACAGCCGCGCCGCCGGAGAACATCAGCCCGATGACCGCGCCGGCCAATTCCTGACCGAGCGCGAGCGCGCCCACCCGAACCGAGGTGTGCGCGCGGGACGACACTTGCTTCGATTGGAGTCGTGGCGTGCAGGGTGCCGACGCTGGGCCGGAGAGCCGATGTGCACATCGGTGAGAAGTCCGTGACGACGTCCGCAGTTAACTGCTGTGTACAGTCACGCCAACCGCGGCACGTGCACGTGATCTTGCGCCACTGGGGAATCCAAGCGTGTGTCAGCGCAGACGCGTAAGCTAGCCGCCGGAATTCCGAAGCATTCGAACCAGGAGGAGTCCTCTACATGCCCCCCGCCAAAAAGCCGGCGCCCAGCCGTCGCGCCAGCGCCGCAAAGGCAACGCAGTCTGCCGGACAGATCACCCGCAAGGAAGTCGAGCAGGCGACCGCGCGGTTTGAGAAGGCACTTGACGAGGCGACCCAGGCGCTGCAGGCGATGCGCAACGACCTCGGCAAGGGCGCGCACGCCGCGTACAAGGACATCGCCGCCGCGCTGCGGACACTGCGCGCCAACGCTAAGAAGAGCAACCGCACGGTGCTGAAGGACATCGAGAAGCTCGCGAGCTCGGTCACGTCCGCGACGAAGAGCGTCGCGCCCGCCGGCCGAGGCCGGAGCCGCACGACGGCGACCAAGGCGACGACGAGCAAGCGCACGACGGCGCGCAGCTCGGCGGCGAAGGCCAAGCCGGCCAAGAAAACCCGCGCCAAGTCGTCATCGGCGAGCACCGCTCGTAAGTCCACAGCCGCGAAGAGCACGTCGGCGAAGCGCACAACGCGCGCCGCCGCGAAGTAAGGGAAGGATCTCGGTCGCTCGGTGGCCGCGACCGATGATGTGCCGATTCGCCGCCTGCTCGAGGTCGGACGCGCCCTTGTGTCCGACCTCGACATGCCGGCGATTCTTCAGCGCGTGCTCGGTGCGGCGCGTGAGGTGACGGGCGCGCGGTACGCCGCACTCGGCGTGCTGAGCGAGGATCGCGAGCGGCTCGAGGAGTTTCTCGTTGACGGCATCGACGACCGGGTTCGCGCCGAGATCGGCGAGCGTCCGCGCGGCCGCGGCGTGCTCGGCGTGCTGATCAGCGATCCCAGGCCACTCCGGCTCGACGACGTCAGCAAACACCCGCGCAGTTACGGCTTCCCGGAGGGGCATCCGCAGATGCGCAGCTTCCTCGGCGTTCCGCTGATGATCCGCGGACGCGCCTGGGGGAACCTGTATCTCGCCGAGAAAGTCGGTGGCGGAGACACGTTCACCGCCGCCGATGAGGAAGCGGCGCTGATCCTCGCTGACCTTGCCGGCGTCGCGATCGAGAACGCGAGGCTGTACGCGAGCAGTGAGAGCCGCCGCCGCGAACTCGAACGGGCGGTGAGGGGGCTCGAGGCGACTCGCGACGTGTCGGTGGCGATCGGTGGGGAGACCGGCTCGGACCGCGTGCTTGAGCTGATCGCCAAGCGGAGCCGGGATCTCGTTGATGCGCGAGCGGTGTTGATCATGCTCTGCGAGGGCCCGGATCTCGTCGTCGCGGCCAGCGCCGGCTATGCCGATGACGTGCGCGGCCACCGGGTCCCGATCGCGGAGTCGAGCTCTGGCCAGGTGCTTCAGCGCGGGATTCCGGAGCGCATCGCTCAGGTCGGATCACGGCTGCGCATCGCACCCGCCGAACTCGGGATCCCCGACGCCCACACGGCGCTGCTCGTGCCGATGCTGCACCGTCGAGCGCCGCTCGGCGTGCTCGCCGCGTTCGACCGCGGCGCCAACAGCGCACCGTTCTCAGCGATTGACGAGGATCTGCTGCAAACCTTCGCGGGCTCCGCTGCGAACGCGATCGCGATCTCCCGCAGCGTCGAGGCGGATCGGCTCCGAGCGTCGCTGGCCGCGGCGGACGCAGAGCGAAGCCGGTGGGCGCGCGAGTTGCACGACGACACGCTGCAGATCTTCGGAGGGCTGCGCGTGCTCCTTGCGGGGACGCTGCGCCGCGGCGATTCGGCGCGCTACGAGCGGGCGATGGTCGACGCGATCGAGGGCATCTCCCAGGGCATCGAGGGGCTGCGGGCGATCATCGCCGATCTGCGGCCGGCGGCCCTCGACGAGATCGGGCTGCAGCCCGCGCTCGAGGCACTCGTGCATCGCCGGTCCACCGACACGCTGAAGATCGTCTCCAAGCTCGAGCTGCCGGGACGCGGCTTCGGAAGTCCGGCGCTCGACCCGGAGCTTGAGACCACCGTCTACCGCCTCGTCCAGGAGGCTCTCACCAACGTGACCAAACACTCCAGCGCCCGGACGGCGCAGGTCACGGTCACGGCAGCGCCGCGCGCGCTGACCGTCGAGGTACGCGACGATGGCGCGGGCTTTGACACCGACGTGGCGACCGCCGGTTACGGCCTCGCCGGGATGCGTGAGCGGGTCTACCTCGTTGGCGGGACGCTCGAGGTCAGCTCCGAGCCGGACACGGGGACAACGATCCGCGCGCGGCTGCCGGTGCGACCTGCCGCCGCCCCGCTCAGGAGAGACTCAGAGGCATAGCCCGGGGCGTGATCCGCGGGCTCGTGTACACCTGGCCCCGCGCTGCCCGCCGGACCGCCTCCGGCAGCTCTTCGTCGGCGGTGTCCTTCAGGACATAACCGACGGCGCCGGCTTGGTGGGCCTGGCTCGCGTAGGCGCGCCCGTCGTGCATCGTGATCACAACGACGTTTGTGTCCGCGGCCTGTACGCGGATCCGGCGAATGAGGTCGATGCTCGATCCGTTCGGCATGCGCAGATCAAGCACGAGCACGTCGGGGTGATGCCCGTGGACGTGCGTGATCGCCATGTTGAGGTCAGGTGCCTCCGCCACAACCCGGATCCCCGGTTCACCGTCAAGCAGCTGCCGGAGGCTGCGGCGCATCGACGGATGGTCCTCGGCGAGGACGACATCGACGGACCCGTGCTCCAGATCGGGGTTGGGCTGGGGCACTTGGACAGCGACAAGATGTGGAACCGACGACATGAGAGTCACGGTAACCGCCGGACGGGGCACCGGCCACCGGACAAAGTTGCCAATCCGATGCGGAGAAGTACGAGACCTCAGGCCGCAGCTGCCACGCGTCGCGGTGCGCTGGAAGAACGGACTGGCAGCCGGATGACGAACGTCGTGCCCTCTCCTGGAACCGTCTCGAACGTGAGCGCGCCGTGGTGGCGCTCGACGACGAGGCTGCGAGACACGGTGAGGCCCTGACCGGTCCCCCGGCCGATCTCCTTCGTGGTGAAGAACGGGTCGAACACGCGATCGGCGATCTCCGCCGGGATGCCCGCGCCGGTATCGGCGATGCTGATCAACACATCCTCGCCTTCGGCCTGCGTCCGCGCGACGATGCGCCCGCGCTCGCCTGATTGACCGACGACGTCGGCAATCGCGTCAGCGGCATTGATGATCAAGTTGAGGATCACCTGGTTGAGCTCGCTGCCGTTGCACTCGACGAGCGGAACGTCGCCGAGTTCGGTGACGACGTCGGCCACATAGCGGTACTCGTTCGTGGCAACGATCAGCGTGTTCTGAACCGCATCGTTGACATCGACGAGGCTCCGCTCGGGCACCGGTGGGTGCGCGAAGGCGCGCATCGCGCCCACGATCTTCGACACCCGTTGAATGCCGTCGAAACTGCGGACGAACGCCTCCGGAATGCGAGCTCGCAAGTACGCGATGTCAGCGATCTCCTCGGCCTCCTCGACCCGGCGCACGAGTTGCAGGTGTCACGGCGCCCTGCTGCTCGGCAGCCAGCAGCTCGGCGTAGGCGTCGAGCACGACCTGCAGGTCGGCGAACGCATTGTCAAGGAAGCGGTTGGTGTCGCTGACGAACTGGATCGGCGTATTGATCTCGTGCGCGATGCCCGCCGACAGCTGCCCGACGGCCTCGAGCTTTTGCGCCAGCCGCAACTCCCGCTCGAGCTCCTTGCGGTCGCTGACGTCCCAGATGTGCAGGACGACCGCGCGCCAGCCGGGGTGGTCCCGGAGACTGGTGGCCCGCACAACGCAGCTTCGGAGCTCGCCGTCGCCGCGCCGCAGCCGAACCTCGCCCTGCTGGTGGGCGTGCGTCTGACAGAGCTCGAGCAGCTGTTCGCGATCGCCGTCCTCGACCCAGTCGGAAAGCTTCCGGCCTTTGAGGTGCCCGGGTTCGGCACCGAGCACGGCTTCAACCGATCCGGCCTCGTACTCGACGGTCCCGTCGTCGGCGACAACGACGATGAGATCCGAGCTGCGTTCGACAAGGGCGTGCAGACGCTCCTCGGCCTCTCGAAGGACGCGCTGCTCACGTTCGGCCAGAGCGCGACGCCGGCCGGTCCGCGCGAACGCGATGATCATGACGACGAGCAGCCCGCCGACGACAATCGCCGCAATGAGCGTCACTCGACGCTCCATCGCGTCAGCCGATCGGGTCTGGTGGGCGAGGTCGGTCGCGGTCGTTCGAAGGTTCGCCGCGAGCACATCGGAGTTCGTGAACACGGCGGTCAGCTGCTGCTGTCGGTGCGCTGCCCGGGTTCGGCAGGGGTAGATCCGCGATCAGCGCCGCGGCGCCCGCGCCAAGACCGGCGGCCGCGGGGACGGCCCGCTGAGTCGACGTGTGAGGCCACGCGCGCACGAGGGCGCTTGACATCGGAGGAGAGCTGGGTGCGCAGCTCTGCGATCCGGCTCGCCGCGACCGATTGGACGCGCAGACCGCCGACATAGTCCTGGGTCACCGCGACGATTGACTGCGCCTCGGTCTGAGCCCGCGGGACGAGCAACTGCGCCCTCAGGAGATTGTCCTTGTGGTCGGCGACAGCGATGCTGAGCGCCCGCGTCCCAAACAGCGCTGCGAACACCATCACCGCGATGAGCACGCTGGTCGCGTTCGCGCGCAGCCATGCGGCCACGCGTCGCCGGCGGTCTCTCGCCGGCCCGGACTGCGTGTGTGCGGTTGAGTGTCGTTGCATGCGCAAGCCCTGGAGCGTGTTCGTTCCACCCCCGGTGATCGACCAGAGGCGAGCGGTGCTTGAGCGCGCGAGGACTAAACGGACGGCAGTGGCTGGGCACTCGTCGGCAGCGGTCGCACGTCGTGTCCGTCAGGTGAACCTGACGGTCGATCCGGTACGCCAATGCCGACGAGCACGCACAACCGCCGGATCTCTTGCGGTCGCCTGGGTGCCGCGGGAGACACTGGCAGGGAGGCTGACAACCCAGACGACTCGGAGATCATGTGCACACGGTAAAACCGCGCGGGAATCCCGCCATCCGCAGAGTCTCCGGCCGCATCGGTGGTGAAGTACTGAACCCGCAGCGCTATGCGGATTTCTCCCGATGCGCGACGCGCGAATCAGGTGCAGCGTGTGCAGTCGTGGACGAGCAGCGATCCGAGCCACGTATCGCCATCCTGGGTCCCGATCCGCTGCTGAGCGTCACCATCGAGGCCCGGGGGAACGCGGATGACATTCATGTCCATGCCGCGGGTCAGGGCGTGTGGGCGGCGAGGATGGCCGCCGAACTCGGCGCCCATCCGATCCTGTGCGGTTTCATCGGCGGCGAAACCGGCCTCGTCCTGGCACCGCTGCTCGATGCCATCCCGGGCGAGGTGCGGCTGATCACGACGGCGGCCTCGAGTGGTAGTTACCTGTCCGACCGGCGCGGCGGTGAACGGCGGCTGCTCGCCTGCTCGCTCCGTGAACCGCCACGCCGCCACGAGGTCGACGACCTCGTCGCCGCCACATGTGCAGCAGCGCTCGGCAGCGAGCTGCTCGTCGTGTGCAACCCCTACCCCGCGGAGGACCTGCCACGGGAGGTGTACGACACCGTGGTCGCGAACGTGCGCGCCGCCGGTATCCCCGTGATCCTCGACCTTTCGAGCCCGCGGCTCGAGCATGCCGTGGCGCATCGACCGAACCTGGTCAAGCTCAACGACTGGGAACTGGCGCAGTACATCCGCGGACCGGTCGACGGGGCGCGCGCGCTCGATGGCGCCCGCCGACTGATCGACGCCGGCGCCGGCGCGGTCGCGGTGACCCGCGCCGAGGCCCCGATCCTCGTCGTCCCCGCCGACGAGGCGCCGTACGAGATCGTGCCGCCGCCGTTCCCGAGCGGTCACCGCGAGGGCTGCGGCGACGCGATGACCGGCGCGATCGCGGCGGCCTGGGCCCGCGGCCTGGACCCGCGCGAGGCACTGGTGCTCGGTGCCGCGGCCGGCGCCGGCAACTTCCTGCGCCACGGCCTCGGTACCGGGCGGCGCGCCGCCATCGAGGAGCTCGCCGCGCGGGTGAGCGTGCGACCGCTTGAGACGGCCTCTGAGGTGGGGTCCACTACCCCGCCGTCACCGCCCCCGGCGTCCCGAACGGCGGTGTGATCAGGGCTCCGGCGACGATCCCGTGCGGCGCGATCCGCGCGATCCAGTCTCGCGCCTGCGCCGCCGGAGCCACGCTCGTCAAGGCGTCGAGCCCGGCCGTGAGCGTCGCGGGGCGCCCCGCCCGCGATGAGTGGGAGTCGCTGCCGAGCACGTGCACGACGCCCGCTTGTGCCAGCTCGAGCATCCCGTCACGCGTCGTCGGTTCGGTGAAGTACGCCGCCGTCGCCTGGACGAGCGCGCCGTAGGCAATCAGCCGCCGCAGCCGGGGGACCAGGTCCTCTCCGAGATGTCGCTCCGGATGCGCGATCAGGGCGCGGAACCCCAGGTCGAGCAACCGGTGGACCCCGGCCTCGAGCCGATCGTCAAGCGGTCCGGGTGCCGGCTCGAGCAGAATCCATCGCCCGCCCGCGCCGAGTGACAGCGATCGCAGGTCCGTGTGCGTCAGACCCTCGAGCGCGGTGCTGGCGACCTCACCCCCGGTGAGAATGGTCAGTCCGATGCCGGCGGCACGAAGCGCAGCGTTCAGGTCTTCGACGCGGTCGCCCAGCTCGGTGATCCGGACATCGTGATCGTGGCGAATGTGTGGCGTCGCACAGACCGCGGTGATGCCGTCCGCGCACGCCTGCCGCGCCATTCCGAGCGCGTCATCGAGATCTCGCGCCCCGTCGTCGAGGCCCGGCAGGATGTGACAGTGCAGGTCGAGCAGGCGACTAGTGGGCCCGCTTTGGCCCGGTGGGCTCACTAGTGGAGCACTAGCCGCCGAAGTCGGCCTGGGCGGCGATCTTGACGACCGTCCGGACGCCGTCACGGCCATCCACGGAGATCGTCATCGGCGCGAGCAGCGTCCAGCTGTCGACGACGATGCGTTCCGGATGGTCAACCATGTGCCGGAGCACGCTCGGCAGACTCGGCCCTCCGCGGGCGGCGGCGACCTCGAACACATCGTCGCGCCGGTCGTACGCGACGGCCTGCAGGGCCAGCTTCCGCGCCTCGATCATCGGCGGCCGGGCACCCTCGATGATCTCGATCGACACGTCCGCGTGCAGCAACTCCTTGCTCACGGCGTCGAGATACTCAGACCACGCCTCATGGGCTAGCTCACGCTGTGCTGTCATGTCGTAACTCCGCATCAGGGGTCTGAGCGAAGGTACGGCAGCCCGTCCGACGCGGCCAGCGTCATTTGTCCGGTTTCGGATGCGGGGAACTACGACTCACCGCCGAGGATGGGCGCGCGAGGCCGCGGAGGTGGAGGCGGCCTCGCCCACGCCAAGAGCGTGAGTGCCGTACAGGTTTTGCGGTCCTCGCTCCGCTGGCCGGTTTGGCGGTCGTTCCCTTTCGGAAAACACTCACGCTCTGTTGACATGAGACAACGTATCGCCGGGCGGGGGCGGCGTGTGTGAGCTACGGCAACTAAGCAAGGTTTCCGCCGCATAGCGGCGGGTTTCTTGCGACGAACCGCTCGCGTCGGCGAGTGACGCAAGATTCTGCCCGCGATGCGGGCAAAACCTTGCTCAACCGCCCGGCCGATCCCGCTCCCCTTCGATGCGCCGTTTTTCGGCCACATCGCGCTCCAGGTCAAGCTCCGTCCGAACGCCGCGAGCCCCCAACAAATCGTTCGCCGCCTCCAGGCTCCCGGCGTCCATCACCGCCGCGGCCAACGGCCCCGCTGCCTCCAGCGCAAGCGTCACATCGAGGTAGAACGTCACCGCGGCCACCGTGCTCAGTTCAAACGATCGCTGCCCACCGCGGATCGTCGCGGTCCCCGCGGCGCCCCGGAACGCCCGGACGGCTTGGGCGCTCGCCTCGGTCGGGACAAGCCGAATCGCACCCTCGAGTGCCTCGGCAACCGACGGCGTCAGGCCGCGCGCCCCGCACAGCCCGCCCGCGGCGGCGACGAGCGCGATCCGATCGAGCACCTCGGCGCTCGTCAACTCGGCGTCGCAGCCGATCCCAAAGATCCCGAGCAGCACACGTCGCCCAGCGCGGACGAGATGCACGCCCGCCGCGAGCATCACGGCATCGCATAGCGGGCTGCGCAGGCCGGGTTCGTCGCCGGCCGCGAGCACATCTCCGCCGACGTCGATGAATACGAGCTGATCGCAGCCGAGCGCGTCCGCCGCCGCGGCCACGCCCAAGGCGGTCGCCGCCGGCCCAGCCGTGATATCGACGAGCACCGTCGGGCGCCCGAGGTACTCCGCCATCCGGGACTCGGCGAACAGGACGTTCCGGTCACGCACGCGGGTGCGCGGGCCCGCGAGCAGCGTCCCCGGGGCGAGCGCCTGCCCATCCTCGATCTCCTCGACGCGGCGCGGCCCGGGCTCCGGATCGATCGGACCCCGCTCCCAGGTCAGGCCGCCGAGGACCGGATCAGCTCCGTCATGCAACCGCATCAGCTCGGCAGTCGCGAGCGCGCCCACCACGTCGCCGCCCCCACCGATCCCGATGACGAGCGGGCGGCGGGCGGCGCGGAGGATCGCCTCGGCGTCAGTCGACGACTGAGGATGGCTCACGCCGCTTAGTGTCTCGATTCAGAAGTTCGGTTGCAGTCGACGGATGGCCCGCGCGCAGATGACGGACAGCAGGGCGCCGTCGTAGTAGGGTCGGGATATCGGTACGGATCCGCAGACAGCGACGCCGGTGACGATCGTGATCGCCGACGACCACACGGTCATGCGCAACGGTCTGCGCCTGCTTCTCGAGGCCGAGTCAGACCTCCATGTCGTGTCCGAGGCGGGGAATATCCAAGCCGTCTTCAGCGTCGTGCGATCGCACCGCCCGACGGTGCTGCTGCTTGACCTCAACATGCCCGGCGGGTCGAGCGTCGAGGCGATCACCCGTCTGCGCCGGATGGCCCCGGGCACGGCGATCGTCGTCCTCACGATGGTGGACGAGCCCGTGTTCATGCGCGAGGCCTACGCCGCCGGCGCGAGCGGCTACGTGCTCAAGGACTCGGCGGCAACCGAGCTCGTCAAGGCGATCCGAGCGGCGGCGACGCAGCCGCCAGGGCCGCCGCGGCGCTAGCCACCTCACCGCGCACGTCGTCCAGCACTCCCGCCACCTCGGGGCTGAGTGCGGCGCCCGCGTCAAATCGAACCCCCTCGACGCCAAAGATCAGGACACGACGGGGCAGCCGGCCGAGGCCCCGGGCGAGCTCGATCGCGTCGCCGACGCCGATCGTGTGACTCGAGCTGTGAGAAAAGGCGGCGGGAACCGGTTCGGCGCTCGCGTCAAACCGGTGCACGGTCCCGGCGACCGCGCCCGAGCGGACCGCATCGACGAGCACGACGTTGTCGGCGTCGCCCCACACATCGAGCAGACCGATCGCCTCCCCGTCGAACTCCCGGACGGTGACGCCGGGCGCGGGCTCAACCGCCCGCGCGATCGCCAGCCCGGCCGCGTCATCGCCGCGGAGCTCGTTGCCGACGCCGATGACGAGGACGTCGCTCAGCGGCGCTCAACGGTGAGGTCGAGGAAATGGGTCGCGCACGAGATGCAGGGATCGTGGTTGCGGATCGCCTGCTCGCACACGTGGCGGAGATCGTCGTCGTCCAGGCTCGTGTTGCGCTGCACGACCGCCCGGAGGTCCTCCTCGATCGCCGACTGGTTCTGCGAGGTCGGAGGAATGATCCGGGCGTCGAGAATCGTCCCGTCCTCGTCGATCTGGTAGCGGTGATACAGCATCCCGCGGGGGGCTTCGGTCGCGCCGTGACCGACGGCATGGCGCGGCGTGACCTCGACCGCGGGGGCGTCGGGCGGCTCATAGGAATCAAGAATCGCGAGCGCCTCGTCGAACGCCTGCACGAGCTCGACCGAGCGCACGATGATGCTCCGGAACGGGTTTGTGCACCGCTCGCCGAGCCCCGCGTCCCGCGCCGCGTCGCGCGCGAGCGGCCACAGCTCGCCGGAGGCGAGGTTGTACCGCGAGACCGGCCCGCACAGATAGCTGCCGCGTTCCCGCATCTTGGCGTGCAGCGCGTTGGAGTGCTCCACGTGCTCCTCGACGACGTTCGCGCCGAACTGGGCCGGCGCGATGTCGAGTCCCCGGTTGGACACGATCCGGCCGAGGTCGATCGGGTAGCGCCCCGGCTCGTGCAGGGCGACGAGCTCCGGATCCCAGTCGACCTCAGGGAACGTGAAGTTGGCCGTCCACCGGACCGTGTCCAGGGCGATCTCCCGACCGCGCTCGAGCGCGTCGACGAGCGGGCGGCGCAACTCGGCCTTCGAGGGCGTGCGGTAGAAGCCGCCCACCCGGAGGTTGACCGGGTGGATCTCACGACCGCCGACAACGGTGACGATCGTGTTCCCGGCCTTCTTCAGCGCCAGCCCCTGCTCGGCAACCGCGGGATGATCCTTCGCCATCTCCAGGAACCCGGGATAGCCGAGGAAGTCCGGTGCGTGCAGCAGGTAGACGTGGAGCCCGAGACTCTCGATCCACTCGCCGCAGTAGATGAGCCGGCGCAGATCACGGATCGGGCCCTCGTCGATCGCCAGCCCGCAGGCGTCCTCCATCGCCCGGACCGCGCTCATCTGGTACGCGATCGGGCAGATGCCGCAGATCCGCGAGGTGATGTCCGGAGCCTCGGTGAACGCGCGGCCGCGCAGGAATGCCTCAAAGAACCGGGGTGGCTCGTAGATCCGCAGCTTGCAGTCGACGACCTCGTCGCCGTCGAGCCGCACGTACATCGCGCCCTCGCCCTCGACCCGGGCGAGGTAGTCGGTGCGAATCGTGCGACGGCCGTCAGCCGTGCTCATGGCGCTTGCTCGTCTCCCGGAATGGTTCGCGCGTGGCGTTGTAGGTCCGATAGACGCGGACGAGATCGCGGTCCTCGAGCCCGCTCCACGCGTCGAGGGACAGCGTGTTCGGCGTCTCCATCGGTCCGAAGCAGCCGTAGCAGCCGCGGTTGTAGCTCGGACAGATCGCGCCGCAGCCGGCGTGAGTGACCGGTCCGAGACAGGCCGTCCCGTGGGCGACCATGACGCACACAGTGCCGCGACGCTTGCACTCGACGCAGACGCTGTGGGCCCGGATCCGCGGACGGCGACGCGCGAGGTAGGCGCTGATCACCTCGAGCAGCTGGTGCTTGGAGATCGGGCAGCCCTGAAGCTCGAAGTCGACGGGGACCACCCCGCTGATCGGGGTCGAGTTCGACAGCGTGGTGATGTAGTCCGGCGTCGCGTAGACGAGCTGGGTGAACTCGCCCACGTCAGAGAAGTTGCGCAGCGCCTGGATCCCGCCGCTCGTCGCGCACGCGCCGATCGTGATCAGCGTGCGCGAGTTCTCGCGGATTTCCTTGATCGTGTCGAGCTCGTGCTGGGTCGTGACCGATCCCTCCACGAGCGACACGTCGTACGGACCCTCGACCGAGGCGCTCGTCGCCTCCAGGAAGTAGGCGATATCGAGCTCGCCGGCGATCGCCAGCAGCTCGTCCTCGCAGTCGAGCAGGCTCAGCTGACAGCCGTCGCAGGAGGAGAACTTCCAGACGGCGAGGGTCTTCTTCGCGGTCGCGCTCTCCATCGTCACAGCTCCCGAATCGTCAGCCATGGCTCCACCTCCGACCATCGGTAGACCGGACCGTCTCGGCAGACAAGCGAGGGTCCGAGTTGGCAGTGACCGCAATGCCCGATGCCGCACTGCATGTTGCGCTCCATCGATACGTACAGATGGTCGGGCCGCACGCCATGGGTCATCAGCCCGGCGACGAGGAACCTCATCATCACCTCGGGACCGCACGACATCGCCACGAGCGCACCGGCATCGACGCGGGACGGGCGGATCAGGCGGGTGATGACCCCGACGTGCCCGATCCACTTCGGGCTTGCGCTGTCGACGGTCACCATCACCTCGAACCCGCGCTCGGACCAGCCGGCGAGCTCATGGGTGAAGAGGAGCTCATCCGGGGACCGTCCGCCGTACAGCAGCGTCAGACGTCCGTAGCGCTCGCGGCGCGCGAGCATCCGCAGGATCGCACCGCGCAGCGGCGGGAGACCGATGCCTCCGGCGGCGATGAGCACGTCCGACCCCTCTGCCGCGTCAAGTGGCCACGGCGTACCGAACGGGCCCCGAACGCTGAGTACCTCGCCGACCTCGGCGTCGCAGATCGCCTCGGTCGCCATCCCGACGGCGCGGATCGTGTGCACGAGCCGCTCTGGCTCATCCGGATCGCCGGAGATCGAGATCGGGACCTCCCCCGCTCCACGGGACGCGAGCATCGTGAACTGACCGGGCTCAAACGGGAACGGTTCACCGGAGCAGGCGACGAGCTCGAGCGTCCACACGTCCTCGGTGTCCTGCCGTTTGGCGGTCACCTCAAACGCCGCGGGCACCATCGGCCCGGGCATGGCGTCAAGCCGAGGCTGGAGCGCGTCCATAGACATCGACGAGCTGCATCCTTGTGCTCTGCAGGCGCTCGATCACGTTCTGGGCGAAGCGGCTCATCAGTTGATAGCCGAGTTCGTGGTCGGCCTCGCATTTCCCGCGCAGACAGGCACCGTCGAAGGTCGTGACGCTGCACGCCTCGACGGCGCGTCCGTCCATCGCCCACTGGTATGGCGCAAACAGCCACGACCAGCCGACGACGTCGCCGTCGTGGAGGGTCTCGATCACGAGCCCCTCGCGGCCCGGAGCTTCGTACTCCAGAGCGACGGTACCGTGGCGGATGATGTAGAAGCGGTCGGCTGGCTCCCCCTCACGCAACAGGCGAGTCCCCGCCGGGACGCGTTCGTTCCACGCGCAGCCCGCGATGAACTCGAGGTGCTCCGGCGCCAATCCCGCGAACGTCGGCGTCTCGGCGATCAGCTGGTCAATCGTGCGCATCGTTCGTACCTCGATCCGTCTGTCGTATTGCCTCGGCCTCCTCGGTGATGTCGATCCCGACCGGGCACCAGGTGATGCAGCGACCGCAACCGACACACCCCGAGCTGTCGAATTGGTCCCACCAGGTCGCCAACTTGTGGGTCATCCACTGCCGATACCGCGATCGTGAGGACGTGCGGATCGCGCCCCCGTGAATGTGGCTGTAGTCGACGGTGAAGCACGAGTCCCACAACTGATGGCGCTCGACGTGGGATCCATCCAGGTCGGTGACGTCCTCGACGGTCGTGCAGAAGCACGTCGGGCACACCATCGTGCAGTTACCGCAGGTGAGGCAGCGATCGGCGACCTCGTCCCAGCGCGGGTGCTCGAAGTTGCGATACAGCAGCTCCTTGATGCCATCGGTGTCAAGCTCGCGCCCCATCTGCGACGCCGTGCGCTCGTGGACCTCGGTCGCGCCGTCCAACTCGTGATCGAGCGCGACGCGGTGCGGCACATCATCGAGGACCTCTCGGCCGCGCGGCGAGCCGACCTGGACGACGAAGTAGTGCTGCGCCTCGGTAACGATCTCAGTCAGCGCGAGATCGAATCCGTCCTCGGCGACCGGTCCGGTGTTCATCGAGACGCAGAAGCAGGTGCCGCCGGCCTGGCCGCACTGGACGGCGATGATGAACACGTCTCGGACGCGTGCCTCATCGGCAGGATCCGGGTGCCGACCGCCGGTGAGCACGTGCCCGAGGATGCCCATCGCGTGCAGCTCACACGAGCGGGCCCCGAGGAACGCGAAGCGTGGCGGCTCCTCGGATTCCTCGTCGACCGCCGTGAGCGCGCCGTTGTCCTCCACTCGCGCCCGCCACAGGGTGAGGCTCGACGGCAGCTGGAACTGCTTGTAGGACTGCGGGCCGACCGCGTAGCCGAACAGCGCCTCGTCATCGCGGCGAGTCAGCCGGTAGCGGCCTCCATCCTGCTCGTCCGTCCACCCCGCCGGGAGGTCCTCGACGCCCGCGATCTCGTCGAGCACGATCACCTGATCCTGAACCGTCGGGCCGACGATCGTGTATCCGCGTTCGGTCAGCGCGGTCAACAGCGCCCCGAAGTCGACCCGCTCGATGACGAACGACGCGGTCATCTGATGCCAACTTTACGCGCTGGGGCGGGTACCGGGGGAGCGAGGTGCCAGCGGTCAGACCGAGACAAGCGCCTCAGCCCCGAACAGGAGCGTCATGTGGTACTTCGTCCACGCCTGTTCGGCCGCGGCGACCGCGCGGTAGTGGCGATCGGCGATGCCGCCGACGCAGATCCGGCGGCTCGTCTCAAGCGGATGAGAGCCGAACAGGTTGACTCGCATGAGCGTCAGGTCCGACGCCTCGACGACCTGCAGTTCGTCCTTCTTCGGCCGGTTGCGGCTGACCGCCGCCGCGACGACGGAATCCATGAAGCTCAGCTCGTAATACACGCCGACCGTCCGCGCGCGCCGCGCCGGGGCGCCGGGCACGGGGCGTCGGATCGACACGTTGTACGTGCGCTCGAGCCCGACCTTGTCGGCGAACAGCTTCGAGGCGTGGTAGTCAAACCACGCGTTGCCGGCGCTGCGCAATGCCCGGTCCTCATCGTCCCCCACGCCGATCGTGCAGATCCGGCGCGACTCGTCGAGGGGGTGCAGACCGAACAGCGTCGCCCGGGTCAGCTCACGGTCGCGCAGGCGCACGACCTCGATGTCCGTCTCGCTCGGCGGGTTGCGGTCGGCGAAGGCGGCGACGAGGTCCGTTGTGTACTGGAGGTTGTACGACACCGCGGCCATCGCCAGCGGCTCCCCGGGGACCCGATGGTTGAACGTGGCGGTGTGGAAAAGAGGGGTCGTGGCACTCATATCTATCCAGGTGATCGGCGGGGACCATCCGCGCCGAAGCCCACCCCAAAATCAATCAGTAGCCAGGCGGCGAACCATCGGGTCCGAGTACGGGATCACGTGCGGGAAACCCACACCCGGGCTAGGAGCGCTCCTAGAGCACGGCTCAGGCCGCCGGGACCTGCTGGGTGATGCAGTGGATGTTGCCGCCGCCGAGCAGGATCTCGTGCGCGGGCACACCGACGATCTCGCGTCCGGGGAAACAGTCGCCGAGGATCTCCGCCGCACGCGGGTCGTGGCGCTCGTCGAGGAGCGGGTACACGACCCGGCGGTTGCCGAGGTAGAAGTTCACGTACGACGCCGCGAGCCGGTCGCCCGGACGTCGCGGCAACGTGCCCTCGACGGAGTCGACGCCGCCGGCCTCGTCCTCACCGATGACGATCGGTCCCGGCGAGGGCAGCGCCACGACCTCGAGGCTGCGGCCGCGGGCGTCCGTCGCCGCTTTGAGGCGAGCGATCGCGTCCTGCGAGATCGCGTACTGCGGATCACCCGGGTCATCGCTGACCGTGAGGGCGACGACCCCGGGCGCGACGAAACAGGCAAGGTTGTCGATGTGCCCGTCGGTCTCGTCGTTGTAGACCCCTTCCCCGAGCCACACGACCTTCTCGGCACCGAGGTAGGCGCACAGCGTGCGCTCGATCTCCTCCCGGCTGAGGCCCGGGTTGCGGTTCGGGTTGAGCAGACACTGCTCGGTGGTGAGCACCGTTCCCTCCCCGTCGACGTGGATCGACCCGCCCTCGAGCACGATCGGCGCGCGGTAGCGGTCGGCTCGCTCGATCTCGAGCACCTTGCGCGCCACCTGGTCATCGCGGTCCCAGGGGAAGTACAGACCACCGTCGAGGCCGCCCCAGGCATTGAAATGCCAATCGACGCCACGCCGGCGACCCGTTCCGTCGACCACGAACGTCGGACCGCAGTCGCGCATCCACGAGTCGTCGGTCGTCATCTCGACGATCCGAACGCCGGGGTCAAGCAACGAACGGCAGTGCTCGAACTGCGCGGCCGAGACCGCCATCGTGACCGGCTCGCTCGCCACGATCGCATTCGCGACCGCGGCATACGCGGCCTGGGCCGGCTTAGCGCCGAGGCGCCAGTTGTCGGGGCGCTCCGGCCACACCATCCAGCAGCCGTCGTGCGGCTCCCACTCCGCCGGCATGCGGAAGCCGTCGGCGGAGGGGGTGCTGTCATGGCTCGTACTCATGGGGCGCTGGGGAGTGCCGACGCGGGCGGCGACGGGGCCTTCGGCGACTGGGCCTTCGGCGGCTTGGCCGGACGCGCACTGTGCATGCCACGCCAGATCAGGGCCTCACCGATGATCAGCGCACCGGCAACGATTCCGAGCAGTGGCCCGGTATAGGACCAGTCGGCCGGCCGGTGCGGGATCTCCGGCCACATGAAGAACAGCGCCGTGGCGGCGATGACGAACGTCGCGACTGCGGCGAGCGCGGCAACGACCTTGGTGCCACCCGGGATGCGGAACGGCCGCACGGTGTCCGGGTCCTTGATCCGGAGCACGACGGCGGCAGGGAACATGAGCAGGTAGGGCAGCAGGAACACCACGGACGAGGCGGCGAAGATCGCGTAGTAGAGCGAATCCTGACTCTTGATGAACACCGCCGCAATGAGCAGCACGACCGTCGAGATCGCGCCGGTGATGAGGAAGGCCACGACCGGCGTGCCCCGGCGCGGATCCTCACGGGCGAAGAACGACGGCAGCTCGCCGTCAGTGGCCGCCTCGGCGACGGCCCGGTTGGCACCCATGCTCCACGTCGTCATGTTCGTGAAGTACGTGTACAGCGCTCCGATCCCGAGGATGTAGACCGCGGCCTCGCCGGCGCCGTGGCTGCCGAAGATCGCCTTGAACGTGTCGATCAGTCCCTGCACGAGCGTCAGCTTATGCAGCGACAGCGACAGCAGGATGCCGACGGTCGCAAACACGTACAGGATCGCGGTCAGCGCACCCGAGGTGAAGAACGCGCGCGGAATCTGCTTCTCCGGCTCCTTGATCTCGTCCCCCATCGAGGACACGAGCTCAAAGCCGATCAGCATGTACACGATCACCGGGAGGAACGACTTCGCGACGTGGAACGACGGCACGACGTCGCCCGTGCCGATGTGGTTGGCCGAACCGTGCCGGATCGCGAACACGACGCCGCCGATGCCGATCGCGAGGATGATCGCGACCTTGAGCACGGCGCCGATGTTGTTGACCCACTTGCCGATCTCCAGCCGCAGGATGCCGACGCCGACGACCGCCCAGGTGAGCACGATTGCGATCGCCACCTGGTACCACTTGCCGCTCGCCCAGTCGCTCCAGCTATGCGAGAAGAGCTGCGAGAAGACGCCGGCGAACAGCAGGAAGACCGACGGCATCCACATCGCGACGTTGACCCAGTACCAGTAGGTCGTCCGCGTCGCCCAGCGACGGCCGAACGCGCGCCTCACCCAAACGTAGATCCCACCCTGCTCGGGGTATGTGGTCGCGAGCTCCGAGGCGATCAGGCCATACGGGACGAGGAACACGACGATGCACACCAGCCACCAGGCGATCGTGTTCGTGCCGATCGAGGCCGACGCGGTCAACTGGTCGACGACGAGCATCGCCGAGACCGTGAACAGCGTGATGTCGAGCAGGCCCATCACTCGGCGTCGTGGTTTGGCGGCCCCGGCCGCCGGCGCCGTGGCGCCTTGCTCAGGGGACGTCGATTCTGTGCTCATGAGAGGCCTCCTTGCACGGCGATCTCAACTGCGGAGGCAGTGATCGCGCCGTCGCCGTTGAGGGTCCGGTAGCGCGTGTGGGCGGAACTCGCACGGTCCCAGCCGGTCGCACTGAGGAAGGACTGCACGCGACCCTCGTGGTAGGCGCGCAGTTCCTCGGACGGATGGTGCTTGATCGTCGGGTACGTGAGCCAGACGAGAATTCCCTTCTCGGCGTGGAGACGATTCTCGGCCTGGTCGAAGATCAGCGAACGGGGATGGTCCATGACCTCGTCGGTCACCTCGACGCCTCGCGACGCCGGCAGACAATGCATGAACTTGGCGTGCGGGGGCGCCTTCGCGAACAGCTCGGCGTTCACTTGGTAGCGGGGCAGGAACGCCGCCCGGCGCTGAGGGATCTGATCTTCCTGGTCGACCCACCACCACAGGTCGGTGTAGACGAAGTCCGCCGTGGCGATCGCCGCCTCGACGTCGTCGGTCACCCGGACGCTGCCACCGCACCCGGCGGCGATCTGCTCGGCGGAGCGCACCCACTCGGCCGGCGCCTGGTAGGCGGGCGGGGCGGCGTGGATGAAGTCCATCCCGAGCTGGACGGCGATGAACATCGACGAGCTGCACACGTTGGTGCGGTCACCGATGAACACGAGCGTGCAGTCCTCCAGGCGCTTGCCTGGCGGCAGATGCTCGAGCATGGTGAATACGTCGCAGATCGCCTGCGTCGGGTGGTTGAAGTCGCTCAGCCCGTTGATCACCGGAACATCGGCGTCACGGGCGAGGCCCTCGACGGTGGCGTGTTTAAGCGTGCGCGCTTCGATCACGTCGCACATGCGCGAGAGCACCTTCGCGGTGTCGTACAGGGACTCGCGAGCCCCGAGGTGGATTTCGCCCGGCTTCAGGTAGAGGGCATGACCGCCGAGTTTGGACATCGCCACCTCGAACGAGACGCGCGTCCGTGTCGACGGTTCTTCGAAGATCATCGCCAGCGAGCGGCCGCGCAGCAGCTGAGGTACGGCGCCGTCGCGATCGGCCGCTTTGAGCAGGGCGATCAACTCGAAGAGCTCCCGTAACTCCACCGGGTCGAAATCGCGGGTGTCAATGAGATGTTTGACGGCGCCGGCGGGCGCCGCCACGCGGTTCGATGGAGTCATAAATCGATGATCAACGGCAACCCGCACCCACGCATCGGGGTGACCCCGTCACCCCCCGTGCGTGGTCACTACCGATGCGGCGCCCGAGGGCTCTCCGCGTGTGACGAAGTGCACACCCAGCACGCCTCAAGGCTCGCTGCGTGTGACGAAGTGCACACCCAACGATCCCTCGAGCGAGAAGCTCCCGTGTCTCCCGCGCCGAGCGGCAAATCCGTACTCCGCCGCAGCCTCGCGGCGCGGCTGCCCGGATGCGGATCGCGGACGGCGCCACGAGGATCGGGTGATGTTCACGCGGATCATCGTTGGCGTCGACGAGCACCCCGGCGGGCGGGACGCGATCGCCCTGGCCACGGCGCTGCTCGCGGCTGACGGTGAGCTGACGCTCGTCCATGTCGACGCGAGCGACCCGTACGTGTATCGCGGCGTCAGCGCGCTCTACGAGACCCGGGAGCGCGAGCAGGCCCTTGCGCGACTGCACGTGGCCGCCGCCGGTATGCCCACCGAACCGTCGCTGCAGGCGATCTCCTCGACTTCGGTTGGCCGCGGCCTGCATGAACTGGCCGAGCAGTCCGGCGCCGACCTGCTCGTCGTCGGCTCCTCTCGGCGTGGCCTTGCCGGACGAGCACTTCTCGGTGACGACACCCATGCGGCGCTCAACGGGGCGCCGTGCGCGGTCGCCGTCGCCCCGACGGGATACGGGAGTTCGGCGGCTGTCATCCGCGAGATTGGAGTCGGCTACGACGCCTCGCCGGAGAGCGAGCGAGCGCTCGAGCTCGCCCGCCGGCTGGCTTCGGGGCTCGGAGCCCGACTGTCGGCGTTTCAGGCCGTGTCCGTACCCGCGTACGTGCTCGGCGGCGGAGCGGCCCCGATCGATGCTTCCATCGACGATGTCGTCGCCGAGGCGCGCGAGCGGATCGCAACCCTCGCGGGGGTTGAGCCCCACGCGGCCTACGGGTCGCCCGCCGAGGAGCTGACCCTGTTCAGCGCCTCCGTCGATCTCCTCGTCATCGGCTCACGCGGATACGGACCGATCGGGCGCATCGTCCACGGCAGCGTGTCGCTGCGACTGGCCCGGAGTGCCCGCTCACCGCTGCTCGTCTTGCCTCGCGCGGCTCGCTACGAACCGCCTACGGGTTAATTGCGGAGGACCGCGGGCAGCGCGCCCGGATAAAACACGGAGCAGCTCTGATTAGCGTCTGCGGTGGCAACGACGAAGGAGGCAGAGATGTCCGCGACCACCCCGCAGAACTTCCACGGCAGCTACCTGATGCCGTCGCTCGAGCACGCAACCGTCGCCGACGCGATGCACCCCGGAATCATGACCTGCGAGCCCGACGCGCCCACCACCGAGGTGGCGCGGATGATGGCCGGTCACCACGTGCACTGCGTCGCGGTGGTGGGGATCGCGCGCAGCCACGGCGAGCAGCTCGTCTGGGGCATCATCTCCGACCTTGACCTGCTCCGCGCGGGCACGAGCAAGGGCGCCGAGCAGACCGCCTCGGAGATGGCGATCGAGCCGATCTTCACGGTCGAGCCGAGCACACCGCTCCGTGAGGCCGCCGAGCTGATGGTGACGCACTCCAGTACGCACGTGCTCGTCATCGACGCCGCGAAGCAGCGCCCGATCGGGATGCTCTCGACGCTCGACATCGCCGGGATCCTCGCGTGGGGCGAGGCCTGATCCCGTCCGCCGGCGCTACAAGTTGTTAATACGTCGTTATTACGGACGAAGATTGCTCTGCGGTCCGGATGCAAGGTGCGGACCTGAGGCATAGCGTCTCCCGGTAAGACCCAACATATTCTTGCCGTTCGCCCGACTGCCGCTCTCCTCGCCAGCCGGTCGAAGGAGGTGGAGGATGATCTCCCTCGCGAAGTTCTCTATCCGCCGGCCGAGGCTTGCGCTCGCCGGTTGGCTGGTGGCTGCCGGCGTGTTGATCGCCATCGGCTTCGGCGTCGCGGACTCGATGTCGCCGTCGATCACTGTCATCTCAAAGACCGAGTCAGGGCGGGCGCAGCAACTCGCGAACGCACAGTTCGGCCCAAGCCAGCTCGTTCCGATTCTGCTCGAAGGCCGCAAGCAGACGTTGAACCGCGTCGGACCGCACATCGTCGTCGCGCTGATGAGAAGGCCTCACACCCGAGTCCTCTCTGCCTGGGATGCGGGCGCCGCCAGCACCGGTCTACGCCCGAAGCCGACCGCCGCGATGATCGTCGTGTCGATCGACCGACCGGAGAAGGACGTCGTGAAGTACGACCAGCCGGCGATCGAACAGCTGGTCAAGCGCCAGATCGGAGTCGCCGCGGTGACGCCGTACATCACCGGACAGCCGTCAATCGATCGCGCGCTCAAGGACGCCGCAATCAACGATCTGCGGCGTCATGAGCTGATCGCCGCCGGCATCGTCTTCGTACTGCTGCTGATCGGGCTACGGGCGCCGCTTGCCGCGCTGCTCGTCACGGTCAAGGCGACCGCATCGATGCTCGCTGCGTTCGGCGAGGTCGCATTGCTCGGGCACTTCATGAAGCTCGACGTGATCGGCGTCGCCGCCGGGTCGATGACCGGTCTGGCGATCGGCGTTGGACTCGGCCTGATGATCCTCGACCGCTTCTACCACGAGGAGCTTGCCAACGGCCGTTCGCCGACGGAGTACGCGACCGCGGCCGCCAACCAGCTTCAGACCACCGGCCGGGCCGTGCTCATCGGCGGCAGCGGGGTGGTGCTCGCACTTGCCCTCGTGGCCGTCGTTGGACCGACCGCGCTGATGGTGTCGGTCGGCGCCGCCGCGCTCACGTCAGCCGCCTTCGCCACCGGCGCCGCGGTCGTCGTGATGCCGGCGGCACTCGTTCTGTTCGGACGCCACATCGATGCCCTGCGGTTTCCCGCGCCGCGGTTCCTCCAGCGCGCGTGGGCCGCACTCGTCGGTCGTGGCGGCGGGTGGGTGACGCGGCACGCGATCTTCGCGGGCTTCGCAGCCACGGCGCTGCTGGCCGCGCTGGCCATCCCGGCGCTGGCCGTCGACACCGGTCAGCCGACGGTCAAGGAGCTTCCGAAGGCCTCGCAGGCGCGGATCGCGTTCGAGGAGGTCTCACACGTCATGGGCCCGGGTTGGCCCACCCCGTACAACGTCGTCGTCGTCGCCAACAAGGGGGCGGTGACGACCCCCGCGATGCTCGCCAGCCTCGCCAAGCTGCAGACGCAGATCGCGCATGACCCGAGCGTCAAGCTTCCAGTCAACGGGCCGGGGCAGATCAATGCGACCTCGCTGCAGTTGAAGAAGTTCGGGCCGTCGCTCGCCCGCTCGGCGCAGATCTCGAATCAGAGCAAGAAGGACCTGCTCAAGCTGATCAACGGCCTCGGCCAGGCGGGAGCCGGTTCGGAGCAGTTGCGGTCCGGGCTTGAGGCCGCGGTCACCGGAGCCGGGAAGCTCAACAACGGCGCCGGGGCGGCACACGCCGGCTCGACCGCGCTGCACAACGGGCTCATCCAGGCGAGCACCGGCTCGACGCAGATCGCGAACGGGCTTGACACCGCACTGAGCGGCGCCGAGCAGCTGAAGACCGGCTCCGCCCAGGCGCTGATCGGCTCAAGCCAGCTGCTGCGCGGCATCTCGATGGCCCAGGGCCCGGCGTCCCAGAGCCTGCCCGCGATCAGCAGCCTGTCGCACGCCGCAACGAGCACGAGCAGCGCGGCGGCGCTCGCTCAGAGCAGCGCGCAGACGACCAACAGCGAGCTCGCCCAGGTGGCCAGCGCCCTGTCATCGATTCAGAGCACCGACCCGACGGTGCGGTCCGCCGTGGCGAGCGCACTCGCTCGGCTCAGCGCCGCCGAGGGCGCCGCATCGCGGACGGCCACAGCCACCAGCAACGCCGCCGGCCAGGCCGGAGTCGCGAAGTACCTCGCGGGAGCGATCAACTACCAGGCCCCGGGTCTGCTGGCCGCCATCAACATGCTGCATGACGGTGCCGGGCAGCTGGCATCGGGGATCGAGCAGCTGCGCAACGGCAACTCACAACTCGCCGGCGGCATCGCTCAGCTCGCCAACGGCGGCGGACAGCTCCGAGGCGGCCTCGGCCAGCTGACCAGCGGTGCCGGCCAGCTCGAGGCGGGGCTCGCCCTGCTCGCGAGTGGCACCGGCCAGCTCGCGACCGGACTGCAGCCGGCTCCCGCCGGTGCAGGCGCGATCGCAAACGGCCTCGGAATCATGGAGAAGGCGGTGACCAAGGCCCGCGGCCAGATCCCGTCGACGAAGGACCTCGAGACGCTGTTCAAGCAGTCACCGGGGATGTTCCGCTCCGGGTACTTCGTGCTCGCGGCGGTCGACGGCGCGCGCGGCGCGGATCGCAACGCGGCCACGTTCACGATCAACCTCGACCACGGCGCCACCGCCGGCCAGATCGTCGTCACCTCGAGGTACTGGTCCGGCGATCCGCGCAGTGTCGCGCTGCACGAGCGGCTGATCGCGATGGGCCAGACGTTTGGTCGCGCCCACAACGCGACCGTTGCGATCGGCGGTCCGGGCGGCAACCTCACCGATCTGACCGCGGCGACGAAGTCGAAGATCTGGATCGACGTCGCCGTGATCGCGATCGCCCTCACGCTCGTCCTCGCGCTCGCACTGCGGGCGATCGTGTTGCCGATCGTCGCGGTCGCGCTCAACCTGCTGTCGGTCGCCGCCGCGTTCGGAGTCATCCAGCTGCTGTTCGGCGCGTCAAACCCGCCGCTCGGCGGTCCGGGATTCCTCGATCCGGTGTCGACGATCAGCATCTTCACGGTCGCGTTCGGGATCGGCATCACGTATTCCACCGTGTTGTTGATGCGCACGCGTGAGGCGTACGTCGCCGGCGGCAACCCGCGACAGGTGGTCGCCCAAGGGCTGCAGATCACCGCGGCCGCCGCGACCGGTGGAGCGCTCGTCATGGTCGGCGCGCTCGCGCCGTTCGCGGCGACGGAGCTGATCAACATCCGTGAGCTCGGCGTGGGGGTTGGCACGGCGATTCTGCTGCACGCGCTGCTCGTCCGGCCGGTCCTGCTGCCCGCCGCGACGGTTGCACTCGGGCGGCTCGGGTGGTGGCCAACGCGAGGGGGCTCGCCACCCGAGGCCCCGACAAAGGTACGTCGCCCGCGGCGCGTCCCTCGGCCGCACATCGCTGTGCGACCGCATCGGCCCGGTACAGCACATCACTAGGAGCCAGTCCTGATGAACCCCCCAACCACATCACGAACCACCGTCCCCCGCACGACGGCACCGGTCGAGGCGAGCCTTGAGTCGGGGCCCCGGACGTTGGGGGAGATGGTGCTCAACGCGACCGAGCGCTACACCGGTACGGCGCTCGAGTTCGACAACCGCGGACACCGGGTTCAGATCGCGTATCCCGACCTCGGGACGATCGTCACCGAGATCGCCCGCGGACTGATCGCGCTCGGCATCCAGCAGGGTGACCGGGTCGCGATCCTGGGCGCGACGTCCGCCGAGTGGACGATGGCCGACTACGGCGCCCTGTGTGCCGGCGCGGTCGTCACGCCGATCTACCACACGAACTCGCCCGAGGAGTGCGCGTACGTGCTCGCACACTCGGGCGCCCGGCTGGTGTTCTGCGAAGACCCCGCCCAGGCCGCCAAGGTCGCCGCGGTCCGCGATCGGTGTCCGGCGCTCAAACAGGTCGTGCTGTTCGACGGCGCCGCCGACGATGCGCTGTCGTTGCGGCGGCTGCGCAAGCACGCCCGGGACGCGACCGTGAAGGCGGTTCACCTCCGGCTCCAGGCGACCGACCCGGACGACGTCGCAACGCTCGTGTACACGTCGGGCACGACCGGGCCGCCGAAGGGTTGCATGCTCACCCATGCGAACTTCCTCGCCGCGACGCGGATGTACGTCGATCAGCTCGGGATCAATGAAACGCACACGATGTATCAGTTCCTGCCGCTCGCACACGTGCTCGCGCGGGTCGCCCAGGCGGTGGTCATCCGAGCCGGTGCCCGGTCCTGCTACTGGAGCGGCGACGCGAAGAAGATCATCGACGAGCTAGGTGATTTTTCGCCGACCCACTTCCCGGCCGTACCGCGGATCTACGAGAAGATCCACGCCACGGCGATGGGCCGCGCCGCGGACGGGTCGGCAACCGAGCGCGCGCTGTTCCGGTGGGCGCTCTCCTGCGGCGCCAAGGTCAGTGCTGCGTCGCGAGCAGGCGTCCGGCTGTCGCCGGCGACGCGGATGCAGCATGCCGTGGCTGACCGTGTCGTGCTGTCGAAGATCCGGCGGGTGTTCGGGCCCGAGCATCAGCTCGCGCTCGTCGGCGCGGCCCCGGTCGCCCGGGAGCTGCTCGAGTTCTTCGAGGCGTGCGGGGTGCGCGTGCTCGAGGGCTACGGCATGACCGAGAGCTGCGCGGCGGCGACGCTCAATACCCGCGATGCGACGCGGTTCGGGACCGTTGGCCGCCCGTTGCCCGGCACCGAGATCAAGATCGCCGACGACGGCGAGATCCTGATGCGGGGACCGCACGTGTTCAAGGGCTACTACCGCGACGAGGAGGCGACCCGGCAGACGCTCACGCCCGAAGGGTGGCTGTGCTCCGGCGACCTCGGATCTGTGGGCAACGATGGCTTCCTGGCCATCACCGGCCGCAAGAAGGACCTGATCATTACCTCGAGCGGCAAGAACATCACGCCGGTGAACATCGAGTCGGGCCTCCGCGACGGTCGGTATATCACCGAGGCGGTCGTCTACGGCGATAACCGCCAGTACCTCGTGGCGATGCTGACCCTCGACCCGGACGAGAGCCGCAAGCTCGCCGAGCGGCTCGGGATCCCGGCCGATCCGGCCACCATCGCCGCCGACCCCGGCGTGCGGGCGGAGATCCAAAAGGAGGTCGACGCCGTCAACGCGAACCTTGCGCGGATCGAGCAGATCAAGCGGTTCGCGATCCTCGACCACGACCTCACCCAGGCGGGTGGGGAGCTCACCCCCACACTCAAGGTCAAACGCGCGGCGGTGTATGAGAAGTACGCCGACGTGTTCGACGGCCTCTACCCGGAGGGGAGGACGTTGTGAGCACCCGGTTCTCGAGCGCGGACGCAGCCTGGCTGCACATGGATCGGCCGAGCAACCTGATGGTCATCAACTCGGTGTTGTTGTTCGACGAGCCGGTTGACTGGAACCGCGTCCGCGAGATCATCCAGCGGCGGCTCGTCGACGTCTACCCGCGGTTCCGGCAACGGGCCGTCGAGAGCCGTCTCCCATTGCGACCGCCCAAGTGGGAGGACGACCCGGACTTCGCCATCGAGCATCACCTCCACCACCTCGCGCTCCCGGCGCCTGGCGATGACGCCGCGCTCCAGGACTTCGTCGGGGACCTGATGACGATGCCGTTGGACCGAAGCCGGCCGCTGTGGCACACGTACATGATCGACGGCTACGGAGCCGGCGCGGCGATGATCTGCCGGATGCACCACTGCATCGCGGACGGGATCGCGCTCGCGCGCGTGATGCTGTCGCTGACCGATGCTGCACCCGATGGCGGGATCGCGCCTCCTGACGGCCGGAACGGCCGGACGCGACCGAGAACGACCGGAACGGTCGGACCGACCGACACGACCGGAACGACCGCAACGGCGATGGCGCGTCGGTCGCGGACTCCGTCCGCGAGGCGATCGATGACCTCGCCCGGTTCGGCGTCTCCGCGGCACGTCAGGGGACACAGATCGCCACCTCGCCGTCGCATGCGGCCCGGCTGGCGGGCGTGATCGCCCGCGACGGCGCAACCGCGCTGCGGCTGCTGCTGACCCCGGCGGACGCGGCGACGGCGATCAAGGGCGACCCCGGGATCAGCCGCCGCGTTGCCTGGACCGAGCCGATCCCGCTGTCCGGGATCAAGCGGATCGCGCACGCCCACCACGCGACGGTCAACGATGTGTTGCTCGCGGCCGTGTCCGGTGCGCTGCGGCACTACCTCCAGGATCGCGGCGGACCGGTCGCGGAGATCCAGGCGATGGTGCCGTTCAACCTGCGTCCGCTCGATGAACCTGTCCCCCGCAAGCTCGGCAACCGCTTCGGCCTGGTGTTTCTGCCCCTGCCGGTTGGAACGAGTGGCAGCTACCGGCGCCTGGTCGAGGTCCACCACCGGATGCAGGAGATCAAACACGGACGTGACGGCGCCGTCTCCTACGGGCTGCTGAGCCTGACCGGGCTCACGCCGGAGCCGCTCGAGCGCCGGATCATCGACATGTTCACCGCCAAGACGACTGCCGTGATGACGAACGTGCCGGGCCCGCCCGAACCCGTGTACGTCGCCGGCACGCCGGTGCGGACGGTTCTGTTCTGGGCCCCGACCTCGGGACACATGGGCATGAGCGTCAGCATCTTCAGCTACCGCGGCGAGGTGACCGTCGGGCTGATGGTCGACGCGGCGCTCGTGCCGGACCCCGATCACATCGCCGGGCGTCTGTCAGAAGAACTCGAGGCTCTGCGGCCGACGCGGAGGTCTCCGCGCCGCACGGCCGAGTCTCGGCAACGCACACGTGCCGGGAGAAAGGAGCGCTCAGATGCGTAAGTCACTGCTCGCACCGATCGTTCTCGTCGCCGCGCTGCTCGTGCCCACGAGCATCGGACTGGCGACCGCAAGCTTCACCCAGGTGGCAACGGTCGCCGTCACCGACCACCACGCCGGCGCGGCCCGCGTCGGAGCCTCCGTCGGCCTCAAGGTCAACGTGGTCTCGACCGATGCCGGAGCGCTCGGCGGCAAGCCGAAGGCGGCGAAGCAGATCGCGCTGGCGTTCCCGTCCGGCACCCGCTTCAACCTGCAAAGCTCGGTCGGACGGGTGTGCCGTTTGAGCGACCGGCAGATTCAGAAGGCGTTTGGCCCGATGTGCCCTGACGCAAGCGAGGTCGGAGCCGGCACGGCGCTGATCAACACGAATCCGGCGGGCATTCCGCTGAAATGGATCAAGCCTCCGATGGTGGCGACGGCCCGTGCGAGGGCGCACGTCTACGTGCACAGCGGTCGCAGCATCATCGTCGTGCTGTACGTCAACACGTTCGACTATCCCGGCGTCGCGCCACTCATCCTTCACGGGCACGCGTCTGGCAGCAGCCTGACGCTCGACATCCCAAGACGCTTTCTCGGTCGACAGATGAAGAGCCAGAAGTTCGGTGGCGTCACTGCCGTGATCGTGTCGCTGAAGCTGACCGTCACACCGACCGGCTCCGGCGCGCATGCGCTCATCCGGGCGGGCCGCTGCGAGCGCGGGCGGTTCGTCGTCACCTCGCACTTCACGTATGTCGATCACAGTCGGTTGGCGGTGCGCAGCACGTCGCGATGCTCTCGCTGATCACGGCCAATCTCCGGCGGCGACTCGGCGAGCGGCACTGATCGGCGTGGCGATCGGCGTGCTCGGCGCGCTGTATCCGATCTGGCGCGTTAACAGAATGCGACCAAGCACGGCGAACGCGCTGGCCTAAGCTGTTGGTCCATGAATCACCCAGGGCTGGCAGCGGACGAGCTGCGTCTGATGGATGCATATTGGCGCGCCGCGAACTATCTGTCGGTCGGTCAGATCTATCTGCTCGCCAATCCGCTCTTGCGCGAGCCGCTTGCGGCCGAGCACATCAAGCCGCGCCTGCTCGGACACTGGGGGACGACGCCCGGTCTCAACTTCCTCTACGTCCACATGAACCGTGCGATCCGCGCCCGCGAACTCGACGCGATCTTCATCACCGGACCCGGCCACGGCGGCCCCGGACTCGTCGCCAACACGTACCTCGAGGGGACCTACACCGAGGTTTACCCACAGATCGGTCATGACGAGGAGGGGCTCCGGCGGCTGTTCCGCCAGTTCTCGTTCCCGGGGGGCATCCCAAGTCACGTTGCGCCCGAGACGCCGGGATCGATCAATGAGGGAGGCGAACTCGGGTACTCGCTGGTGCACGCCTACGGCGCCGTGTTCGACAACCCGGACCTGCTCGCCGTCTGCGTCGTCGGGGACGGCGAGGCCGAGACGGGACCGCTGGCGGCGAGCTGGCATTCGAACAAGTTCCTCAACCCGGCCCAGGACGGCGCCGTCCTGCCGATCCTCCATCTGAACGGGTACAAGATCGCGAACCCAACGGTGCTCGCCCGGATCCCGGAGGACGAGCTGCGTCGGCTGTTCGAGGGATATGGGTACGCCCCGCGGTTCGTGACCGGATCCGACCCGGACACGATGCACGAGCTGATGGCGGCGACGCTTGACGAGGTGCTCGACGAGATCGCGGCGATCCAGGCGCGGTTCCGGGACGGCGGGCTCGAGGGCGACGCGCTGGAGCGGCCGGCGTGGCCGATGATCGTGCTCCGGACGCCGAAAGGCTGGACGGGTCCCAAGGAGGTCGACGGGCTGCCGACGGAGGGCAGCTTCCGCTCGCATCAGGTGCCGCTCGCCAACGTCCGCCAGAATCCCGAGCACCTCGCCCAGCTCGAGACATGGCTGCAGTCCTACCGGCCCGAGGAGCTGTTCGATGCCGACGGTGCCTTCATCGGCGAACTGGCCGCACTCGCGCCGACCGGCGAGCGACGGATGGGCGCGAATCCCCATGCGAACGGCGGACTGCTGCTCCGCGCACTCGAACTCCCGGACTTCCGCAAATATGCGGTCGACGTCGCGGCACCCGCGACCCGTACGAGCGAGGCGACGAAGGTGCTCGGCGTCTGGCTGCGTGACGTCACTCGCCTGAACGAAGACCGCTTCCGGATCATGGGACCGGACGAGACCGCTTCCAACCGGCTGTCCCCCGTGTTTGAGGTCACAAATCGCCGCTGGGACGCCGAGACGCTTGACACCGACGATCATCTCGCGCCGGACGGGCGCGTCATGGAGGTGCTCAGTGAGCACCTCTGCCAGGGCTGGCTCGAGGGCTATCTGCTCACCGGTCGCCACGGGCTGTTCAACTGCTACGAGGCGTTCATTCACATCGTCGACGCGATGTTCAACCAGCACGCCAAGTGGCTCAAGGTCACGCGCGGGATCGAGTGGCGGCGCCCGGTCGCGTCGTTCAACTACCTGCTCTCCTCGCACGTGTGGCGTCAGGACCACAACGGCTTCTCTCATCAGGACCCGGGCTTCATCGACCACGTGATCAACAAGAAGGCCGAGGTGGTGCGGGTCTACCTGCCACCGGACGCCAACTGCCTGCTGTCCGTCGGCGACCACTGCCTGCGCTCCCGGGACTACGTCAACGTGATCGTGGCCGGGAAGCAGCCGGCGCTCGACTACCTGACGATGGATGAGGCGATCGCCCATTGCACACGCGGGATCGGCATCTGGGACTGGGCCTCGAACGAGGGCGACGAGGAGCCGGACGTCGTGCTCGCCTGCGCCGGGGACATTCCGACGCTGGAGACCGTTGCCGCGGCGGCGTTCCTGCGCCACCGGCTGCCCGACCTGAAGGTGCGGGTCATCAACGTCGTCGATCTGATGCGGCTGCAGCCTGAGACCGAGCATCCCCACGGGCTCTCCGAGCGGGAGTTCGACGCGCTGTTCACCAAACGCCAGCCGGTGATCTTCGCCTACCACGGCTATCCGTCGCTCATTCACCGCCTCACCTACCGGCGAACGAACCATCACAACATTCATGTCAGGGGTTACAAGGAAGAGGGCACCACGACGACCCCGTTTGACATGGTGATGCTCAACGACCTCGATCGCTACCACCTCGTGCTCGACGTGATCGACCGAGTCCCCGGGCTCGGCGAGCGGCTCGCGCCGCTCCGCCAGGAGATGGTCGACGCGCGCCTGCACGCCCGCGCCTACACGCGCGAGTTCGGCGACGACCTCCCCGAGGTGCGCGACTGGACGTGGCCCGACGCAGAGCCGGCGACGACGGGTCGCGCGGATCCAGACCCGCCGCCGCAGTAGCGCATCACCATCGTGCGAGTGCTCGTCGTCAACGCCGGGTCAAGCACGGTCAAGCTGCGGCTGCTCGACGCCGACGACACGCTCCTGGGGGAGCGCGAGCTCGACGCACCGCAGTCTCGCGTTGACCCGGACGCGCTGCGACGGGCGCTCGACGACGATGGGCTTGGTGCCGCCGACGCGGTCGGCCACCGGATCGTTCACGGCGGCGAACGGTTCCGCGACGCCGTGTGCCTCGATCCCAGCGTGGTCGACGAGTTGAACGCGCTGACCGATCTCGCGCCCCTGCACCAGCCGAAGTCCCTCGCCGCGCTCGCCGCCGTCTCGGACGCGCTGCCCGACCTGCCGGCCGTCGCCTGCTTCGACACCGCGTTTCACGCGACGCTGTCGCCGGCCGCGATCACCTACGCGCTGCCCGCGGTCTGGCGGGAGCGCTGGGGGCTCCGGCGCTACGGGTTTCACGGCCTGTCACACGCTTGGATCGCGCGGCGGACGGCGTCACTGGTTGGTCGCTCAGACGTCCGCATCGTCAGTTGTCATCTCGGCGCCGGCGCCTCGCTGTGCGCGATCCGCGACGGGGCGTCGGTCGACACGACCATGGGCTTCACCCCGCTTGAGGGGCTCGTGATGGCCACGCGGTCGGGCAGCGTTGATCCGGGCATGCTCCTGTGGCTCCTCGAGCATGAGGCGGTGAGCGAGCGTGAGCTCGCCGAGGCGCTCGAGCACGCAAGTGGCCTGCTCGGACTGGCGGGCACCGCTGACATGCGGGTCGTGATCGAGCGCGCCGGCGACGGCGATGCTGCGGCCGGGCTGGCCCTCGGCGTCTACCTGCACCGCCTCCGGGCCGGCATCGGCGCCATGACCGCCGCGCTCGGAGGCCTCGAGGTGCTCGTGTTCACGGGCGGCGTCGGCGAGCACGCCCCGGCCGTGCGGGCGGGGGCATGCGACGGGCTGGGGTATCTGGGTGTGGCGGTGGACTCGTCAGCGAACGACAGCGCATCGGGTTCGTCCGACGTCGAGCTCTCCGCGGCGGGTACGTCGGTCCGCACGTTCGTGATCCACGCCCGGGAGGATCTGGAGATCGCCTCGTCGGTGCGGCGGGTGCTGAGCGGTGAGTCGCTGCGTGCGCCGGCGCCCGGGTCCGGCGGCTGCGACCAGCAGACTGGCGAGCCGTCAGCCGGTGGCGGCCTCGAGCTGGGCGCGCATCGCCTCGGCGAGCGCGTGCATGCCGGACATCGGGCGGACCATCACCGTGAAGTCGTCGATGGTGCCGTCCGCGCGGGTGTGCAGGAAATCGCAGCCGTGGACCTCGCGGTCGCCGACGCGGGCGCGGAACAGGAGCGCGTGGTCGGCAGCGTCATCGGCGCCGATCTCCGTCTCGTAACGGAAGTCCTGGAACACTCCGAATACGGCGGTGAGGATGGCCGCGACCGCGTCCCGGCCCTCGTAGGGCTTGTAGACGACGGGGCTGCGGAACACGACGTCGTCGGCGAGCAGGCCGAGCGCGGCATCGAGATCGCGGGCTTCGACTGCGGCGCGGAAGGGATGCATGGCGCCATCCTCCCACATCAGCGGCGCGGGTCGCCGGCGTGCAGTTCGGCGACTCGAGCTCCGAGCGCCGCGCGATCTCGGCGCGTGTCGAACGCGACCGCATGACGACCCTCGGCGGCCGGGAGATCGCGGAGCCAGTCACGGAGGCACGGGGCGCGGGCGGTCTCCGGATCAAGTGGTCGACTCGACGGTTCGCTCGCTGCCTGGACTGCCATCCGCCGGGTGATCCCCCGCATCAGGCCGCGAGCGTGCGTCGGACCCCCGTACGACCACTACGCAGTCGACGACTGCTCCTTGTCACGGCCCCGCTAAAACCCAACAATTCCGTACAAACGCGGCCAGCCGAGAGCCTGTCCGTACGTGTCAGATGCGTAGCCGCCCGGTGATCGGGCTCCGACGTCCGCTACGCGAACAGCCGGGGATCGGCCGTGGCGATGCCGTGCACGCCCAGCGCCTGGAGACCGCGGATCGTCCGCCGTTCGTTGACCGTCCAGGCGTACAGGAGCGCGTCGCGGGAGCGCACCTCGTCGAGGAGCTGCGCGTCGACGAGCCGATGCTGTGCCATCAGCGCATCCCAGCGCCGAGCTGCGAGCCCGTCGAGCACGTGCGCTCGCCAATCACCCCACCGGTGTCCGAACCGGGCGAGACGCCCGCCGATCGAGATCCCGGTGCGGGCGCGCGGGTCGACCGCCCGAACGCGGTCGAGCACCGATGCCACCTGACTGCAGATGAGCGTGCGGTGGAGCAGCCCAGCGTGGGTGAGCGCATCGAGCACCCCGTTCTCGCAGCCACCATGCTTCAGGTCGAGGTTGAACCCGATCCCGGCGAAACGCCGTGACGACAGGTACGCCAGAGCATCGCGGAGACGAAGGTTCGTGGGGTTGTGGGCATGGAAGATCGTATGTGCGAGCACGAGCTCGCCGCGCCACGCGCGCACGTCGAACTCGACCATGTCGACGCCGACGTCCGCCGCTGTGTCAAACGACTCGAGGGTGTTGGCGCGGGCGAGCGCACTCGCGCCGCCGTGACCGATCCGTTCGCACTGCGAGTTCACGGCAGGCACGATGACAGGTTCCCTCTGTCCCCGCCAGCGCGGCCGGCGTCACGCCGCGACGTCGGCCACCGCTGAGCTGGTCAGTCGCTCGATCAGGCCGTAGTAGCGCATCAGGCTGTACGGGCCGAGGAAGTGATCACGGACGCGTTGCTTCGCTGCCAAACCCATTTCCTGGGCATAGTCGGCGTCGGTCAACAGTCGCGTGACCGCCTCGCCGTAGGCGCTGAGGTCGTGCGGGTCGGCGATGAGTACGCCGGACTGCCCGCTCTCGATCTGATCTTGGATCCCGCCGACGCGGCTGCCCACGACCGGCCGGCTCTTCCACATCGCTTCGGCCACCGTCAGCCCGAACCCCTCGGCGAGGCTCTTCTGGACCACGACGTCGGCGTGGCGCTGGATGGCGTTGACGATCGCCGCGTTCTCCTCGATGTCGGCCATCGGCAGCGAGGCGAGATGCACCCGCCGGCGCACATCGTCCGGAAGTTTGGCCCAGGTGTCGTTGACCGCGGCAAGGATGCCGGCACCCTCAGGGTCATCGGCGACCGACTCGGTCGACGGCCCGGCGAGCATGAGATGCGAGTCGACGTGCGGCGCGATGTGATCGACGAAGCCGGTGATCACGCCGAGCGGATCCTTGAGCCGATCCCAGCGGGAGACCTGAACCACGACTCGGTCATCGGGGCGGAGCGGCTCGACCTCGACCATCTGAGCCCGGCGGTCGACACGGCCCGGAGTCCCGTCCGAGCGCGTGAACAGTGGGTCGGCACTCGTGTCGGCGGCGACGATCCCCGCGCTGGCGAGAATCGCCAGCGTCTGCTCACGCGTCTGATCGGCGTTCTTGGGGTTGAAGGCATCAACGGTCGGCTGGATGACCGTGATCTTGTCGCGGTCGAGTCCCTCCCAGGCGAACGTCTCCCGCGAGAACACGTAGGCGTGCGCCGATTCGACGTAGGGGCGCAGGAAGTCCCAGGCCTGGCGGGCCTGCTCGTTCGGATGGTCAAGGCCGACGTGGCAGCGCCACACGATCCGCGCTCCGGTGCGGCTCACGGCGTCGACCAGCCCGGCCGTCTGAGGGTCATGGAGGATGACCACGTCCTGCGGCGCGACGAGCTCTGCGAACTCGCGGGCGTTGTCGGCCAGCGTGTCTTCGTAGATCTTGTGTTCGGCCTGCCCGAGCGGACCCCCGTCGCCGTCGAACCCGTGCAGGCGGTTGTGGATGCGCTTCGTCAGCGTGAAGAACTCGGGGCGGCCTGAGACGACGACCCAGCGCGCGTCGACGTCCGCTCCGCGGGAATAGCCGAGCAGCGGCCGAAGCAGCTCGACGACGCCGCCTCCCTTGGCCGTTGAGTTGACGTTCCAGATGACGCGACCGCGCAGCTCACGGGCACCGTTTTCGATGAGGTCGAGCAACTGCTCATATTGCGCCGGCGAGAGGACTGATCCAAAGCGGTAGGGATCCATCGCCTCGACGGGCACGTGTTCAAGCGCTCCCATGGTGTCTCCTTCCTTAATCCCTGTGATCTGTAGCTTCGGTGTAACCAGCGGTTCGCGCTAGGGCACCCCCCACGGATCCGCCTGCGGGGAAACCCGCGCTCGCTGCGGTCTTCTCCCGATGTTCGGCTCTGTCGCCGGTGTCAGCGTTCTTCGCATGGCAACAGTAATTAACGACCCCGCCGCCGGCGCGTCAGACAAGTGGTCGGCGCGACTTGATGGATTCGTAGACCGCGCTCAGGCAGCGGCAACTGCGTTCCGCGAACTCGATCAGGAGGCCGTCGATCGAATCGTTTGGGCGATGACCGTCGCCGGTCTCGAGAGCGCGGTCGAGCTGGCCGAGCTCGCGATGGAGGAAACCCACTTCGGCGTGCTCGAGGACAAGGTCCTCAAGAACTACATCGCCACCGAGTTCCTCTACGACTACCTCAAGGACAAGAAGTCCGTCGGGGTGATCGAGGTCGACCGCGAACACGCCATCGAGTACGTCGCCGAACCGATCGGAGTCGTGCTGGCGCTGACGCCGATCACGAACCCCACGTCGACGACCCTGTTCAAGTCGATCGTGTGCGCGAAGACCCGCAACGCCGTGATCTTCCGCCCGTCTTTCAACGCCCAGCGCTGCTCGCTGCGCGCGGCCGAGATCCTCCAGCAGGCCGGCGAGGCCGCCGGACTGCCGCCGAACACGATTCAGGTGATCCCCGATCCGACGCTCGACGTCTCCCAGTTCCTGTTCCACCATCCCGGCGTCGACTTCATCTGGACGACCGGCGGCCCCGGCGCCGTCAAGGCGACGAACGAGGCCGGCAAGCCGTGCATGGGCGTCGGCCCCGGCAACGCCCCCGTGTACATCCATCGCAGCGCCGACGTTCAGATGGCCGTCGTCGACATCCTCGTCTCCAAGACGTTCGACTCGTCCGTGATCTGCCCGGCCGAGCAGACCGCTGTGATCGACGCGCCGATCTACGACGATGTGATCGACGAGTTCGAGCGGATGGGCGCGCGGCTGCTGACAACTGAGGAGACCGATGCTCTGGCGCGGCAGTCCTTCACCCCGGAGGGCAAGGTCCAGATGCAGGTCCTCGGGCAGTCTTGCGTCAACCTCGGCAATATCGCCGGGTTCGACGTCGACGACCGGACCAAAGTCCTGCTCGCGCCGCTGCCGAGCGACCTGGACGAGTTCGCGCGTCATCCGTTCATCGCCGAGAAACTGATGCCGGTCCTCGGAGTCGTCAAGTCGCCCAACACCAAGCACGGCATCCGGGCCTGCGAGATGGTCACCGAGCATCTCGGTCTCGGCCACACCTCGGCGGTGTACGCAGTGGATGACGAGGTGATCGCGGCGTACGCGCGCGCGCTCCGCACTGGCCGGATCCTCGTCAACGCTCCTACGGCCGTCGGCGCGCTCGGCGGCGTCTACAACTCGATGAGGCCGACGTTCTCGCTGGGCTGCGGCACTTGGGGGGGCTCGACCACGACTGACAACGTGAACTACACGAACCTGCTGAACATCAAGACCGTGTCACGGCGCCAGACCCCGCCTCAGTGGTTCCGCGTCCCCGCCGATACGTACTTCAACCGCGGAGCTCTGGAGAACCTCCTACAGGTCGAGACCCGCAACCCATTGATCGTCACCGACGCGCTGAGCGAGGGCCGCGGGATCGTCGACGAGATCCGCAACCACCTGCCCCAGGACGCGGTCGTGCACGTGTTCTCCAACGTCGAGCCGGAGCCGACCGAGGAGCAGATCCGCGCCGGCGTGGCCGAGGTGACCCGCGTCGCGGCTGACGCGATCATCGCTGTCGGCGGCGGCTCGGTGCTCGACGCGGCGAAGGCGATCCGGCTGTTCCACGAGAATCCGCAGCTCAACGTGCGCGAGCTGGCTCTGCCCTTCCTCGACGCGCGCAAGCGGATCGCGGAATTCCCGCAGCTCGCCCACCAGATCAAACTGATCGCCGTTCCGACGACGGCCGGCACAGGCTCGGAGGTCTCGCCGGCGGTCGTGCTGACCTCCAAGGACCATAAGAAGATCACGCTCGTCGACTACTCGCTGGTACCGGACGTGGCGATCGTCGACCCGCTGCTGACCGTCACGATGCCGCGGGCGCTGACGGCAGATACCGGGATCGATGCGCTCACCCACGCGCTTGAGGCCGGCGTGTCGATCTTCGCCTCCGCGTTCACCGACGCGTTCTGTGCTCAGGCGATCCGGCTGATCTTCGAGTTCCTGCCCCGGGCGTACGAGGACGGCTCCGACATCGAGGCGCGCAGCGCGATGTCGAACGCCGCCACGATCGCCGGCCTCGCGTTCTCGAACGCGTTCCTCGGGATCAACCATGCGCTCGCCCACGCCGTCGGGGCCCGCTTCGGGGTCCCCCACGGCCGCGCGAACGCGATCTTCCTGCCGCACGTGCTTCGCTACAACGCCTCGCTGCCGAGCAAGTTCATGCCGTCCCCGGGCTACACCCATTACGTGGCGCCCGAGAAGTACGCGCAGGTGGCGTGGATCGTCGGGCTGGGCGGCAAGAGCGAGGAGGCACGTCGCAACGAAGCTGTTCGAGCGGGTCGACGAGCTGCTGTCGACGGTCGGCATGCCGCGGACGTTCGCGGACGCCGGCGTGCCCAAGGACGAGTGGAACGCGGCGCTGCCCGACCTGGCCCGGACAGCGTTCATGGATCCGAGCCTGCGCACCAACCCACGAATCCCGATGGTCAAGGAGATCGTCGAACTGCTCCAGGCCGGATACGGCGACATGAGCGCGACGAAGATCGACCTCAAGCGCGAGCTGCACGAGCTCTACACCGCTCGGCGCAAGCCCGGGATCGTTGACGTCCCTGAGCTGAAGTTCCTGATGATCGACGGTCATGGCGACCCGAACACGAGCGCCGACTACGGCCACGCGATCGAGGCCCTGTACTCAGTTGCCTACACCCTCAAGTTCACGCTCAAGAAGGACGGGTCGCTCGACTTCCCCGTGATGCCGCTCGAGGGGTTGTGGTGGGCTGACACGATGGACGACTTCGTCACCGGCCGCAAGGCGTCGTGGAACTGGACGGCGATGCTGCTGCAACCCGACGTCGTCACCGACGAGCTCGTCGCGACCGCGACCGACGCGGCCTCCCGCAAGCGCTCACTCCCCGCCGCCGCGCTGCTCCGACTTGAGCCGTTCACCGAAGGCCTGTGCGCACAGGTTCTCCACGTCGGGCCGTATGCGGATGAGGCACCGACGATCACCTGCCTGCACCACTTCATCGCCGAGGAGGGCTACGTCCGCCGCGGCAAGCATCACGAGATCTATCTCGGCGATCCGCGCCGGTCAGCGCCGGACCGGCTGCGGACGATCGTCCGCCAGCCGATCGGCCATTAGCCGGCGGCCCGTCGGACCGACGGACCTTCATGTGAGGACGGTGTCGGCGATCTCGCGCGGTTCTGTCGCGTCGAGCTCGACCGCACCCTTCACGACGACACCGGCGCGGAACGTGACGTCGCCGTGGACGACGAATCGTTCGGCCTCGCGCAGTGACGGCGCCCCGTCCGGGAACCGGCGCTCGAACTCGTCAAGCAGCTTGTAGAACTTGCTGTCCAGCTCGACGTAGGGCAGCGGCGCCTGCGGCTCGACCAGCATCTCGTCGCTGAGCCGGTAGACGTCGGAGCGGAGCACGAGCAGGTCATCCGTCGTCTTCACCGGCACGAACCGGGTGCGCGGCACGCACAGCAGGCTCGCGCCCGTGAAGCTGCCGATCGCGGCGCCCATCGCGCTCTCGAGCTGGAGCACCGGCGTCGAGCTCGAGTCCCGCGGATCGACGGTCTTGCGGTTGACGATCAGCGGCAGCTCGAGCACGCCGCCCGAGCGGTTGAGGGTGTCATCGAGCGCCCGCAGGTCCACCCACAGGTTGTTCGTGTTGTAGTAGCGCCAGTGGCGGTAGTCGCGGAAGGATTCCTCGTCCTCCTTTGGCGTCTGGGCCGTCTCACGAAGGATCAGCTGTCCGTCGGCCTTACGCCGGGCGATGTGGCCGCCCTTGCGTTCGGCCTCCGTTCCCTCGACGACCTCCATGAGGAACGGGATCTCGTGAGCGGCGATGTGATCGGCGATGCGCGGATCGAGCGTGGCACCGGTGTTGTCCGAGTTGGAGATCATCGCGTAGTGAAAACCGCGCGTGAGCAGCTCGTCGAGCAGGCCGGAGCCCTTCAGCGAGCTGTAGACGTCGCCATGGCCGGGCGGGCACCACTCGAGTGTCGGCTGTTTGGCCCACGTGACTGGCGCGAGGGTGTCGGCGTCGAGCTTCGGGATCATGCTCTGCAGGAAGTCGGCGGGGAGTTCGTCGACGGCGAGCTCCCGGTGCTTGGCGAGCGCCTCGAGCGTCGGCGCCCGGGTGGCCTCGCTATCCATCAGCACGAGCGGAAGGTCGATGCCAAAGCGACGGCGGAGCGCCAGCGTCTGACCGGCGATGACGTCGAGGAAGCTCTGCCCCTCCCGCGCCTCCAGCAGCGACTTCGGCTGCTGCAGACCCATCGAGGTTGCCAGCCCACCGTTGAGCTTGATCATCGCGAAACGCCTCAGCGTGTCGGAATCGCTCGGTTCGGAAAGCTCCTCCAGAGCGGGAACGTCGCGGGCCGGCTCAAGGTCGGCGGTGCGAATCGTTCCCGATTCGCCGGCGCGCAAGCGCTCGTAGGCGCTCCGAAAGCTCCGGATCGCCTGCTCCGACTGGCCGTCGGAGCGCATCTTGTCTTCTGCGGCTGTGAGTCCAGGATCGGTCATGTTCAGCTCATTCTCCCCATTCCGCGCCCGGAACAACTTGAAAGGATGTGAATCATGGAACAACGAATGATGGAGCGCCTCGGCCGGGACGTCAGCGTCGTCGGTCTCGGCACGTGGCAGCTGGGCGCGGACTGGGGCGATGTCACGCCCGACGACGCGGCCCGGACGCTCGAGGCCGCGATCGACGCCGGCATCACGTTCTTCGACACCGCCGACGTGTACGGCGACGGTCGCAGCGAGCAGTTCTGCGGTGAACTGCACCGTCGTCACCCGGAGGTGTTCGTCGCGACGAAGATGGGCCGGCGCGTCGACCAGGTG
Organism: uncultured Solirubrobacterales bacterium; assembly: GCA_963779695.1. Classification (GTDB taxonomy): domain Bacteria; phylum Actinomycetota; class Thermoleophilia; order Solirubrobacterales; family Solirubrobacteraceae; genus Palsa-465. The sequence goes on from CAVZZH010000009.1 coordinate 490,619, forward strand.
ACCGAGAACTACAACCGCGACGCATTCCTGGCCTGGAACGACCGCTCGCGCGAGAACCTTGGGATGTCCCCGCTCGACCTCGTGCAGCTGCATTGTCCGCCGGACGGCGTGTTCGCGAACGATGCGGTGTTCGAGGCGCTCGATGAGATGGTCGCCTCGGGACGGATCGCCGCCTATGGGGTCTCCGTTGAGACGTGCGCCCAGGCATTGAGCGCGATCGCCCGCCCGGGTGTCGCCTCGGTGCAGATCATCCTCAACTGCTTCCGCCTGAAACCGCTCGAGGAGGTCCTGCCGGCGGCGCGCGCGGCAGGCGTCGGGATCATCGCCCGGGTACCGCTGGCATCGGGCCTACTGTCCGGGCGCTACGACGAAACGACGACGTTCGCGGCGGATGATCACCGCACCTACAACCGATCCGGCGAGGCGTTCGACGTCGGCGAGACGTTCTCCGGCGTCCCGTTCGAGGTCGGGGTCGCGGCCGCTCGGGAGCTCTCGGCGTTGATCGACGACGGCGTGTCGCTGGCGCAGTTCGCGCTGCGGTGGGTGATCGACCAGCCCGGCGTCAGCGCCGTCATCCCGGGCGCGCGTAACCCCGACCAGGTGCGGGCGAACGCCGCGGCCGCGTCGGTACCGGCGTTGACGGGCGCGCAGCTTGACGGGGTGCGGGAGGTGTACGACCGGCTGATCCGGGAGCACGTCCACGACCGGTGGTGAGCTCGGGACCGCGGTCTGCGACCAGCGGAAAGGCGCATCGAAAAGGAGGGTGACGTGACCGGGTGCGGCGCGGCGCGGCGCGGCGCGGCGCGAGTCCGGGTTGTCCCGACCGACGAGAGCGCGCCGGCGGAATCGCCGAAACGCACGAAAGCGCGGGCGGAATCGCCGAAACGCACGAAAGCGCGGGCCGAATCGCCGTAACGCACGTCAGCGCCGGCCGATCTCGCCGCTTTCGTGCGTTTCGGTCAAATATTCGCCGTAACGCAAGAAAGCGCCGCCAATCGCCGCCGCTGTCATGCGTTTTGGTCGCAGCGAGGGTCGCTGTCGTGCGTTTTGGTCGAGGCGAGGGTCGCTGTCGTGCGTTTTGGTCGCGCGGGGCTCGTCGCCGGGGCTCATCGCGCGGGGCTCGCCGGGGCGCCACCCCGCGCGGCCGATCCGGGGCACGCGACGGCCGATGGGCCCCACCCCACCCCCCTCCTCGTTGCAAAAACGAACGACCGCCGCGCTACGTCGAAGCGGGCTCCGGAGAGGCAGACGGAGAGGCAGCGGCAGCGCGCCGACCGCGAACGCCGCTCCACCTCGGCCCGCACCACCGGCGCCACCTCGGTCCCGAACAGCTCGATCGCCCGCATGACGTCCGCGTGCGCGACCGCGCCGACGCTGATCTGCGCCAGGTACCGGTCGTGGCCGAAGAGCTCGTGCTCCCACAGGAGTTTCTCGGCGACCTGCGCGGGCGTGCCGACGGCGAGCGCTCCGCGCGGGGAGCGCAGGGCGTCGTACTGTTCCCGCCCCGCCGGGGGCCAGCCGCGCTCACGTCCGATCCGGTTCATCATCGCCAGGTAAGGCTGGGCGAACGCGCGGTTGGCGTCGGCGTCGGTCTCGGCGACGAACGCGTGCGTGTTGATCGCGACCCGGGCGTCGGCGAGATCGTGACCGCCCGCGGCGAACGCCTGGCGATACAGGTCGACGAGCGGGGCGAACCGATCCGGCCCACCGCCGATGATGGCGATCGTCAGCGGCAGCCCAAGGGTGCCGGCACGCACGACCGACTGCGGCGTGCCGCCGACTGCGATCCACACCGGCAGCGGATTCTGGACCGGTCGCGGCCACACGACCGCGTTCTCAAGCGCGGCGCGATGCCGCCCGGACCATGTCACCCGCTCCGAATCGCGGATCGCCAGCAGCAGATCGAGCTTCTCGGCGAACAGCTCGTCGTAGTCGTCGAGGTCGTAGCCGAACAGCGGGAACGACTCGGTGAACGAGCCCCGCCCGGCCATGATCTCCGCCCGCCCGCCGGACAGCAGGTCGACCTCGGCGAACTGTTGAAACACGCGCACCGGGTCGTCGGAGCTGAGCACGGTGACCGCGCTGGACAACCTGATCCGCTCCGTCTGGACGGCGATCGCCGCGAGTGCCACCTGCGGTGATGAGATGAGGAAGTCCGGCCGATGATGCTCGCCGATCGCGAACACGTCGAGGCCGACCTGCTCGGCGAGCGTCGCCTCTTCCAGCAGGTCCCGCATCCGCTGCTGCGGACTCACACCCGAGCTGAGGTCGGCAAAGGTGGCGACACCAAGTTCCATGATCAAAGGCAGGTTAGCAGGTAGTTGTGGGCGCAAGCATTACCTCGATCCCCTCGCCGAGGCGGCCCTGGCCTTCAAGGAAGTCGATCGTCGTATAGCGGGCGCGGAGGCGGCTCGCGTAGTGGAAGGTCGCCCGCAGCGTCTCGGCATCGACCTCGAGCCAGCCCGGCGTGTCCGGGATCCCCGCCGCGTGCAACCCGGCCCGGACCTCGTCGAACAGCGCGAGCGTCGGCGCGAGCGTCCCGCGGACGGCCGCCCAGCCAGCGTCGTCCGCAGGCCAGGAATCGGGCACCCGAGACAGCATCCGCTGCTTCTCCTCGACCGCGGCCCGGAGGTCGTCGGTCGGCTCGCCGAGCCATGCCCGTGCCTCCGCCGAGAGCGGGTCGGCCGGCGCGACCGGCTGACCGAGCGCGACGCCGGTCCGGCCGAACGCGAACTCCTGAAGCCGCATCGCGAAGCCGGTCGCGTAGCCGGTCTGGAGGCCGTGCGAGGCGTGGGCCCGCCGGCCGTGCGCGGCGAGCAGGTCCCAGAAGTGCGACGCGTGGTGCTCGCACCCGCTCGCCGGCCGGGTGTTGCCGGACAGGGTGATCGCGATGCCCGATTCGATCAGCCCCTCGAGCAGCCCCGACGCCCCCTCGACATCACCGGCGAGCACCTCGGCGGCACGCCCCGCCGCAAAACGCAGCGGTCCGAGCACCCGGTCAGCAACCGAGACCGGGAACGGCTCGCCATAGAGCAGGTGGGCGGCGAGCCAGTCGACCCGCGCGGTGACCTTCGCGAGCAGATCACCGATCCCAGCACGCGTCAGATCGATTGGCGCGCCGGCGATGACCGCCGGGTCGGCGTAGATCCCCACGGGCGCGCGTGCCGGCGAGGTGACCTTGACCCCGGCGATCTGCATCGCCGCGGCCGCCGACGCGTACCCGTCCATCGACGCGGCAGTCGGCACGCTCCAGAAGTCCCGGTCGATCGCGTGCGCGGCGTACCGCACGATGTCGGTGAGCACGCCCGAGCCGACGACTACGGGCCGGAGATCCTCAATCCGCGCGGCCACCGCAGCCGCCTCGTCGAGCCCCGCGAGCAGACCGTCACGCTGGTCGAACACGTGCTCGCGAACCGCGACCCCCGCGCCGCGTAATCCGGCGATGACCGTCTCGCCGGCCACCTCACGGGTGTTGAGGTCCGAGACGACGAGCGCTCCCGGCCACCGCGCGGAGGCGGCGGCAGCGGTGAGCCGCTCGATCGCGTCGGGCGCGATGACGACGTCGATGTGCGTCTTGCTCACCGCTGGCCGTAGTACGCCTGCGGCCCGTGCTTGCGCGCGAAGTGCTTGTCGCGCACGAACGAGTCGAGCAGTGGCGGATCACGGTCGAGCACGCTCGTCAGCAGCGCCATCTTGGCCACCTCCTCGAGCGTCACCGCCGTCTCGACCGCCGCCGCCGGCGAGCGTCCCCAGCAGAACGGCGCGTGGCCGCGGACGAGCACGCACGGGACTTCGGCCGCGCTGCGCACACCGATGGCCTCGATCACGGCGTCACCGGTCGCGCCCTCGTAGTCCCGTTCGACCTCCTCCGGGGTCAAGCCCCGGGTGACGGGGACCGGTTCGGCGCAGAGGTCGGCATGGGTCGTGCCGAGCAGCGGGATCTCGCGCCCGGCCTGCGCCCACGCGGTGGCCCAGGTCGAGTGCGTGTGGACGATGCCGCCGATCTCCGCATCGGCGCGATACAACGCCACGTGCGTCGGGGTATCGGTCGACGGGCGGCGCTCACCCTCGACGATCTCGCCGGTCTCGAGCGAGACGAGCACGATGTCCTCCGCCGTCATCGCGTCGTACGAGACGCCGGACGGCTTGATCGCCATCACCCCGGAGTCCCGGTCAACGCCAGAGGCGTTGCCCCACGTCAGCGTGACGAGCCCGTGCGCCGGGAGCGCCAGGTTCGCCGCCAGGACGTCCTGGCGCAGCTCGTCGAGCACCAGCTAGATCTCCACGTAGTCGAGGTCGAGCAGTTCGGCGAACCGCCGCCAACGGCGAACGTGATCCCCGAGATTGAGCGCAAAGTGGTGCGGGGCGCCGAGGCGGAGCCACTCGTCCATGAACGTTTCCATCCCGCGCTCGGGCCGGAAATGGAAGTAATGCATCTCGACCTTCGGCAGCTCCGGCGTGTCGAGAACCTCACCGATACCGACGACGAGCCGGAAGATCTCACCCTCGATCGGCACCAGCGCGGCGGTCGTCGCGACTCCGGGCTCGGCCGAGAACACCGGCGTCGGCGGATTGTCCAGGCGACCGATGCCGAGCGGGCGATCGATCAGCTTCACCGGACGGTCTTTGCGCGCGATCTTCCAGTTCCCCTCGCCCATGTGGCTGATGAGCACCGAGTCAAGCTCCCAGTCCATCGCGTACATCTCGCTGAAGTGGGCATTGCCGATCATCGTCTGGGCCGCGCACATCAATGTCGTCGTGTTCGTATCGCCCTCGGCCGCGAACCCGTAGCCGTCGGCCATCAGGTCCGAGGCGGCGAGCAGCGGCAACTGGCGAAAGCGGCCGTCGTTGCCGAACGCGTCGAAGTGGAACGAGAACCCGTCGTAGCCGCCGTCCTCGATCATGCCGCGGATTGCCACCTCGAGCCGGGCGGCGTACTCATGGTTCTCACGCGGGAGGTTGTCGGCGACCGTCATCTCGGCGGCGTGCCGCGCCATCACCGCCTGGACGGCGTCGTCGGAGGCGGCGTCCATCCGCTTGGACAGCAGCCCGAGGTCCTCGGTGAAGACCTCCGGCCCGAGCCGCCGCAGCAGCGCCGGCGGGTCATAGCGGATGTCCCCCATCCCGTTCATCCAGTTGCCGAGCAGCGCGATCTTCGATTGACGCAGCCGCGTGATCGTCTGCGCCGCCCGCGCCCAGTCCTCGAACGCCGACGCGAACTCCTCAGAGCGCCAGTCACCGGTGATGACCGAGAACGGGGTGCCGACCCGGACGATCGCGTTCGCCTGATCCTGAGCGCCATGGATCCCCTGGTTGTAGGTCAGGTCCGACATGTCCCACGCGGCGGTGACCGAGCGCTCAGGCTGGATGTTCGCGAGCATCAACGGGACCGGCAGGTCCATGAGCGCGCGGACGCTCCGCATCGCCGGCCCGTAGGTGAGCATCACGATCGCGACCCCGTCGACACCGTCGTCGACGAACGCGCGGGAGATCGACTCGATGTCCTCACGATTCCGCGCGGGGCGCGGGAACAGGACCTCCGCGACGCCGGAGAGCTGCTTGGTCACGTTCCTCGCGTACTCGGCCTGGTGATCGGTGATCCCCGGGATCATGTCGTCGTAGAGCTCCTGCATGATCCCGAGCAGTCCGATCTTGGGTTGGCGCTGGGCGTGACTCACGAGGCCCTCCTCTGGTTGGTGCGGATGCGCTTCAGGCCGTGGAGCAATTCGGCCTGGGTGCGACCGAGCGTCTCGTACACCTCCCGATAGATGGCGTACACCTCGTCGTACACCGCCTGGGCCACGCGGTCCGGCGTGTAGGTCTTTCCCGTCCCGGGGCGCGTCGCGGCGATCGCCGCGCCGATGTCGTCGAAGGCTCCTGCCGCCACGGCGCCGAAGAGCGCCGAGCCCCGCGCCGGCACCTCGGTCGACGCCGCCACGTGGACGGGACGGCCGCTCGTGTCGGCGAGCAACTGCATGATCAGCGGGCTGCGCTCGGCAATCCCGCCGCAGGCGACGATCTCGTTCGACTCGATCCCGTGCTCGGTGAAGTTGTCCATGATCCGCCGGTTGCCGAACGCGATCGCCTCGAGGAGCGCGCGGTAGATCTCCGCCTGCGTGGAGTGCAACGTCAGTCCCGCGATCACGCCGGTGAGCCCCGCGTCGGCGAGGATCGACCGGTTGCCGTTCCACCAATCGAGGGCGAGCAACCCGGTCTCCCCCGGCGCGAGCCGCGCGGCGTCGCCCTCGAGCGCCCCGTAGTCGCCGGCGAACGTATCGACATACCAGGCGAGCATGTCGCCGACCGCGGCCTGGCCGGCCTCGTACCCGTACAGGCCGGGCAGGATCCCGTCGCGGAGGACGCCGGTGATCCCGGGAAGCCGGACCTCGCGGGCGTCGACGACCATGTCGCAGATCGACGTCCCGACGACCATCACGAATGCTCCGGCGTGCTCGACGCCGGCGCCGGGAACGGAGACGAACGAGTCGACGTTGCCGACCGCGACGGCGACCGACTCGGGCAGGCCGAGGCGCGACGCCGCCTCCGGGCGCAGCGTGCCGGCGCGCGTACCGAGCGACGCGAACGTCGTGCCGAGCTTCTCCTCAGGCCGGTCGAATCCCGGGTATGCCGCGGCGAAATAGTCGCGTGACGGCAGACCCTCGTCGGGAGACCACAGCGCCTTGTAGCCCGCCGTGCAGCTCTGACGACATTCGCGTCCCGTGAGCCACCAGACGAGCCAGTCGGTCGCCTCGATGAACCCCGAGCATGCGTTGTACACGTCGCGGTCTTCGAGCCACACCTCGATCAACTTCGGGTAGTACCACTCCGAGGAGATGCGGCCGCCGTACCGCGCCAGGAAGTCCTCGCCGCGGTCGAGCGCAACGTCGTTGAGCCGATCGGCGACCGGCTGCGCGGCGTGGTGTTTCCATAGCTTCGGCCAGGCGTGGGGGCGATCGCGCCACTGGTCGAGCGTTGCGAGCGGAACGCCGTCCTCGCGCACCGGGAGCACCGTGCACGAGGTGACGTCGAGTCCGATACCGACGACGTCGGAGGCGTCGACCCCGGCCTCCGCGAGCACCTTGGGGATCCCGGTCTCGAGAACCGTCACCCAGTCGTCCGGATCCTGGAGCGCCCAGTCAGGCCCCAACCGCTCGTCGGTGCCGGGCAGCGTGCGGTCGATGACCGCGCTCGGATAGGGAACGACGCTGACCGCGCGCTCCTCGCCCGTGTCCAGATCCAGGAGAAGGGCCCGCCCAGATTCGGTACCGAAATCGACGCCGATCGCGGCGCGCATCAGGCGGCGTCGCCGCTCGCCTGGGCGGCGCCCGCTCCCTCGGCCATCGCGGCCTGCCGGGCGCGGCGGTACTCCTCGACGACGATCTCGTTGAGCTCGTCGACGCTCGTCTCGTTCGTCGGCTTGTCAAGCGCGATCACGCCGTCCTGGATCAGGCTGACGCGATCGCAGGCCTGGAACACGTGGACGTAGTTGTGGAGGATCATGATGATCGAGAGGTTGCCCTCCGCCTTGAGCCGAGCGATCAGGTCGAGGATCAGGGCCCCCTCCTTGGCGCCCATCGCGGCCAGCGGCTCGTCGAGCAGGATGACGTCAGCGTCGCCGGAGATCGTCCGCGCGACGGCGATCGCCTGGCGCTGGCCTCCGGAGAGACGCGCGACCGGCACGTCGAGCCGCGGAATGTTGATCCCGGTCTCCTCCAATGCCTTTCCCGCAGCTTTCCGCATCTTCCGGTTGGCGAGGAACGGAATCGGCTTCATCACCTCTTCGCGGCGCAGGAACAGGTTGTGGTAGACGCTCAGCTCATCGATCAGCGCGAGGTCCTGGTAGACGGTGTCGATGCCGTGTGCGCGCGCGTCGAGCACGCTCTTCGGCGCGTACGGCTCGCCCTTCAGCCACATCGACCCCGAGTCCGGTTTGTGAAACCCGCACAGGATCTTGATCAGCGTCGACTTGCCGGCACCGTTGTCGCCGAGCAGCCCGAGCACCTCTCCCTTGCGCAGGTGGATGTTGATGTCCCGGAGCGCGGTGATCGGCCCGAAGCTCTTGGTGACGTGCTCGACGCGGAGCACGTCGTCGTCAGCCTGTCGCGGGCCGACAATCTTTTCAACGGGTGCGTTGGCGTCGTCAGCCACGGCCTGACCCCGTCCGCACGCGGGCCACGTACGTGTTGAACGCCATCGCGATCAGCAGCGCGATGCCGAGGTAGAACAGGAAGTAGTTCGCGCTGACGCCCTTGATGTTGAGGCCGTCACGGAGAATCCCGAGGAACAGCGCGCCGATGAAGGCGCCGATAACCGTGCCGGAACCGCCCTTCAGCAGCGTGCCGCCGACGACGGCGGCGGAGATCGCCTGGAACAGGATGTCGTTCGAGCCCGAGGGATCCGGCGTCGTCGTCGCGGCGCGAACGGCCTCCAGGACGCCGACGAACCCGGCGAGCAGGGCACACATCGCAAAGTTGCGCGTGAGCACGACACGCGTGCGGACGCCGGCCTCGGAGGCGCCGAGCGAGTTACCGCCGACGGCAACCGTGTAGATGCCCCAGCGCGTAAACGTGAGCAATATTTGAAGAATGATGACGATGCCGATCGCCCAGAACAGCTCGGAGTAGGTGCCGCCGCCGAAGATCTGTGCGAACGTCCCCACCTTCACGACGGAGGTGCCCGGGGTCGTGACCTGCGTCGCGTGGGAGATGATCAGCGTCAGCCCGTCGAGCGTGAACAACGTCCCGAGTGTCGCCACGAACGACGAGATCCCGACGACGGAGACGACGATCCCGTTGAAGACGCCGATCAGCGTCGCCACGACGAGCGACACGAGCAGCGCCGGGATCAACGCGAACCCCGCCTCGGCATTCAGCTTGTAGAAGACGAACGGCGTGAACAGGTAGACGGCGCCGATCGACAGGTCGATCTCGCCGTTGATCATGACGAACACCTCGCCGGCGGCCAGGATCGCGAACGGCGCAAAGTACGGCAGCAGCGCCTTCATCCCGTCGACGGTGAGGAACCGGTCGGTGCTGGTCGCGAAATAGATGAACGTGATCAGCGTGACCACGATGATGCTGCCTTCGCGCAGCGTCAGGAACCGCTGCCCGAGGCTGAGCGCCCCGCCGCGCTGGGCCCAGCCCTTCGCTGGGCCCTGCGGTGAGGCGCTCGCCGGAGGTGTGCTGTCAGACGCGACAGCCATAACTACCGGTGGTTGTTCGGAACCCGGTCTGCACCTATGCCTTCGTGACGCCGGCCGCTGAGGAGGTGCCCTCGTACCGGCTCTTGGTGCTGTTGTACGGCGCGACGGTCGTCGCGTCAAGGAACTTCAGACCCGTGTTGACGTCGGCGATGCCGGTCAGGGTCTGCGAGACCTTGTACATGTACAGCTGCGAGGACCGGCAGGAAGCCCTGCAGGTAGGGCTGCTGGTCGATCGTGAACTGCATGTAGCCGCCGGCCAGCGTCTGCTGGGTGACCGGCGTGAGGTCATAGCCGCCGCCCTTGACCTTGCCCTTCAGGTTGTGCTTCTGGATTGACTGGCCGATGGACTGAGTACTTCCCCCGTCCACGGCAAAGAAACCCTTATAGCTCGGGTTCGCCGTCACGAACGAGTCGACCGTCGAGAGCTCCTGAGTCAGGGCCGCGCCGGTGGCGACGACCTTGGCCTTGATCCCCGGGTGCTTCTTCAGCGTGTCCTGCGCACCGTCGATCCGCGGCTGGATGTTGAGCGCGCCCGGAGTGGCGATGAACAAACCGATGTTGCCCGAGGGAACGAGCGACGCGATATGCTGTGCCCATCTCCTGGCCGGACACGAACAGGTCCTGGCCGATGTACGCGAGGCGCGCGTTGCCGGCGGCGTCGGCGTTGTAGGCGACGACCGGGATCTTCGCCGCCAGCGCCTTGTCGACCGGGGAGTTGAACGCCTTGAGGTCGACCAGCGAAATGGCGATGCCGTCGACGCCGGCACTGACCGCGCTGTTGAACGCGTTCACCATCTCCCCGACGTTCGCCGTCTGCGAACCGGTCCACTGATAGGAGCAGCCGAGCAACTTGCACGCGTCGGCGGCGCCGTTCTGAGTCGGTGTGAAGAACGGATTCGTCGTCACGTGGTTGACAAACGTGAACTTGTAGCTCGCGCTGGAACCGAAGATGCTCGCGGCGTTGCTTCCGCCGCTGGCGGCAGTCGCCGTGGAGCTTGAGCTACTGCTACTGCCGCCGCACGCCGCGAGGATCGTCGCCGCGATACCCGCTGCACCACCGCTCAGCGCGGTACGGCGCGTCAGCTGCCGCCAACGCTTGCCGGGGGTGTCCTCCTCCTTGCGCTCATCCCATTCCAGACGCTCTACAGCGTCGTCCAAAATATCTGACATTTGCGCTCCTCCTCGTAACCGTCGGACCGGCCCTGACCGAAACCTCTCAGACTCGGCGGGCCGTGTCTACTCACATTAACCGGCCATCAACGATTTCACGCCCGGATTGAGTCGTCATGCGCGCAAAGCCGCCACGCACGCGGGTAATTACTACGGACACGTAGTTGTCCCTCCCGGCGCAGCGAATGATGCCTTGCACGTCATCTCCTCTCTCCTCTCAGGCGGCGCGATGTTAACGATCACATGACGTGCGTGTCAACGGTCGCGATCAACCTGACGGCGATGTCGTGCTCGAGCGCACGATCAACTCCGGGGCGATCGGCGGTCCGGACGCGAGCCGCTCGCCGGCCTCCATCGTCGCGAGCAGCAAGCGGACGCCGCGAGTCCCGAGCTCGTCGAAGTCCTGGCGAATCGTCGTGAGCGGCGGCGTGAAGAATGGCGCTTCAGGGATATCGTCGAAGCCGACGATGCTCACGTCCCCGGGAATGCTCCGGCCCGCCTCGTGCATGGCGCGGACCACGCCGAGGGCCATCTGATCGTTGGCCGCGAAGATCGCCCGGACCTCACGGTCGGCGCTCAGCTGCCGCCCGCGCTCGTACCCCGAGCTGGCGCTCCAATCCCCCTCCAGCGAGGGCGGCGACTCGATCGAAGCTTCGGCGAGCGTTCGGCGCCAGCCATCGAGCCGTTGTCGCGCCTCGACGAACTCGGATGGGCCGGCGAGGTGCCAGACCGTCGTGTGGCCGAGGTCAAGCAGGTGGCGGGTCGCCAGCGCCGCCCCGGCGTGCTGGTCGACCGCGACGACCGGGATCAGCGTGTCCGGCCCCGCCTCGACCGCCACCAGTGGAACACCTCCGGGGACATCGGGCAACGCCTCCGCGCCCTCGCGCAGCGGCGTGATCACGAGGATCCCGTCGACGCCGTGAACCCGGAGTCGCTCCACGGCGTCGGCGATCGAATCGCGATTGAGCGCCTTGAGGCTGGCGACGATGATGAAGTAGCCGGCCTCGTGGGCGGCACGTTCGATCCCGAACAGCGTTGACGCTGGTCCGTACAGCGTCGTGTCGAAGCTGACGACGCCGAGCGTATTCGTGCGACCGGTCACCAGCGCCCGGGCGATCGCGTTTGGGTAGTAGTCGAGCTCGCGCATCGCCGCGATCACCCGCGCGCGTGTGTCCTCACGAACATGCGGGCTGCCGTTGATGACCCGTGAGACCGTCTGATGCGAGACGCCGGCGAGCCGCCCGACGTCCGCCATCACGACGTTGCGGCGGCGAGTCGAAACTCTCTCCTCAGGTGAGGTCATCGCAGATTGGATCGGGGAGGGTCGGCCGCGGCCTGCCATTGCGCGGCCGCGGGCATGTTAACGCTCACCCGGCGCGATCGCGCGATAGCGTTCGCCCAATGATCACTCGCGGTGCGGCACTCGGCGCATGAGCGGGCGCGAGTGCCTCGTCGGTCTCGACGTCGGCACGTCGGCCGTCAAGGGAATCGCGATCGATCCCGAGGGGACCGTGCTCGCCCTTGCCGAGGTCGCCTACCCACTCTCGACGCCCCACCCGGGATGGGCGGAGCAGGACCCGGAGGACTGGTGGGCGGCGAGTGAGCGCGTGCTCGATCAACTCCGCGCGAGCGCCGGCACGCCGGCCGGGATCGGGCTCTCCGGCCAGATGCACGGGCTCGTCGCCCTCGATGCGGCGGACCGGGTGCTCCGCCCGGCGATCCTGTGGAACGACCAGCGGACCGCGGACCAGTGCGAGGAGATCGAGCGGACGATCGGGCTCGAGCGGCTGATCTCGCTGACCGGCAACCGTGCGCTCACCGGGTTCACGGCGCCCAAGCTGCTGTGGCTGCGCGAACACGAACCCGATGTCTACGGCCGTATCGCCCGGATCGCGCTGCCCAAGGATTACGTGCGGCTGCGTCTGTGCGGCGCGCACGCGATCGACGTCGCGGACGCGTCCGGAACGCTGCTGCTCGATGTCGCCCGGCGGCGCTGGAGCGACGACGTGCTCGAGGCCCTGGGACTCGACCACGCCTGGCTGCCGGCCGTGCTGGAGAGCCCCGAAGTGTCCGGTGAGACCACCGACGGCGTGCCCGTCGCCGCCGGGGCCGGTGATCAGGCGGCCGGCGCGCTCGGCGTCGGCGTCGATCGCCCGGGCCCGCTGTCGGTCGTGCTCGGGACCTCCGGCGTCGTGTTCGCCGCGCTCGACGCATTCGCGGCCGACGCCGAGGCCCGGGTGCACGCGTTCTGTCACGCCGTCCCCGGGGCCTGGCACGCGATGGGCGTCATGCTGTCCGCCGCCGGGAGCTTGCGCTGGCTGCGGGACACCGTCGCCTCGGGGGTGGGATACGACGCGCTCGTCGCCGAAGCCGCGCAGTGGCCACCCGGGAGCGAGGGGCTGCTGTTTGCGCCGTACCTCGCGGGCGAGCGCACGCCGCACGCGGACCCCGACGCGCGCGGCGCGTTCACCGGCCTCAGCGTTCGCCACGATCGCGGTGCGCTCGTCCGCGCGGTGCTCGAGGGTGTCGCCTACGGGCTGCGCGACTCGCTCGACCTGGTCGACGAGCTCGCTGGGGGTTCGGTCGAGCTCGGCCGTGTGTCCGGTGGGGGCGCCCGCAGCACCGAATGGCTTCAGATCGTCGCGAGCGTGCTCGAACTCCCGCTCGAGCGGGTGGCCGTCGACGAGGGCGCGGCCTTCGGAGCCGCGATCCTCGGGGGTGTCGCGGCCGGCACGTGGGACGACGTCCACGCCGCGGTGGCGGCGACCGTGCGGCCTCGGGAGCGGATTGAACCGGTCCCGGAGTGGGTCGACGTCTACCGCGAGCGGCGCGAGCGGTTTGAGGCGATCTACCCGGCGCTCCGCGCGATCCGGTAGCGCGCAGGTCCCTACAACCCCGCGCCGAATTCGGGGTGCGCGAACGCGACCTCGCCGCGGAGCAGCGTTCCGGCGACGAGCGGGACGCCGGGCCGGTAGACGAGATGCGCGTACGACGGCGTGGCGAGGATCACCGCATCCGCGTACGCCCCGGGTGTGAGGCGGCCTCGGTCACGCTCGCAGCGCAGCGCCCGGGCGCCCCCGAGCGTCGCGGCCAGGATCGCCTCCTCGAGGCTCATCCGCATCTCCCGAACCGCGAGCGCAATGCAGAAGCTCATCGACGTCGTGTAGCTCGACCCTGGGTTGCAGTTCGTCGCGAGCGCGACCGTGGCGCCCGCGTCGAGGAGGCGCCGCGCGTCCGGGTACGGCTGCCGCGTCGAGAAGTCGGTGGCGGGAAGCAACGTGGCGACCGTGCTCGAGGACGCGAGCGCGTCGACGTCCGCCGTTGACAAATGCGTGCAGTGGTCGGCTGACGCCGCCCCCATCTCGACCGCGACCTGCACGCCCGGCCCGCGACCGAGCTGGTTGGCGTGGACGCGCAGGCCGAGCCCGGCGTCGCGGCCCGCGGCAAGCACCTGCCGTGACTGGTCGCCGTCGAACGCGCCGCGTTCGCAGAAGACGTCGATCCAGCGGGCGAACGGCCGGCAGGCATCGAGCATCTCGCCGCAGACGAGAGCGACGTACTCGTCCGCGCGGTGGTCGTACTCGGGAGGCAGCAGATGCGCCCCGAGGAACGTGACGTCCTCGGTCAGCTCCGAGGCGACCTCGCAGAGCCGCCGTTCGCCCTCGACGTCGAGCGCGTAGCCGGACTTGATCTCGAGGTGGGTGATACCGGCGCGCAGCGCCTCGCGCCGGCGCGCAGCGGCGAGCTCGCGCAACTGATCGTCACTCGCCGCGCGCGTGCTCGCGACCGTTGCCCGGATGCCGCCGGCGGCGTACGGCGCGCCGGCCATCCGGGCCGCGAACTCCTCGGCTCGGTCGCCGGCGAACACGAGGTGCGTGTGGCTGTCGACGAAGCCCGGGATCACGCAGTGCCCGTCGGCGTCGATCCGGTCGTCCCCTGCGGCGCCCGCCGAGGTGATCGCGGCGACCCGTCCGTCCTCGATCACCAGCGCCACGTCACGACGGGTGCCGAGTGGGCCCTCGCCGAGCGCGGGATCGTTCGTGACGAGCAGGCCGATGTTGTCGAGCACCAGCGAGCTCATCCGCTCACCCCGCCGATCGCTTCCTGCAGCTCACGGGAGACGTTGAGGCTGACGTGCTGCCCGTCGCGGACGACGAAGCTCCCGCCGACGATGACATCCCGGACGTCCGCCGCCGCGCCGGCGAACACGAGCCCGTCGATGAGCTGCCCGTCAGGCGTTCCGGCAAGGCGCACGCTTTCGAGGTCGAAGGCGACCAGGTCCGCAAGACCGCCGGCGCGGATCATCCCGCCCTCGGGCCAGCCGACGCTCGCATACCCGCCGGCCGTCGCGGCGAACAGCAGTTCGTCGCCGGCGTGGCGGCCGCGCTCGCCGCTCACGAGCCGTTCGTCGAGCTCGACCGCGCGCGCCTCCTCAAGCGGCTCGATGATCGCGTGCGAGTCGCTCCCGAGCGCGAGCGCAGCGCCGGCGGCTCGCAGCCGCGCCGCGGGTCCGACGCCGTCGGCGAGGTCGCGCTCGGTCGTCGGGCAGAGGCAGCAGCACGCCCCGGCGCCGCCGAGCATGGCCGTATCAGCGTCGGTGACGTGGGTGGCATGGATCGCGGTGAAGTGCCCGCTCACCGCTCCGGCGCCGTCGAGCACGGCGGTCGGCGTGTCGCCGTATGCCGCTTGGCAAGCGTCGTTCTCGGCGGGCTGCTCGGAGACGTGCGCGTGCAGCGGCGCCGCGCGGTCGCGGGCCCATGCAGCCACGACCGCCGCGCTGTCCGGGTCAACCGCGCGGATGCTGTGGATGGCCGCGCCGATCCGGGCGTGCGGGCGCTCGTCGAGCGCGCTGACCCGCTCGGCCCAGCGCTCCGCGTCACCGTCGCAGAAGCGCGCTTGGGCCGTGTCCGGCGCGCGGCCGATCCCGCCGTGGAGGTAGCAGGTGTCGATCAGGGTCATCCGCACCCCGGCTTCCAATGCTCCCTCGATCGCGGCGGCGCCCATCGCGTTCGGGTCATCGTATGGCTTTCCGCCGTCACGGTGATGGACGTAGTGAAACTCGCCGACGACGGTGATGCCGGCGAGCGCCATTTCGGCGTACGTCGCGCGAGCGAGCGCGCGCATCGAGTCGGGATCGACCGCGGTGGCGAGCGCGTACATCTGCTCGCGCCAGGTCCAGAACGAGCCCCGCCCGGACGTCTGGGTCCGCCCCCGCAGAGCGCGCTGGAACACATGCGAGTGGGCGTTGGCCAAGCCCGGGATGACGAGGCCGGGCAGGATCTGCGCTCCGTCCGGCGCCGTCGTGACGCCCGTCTGCACGGACTCGATCCGCTCACCGGCCGCCTCGATCAGCACGCCGTGATGAACGTCCCCACCACCCAGCCACGCCCGCTCACACCAGAAGCGGCTCACCGGGGCGACTCGGCGCCGGCTGCGTACGGCGCGATCCGGCGCAGGAACGCCGCCGCGTGATGGCGCTCGAACTGCCCCCACGTGCTGAAGCTGCGCGGGTCGGTGACGCGATCGAGGAACAGCACACCGTCGAGGTGGTCGACCTCGTGCTGAAACGTCCCCGCGGTGAGGCCGTGCGCGTCGACGCTATGACGATGGCCTTCACGGTCGAGGAAGTGGACGCGGACGTCGACGGCGCGCTCGACGTCGCCCCGCAGATCGGGCACCGACAGACATCCCTCGTTGATGAGCAGCCGCGTGTCGGAGAGGACCTCGATCTCGGGGTTGACGATCACGGTCAGCGGCACGCGCGGCTTGTACGCGTAGCGGGTGTGCTCGTCGACCTCGACGACCGCAATCCGCTTGGGCACCGACACCTGGGTGGCGGCGAGACCGGCGCCGCCGGCCGCCCGCTTGGTCTCGATCAGGTCGTCGATCAACTGCTGGATCTCCGGAGTCGCGAGCTCGGCCGGGCTGAGCTCGGCCGCCCGCTCCCGGAGCACCGGGTCACCGACGGTTGCGATCTCCAGAAGGGTCACGAGCCCAACATCGGAATCTGCACGCCCCGCTCCTGCGCGACCTCGATCGCGCGGTCGTAGCCGGCGTCAGCGTGGCGCATGACGCCGGTCCCGGGATCGGTCGTCAGGACCCGCTCGAGCTTGGCCGCCGCAAGCTCGGTGCCGTCGGCGACGCACACCATGCCGGCGTGGATCGAGCGGCCGATCCCGACTCCGCCGCCGTGGTGGATCGAGACCCAGGTCGCTCCCGCGGCCGTGTTGACGAGCGCGTTGAGCAGCGGCCAGTCGGCGATCGCATCCGACTCGTCGGCCATCCCCTCGGTCTCCCGGTAGGGAGAGGCGACCGACCCAGAGTCGAGGTGGTCACGGCCGATGACGATCGGCGCGCTGAGTTCGCCCCGGCGCACCATCTCGTTGAACCGCAGGCCGAGGCGGGCGCGCTCGCCGTACCCGAGCCAGCAGATGCGTGCCGGCAGCCCCTGGAACGCGATCCGCTCCGACGCGTGATGAATCCAGCGGGCGAGCGGCTCGTCGCTGGGGAACTCGTCGAGCACGGCCCGGTCGGTCGCCGCGATGTCCGCCGGATCGCCGGACAGCGCCGCCCAGCGGAACGGGCCGCGGCCCTCACAGAACAGCGGCCGGACGTACGCGGGGACGAACCCGGGGTAGGCGAACGCGCGCTCGAAGCCGCCGAGCCGCGCCTCGGCCCGGAGGCTGTTGCCGTAGTCGAACACCTCGCTGCCGGCGTCGAGGAAGCCGACCATCGCGGCACAGTGGGCGGCGATCGCCGCACGTGAGCGGCGGATGTACTCCTCCGGGTCAGAGGCGCGGAGCTCGTCGGCTTCGGCGAGCGTCATCCGGTTCGGGACATAACCGTTCAGCGGATCGTGCGCGCTCGTCTGGTCGGTGACGATCTCGGCCTCGAAGCCCTCGGCGAGCAGCGTCGGCAGGACGTCCGCCGCGTTGCCCTGCAGGCCGACGGAGAGGGCACGTCGCTCCGCTTGCGCGGCGCGGCAGCGCCGGACCGCGTCGTCGAGGTCGTCGGCCACCTCATCGAGGTAACGCGTCCGCAGCCGTCGCTCGATGTGCTCGCGGTTGACCTCGATGCACAGCGCCACCCCGCCGTTCATCGTCACGGCGAGCGGCTGCGCGCCGCCCATCCCGCCGAGCCCGGCGGTGAGGGTGATCGTGCCGGCGAGCGAACCGCCGTGGCGGCGGCGAGCGATCTCGGCGAAGCATTCATAGGTCCCCTGAACGATGCCCTGGCTCCCGATATAGATCCACGAGCCCGCGGTCATCTGCCCGTACATCGTCAGCCCGAGCGCCTCGAGCCGGCGGAATTCGTCCCAGTTCGCCCATTCCGGCACGAGGTTCGAGTTCGCGATCAGGACCCGGGGCGACCACTCGTGCGTCCGGAATACGCCAACCGGTTTGCCCGATTGGACGAGCAACGTCTCGTCGTCTTCCAGGCGCTGCAGCGTGCGGACGATCGCGTCGAACGCCTCCCATGACCGGGCGGCCCGTCCCGTGCCGCCGTAGACGACAAGCTCGTTCGGGTTCTCCGCGACGTCCGGGTCGAGGTTGTTCATCAGCATCCGCATCGCCGCCTCCTGCGGCCACGCACGGCAAGAGAGCTCGGTCCCGTGGGGCGCTCGGATCGTCCTCATCGCAGCTCCCCGATCTGGGCGTGAACCGCGTCGAGCAGGGCACCGGACATGATCAGCTGCTCGGCCGCGGCGAGCTCGGGCGCCAGGAAACGGTCGGGGCCGGGTCCGGCGACGCGCTCGCGGGTCACCGCCAGGGCCGCTGCGGTTCCGGGCCCGGGTGTGAGCGGTGCCCGGAGGTCGAGCCCGCGGGCCGCGGTCACAAGCTCGACGGCGAGAATCCGCCGGAGGTTGTCGACCGCCGTGCGGAGCTTGCGCGCGGCACCCCACCCCATCGAAACGTGGTCCTCCTGCATCGCACTGGTGGGGATCGAGTCGACGCTCGCCGGGGTCGCCAGCCGCCGGCTCTCGGCCACGAGCGCCGCCTGCGCGTAGTGGGAGAGCATCAACCCGGAGTTGACGCCCGCGTCCTCGGCGAGGAACGCGGGCAGCCCCTGGGAGCGCGACGCGTCCAGCAGCCGGTCCGTCCGCCGCTCGGCGATCGAGCCGACCGCGGCGATCGCGACGGCGAGGAAGTCGCAGGCGAACGCGACGGGGGCCCCGTGGAAGTTGCCGCACGACTCGACGCGGCCGTCCGACAGCACCATCGGGTTGTCGATCGCGGCGCGCAACTCGTGCTCGGCCGTCGTCCGGGCGTGCGTGAGCGTGTCCCGCGCGGCGCCGTTGACCTGGGGAGCGCAGCGCAGCGAGTAGGCGTCCTGGACGCGCGGGTCGCCGTGACGATGGCTGGCCACGATCTCCGATCCGGCGAGCAGAGCGAACAGGTTCTCGGCGCTTGCCGCCTGACCGGGCTGGGGGCGGAGCGCGACGAGGTCCGGCGCGAACGCCCGGTCGGTCCCGAGCAGCGCCTCGACCGACATCGCCGCAGTGATGTCCGCGACGCGGAGCAGGTGGCTCAGATCGGCGCAGGCGAGCACGAGCATGCCGAGCATCCCGTCGGTGCCGTTGATCAGCGCCAGGCCCTCCTTGGCGCTCAGCTCGAGCGGCGTGATCTGCGCGTCGGCGAGCGCGTCTGCGGCGGGGGTCCGCGTCGCGGGCACGCCGCCGACGTCGACGCCGACGCCGACGCCGACGTCGACCTCGCCCTCGCCGATGAGCGCGAGCGCGCAGTGCGCGAGCGGAGCGAGATCGCCGCTCGCGCCGAGCGAGCCGTACTCCGGGACGATCGGTGTGATGCCGGCATTGAGGAGCTCCGCGATCGTCTGGGCGACGACCGGCCGGGTGCCGGACCACCCCATCGCAAGCGTCCGGGCGCGGAGCACCATCATCGCGCGGACGACCTCGCGCTCGATCGGCGCACCCATCCCGGACGCGTGCGAGCGGACGAGCGCCTTCTGCAGCTCGGCCCGGCGCTCGGCGGGAATCCGGACGCGCGCCAGCGAGCCGAATCCGGTGGAGACGCCGTACACCGGCTCCTCCACGTGATCGAGCGCGGCGACGAGGTTCGGCGCGCGCTGCATGGCCTGCGGTCGCCTCGTCGGTGGATCGTCACCTGCGCGTCGGCGCGGGCGACGGCGACGACCTCCTCGGCGGTCAGGCCGTCGGGTCTCAGGGCGACTTCGTGGGCTTCGGTCGTCGGCATGCGGTGGCGTCGGACGATAACGCTCTCGTTCGCTTGTCGACGATCGACGGAAAGGCGCTTTGAGAGGGTGGGGATCGGCGCGTTCGGCGGGGTTACGCAAGGTTTCCGCCGGATAGCGGCGGGTTTCTTGCATGAACCGCCCGTGCGATCCCCGCGCCGCAAGATTGTGTCCGCGATGCGGGCAAAACCTTGCTCAACCGCCCGGTCGATCCCGCTCCTCTTCGATGCGCCGTTTTCCGGCAACCGACGCGCTTCTTGACACCCGCCGACCGTAAGCCTAGACTAACCGTTAGTGACGACTTACGTCGACTCGCTCACGGCCCTCGCCGACCCCACCCGCCGCACGATCTTCGAACGTGTGGCCGAGCGGCCAAGCGCCGTGGGGGAACTCGCCAACCAGCTGCCGGTGACCCGGCCGGCCGTCTCGCAGCACCTCAAGGTGCTCAAGGAGGCCGGGCTGGTCATCGATCGAGCAGACGGCACCCGGCGCATCTATGCGCTCAACCCGACGGGACTCGAGGGGCTGCGGGCGTATCTCGACGAGTTCTGGCGCCGATCCCTGGTCGCTTTCAAGGAGGCGGCCGAACACCGACCCGAGGAGGTCTCATGACCATGCACGCAGCTCCCGTCCCGACGACATCGGTCACCCGCCAGATCACGGTCGAGGCGCCGATCGAGCGGGCGTTCGACGTGTTCACGACCGGCATCGGGACGTGGTGGAACCCGGACCATCACATCCTCCAGGCGGAATTGAAGGAGATGGTGTTCGAGCCGTTCGTCGGCGGGCACATCATCGACCGGGGCGTCGACGGGAGCGAGTGCCGGTGGGCGCGGGTGCTGACCTACGACCCGCCGAACCGCGTCGTCTTCAGCTGGGATATCTCGCTCGCCTGGCAGCTCGAGGCCGACCAGGCGAAGACGAGCGAGGTCGAGGTCCGGTTCGAGGGCAGCGGGGCGGACCGCACCGACGTCACGCTTGAGCACCGCAACATTGACCGGCACGGCGAGGGCTGGGAGCAGATGGCGGCCGCGGTCGGGTCCGAGGGCGGGTGGGACCTCACGGCGTTCGCGCGAGCCGCTGCCGGTCCGGCGGCGGACTGAGCGCCGGCAGCGCCGGCGGCGGACCGAGCGTCCGCAGGACCGGCACGGGACTCAGCGTCCGCAGCAGCGGCACGGGCCTGGTCGGACGCAGCGGCCGTGGCACGCCGAGCGGCGGATCCGACAGCACGACGATCACGAACGGCTCCTCGACCCGCCACCACCCGGCGGCCGAGGGGCCGTCCCGCCAGTCGACGCGCACCGCGCGCCAGCCGAAGTGGTCGTGATCGGCGTCGTCGTCGATCCCATCCAGGCTGACGAGGGCGTTGCGAACGTTGAGCCGCAGCCCCTCACGCAGCACCTTCGTCGCGGCTTCCTTGGCGCTCCAGATCGCGTTGGCGAGCAGCGTGTGGCCGTCCACCGGATGGTCCGCGACGAGCCGCTGCTCGGCCGGGGCCAGCCACTCCCGCACGAACGCGCCGCTGCGAGGCTCGATCAGCTCGAGGTCGCATCCCACGTTGGCCGCCGCCGGCCCGACCGCGGCGAGCGACCTCCCCGCGCGATGCGAGATGGACAGCGATACCGGCAACCGCGATCCGTCAAGCCACGCCTCCGGACCACCGTCCTGCGCGCGCAAAGCCGCGATCCGCTCCGGCTCGATCCCGAGCCAGGCGCCGACGGCGCACTTCGCCGTCCACCGCCCGAGCCGCCAGTCCGCACGCCGTCGCCGCAGGCGCAGGCCGTGCTGCACGCGCCGCTCGGCATCGCACAGCCAGTCGTCGCCGGCCGGGACGTCAGCGGCGTGTCGGCTCAGCCATCCCGGGGCGACCATTGCTGGCTCCGGCATCGCCGTCGGCGGGCTCAAACCGACGGATTCCTCGCTCGACGGCATCGATCAGGAAGCCACGTAGAGCCGACGGCGAGATGATCGTGCTGACCGAGCCGACCTTGACGGCCCGTTCCACGCTGTGAATCTGGTCAAACCGCTCGGCAAACGCTCCGCGTTTCTGCGCGAGCACCTCATCCCACGCCCCGCGCCGCTCCGAGCGCAGCGCCTGGCGCGCCGCGCCCTCGGCAGCGGCGATGCGCGCATCCAGCTCGGTGATCCGGGGATCCTCCCGGGCCGCCTGTTCGACCTCGCGGGCGAACACCACGGCGGCCGCGGGACCGCCGCCGATCACCGACGCGCGTGCGCCCTCCAGAGCGACGGTCTCGAGATAGGGATTGAGCTTTGACGAGAACACGACGAACGCGCCGCCGTGGAAGCGCGAGATCACGCAGAACACGATCGGTCCGTTGAAGTTGACGACCGCGCGGCCGATCTCGGCGCCGAACTCGAGCTGGGTCTCGCGCATCGATTCGGGAGAGCCGTCGAACCCGGCGAGGGTGGCGAGCACGACGACCGGTCGTCGTCCCGCGGCCGCGTTGAGGGCGCGGGCAATCTTCTTGGCCGAGCGCGGGAACAGGGTGCCGGACGTCCACACCTCCGGTCCGTCGGCCGGCAACGGCCCATGCCGCGGCAGCGGCTTCGATTCGATTCCGATCAGCGACACCGGCCGCCCACCGAGATGGGCGTCCCAGATGACGCCGATCTCGGCGGCGCGCATCCGCGCCCAGCGCTCGAGCGGCGCGTGGTCGCTGTCGATCACCGCGCGCATCACCGACCGGATGTCAAACGCCTTCTTGCGGCCGGGGTTCGTCTCGTCGGAGAAGATGTCCCCGACCCGGGCCAGACCGGACCCGGGATCGTTGTGCTCGGACTCGCCGATGTCCCGGCTGGCTGGATCCGACGTGCTCGCCGGGCGCGGGAAGCGCTCGCCGGGCGCGACGTAGGTGTGGTCGTAGTAGGCCAGCAGCAGCCGGCAGGCCGCCGCCAGATCACGGGCCCAGTACTGGGCCTGACCGTTCGGCCCCATGATCCGGTCGTAGCCGCCGATGCCGAAGTTGTCCTCGGCCGAGACCCCGCCGGAGTGATCGAGCGCCTGCTTGCCGGTCAGCACCATTGCACTCTCCGGCGTCATGATCAGCGCGCCACGGGTGTGCATGAGCATCGTGGCCTCGGCGTTCCAGTACGGCTGGGCACCAACGTTGATCCCGGCCACGACGACGTTGATCTCTCCCCCGCCTGGGTGAACAGGATGATCCGCCGCAGCACGGCCGCGATCCAGTCCATCGTCTCGGTGCCGCTGTCCATCGCGATCTTCGCGCCGGCCGAGAGCGCGAACCACTCGAGCGGTACGCCGAGCTCCTCGGCGAGATCGATCGCGGCGTTGACCCGCCGGCATTCGGGCTCGGCGAGCGAGCCGAGGGCGCGCGTCGGATCGCCGAGCAGGATCACCCGCCGCATCCCCTCCGGGTAGCGCTCGGTGAAGTTCGTGATCGTGCCGACGACGATTCCGCTCGGGTTGGTCGCGGGCAGACGGTCGACCGGCTCGAGCACTCCGTTTTCGCCCAGCTCGTGCTCAACGAACTCACCGCGGGGATGCCCGGCCGTCGCACGCGGGGGCGCGATCAGCTTGACGATCTCGCTCGGGTGAAGCGCGCCGCGCCGGCGGGCGGAGATGACGCGCCGGGCGCCCTCGTCGAGGGTTTGGACCTTCTCGCCCGGCGGATCGTCGACCTCGACTCGGACCTCGTGTGGCGTCGGCATGTAGAACCGGAGGACCCGCCGGCGAGCCTGGCCGTCGCTCTCCCGCAGACGCCCCTGAAGCAGGATGACCTCGATCCCCAGACCGGCCGTCAACGGCACGAGCCGCTCGATGAAGCGGCGCAGCTCGTCGGGGCTCAGCTCCATGACCGGCCAGACGTGGAGTAGCACGCGGTTCCACAACAGCCGGCGGTTGACCGGCCGGTGTGCCTGATACGTGCGCAGGGTGCTGAAGACATGGACGAGCATCTGCTCGAGCTCGGGCAGTCCGACGACTGCACCCTGCTCGTCGTAGACACGGGTGATGTCGCGCACCTCGGCGAGCACGAACAGACGCTCGTCCTTGGGATTGGCCTGCGCGACGCCGTGGAACGCGTAGATGTCCTCCGAGGACGGAAGCCGCTCGAGGTCGAACTCCGCGAGCCGCCACAGGTGCAGCCGGTGGCCCATCATCGGATGCAGGCCGCGGAGCACCTCATCCTCGACCAGGCCGCCCTCCGCATCCGGGCGGAACGTGAACAGATCGATAGCGGACATGCCCCGGCCGCGGCGGGGCTCGGCGATCGCGGCGACGATCCGGTGCAGCGCGGGCGGCACGTGCATGCCCCGGTAGGCGTCGGCGAGCATCGCTGCGAGTTCCTCGTGCGCCGGCGCCAGTCCGGCGTGCTCGGCGTACAGGTCGAGCACCGCGAGTTCGCCGGCCGGGACCTTCGCGGCCCACGCGGCAAACGCGCGCGCGGCCGAGCCGATCTCATTCACCTCCACGTAGGTGGCGACGATGTGGCGCTGCGTGTCCCGGAAGCGGTAGCGGCCGACGACGAACCGATGACCGCCGAGCTCGAGGTCCTCAAAGCCCTCGAGTGAGCGCACCCGGTAGTACCGCCGAGCCATCGCCTCGACGAGGCGGTCGCGGACCGGCTGGCCGTTCTGCCGCATCGCGATCGTCAGCCGCGTCGACAGCGGGCGCGGACAGTCCACGATCGCCTCGATGTGGCGCTCGCGGTCGGGACGCGATGGGTCATCGATCAGCGCGGCGACGTGCTGTTCCATCTCCGCGTACACCCGCTCGGTCGCCTCCTGAATGACCGGCTCATCGAAGTAGCGCAGGCGCACCTCACGGGCGAGATCGGCAACGTTCGGGTCCCGGCCGTCGAGCGCAATGACAAGGCGGTCGAGCGCCTCCCGGAAGTCGTCGCCGACGTGCCCGATGAGCTGATCGGCCTGCTCGAGACGCCGGTCGAGGATCGCGAGAATCGCCCGCCGGGCGGCGTCGGCGCGCTTCTGGGAGAGGAACAGCCGGTAGGACGCATCCTCGAGCGCCGGAGTCCGTTCCAGGCTGTCGATGCCGTAGTAGGCGAGCGCCCGCCGCAGATTGCGGACGAATGCCTCAGGCAGGCCCTCGGTCTCCGCGTCCAGCGAGCGCAGCCACGCGTACAGGTGCTCCTGCGGACCCTGGAGCAGCTCGGGATCCTCGCTCTCATCCAGCAGCAACGGGCTGGAGAGCACGCCCAGGTCGGCGAACATCCGCAGCAGCCGGTGCTCGCCCGGGACGAGCGCCGGATCGCAGGTGAGCAGGTCGGCGCACAGGCCGTGGAGATCGGCGATCGCCCGGTCGACCTCGGCGTCGGCGACGTCGTAGCCGCGCACGAGCCATTCCATCCGCTGGAGGTTCTCGCGGCACTGGTCGGCGATCGCCGGCTCGGCCGCCGCGGCGAGTTCGCCGAAGGACAGGCGCGTTCCGGACGGGGTCGCGTTCTGTTCGTCGACCGGCTCGAGCGCGAGCAATGGCGCCTGAGCTCCGACATGGACGTTCTCGCCGACGAATACCTGCTTGACGCGGCCGTGGAAGGGCGCGACGAGCGAGGACTCCATCTTCATCGCCTCGACGATCGCGACGACGTCCCCGACGCCGACAACGTCGCCCTCGGCGACCGGGATCGACACCACGACCGCCGGCGCGAGGTTGCGCACGATGCGGCCGTCGTCCCGGGTGACCCGGTGCGGGACCCCGTTGACCTCGACGAGCACGTCGTTCTCCTGCTTGGAGCTGAGCGTGCGGTAGCTGCGGCCGGGCAGCAGAAGCCGGCGCTCGTGCTGACCGATCCGCCGCGTCTCGAGCTCCATCTGGTGCCCATCGATCATCACGCCGTAGCGCTCGGGGGCGACATGGGCAACGGTCACGCGGTACGACTGACCGCGCAGACGCAGCTCGTAGCTGCGCCTCAGCGCGGCGCTCGCCTGTGGGCGCCCGCCCCGGGCGTACGCGTAGAAGCGCGCGCGATCGGCGGCGAGGTCTTCATCCGCGAGCTCGATCGCGGCCTGCACGAGCGCAACGTCACCATGGCGCACCGGAGTCGCCTCGCCGCTCAGGTACAGCCGGTCGAGCCAGGCGGTGTCGACGTCGCCGGTGCGCACCTCGGGACGGTCGAGGAGTTCGAGCAGGAACCCCTGATTCGTGGTGCCGCCGTCGACCACTACGAGCGTGTCCGACAGGCCACGGCGCAAGCGCGCGAGCGCCTCGTCGCGGTCGCGGCCCCAGGCGATCACCTTGCCGATCATCGAGTCGAACTCGGGCGGGATCAGGTCACCCTCAGCAACACCGGTATCGACCCGCAGCCCGGGCCCGGTCGGCAGCCGGAGCACGGACAGACGCCCCGGCGCGGGCGCGAACCCGAGCTCCGGATCCTCAGCGCTGAGCTGGGCCTCGATCGCGTGCCCGGACGCAGGCGGGGGCTCGCCTACGAGCGGGCCGCCGGTCGCGACGTGAAGTTGGAGCTTGACCAGGTCAAGACCGGTCACGGCCTCGGTCACCGGATGCTCGACCTGTAGGCGCGCTTTGATCTCCATGAACGAGAAGCGACCCTCGGCCGGCTCGTACAGGAACACGACCGTGCCGGCGTTGCGGTAGCCGGCCCGGAGCACGAGCCGGCGTGCCGCCTCCTTGATCTCGAGCTCCTGCTCGGCGCTGAGCGCTGGGCTCGAGGATTCCTCGAGCACCTTCCGGTTGCGCCGCTGGCACGAACAGTCCCGGACGCCCAACGGCCCACGCGTTGCCGTAGCCGTCGGCAATGATCTGCACTTCGATGTGCCGGGCCCCCGCGACGGGGCCGCCGCTCGAGGGCGCGACGGGCACCCCGCACGCCTCGGCGAGCCGCTTGGCCGCGATCGTGTCGCCGACGAGACGCAGGACCGCCGGATCGGGACCGATGAACAGGATCCCGAGCCGGGCGCAGAGATCCGCGAACTCCGGCTGCTCGGCGACGAACCCCCAGCCCACCCAGGCGGCGTCCGCGCGCGTCTGGATCAGCGCTCGCTCGAGCGCCCGGTGGTCGAGATAGCCGCTGCGGGCGCGATCCTCACGGATGGCCGGCCCGAGCGACACCGCCTCGTCCGCGTGACGGACGAACATCGCGTCCCGCTCGCCTTCGGTGTACAGCGCAATCAGCCGGATCGGCTCTTCCCGCTGGTCATTGAGTTCGCGCACGGCGTGGATCAGGCGCATCGCGGGCTCGCCGCGATTGACGATCGCCAGACGTGAGAACCCTGTTTCCACGTCAGCGCCTTACGCGTCGCTCAGGGCAGAGCGGATCGGCGCGAGCGCATTCGCGGCGAGCTCGCCGGGCAGCGCGATCGTCCGGTAGCCCTCGAGCTTCACCCGCACGCGGCCGCCCTCGTCGATGATCTCGGCGTCCGCGCCACCGCCATCCTGCGGGGTGACGACAGCCCACAGACGGCTCGGCTTCTTGGCCGAGGCGTAGCGGACGACCCGGTCGACGTGGGTTGGCAGCGCCATCCGGCCCTCGGAGGCGAGCTCCCACACACCCGCGGTCTGGAAGCAGAGCTCGATCAGCCGGGGGGCGATCTCGGTCGTCTGACTCGCCGGCTCGTGGTTGGCCGGCAGCTCGCCGGCGAACCGGCCGACGAGTTGACCGTTGTCCCGCCACGCTTGATCGAGCACCTGGTACGCCGGACCGTGGAAGTAGACGTCGTAGACCGCGTCGTGATTGACGCCGGCGCCGTCCTGGTCAGCGGGACGCGTGCGCGCCTTTGGCGCCGCCGGCGCCTTGCGGGCGAGCCGGGCGCGCCCGGCGAAGTGCCGCGTCTCCTGCTCACCCTGGCCGCGAAGCTCGCGACGGCCGATGAGCTCGCAGTCCGCGAGCAGGGTCCCTTCGCCGCCGTCGGTGAGCGTCGCCCGGAGGATCACCGGTCGTGGCTCATCACGGTAGAACTTGAACGGCGCCAGCAGGTCGACATCGGTCAGCTCGACCACCCGGAACCCCGGCACAAGCGCCGCGGCCGCTTCGGCAAACCCCTCCATCCCCATGACCCCGGGGAGCACGGGGGTTCCGTCGATGCGGTGATCGAACAGGAACGGCTGGCGGTTCGGATCGAGCTCGGTCACAACCGTGACCTGACCGTGCGCGGTGAAGCTCTCGATTCGGCCGGTCATCGGCCCTGACTCCTCAGCGCACGCAGCGGTCGCCGCGTCGGGATCGAGTCCGCCGGTGGGATGGCGTTCGGCCTCGAGCACGCCGAGCGCCCCGGCCTCGAGCACCTCGCCGCCGGTCCCGGCCGCGGTCAGCTCGCGGCGGACGACCGGCACACCGACGTCGGCGGGCAGCATGTCGATGCCGGCCACCTCCATCATCTTCGGGATCGAGCCGCGGCTCGCCATGCCGATGCGTCGCCCACGCCGTCCAGTCGATCGCGATCCCGCGTGTGTCCGCGCCGCGACGCATGTGCGACGCGCTCTTGCAGAGCAGGTCGTTGGCCGCCGAGTAGTCGGTCTGTCCGCCGTTGCCGAACCGACCCGCGATCGAGCTGAACACGATCGTCGCACCCGGCTGCTTGGCACCGAACCCGGCGAGCAGGTTGAGCCAGCCGTGGGCCTTGACGTCGAACACGAGGTCGTATTCGGACTGTGGCTTGTCGGGCAGGAAGTGGCTGATCTCGAGCCCGGCCGCGTGCAGGACGACGTCGACCTTGCCGCTTTCCTTGAGTGCGCCCTTGACTGCTGCGCCGACCGCCTTGGCGTCGGTGAGATCGAGTTGGTGCCAGTGGGCGCTGCCACCGGCCCGCTCGATCGCCTCGATCGCGTCGAGTGCTGCCCGGCCCCGCTCGATCTGGGCGAGATCCCGCTCGACGAGCTTTGGCGTCGGCCGCTCGCCGCGCTCGCGGATGCGATCCGCCAGTTCGCGCTTGAGGCCATCCCGATCGGTCGTAAACCGCGCCAGGTCGGCGTCGTCACGATCCGGCTCGGCGACGAGGTCGACGAGATGGAACGTGCCGCCGGATGCCGCGGCGAGATCAATCACGATCGCGGAGACGATGCTTCCAGCGGCGCCGGTGACGAGGAACACGGTGTCCTGGTCGGGCTCGCGGCCGGCGTCATGCTCGGCCTCGCGCTCCACGAGCGCAACCGTCCACCGCAGGTCGTCGGCGTACCCGATCTCGACCGCTCCCGGGTCAAGCGCAGTCTCGTCAAGCAGCGACTGTGCGACGACGGCCGCGTCGGCCTGATCGGTGGTGCCGAAGTCGACGGCCTTGATGAGGGTGTCCGGGCGCTCGCGACCGAGCGCCTTGGTGAACCCGGTGACCGCGCCACCGAGGACGCCGAGCGAGCCGGCCTCGTCGTACCCGTGGCGTCCGCCGAGCCGCGTCGCGCTGACGAGGAACGTCGATTCCGGCAACCCCCGCATCGCTGCCGCCAGCAACTTCACGCGGACATGCAGCGCATCGCGGCGGGCCGCCGGTGAGAGCTTGGCGACGGGTCCCTCGAGATCGAGGCCCGGCAGCCAGTAGACACCGTCGATCGGACCGGACTCGGTCCACTTGGCAAGTTGGGTCTCCAGCGCGCCGACGGGCGCGGTGCGCTTGAGGGTCAGGACGTCGGCGCCGGCATCGGCCAGCCTCGACGTGAGCACGTCGACGACGCCGCCCTCATCGGGCATGACCACAATCCGGCTGCCCGCGCCGATCGTGACTCCGGTCGGGAGACACAGGTCGAGCGGCGGCCGGGGGACGGGGACGGGGACGCGCCGGGGGAAGCCCTCGGCGTCGGCGGAGCTCAGCGACGCGGGCTCCGGCACGGGCGTTGCGGTCGGCTCGCTCTCGGCGAGCGGGGCGGCGACGGGCGGCGGGCTCGTCGCGGGGCTCCGTCTCGGCGGGCTCCGTCTCGGCGGGCTCCGTCGCGGCGGGCTCCGTCTCGGCGGGCGCCGGCAAGCGGTCCCGGACAAACCCGACGACATGGTTGAGCGTCGGGTAGTCCCGCAGCTTCAGCGCGTCATCGCGCTCGATCCCGTAGCTCTCCCGGATCCTGGCGAACACCTCCGCCTGCTTGACCGTGTCGATCCCCAGATCGGCCTCGAGATCGAGCTCCATGTCGAGCAGATCCGTCGGATACCCCGTCTGCTCCGCGACGATCTCCAGCACCCGATCCGAGATCCCGTCGTCCGCCGAGGCAGCCTGCGGAGCGGCCGACGCCGTGGGCGCGGGCTCCGTTTCCGGAGCCGACGGCGCCTCCACCGCAGGAGCGGGAGCGGGTGCGACGGGCGCCGCCACAGCTGCCGTCGCACCCGGTGCGCGATCGCGCACGAACCCGACAACGTGATTCAACGTCGGGTAGTCCCGCAACTTCAACGCGTCATCCCGCTCAATCCCATAGGACTCGCGAATCGACGCAAACACCTCCGCCTGCTTGACCGTGTCAATCCCCAGATCAGCCTCGAGATCGAGCTCCATATCGAGCAGATCCGTCGGATACCCCGTCTGCTCCGCCACGATCTCCAGCACACGGGCTTCGATTGAGCCGTCGGAGGCCGCAGGCGGCGGCCGGAGCGGCCGCGGGAGCCGCAGGGGCCGGCGCGGGCGCGACCGGTGACGCAGGGGCCGGCGCGGGCGCGACCGGTGACGCAGCGAGGTTCGGCGCGCGATCCCGGACAAACCCGACGACATGGTTGAGCGTCGGGTAGTCCCGCAGCTTCAACGCATCGTCCCGTTCGATCCCATAGGACTCGCGGATCGACGCAAACACCTCTGCCTGCTTGACCGTGTCGATCCCCAGATCGGCCTCGAGATCCAGGTCCATATCGAGCAGATCCGTCGGATACCCCGTCTGCTCAGCGACGACCTCCAGCACGCGGGCCTCCACCCCATCACCTGACGGCGCGGGCTCAGCCGCGGCAACCGGCGGAGGCGCAGCCGCGGCAACCGGTGGGGGCTCAGGCGCCGCCACCGCCACCGGCTCGGGAACGGCGGCCACGGCGGGAGCGGGTGCGGCAGGCGCCGCCACAGCTGCCGTCGCACCCGGTGCGCGATCGCGCACGAACCCGACAACGTGATTCAACGTCGGGTAGTCCCGCAACTTCAACGCGTCATCCCGCTCAATCCCATAGGACTCACGAATCGACGCAAACACCTCCGCCTGCTTGACCGTGTCAATCCCCAGATCAGCCTCGAGATCGAGCTCCATATCGAGCAGATCCGTCGGATACCCCGTCTGCTCCGCCACGATCTCCAGC
Source organism: uncultured Solirubrobacterales bacterium (assembly GCA_963779695.1). Classification (GTDB taxonomy): domain Bacteria; phylum Actinomycetota; class Thermoleophilia; order Solirubrobacterales; family Solirubrobacteraceae; genus Palsa-465. The sequence continues at coordinate 521,411 of CAVZZH010000009.1, forward strand.
ACACGGGCCTCAAGTTCGGCGTCCGAGGGCAGCGCCGCGGCGGCGGGCGCCGGGGCGGGGGCGGCGACGACCGGCTCGGCCACCGGGGGCGCGGCAGCCACAACCGGCGGCGCGGCAGCCACAACCGGCGGCGCGGCAGCGACGACCGGCGGCGCCGCAGCGACGACCGGCTCCGGCGTCACCGTCGCCGGCTGGACGGCGCCGTTCGGCGCGCCCTGATCGACGACCCGCAGCCGATGCTGCGCGACCTCGAGCCGTGGCGCCTCATACCGGCTCGCCGCTTGGAGCCACTGCGCCCATGCGGCCGGATCAGCCACCCGATAGCTGTACCCAAGCTCGTTCACCGCGCGACGCCGGCCGTCGGCGGTCGGCACCCACCGCAGCAGCAGCATCGCGACCTGCGAGCCGAAGCCCGCGGCGAGCCGCAGCGCGTACTGGATGGGGTACGCACCGCCCTGGCTGAGGTTGAGGACGCCGAGCTCCGGGTCGGGGTCTCGGAAGTTCGGCACCGCCGGAACGACTCCAGTCTCGAGCGACTTGACGGCCATCACGTCCTCGAGCCCGACACCCATCGGATGCCCGGTGTAGCCCTTGACGTTGGCGATCACGATGTGATCGGCCGCGGCACCAAACACCTGACGGAGTGCATGGATCTCCGCGGCGGCGCTCCCACCGCGCGCCGGCGTGTAGGTCTCGTGCGAGACGAACACGGTCTCGCCAGCGATCTCCGACCGCGTGACGCCACGTGTCTCGGCCTGCGAGACGAGCTTCTCCATCACGCCGGAGATGTGGCTGACGTCAAGCCGGGTCCCGTGGAAGGCGGAGTTCGCCACCACAGATCCGAGCACCTCGCAGATCGGGCTGAGACCGCGCTCCCGCGCTGCCTCGGCACTCTCGACGACGAGCGCGGCCGCACCCATGCCGATCAACATGCCGTGCCGACGCTGGTCGAACGGCAGTGCCGCCTCTTCCACGATCTCGTCGGTCGCGGCCGCCCCGGACGCCAGGAACCCCGCGCCGATCCACGGCATCATGGTGTCGGACGTCGCGTCGTCGGCGGCAACGATGAGCACGCGCCTGCAGCGTCCGGCGTGGATCCAATCCTCGGCGAGGGCCACCGCCTGAGTCGTGCTCGCGCATGCGGCGTTGATCTGGGTATTCGGGCCCCGCGCGCCGATCAGCTCGGCGAGCTGGGAATGACCCATCGACAGGATCCGGAACAGGAACCGGCGGTCGAACGTATACGGCTCGGCCTCGAGCTGAGCGCCCAGATCATGAATCCGCCGCTCGACCTCCGCGAGGACGACCGTGTCGGTGCCCTCGTGGTCGAGCATCCGCGCCTTGAGCGACTCAAGTGCGGCGAGCCGCTCGCGGCGCATCTTGTCGGTCGTGTACCGCGAGACCTCGTCGGTCATCTCCTCGAGCCCCGGGAACGCCGAGGCGAAGATCACGCCGGTCTCGTCCCGGATCGTGTCCGGCAGCGACCAGCGGTCGGGGAGCTGCGTGCCCCGCGTCGTCGTCTTGTAACGGAGCACGAGCGGGATGCCGGCATCGTGCAGGGCGTCGATCCCGGCGGCAATCGCCATCTGCGTGTCGTGACCAAGCGCGGCGAGCCGATCCGCGTCAACCCCGTACTCCTCGCCGAGGTCAAACAGGCCGGCTCGGGCGGCGAGCTTGATCACCGCGTCAAGCCGGTCGATCATCTCGAACGACGCACCGCCCTCCTCGCTCTTCACGAGCCGCGTGATGTGCTTATCGAGCATCTCGCGCCGCATCCGTCCCGGGAGCACGTCGATGCCCTGCTCGCCGGCGAGCAGCCGGGCGATGTTGCCCTCGTCGAACAGCCGGTCGGCGCCGGGCAGGCCGAGCGCGGCGCCGGTGATGACGACGGGCTCCTCGTCACGGTGACGGCCGTTCTCGGACGGCATACCCACGCTCACGGGCTCGGGCGGCGTCGGCTGGGCCGGCGCCGCGGGGGCCGACGCAGGACGTGCCGCCGCGGTCCCCCTCGGCTGCGCGGTCGCACCGCTCTTCAGCTCGACGGCCGCACGGGTGTCGGGTTCGCGTCCGGCGCCCAGGCCGGCGGCCCACAGACCGCACAGCGCGCTGTTGAACGACGCGATGTCGCCGGCCTTCGGATGGTTCGTGGCGAGGCTCATCACGGTGTCGTCGCCGAGCACGTCCGACGCGAACCCCTGAAGCGCATGCTTCGGACCGACCTCGACAAACACGCGCGCGCCCGCGTCGAACAGGGTGCGCAGGCCCTTGACGAACTGCACCGGCGAGGCAACCTGGCGCGACAGCATCTCCACCATCTGCGCCGGGACGTCGCCGTCCGTCGGATAGAACTGCCCGTCGACGTTGGCCACAACCGGCAGCTGCGGTGCGCGCAGGCCGAGACGCTGCAGCATCGAGCCGAGCGGCACGCTGACCGACGCGACGATCTCGGTGTGGAACGCGTGGCTGACCGGGAGCGGAATCGCGGTGTGGCCCCGGCGCTGCAGCTCGGCGACGGACTGCTGCACCGCGGCGCTCGCGCCGCCGATGACGACCTGATGCGTCGAGTTGATGTTCGCCAGGACGACGTAGCCGTCGATCGCCGCGACGAGCTCCTCGACCTCGTCGAGCGGCGCGATCGCGGCGGCCATCATGCCCGGATCGGCGACGTCGATGTGGGCCATCTCGCGGCCCCGCGCACTCACCGCTTCGATCGCATCCGCAAACGACATCGCGCCGGCGCCGACGAGCGCGCCGTACTCACCGACGGAATGTCCCATGACCATGTCCGGCGTGATCCCGTACTCGGCGAGCAGGCGGGTCAGCGCGACGTCGACAGTGATCACGGCCGGCTGGGTGATCTCCGTCCGGCGCAGCTCCTCCTCGGCCCGCGCGATCGCCGCCGGGTCATCGCGGTGGGCGAAGATGATGTCGGAGAGCCGGCGCCCTTCGAGCAGCGGCGCCATGATCTCGTCCGCCTCGTCGAACGTGGCCGCCACGACCGGCTCGCGGTCGCGGATATCGGCGAGCATGTTCGCGTACTGCGACCCCTGCCCGGTGTAGAGGAACGCGACCTTGCCGGGCGCACCGCTGGCGCGGTAGATGCCACGCCCGCGCAGCGCCGGCCACGCCTTGTCGTTGCCCGACCCGAGCAGCCGGAGCGCCATCTCCGCCTTCGTGACGAGCTCCTCGCCGTGCGCGTAATCGATCGCGATCCGCTCGGGCGCGCGCAACGTCGCGGCATTCGGCGCCGCTGGATCGAGGTGGCGGCCCTGGCGCGCCTCGGCGAGCGCGGTGCGCAGCTCGTTGGCGAGCCCCTCGGCGCTGTCGGCGCCGAGCACCATCGAGCCGCGCAGCGGCGGCTTGGTCGCTGGGTCGACAGACACGGCGCTCGTCGTCGCCCGAGTGGCGCTCGCCGGCACCGCGACCGAGCTTCGCCGGCCGTTGCCGCCTGCTTCGCGTCCGGGGACGTACTCCTCGAGCACGACGTGGAAGTTCGTACCGCCGAAGCCGAATGCGCTCACGCCGGCCACGCGCGTGTGATCGGCGGCGATGTCCCAGTCCCGCAGCTCGGTGTTGACCGCGAACGGCGAGACGCTCCAATCGAGGTTCGGGTTCGGGCGCTCGAAGTTGACGCTCGGCGGCAGCATCTTGTGGTGCAGCGACAGCGTCGCCTTCAGCAGCCCGGCGGCGCCGGCGGCGGCCTTGAGATGCCCGATGTTGGACTTGACCGATCCGAGCGCGATTGATCCGGGGGCGATCTGCGAACCGGAGAACGCGTCCGTCAGCGCGCCGAGTTCGACCGCGTCGCCGACCCGGGTCGAGGTGCCGTGGCCCTCGATCAGCGAGCAGTCCGCGGGTGACAGCCCGGCGTTCTGCCATGCGCGCTCGACGGCGAACCGCTGGCCGATGGGATTCGGCGCAGTGATGCCCTTGCCCCTGCCGTCGCTGGCGCTGCCGACCCCGCGGACGACGGCGTAGATCTTGTCTCCGGCGTGCACGGCGTCGGCGAGCCGCTTGACGACGAACAGCGCACCGCCTTCGCCCATCACGAAACCGTCGGCGCCGTCCGCGTAGGGCCGCGTGCCGGTCGGCGAGAGCGCGCCGATGGCGCAGAACTTGATGTACGAACTCGCACTCATGTTGCGGTCGATACCGCCGGTGATCGCGACGTCGAACTCGTGTGTGATCAGGCCGTCGACGGTCGCGTCCATCGCCGCAAGCGCCGACGCGCAGGCGGCGTCGGTCGTGAAGTTCGGGCCGTGGAGGTTGAACAGGTTGGCGACGCGGCCGGCCATGCAGTTCCCGAGCTCGCCCGGCATCGTGTCCTCAGAGATACCCGGCAGCCAATCGTCGATCCGGGCACGCAGCTGCTGCTCGATCGTCGCGCGGACGTCTGCCGGCAGCGCGGCGAAGCTCTCCGTGCGCTCGAGCTCTCGGGCGAGCTCCGGGAACATGATCCGGAGCGTCGTCAGGTACTGCTGCTCGCCGGAGATCGCGTTGCCGATGATCACCGCGGTGCGGTCGAGATCGAATTCGCGCGCCGGCCACCCGGCGTCCATCAGCGCCATCCGCGTGCACGCCACGGCCCACTTGTGGGCGTCGTCCATGGCGTCGGACACCTTCGGCGGAATCGGCAGCTTCCAGCCGAGCGGGTTCCAGTCCCAGTCGCGCACCCACCCGCCGATCGTGGAGTAGGTCTTCTCCGCCGCCTTCGGGTCTGGGTCGTAGTAGATCGAGGGATCCCAGCGGGCCGGGTCGACCTCGCTGATCGAGTACACGCCGCCGGTCACGTTGCGCCAGAAGGCGTCGGCGTTTGGGGCGTCAGGAAGAATCGCGCCGACGCCAACGATCGCGACGGCGTTCTCAAGGGGCTCGTTCATCTCTGGTCGGCTTTCGTGTCTCTCGGTTCAGTTTGCTTACGGGCGCATCCGCCCGTACACGGCGGTCGTCACTTCGGCCATGTCGGCGAGCAGCCCGCCCTGCGCGCGGTAGATCGCGTCGAGTCCGAGCCGCTGCTCGAGATCGCCGACCGACCCTCCGTCGGCTCCGGCGACCCAGCGGATCGACTCCGTCGCGACGGTCAGTGCAACGTTGCGCGCGTTGACCCGGCTCGCGGCCGCGACGGCGACCGGCTTGAGCCGGTTCGAGGCCTTGTCATGCAGCTGCTTGGCGCCTGACCGGTGCGCCCGGCGCGCGAGCGCGGCGGACCCCTCGGTGAGCGCCACGAGCCCGCCGAGCCGCATCAGGATGTGCTGACTGCGGGTCAGCTTCTCCTTGCGCGCATGCTCGAGCACTTCGGCGAGCGCGTGGTGGGCGAGCGCCGCGACGTCGGCGCCGACCGCCGCGTTCTCGGCGTGCAACAGCTCGAGCTCCCGCGCCCGGTCGTGGTAGTAGCTGCCGCCGGACTTCAGATGCTCCTGCCAGCGGCCCCGGGCGATCGTGATCTCCATGATCTCCGAAGTGCCCTCGTAGATCCGGGTGATGCGGACGTCCCGCTTGATCTTCTCGACCATGTAGTCGTGCGTGTAGCCGTAGCCGCCGTGGGCCTGAATCGCTGCGTCGGCAGCAGCGTCGCCCGCCTCGGTCGCCAGGTACTTGGCGACCGCGCCCTCGATCTGGAGCTCGCCTTCCCCGGCGTCGATCCGCTCGGCCGTCTCTTCGATCGCCGCCCGCGCGGCCTCGAGCGCGATCGCGTGCGGAACGATCAACTTGTGCGTGTAGCCCTGCTTCTCGCTGAGCGGGCCGCCGGCTTGGACGCGCTTCTTCGAGTACGGAATCGCACGGTCGAGCGCGGACCAGCCGGCGCCGAGGCCGAACGCCGCCACCATCAGCCGCGTGTAGCCGAACACTTTCTGGGCCTGGATGAGGCCCTGCCCCTCGACTCCGCCGATCAGCCGGTCGGTGTCGACGTACACGTTCTGGAGGAACAGCGCCGCCGTGTTGCTCAGCCGGATCCCGTGCTTGTCCTCATGGTGGCCGTGGGTGAAGCCCTCTGCCCCGGCCTCGACGACGAACCAACTCGGACCGCCGGGCGTCATCGCGAGGATCGTGTAGAGATCGGCGACGCCGCCGTTGGAGATCCATTGCTTCGCACCGCTGATCCGGTAGCCCGTCACCGAGCCGTTGTCAGACACCGGCTCGGCCACCGTCTTGAGCGCGCCGAGGTCGCTGCCGGCCTCCGGCTCGGTGGCGCCATACGCGAACAGCGCACCGTCCTTGGCAATCCGCCCCATGTAGAGCGCCTTCTGGTCCTCGGTGCCGCCGACCCGGATCGGGTCGCTGCCGAGAAACGTTGCGAGCTCGGACGTCGCGAGACCGAGATCGATGGCGGCCATCCGCTCGCAGATCCGATAGACGTCGAACGCGCCGCCGCCCATCCCGCCGTACTCGAACGGCACGAACAGCAGCTGGATCCCGAGCTCGTCGCCGGACGACATCCGCCGCACGATCTCCTCGGGGAATTCGTCGCGCTCATCGAGCTCGATCAGCAGCGAGTCGGGCAGCTCACGGGCTGCGAACTCGTCGATCGACCGAAGCGCAACCTTGAGCGTGTCGGGGCTGAGCGCGTTGGCCATCTAGCGTCTCCTTCTCGGTGTGGCGGGCTGCTTCCCAGACTCGCAAGAGACCTACGCGGAGGCATCGGCCGCTAGCCGCGGGATGCCCCCGGTTTTCTACGGAGAGGGCGCGGTGCTCTCCACGGAAGCGATTGCACCGCGAGGCGCATAACGTCGGCGCACGGCGTGATTCTGCGTCTTCACATCTTCACCGAGTAGGGAGCGAGCAGCGAATGAACATCGCGGTCGTGTTACGCCTGATGCCGAGTCTGGGCGATGAACTCGAGGTCGACGACACGGGAGTGGACATCGACCGCGAGATCGTCGAGATGGTCATCAACGAATTTGACGAGCAGGCGCTCGAGGAGGCCGTGCTCATCAAGGAGGCGACGGGAGCGACGGTCACCGCGCTCGCGCTCGCCGCCGACGGTGCCGAGCAGGCGCTCCGCGTCGCCTTTGCCCGCGGCGCCGACCGAGCCGTGCTCGTCGACACCGGAGAGGTCGAGCCGTACGACACGCGCACTGCTTCGCTGGCGTTCGCACAGGCGCTGCGTCAGCTCGGATCGGACCTCGTCCTCACGGGCGTGCAGACGCCGTACGACGTGTTCGGGCAGGCGGCGCCGTACCTCGCCGCCGAACTCGGCTGGCCGCAGGCGAACGTCGTCGTCGGTACCACCGTGACCGACGCAACCGCACGGGTCGTACAGGAGTACACGGGCGGACGCCTTGCGGTCCTGGCCCTCACGCTGCCCGCGGTCGTCGGTGTGCAATCGGCGAGCAGCCCGCCGCGCTACGTGTCGATGGCGCGCCTGCGCCAGGCCATGTCCGAAGCCTCGGCCGAGACGATCAGTGTCGCCGTCGAGCCCCCGGCCGCGGCGCCCAAGATCACCGCCCTGGCGCGGCCGGACCGAACCGGGGGCGCGACGATGCTCGAGGGTGACGCGGAAGAGGTGGCCGAGAAGATCGCGGCGCTGCTGCGTGAGAGAGGAGCTCTGGTGGGCTGATGGGCGACGTCCTGGTTTACATCGAAGAATCAGCGATCGACGAGGGCCGGGCCGCTCGCCTGCTCGGCTGGGCACGGCCGCTCGCGACGGCGAGCGGCGGTTCGCTCGTCGCACTCGTCGCAAGTGCGGACGGGGTCACGGCCGACCGGCTGCCCGCCGCAGACATCGTGCTGCACGCCCAGCATCCGGCGCTGTCCCCGTATCTCCCGGAGGCGCATCAGGCCGTGCTCGGCGCCGCCATCGCGGCGCGGACTCCTGACGCCGTCGTGCTCGAGAACACGACCTCGGGATGGGATCTCGCCGCAGCGAGCGCCATCGGCGCCGGGCTGCCGTTCGTTGGCTCGTGCGAGGAGGTCTCGATCTCCGCCGGCACGGCGCGGACGACGAGCGGCGTCTACGCCGGACAGCTCGTCGCGAGCACCGAGACGCCACTGCCGGCGGTGTTCGGCGTCACATCGACAGCACTGCACGACGAAGCAACTCCGGCCGGTCGTGGCGAGCTCGAGACGCTCCCGGCACCGCCCGCACTCGACAGCCTGAGAACGACGTTCGTCGAGGCGATCATCCCGTCGGACGAGGGTGTCGACCTGACGAAGGCGGAGCTGATCGTGTGCGTCGGACGCGGCATTGGCGGCGCCGACAACATCCCGATCGCCGAGGAGCTCGCCGAGGCGCTCGGCGCGGAGCTCGCGGCGTCGCGACCAGTGATCGACTCCGGTTGGCTGCCGAAGGTCCGCCAGATCGGAAAGTCAGGAGCCCACGTGACCCCGAAGCTGTATCTCAGCCTCGGTGTCTCGGGTGCCCCCGAGCACGTCGAGGGCATGCAGGGCGCAGAGCTGATCGTCGCCGTCAACAAGGACCCGAGCGCCGCGATCTTCAACGTCGCGCACTACGGGGTCGTCGCCGATCTGTTCGACATCGTCGACGAGCTGACGGCCGCGGTCGGCGGGTGATGGTGACCCGCCCGCTGTGACGCGAGGGAGGAGTTCATGAGCCACGTCGTGTTCCCGATCGTGTGGGCGCTGGCACTCGCCGTGTTCGCCGTCATCATCACGCTTCGGCTACGGCTCCTCCTGCGCGCCCAGCCGGCGGCGCGCTTCGATCACCTCGGAGCGCGCGTCAAGCGGATGGTGGTCGACGGGATCGGCCAGCGGAAGTTCCTCAGCGGCGAGCAGCCGGCGGGGATCATGCACGCGCTCATCTTCTGGGGCTTCGTCGTCCTCATGCTCCAGGTGATCACCCTGTTCGGCCGCGCGTTCGACTCGGGCTGGAACATCCCGGGCTTCGGGCCCGACCAGCTGCTGGGGCCGCCGTTCTTCATCTTGCGCGATGTGCTCGAGGCGGTGGTGATCGTCGGCTGCGTGTACATGCTCTATCGCCGGCTGATCGTCCACACGCCCCGCCTGTTTGGTGTGGAGCCCGCGGAGCGGCGCTATCACGACGCGCCGCACTGGGAGGCGAACCTGATCCTCGTCTTCATCATCCTGATCATGCTCGGCGGCCTGCTGTACGACGCCGGGAACCTCGTCGCCAACAACATTCACGGCAACGAGCGTGACTTCGCGCCGCTGACGGCGGCGGTGGCGGCGGCGATGGGTGGCCTGAGCCGCTCGACCGCTCGGACGATCAGCGAGGTCGGGTGGTGGCTCCACTGCGTGATCATCCTCGTGTTCCTCAACCTGCTGCCGCTGTCCAAGCACTTCCACATCATCACGGCGCTCCCCAACGTGTTCTTCTCCAAGCTGGCACCGGCGAGCGTCGAGCGCCCGCTGGCGATCACCCACGTCCCGGCCGCCGGCGTGTCCGCCCTCTCGCCTCCGCCCAAGGGTCAGGTCGGAGTCGCCTCGCTCACCGATCTCAACTGGAAGCAGGTGCTCGATTCGTTCACCTGCACCGAGTGCGGCCGCTGCAGCGCGGTGTGCCCCGCCGCGGCGAGCGGCTCCCCGCTCGCGCCACGACAGCTGATCCTCGACCTCCGTGACCAGCTCTACCACCCGTCGCAGAACGGCAGCCATCCACCGATCGCGGAGGATGTGCTGTGGGCGTGCACGTCGTGCATGGCATGCGTCGAAGCCTGCCCCGTGGGGATCGAGCACGTGCCGACGATCGTCGACATGCGCCGGTCGCTCGTCGACGAGGGGCGGATGGACTCGCTGCTCCAGCAGACGCTTGAGAAGTACGCCACCCAGGGCAACTCGTACGGGAAGTCCTCACGGATGCGCGCCCGGTGGGCCAAGCCGCTGGACTTCAAGATCCCGGATGCCCGCAAGGAGCCGGTCGACTACGTGTGGTTCGTCGGCGACTTCGCCTCCTTTGACGAGCGCGTGCAGCGCGCCTCGCGGGCGGTCGCCCGCATCCTCCACGACGCGGGCGTGTCGTTCGGCCTGCTCTATGAGGGCGAGCGCAACGCCGGCAACGACGTGCGCCGGATCGGCGAGGAGGGACTGTTCGAGATGCTCGTCGAGCAGAACATGAGCGTGCTCGGAGAGGTCGAGTACCAGGCGATCTTCACCACCGATCCCCACTCGCTCAACACGCTGCGCAACGAGTATCCGCAGTACGGCCTCGACAAGCCGGTCTACCACTACACCGAGCTGTTCGCCGACCTCGTCGCCCGAGGTGTCGTGTCGATCCGCACCCCGCTGACCGGCACCCGCGTCACGTATCACGACCCCTGCTACCTCGCCCGCTACAACCGCGTGACCGAGGCGCCGCGGCAGCTGATCGAGGCGATCGGCGCCGAGCTGGTCGAGATGCCGCGACACGGCACGAACACGTTCTGCTGCGGCGCCGGCGGCGGACGGATCTGGATGTCCGACGATGGCGCGGCGGAGGAGCGGCCGAGCGAGCAGCGGATCCGCGAGGCGCAGACGCTCGGGGAGCTTGACTATTTCGTCGTCAGCTGCCCGAAGGATCTCGCGATGTACTCCGACGCCGCCACGACCGTGGGCGCCGAGTTCGAGGTCACCGAACTCACCCTCCTCGTCGAGCGGGCGCTCGCGGAGGCAGAGGCGGCGCCCGCCGAAACGGAGCCGACCGTCGCTCCGTCCAGCTGACTGGGCGCGGGCTCATGTCGGCACCGGCGCCCGCCGAAAATCGAACCAGATGACGCGGGAGGCACCGGCACGGAGGCCGGGCTTCCGCGTTATCACTTTCTCAGTCGCGCTCCCGGCCCCGGCCTCACGACGATCGCCCCGTCCGGCGGCGTCGCGCCCGGCGCAAGCAGTCCCAGCACGTTCCCGCCGAAGCCCCCGCCGACGATCCGCGCCCCGATTGCGCCGGCGTCCTTGAGGCGCGCGACGGCCGCCTCGACGGCCGGCGTTGAGATCGCATAGTCATCGCGGAGGCTGCGATGCGAGGCGTCGAGCAGGGTGCCGACGCGCTCGAGGTCGCCGTCGGCGAGCGCCTCGACGGTCGCCTCCACCCGGGCGTTCTCGGTGACGACGTGCCGTGCTCGTTCTCGCAACGGAGACGGGAGCTGCTCCACCGCCTCCTCGGTGGCGTCACGCAAGGTGGCCAGGCCGAGTTCCTCGCACGCGGCGGCGCATTCCGCGCGGCGCTGGTTGTAGCCGGAGGCCGCGTTGGCGTGTTGCTCGCCAGAGTCGAGCGTCACGAGCGTGTAGTCGCCGAGCGCCAGCGGCACCGGCTCCACGGACAGCGCCAGGAAGTCGATCCGGAGCGCGTGGTCGGTCTCGCCGAACAGCGAGGCGAGCTGATCAAGCAGGCCGGTCCGTGCGCCGACCCAATGGTTCTCGATCCGCGAGCACAGCTGCGCGAGCGTGATCCGGTCAGGCTCCGGCGTACCGGAAAGCGCCAGCAGCGCGAGCGTGAGCGCGACCTCGAGCGCGGCCGAAGACGACAGCCCACCGCCACGGGGCACGGTCCCGCTGATCTGCAGCCGAGCCCCGGGCACCGGCACCCCCGCCTGCGTCAGCTCGCCAACCGCGCCCCGGACGAAGGCGCGCCACCCGGGCGCCCGCTCCGGTCCGTCGACTTCGAACCGGTCCGTCTCGCCGAAGTCCTCCGCGATCGCCTCGATGCGCCGTTCGTCGATCGCGTCGGCGATGACCGTGACGCCCTCGCTGATCGCGAACGGCAGCGCCAGGCCCCCGTTGTAGTCGGTGTGCTCGCCGATCAGGTTGGCGCGGCCGGGAGCGAAGGCGATCACGTGGTCAGGCACGGTCTTCGTTTAGTGTCCGTGGTCGATGTCGGTCAAGTGGGGAATCATCTCGACTGCGCGGATCAACCGCCTTTTCCTGGCGGGGGCCCGCCAATCGAGCGACGTCGAGATCCTCGCCGTCGCGAGCCGCACGCAAACGTCGGCCGAGGAGTACGCGCGCGCGGAGGAGATCCCGCGAGCCTACGCTACCTACGACGCGCTGCTCGCGGATCCGGACATTGAGGCCGTCTACATCCCGCTCCCGAACTCGCTCCACGTCGGGTGGAGCATCCGAGCGCTCGAGGCGGGCAAGCACGTGCTGTGCGAGAAGCCGCTGAGCCGCCACCCCGCCGAGATCGCGCGGGCGTTCGACGTCGCCGCCCACCAGCAGCGGCTGCTGATGGAGGCGTTCATGTACCGGCACAACCCGCAGACCCATCGCGTCAAGGAACTCGTCGAGTCCGGCGCGATCGGGCGGCTGCGGATGATCCGTGCATCCTTCAGCTTCCCTCTCATTCACGAGGGGGATGTCCGGATGGAGCTGGGGCTCGACGGCGGCGGGCTGATGGACGTCGGCTGCTACTGCGTCAGCGGCGCCCGCTGGCTCGCCGGCGAACCCGAGCAGGTGACCGCCCAGCAGACGCTCGGCGGCGCGGGCGTCGACGTCACCCTCACGGGCACGATGCGGTTCGCGGACGACGTCCTCGCCCACTTCGACTGCGGCCTCGCGCTCGCCAACCGACACGAACTCGAGGTCACCGGTGACGAGGGCTCCCTGTTCGTGGCCGACCCATGGCACTGCCGCAAACCGGGGATCCAGTTGCGCCGGGAGGGCGCGGACGATGAGTGGATCGGGTTCGAACCGGTCAATTCCTACCGGCTGGAGGCGGAGAACCTGTCCGCCGCGATCCGCGGCGAGGCACAGCCCCTGCTCGGCCGCGACGACGCGCTCGGGCAGGCGCGGACGATCGACGCGCTGTACCGGGCCGCGGACAGCGGACAGACGGTCACGCTCGGCTGAGCGCTCGGACGGTCGGCTGGCTGCAGCTCGGGACGGCGCGCTCAGGACCGGCCAACGGCGGCATCGAGTGGGTCGGGATGGGGCGCCTGCCGGGGGCGCTTGGGGGCTTGTGTACCAACAGTTGTACACAAGTCCCCAAGGGGTCCCGGGATGCCGCTCCATCCCCACCCTCTCGATGCAAATCGGTCCCGTCGCACGCCGCCGCCCCGGGCGCGCCCCCGCGACCGCGCCCGCGAGCGACCGGCGAACCGCTACGCGCCCGTGAACGCCGGCGGGCGCTTCTGGCCGAACGCCATCACGCCCTCCATGAAGTCCTTGGAGCGTCCGAGCGCGTGCTGGAGCTCTGACTCGAGCTCGAGCTGACCGTCGAGGTCGCCGTAGATGGAGCGGTTGAGCGCCTCCTTCGTGCCGGCGTATGACCGAGTGGGGCCGGCGGCGAGCTTCTCGACCAGCGTGTTCGCCTCGTCCATCAGCGATGCGTCCGGGTACACCCAGTTGACGAGCCCCCACTCGAGCGCCTGGGGCGCCGAGACTCGCTCACCGAGGAGGGCCATCTGGAACGCCCGAGCCTTGCCCACCGCGGGCGGGACGAAGGCGGTCGAACCGCCGTCAGGCATGAGGCCGATGTTGACGAAGGCGAGTCCGAGGAACGCCGACTCGGCGGCCAGCACGAGGTCACAGGCGAGTGCGAGCGAACATCCGATGCCGACAGCGGCCCCGTTGATGGCGGCGACGACGGGCTTGGGGAGGCGGCGCACCCCGGTGATCACCGGGTGGTAGATGTCGTTGAGTTCGTGGCGGATGTCGGGCATCCCGTCGTCCGCGGCCTCGAACCCGGCTTTCAAATCAGCGCCGGAGGAGAAGCCGCGGCCGGCGCCGGTGATGAGGACCGCACGGACGGACTCGTCGGTGGCCTCACCCTCGATGACCTGCCCCAGCTCACGACCGAACTGCGCGGTCCACGCGTTGAGCGAATCCGGCCGGTTCAGCGTCAGCCGGCCAACTCCGCCGTCCTGTTCCCAGATGACTGTCTCGTAGCTCACCTTCGCCTCCTCGACGTTTTCGGCAGAGTATCACTCTGGAGTAATGCTCTGCATCCGGGGACCATTCGGATCGCGGCGACTCGGGCAGGCCTCGGTCGAGCGTGCGGTAAGGGTTCGTTGCCTCAGGGAGCCGGGCTTGCGATCGCGTTGGCGATCGCTTAGCCCGGCATTGATGTTGTGTGAGCGCGTTCCTATGCGGTCTGCGCGACCGGTGTGGCGACGCGCTCGGCGAGCTCGACGAGGCGGCTGGAGTAGCCCCACTCGTTGTCGTACCAGGAGACGACCTTCACCTGCGTGCCGTCGACGACGGTCGTCAGCCCGGCGTCGAACACCGACGAATACGAGGAGCCGACGATGTCGGTGGAGACGATCGGGTCTTCGGTGTAGGCGAGGATGCCGCGCCACGGACCCTGGTCGGCGACCCGGGCGACCGCCTCGTTGATCTCCTCCTTGCTCGTCGCCCGCTCGGCCTCGATCGTCAGATCGACGAGCGAGCCGGTCGGCGTCGGAACCCGCACCGCGAAGCCGTTCAGCCGTCCCGCGAGCTCGGGAATGACGAGCCCGACGGCCTTCGCGGCGCCGGTCGAGGTCGGGATGATGTTGATCGCCGCGGAGCGCGCACGGCGCAGGTCGCTGTGCGGCCCGTCAAGCAGGTTCTGGTCCGACGTATAGGCGTGCACCGTGGTCATCAGGCCGTGGCGGATGCCGATCGTCTCGTGCAGCACCTTCGCCACCGGGGCCAGGCAGTTCGTCGTGCACGACGCGTTGGAGATGACGTGGTGACGCTCGGGGTCGTAGACCTCGTCGAAGTTCACGCCGAGGACGACCGTCGCATCCGGAGGCTCAGAACCCTTGGTCGGCGCGGAGATGAGCACCTTCTTGGCGCCGGCCTCGAGGTGCTGCGCGGCGGCGGACCGCGTCCGCAGCGCGCCGGTCGACTCGATCACGACATCGACGCCGAGTTCCTTCCAGGGCAGGGCGAGCGGATCGCGCTCGGCGAGCGCCCGGATGTGGCTCTCGCCGACGACCAGGCCGCCGTTGCCGACGGCGACGCCGCCGGGGAAGCGTCCGAACACGGAGTCGTACTTCAGCAGGTGCGCGAGCGTCCCAGCATCCATCAGGTCATTGACCGCGACGACTTCGACGTCGGCGCCGTTCTCGTGCGCGGCGCGCAGGAAGCAGCGGCCGATGCGGCCAAATCCGTTGATGGCAACTCGTACTGACATCAGATCCTCATTTCGTGGGGTGTTTCCGTCGATGTGGGCACGCGTGACCGGAGCTCCTCGAGCTCTGCCTCGATCCCATAGGCCAGGACGTCAAGATCCGGGGTCGTGCGGGAGTCGGCGCACACGCCGAAGATGACGGCGCCGTTGTAGGAGAAGATCGCGATGCCGACCGCGTGCTCGGCGGCCAGCGGGACGACGGGGAGCACCTCGCGGAGTTGGGCACCGAACGCGTAGAGCGGCTCTTGATGGCCCGCCACGTTCGTGATCGTCACGTTGAACAGACGCCGGGCGAAGGTCGTGCGGGCCAGCGCCGCGTGCACGACGACCGGCGGGGCGAGCGCGGCGACGTCGATCAGCGGCGTCCGCCGGTACCGAGCCACCGGCCGCCGTGAGCCGCCGAGTCGAGGCCGCGATCTTCCGCAGGCGCTTGCCCGCGTCGGGCTCCCGGACCGGGAGGTCGACGAACAGCGAGGTGACCTTGTTGCCGAGCGACTCGGCCGCGGTGATGTCCGTGACGTTCGTCGGAACCATCGCCCGCAGGCCGCGTTTCGGCAGCGTCTCACCGCGGGCCTCGAGCAGCCGGCGCAGGCCCCCGGTGCAGGCGGCGAGCACGACATCGTTGACCGTTCCGCCGAGCGCGTGGCGCATCGCCTTCAGCTCGTGCAGCGGCACCCGCACGACCGCGTACCGGCGGGACGGCCCGATCGGCACGTTGAGCGATGTACGCGGCGCACCGGAGATCTCCTCCTGGACGAGCGCGGCGACGGCAACCGAGCGTTCGAACGCCTCGGTCGGGTGCAGCGCTGCGCGCACGCCGGCACTCGCCGCCTGCAGTCCGGCGCCCGTCGCTTGAACCATCGCGTCCGGCGGGTGCAACCACGTCGGCGTCCCGTCCGGCGCGGCGCCGTCGTCGGACACCGTGGTGAACTCGGGATCCGGCTCGGTATCGAGCAGCGCGTCGGTCATCGCGACCGACCCGAGGCCGTCGATCAGACAGCGGTGCACCTTGATGCCGAGCGCCCAGCGTCCATGCGCGAGGCCCTCGATCAGCGCGAGCTCCCACAGCGGACGGGTGCGGTCGATGGGATGGGAAAAGAACTCCGCCGCCCAGTCGCACAGCTGACCGTCATCGCCGGGGGCGGGGAGCGCGACATGGGAGACGTGATTGGCGACGTCGAAGTGCTCGTCCTCGACCCAGTGCGGCCAGGACCAGGCGGGGACATGCGGGCTCGACAGGCGCTGCGTGTAGCGGGGCAGCGCCGCCAGGCGGGTGGTCAGCCGCTCGCGGAGTTCGTCGAGCGTGGGCGCCCCCGCCGGGAGCGGATCGAACACCATCGTCCCGCCGATGCTCATCAGTGCACCGTCGTCAAGGTCCTCCAGCTCCAGAAAGGTTGCGTCGAGCGCAGTCAGCCTCTCTGCCATACACCCGAACTTAGAGTCACCCGGATGGAATGCCATCGGGGGCGAACGCCCGCGACCCTCCGTAATTGCCCGCGGGGCCCGGCGCCCGGGTCAGAGTGCTTACGCGTCGAGCGACGGCATCGGCACGGCCGGTGGCGCATCCTGGATGCGAACGCGGGCGTCGACGATGACGGCGCCCTCCGGCATGGCGATCAGCGGGTTGAGATCGAGCTCGACGATCTCCGGGTGTTCCTCGACCATCGCGCTCACCCGCAGCAGGACATCTTCGATCGCCGGAATATCGCAGCGGGGTGTGCCGCGGTAACCGTCGAGCAGCGTGAAGGTCTTCAGCGAGCGCAGCATCTCGTGGGCGTCGAGGTCGGTGACCGGAGTGATCCGCACCGCCACGTCCTTGATCACCTCCGCCGTGGTGCCTCCCGCGCCGCAGGCGAGCACCGGACCAAAGCTGGAATCGTTGACCACCCCGACGATCAGCTCGGGACCGGTCGGCGCCATCGGCTGCACGACGAGGCCCTCAAGCTCATGTCCCGCCCGGGTGACCGCGGCCTCGATCTCGAGCGCGGCCTCACGGACCGCGTCGGCGTTCGCGAGGTCGAGCATGACGCCGCCGGCGTCGCTCTTGTGAATGAGCCCCTTGGCGCTCGCCTTCAGCGCCACGGGCCGCCCGAGGGTCTGGGCGGTGGCGACGGCTTCGTCGGCACCGGGCACGACCTGGGTGTCGATCAGCGGGAGGCCGTAGCAGCGCAGCAGCTCGGTGACCCGCACCGGAGTGAGCCATCCGCCGCCCTGAGCGAGCTCGTGACTGATGATCGCGGCGGCCTCCGGGGGGTGCACGCCGTGCAGGTCGGCGAGCTTGCCCGCCGGCCGTGAGCGCCAGAGGCCGTGACGGGCGGCCAGCGCGATCGCCCGGGCACCGTCCTCCGGGAACTCGAACGCGGGCACCGAGATCCCATCGGCCGTCAGTTCGGCGGGCGGCCCTTCGCTCGTCATGAACACCGCGGCGATCGTCATCTCCGGGGCATGCGTGGCCGCCTCCCGGATCGCGGCCCCGACATCGGGGGCCTGGGTGACCAGCGGCGGGACGAAGATGGCGAGAACCGCGTCGCAGGCGTCGCTCTCGGCAAGCACCTCGATGACGCGCCGGTAGTCATCGCCGGACGCGGTCGCGATCATGTCGATCGGGTTGACGAGGGCGGCGGCTGCCGGGAGGAATTCGCCGAGCTTCGCCTGGATCTCCGGCGAGAGTTCCGGCACGTCGACTCCGTAGGCCTGGCAGGCGTCGGCGCACATGATGCCCGGGCCCCCGGCGTTCGTCACGATCGCGACGCGGGCCCCGCGCGGAATCGGCTGTTTGGTGAGCAGCGACGCCACGTCGAACAGCTCGTGCAGCGTGTCGGTGCGGATCACGCCCGCCTGCTCGAACAGCGCGTCAACGGTGACGTCGGACGCGGAGAGGAGCGCCCCGGTGTGGGACGAGGTCGCGCGCGCCCCGGCCGGCGAGCGGCCGCTCTTGACCGCCAGGATCGGCTTCTGGCGGGCGACCCGGGGGGCGACGCGGGCGAACTTGCGCGGGTTCCCGAACGACTCCAGGTAGAGCAGGGCGACGTCGGTGCCGGGGTGCTGCTCCCAGTACTGCAGGAAGTCATTGCTTGACAGATCCGCCTTGTTGCCGACGGAGACGAACGAGGACAGGCCGAGCCCGAGCCGAGCCGCCGCCTCGATGATCGCGATTCCGAGTCCGCCGCTCTGCGAGAGGAAGCCGATCGGTCCGGCGATCGCGTGGTGGGGAGCGAACGTGGCGTTGAGCCGCACGTTCTCGTCGGTGTTGAGCACGCCGAGGCAGTTCGGGCCGATCAGCCTGATGCCCGCGCCACGGCAGACGTCGAGCAACTCCTGCTGACGGGCGACCCCTTCATCCCCCGCCTCGGCGAAGCCGGCCGAGATGACGAGCAGCGCACGCACACCGGCGGTGGCACAGTCCCGGGCGACGTCGACGACGCGCTCCGCCGGCACGACGACGATCGCCAGCTCGATCTGAGCGGGGATCTCGCTGACCGCGTTGTATGCCGGAAGCGACTGGACGACATCGGCCTGCGGATTGACCGCATACACGACCCCCGCGAACTCCGAGGTGAGGATGTTGCGAAGGACCTCGGCCCCGACGGTTCCCCGCCGACGAGAGGCGCCGATGACGGCGACCGATTTCGGCTCCAGGAAGCTTCGGACGGCGGCGACCGCGGCGATCCGCTCGCGCTCCTCAAACCGGTCCTTGGCGAGATCGGAGAGCGAGGTGGGGAACTCGATCGCGATCGCATCGGGCGTCGAGTGCAGGTCGACCGGGAAGCCGCTCTGCCGGAACACGTCGATCATCCGGTGGTTGTGCGGCAGCACCTCGGCGGTGAAGGTGGTGATGCCGTGCATCTGGGCGATGCTCGCGAGATGGGCGAGCAGGATCGTCGCGATCCCGTGCCCCTGCCACGCGTCGGCGACGAGGAACGCCACCTCGGCCCGGTCGTCGCGGGTGCGGATGTAGGCCGCGTGGGCGATGATCGACTCGCCGCTGACCGCCACCAGCGCAAACCTGTCCGCGTAGTCGACGTCGAGCGACCACTTCATCACCCAGGTCAGCGACGGCGCTCCGAAGAAGCGGAACCCGATCGACTCCGGCGAGAGAGCTTCCAGGAACTCGCGCATCTGCGGCTTGTCGTCGGCGCGTATCGGACGGACGCGAACCGTCGACCCGTCGCGCAGCACGACATCTGCCTCCCGCTCACGCGGATAGGTCGGGCTCGCGCTCATGTCGGTTGTGTCAGCGTCCGGAGGGGTCATTCCCATCGGGTGTTGTTACGGATTAGATCGCGTGCCCCGTGCGGATACGCCGCAGCCGGAGCGCCCCTACCCTCAAACCCATGGGACTCACTGCGGTGGCACGAAGCGAGCACGGAGCGCTGAGGGCGTCAGTCGATGTCAACGGTCGTCACGTTATCGTGACCGACGAGCCGAGTCGTTTGGGAGGAACTGATGTCGGGCCCGCCCCGCACGAGTTGCTGCCCGCCGCGCTCGCGTCGTGCATCTCGACGACGATCTCGATGTACGCTCGGACGAAGGGCTGGCCACTCAGCGAGGTCGAGGTGACGGTCGACTACGACCCGGAGGCGGTCCCCCGTCATTGCACGATCGACGTGCATCTCCCGGAGTCGCTGACCGCCGACCAGGTGAAGCGGCTCGAGCGGGTGGCCAACACGTGCCCGTTCCGCCGCGCGCTGGAGGCCGGGTTTGAGTTCGACGAGCGGCTTCTGCTCGACCGGCCCGACGCCCCTCGCGAAGCTGCCTGACCGCCGGCCCACGGCTACAACGCTGCCGCGACGGCGAGCGGCTCCTGGCCCGCCGCGCGCAGACCCCGTTCGATCGCGCCGATCGCCGCCTCACAGACCGCGACCCGAGCGAACGGTTTGTTCTCGGCGGCGATCAGCCGCCATGGAGACAGGTCGTGATCGGTCCGATTCAGCATCTCCTCGGCGGCCCGCTCGTACGACGCCCGGTGGGCGAGATTGCGCCAGTCCTCATCGGTCAGCTTCCAGCGCTTGAGCGGGTCGCGCTCACGCGCCCGGTACCGGCGCAACTGCTCGGCCTCGGAGATGTGCATCCAGAACTTCACCAGCACCATCCCCTCCCCGGCGAGAGTGCTCTCGAAGGCGACAACCTCGTCGTAGGCCCGCCGCCACTCCGGCTCGGTGGCAAAGCCCTCAACACGCTCGACGAGCACCCGGCCGTACCACGAGCGGTCGAGCACCACCATCCCGCCCCACCCCGGGAGCACCGGCCAGAACCGCCACAGGAAGTGATGGCGCTTCTCCCGTTCGTTCGGCGCCGCGAAGCTTTCGACCCGGACATGACGCGGGTCGAGCGGTGCGGTGAGCCGCCGGATGGCGCCGCCCTTGCCCGAAGCGTCCCACCCCTCAAACAGGAGGCACACCGGCGGGCCCAGGCGCTTCTCGCCGATCAAACCGGCGAGCTGGAGGCGCAGGGCAAGCATGCGATGCTGCAGCGTCCCGAGGCGGGCGAGACCTTCGTCCTTTGAGAGCTTCTGGGAGAGGTCGACGTCGCCCAGCGAGGTCACGCGCGGATACTCTCACAGCTGCCCGTGGCCGAACCCGACGAAGCCGGTGTCCCACCGCGCGACACTCGCCTCCGTGCCGCGCTGGAGCGGGAGTTCGGCGCGCCGGTCGAGATGCGTGAAACGCACATCTCGGTCGTCTTCCTGGCCGGCGACCGCGCGCTGAAGCGTAAGAAGCCGATCGTGCTGCCGTTCCTCGATTACGGCACTCCGGCCCGGCGACGGGAGATGTGCGAGGCGGAGATCCGGCTGGGCCGGCGGCTCGCGCCCAGCGTCTATTTCGGCGTGCGCGGTGTCTCAGCTGATGGCGAGCTGACGCCACCTGAGGACCAGCGAGCGATCGACTATCTCGTTGAGATGCGCCGCTACGACGAGGCCGCGACCCTGGCGGCGACGCTCGAGCGCGGCGAACTGCGCGCGCCGCAGATCGTCGAACTCGCCGGGCGCCTGCAGCGTTTCCACGACGCCTGTCCCCCGATGCCAGCCGCCGGAGCGCGGTGGATCGAGCTCGAGGTGATGCGCAACCTCCAGGAACTGCTCGAGCTCGCGGAGTTGCGCGCCGAGCGGACGCGCATCCACGCCCTCGGCCATTTCATCTCGGAGTTCGCCCGCACCCACGAGGAGCTGTTCGACGCGCGTGCCAGAGCCGGCCTCGTGCGGGAGTGTCATGGCGATCTGCGCGCCGAGCATGTGGTGCTCGAACCAGATGAGATGAGCGTTGTCGACTGCGTCGAGTTCGACCTCGCCCTCCGTACGTTGGATGTGGCGGACGATCTCGCGTTCCTCGTCATGGACCTGACCGCGCTCGGAGGCGAGCGGTTTGCCGACGTGCTGCTCGCCGAGTACCGCGCCGCCGGCGGTGACACGGGGCCTGATGCGCTCGTCGCGTTCTTCGCGGTGCATCGCGCGCTCATCCGCGCCAAGGTGCTTCTCGTCAGGGCGGGGCAGCATCCGCCCGGCTCCGCGGAGCACGGCCACGCGGAGGCTCAGGCGCGGGAGCTCATCGGACTCGCCGAGCGGTTTGCGTGGCGCGCCCGGCTCCCCCTCGCGATCATCGTCTGCGGCGTCCCGGCGAGCGGCAAGTCGACGCTGGCCGCGGCGCTCGCCGAGAGGGCAGGGCTCCCGCGGATCAGCTCGGATCTCGTGCGCAAAGCCCACGCCGGGGTGGCGCCGACAGCGCGCGCGCCGGCCCCGGTGTATGACGAGACGATCAGTCGGGCCACGTATGCCGAACTCGGTGACCGAGCGCTCCACGCCATCCAACGGGACGGCGGAGCCATCGTTGACGCGACGTTCCGTCGCCGGGCCGACCGGCAGGCGTTCGCGGACGCGTTCGATGAGGCGGCGCGGGTCGTGTTCGTGGAGTGCGTCGTGCCGGTGGACGTCCTGCGCCGGCGCGCCGGCGAGCGTGAGCGTGACCCTCATCGCGTCTCCGACGCGTCGCTCGAGGTCGTGCTGCGCGAGGCGCAGCGCTGGCAGGCGCTCGACGAGGTCCCCGCCGAGCGGCATCTGCTCGTGCGCAGCGATCGGCCGGTCGGCCGGATCCTCCAGGACCTGGCCGACCTCCTCGATCGCCGGCTCGACGAAACCGGGCGTTAGTCGGCCGGGCGCGGTACGACGAGCACCGGGCAGGTCGCGCCGTGCAGCAGCGCCTCACCGGTGCTGCCGAGCAGCAGCCGGGCCACCGGCCCCCACCGGCGCGAGCCGATGATGATCAGGTCCGCATCGTGTCCGATGTCCATCAGGACCGCCGCGGCCCGCCCGCGCCGCACCTCGGCGCGTGCCTGCACCCCAAGACCACCCGTCGCCGCCGTGAGGTGCTCGCCGAGCGCCTCGGTTGCCGACTCGACCACCTTCTCCCAGTCGGTGTTCGCGCCCGCACTTCCGATCGCCTCCCAGCCGAGCGCCGGGACGATCACGGCGCCGGTGCCGAGCCGGGACCAGCCGAACGGTCGCGCCCGATCATCGACGACACCGCAGACGACGAGTTCACCGCCGGCCGCGGCAGCGATGCCCGCGCCGAGCGCGAGCGCCTCGGCCGCCTCCGGGCCGCCGTCGTAGCCGACGGCGATGCGCTTGATCCCGTGCGTCTGGCTGCGATAGCCGCGCGGAGCGACGGCGAGCGCGCATTCGGCGTCGTGGAGCAGCTGCCGCGTGCAGCGCCCGATCA
Organism: uncultured Solirubrobacterales bacterium; assembly: GCA_963779695.1. Taxonomy (GTDB): domain Bacteria; phylum Actinomycetota; class Thermoleophilia; order Solirubrobacterales; family Solirubrobacteraceae; genus Palsa-465. The sequence goes on from CAVZZH010000009.1 coordinate 544,127, forward strand.
TGACCTCGTTCTCGTGTCCGTGGCGGCTCGAGCCGACGACGAGCAGGTCGCGATGCTCACGGCGGACGATCCGCTCAAGGCCACGCGCGACGAACAGATCGCTCTCGACGACCACCCGCGCCCCGGGAGCGAACTCATCACGCACGTCGCGGGTCGCCTTCTCGGCCTCCTTGCGCAGGGCTGAGAGGTTCAGCTCCTCCGGCAGGACGACGAGGGGATCGAGGACCACCGCCGCGAGCAGAACCTCCGCCCCGGTCGCGGTTGCCAGCGCCGAGCCGAGGGCGGCGGCGTCATGGCCTTCGTCGAAGCCGTCAATGCCGACCGCGACGTGGGAGAAGCTCCGACGCGGCTCAGCGGCCGCGCCCTGTGGATTCTGAATCGCAGTGGACATTGAGAACTCCTTGCTCATCTTGTGGCTTGGTGCAGATCGAACGACACGGCGCTGCCCCCGTCATCGCCGACCACGCGGGTCCCGGCGCGACCTTCCAGGATTGCGCCGGCATCCGCGAGCGCGCCGATCGCGGCGAAGCCGCCCTGCCCGGCGGCGAACCGGGCGGCGGCCGTCGCCTTCGGACCCATCGATCCGGCGGGGAGGCGGAGCGCGGTCAGCTCGCCGGCGGTCACCGACCGGATGTCACGGGCCGACGGCGTGCCCCATCCGGTCTGAACCCCGGAGACGTCGGTCAACAGCAGGAGCGCATCAGCGCCGAGCTCGGTGGCGAGCATCGCGGCTGCGAGGTCCTTGTCGATCACGGCCTCGACGCCGTGCAGTCCACCGTGCTCATCGATCACCACCGGCACGCCGCCCCCGCCGACACAGACGACGATCAGGTCGGCCGCGATCAGCGTGGCGATCGCCTCGAGCTCGACGATCCGCTGGGGCTCGGGCGAGGGCACGACGCGACGCCATTTCGCCCCGTCCGGGGCGATCTGCCAGCCGCGCGCCGCCGCGAGCCGCTCGGCCTCGGCGCGCTCGTAGACGGGCCCGACGAACTTCGTCGGAGCGGTAAACGCGGGATCCGCCGGATCGACGATGACCTGGGTGAGCAGCGTCGCCGCGCGGCCGTATCCGAGCTGGTTCTCCAGCCCCTGCTCAAGGAGGTAGCCGATCATGCCCTCCGACTCCGCGCCGAGGACGTCGAGCGGGTACGGGGTCACGTCGGCGTACGCCTCGGACTGCAGCGCCAGGAGACCGACCTGCGGGCCGTTGCCATGGGTCACGATGAGTTGGTGCTCGTTCGCGATCTCGACAAGAGCCGTGACCGCGATGTCGATGTTGCGACGTTGACACTCGGCGTCCGCCGGTTCGCCACGACGGAGCAAGGCGTTGCCCCCGAGTGCTGCGACGACGAGCATCGTGCTCCCTTCCTTAGGCGTTGCTGAGCGCGTCGCGCTCGATCGGACAGGACATGCAGCGAGGGCCCCCACGGCCGCGGCCGAGCTCGGCGCCCGCAATCGTGATGACCTCGATGCCGGCGTGGCGCAGCCGGGTATTGGTATCGACGTTGCGCTCGTAGGCGACGACGACGCCCGGCGCGAGCGCGAGCACGTTGTTGCCGTCGTCCCACTGCTCGCGTTGCGACTCGTACCGGTCGCCGCCGGTCTCGAACAGCCGCAGCCCGTCGACCTGAAGGGCACGAGCGACGGCGCCGAACAGATCGTCCTCACGCTCGACGGTGACGCCGCCGGCCCCGGGACGGAGGCTGTAGCCGACGAGCGTGCTGCGCAGCTCCGGGTAGATCGTGAACGCATCGTGATCGACCATCGTCATCACGGTGTCGAGATGCATGCTCGAGCGCTGTGCCGGGAGCACGACGGCGATCACCTGCGAGGCGGTCCCCGCCGCGAACAACCGCGCGGCGTAGTGCTCGACGGCTGCGGGGCGGGTGCGCTCGCCCATGCCGATGAGCACGCAGCCGTTGCCGATCACCAGGATGTCGCCGCCCTCCAGGTCGGCGGGCCCGCCGAACTCGTCGCTCCACACGTGGTGTGGCACCCGGGCGAACTTCGGGTGGGCGCGGTAGATCGCGTCCAGGTGGATCGACTCACGCCGCCGCGCGGGCATCGCCATCGCGTGGATGGAGACGCCGTCGTAGACCCAGGCGGAAGTGTCGCGGGTGAAGAGATGGTTGGGCAGCGGCGCGAGCACGAACGTGTCCAGCTCGGCGACACGCGCCGGGAGCGCATCGGTGTGGAACGGCAGCTCGCTGAACGCGATTCCGCCGATCAGCCAGCGGGCCAGCTCGTGAGAGTCAAGCGACGCGAGCCACTCCTGCACGCTCGGGCCCAGTCGCGGCCCGAGCGACGCCGCGGCGATCGTCTGGGCCAATACGGATTCCCGGGCCTCGTCGATGCCGAGGGTCTCGGCGAGCAGTTCCTGGAGGTAGAGGACCTCGACTCCGCGCTCGACGAGCGCATCGGCGAACGCGTCGTGCTCCTGACGCGCCCGTCTCACCCACAGGACGTCGTCGAACAGCAGGCCGTCCTTGTTCGTCGGCGTGAGCCGACGCAGCTCGAGGTCGGGGCGGTGCAGTATCACGCGCCGCAGCACGCCGACCTCCGAGCCGACGTACAGCCGCGGTTCGGGGTGGCGGGCGGCGCCGGCCGAAGCCTGCGCCGTCGTCGTATGGGTCGCCGAGGCGAGCATCAGTGCGTCACCTCATGGCGCAGTGTCTTCCGCAGGTGCGGTGTCATGGTTCTATGGCCACATCGTGCTCCGAAACTGCGGATTCGCCATCGGCTCAGACCACGCCGCGACGTACGCGCTGACTACCGATCGGCGCTTCTCCGAACTACTGGGACGGGCGCGGCGGCCGGGTCCGCAATCGCGGACGAGTGAGGGTCAGCGCCGACGTAGGCCGGACCAGGCGTGGCGGTCGGCCTGGCGAGTCGCCGGCAGCGGTCCGCCGACGTCCTCGGCGGCCTCCAGACACTTCAGTGCGAAGTCGTAGGAGCCGCGCTTGGCGTTCGCGTCGGCGAGCTCGAGCAGCAGTTCCACGGCCTCGTGCTCGTCTTCGACGGCGTCCGCCTCGGATTGTGACTCCTCGCCGACATGCCGGTCGACGAGCTCATCGTGATGGAGGAGGCCCGCGTGGCCTGCGTCGGCGAGGTACCCCGAGAGATACCGACCCGCGATCTTGCTTGGCGGCCACCACAGTGGCTGGAACGACACCTCGGTCTCGCCGGCGACCGCGCGCAGGTAGCGTGGCTCGGAGCCGGTGAGCAGCATGCCACGCAGGACCGGACGGAACGGCTCGGCGTGATCGACGGCGCCGAGCGTGGCCGCGATTGCCGACGCGGCGGCATCCGCCTGCTGGGCGGCGATTCCGCCCTGCTTGATCGGAAATGCGGTGGCGTCCCCGGCGGCCCACACGCACTCGACGTCCTTGACCGCGCAGTGCACGTCGATCGGTATGAAGCCGTGTTCGTCCTGAGGGAGCCCATGGAGCCGGGGACCATCAAGCCCCGGAAGGGCGATGACCGCGTCCGCACGGTACGGATGAGCGCCGCGAAGCACGACTCGCTGTCCGTCGAACCCGCGAGCCACCCGCCCGGTGAGCAGTTTGATCCCTGCCTCCTCGAGCAGTCCCTCGACGGTCTCGGAGACCCCGGCTCCGAACGCCTCGAGCGGGCGTGACTCGTGCGTGAGCACCGAGATCTCGAGTCCGGCGATGTCGCGCTCGGCGGCCCATGCTGCGGTGAACAGCGCGAGCTCGTACAGCGGGAGCAGCCAGCCGACCGGTGCCGGCGCCGCGAACGCGAGCTTGCTCACGACGCCACTCTCGACGTCGTGCATGAGGGCCTGAAGCGCCTTGCGATCGCCGCCGCCCCCGAACATGAGGCCACCTTCGATCACGGGCCACTGCCGGGCCCCGACCGCGACGATCAAGAGGTCGTAGTGCAGCGTCTCGCCCTCGCTCGTCCGCAGCGTGCGAGCCGACGCATCGACTGCGGTCACCGAGGCGAGCCGAAGATGCGCATCGTGCTCGTTCGTGATCGCGGCCAGGTCGAGTCGGCGCACCTCGCCGAGCCCGAACGGCTCGGCGACCGCGATCGGCCGGTAGCGAAACTCAGGCTCGGCGCTCAGGACCTCGATCTCGACCGTCCCGCCGAGCTGCGCCCGGAGTGCGAGCAGGGCCTCAAGACCGGCGACGCCACCACCGGCGATGAGGATCTTCGAGCGATGATGCACTCCTTGCAGCCTGGTCACGAAGCCAGCGTAGGACTCGCTATGGGCCGCGGTCACCGGATCGACTACCCGCGCAATCGCGTAGTTGTCCACAGCCAGGTAGCAATAGGGTTCTGAGGAGTGGCCCCTCACGGAAACTAGCGCGTGCTGTTCTACCACCACCCGTCCTCGCTCGAGCACGATCCGAGCCTGCTGGCGCCGGAGCATCCCGACACGCCTGAGCGCATGGAGGCGTTGCAGGCGGCGATGGGGCACGCGGGCTGGCCCGGGTGCACTCGCCGTCGCGCACCGGAGGCGACGGAGGCCGAACTCGGCCTCGTTCACACCCCCGAGCACATCGCCTTCATCCGAGATCTATGCCTGAAGGGCGGCGGCCAGATCGATTCCGACACGTTCGTGGGTGAACCGTCCTATCACGCGGCCCTGCACGCGGTGGGCGGCGCCTGCGCGATGACCCGCGCGCTGCTCGCCGGCGAGGACGACCGGGGGTTCTGCGCCGTGCGCCCCTCGGGCCATCATGCGCTCGCCGACGGGGCGATGGGCTTCTGCCTGTTCAACAACGTCGCCGTCGCCGCCGAGCTGGCGGTCCGGGAGCTCGACTGCAAGCGGGTGATGATCGTCGACTGGGACGTCCATCACGGCAACGGCACCGCCGACGTGTTCCGCCGGCGTGGAGACGTGCTGTTCGCCAGCATCCACCAGAGCGGCCTGTTCCCGGGCACCGGCGCTCTCAGCGACGCCGGCGCCGGCGACGGGCTCGGCTACACGATCAACGCGCCGGTCCCCGCCGGGTCCGACGAGGAAGTGTGGGTGTCGCTGATCGAGTACGTCGTCGTCCCCGTCCTGCTCGAATACGCCCCGCAGCTGGTGCTCATCTCGGCCGGCTTCGACGCCCACCGGGCCGATCCGCTCGGCGACTGCCGGCTTGACGAGCAGTCGTTCGCCGAGATGGCACGGCACATCCGCGACGCCGCCCGCGAGGTGCGGGCACCGGTCGGAGCGGTGCTCGAGGGCGGCTACGACCCACCGGCGCTCGCGCGCTCGGTCCTGGCGACGATCAGAGCCCTCGGCGGCGACGGCGAGGCGGACTCGATCGCGCCCGACCCGCTGCTCACCTCACGCGTCTCCGCACACGTCGGTCATTACTGGACGTTGTAAGAGGCCGTCCGTCAGCCAGGTGTTAGCCCGGGCTTGCTTTTGCCAATGGACACGGAAGACTCTAAGGAGCGATGACGCCCGGATCCCCGCAGGTCGACGTGACAGACGCCCGAGCCCGGTCACGGTCAGATCGTGCTGCGTCCGGCCGGCTCGGTGGCCGCACCCTCCGAGCAGGTCCGCAATCTCAACCGCCTGAGTGACCCGACGCTCTCCGAGCTCAGCCTCGACGCCTTGCTCGAGGAACTGCTCGTGCGCGTCCGCCAGACCCTGAGCGTCGACACGGTGGCGATCCTCCTCCACGACGCAGCGACCGATGAGCTGGTCGCTCGCGCCGCCAGCGGCATCGAGGACGAGGTCGAGCAGGGCGTGCGGGTCCCCCTCGGCAAGGGTTTCGCGGGGCGGATCGCCGCGGAGCGCGTCGCCATCTTCGTGGCCGACGTCGACCATGCGGACATTCACAACCCGATCCTGCGGGAGAAGGGAATCCGCTCGCTGCTCGGCGTCCCGCTGATCGTCGAGGGCGAGCTGATCGGCGTGCTTCACGTCGGTTCGATCACGCCGCGCACGTTCGGCCAGAAGGATCTCGCCGTGCTCCAGCTGGCTGCCGCCCGGGCCGCCCCGGCGATCGAGCGTGCCGGGCTCGTGGCCGAGCTGGAGCGTGAGCACGAGGTCGCCGTCCTGCTCCAGCGCAGCCTGTTGCCCCGCCAGCTCCCGAGAATCGCGGGCGTCTCGGTCGCCGCCCGGTACCTCGCCGCGCGCGCCGAGGTCGGCGGCGACTGGTACGACGTGATCGAGCTGCCGCGCGGACTGCTCGGGGTCGCTATCGGCGACGTCGTTGGTCACGGGATCCAGGCAGCAGCGCTGATGGGGCAGATGCGGACGGCCCTGCGGGCCTACGCGCAGGAAGGCCACGGAGCGGGACGGACACTCGAGCTCGTCGATCGGTTCGTTCAGAGCGCCGGCCTGGGTTCGATGGCGACGGCCGCCTATGGCGTGTTCGACCCCGATACGGGAGTCCTGCGCTTCGCCAGCGCCGGACACGTCCCGCCGGTGATCGTGGCCGCGGACAGGACCCGCCTGCTGGAGGTCCCTCCATGCGCACCTCTCGGCGCGTATCCGTACGGCACCTGTCACGAACACGAGCTGCGCCTGGAGGCCGACGAGCTGCTCGTGATGTACACCGACGGGCTCGTGGAACGGCGCGGCCAACCGCTGAACGACGGGCTTGACGAGCTGCTCGAAGTGCTCGCCGGGGTCGGATCCGCGGAGGAGGCGTGTCTGGCCGCGATCGGATCGCTCGGCGGCGCCGACGGTCCCCGCGACGACATCGCAATCGTCGCGCTGCACAACCAGCCGATCCCGGCGGAGCTCGAGCTCGAGCTGCCCGCCGTGCCGAGCGTCCTCGCTCACGTTCGGCGCCTCATGCGGCGCTGGCTGCGGGACCGGGGCGCCGGCAGCAGCGAGATCGTCGAGATGACGATGGCGGTCAGCGAGGCGTGCGCGAACGCCGTCGAACATGCCTACTCGCCCGCTCCGCACGTGTTCCGCGTGCGGGCGCGGACCGAGGGCGCCGAGGTGATCGTGGCCGTCCGGGACACCGGGCGGTGGCGGGCGCCGCGCGGACGCAACCGCGGTCGTGGCCTGACGATCATCGAGGCCGCGATGGACACCGTGCGCGTGTCCTCGACCTCGGATGGAACGGAGATCGTGATGCGACGGATGCTCGACCGATGAGGCTCGCCGATCTGCAGTTCAGCACCCGTGACGGCTACGTCGTCGCGGCCGTCGTCGGTGAGATCGACATGTCAAACGCCGCGGAGCTCGCCAGGGCGCTCGCCGACAAGACGCCCAATGACGCGCAGGGACTCGTGCTCGATCTCAGCCGGATCGACTACCTCGACAGCGCCGGCATCCACCTGCTCTATCGGCTGCGAGAGAGCGTCAGTGCCCGCGGGCTGCGTCTCGCCATCGTCGTCCCCAAGGAGTCGCCCGTGTTCGACGCGTTGCGCCTGGCGGGAATCGAGCGACACCTCGACATGCTGGACACTGTGGACGCGGCGTTCGCCCCGACCGAACCCCGCGGTCAGACCGCCTGAGTGCGCTGTTCGAGGTAGGGCGCGAGGTAGCGGGCGACGATCTTGGCCGGCGGCTGGATCAGAGGTTCATCGCCGATCGATGAGGTGAATCCATGACCGCCGGTGATCTCGGCACTGAGGTACAGCGGCTTGCCGCCCGTGAGGAGCATCCCGTGGACGATGGGCTCGAACGGAGTCGCCGTCACCGGCGCACCGAGCTCGGCGGCGATCGCGCGTGCCGCCGTATCCGCCTCCTGCGAGGCGAGACCACCGTGCTTGACCGCGAAGTCGATCGAGTCCCCGGCGGCGTACTCGTGCTCGAGGCCGCGGATGCGGCAGTGGTCGTCGACCGGGATGAAGCCGTTCTCCGCCTCCGGAACGCCGGGCAGCGCTGGACCGACGAGCTCGGGCAACGCGATCACGCGATCGACGGTGAGGCTTCGATCGCCGGGGCTGATCTCGATATGCCCGGTGCGCGGGATCTCGCAGTACGCCGAGGTGATGACGTCGATCCCTTGCTCATCCAGCAGAGCCTGGACCGTCCGGCTGGCGCCTTCGCCGAACAACGTGAGCGGCGCATCCTCGGGCGTAAGAATCGTGATCTCCATCTCGATGTTCGCGTCTTGGGCTCGGGTGGCGGTCATCAGCGCGAGCTCATACACCGGGAGCTGCCAGCCCATGCGTGGCGGCACAACAATCGCCAGCCGCTTGACGTAGCCCCCCTCGACATCCTGGATCAGCCCATGGAGCAGGTCGTCGATGCGGCGGTCATCGATGGTGATGGCGTGCTCGTAGCGCGGCTTGATCGTGGCGCCAAGCGCGATGACGAGCGCGTCGTAGCGGTGTTCGCCGCCGGCGCCGGTGCGCACCGTGCGCGCGCCCGGGTCGACCGACACGAGCACGTCGTCGATCCGGCGCGCCGCCGCATCGGCGAGGATCCTCTCCAGCGGGAAGCGCTGCGCGGCGCCGTAGGAGAACGGCTCGCGTACGGTCATCGGCCGGTAGACGAATTCGGAGTTCGGCGCGAGCAGCGTGAGACGAGCGCGGTCGCCGGCGAGATCGCGCAGCGCGAGCAGCGCCTCGAGCGCGGCGACACCGCCACCGGCGATCAGGACCTCGGACGGCGCAGACTGGGCGGGGTCGGTTGTCATAGGTCGGGACTCTAGCTTTCCCGCAAACGTCAATCGTTATCGGCTCGTACTCTGCAGCGATGGAACCCGACGCGTCGCGTGATCTGACCTTCGACGAGGAACTGCTGCTCTGGCTTGGCGATGAGCCCGCGAGCGAACGGGAGGCCGAGACCCGACGGATCCGGGAGATTGCCGGTGAGTTCGCCATGGGTTTCTCGCGGCTGTCGCACGCCGGGCCCGCCGTGACCGTGTTCGGGTCGGCCCGGACCGCGCCCGAGCACCCCGACTACGCCCTGACCCGCGCCGTCGCCGCCGCGCTCGGCCGGGGCGGCTACGCGATCATCACCGGCGGTGGTGGCGGGCTGATGGAGGCCGCCAACCGCGGGGCCCGTGATGCCGGGGCGCTGTCGATCGGCTGCAACATCGAGCTTCCCCGCGAACAGGCGGAGAACCCCTATCTCGACGTCTCACTGCGCTTTCGCCACTTCTTTGCCCGCAAGGTCATGTTCGTGCGCTACGCGAGCGCGTTCGTGATCGCCCCCGGCGGGTTCGGGACGCTCGATGAGCTGTTCGAGTCGTTGACGCTCATCCAGACGCAGACGATCCGCCACTTCCCGGTGATCCTCGTCGGCGACGGGACGTGGGACGGGCTGATCGAGTGGCTCGAGCGGAGCGTGCTTCCCGCCGGCCGGATCGGTCCTCACGACTTCTCGCTGCTGCACCGGACCTCCGACCCTGACGAGGTCGTGGCGATCGTCGCCGGCGCCGTCAGCCAGCAACTGGAGCAGCGCGAGCTACGCGCCCAGGATGTCGCGGCGCCGGAACGCGACGACCCCGGCCGCGCCGGCGAGCACGAGCGACCCCATCCGTAGTTTCCCGGCCAGCTTCGGTGGGGCGAAACGGATGCGTCCTGGGGGAATGACGGCGAACCTACGGCCATGCAACGCATCGCACGCACGGACGCATCGCGGGCTCAGCACCGAGTCCTGGTGGAGCGCATCGTTTCGATGCAGGGAGCGATGAAGAAGTCCCTGCGCTCCGACCACCCTCACGTGCGTCGGGCGCTCACTCTCATACGCGAAGAAGAGCGCGCGTTGCGGGCGAAGCTGCACCCCGAGGCAGCCCTATATCGAGCGGGGAGGAAATCTGATGTCCTTTGATCTGAGACAAGTGCGTGTGGGCGACTGCATGCATCACGGCATCCTCAGCTGCGACCGCAGCGCGCCGCTCGACGAGGTCGCGGCGATCATGGCCAAGTACCGCGTCCACGCGGTCGCCATCACGAACGGCGACGGCCGGCGGATCGTTGCGGTGGTGTCTGACATCGATGTCGTCGTGGCGGCTGCCAACGGCAATGCGCCATCCGCACTCGAGGTCGCGGCCACCGAGCCACTCTCGGTCTCGGCGGGCGAATCCGTCCAGCACGCGGCCCAGCTGATGTCCGAGCACGGCGTCTCGCATCTCGTCGTGCTCGATGCCGCGAGCGGTCATCCGTCCGGCATCCTTTCGACGCTCGACGTCGCCGCTCTGTACGCCAACATGAAGGGAGATCCAGCATGAGCGCGGACACGATGATCCTCATCTGCTACGACGGCTCGCCGGACTCCCGCTCTGCGATCGCGCATGCCGGCGAGCTGATGGAAGGACATCCCACGACGGTGCTCACCGTGTGGGAGCCATTCGTCGACGTCCTCGCGCGGACCCCGTCGGGCTTCGGCCTGGCACCGGGAATGGTCAACATCGATGAGATCGACGATGCGTCGTACCAGAGCGCACTCGACCGCGCTCGCGAGGGCGCCGACCTCGCCACGGAAGCCGGGCTGAGCGCGCAGCCGCGAACGCGAGCGCTGCACACGACGATCTCCGCGGCGATCCTCGCCGAGGCCGACGAGATCGACGCCGGGGCCATCGTGATGGGCTCCCGCGGCCTCACGGGACTGAAGTCGCTGCTGATGGGCAGCGTCTCCCATGCCGTCTTGCAGCACGCGGATCGGACGGTGATCGTGGTGCCTTCGCCGACGGTGGCGGACGCGCGCCACCACGACGTCCGCTCCGACCGGCTCGAGCACGCGAACCAGCCGTAGGGCGCGGGTAGTGGCCCACTAGCATGGGGACCGTGCGGGGAATCCGCGATGGCCTTGTCCATGCCGTCCTTGGCGCGCTCGGGCTCATGTTCGGCGCGCTTGGCGCCGTCGTGATGACGATTGCAGCATTCGTCTCCGCGATGCTCGGGATGCTGGCGTTCCTCCTCTCCCCCATCCGCGCCCTCGTCGATCGTCTGCGCGCCTAGTCGTACCAGCGTTCCGACACGGAGGTCAGCATCATGAGCCGTGCCCCGCGGACCAGCGCCCCGGACATGTAGCAGGCTCTCGGGCGCCTCTATTCTCACGTCCATGGCTCCGCGCCGCGCGACCTCCCTCGGCGAGATCATCCGCCATCAACGAGAGCTGGCGGAGATGTCGATGCGCCAGTTCGCGGACCTCGCCGGCATCTCGAACCCGTACCTGTCTCAGATCGAGCGGGGGCTGCGTGCACCCTCCGAGCACGTGCTCGACGGGATCGCGAACGCGCTGAAGGTGTCGGCCGAGACGTTGTACGAGCAGGCCGGGATGGCGCCACCCGGCGAGGGCGACCACGACACCGCGGTGCTCGATGCGATCAAGGCGGACACGCGGCTGACGAACCGTCAGCGCGCGGCTCTGCGGGAGGTCTACGAGGCGTTCGTCGCCGCGAGCCCCGTGGGACGTGCGTCATCGGGGCGCCGAACGGGTACGCGCAAGCCATGACCGACCGTCCGCTTGAGGGGCGTGCCGCGCTCGTCACGGGCGCCGCGAGCGGAATCGGCCGAGCGGTCACCGCGCGGCTCGAGCGGGAGGGGATGAGCGTGCTCGCGGTCGACCTGAAACCGGACGCGGACGGTCCCGGGGTCGCGTTTGAGGCGGACCTGACGGATCCGGACGCCAACGCGCGTGCCGTCGCCGCCGCGCTCGATCGGTTCGGGGGGCTTGACGTCGTCGTCCCAAACGCCGGCATCCAGCACGTATCCCCGATCGACGAGTTTCCGGACGAGCGCTGGCAGACGATCGTCGGTCTGCTGTTGAGCAGCCCGTTCTACCTCGCCAAGCATGCCTGGCCGGCACTGCGCGATTCGGACAGCGGACGATTCATCGTGATCGCCTCCGTCCACGGTCTCGTCGCCTCGCCGTACAAGGCTGCGTACGTGTCGGCGAAGCATGGCGTCATGGGGCTGGTCAAGACGCTCGCGCTGGAGGGCGCCGACGCCGGGATCAGCGCGGCCGCCGTATGTCCGGGCTACGTACGCACGCCGCTCGTCGAGAAGCAGATCGCCGATCAGGCCCGAGTCCATGGCCTGTCCGAGGACGACGTGCTCGAGCAGGTGATCCTCGCCCCGCACGCGGTCAAGCAGCTGATCGAGCCGGACGAGGTCGCGGCGGTCGTGGCGTTCCTCGCCGGGCCCGCCGGCCGCGCGTTCACCGGGGTGCCGGTGACGATGGACTACGGCTGGACCGCACGCTGAGCTCGGGCGGTCGGCCCTGGGCCGGCGGTCGTCCGCGCAGGCGCTGGGTAGCGTTCTCGCGGTGACACCGCTGCACGCACTGGCCATCTTCGGCGCGGGAGTCGCGGCCGGGACGATCAACACGGTCGTCGGCAGCGGCACCCTGATCACGTTCCCGGTGCTCCTCGGCTTCGGCTACGCCCCGGTGACCGCAAACGTCTCCAACACGATCGGACTCGTGCCCGGCTCGGTGTCCGGCGCCGTCGGCTACCGACGCGAGCTGCGCGGCCAGCGCCGCCGGACGATCCCGCTCGCCGTCGCGTCGGCGCTCGGCGGAATCGTCGGCGCAACCCTTCTGCTGACGCTCCCGGCTTCAGCTTTCAAGGCGATCGTGCCCGCGTTCATCGCGATCGCGCTGCTGCTCATCGTCTTCCAGCCGCAACTGTCCCGAGCGCTGTCTCACCACCGTCGCCCGGCGCACGCTCACGCCGGTCCGGCGGCGACCGTCGGCGTGTTCGCGAGCGGGATCTACGGCGGCTATTTCGGCGCCGCCCAGGGGATCCTGCTGCTCTCGATCCTCGGCCTCGCCCTCGACGACGAGCTCCAGCGGATCAACGCGCTCAAGGTCGTGCTCGCCGGCCTCGTGAACGCCGTCGCCGCCGTCATCTTCGCGTTCGCCGCCCACGTCGCGTGGCTCGCCGCCCTGCTGATCGCGGTCGGATCGACGATCGGCGGCGTGATCGGCGCACGGGCGGGTCGGCGACTGCCCGAGGTCGCCCTGCGCGCGGTGATCGTCGTCGTCGGGATCGTCGCGATCGTGCGACTCGTGTCCTAGATGGCTTCCTGGAGACGTTGCACCCCCAGCCAGGCGACCGAAACGCACGACAGCGCCCCGGCGGTCCAACGAGCAGCCCGGCACGCGCCGGGCTGCGGTGAGGTGGACACTTACTTCAGGAGGCTGCGGGCGGTCGTGGTGTACGAGCTGGCAAGCTCGCGCGCGAACTCCGTCTGCGTCTCGATCATGCTCTTCAGCCACTCCTGCTGCGTCATGCCGGCGACCTTGAGCTCGAGCTCGATCGCACGATCAACGGCCTTCTCATAGCCGTCGAGATACGCGTTTCCGGCCTTCCGAGCGTAGGACGCGAACTGATCGCTGGACTCCCGGAGCTGCTCGAATGTGGTGTCAAACGGCGCAGCACCGTTGTGCTTTGTCGAAGTTGCCATGGTGACTCCTGGGGTGGTTGGGTGTGCTTGCAGTTTAGCGCTGTGCTTGCAAAATTGCAAGCACTCTGCGGGTCACACCCGAACGCCAACCGCGTCGCGGAGCGCGCCCACGAATGCGTCGACATCCTCGGCGGTCGTGTCCCACGAGCACATCCAGCGCACCTCGTGGGCCGCTTCGTCCCACACGTAGAACGCGTACCGTTCCTGGAGCGCCGCCGTCACCGCCGGGTCGACCCGTGCGAACACGACGTTCGTCTCCACGGGATGGGTGATCGTCACCTCCGGAACCGAAGCGACCGCGTCGGCGAGACGGGCCGCCATCGCGTTTGCCTGGGAGGCGCACCGGCGCCATAGATCATCGGTGAGCAGGGCATCGAACTGGGCCGCCAGGAAGCGCATCTTCGAGCCGAGCTGGAGCGTCTGCTTGCGCAGATACTCAAACCCGTCAGCGAGTGACGGACGCAGCGCGACCACCGCCTCGGCACCGAGCAGCCCGTTCTTGGTACCGCCGAAGGACAGGATGTCCGCGCCGATGTCGGTCGTGATCGCCCGCAGCGGCACCCCGAGCGCGACGGCCGCATTGCTGAGCCGGGCGCCGTCGATGTGCAGCAGGAGTCCGGCGTCGTGCGCGGTGTCGGCGAGCGCGCGCATCTCGTCCCGCGTGTACAGCGCACCGAGCTCGGTGCACTGCGTGATCGAGACGACGCGTGGCTGGACCGCGTGCTCGTCGCCGATGCGGGCAATCCGACCCGCCACGAGCTCCGGGGTCAGCTTCCCGTCCTCGGCGGGCACGGTCAGCAGCTTGACTCCGGCGATCGCCTCGGGCGCACCGCATTCGTCGACGTTCATATGAGCGCTCTCGGCGCAGATCACCGCCTCCCACGGCCGGCAGGCGGCGCGCATCGACAGCACGTTTGCGGCGCTCCCGTTGAAGACGAAGAACGCCCTCGCGTCCGGACCGAAGTGATCCTGAAACCGGGTCTCGACCCGCTGCGTGTAGTCGTCGTGGCCGTAGCCGAACGCATGCCCGACGTTGACCCGGGCGATTGCCGCCAGCACGTCGGGGTGGACGGTGGCGGAGTTGTCTGAGGCGAAGCCGCGCTCGCTCACACAGCGAGCTTAGTGCGAAGCGACGAGTAGAAGATCGACAGCGGGAACTCGTCGGCCAGCACGAGATCGACGTATGGCCGTGGATCCTCGACGTCGGTGAAGTCCCGGGCGCCGGCGCTCCACTTCGAGCCCACCGCGGGCGGGACATTCGCCGCCACCAGATCATGCGCCGCCGTCCAGTGCTGGAGCTTCGTGCGATCGATCCCGGTTCGGTACAGCTCGTACACCTCGGCATGGAGCGCCGCGACGCCGTCGCCGACGCGATCCCACTCGATCGTCAGCCGGTTGTCGGTCCAGTGCAGGTAGCCGTGCTTGTGCAGATAGGCGAACAACAGCTGACCGCCGAGCCCGTCGTAGTTGCGCACCCGGGGGCCGGTGATCGGGAAGCGGATCAGGCGGTCGAGCAGGATCGCGTACTGGACGTAGCGGGCGAAGCTGACGCCGGCGGCCTCAAGCTCGAGCGCCTGAGTGAACGCGGTGAGGTCACAACGGAGCTCCTCGAGCGAGTACATCCAATACGGCGCTCGCTGGCGGATCATGAACGGGTCGAACGGCAGGTCCCCGTGGCTGTGAGCCCGATCGTGGATGAGGTCCCAGAGGATGTACGCCTGCTGGGAGACCTCCGGGCTCGCGAGCATCCGGGCCGCGTCGGGCGGCAGGTTGAGCGAGAGCAGGTCGCTCGCGGCGCCGGCCACTCGGCGCAGGCGCTCGGCTTCGCGGTCACAGAAGATCGCGCCGAAGTGGTTCGGCGGGCGATCCGCCACCGACACCGTCTCCGGGAACAGAACCGCGCACTCGCTGTGGTACCCGTCGCTGCAATCGATCAGCTCGACCGGGACATACGCCTTGTTGTCGTACCGCGTCCGCTCGAGCTCGGCGATCCACTCCGGCCATGGCACGCTGACGAGCAGCGCCTCGAAGCACGTATCGCGCGAGCCGTTCTGCTTGTACATCGGGAACACGACAAGGTGCTCGACACCGTCAATGCGTTGCAGGTCGGGACGAAACACGTCGAGGGAACGCGTGAAGTCGGGCTTGGCGTACCCACCGTCCCGCCACGCTCTGATGTCCTCGACGACGGCGGCGAGGTACTCGCGGTCGTGCGGGAAGTACGGCACAAGGGTCTCGATCGCCGGAATGATCCGCTCCAGGTGGGCGGCCGCGGCGCTCGCGTCGGCGTCGGCGTCGAGCGCGCCGTCGGGGGCCTGGAGTCGCGCCAGCGCGTTCACCTCGTCGCGAAGCTCGATCCACGCCGGATCGGCCGCCGGGCCCTCGGTCGGGGCGGTGTCCGCGGGCGCCTGCGGGCGCGCGAGCCAATGCACGATGTTGAGCCACAGCGCGCGGTGGTCGAGGTCGCTGAGGCAGTCGTCGCCGAACAGGTCGGAATCGCCGAGCACGACGATCCGGCCGTCGCCGTGGCCCGCGGCGACGATCAGCGGTGCGCCGGGGGTCGAGGCCGTCGGATAGGTCCGCGCGAGGACGCGCGCGCCGTTCGTCGAGCTGACCGTCGTCGTGCGGTACAGGCACGCCTGCTTGACGCGGGCGAGCAGGTCGCCGCTGCGTCCCCGCCCGCCGTCCTGCAGGGCAGCGAGGATCCAGCTCGGGGCGTCGCCGTGATGGTGCTCGTAGTCCTGGACGGTGTCGTTCTCCAGGTGCAGCCCGAAACGTTCCAGGAGCTCGTTGAGGTTGTTGCCGTACTTCTCCTGCTCGGTCTCGCCGAGGACGACGAGTCCGCCGCCGTCGCGCACGAACCGCTCGACCGCATCGAGCTCCTCGCCGGACAGGCGTGGCGAGCCACTGCCGGTCGTCCGCTCCCAGGCAGCGTCGGACGGGTGGGCGATCACGAGCACGTCGCAGGCGGCGAGGGCATCCGCCGTCAGCGGACCCGTCGTGTTCGAGGCCACGGTGAAACCATCGGCGGTGAGCGCGGCGGCAGCGAGCGCGTAGGAACAGTCACCGGGGTGGGCCGGCTGCATCGTCGCCGCCAGCTCGGACCGGATCGTCCACGCCTCGCTGTGCGCCTCGTCGAAGAGCACATTCGCGAGCGTCATGACATCCAGCGTATCGGTGGCTCCGGCGTCTGTCGATGCCGAAATCAATGTAATCTGCGCAAGAATCTGAAGTATGGACGCGGTTGATCGACAGATTCTTGTGTTGCTCGTCGAGGACGGCAGGCGGACGTACGACGAGATCGCCCGTCAGGTCGCGCTGTCCGCGCCGGCGGTCAAACGACGGGTCGACAAGCTCCGCGCATCCGGCGCGCTCCGCGGCTTCACGGCGGTCGTCGATCACGCGGCGCTCGGCGATCAGACCGAGGCCCTGATCGAGTTGTTCTTCGCGCCGGGGACGCCACTCGACGCGGTCGCGGCGACGCTCCGCCGTCATCCCGAGGTGGTCGAGGCGTGGAGCGTCACCGGCGAAGCGGACGCGATCGCGCGCGTGCGCACCCAGGACAACGCCGACCTCGAGCGGGTGATCATCGAACTGCAGCGCGACGGGCTCGTCGAGCGCACCCGCTCCCAGGTCGTGCTCTCGCGCCTCGTGGCGCGCTAGCCGGCACCTCTCGACGCGGGGTCGACGGGCCGTATGGGTGCTATGGCGCCTATGAGGCCCGGCGACCACCACGGAAACGAACCCGGCGACCGGCGAACCTTGCCACAGTCGTGTCAAGGTTGCGGTACCATCGTCGGAATGCGCGATCTCCTCTCCGCCCTCCGTGAGCGCGTCGTCGTCTACGACGGCGGCATGGGCGCCACGCTCGAGATGTACGACCTCAGCCTCGAGGACGACTACGGCCTCCCCGGGCGCTGCCACGAAGTGCTCGTCCTCAACCGCCCCGACGTGATCGAGGGCGTGCACAGCTCGATGCTCGACGCCGGCGCCGAGGTGCTGGAGACGGACACGTTTCAGGCATCGCGGTTGAAGCTGGACGAGTGGGGCCTTGCGGATCACACCGAGGAGATCAACGTCAAGGCGGCCGAGATCGCCCGCAAGGCGGCCGGCGAGCACCGGTTCGTCGCGGGCTCGATCGGGCCGACCGGGTTCCTCCCGGCGAGCGATGACCCGACGCTGGGCCAGATCACGTTCCGCGAGCTCGTCACCGTGTTCGCCGAGCAGGCGCGTGGCCTCGTCAAGGGCGGCGCCGACCTGATCATCATCGAGACCGCCCAGGACATCCTGGAGGTCAAGGCGGCCGTCTTCGGTGCCCGCGAAGCGTTCAAGGACGCCGGCCGGACGCTCCCGATCCAGTGCAGCGTTTCGCTGCTGCCCAACGGCGGCAAGATGCTGCTCGGCACGGACATCAGCGCCGTGCTGGCCACGCTTGAGGGGCTCCGCATCGACATCATCGGGCTGAACTGCTCGACCGGTCCCGAGGACATGCGTGACGCGATCCGCTTCCTCGGGGAGTTCTCGAGCAAGCCGATCCACTGCATCCCGAATGCCGGTCTACCGCTGCAGGGCCCGAACGGCGAGACGATCTTCCCGGAGGAGCCCGAGCCGCTCGCCGCGGTGCTCGGGGAGTTCGTCGAGCGCTACGGCGTCGGAATCGTCGGCGGCTGCTGCGGCACGACGCCGGATCACATCCGCGCGATTGCCGAGCGGGTCAAGGGCCACGTCCCGACCGAGCGCCCGGCGCCGCGTGCTGCCCACGTCAGCTCGATGATCGCCGCCACGCCGCTCGTCCAGGATCCGCGCCCGACGCTCGTCGGCGAGCGCGTCAACTCCCAGGGCTCGCGCAAGGCCAAGGAGATGCTTCTCGCCGACGATTACGACGGCCTCGTCACGGTCGCCGAGGATCAGGTGAACGGCGGGGCACACGTGCTCGACGTCTGCGTTGCGCTCACCGAGCGCCAGGACGAGGACGAGCAGATGCGGCAGGTCGTCAAACGCGTCAGCCTCACCCAGCCGGCCCCGATCCAGGTCGACTCGACCGAGCCCGACGTGATCGAGACGGCGCTCGAGCAGATCCCCGGACGCGCGATCGTGAACTCGATCAACCTCGAGGCCGGGCGCGACAAGCTCGATCGGGTCGTCCCCATCGCGACGGCCCACGGCGCGGCCCTGATCGCGCTGACGATCGACGAGGTCGGGATGGCGAAGACGCGGGCGCGCAAACTCGAGATCGCCGAGCGGCTCGTCGAGCTGTGCTGTGACGAGCACGGCCTTGATCGCGAGGCCCTCATCTTCGACTGCCTGACGTTCACGCTCACGACCGGCGATGACGAGTGGAAGCCGAGCGCCGTCGAGACGATCGAGGGGATCCGGGCGATCAAGGAACACATCCCCGGCGTCAAGACCTCGCTCGGGGTCAGCAACGTCTCCTTCGGCGTCGGCCTGCCCGCCCGCAGCGTCCTCAACAGCGTGTTCCTGCACCACTGCGTCGAGGCCGGACTTGACCTCGCGATGGTCAACCCGAACCACATCACGCCGTACGCCGAGATCCCGGAAGATGAGCGCGAGCTCGCCGACGACCTCGTGTTCAACCGGCGCGAGGATGCGCTCGAGCGCTTCATCGCCCATTTCGAGGCCAAGGGCCCGGAGGAGGAGGCGACGAAGGAGGACCCGACCGCGGGGATGGAGCCCGAGGAGGCGCTCCACTTCCACATCCTCCGCCGAAAGAAGGACGGCGTTGAGGAGTGGATCGACCGCAGCGTCGAGAAGATCGGCGCCGTCCCCACGCTCAACACCGTGCTGCTGCCGGCGATGAAGGAGGTCGGCGACAAGTTCGGCGCCGGCGAGCTGATCCTGCCGTTCGTGCTCCAGTCGGCCGAGGTGATGAAGCGCGCCGTCGCCCAGCTCGAGCACTACCTCGACAAGATCGAGGGCTACACGAAGGGCACGGTCGTGGTCGCCACCGTGTTCGGCGACGTCCACGACATCGGCAAGTCACTCGTCAACACGATCCTGACGAACAACGGCTACACCGTGGTCGACCTCGGCAAGCAGGTCCCGATCTCGACGATTCTCGACGCCGCGGTCGAGCACAAGGCGACGGCGATCGGTCTGAGCGCGCTGCTCGTCTCGACCTCGAAGCAGATGCCGGCGTGCGTGCAGGAGCTCCATCAGCGCGGGCTCGACTTCCCGGTGCTCGTCGGTGGCGCCGCGATCAACCGGAACTTCGGCCTGCGGATCCTGTATCCGAACGGCACCGAGTCCGATGAGGTCTACGAGCCGGGCGTGTTCTACTGCAAGGACGCGTTCGAGGGGCTCGCGAAGATGGACCAGATCATCGACGGCGACGCGCGTGCGGCGCTCGTGGGCAAGACGCGTGAGGCGGCCCGCAAGCTCCGCGACGCGCCAGTGGCGCCGGTCGATAACGCCCCGCCGACGACGGACGCCTCGGTGCGTTCCGCGGTGAGCACCGAGAACCCGGTCCCGGAGCCCCCGTTCTGGGGCGCGCGTGAGATCGAGGTCCCGATGGATGAGGTCTACCACCACCTCGACACCCACGTGCTGTTCAAGCTCCACTGGGGCGGCCGGGGCGTGAAGGGCGAGGAGTGGGAGAAGCTGCTCCGCGAGGACTTCCAGCCGCGGCTCGAGCGGATGTGGCGCGAGCAGACCTATCTGCATCCGCGGGCGCTGGTCGGCTACTTCCCGTGCAACTCGGACGGCAACGAGCTGATCATCTGGGATCCGGAGGATTTCGATCCCGCCCACCCCCGAGAACTAGACCGTCTAGTCTTCCCGCGGCAGCCGAAGCACGATCGGATCTGCCTCGCCGACTTCTATCGGCCGGGATCGGGTCCGGCGAGACCGACGTCGTCGCGCTGCAGGCCGTCACCGCCGGCGAGGAGGTCACCGAGCTGATGGCGAAGCTCGAGGCCGATGGCGAGTTCGCCGAGCAGCTGTTCGTCCACGGGCTCGGCGTGCAGACCGCCGAGGGCATGGCCGAGTGGCTGCACGCCCGCGTACGGAGCGATCTCGGACTCACGCCGACCCAGGGTCGTCGGTACAGCTGGGGCTATCCCGCGTGCCCGGAGCAGTCCGAGCACGAGAAGGTGTTCCGGCTGCTCGACGCGCCGTCGATCGGGCTGCGGCTGTCCGGCGGCTACGCCGTCGAGCCGGAGCAGTCGACGCTCGCGATCGTGGCGCACCACCCGCAGGCGGTGTACTTCGGAATGAAGTCGGGGTTCCTGCCGAAGACCGACAAGCAGGCGGCCGACGACTTGATCGCGGGAACCGATCGCGACCCGAGCCGTCTCGCGGCGCTGCCGGACTCCGATCCCGCGCTGGACGGCACCGCGGACTCGTCCCCGGAGGACGAGCCCGCGATGGCCGAAGCCTGAGCGGCCGGTCGCCCGCGGGCGGCTACGCCGGCGCCGCCGCGGATGCCCGACCGCTGGAGATCACACGCTCACGCCGCGGGGCGGAGCGCCTCGAGTTCGCGACTCTCGGCGAGCTCAGACAGGGCGCGGCGCTCGATCCGACGCACCGCGTCCTGGGAGATTCCCAATCGGCGACCGGTTTCGGTGAGCGGGGTCGGATCGTCACCGTTGATCCCGTAGCGGAGCTTCACGACCTCCCGTTCGCGCTCGGGCAACCGCTCGAGCGCACGGCGCAACGCATCCCCACGGAGCGAGATCTCGACCTCCTCCTCGGGACCGCGCTCCTCGCTGGGGAGCAGCGCGCCGAGCGACGTGTCCTCCTCCTCGCCGACCGGCCGGTCGAGGCTCGTGACGACACGGGCCGCGTCGCGGGTCTCGCGGACCTCGCGGACCTCGAGCTCGGCCGCCTCCGCGATCTCCTCGTCCGTCGGCTCGCGACCGAGCTTGCTCGTCAGCTCCTGGGCGACGCGACCGATCTTGCGCTCGCGCTGACCGATGTGCACCGGGATGCGGATCGTCCGTGCCCGATTGGCGATGGCGCGCTGGATCGCCTCGCGGATCCAGAAGGTCGCGTACGTCGAGAACTTGAAGCCCTTGCGATAGTCGAACTTCTCGGTGGCGCGAATCAGCCCGAGGATCCCTTCCTGGATGAGGTCGAGCAGCGGCATGTCGTTGCCCTGGTACTTGCGCGCGTTGGAGATGACCAGCCGGAGGTTCGAGTTGACGAGCCGGTCCTTGGCCGCAAGGTCGCCGCGCTCGATCCGCTTGGCGAGCTCCGTCTCCTCGTCACGGGTGAGCAGCGGGTGCCGGCGCACCTCCTGGAGGAACAGTGACATCGCATCGGTCGTCTGCACGGCGAGCTCGCCGTTGGCGTAATGCGTCCGGTCGGTCGCCTCGCGCCCGCAGTCATCACGCACCTCGAGGCCGCGCTCTTCAAGCTGATCCTGAACCGCTTGGGCGTCGTCCTCGCTCAGCTCGGACTCCTGGACGACGTCGCTGAGGTCCGACAGGGCGACGCACCGCGTCTCACGCGCCTCCGCGCGGGAGACGAGTTCCTCGACGAGGTTCTGTATCGGGTCCGAACTCATACGCAGACGCTACCCGGTTCGGGGGCCTGAGCACCAGGGAGCGTTGTAATGATGCTGCAGAAAGCCGTTATTCGCGACCCTCATGGAACACGCCGAGCACGTTCCCGTCCGGATCCCGAAATGTCGCGATCGCCTCGACCGGCTTCTGGAGCGTCGCCGGCATCACGATCTCGCCCCCGTGACGCTCGATCGCCGCGAGCGCGGCCGGCACGTCATCGACCCGGATGTAGACGAGCAGCCCCGGTTCAGCCGAGACTGGGTGACCGGTCACCCACATACCGCTGACGTGGCCGGACGTGTCGTCGAAGGCGGTCGCGCCGTCGTCCCGACGCCGGATCTCCCAGCCAAAGACCCCTTCGTAGAACGCGGCCGAGCGCTCCGGATCATCCGACGGAATCTGCAGGTACCTCACTTCGCCACGACTCATCCGCTTACCTCAGTTCTGGTTGTGGTCGACTTCGCGACCGATGAGACCATCGAGCAGCGCCGCCAGGCCGATGTCGTAGCCGTCCCGCTCACGCGCCCCGGCCCACTCGCCGGAGACCGCAGCGAGGGCCGGCAGCTCGTCCGGGTCGACGCTCGTGAGCACCGAGATGACGAACGGCATCCGCCCGAGCGCGGCCGTCCGGGCGACCCCCCGGCGGATCATCAGCTCGCCGACCGTGAACTGCCAGATCGCCCGGTAGCCGTCCGCGGCTTCGGCCGGCGAGAGCCCGCACGTCATCAATCCAGCGACGATCTCCTCGACGAGCCACAGGATCGAGGGCGCGATCAGGTCGCCCTGAGCCAGGACCTCGACGACCCAGGCGTGCTCGGCGAGTCCATCGTGCATCGCCCGGGACACCTGGGCGAGCCGTGTGCGCGGGTCGCGTGAGAGCTCGGGACGGGGCACCTCACGCGCCAGCGCGTCGAGCAGCAGCACGAGCAGCTCGTCCTTGTCGCGGATGTGGCGATAGATCGCCATCGGGGAGCTACCGAGCTCCGTCGCGACGCGCCGCATCGACAGCGCGCCGATCCCCTCGCGCTCGACGATCTCGCGGGCCGCCGCCACGATCGCCTCGCGTGAGAGGCGGGGCGGCCGGCCGCGGCGGCGTGGCGATGGCCCAGGCTCGGTGGTCACCCAGCGGGATTATGGTCCTCCGCCGACGCCGCCACCGTATCCGGTGCCGGCCGGTACGTCCCGAAGCTCCACACGTTGCCCTCCGGGTCCCGCGCGGTGAAATCTCGCGACCCATACTCGGTGTCGTTCAGCTCGGCCACGATCTCGGCGCCCGCGGCCCGCGCGCGCTCGCACGCGGCATCGGCGTCGTCGACGGCGACGTACATCCAGCCCTGTCCGGCCTTGCGTCCGCGCAGCGCGTCGTCGCGGTCGGATCCGAGCATCAGGATGCACGGGCCGAACGCCAGCTCGGCGTGGGCGATCGTGCCGTCCGGATTCTCATAGACGTTCAGACGCCGGAAGCCGAACGCTCGCTCCAGGAAATCGATCGCGGCGGGCGCGTCGGTGTAGCGCAGCGTCGGATACAGCGTTGGAGCCTCCATGGTGCGTGACCTCCCTCGTTTGCGTACGCGTACGCAAACGGTAGATCCACGTCACTTGACTGTCAAGTGGCGATGACGAACGACGTGACCAGCACGCGACGCAAGGTTTCCGCCGCATAGCGGGAGGTTTCTTGCGGCCGCGCAAGATTGGTTCCGGATAGCGGAACCAAGCTTGCGCGAGCCGGCGGGCGTTTAGCTCTCGGCCTTGACCGTCTCGGCGACCCGGCGGGTACCGGGTCGGGCCGGACGCGCGGGTCGTGCCGGACGCGCGGGCAGCTTGACCGGCGCCGCGTGCATCGCGCGCAGCCGGACCTCACGCCAGGACATGCCCTCCTTGAGCAGGGCAGGCATGCCCATCAGGACGGCGGTTGCGACCTCGACGGCCTGGAGGATGACGCCGTAGGCGACGGCGTCGGCGACGCCGACGTGCCAGCCGGTGTGGAGCACTGCGACGCAGGCCGCCTGGAAGACGCCGAGGTTCGCCGGTGTCGCCGGGAGGACCGCCGTGATGTTGACCGCGAACAGGACGGCGGCGGCGGCCGCGATCCCGGCCTGATGGTCAAGGCCGAGCGCGACGAGCAGCAGGTAGCACGACATCCACTGCAGGCCCCACGCCCCGAGCTGCGCGACGGCCGCGGTCGCACCGAGCTTCGGCCGGCGGAACACGACCAGCCCCGCTCGGACACGGGCCAGCGCACCGCGGGCGCGGGCGAGGAGTTCGTTCAGCCGGGAGAACCGGCCGCCGACGCCCCGGGCCCCGGCGTGCAGCAGCACCGGCGCGAGCAGCACGATGATCAGCAGTGTCACCGGCGCAATCGCCGCGAACAGCAGCGCGTTCTGATGGCCGCTGAACAGGTCGACCGAGGAGAACATGACCGCGCCGAGGATCGTGAGCGCGACGATGTTGAGCAGCGTCTGGGAGACGAGCGTCCCGAGCACGACCGGGAGGTTTTCTCGGGGCCGGCCGGTGCGGCGGGCGACGACGAGCGCGCGGGACGGCTCGCCGAGCCGGGCCGGCAGGGTCGAGGACATGAGCACGCCGATGAACGTGCCCTGCATCGCATCGGAGAGTCGAACGCGGGCGCGCGGGAGCGCGGCGCGGAGAATCGCGTGCCACGAGAAGGCGCGCAAAACCATGGCGCCGCACATGACGCCGAGTCCGAGCAGGACGAACGTCGGGCTCGAGTTGATGAGCGCGGTGGCGATGTTCGGGATGCCGATCTTCTGCAGCGCCAGCCACGCGAGCACGAGGCCGCCGATCGAGACGGCAGCGAGCGCGAGCCGGCGAGCCATCGCGAGGACGGGGCTGCGGCGGCGTTCCAGCTTCGGTTCAAGCGACGGCAGGCGCTTCGCGCGTACGCGCGGCTTCAGGTCGGCCGATCGCGCACCGACGCTGACGGCGACGCGCTGGAGCCCGGGCGCCGGGGCGGGGATCGCGATTGCGTCCTCATATGCGGACATCACCTGCTCGGCGACCCGCGGCCACGCGAACCGCCCGACGTCGGCCGCCGCCGCCTGCGCCATCTCGGCGCGACGCTGGGGCTCGTCGTAGAGGTCACGCAGCGCCTCGGCGAGCGCCTGGGCGTCAGCGACCGGGACGAGCAGACCATCGACCCCGTCGCGCACGACGTCGCGGTAGCCGGCGATGTCCGAGGCGACGACCGGCGTGCCGGCGGCGAACGCCTCGGTCAGGACCATGCCGAAGCTCTCCCCGCCCAGTGACGGCGCGCACAGCACGTCGGCCGCCTCGAGCACGCGCTGCTTGCACTCCTCGTCGACCTTGCCGAGCGCGTGCACGCCGCGAGGGTCGAGCATCATCGGCGCGATCTCGGCCTCGGTGGGCCCGATCACGGTGAGCTCGGTCGGGATGTGCTCGCGGAGCGCCTCGAAGGCGCGCAGCAGCATCGGCAGTCCCTTGCGCTCGACCGCCTGACCGACGAACGCGATCTTGAGCTTGTCGTCGACCGGACGGAGCGCCGCCAGCGTCGCTCGCTCAGGGTCGACATGCACCCCGTTGGGGATGACGCGGTAATCGCCGCCGAACCAGCGCCGGCCCGTCCAGGCGGCAGCCTCGGAAACGGCGATGCGGACATGGAGGTGGTTGAGCACGCGGCGGGCGCCGAGCAGGTTGCCGACCGTGTTCGGCAGGCGCTTGTTCGAATACGAATGGAAGGTGCCGACGAGCGGGAGCCGGATCGAGTCGGCGGCGACCCACCCGAGCATCGGGGCGACCGGCTCGTGGACGTGCACGACGTCGAAGCCACCGGTCCGCAGTTCGCGCTGCAGGGTGGCAATGCCGTGCGGCGTGATCGACAGGTTCGAAACCGCGCCATTGGCCTTGAAGCCGACGGTCCGACCGAGCGAGACGACGTAGTCGGGCAATTCGATCGGCTGCGGGCGGGCACCGCGGTGCAGGGCCGTGCTCAAGCGACCCGGGGGGTCAAAAGGCGCGAGCACACGGACGTAATGTCCGTCTTGCAGGAAACGCTCGGCGAGCGCTCCAATGTGCCTCGTCACGCCACCGGGATAGGACCAGGAGTACGGCGAAACCAGCGCGATGCGCATACCCGTCATGCTAGCTCCTAACCCAGCCGGAGCACAGAGTTTCGCGCATGAGGGGCGCCCTCGGCGGCTCGCCTATCATTCCTCACGTGCCCGTACGCCACTTCGTGAAGTTCACATTCCTGCAGGTCGACCCCGCGTGGCGCCGGCTCGACGACGAGCAGCGGGCCGCTGACAAGCGCGAATTTCTCGCTGCGTGCGAGGACTTCGCTGACGGTCATCTGCTCCGGTCCTTCTCGCTCGTCGGGACCCGCGGCGACGCGGACATGCTGCTGCTGAGCCAGGCCCAGAATCTGGAGCG
Organism: uncultured Solirubrobacterales bacterium; assembly: GCA_963779695.1. GTDB lineage: Bacteria > Actinomycetota > Thermoleophilia > Solirubrobacterales > Solirubrobacteraceae > Palsa-465. The sequence continues at coordinate 570,349 of CAVZZH010000009.1, forward strand.
GATCCACGAGTTTCACGTGGTCCTCAACCAGAGCGGGTTGATGAAATGGTGCACGATTCCGTACTCGTATCTGGCGATGACGAAGCCGTCGGAGTACTCCAACGAGTCCCGCCTGGAAGTTCGACCCGGACACAGCAAGTACCTGTTCGTCTACCCGTTCGTGAAGACGCGTGCGTGGTATTCGGTATCGCCGGAGGAGCGCTGGCGGATCATGCAGGAGCACATCAACGTCGGTCGGGAGTTCCCGTCCATCGACCTCAACACGAGCTATTCGTTCGGGCTCGACGACCAGGAGTTCGTGGTCGCCTTTGAGACCGACAACCCGGGCGATTTCCTCGACCTCGTGCAGCGGCTGCGCACGACCGAGTCGAGCTCCTACACGCTGCGTGACACCCCAACCTTCACGTGCATCCAGTGCTCGGTGGAGCGTGCGCTCGGCGCGCTCGACGGCGCCGCGCTGGCGCTGAGCGCCGGCTAGTGGGCTAACCGTCTGCGGCCGGTGAGCACCAACCCCGCCGCGGTCGCCGCGCTCCGGGCGGCGGACCCGGTCCTCGCCCGCGTCATCGACGCCGTCGGGCCTGACGGGCTCGGAGACCGAGCGCGCCGGGCTCCCGACGGACCACTACGGCGCACTCGTCCGGTCGATCGTCGGCCAGCAACTCTCGACGACCGCCGCCCGCGCGATCTACGCACGTCTGATCGACCGCTTTGGTGGGCGACCTCCGACGCCGGAGGAGGTGCTCGCGGACGATCCCGACGCGCTGCGCGTCGCCGCGGGCCTCAGCCGCGCCAAGACGCGGTATCTGCGCTCGTTGGCCGAACACGTGCGTGACGGGTCGCTCGACCTCGAGCGGCTCGACGAGCTCTCAGACGAGCAGGTGATCGCCGAGCTGACGACGGTCAAGGGGATCGGCATGTGGAGCGCTCAGGTGTTCCTCATGTTCCACCTGCAGCGCCCGGACGTCGTTGCCGTCGGCGACCTCGGGATCCGGCGTGCCGTGATGATCCTTTATGGCCTGGACGCGCTGCCGGATGCCGCGACGGTCGAGCGGATCGCGGAGCCATGGCGGCCGCACCGGACGCTCGCGTGTCGCTACCTGTGGCGCTCGCTCGAGGCGACGCCGGTCTGACGCCGCGACCCGCGGCTGAAGCGCGCGTCAACCGTCCGCGTCCGCTAAGCGGCGCCGGGCGGCAGTCGGTCTTAGACCGCGGAGACTTCCTGCTCGTCGGCGACCCGGAACGACGACCCGCAGCCGCAAGCCGCGATCACGTTCGGGTTCTCGACCTTGAAGCCCGCGCCCTGGAGTCCGTCGACGAAGTCGATGATGGACCCCTTGACGTACGGCAGGCTCGGACGGTCAACGAGCAGGCGGATGCCCTTGTCCTCGAAGACGGTGTCGTCATCCCGCTGCTCGTCAAACGCGAGCGCGTACTGGAAGCCCGAGCAGCCGCCGCCGCGGACACCGACCCGCAGTCCGGCGGTCTCGTTGACAGCCGCCTGAGACGACAGGAACTCCCGGACCTTCTCCGCGCCTTTGTCAGTCAGAGTGATCATTGCTTCATTCAGTATAGCGACAGCATCTCGCTACGCTTGAGGGCATGTCGGTAACCCCTGAGGAGCTTAAAGCGCGGATCGAGGCGGGGATTCCAGACGCTCGTGCCGAAGTCAGCGGAGACGGGCATCACTGGAGCGCGACGGTCTGCTCGCCGGCTTTCCAGGGCCTGACCCGGATCGCCCAGCACCGGCTCGTCTACGACGTGTTCGGAGCGGAGATTGGTGGACGAATCCATGCTCTTTCGATCCAGACACAAGCTTCCGAAAGCGAGGACAACACATGAGCGATAACCCGATGCGGGACGCCATCCAGAGCGCCATCGACGAGAACCCGGTGATTCTGTTCATGAAGGGCAATCCGGATCAGCCGGCGTGTGGCTTCTCGGCCCGGACGGTCGCAGTCCTGCAGTCGCTCGGTCAGCCGTTCGCCGCCGTCGACATCCTTCCCGACCCGCGGATTCGGCAGGAGCTCTCCGAGCTGTCGAACTGGCCGACGATCCCTCAGCTGTTCATCGACGGCGAGCTCGTCGGCGGCTGCGACATCGTCATGGAGATGTACCAGTCAGGCGAGCTGCAGCAGGCACTCGGTCTCGAGGCCGAGCCGGAGAGCGAGGTCCAGGAGGCCGGTAACGCCGAGGCGCCGCCGCTCTCGATCGAGAACCGGCTGTAGGTCTCACGACCGTCGGCGGCGTCTCCCACGCCGCGGCGCCGCGGTCACTTAGAGACGCGGAACACGAGCTTGACCTGACCGGCCACGAGCAGACTCGGGTCACGGAACGCATGGCGCGCCTTGCGCCGCCCAAAGTGGACGAGCAGCCCGTCGTAGTGGCCGACGCCGGCGAACTGACGGCGGAGCGCCGCGATCGTCTTGATGGCACCGCCTGAGCCGTCTGGCCCCGAACTGACGCTGCCGCCGAACAGTGCCGAGATGAGTGCGCTGGCGAGCGCATCGGCGCTCGTCAGCGAGCTGGCGGCGCCGATCCGAGCGACCAGGCGGCCGTGCGCCTGCGCGGGGATCCGCACGCGGAAGGAGATGGTCCGCAGGGCCGCCCGGTACCGACGGACGGTCAGGCGGATGGTCACGCGCTGCCCGGCCCGGACGCGGCGGGGCGCATGGCCGGAGACGATCGTCGCCTGCTTCAGTCCGCGCTGCGCGTCGAGCGTGGCCGTGACGTGGGTGACGTGGAGCTGGGCGAACGACTCCGCATCGAGGAGAGCGAAGGCGCTGGACGCGTCCGTCGAAGCGAACAGTGCCAGCATCGGCGGCAGGGAACCGGCCCCGCCCGAGGCCGGGCTGCTGACGTAGCGGTTGCAGAACCGCAGCGGAGCCTTGGTCTCGCGCACGGCCACCGCCAGGCACATTCGCCCGGTCTCGTCCGCGGGGGTGCCGTTGTAGATCGCCGTCGCGGCCTGGGCGACGGCGACCGGCGCCACCGTGCTCACCAGCGAGGAACCGAGCGGGTTGCCGATATCCGTCTCGTCGGCGACATCGCTGTGGAGCGTCAGCCGGCGCCCGGTATCGAGATCACGAGCGGTCACGTCGACCGGGACCGCTCTCGGACCCGCGCCGACACCGCCGATGACCGCATTCGGAGTGTCGCTCGTCAGCGTCCCCAGCACGTGTCCCGGCGCGGCGAGCTTGTAGCTCGTCGCGAGCACCCCTTCCGGGTTGTTGACGACGTAGTAGACGTAGGCATCGCCGAGCATCAGCGATCGCCGTCCCACATCGTCGAGCGGGTGACCGAACGCATAAACGGTGTTGCCGTCCCGGTAGGTGACCGTCCCGACGGCGCCGATCGAGATCCCGCCGGTGGCGTACATCGTCGACACCGACGCGCCGGGCACGAGGCTCTGCGCAGGGAAATCGACGGCCGGCGACGCGGGCGTGGCGATGATGGTCCGGCCGACGCGCCGGCCGGCTCTCGCCACGAGCGTGGAGAGCGCCGGCGAGAGACCCCCGACCATGAGAGGACCGAGCAGCGGCCGCCCCCGGATCGACAGTCGCGGTGCTCCGGACGGCGGCGACACCGGCTCGCCGAGCATCTGCTCGATTGGGGTCGCCAGCGCGACCTTGTTTCCGTAGTCACCGATCGTCTCCGAGACGGCCCCGATCGTCCGCAGCGTCCCGGTGCCGTCATCGCACAGAACCGGCGATCCGGAGAAGCCCTCGGCGACGCCGGTGCGGTCGACGGCCGGTCCGGAGACGCTGATGAGGATCCGGGGGCCCTCGGTGGCGTCCTGCACGACGTCGATGACGTGGACACCGAACGACGTGATCGCGGTGCCCTGGACGACCGTCTCGCCGATGCAGTCCATGCCCGAGTGCACCTGGGAGAGCGGCATGATCGGCGCTCCCGCCGCCTGCGCTGAGGAGGCGCAGACGAGTGTCCCGCCAAGAGCGGCCAGGAGCAGATGTCGTAGGCGCACGCTGATAGACCCCCATGTGCCGCCCGACCGTGCCGACCGGCGCGCGGACGATAGCTCACGTCGGCGCCGGTTAGCATCGTCCATATGGCCACCCTCCGGCCGGCAGCCAGCAACGTGGTCGCGCTGCGCTACGCGGACGGGACCCTCTGGGCCCTTGACCAGACGGCGTTGCCCTTCGAGGAGCGCGAGCTCGCGTTGCGGACGGCCGAGGATGTCGCCGCGGCCATCCGGCGGCTGGCGATCCGTGGTGCCCCGCTGATCGGCGTGGCCGCGGCCTACGGCGTCGCGATCGCGGTCGCGGCCGACCCGACGGATGCCGGACTTGACGCCGCCTGCGCCGTTCTCCGTGACGCCCGCCCCACCGCGGTCAACCTCGCCTGGGCCGTCGATCGCGTCCGCGGCGCGGTGCTGACGCGGGGGCCTGAAGCCGCGCTGCCCGCGGCCGAGCGGATCCACGACGACGAGCTCGCCGCCAGCCGCGCCATGGGCGACGCGGGCGCCGAACTGCTCGCCGATGTCCGTCGTGTGCTCACCCATTGCAACACCGGGGCGCTCGCGGCGCCCGGTGACGGCACCGCTCTGGCCGTCGTGGCGGCGCTCGCCCGCCGGGGGACGCTTGACGGGGTGATCGCCACCGAGTCGCGCCCGCTGCTGCAGGGTGCCCGGCTGACCGTGTGGGAGCTGCGGGCACTCGGAATCGCGCACGAGCTGATCGTCGACTCGGCCGCCGCCGGGCTGATCGCGGGAGGAGCGGTCGACGCGGTCGTGCTCGGGGCCGACCGGATCGCGGCCAACGGTGATGTCGCCAACAAGGTCGGCACGTTCTCGCACGCGCTCGCGGCGCGTCATGCGGGCATTCCGTTCGTCGTCGTGGCGCCGACGTCGACGATCGATCGAGATTGCCCGAGCGGTGCGGAGATCACGATCGAGGAGCGCGCCGCCGAGGAGGTCACCGAGCTCGGCGGTCGGCGGCTGACGCTGACCGGCACGCATGTCCGCAACCCGGCGTTCGACGTCACGCCGAGTGCGCTCGTCACCGCGATCGTGACCGAGCGGGGCGTCGCCCAGCCGCCAAACCCGGCGTCGATCGCGGCGCTCGTCTCCGCGCCGGCACAGCAGGAGCCCGCGGAGCCGGCCGCTTAGCCCGGGGATGCGGCGCGCTCGCGGCGATACGCGAGGTGCTCGACGATCCGGCGCGAGTCGCAGATCGCCTCACCCTCGATCACGAGCACGGGCACCCGGCGCTGGCCGGTCAGCGCCTCGACCTCGGGACGGCGAGCGCGACGCTGGGGGACGGCAACCTCGTCGAAGACGACGCCGTCGCGCCGCAAAGCGCGCGCGACCCTGCCGCACGGGCACAGCCAGTTGGTCGGGGTTGTGCAGCGGTACAGGATCGCCATCGGAGTCGCGCGGCAAGCGGATCTCGCTCACCGCACACCGAGTCTAGACCTGGCCCACTGGTAGGGTGCGCGCCCGATGCCTGTCGCAATCGTCTCCGACACCTGCCACTACCTGACACCCGAGCTCGTCGCCGAGCACGACATCCGCCTCGTCAGCCTGTACGTCCATATGAACGACGAGACGGTGCGCGAGAGCGAGGTCACGAGCTACGACGACTACTACGAACGGTTGCGGACCGCGACCGACATGCCGACCACCTCGCAGCCATCGATCGGCGATTTCCTGGCCGTGTACGAGCCGCTGCTCGCCGAGGGCCGCGACATCGTCTCGGTCCACCTCGCGGGTGGAATGTCCGGCACCGTGCGCTCGGCTGAGCAGGCACGCGAGCAGCTCGGCGATCAGGCCGAGCGCGTGCATGTGGTCGATTCCGCGAGTGCGTGCGGCGGCGAGGGCCTCGTCGTACTCGCGGCCGCGGCCGCGGCGCGGTCCGGCGCCGATGTCGCCGCCGTGGCCGAGCACACGCGCGAGGCCCGCAAGCAGCTGAAGCTGTGGTTCGCGATCGAGACGCTCGAGTACCTCCGGCGCGGCGGCCGGATCGCCGGCGCCCAGGCATGGCTCGGGTCCGCCCTGCGGATCAAGCCGATCCTCACCGTCGAGTCGGAAATCACGCCCGTCGAGCGGGTGCGGACGTCGCGCCGCGCGTTCGAGCGAATGGTCGATCTGCTGCGCTCCTGCCACGAGGACGGCGCCGATGCGTACATGGTGCAGCACATCCAGGCGCCCGAGGAAGCCGACAAGCTCGCCGAGCGCGGCCGGGAGATCTTCGGTCACGGGCCGATCCTGATTTCGGAGATCGGACCGGTGATCGGTACCCACGTCGGGCCGGGTCTCCTCGGTACCGGTGGCGTGCCAAGCAGCTTTTTGTCACCCAGTACGTGAAATTTTCCGCAGGCTCGCGTCTCATCCGTGTGAGAGAGCACAAGTTTGGGTAAGAAGCTCCACGATTTCTGCGTAACCGGCGCAGAGTTTCGGCCTTCACTCGATCATGCTGGCGGATACGTGTTGTGTACGCCAGTGGGAGAGGCGTTATGGATCTGGTTTTGGTAGCTGCAGTAGCTGTTTCGGTGTGGTTGACGATCGTGGTCATCGCAATCGGGATGTGTCGCGTGGCGTCTCGCACCGAGGCGCGCGAAGAGGGAAACGTCGCGGTGCGTCCAGGCACCGATTCGGCACTCGGCCGGGCCGGCGTTCCGGCCGTGTAGAGGCTGTCGGCCGGCGAGCCGAGCTACTTGCTTGTTCCGGCGGCGGCCGATCGTGAGCGCCCCCAGCGCCGCGATCCCGCCGCCGAGCACGAACCCGGCGACACCGGCGCCGATCATGACCTGCTGCTGATGCTTGCGTAGCGGTGCCCGCCAGTCAGTGAGCCGGACGACCTCGACGCGCAGCTTCTCGATCGAGGTGCCGAGTTGCTCGCGGTTCTGCTCGATCGAGGCGCGGATCTCCTCCGGCGATCGCGTCCGGGTCTGGGGCATCAGACGGACGCTCCCGGTTTCGGGCTGACGGTTTCCCTGATCAATTTGGCCTCCTCGATCGCCATCGTCGGAGCCGGCGCACCGACGTTCAGCAGGCGACGGGCGACGAGGAAGGCGAGCACGGTGAAGATCAACAACAGCACGAGGACGATCAGGAACCCGAGCCAGACGCTCGACAAGAGCGAATTCAGGCCCCACGCCAGCGTGAGCAACAGGAAGACCACGGCGAACACTCCGAACACCGCGCCGGCGGCGATGGCCGCAGCGCCCCGCGCGATGCTGTAGGCCCTTCTGCGTCACCTCCGCCTTGGCGAGCTCGATCTCCTCACGGACGAGCACCGTCATCCGTTCGGAAACCTCCGTCACCGCTTGGGCGAAGTTCTCTGCTGGGGGCTTGCTATCGGGCAAGGCGCTTGAGGAGGAGGGCCAAGACGAAGCCGCCCGCGAACGCGGCGGCGATCGGAATCTCAGGCCGTTCGTTTGCCCCGGCGGCGCTTGCCGGTCCGGCCGATCCAAACTCCGGCGCGGGCGGCGGCCCTGGCCGTTCCTCGGCGCTCAGCGGCTCGGTCAGCGGCGGGGGCGGAGGCGGCGGTGTGACGGCGGTCGGCGGCTCGGGCAGCGGCGGCTCGGGCAGCGGCGGCTCGGCCGGCGGCTCCGAGATCGGAGCCGGCTGATCGGGCTCGGCCGCGGGCGGCGTCGGCGGCACCTTCGCCTCGACTGTGGCGTCGGAATCTTCCGGAGTCTGCGTCTGATCGGTCACTCGGGCGGTTCTTCCCCAAACAGGCGTCGCCATATCAGGCTGGCCGCACGAGTGGCGGCGATGCTGGCGAGCGCGCCCGTCCCGGCGAGGAGCCCGGACCAGAGCAGACGCTTCATGAGCGGGCTCTCTGTCATCGGCTGCGCATTCAATCAGACTTCGAGGCCGCGACAGATCGTGTCAACGATCAGCGACTTCGCTTGCTCGAGCTCCTCGTCGCTGACGGGCTGGCTGTCGAAGATCCAGCCGGTCAGCACCTGCTCGACGAGGCCATAGAACGCGAGCGCGGCAAACTCGGGCGTCACCTCACGGCGGAACAGCCCCGCCTCCTGTGCCTCGGCGACGATCTGGGCGATCTGTTCGTAGGCCTCGCGGATCTTTCCCAGGTGCGTGCGTCCGAACGTGTTCGCGGCCCGCGTGACCTCGACGATGATCACCTTCATCAGATCCGGGTCGTGTCGATAGGACTCGACGATGAACGTGGCGATCGTCCGCAGCTTCTCCCGCGGCGCTCGGTCCGAGGCGTCGGTCTCGGCGATCGCGGTGAGCATCACGTCCCAGCGGTCGAGGAACAGCGTGTCGAGGATCTCCTCCTTGGAGGAGAAGTAGTGGTACACGAGTCCGTACGCGACTCCCGCCTCGTCGGCGATGTCCGAAACGCGGCACGTGTGAAAGCCCTGACGCGCGAACACGCGCACGGCGGCCTCGAGGATCACCCGGCGCTTGTCGACCGCAGCGGTGGCCATCAGCCGTACACCTCCGCACGCCGGTGGCGAAGCGATGGGAGACGGCGGCGGATATCCGCGAGCTGTTCGAAATCGAGCTCGGCGACGATCGCCGTCTCGGAGTCGGGGGCAGTGGCGAGGACGAGTCCCCAGGGGTCGACGATCATCGACCGCCCCCCGGCACGGTTGCCGGCGCCGTCCGTCCCGATCTGGTTGGCCGCGACCACGAAGCTCTGGTTCTCGATCGCGCGGGCCCGCAGGAGGATCTCCCAGTGATCTCGCGTCGTCGCGAGCGTGAACGCGGCCGGTACCGAGACCAGCTCGCTCCCGCGGGCGGAGAGGGCCTGGTAGAGCTCCGGGAAGCGCAGGTCGTAGCACACCGTCATCCCCACGATGCGGCCGTTTGCCAGCTCGGACACGACCGGCGCATCGCCGGCCTGCTCGTTCGCGGACTCCATGTACCTCACGCCGTCGACCTCGACGTCGAACATGTGGATCTTCCGGTAGACCGCGGCGATCTCACCATCGCGGCCGATGTGGACGCTCGTGTTCGAGGTCTTCTCCTGATCGGCGACCCGTTCGACGATCGACCCGGCGATCAGGTCGATCCCGAGCTCGCCGGCCGTCTGGCGCGCCCACGTGATGGCACGCCCGTCGAGCGGCTCCGCCGCGGCACGCATCGCCTCCGGCCGGCCGAGCACCGTCCACTTCTCGGGGAGCGCGACGAGCTCGGCGCCGCGCGCAGCCGCGTCGCGGACGAGGCGGTCGGCAGTCTCGAGGTTCCGGTCGGTGTCTTCAGTCGCGTTGAGCTGAACGGCGGCGGCGCGCAGTGGTTGCCTCCTCCTGGCGCTTGATTGATTAGTCAGTCAGTCGCGTTGGGGCAAGAATACCGCGCGCTCTGCAGCGGTGACCCCCCTCAGGCTCATCGTCAGGGAGTATGTCCACCGATTCGATGAGTCAAGCGCATCCCTATCGCGGCCGGTTCGGCGACCCTCGCCCGCCGGCGTGGCGCGAGCTGCCCCTGCCGCCCGCGCCCATGCCGTCCCACGACGGCACGCGTCCGCTCAAGGCCTGGAGGTACGTCGGCGTCTATGGGCCGGACCTGATGCTGTGCCTCGGCGCGGTCCGGATCGGGCGGGCGCGGCAGACGTTCTGGGCGGTGTGGGACCGCACGGCCGGCCGGCTCCACGAGCGCACGACGCCCGGGCGCGGAGCGCTCGAGCTCGGCCACGGTGTGTGCCGGCTGCGTGACCGCGACGTGCAACTCGAGCTGACGCTCGAGGAGGAGCCCGGAATCGAGACGGTGTGCCCGAGCGGCGCGAGCTACGGCTGGACGCGCAAGCAGGGCGGCATCCGTGCCCGCGGGACGGCGATGATCGACGGTCAGCCGCGCTCGATCGATGGACGGGCGGTGATCGACGACACCGCGGCCTACTACGAGCGGCACACTCGCTGGCACTGGTCGGCGGGCGTCGGGCTCGCGCGTGACGGACGGGCGGTGGCGTGGAACCTCGTCGCCGGCGTCAACGACCCGCCAGAGCACAGCGAGCGCACCGTGTGGGTCGGCGGCCTGGCGCAGGAGGCGCCGCCGTGCACGTTCGCCGAGGACCTGAGCGCAGTCGACGGCCTCCGGTTCGCCGCCGAGGCGACGCGGGAGCGCCGCGAGAATCTGCTGCTCGTGAGGAGCTTCTACCGCCAGCCGTTCGGGACGTTCTCAGGGGCGCTCCCCGGCGCCGTCGCGCTCGCCGAGGGCTACGGGGTGATGGAGGAGCACGACGTCCGCTGGTGAGCGCTCACGACTTGCTCGGCGTGGCGCTGGCGGCGGAGCGCGGCGAGCAGCAGCTTGGAATGCATCGCGCCGATCAGGTCGCGGAGCGGCGCGGCGCCCGAGGCGATGATCTCGACGGCGCGGTCGACGTCGACCCGTCCGGCGAGCCGCTCGAGCAGCACCCGGACCTCCTCCTCGACGAGCGGCCCGAGCGCCTCCTGATAGCGGAGCGTGTCGTACACCGTGAACCCGATCGCCTCCTCGTAGCCACCGGCCCGGAACCGGGAGATGGCCTCGATGATCGCCACGTCGTCGGCGTCGTAGCCGCGGCTCGTCGGCGTCAGCACGCCGATCTCCTCGAGGCGCACGAGTACGTTGGCGGGGACGTCATAGGTCTCGCGAATCTTGGTCCGGGATATGCGGCCGGTCTCCCGAGCGGCGATCGCGCGATCCAGGATTCGATCCTCGAGCTCGATCAGACGGGCCGCGCGCTCCGGATCGGACGCCATCACCTCACGGATGACGCGGAGCGGCATGAACCGCTCCTCCTGGAGGCGCTTGATCAGCCGCACCCGGTCGACGAACTCGACCGGGTAATAGGCCATGTTCCGCGACGTGCGCACGACCTGCTCGTCGGAGCCGAGCAGACCCTCCCGCAGGTAGTGCTTGATCGTGCCGGTGCTGACTCCGGAGCGCTCGGCGAGCTCGGACATCTTGAGCATGCCGTCGCTGACGGTCGTCATGTGCGCAGAAACGAGCCGCGGACCGACCCCGCCGGTCCCGCGACGGCGCCGTCCTGCACCAGCGCCGCAATCTCCTCGTCGCTGAACCCGGCCGCGGCGAGCACCTCGCCGGTGTGCTCGCCGAGCCCGGGACCCGGAGACCGGACCGGGTCGGCGGGGGTCCGGCTCAGCTTGACCGGCGCCCCGAGCAGCTTCACCGGCTCGGCGGCCCCGGGCTGATCAAGCTCGACGACCATCTCGCGGGCGGCCACGAGCTCGGAGCCGAGCGCCTCGTCAAGCTCGAGCACCGGCTCGAGGCAGCAGTCGTGCTCGGAGGCAAACTGGCGCCACTGCTCACGGGTCCGCGAAGCGAAGATCTCGGTGACGGCGCGGTGCGCATCGGAGCCGGGCGGATCGAATGCGTGATCGACGAGGTCCTCCCGGCCGACACCGAGACACCAGGCACGCCAGAACTTCGGCTCGAGCGCGCCGAGCGTGACGTAGCCGTCCGAGCAGGCGTACGGCCGGTAGCAGGTGAGCGACCCGGCGAGCTGGAGCTGACCGCGCCGAGGCGCGCGGCCCGTGCCGAAGTACTCGGCGGCGACGAGCGCCAGCCACGACAGCGAGCCGTCGAACATCGAGGCATCGACGAACTGACCCTCGCCGGAGCGCTCGCGCTCACGCAGCGCGATCATGATCCCGAGGGCGCCCATCAGCCCACCGCCGCCGAGGTCGGCGATCTGCCCGGCCGCCTGGACGGGTGGCCCGTCGGCGTCGCCCGTGAGGCCCAGAACCCCGTTGAGGCCGAGGTAGTTCATGTCGTGGCCGGAACGATCGCGGTTCGGCCCGTCCTGGCCGTAGCCGGTGATCGCGCAGTAGACGAGGCGCGGGTTGACACTTCGGAGTCGCTCGTAGCCGACCCCGAGCCGGTCGAGCACGCCCGGGCGGAACGATTCGAGCAGCACGTCGGCGTCACGGGCGAGGCGGAGCAGGACCTCCTTGCCCTGCTCGTGCTTGAGATCGATCCGGATCGAGCGCTTCGCCCGGTTGAGCGCCAGGAACAGCGCGCCCTTGGCCGTGTCCTCCGCACCGTCGTAATACGGCGGTGACCAGCGGACGTAGTCGCCCATCCCGGTGTCCTCGACCTTGATCACATCCGCGCCGAAGTCGGCGAGCAACATCGAGCAGAACCCGCCGGGGAGCAGCCGGCTGAGGTCGAGGACCCTGAGGCCGTCGAGCGGAAGCGCGGCGCTCATGATCCGACGGGGGTCTTGATCCCGAGCAGCGCCCGGGCCTCGGCGACGGTCGCCGGCCGGCGGCCGGCGTCCTCGGTCATCTGCCGGGCCTTGGCGATGAGATCGCCGTTCGAGCGGGCCATCGTCCCGTCCGGGAGGTAGAAGTTGTCCTCGAGCCCGACGCGGACCGAGCCGCCGAGGGTGAGCGCGGAGGCAACGAGCATCCACTGCTCGCGACCGATCCCGATCACCCCCCAGTGGTGCCGTCCGGCGGGCATGTTCTGCGCCATCGCGGCGACGTTGAACGCGCTGGCGGGCACGCCTCCGACCACGCCCATGACGAAGTCCGCATGCAGCGGCGCCTCGAGCAGTCCCATGTCGACGAGCGGCGTGAGCGAGCCGACATGGCCGACGTCGAAGCACTCGTGCTCAGGCTTGATGTCGAGCCGCCGCATCGCCTCGAGCAACTCGATGATCTCCTCGAACGGGTTCGTGAACACGAACTTGAACACGAAGTCCTTGCGCTTGCGCGAGTACTTGGCGTAGTTGAGCGACCCCATGTTGAGCGCGGCGACCTCGGGTCGGCCCGCCTCCAGGTACGCGACCCGCTTCTCGACCGGCACTCCGATCGTCCCGGTGGAGAAGTTGATGATCGCGCCGTCTCCGACCTCGGAGCGGATCGCCTCCTTGATCGCGACGAAGTCTTCGATCTCGTACGACGGCGTCCCCTCCGGAGTGCGCGCGTGGATGTGGATGTGGACGCCGCCCTCGTCGACGATCCGCCTCGCCTCGGCGGCGTACTCCTCCGGCGTGTACGGGATCGCCGGGCACTGATCGCGGTTGGCGATCGCGCCGGAGATCGCGCACGTGATGACGACGGGGTCGTCAAGGCTCATACGGTCTCCAGTTCAGGCGGGGGGCCGCTCATACGGGACGACTCCACTTCGTTTGTACGGTCGTTCGACCTTCTTGTTCTGCGCCATCTCGAGGCCGTTGCAGATCGTCGCCCGGGTCTCACGCGGGTCGATCACGTCGTCGATCATGTCGTTGCCGGCCGCGATGTAGACGTCGATGATCTTGCGGAAGTTCTCGATCAGCTCCTGGCGCTTGGCCGCGGGGTCCTCGGCCTCCTCGCACCTGCTTGCGGAAGATGATCTCCACCGCGCCCTCCGCGCCCATCACGCTGATCTCGGCGCTCGGCCAGGCGACGATCAGGTCCGGCTCGTAGGCGCGGCCGCACATCACGTAGTAGCCCGCGCCGTACGCCTTGCGGAGCACGACGGTGATCTTCGGCACGGTCGCGTTGGCGGTCGCGTAGAGCATCTTCGCGCCGTGGCGGATGATCCCGGCCTCCTCGACCTTCGTCCCCACCATGAAGCCGGGGACGTCCATCAGGAACACGAGCGGGATCCCGTAGGCATTGCAGAGGTTGATGAACCGGGCCGCCTTGTCCGCCGAGTCGTTGTCCAGGATCCCACCGAGCTGCTTGGGCTGGTTGGCGATGATGCCCGCGGGACGGCCGCCGAAGCGCGCCAGGCAGGTGATGATCGTCTTCGCCCACTGGGGCTTGAGATCGAAGTACTCGCCGTCGTCGACGATCCGCCGAATCACCTCGTACATGTCGTACGGCTTGCGATTGGATTCCGGCAACACGTCGAGCAGCTCCTCGTCGCCGCGGTCGACAGGATCCGACGTCGGTTTGGTCGGCGGGTCCTGTTCGCAGTTCTGGGGGAAGTAGCTGAGGTACTGCTTGATCCGCTCGATGCACTCCTCGTCGCCCGCGACCTCAAGGTCTCCGACGCCGGACTTGCGGCAGTGCACGCGGGAGCCGCCGAGCTGCTCCTGGGTGACGTCCTCGCCGACCGCGGCGCGCACGAGGTGGGGTCCGGCGAGCGCCATCGAGCCGCGGCCCTTGACCATCGGCACGAAGTCCGCGAGGCCCGGAATGTATGCGGTGCCCGCCGCGCACGGTCCCATCAGCGCCGCCACCTGGGGGATGACGCCGCTCATCACGACCTCTTCCCGGAACAGATGGCCGCTGCCGGCGAACAGGCTCCCGACCGCCTCCTGGATCCGGGCGCCGGCGGAGTCGAGCAGCCACACCATCGGGATCCGCTTGGTCAGCGCGAGCTCGCGCAGGCGAGTGACCTTCAGCTCGCCGGTCATCCCCATCGAGCCGGCCATCACCGTGAAGTCGTAGGCGGCCACGGCGACGAGCCGTCCGTCGATCTTGCCGTAGCCCGTGATGACGCCGTCGGCCGGCGCGTCCTTGCCCTCCAACGCCCGCTGGGAGAAGTGCGGGCGGCCGTGGATCCCGAGTTCGACGAACGTCCCTTCGTCGATCAGCAGCGCCAGGCGCTCACGGGCGGTCAGCTTCTCCTGCTCGTGCTGACGGGCGATCTTCTCCTCGCCACCGCCGAGCCGGATCTGCTCGCGACGCGCGGCAAGATCCTCGGCGAGTGGGCGCAGCAGGCTGCTGATCGGTGCGTCGGTGGCCATAGTAGGAAGTGAAACGTCCTACTTTTCACTCTGTCAGGTTCGCGGGGCCGGCGTCAAGACCTCGGGCGGGCGGGTCGGGCGGGTCGGGCGGGCGGGTCGGGTCAGCGCCGCACGGCCTGCCAGTCCAGCCCGGCGAACCCGATGTCGCTGCCGGGGTGGTCGGTGTAGAGCTTGTGCAGGTCCGTGGCCGTTGCGATGCACGGTGTAGATCGTCGTCGTGTTGTCGTTGCTGTCGCAGCGCTGGCAATTCGCGAACGCGAGTGAGGAGCCGTCGGGTGACCAGGCCGGACTGAACAAGATGCCGGTCTTCACGGTCCGCCGATGGCTGTCGTTGGTCCGGGCGATGACGAGGTCGCGCTCGTGGACGAGGGAGATGTATGCGATCGTCTTGCCGCCCGGCGCCCATGACGGCTGCTCGGCATTACGCGCGATCCGGTGCGCCGCGGTCCCGTCGGCCTTGGCGATCCAGAGATCGCTGCCCCGCTCAAAC
This sequence comes from uncultured Solirubrobacterales bacterium, assembly GCA_963779695.1. Classification (GTDB taxonomy): domain Bacteria; phylum Actinomycetota; class Thermoleophilia; order Solirubrobacterales; family Solirubrobacteraceae; genus Palsa-465. The sequence goes on from CAVZZH010000009.1 coordinate 585,460, forward strand.
AGCATCTGCTTGCCGTTTGGCGAGACCACAGCGTGTCCGCAGTCGCAGGAGATCAGCTTGGTCAGCGCGGAGCCGCCGGACGTCGCCGTGAACAGACCGCGTGCGCCGTTCGGGGTCTCGATCGAGAACAGCAGCTTGTGTAGGCCTGGCAACCACGACGCGTCGTGGTCGCTCTCCTCGTCCGATCCACCCTGGAGCAGCGGCAGCTGCGTCGCCGTACGCGCCGCGATCGTGAGGATCGACAGCTGCGTACTGCTCACGCCACGATCGATGAACGTGGTGCCGTCGAACACGGCGAGCTTTCCGTCCGAGGACACAGCTGAGGTTGTTGATGAAATCCGGGCAGTCCGTCTTGCTGCACTTGAACAGCACGCGCGCGGCGCCGGTGACAGGATTGATCGACCGCACGAACGGATGGGTGTGGTCATCGAACGTGGCGATGATCGCCCCGTTGCGGCCGGGGAACGTCGCGCCCGCGGGCGCGGCTCCGGCTGCGAGTGCGATCACCGCGGTGATCGATCCGATCAGTGCTGGCGCCGTCCGGTTCATGCCCGGTCCCCCTTGCGTTTGGACTACCGACCAGTCCACTCCGGCGAGCGCTTCTCGAAGAACGCCTTCACGCCCTCCTGAATGTCCTCGGTCGAGAAGGCGATTGTGAGTTGTGAGCGCAGGAAGTCAAGGGCGTCGAGGAAGGCCATGTCCTGCTGGCGGAACATCGCGTCCTTGCCGAGCTTCATCAGCACCGGTGACTTGCCGGCGAGCTTCTCCGCCCAGTCGGCGACCCCGGCCTCGAATTCGTCGGGCGCCAGCACCCGGTTGACGATCCCGATCCGCTCCGCTTCCTCGGCCGAGATCTGCTCGCCGAGGAGCAGCAGCTCGTTCGTCTTCTTGCGCGGGACGTTGCGGTAGATGAGCGCCATGATCATGAACGGGAACACGCCGACGTTGATCTCCGGAGTGCCAAACCGGGCCCCTTCACGCGCGACGATCAGGTCACAGGCGAGGGCGAGCCCGAGCGCGCCCGCGAGCACGTGCCCGTTGGCGGCGCAGATCGACGGCTTGCCGAGTTCGCCGAGCGCGCGGAACACGCTCGGGAACAGGTCGGTGCCGAAGTGCTTGTGGACGAGCGGTACGTCGGCCGCAAAGCCGGCCAGGTTGCCGCCGCTTGAGAACACCTTCTCGTGGGTGGACGTGAGCACGACGCAGCGCGCCGCGGGATCGTCGCGTGCCTGCTGCAGCGCGGCGGCGAGATCGCTCAGCAGCTCGTTGGAGAGGGCGTTGCGGGTGTCGGGCTGGTCGAGGGCGATCGTCGCCACGCCGGCGTCGGAGACCTCGTAGCGGAGGGTTGCGTAGGACATGGCGGCGAAGCCTACGCCGCGACCGTTCCGGGTGCGTAGAAAGTAGGAAGTCCTACTGTTTACTTTTCGCGGGCCGGCCGGTACGGTGCGAGGCATGAGCACAACTGCCGACGTCCTCAAGCCAGACTTCGCCGCCCAGCGCAAGCACTTCATCTTCACCGACGAGCACGAGCAGCTGCGTGAGTCGATCCGCCGCTTCGTGATCAAGGAGCTCCAGCCCCACGCTGAGGAGTGGGAGGAGACCACGTTCCCGGACTGGGTGTTCGAACGGATGGGTGAGCTCGGCTTCCTCGGGCTGGACAAGCCGACGGCCTACGGCGGCCAGGGCGGCGATTACTACTCAAGCCTCGTCCTCGCCGAGGAGATCGGCCACTCCCACTCGGGTGGGCTCGCGATGGGCCTGGCGGTGCAAACCGATATGGCGTTGCCCCCGATCCTCGCGTTCGGGACCGAGGAGCAGAAGCAGGAGTGGGCGGCGCCGGCGATCGCGGGCAAGAAGATCCTCTGCCTCGGGATCACCGAGCCGGACGCCGGCTCCGACGTCTCCGGGATCAAGACGCGCGCCGTCCGCGACGAGATCGACCGGCGAGTACGTCATCAACGGCTCCAAGACGTACATCACCAACGGCCACCGGGCCCACGTGATCGTGCTCGTCACGAAGACCGATCCGGACGTCGGCTACGACGGGTTCACCCTGTTCCTCGTCCCGATGGACTCACCGGGCGTGATCCGCGAGAAGCGCCTGCAGAAGCTCGGCATGCACGCCTCGGACACCGCATTGCTCGCCTTCCAGGACGTCCGCGTACCGGAGTCGGCGGTGCTCGGCCAGGTCGGCAAGGGCTTCTACCACATCATGTGGGAGCTCCAGGGCGAGCGGCTGATCGGCGCCGCGGGCTGCGTCGCCGGCGCCCAGAACTGCTTCGACCGCACGCTCCAGTACGCCAAGGAGCGCAAGGCCTTCGGTCGCTCGATCGGCCATTTCCAGGTGATCCGCCACAAGTTCGCGGAGATGGCGACGAAGATCGAGACCGCCCGCCAACTCGTCTACACGACCGCCTGGCGCTTCCAGAACGGCGAGTACCCGGTCCGCGAGATCTCGATGGCGAAGCTCTACGCCGCCCGGATCGCCTGCGAGGTCGCCGACGAGTGCATCCAGATCCACGGCGGCGCCGGCTACATGAAGGAGTACGGCGTCGAGCGGGTATGGCGCGACATGCGTCTGAACCGGATCGGGGCGGGTACCGACGAGATCATGCTCGACGTGATCGGGCGGTCGTACGGGCTGTAGGCAGGTCGGGTGTGGCCCCGGGTGGCCGCTGTTCAGCCCGGGGCGCGTGTTGGCCAGCCCGGGGGCGGCGTCGGCGGACCCGCGCGGCCGATCCACCGATGGGTCTGGCCAAGACCTCGCCAGACCCGGCGAAAACCCGGTCAGGGAACCGGGTAAATGACGCTATGCGCCCGCCGACGTAGCGGTTATCGTGTGCCCCACCAAACTGGGGCATTCACAAAGGGGAGTGTGTCGATGGAAGGGGCGATTTCAGGCCTATCTGGAGCGGACTTCGGGTCCGCCGGGGGCGCGGCGCCGCTGCGTCCGCTCGGCGTCGGCGAGACGCTCGATGTGGCCATCAAGCTGTACCGGCGTAACGCGACAACGCTGTGGACGATCGTCGCGCTCGTCGTGATCCCGCTGCAGATCCTGGACGTGATCGTCCGTCGGGCGTCGCTCCCGAGCGATGTGTTCCTGTCGGGCGGCACGCTGTACTCGTTCTCCGGGCAGTCGACCGGGTCGGTGATCGTCGTGCTCCTCGCGAGCTTCCTCGTGGCGGTCGCGACGTATATCGCCACCGGCGCCGTGTTCGAGACGCTGATCAGCGCCTACCTCGGCCGCCCGACGACCTGGCGCTCCTCGCTCGCGCATGCGCGCACGCGCGCGGCCTCGCTCATCTGGCTGGCGGTGCTGACGACCGTGTTCGTGATGATCGGGTTCATCCTGCTCGTGCTGCCGGGCATCTGGCTGCTCGTCGCGATCTCGGTCGCCGTCCCAGCGCTCATGTTCGAGGGCGTCGGTGGGTTCGCGGCGATGAAGCGCTCGATGGAACTCGTCGACGGGCGCTGGTGGGCGACGCTCGGCCGGCTGCTCGCCGCCTATGTGCTGCTGTTCGCGGTGCTGTTCGGCGTCACGGCCCTTGCCAGCGCGATCGCGAGCGGGGTCACGCTCCACAACGTCACGCTCTACGTCGCGCTCGGCGGCCTGCTCAACGTGATCGCGAGCATCCTGATCGCCCCGTTCGTGGCGGCCGTCCTCACCGTGATCTACATCGATCTGCGGGTCCGCAAGGAGGCGCTTGACATCGAGCTCGTCGCGCGGGAGTTCTCGGGACCCGGGAGCATCGTGCCCGCTCCATCCCCGGGCGTGCCGACCGCACCGAGCGTCGCGCCCCCCGGCGGGACGGCGCCGACCACCCCGGCCCCGACCGATCCGGCGCCGCCGAGCGAGCCCACCTGGCCACCCGCTGGATGATGGTTCGCGCCGGCGCGCTCGCGCTGGCATGCTCGTTGCTGTTCCTCGCCCCGGCCTCGGCCGGGGCGACGAGCGTTACGGACGCCCAGCTGCGGACCCTCGCCGCGCAGGCGGCGACCGGCGACCCCACGGCGCTCAGCGAGCTGCGCGCCGTGACCTCCGTCGACGGTCAGCCGGCGCAGATCAACGACGCGCTGGACACCGCAAGCCCGGCCGCGCTCCAATCACGGCTGCGCGCGCTCGCCACCCCCGCCTCGGGCGCCGCGCCGAACCCGGGCGAGGCCCAGGCGTCCGCCGCGGCGGTGCTCCATCAGCGTCAGTACGGACGCGCGCCACTCCCGGATCCGATCGGCACGGCGTTCAACAAGGTCGGGCACTTCCTCGCCAAGCTGGCGTCGAAGGCCCCCGGCGGCCCGGTCGTGTTCTGGCTCGTGGTCGCGGTGGTCGTGCTCGCCGGCGCCGGGTTCGGCGCCCGGCGGATGATGCGACGGCTTGACCCCGCCTCCCGCTCGGCCCGCATGTACGACGGTGGCTCCGCGGAGAGCCCGGACGCGCTCATGCGAGACGCCGCCGCGGCCGAGGCGCGTGGCGCGTTCGGCGAGGCGATCCGACTGCGCTTCCAGGCCGGCCTGCTGACGCTCGGCGAGCGCGGGCGGCTTGACTACCGGCCATCGTTGCTCACCGGGGAGGCCCGCCGAACCCTGGATTCCGAGACGTTCGACGATCTTGCCGTCCGCTTTGAACAGGTGGCGTACGCCGACGCTCCCGCCGACGCCGAGCAGGCCGCCGCCGCGCGCGACGGCTGGGACACCGTGCTCACGACGGAGAAGCGACGATGAGGCGCCGCGCGGCCAAGGTGATCGCGATCGCGCTCATCGGGCTCGCGGTTCTCGCCACGGTGGTCAATCAGTTCACGCCCCACTCGGGCGGGACCGGGTCCTCGTCGTACGCCACCGCGAGCGACGGGCTCGCCGGATATGCCGCGCTGCTGATGAAATCCGGCCATCCCGTGAGCCGCCTGCGCACTCCACCCTGGCACGCCGACCTGGATCCCCACTCGACGGTGGTGATGCTCGATCCCAATGTCGTGCTTGCCAAGGATGTCGCAGCGCTGCGCTCATTCGTCGAGGCCGGCGGACGGCTCATCACCGGCGGCCGGGCGCCCGAAGCGTGGCTGAGCGAATTGCTGGGCGGCGCCCCGGACTGGACCGCGAAGTCGCCGGCGAACGCGACCCCGCTCGTCCCGGTGCCCGAGACGGCCGGCGTGCAGCTCGTCGACAGTGACGGCACCGGCGCGTTCACGCAGCCCGGCGCGACGCTGCCCGTGCTTGGCGGCGCCCACCAGGCGCTCGCCACCGTCGTCAACCTCGGCGCCGGCCGGGTCGTACTGCTCGCCGATTCCTCGCCGCTCCAGAACCACCTGCTCGCGAATGCCGACGACGCGGCGTTCGGTCTCGCGATCGCCGGTGCGCCCAGCCGCCCGGTCAGCTTCGAAGAGGCAGTCCACGGCTACGGCGAAGCCCGCGGGCTCGCGGCCCTGCCGACGCGCTGGAAGTGGGCGCTCGGCGGGCTCCTGCTCGCCGCCCTCGTCGCGGTCGCCGCGCGGTTCCGCCGCCTCGGGCCGCCGGAACCAACGCCGGTCCCGCCCCAGCCGCCGCGGCGCGCCCACGTCGACGCCCTCGGCTCGGCCCTCGCCCGGACGGGACGCCCCGCGGAGGCTGCCGGGCCCGTCCAGGCGCAGGCACGGACGCTCGTCCTGACGCGAGCACGACTGACGCACGGCGCCGCCGAGGCACAGATCCGCGCCGCCGGCGAGCAGCTCGGCCTCGGCGAGGACGAAGCCCGTGCGGTCGCCGCCCCGGCGCTGCGCGAGGCGGATGTGATCCCGGTCGGCCGGGCGCTGGCCAAGCTCTCAAGGGAGGTGCGGTGAACGATCTGATCGAGCGGGTCCGGGCTGAGGTGCGCGACGTCGTGGTCGGCCAGGACGAGGTGATCGAGTTGATGGTGAGCGCGCTTGTGCTCGGCGGCCACGTGTTGCTCCAAGGCGTCCCCGGGGTCGCGAAGAGCCTGCTCGCGAACGCGTTCGCGCGGACGGTCGGTGGCAGTTACCACCGTGTGCAGTTCACGCCGGACATGCTCCCCTCCGATCTCACGGGCACGATGACGCTCCGCGGTGGCGAGCTTGCGTTCCGCCCCGGGCCGGTGTTCGCCAACGTGCTGCTGGCCGATGAAATCAACCGAACGCCGCCGAAGACGCAGTCGGCCCTGCTCGAGGCGATGCAGGAGGGTCAGGTGTCGGTTGACGGGGCCCCGCATCCACTGCCGAAGCCGTTCCTCGTCGTCGCGACGCAAAACCCGATCGAGTACGAGGGCACCTACCCCCTCCCCGAGGCCCAGCTCGACCGGTTCCTGTTCCAAGCCGAGGTCGGCTATCCGGATGAGGTCCAGGAGCGCGCGGTGCTCGGGCTCGCTCGCCACGGCGTCGGCTCGCCATCGCTCGATGCCATCGCTCCGGTGCTCGATGCGGCCGAGCTCGCGACGGCCCGGTCGCTCGTCGACGCGACGACCGTGACCGACGAGGTCACCGGCTACGTCGTTGCGCTCATCCGCGCGACCCGGACCCTCCCGAGCGTCTCGCTCGGCGCCAGTCCCCGCGCCGCCGTTCACCTCCTCGCCGCCGCGAAGGCGCGCGCACGCCTGACCGGTCGTGACTACGTGATCCCTGACGATGTCGCCTCGATGGCGCTTGCAGTTCTCCGGCACCGGCTCGTGCTCACGCCGGAGGCCGAGCTCGAGCGCTTTGGCACCGCCGAGGCGATCAGCAGCGCACTCGCCGCCGTTCCGGTCCCGCGGTGAGACGGACGTGAGCCCGACCCCGCGCGCCGCGGTCGCGCTCGCGGTGCTGGCGCTGACCGCGCTCGTCCTCCCGCTCGGGCTGGTCGCGGTGGCTGCCGTGGCCCTGCTCGCCGCGGTCGCCTTCGACGCCTGGACGGTGCGGGCCCAACCGACCGTGCGCCGAGGCGTGCCGCAGATCATCTCGCGCGGGTCGCCGGTGCGGCTCGCGATCGCGGCCGCGGTGCCCGCCGCCCACGCGGTCGCGCTTCGCCAGGCCACGCCCGCCGGCGTCGCGTTGACGCCGAGTGCCGGTACCGACGCGATCGACGGCGAGCTGATCGCCACCGATCGCGGCCGGCACGTGCTGCCGGAGGTCGGTTGCCGCGCCGAGGGGCCGCTGCGTCTCGCCGCTGCCTATCGCCGCGGGGGTGGAACCGCCGAACTGCTCGTCTACCCCGACCTCGTGACGGCGCGGCGTCTCGCGCTCGCTGCGCGTGAGGGGCGTTTGCTCGATTCCCGTACGCGGGCTCGGGGACCGCTCGGACTCGGAACCGACTTTGAGTCGGTGCGGGAGTGGACGCCGGACGACGACATCCGGCGCATCAATTGGGCGGCGACAGAGCGAACCGGTCGCCCGATGACAAACCAGTATCGGCTCGAGCAGTCGCGTGAGCTCCAGTTCCTGCTCGATGCCGGCCGCCTGATGGCGGCGCCGCTCGGGAACCGCAACCGGCTCGACGTCGCGCTCGACGCCGTCACCGCCGTGGGGCTGACCGCGGACGAGCTCGGCGACCACTGCGGCGTCATCGCGTTCGACTCCGAGGTCCGCGTCCAGATGCGCCCGCGCCGCGCGGGCGGCCAGGACATCGTGCGGGCGCTCTTCGATCTCCAGCCACGGCTGCGGGACAGCGACTACGAACTCGCGTTCCGCCGGATCGCCGGCGGGAGGCGGGCGCTCGTGCTCGTGCTGTGTGATCTGTTCGACGACGCTGCCGCGCGGGCGCTCATTGACGCGGTGCCAGTGCTTGCCCGCCGACACGCGGTGCTCGTCGCGAGCGTGCTCGATCCGGATCTCGAGGCGCTCGTCCGCACCGACCCCACCGATGAGCGTGATGTGCTCACCGCCGCGGCGGCGGCCGATCTGCTCGCCGCCCGCGCCCGGGCGGCTCAGATGCTGCGGCGCAGCGGAGCGCAGATCGTGCAGGCGACGCCGGAACGGTTCTCGGTCGCGTGCGTGCGGGCGTATCTGACCGCGAAGGCGCGCCTGCGTCTCTGCAACCTTCCAGCTGAACCGCTCGTGCGTCTCCTGCCGGTGGCCCCCGTTGCTGAGGCCGGCGCTGTCACCGGTGTCGTCAAACGCGAACCGCATCTCGCTCGGGCGCCCACCGACCGGGTACTCAAACACGATCCAGCCGCGGGCACAGCCGATGCGGAGGTCGTCGAACGTCCGCGCGTAGTTCATCGACGGGAACTTGACCTGGGCGTGGCCGCCGCCGTCAAGCGCCAGCGAGAAATCCCACGTCCCGATCGCCGGACCGACGTGACTGCACACCCGCACCAGCGCGCCGAGGAGCCTGTCGCCGGGCGCGGGGCTGCTCAGCCCGCTCACATCGTGGCGCGGTACCGGCGGATGACGATCCACCCGAACAACGGTGACGTTGACGCCCCCTCCAGACAGCGTGTCGCCGACGACACCGGACTTCGTCGTCGTTCCACAGCCCACGAGCGGCGCCAGAGCGAGCGCGCCGCCGATCGCCACCAGAGCGCGACGAATGGGACGGGTCACGGTCGCGGCGCGAGCCCGGAGAACGGCTCGGTGACGTTCGGTCGCGGCAGCGGATCGATCGCCCGCTCGGGTCGGATCAGGAGCAGTGTGAGCACGATCCCGAGCACGACGAGCGCGAACGAAAGCCGCATCGTGGATCCGAGCGCGGAGGTGAATCCGTGGTGGACGGCGGCGGTGATGGCGGCGTGTTCGCCGGCGGGATGGCTCGCCAGCGCCGTGGTCGCTGACGGCGTCCCGGCGAGCAGGCCGTCAAGCGCGCGAGCCGCACTGTGGCTCAGCGCGACGCCGCGGACGCTCGCTTCCTCCACGGTCCGGTTCGTCTGCAGCGTCTCGAACACCGCGCCGGACAGGGCGACGCCGAACGTCGCCCCGAGCCCCCCGAGCGTGGTGATGATCGCGGCGACGGCGCCATGGTTGCGCTGCGGCACCGCGCCGAGGGCGGCGAGATTCATCGGCGTCAACGCGGTGCCGATGCCGAGCCCGAGCAGCGCCAGTGGGGGCCACAACTCCGCGTACTGCGTCGAGGTCGAGATCCCGCCCAGGAGCAGCATGGCCAGCCCGGCGAGCGCCATGCCGCCGACGATCGGGGGGATCGGTCCCACCTTCTCGAACAGCCGCCCCCCGACCGGCATTGCCAACATCATCGTCACGCTCGCCGGAAGCAGCAGCAGCCCCGCCTTGAGCGCATCGTCGCCGAGCTGCTCCTGCAGAAAGAGCGGGACGAAGAACAAGACCGCGCCGAACGCGAAGTCGAGCACGAACACGATGATGCTCGCGCCGGCGACGTTGCGCCGGCGGAACATCGCCAGGTCGATCAGGCTGTCCCGCACCCGGCGCTCGACGAGCACAAAGGCGGCGAGCAGCAGCACTCCGCCGATGAGCACGATCAAGAACACCGGCGAGCCGACCGCCCACGGGGTCGGCGCCTCGTTGAGCGCGAGCGTGATCGCCCCGAGCCCGGCGGCCGACATCGCGAGCCCGGTCCAGTCGATCCGACGGCTCGCCTCCGGATCGTAGGACTCCGTCGTCCCGCGGACGCCGATCAGGATCAGCACGCCCACGATCACGTTCAGCCACAGGATCCAGCGCCACGACATCTCCTGCGTGAACACGCCGCCGATCGCCGGCCCGATCCCGGAGAACAGCGCGGTCGCCGCGCCCCACGCCCCCACCGCGGTCCCCCGACGCTCACCCCGAAACCGGTCGGTGACGATCGCCAGGCTCGCGGGGGTGAGCACCGCCGCCCCGATCCCAACCGCGACGAGTCCAACGATCAGCACGGTCGCCGAGCCGGCGAGCGCCGCCGGGATCGAGGCGAGCGCGTAGAGCACGGTTCCCCACTGCAACAGCCGGACACGGCCGAAGACGTCGGCCAGGCGCCCGGCGGCGATCAGCAGCGCCGAGTACGCGAGCAAGTACCCCGTGACCGTCCACTCGAGCTCGGTGAGTGATGCGTCGAACTGCCGGTGGATCGTCGGCAGCGCCAGCACGATCGCGGCGTTCGGCACCGACGTGATGCCGCTGGCGAGCGCCATCGCCAGCAGCAGCCTCCGGCTCCCCGAGGCCTCCTGCGCACCCATGCCGCGGGACCCTATCCGGCGCAGCGGCGTTCGTGAGCGCTCAGCGACTCGTGGCCGGCCGAGTGCGGCCAAGGAAGGCGACGCACAGCCAGTACGGCGCCGCCAGTCCAATCCCGACCGCCAGCGCGGGCCCAAGCGCAAGATGATGAGGCGTCACGAAGCCTTCGACGAGTCCGGCGAGCACGAGCCACGGAGCCGTCGCCAGGACGAGCAGCACGGCGCCGGGTGCCTCGGCGGCGAGCGCATCGAGCCGGCGCCGGTTACCGGGCTCGACGAGCGCCCACCCCATGCGCATGCCGGCGGCAGCACTCACGGCGATGCATGAGAGCTCGAGCATCCCGTGCGGGACGATCAGCTCGATCACGTCGGTGGCATGAGAGGTCGCGGACGCGATGCCCCCCACCGCTCCGAGGATGAGCCCGTTGTAGAGCAGCGAGAACGCGGGCAGGATCCCGAACACGATCCCGCTGGCGAACGAGGTGAACGTCACCCCGATGTTGTTGGTGAAGATCGACACCGACAGCGCCGCCGACTGGCCCGCCGCAAGCCCGATCGCTCGGTGCGGTCCGCCGCCGCCGCCCGCCAGGGAGCCCGGCACGACGCCGGCCGCCGCCCCCGGATCGTGGAGGGCCCACACGGTCGCCAACGCGGCCGACCCGAGGAGCAACACCCACGCGAACAGGATCACCCGCCCGCGCTCGCGGACCGCCTGCCAGTACCCCGCCCGCAGGTAACTGCCAGCCGAGGCGCGCGCCGGCGGCGCTGCGTACAACGTGGCCCGGGCCCGGTTGACGAGCTCCTCGAGCGCTCGCACCGTGGGATCGGTCGGCGACGCCCGGCGGCCACGCGCCAGGTCGGCGACGGCCGCCCGGTAGAGCGCGCCAAGCCGGTGAACCCCGTCGGGGCCGAGACGTTCAGGCCGGCCCTTGGCGCGCCGGACGAGTCCGTCGAGCTCACCCCACGACGGCTCGCGCGCGCGAATGAAGCTGTCAAGGTTCACGATGAGATGGAGTATGAGGATCGCATCACCATCTGGGCCCCGGAGGGCTTGGCGCTCGACTACACGCTGGCCGGACTCGGGTCGCGGTTTCTCGCCGGCCTCGTCGACGTCGCGATCCGGGTCATCGTGCTCGGCGCGGTGCTCGCGATCCTCGAGGTCGCCGGCGCGCCGTCGACGGTCGTGCTGATCGTGTTCGTGGTCGGGGCCTTTCTCGCCCTGTTCGGGTACGACATCGCGTTCGAAGTGTGGGCCGCCGGCCGGACGCCCGGCAAGCGCTGGAACGGCCTGCGGGTGCTGATGGCGAACGGCCAGTCGGTGACGTTCAGCGCCAGTGCGGTTCGCAATCTCATGCGCGTGATCGACATCTGGGCGACCGCGATGGTGGTCGGCTCGGTGTCGATCATCGTCACGCCACGCAATCAGCGGCTCGGCGACCTCGCCGGCGGAACGATCGTCGTCCGCGAGCGCCGCGCCGGGGCCATCCGCTTCGGACGGACCGCACAGAGTTCCTCCGCGTCGCCGGCGGCGACAACCGCGGATCCGTCATCCGCGGATCCGCCACCACGGATCCGCCGACCGCGGATCCGCCGACCGAGCGCCCGGCCGTGCCCGCCGGGCTCGATGTCACCGCGATCACGGCGTCCGAGCTCTCGGCCGTGCGTGACTTCCTGTCCCGGCGTGACCGGCTCTCGCGTGAGGCGCGGGGGCGCGTCGCCGACACCCTCGCCACGACGCTGTCGCCAAAGGTCGGAGGGCTCCCGCCCGGGAGGATGAGCGCCGAGCGCCTGCTCGAGACGATCGCCGCGGCGAAGGCCGCCAGCGGTTACGGTTCCGCTTCCCGATCATGACCGCCACCGATCTCGCCACCAAAGCCGGCGCCGCCAACTCCGCCGCGCGGCGTCCGATCCCGCCGTTCACCGCCGAGCACGAGGAGTTCCGCCAGGCCGTCCGCCGGTTCGTGCAGACCGAGCTCCGCCCCCACGCGCGCGAGTGGGAGGACGCGCGCTGGTTCCCGAACGATGTCTTCGGCCGGCTCGCCGAACTCGGCTACATCGGGCTCAAGTTTCCGGCCGAGTACGGCGGCGATGACGACCCGGTGGCGGACGCGGTGTTCGTCGAGGAACTTGCGTGGTGCGGCTCCGGCGGCGTCGCCGCCGGCATCGGGGCCCACGGCGGCATCGCGATGCCGCCGATCTGGAAGTTCGGCACCGAAGACCAGAAGCAGCGCTATCTCGTCCCTGGTATCCGCGGCGAGACGATCGGCGCGCTGGCGATCACCGAGCCGGACGCCGGGTCCGACGTCGCCTCGATCCGCACCCACGCCCGCCGGGTGGACGGTGGGTACATCGTCAACGGGTCAAAGCTGTTCATCACCGGTGGCGTGCGCGCCAACTTCCTCGTCACCGCGGTCAAGACGACGCAGGAGGGTGGCCACCGCGGCCTGTCGTTCCTCATCATCGACCGCGGCCCGGGTGTCGAGTCGAGCGCGATCGAGAAGCTCGGCTGGCACGCGTCCGACACCGCGCACATCACGTTCGACGACGTGTTCGTGCCTGAGGAGAACCTGCTCGGTGAGGAGAACGCCGGCTTCTACCTGATCATGGCCAACTTCCAGTGGGAGCGGCTGCTGATGGCGCTCGGCGCCGTCGGCGCGATGAACGTCGCGTTCGAGAACACGCTCCGTTTCGCCCTCGAGCGCCGCGCGTTCGGCAAGGCGATCGGCCACCACCAGGCGATCCGCCACAAGCTCGCCGAGGTTGCGCTCACGGTCGAGGCGGGGCGAGATGTGACCTACGCGGCGCTCCGCCGGTACGTCGCGGGCGAGGACGCCGTCCGCGATGTCACGATCGCCAAGCTCGCGACCCAGCGCGCCGCATTCGACGTGATGGACACATGCCTCCAGATCCACGGGGGCGCGGGGTACATGGTCGAGTACGACATCGAGCGCGCGGCGCGCGACGCCCGGCTGGGTCCGATCGGGGGCGGGACCGACGAGATCATGAAGGAGATCCTCGGCCGGTCCCTGGGGCTCTGACGCCACTCCGGTGGCGGGTTCCGGATAGAGTGCCGCCCGCACATGGAGCTCCGTAGGGCGGAGCTCCCTATCAGGGGAGACGGCACGGATGCAGGTAACCGTCAGAGCGAGCAATGGCGCCGCCGTGCTCGTGTGGCACCAGCTCGACTCGTATTACGCACGGAGAGCGGAGACGACCGATGATCCCGAGGTCTGCCTCGGGGTGGATCTCTTCGAGGTCATCGCCGAGCTCGCCGGGCTTGACCTCGAGGAGAGCGGCCAAGCCGCTGAGGCCGTTCGGCTGGCGGATGACGCGCAGCGCAGCCTGAGCGGTCGGCAAGCGGAGGACGACGAATTCGGCGACGAGGAGCCCGAGCCCGAGCGCCGCTACAGCTAACGTCCGCACGACATGGACTCCGTTCGTGGCCAGCTGCTGATCGCCGGGCCCTCGCTGCTCGATCCGAACTTCTGGCGCACGGTCGTGCTTGTCGTCGAGCACACCGACGACGGCGCCCTCGGGCTCGTCCTCAACCGGCCGTCCGAGACGACGGTGGGCGAGGCCGTGTCGCAACTCGAGGAGCTCGTTGACCCGGACGACCAGTTGTTCATCGGCGGGCCCGTACAGCCGTCGGCCGTGATCGTGCTCGCGGAGTTCGAAGACCCGGGCGACGCGGCGCTGATCGCGTTCGCGGACATCGGCGTTCTGGCGGCGGGCGCCTCGCTCGAGGACGCCGGCGCCGACGTGCGCAGCGGCCGCGCGTTCGTCGGGCACTCTGGCTGGGGCCCGGGGCAACTTGACGCCGAGCTCGAGCGCGGCGACTGGATTCTCGAGCCCGCCCGCCGGGACGACGCGTTCTCGGTCGAGCCCGACGCGCTGTGGGCGAAGGTGCTGACCCGGAAGGGCGGCAGTTACGCGCTCATCGCGCGCATGCCGCCGGACCCGTCGGTCAATTAGTACACGACGTCGCCCAGAATCTCCGGCCGCGCGTACGAGCCCGCCCGGGCATCTACGATCCGGCGATCGCCCACGATCACGCCCACGCTCACGCCCACGATCACGGACACGCTCACGTCCACGCGCACGGTCGTGACGCCGAGCGCGGTGCACTCCGCGCCGCGCTCGCGCTGATCCTCACGTTCATGGTCGCCGAGGTGACGGCCGGCATTCTCGCGTCGTCGCTGGCGCTCCTCTCGGATGCCGCCCACATGCTCACCGACGCGGCGGCGCTCGCGCTCTCTCTCACTGCCGCGCGGCTCGCCTCGCGCCCCGCCCGTGGCGCGATGACCTTCGGCCTCGGCCGCGCCGAGATTCTCAGCGCCCAGGCCAACGGGGTGACGCTGATCGTGCTCTCGCTGCTGATCGTGTACGACGCGATCATCCGGCTCGTCTCGCCGCCTCACGTACACGGCGGGGTCGTCGTGATCGTCGCCGTCGTCGGCATCGCGGTCAACCTCGCCGCGGCCCGCATCCTCGCCCCCAAGGGCGCCGAGCGCAGCCTCAACGTCGAGGGGTCCTACAAGCACATCCTCACAGACCTCTACGGGTTCATCGCCACCGCGATCGCCGGCGTGATCGTGCTCGTGGCCGGGTTCTCCCGGGCGGATCCGATCGCCTCGCTGCTGATCGCCGCGCTGATGCTCCACGCCGGCTATGGGCTGCTGATCGCGTCCGGCCGGATCTTCATGGAGGCGGCGCCATCCGGGATCGACCCGACCGAGATCGGCAACACGCTCGCCGCGCAGCCGGGCGTCGTCGAAGTGCACGATCTCCACGTGTGGGAGGTCACCTCGGGCTTCCCGGCCCTGTCCGCGCACGTCGTCGTCCGCTCGGGCGACGACTGTCACGGGCGGCGCCGCGAGTTGCAGCGGCTGCTCGAGGAACGCTTCGAGATCCACCACACGACGCTCCAGGTCGATCACGAGCACGCGGCCCAGGCCCCGATTCAGATCGAGGTCTCACGGGGACACGCCGGGGTAGACTCGGCGCATGAGGGTGGTGAAGCCGGGACCTGATCGTGAGGTCCCCCGAGGCGTCGTCGGCGGATCGGAGATCTCCGAGGCGACGGCGGGCGCCCAGCACATCTACATGGCGGTGTTCCGCGTGCCGCCCGCGGCCCGCTCCCGACCGCACTACCACGAGGGCTGCGAGAGCGCCGTGTTCATGCTCTCCGGGCGCCTGCGCGTCAAATGGGGCGACCAACTCGAGCAGGAGGTGACGCTCGAGCCTCGGGATCTCGTCTACGTGCCACCGCGCGAGACCCACGTGCTGGAGAACGTGTCCGACACCGAGCCCGCCGAGTACGTCGTGGCGCGGGATTCCTCGCACGAGGACGCGGTGATCGTTCCCTGGGCCGACCAATGAGCCACGTCGAGGACCACCTGACCGGCGCCGGCGGCCGGCGGATCTTCTGGCAGGCGTGGCTGCCTGAGGGAACGCCCCGGGCGGTGATCGTGACCGCCCACGGCGCAAGCGAGCACAGCGGGCGCTACGAGCACGTCGCCGCGCGCCTCACCGCCGAGGGGTATGCCGTATACGCGATCGAGCACCGCGGCCATGGGCGCTCCGAGGGCCAGCGGGCCCTGATCGACCGGCTTGACAACGCGGTCGCCGACGTCGATGCGCTCGTCTCGATCGCCGCCGAGCGCCATCCGGGCTCGCAGGTGTTCCTGCTCGGCCACAGCATGGGCGGAGCGATTGCGGTTCGCTACGCGGTGCTGCACAACGACCGGCTCGCCGGCCTGGTGCTGTCAGGCCCGCTGGCCGCGCTCGAGGCGGCCCCGGCGGCGCAGCGGGTCGTCGCCCGCGTGCTGTCGGTGCTCACCCCAGGGCTCCCGGTGGTGGCCATCGACGCGACGCTCGTCAGTCGCGATCCCGAGGTCGTGCAGGCGTACATGTCGGATCCGCTCGTCCACCACGGCAAGCTGCCCGCGCGGACCGTCACCGAGCTCGCGGCGGCGATCGACGCGTTCCCGGAGCAGGTGGCGAGCATCACGGTCCCGACGCTGATCATGTACGGCACCGCCGACGCTCTCTGCCCGCCCGCCGGCAGCATCATGCTGAACGAGCGGATCGGGGCTGCCGACAAGACGCTCAAGGCGTACGACGGGCTCTACCACGAGATCCTCAACGAGCCCGAGCAGGACCAGGTGCTGAGCGACATGTGCGCCTGGCTGGCCGCGCACGTCGCCGTCGCCGTGTAGTGGACCCCGGCCGGATTCCGTAGACGGTCCGGGCTCAGTCCGCCCATCACGCGGATCTCGCCGTCATCGAGCACGATGACGCCACCGTCGGGCAGCCACCGCGCCGCGCCCTCCGGGCCGCTGAGGAGCGCCGCCTTGCTGCGCGCCTCCGCCTCCGTCGCCGTGGGCGCGATCGCCGTCACCTGGACGACTCCGGTGAACGCGGGCCTGCCCGTGCCCGGATCAAGCAGGTGATGTGCCGGCGAGCCATCCGGCCCGAGCCAGCTGCGCTTGCCGATCCCACTCGTGGCCACGCCGCCGGCGCTCAGCTCGAACGTGTGGATGATCTCGTAGCCGTACGGACTGGCGACGTGCACCGCGCGCATCGTCCCGGCAGCGCCGCCGAGCCGCAGGTCGCCCGCGCATTCGACCACGTAGGCGTCGTGCGACGCGAGCGACGCGCCGAGCTCATCGGCGAAGACGCCCTTGGCGATTCCGCCCGGATCGAGCCGGACGCCCGGCGGGCGGGACACCGTCCCGCCGCGGCGGTCGGCGACCACGTGCTGCCAGCGGGCGTCCGCGTGCGGCGTTGCCGACGCCCGCGGAGGTCCATCGAGGAGCGTCTGGGCGAGCGGCAGTCCGGGTCCGTCGAGGTGACCGGCGTAGCCCGCCCGCTCGATCTCGGTGACGAGCGTCGGGTCGACGAGCCCGCCGGTGTCCGTCGCCGCCGAGACGGCGGCGGCGATCACCCGGCGCATCATCGGCGTCACCGGCACCGTCGGTTGCGGATCGGCGTTCAGCCGCGAGAGCTCACTGTCGTCCCGGAAGCGCGAGAACTGCGTGTGCCACTCGAGCAGATGGGCGCGGGCGGTGATTGCGTCGGCCCGCGCCGCCGCCGGCCGCGCCGCGTCGGCGACGATCACGGTGCAGCTCGAGCCGAAGCACTCAAACGTCAGGCGCTGCTCGGCGACGGGGGCGAGCGTTGTCATGACTGCTGCGTGGTCACGCTGCTGGGACTTGACGACGAGCTCGACGAACCGGTCGAACCGGTCGAGCCAGTCGAACCGGTCGAACCGGTCGAACCGGTCGAACCGGTCGAACCGGTCGAGCCGGTGGAGCCGGACGAACCGGACGTGCTCGTGACCGGGCTCGTGCTGGAGCTGCTGGTGCCCGAGTTGCTCGAGCTGGACCGGGAGGCGACCTGCGCCGTCGTCGCCGTGTGCGAAGCGAGCGCGGGATCTCGGCCTGAGATCAGCACGACCGCGATCCACACCCAGGTGGCGACAAACAGCGCGACCGCGCCGGCGATCGCCCGGCGGCGGATGGACCGCGTCCGGGCGGCTCGCGCAAGGCGTTTCGCGTGAGGGGTGGCTGAGTTCATGACGAGGAGGTTGACGGCCCGACCTACGAGAGGTGTGAGGGGCAGCTAAGACGCGTGTAGGAGCCGACAGGCGCGCCGCGGGCCCGCTCAGCGAGGCCCGAGGTCGAATCGGGCGCCGCTGTAGTAGTCGCCCGCCTCGGATACGACGAACGCCACGAGCATCGCCAGATCCGACTCCCGGGTGCCCGCGCGGGGCGTCAGCGCCGTCGTCGTAATGCGATAGCGCGCCCATTCGGTCGAGAGCGTGCGGGCCAGGTTCTCGATCGCGGCTCGCGCCGCGTCGGCGTGGTCGCCGGCACCGTCCTCCGGCGCGATCAGCACGACCTTTCCACCGCGACCGGACGCGATCATCGACGCGTTGGCGGCGCTGGCGATCGTCTCCCACATCGTCTCGAGCGCCCCGAGCAGGGCGCCCGCTCCGCCACCGCCGAAATCCGCCCGGGCGTCGTGCACGAGCGCGTCGACCGGGCCGCCGGCATCCGCGCCCTCCGCTGCGCCGGCATCCGCGCCCTCCGCCGCGCCGGGGTCCGCGACCTCGGCGCCGAGGACTGCCAGCGCGTCACGCAGCTCACCGGCCGCATTCGTCGTCACGGTCCGGCCGGCCAGCAGGTTGTCACGCAGGATCGCCATCGCGCGTAGACGGTATAGGGTCCGCGATGCGATGCCGCTCGCCACCGAGCCGAAGCCGGCGCAACTGCCGCTTGTGGGCGGCCGCCCAGGCGCGACGGTCCGCGTCTCCCCGATCCTCACCGCCGAGCTCCGGGCGCCCGGCGCCTTCACCAACCGGCCAGACGGCCGTCTCGCGCTGCCCAGGATCGCAGCCCAGTTCCTCGGCCCGCGGGGCGGCTGGCAGTGGCTTCCGGTCCCGGCGTTCCTCGTCGAGCACCCGAGTGCCGGCGCGCTCGTGATCGACACCGGCCTGCACCCGAGCTGCGCCACCGACGTGAGCGGCAACATGGGGCGCGCCGCCAAGTTCGTGTACATCCCCCGGATGGAGCACGACCAGGCGCTCCGCACGCAGCTGCCGGCCCGCGGAGTCGAGCTCGCCGACGTCCGGGTGGTGATCATGACCCATCTCCATGTCGACCACGCGAGCGCGGTCTCCGAATTCCCCGGCGCCACGTTTCTCGTCGATCGCCGTGAATGGGCGGCCGCCGACGCGGGCGGCTTCCGGGAGGGCTACCACCACCGCCAGTTCGATCACGCCTTCGACTGGCGCACCGTCGACTACGAATCCGAGGCGGTCGAGTCGTTCGCCGGTTTCGCCCGATCCTTCGACGTGTTCGGCGATGGGTCGGTGCGCCTCGTCTCGACGCCGGGTCACACGCCCGGCCACCAGTCCGTCGTGTTGCGCTGCGAACGCGGGGAGGTGCTCGTCGTCGGCGATGCGGCGTACACCGAGGCGGAACTCCGCGGCGAGGCCCGGCCGCTGCTCGTCCACGACGGCCACCTGCACCGTCGCTCGCTGCGGGAGATCGCCGATTACCGGCGTCAGACGCCCGACGCGCTGCTCATCCCCGGCCACGACGCCGGTTTTTGGCCGACGCTTGACAGGGAGTACTAGTGTGTCTCGGTCGAGGCTCGAATCGGAGGAAGAGGATGGATTCATACGCACACGGCACGTTCGACCGGCCGCTGCTCGGTGAGACGATCGGCCAGAACCTCGAGCGGACGATCGCTCGCGTGCCCGATTCCCCCGCGCTCATCTCCTGTCACCAGGATCTGCGCTACAGCTACGCCGAATTCGGAGAGGCCGTCGACCGCTTGGCGAGCGGGCTGCTGGCGCACGGGCTCGCCCACGGCGACCGGGTCGGGGTGTGGAGCGCGAACCGGGCAGAGTGGGCACTGACGCAGTACGCCACGGCGAAGATCGGCGTCATCCTCGTCAACATCAACCCCGCCTACCGGCTCAACGAACTTGAGTACGCCCTCGCCCAGTCCGGCTGTCGCTGGTTGTGCGCCGCGCCCGAGCTGAAGGGCTCTAGCTTCATCGAGATGGTGCAGACCGTGCGCCCCAGCCTCCCCTCGCTCGAGCGGGCGGTGTTCTTCGGCACCGATGAGTGGTCCGAGCTCGCGGCTCACCCCATCGACGCCGACGGGCTCGCGGGCCGTGTCGCCGGGCTCGACTTCGATGACCCGATCAACATCCAGTACACGAGCGGCACGACCGGCTTTCCCAAGGGCGCGACCCTCACCCACCACAACATCCTCAACAACGCGCACTTCGTCGCCGGCCTGCTCGACTACACCGAGGCCGACCGCGTGTGCATACCGGTGCCGCTGTACCACTGCTTCGGGATGGTCATGGGCAATCTCGGCGCGACCAACTACGGCGCCGCGATGGTCTATCCCGCGGAGACGTTCGATCCAGAGGCGACGCTGCGCGCCTGCGCCGAGGAGCGCTGCACGAGCGTCTACGGCGTCCCGACGATGTTCATCGCCCAGCTCGAGCACCCCAAGTTCAGCGAGTTCGATCTCAGCTCATTGCGCACCGGCATCATGGCCGGCTCGCCGTGCCCGACCGAGGTGATGAAGCGGGTCGAGAGCGACATGGGGATCAAGGAGATCTCGATCGCGTTCGGGATGACCGAGACCTCGCCGGTCACCACCCAGGTGCGCACGGGCGAGACCTTGGAGAACCGCTGCGCGACCGTCGGGCAGGTCATGCCCCACGCCGAGGTCAAGATCATCGACCCGTCGACCGGCCGGATCCAGCCCCATGGCGAGCCGGGCGAGTTTCTGGCCCGTGGCTACATGGTGATGCGCGGATATTGGAACGACGCCGAGCGAACTGCGGAGGCGATCGACTCCGGGCGCTGGATGCACACCGGCGACCTCGCGACGATGGATGAGCACGGCTACGTCCGCATCGTCGGCCGGATCAAGGACATGATCATCCGCGGCGGCGAGAACGTCTATCCACGGGAGATCGAGGAGTTTCTCTACACCCATCCGGAGATCGCCGATGTCCAGGTGGTCGGCGTCCCCGACGCGCGCTACGGCGAGGAGCTCATGGCATGGGTCGTGCCGCGCCCGGGCGCCAGCCTCACCGAGGAGGGGCTGCGCGACTACTGTCGCGGCCAGATCGCCCATTTCAAGATCCCGCGTTACGTCAAGTTCGTCGACGGTTTCCCGATGACCGTCACCGGCAAGGTCCAGAAGTTCAAGATGCGCGAGTCGGCGATCGACGAGCTCGGCCTCGATCAGGCCGCCGCGATCGCGACCGCGTAGGGTCCCGTCCCCACCGGCCCCCCCACTCTGGCTACGAGCGCGCGACGGCCGCGCCGCCGCGGCGAGCCCGCGCGCGGGAGGCCTTCAGCGCACCTTTGTGGCCCACCCGTTCGAGCTCGTCATGGAGCTCGCGGATCTGGGCGAAGATGTAGTCGGCCGCCTCCTGCTGCTGCTCGCGGGTCGTGCTCGGCACCACCGCGAAGCGGAACGGCCGTCCGTACTGGATCGTGACCTTGGGGAAGCGCCCCTTCTTGAAGTTGCGGACCTGGTGTGAGCCGAGGATCGCGAGCGGGACGACCGGCGCGCCGGACTCGATCGCGAGGCGACCGATGCCGGGGCGGGCCTTGTCGGCGAGCTTCCCGCTGCGGGAGCGACCGCCCTCGCAGTACATGACCACCGCACCGCCGCGCTCCAGGATCTTGAACGAGCTCGTGAACGCCTCCTCGTCCTGATGGCCGCGGCGGACGGGGAACACGCCGCCGTGGCTGAAGATCCACGTCAGCGGTCCGCCCGTGAACAGTTGCGACTTGCCCATGAACTGCACCCGGCGGCGGATGAACGCGCCGGTGAAGAAGTGATCCATGAACGAGGCATGGTTGGGCGCGAGGATGAGCGGCCCGTTCGGCACGTTCTCGCTCCCGAAGCCCCGCGCGCGGAAGCTGATCAGCGCGTTGAGCACGGTCGCGACGCGGACGCCCTCATAGATCGGCTCCGGCTCGTGGTCGCGCACGCGCGCGTGGAACTGGTCGAAGTATTCCTTCGGGCGGGGGTCCTTGTAGACCTGCGGTTTGATCTCGACGTCGGCCACGTGCCTGCGAAGTCATACCCCATGGGGGCGGGTCCGTGACGGGCGGTCGCCGATGCGCCGCCCGCCCCGGCAATCCGCTCAGCCGTTCAGCGGCAACACCAGCGCCGGCGCTTCGATCTGATGCTCTTCGCTGATGGCGACCACTCCTGTGCCCACGGCGAAGAACTCGATGACGTGACTGCCCCACCCGTGGCTCTTCTCGATGATCCGCGCACCGACGATCCCGCCCGCCTGGATCTCGTCGGCCTCCGCCTGCATGCGGCCCATCGCGAGCTCGCGTGCTTCGTACAGTGCCTGGGTGTAGTTCGGCATCTCCTGGTTGCGGCCGATCTGCTTCCACGCGGCACGAAGTCCCTGGTGGGCGACGTGGTAGACGCAGTTGCCCATCACAAGTCCCACAGGGCGATAGCCGGAGCGCAGCAGCGTCGCGAAGTCCTGACCGCTGAGATCGCTCGTGAACGGCCGCCCGTTCGGCGCGCGGTGGAGCTCACCGCCGCGGTGTTTGACCGCGGTCCCGACCGCGATGAACTCGGCGAGCTCGGCACCCCACTCGTAGCGGCCGATCTCGAGCCGGACGCCGACGACGCCGTCGGCGCCGAGCTGGTCGGCCTCCTCCTCCATCCGGGTCATGGCGAGCTCCCGGGCGTGATACATCGCCTGGGTGAGGACGGCCATCTCCTGGTTCTGACTCCAGTTCGCCTGCTGGAATCCGATGTGGTAGATCGAGCTCCCCAGGACGAGCCCGAGCGGCTCGAACCCGGACTGCTTGACGAGCAGGAACTCGTTGATCGAGAGATCGCTCGTGAAGAACCCGCGCGCGACTTCCTCCCGCATCCGTTCGATCCGCTCGCGACCTGAGTCCGGGATCCCGGCGAGCGAGCCGGACTCATACGTGCCCGCGTGCGGCGCCTCGGCCGCCGGCGCGTTCTGGACCGCGACCGCCGCTTCGTCGGCGGCCGGCTGCTGCGGTTGCTGCGGTTGCTGCTGCTGCTCGTCGTTGTCATCGCGGTTGAAGAAACCCATGGTCCCCCTCGCTAGTTGGTCAGCAGGCGCTCGAGCGCCTGACGGGTCTGTTCGCTGCGCTGCGCCTCCGCGGCCATCGCGCTGCTCAGGGCAGCCATCCACGTCTCCGAGTCGAGCACCTCGCGCTTGAGCACGATGCCGCCGGACTGCCGCGCGCGGCGCCACTCGATCGCGTCGCTCGGGCCGCAGGCCAACTCCAGCCGCTCGTCGCCGGCCTCGACCGCGATCTCCTTGACGTGTTTGGGCCCGAAGAGGCCGCTCCGGGCGCGCTTGACGCTCACGCGACCCGGCAGCGCTTCCTCAAGCTTGGCGGCGAGCCCTTCGACGAACGCGCCCGTGTCGGCCGCATCCGCCCGGAGCGACGCGGCCAGCAGATCGATATCGACTGCTCCGCCCTCCACCCGCCGGAGCCTACCGCGTCAACAGATCGGCGCGGGCACGGATCCCGAGGCCCCGGACCGCGACGCGTTCGAGCGAAGCCTGAGAGCGGCGAACGGGCCGGAGACGGCGTTGCGCCTGGACGGTGACGGTTTCTGCCGACCTGCGGCGCGGTCTGGCTGACCGAGGTGATCGTCGCCGCGTCCGCGAGGAGTCGTGCTCAGATCCCGCCGTGGCCGGCGATGAATGCTCCGACCGCGAGGCCGACGATCAGGAGCACAAGCAACAGCTGCATCCGCAGCGCGCCGCCACGCGACGGCCGCCGGCGGGCCCACTGTCGCCTCGAGCACGAGCTGATAAAGACCTTAGAACCGTCCATCTCTCACCTCGCGCGGATCGAAACCGCAGAACGAGCGATAGTCAAGCGGTCCCGGCGGACAGATCCCGGAAATAGGCACAATCTCGTCGACAGGTCACGCCCGGTGAGTGTGACCGCCACCGGGACTGGAGGGCTTATGATCGTCATCTCCGTGCTGATCCGCCGGCTGCGGGAGGGAAAAACCTACGAGGACTTCCGGGAGGCGTGGCTCCCGGAGCAGGGGTTCGGGTTTCCGACTCGCGTGATCAGCGCCATCCGCGCCGACGACGAGCGGGAGGTGATCACCCTCGGTTTCAGCGAGATCGAGGAGGCCGAGGCGCAGGCGCAGCTCGCCCGGATCGCCCCCCAGGAGCAGCGCCGCCACGACCGGATCGACGCCATCGTGGAGCCGGACATGACGCGCCACTTCTACGTGCAGGTCGCGGAGGACGACTTCAGCTGACCGCCCCCGGCCGTCCGTGGGGCGCCCTCACTATTCTCCGCCCTTCACCCGAGCGAGCACAGGAGGATTCGTTGCCCGAGGTCGAGGCCCATATCACGGGCACTGTCTGGAAGATCGAGGTCGAGGTCGGCGACAGCGTCGAGGAGGGCGACACGGTCGTCATCCTCGAGTCGATGAAGATGGAGATGCCGGTCGAAGCCGAGGATCCGGGTGTCGTCAAGGAGATCGTTTGCGAAGAGGGGCAGTCGGTGACGGAGGGCGACACGCTCGTTGTCCTCGACTGACGCCCCTACTGACCCGGGGCCGCAGTCCGGGCGCCTGCTCGTCGACGAGCCGGCCCCAGGGATCACGCGCCTGATCATCTCCAATCCTGGCAAGCGGGGTGCGCTTGACCACGCGATCCTCGACGCGATCGCGTCGCTGATGCCGACGCTCGACGCCCGGTGCGTGCTGATCACCGGCGAGGGCCGGACGTTCTCGGCCGGCTACGACATCGGCGACCTCGGCGACTCGCTGCTCGCCGAAGAGGCCGAGAAGCTCGTCGCCCACCCGTTCACCGAGGCGATTGACGCGATCGAGGCCTACCCGTACCCGACCCTCGCCGCGCTCAACGGTCACACGATCGGCGGCGGGCTCGAGCTCGCGGTCTCCTGCGACCTGCGGATGGCGTCGTCGACCATGTCGCTCGGGATGCCGCCCGCCAAGCTCGGGCTCATCTACTCGCACACCGGCATCCGCAAGTTCATCGACACGATCGGCGTCGCCCGCACGCGTGAGCTGTTCCTCGGCAGCCGCCGGATCGACGCCCGCACCGCCCTCACGTGGGGCCTCGTCAACTCGGTCGTCGACCCCGACGATCTCGCCGCCGATGCGCTGAAGTGGGCGGGCGAGATCGCCGGCAACGCGCCGCTCGCCCAGCTCGGCAACAAGCGCGTGATCCGCGAGGTGCTCGAGGCCCACGTCGAGCTCGCCCCCGAGGTCGAGCAGCAGCTGATCGAGCTGCGCCGCTCGTGTTTCTCCTCCGAGGACTTCCGGGAGGGCGTGCGCGCGTTCACGGAGAAGCGGCCGCCGGAGTGGCACGGGCGCTAGGCGGTTCCGGGCGCCGGTCGGCCCCCGGGCGCCGGCTGGTCCCCGGCGCGGCGGTCGGTCCCCGGCGCGGCGGTCGGCGACCAGCGAACGGCGCATCGAAGGGGAGCAGGATCAGCCTGGGGCGAGGGGTCTCTGGGCCTAAGTGGTGCCATAGCCCCACTCAGGCCCAATGACACCCGGTGTCGTTGGGCCTCATAGGCGCTATCGCACCCATACGGCCCATCGACCCCCCCGCAACGGTCGGTCAACCCGGCTCACGACCGACGTTGATCGCCGGATGGCCGCGAAGGTGCCGGGCGCTCTGAGGGGACTCGCGTGGCTGGTCCTGCGACCGCGCGTCCGCACAAACGCGCCTGTCCCCTCAGAGCGCCCGGCACCGAAGCCGCTCGGACCCGTCCGCACCACCCCTTAAGGTCCGCGGCAATGCCTCCTCTCATCACGCAAGCCGAGGCACTACGCCTCGGCGAACTCGAAGATCACGCCGAGATCGCGGCCCTCGTCGAGCGCGCCTGGACGGTGCGTGTCGAGCGGTTTGCCGACTCGACCGACATGTGCTCGCTCGTCAACGCCAAGTCCGGCGGATGCGCCGAGGACTGCGGCTTCTGCGCCCAGTCGAAGTACGCGGACGCCGACACGCCGATGCACGCGATGATGGAGCCCGACCAGATCCTTGAGCACGCCCGCGCCGCCGAGGCCGCCGGGGCCCATCGCTTCTGCATGGTGACCCAGGGCCAGGGACTGTCGAAGCGTGACTTCGAGAAGGTGCTGGCCGGCGCTCGTCTCGTCGCCGAGCACACGAACCTCAAGCGGTGCGTCTCGGTCGGCCACCTCTCGACCGACCGGGCGAAGGCGCTCAAGCAGGCCGGGATCCAGCGCGTGCACCACAACGTGGAGACCGCCGCCTCGTACTACCCCGAGGTGTCGACGACCGTTCGCTACGACGGGCGGCTGCGCACGATCGACGCCGTCCGCGACGCTGGCCTGGAGACCTGCGTCGGCGGCATCCTCAACCTCGGCGAGACGCGCGAGCAGCGGGTCGAGATGGCGTTTGAACTCGCCGCGATCAACCCTACGAGCGTTCCGATCAACCTCCTGAACCCTCGACCGGGCACGAAGTTCGGCGACCGCGACCTGATGGATCCGTGGGAGGTCGTCAAATGGATCGCGATCTTCCGCCTGATCCTGCCCGAGGCGCTGTTCCGCCTCTGCGGCGGCCGCGTCGAGAACCTCGGTGAGCTGCAGGCGACGGCGGTCAAGGCCGGCCTCAACGGCGTGATGATGGGGAACTTCCTGACCACGCTCGGGAACACGCCGGACGAGGACCGCTCGATGTTCGAGGAGCTCGGCCTCAACGTCGCCCCGCAGTCCGACAACGGTGCCAACCCGCGGCCAGACAACCGCACGGGCTGGCTCGACGGCGACACGCCCGACCTGGTCGGGGTCGCGCTGGCGGCCGACGAGCCCGCCTCCGCCCGCCGGGCTCGACGTGCGACTGTGGGACCCCGCCTCGCAGCTGCGCTTCTCCCGCAAACGCCAGGTGCCACCTCGGCCAGACGGCGCCCCGAACACGGGACAGGGGCGCGTCACGCGTGAGGCCCAGCTCCGCGAGCAGCGTTCCGCGGCCTGATGATCGAGATCGAGGCCCGGCTCAGGGAGCTCAAGGCTCTTGGCCTGCACCGGCGTACTCGATTGATCAGCGGGCCGCAGGGTCCCCACGTCCTGCTTGACGGCAAGCCCGTCCTGCTCCTGTGCTCGAACAACTACCTCGGGCTCGCTGACCACCCGCAGGTCCGCCACGCCGCCGCGGACGCGGCCACGCGCTGGGGCGTCGGCTCGGGCGCGTCCCGGCTCGTGTCGGGGACGATGACGATCCATCGCCGTCTGGAGGAGCGCCTCGCCGACTTCAAGCGACGTGAGGCGGCGCTCCTGTTCGGCTCGGGCTACCTCGCCAACTGCGGCGTCGTCGCCGCGCTGGCGCGGCCCGGGGATGTCGTCTTCTCCGACGCGCTCAATCACGCCTCGATCATCGATGGCTGCCGTCTCTCACGGGCTGACGTGTTCGTCTACGACCACTGCGACGTCGAGCACCTCGCGTGGGGGATCGAACGGGCCGAGGGCCGGGGCGCGCTGATCGTCACCGACGGGGTCTTCTCGATGGACGGCGACGTCGCGCCGCTGCCGGAGATCGTCGAACTCGCCCGGCGGCATGCTCTCCGTGTCGTCGTCGACGAGGCGCACGGCACGGGCGCGCTCGGCCCGGGCGGTCGCGGCGCGGCCGCTGAGGCCGGGGTCGAGGACGAGATCGACGTGATCGTCGGCACGCTCGGCAAGGCGCTCGGTTCCTACGGCGCGTTCGTCGCGTGCGACCGCCTGATGGCGCGGTACCTGGTCAACGCCGCCCGGACGTTCATCTTCTCCACCGCGCTGCCGCCGCCGGCGGTCGCGGCCGCTCAGTCGGCGCTCGAGCTGCTCCAGCAGCGTCCGCAGCGCGTCACCCGCCTCCAGGCCAATGCCGCCACGATCCGCTCGGCCCTGCGCAGCGAGGGATTTGACGTCAGCGGCTCGCGGACGCAGATCGTTCCGCTCGTCATCGGGGAGGCTGACATCGCGATGCGCATCTGCGAGGCGGCGCTCGGCAACGGCGTGTTCGCCCAGGCGATCCGGCCTCCGACCGTGCCGCCCGGAACCTCGCGGTTGCGGCTCGCCGTGATGGCGACCCATAAGGAGCAGGAACTGAAGGCCGCCGCGCGGATTCTCGGTCAGGTCGCGCGGGCCGCCGGTGCCGTGGCGCCCGCCCCGCCGCGCGGTCCGCGGCCGCGGGCGTTCGACATCGAAGCCGAGCCCGAGCCCGCCCGCGCCGCATAGTGGTCGTTCCCGTGAGTGCGGTCGCACCGAGAGGGGTCGACCGGGGATGAACGCCCCCGGCCTGCTGATCACCGGCACCGACACGGGCGTCGGCAAATCGGTCCTCGCGGGCGCGGTCGTCGCCCGGCTGTGTGCCGCCGGCGTCGACGTCCGCGTGCTCAAGCCGGTGATCACCGGCCTCGACGATCCGCCCGACCCTGTCTGGCCGCCGGACCACGTGCTGCTCGCGCGGGCCGCCGGCTGCCGGCCGGAACAGGTCGTGCTCAGCACCTACGGCCCGGCCGTATCGCCCCATTTCGCCGCCGAGCTCGCGGGCACGCCGGTCGACCCGGCAGCGATCATCGATCGTGCGGAGGCGCTCGCCGCGGATGGCGAGATGCTGATCGTCGAGGGCGTCGGCGGGCTGCTCGTCCCGATCGCCGAGGATTTCGACGTCCGCGCGCTCGGCGCCGCGCTGAGGCTGCCGCTGCTGATCGCCGCCCGCCCCGGTCTCGGGACGATCAACCACACGCTGCTGACGCTCGAGGCGGCCCGGGCGGTCGACCTGACCGTCGCCGCCGTCGTCCTCACGCCGTGGCCCGAGCACCCGACGCCGATGGAGCAGTCCAATCGTGAGACGATCGCGCGGCTCGGCGAGGTCGCGGTGTGGACGCTCCCGGAGATCGCATCGGCCGCACCCGAGGCACTCGCCGCGGCCGGAGCCACCCTCCCGCTCGGCTCGCTACCGTCGGTCGCGTGGGCCGCCGCCGTGTCCTGAACCTCGCCGCCTGGCGGCACGCGTGGCGCGAGGCGGCATACCGCATCCGCGGGATTTGGGCCGAGTTCGTCGACTGGCTCCGCTCCGGTTAGCCGCCCGGTTCCGACCGGGCGGAGAGCTACGTTGCCTGCCATGCGCACCACCGAAGATCTCGCCCGCGCGGACCGGCAACACATCTGGCATCCGTTCACCCAGCAGCAGGGCTGGGCCGAGGAGGAACCTCCGCTCGTCGTCGACCACGCGGACGGCACGACGCTGTTCGACACCGACGGCAACGCCTACATCGACGGCGTTTCCTCGCTGTGGTGCAACGTCCACGGACATCGCCACCCAGCGCTCAATGAGGCGATCCGGCGTCAGCTCGATCGTGTCGCGCACTCGACGATGCTCGGCCTCTCACACGAGCCGGCGATCGAGCTCGCCGAACGGCTCGTGGCGATCGCGCCGCCCGGTCTCACCCGCGTGTTCTATTCGGACAGCGGCTCGACCGCCGTCGAGGTGTC
This sequence comes from uncultured Solirubrobacterales bacterium, assembly GCA_963779695.1. Classification (GTDB taxonomy): domain Bacteria; phylum Actinomycetota; class Thermoleophilia; order Solirubrobacterales; family Solirubrobacteraceae; genus Palsa-465. The sequence continues at coordinate 614,591 of CAVZZH010000009.1, forward strand.
GCTGAAGATGGCGTTTCAGTGGTGGGCCCAGCGGGGCGAGCCGCAGCGCACGCAGTTCATCTGCCTGGAGAACGCATACCACGGCGACACGCTCGGGGCGGTGTCGGTGGGCGGTATCGACCTGTTCCACTCCGTCTACCGGCCGCTGCTGTTCGACACCATCGCCGCCCGCGCGGGCGACGCCGAGCACCTCGCGAGCTTGCTCGCCGAACACGGCGAGACGGTCGCCGCGGTGATCGTCGAGCCGCTCGTCCAGGGCGCCGCCGGCATGCTCATGCAGCCGGACGGGTATCTGCGCCGAGTCCGTGAACTGTGCGACGAACACGGCGTGCTGCTCATCTGCGACGAGGTCGCCACCGGCTTCGGACGAACCGGCCGGATGTTCGCCTGCGAGCACGAGGACGTGGTCCCGGACCTGTTGTGCGTCGGCAAAGGGATCACCGGCGGCTACCTCCCGCTCGCCGCGACGCTCACCACCGAGCGACTGTACGAGGGCTTCCTCGGCCGTCACGAGGACTACCGGAGCTTCTTCCACGGCCACACCTACACCGGTAACCCGCTCGGCTGCGCGGCCGGGATCGCGACGCTCGAGACATTCGAGCACGAGCGCACGATCGAGCAGCTCGCGCCGAAGATCGAGCTCCTCACGCGGCTGCTCGAGCGCGAGATCGTCTCGCTCCCCGGCGTGGCCGAGGTCCGCCAGCGGGGGTTCATGGTGGGGATCGAACTCGCCGAGCGACCGGCGAGTGACCGCGCCGGCCATGAGGTCACGCTCGCCGCGCGTCGGCGCGGCGCGATCATCCGCCCGCTCGGCGACGTCGTGGTGCTGATGCCGCCGCTCGCGATCACGGAGTCGGAGCTGCGGCGGCTCGTGGAGATCACGGCCGGGGCGATCTCCGACGTGAGCTCGCAGGATCTCCCCGCGGCGGCCTGAGCCGGCCCCTCAACGCGCGGCGAGCGCCGCTCGGGGAGGATTCAGTCGCCTCCGCCCGAGTCATCGACACTCTCGGCGACCTGCTGGCCGCCGGACTGGTGGTACGTGACATCGACCTGGTCGCCGACCGTGACCCCGTCAAACACGCTCTCGCTGGGGTCGGCGACGAACGTCACTGGCTGACCGGTCTGATCGTCGGTGATCGTCATGCTCCCGTCGGAGACATCGGTCACGGTGCCGGTCGAGTCCTGCTCGACCCACTCGACATCGTCCGCGGTATACGTGCCATCGCCGTTGTCGGCGTACGTGACGTCGACGACATCGCCGACCTGATAGCCGTCGGTGACGTCGTTTGAGTCGACGCCGAACGTCATCGTGCCCTGGTCCTGGGTCTGAACCGTGAGTCCATCGCCGGACACCTGGGTGATCGTCCCGACGACGTCCTGGTCGCCGCTCGTGTCGGCGCAGTCACCGGTGGTGGATGTGCCAGTCGGGTTGACGTGATCGGCGATCAGCATGCCCGCGTCCTGGTGGTAGGAGACATCGAGCGTGTCGCACACGCCCAGGCCCAGGTGCGCGAGCGTCCGCGCGGCCATGTGCAGCCGCAGGTCGGACCCGTCGTCGGTCGTGAGCACGAACGCGTCGTCGGCGAGGTCGGTCACCGTGCCGCTCGCGGTCTGCTCGCCGCCGGCCACCGGATCGGACTTGCCGGGGAACGAGATCGTGATCGTCACGTTCCCGCCCTCGACGGTCTCGGTGATGAGCACCATCACGCCGGGCTGCAGACCCTGGATGTTGATCGTCACGTTGGCCGCGCCGGCGCGCACCGACGCCGATCGCGCGGCGTGCTTTTGACGCTTGGCCGACTTCGTCCGCGTATGGCGGACCTGCTTGGCGGAGAACGTCACCTTCTTGCCATCGGCGAGGCGGAGCACCAGCCCGTGCTTGCTCGACTTCACGACGCGTCCGAGAAACGCGACGCTCCACGACTTCTGCCCGGAGACCTTGACGGCGCTGATCGCCTTGCCCGCCCGGCGGAAGCTGATCTTGCTGCCGGCGTGGAGCCGGGGCAGCCTGCCGCGGTAGCCGAAAGCGTGCACGACGTGCGACGCGTCGACGACCTGGACTGTGTGGTGCTTGGAGTCGACCGACAGCACCACGCCGTGTCCCGAGGCCGCCAAGGCACTCCCGGGGAGCGCCAGCATCGCCACCGCCGTGGCGAAGGAGAGACGTTTCATCAAAGCCATCCTTGGAATGAGACGGCGAGCTGCGTGCTGAAGCGCCCGGCACCGCTCGCACATTTACGCTTGTACGACGAGTCAACGGCGGTCGCGGGGCGCCCGGGGAGGTTTCGCGGCCACGCTCGACGGATGTCCAGAGCGGTCAGTCTTCGTACGGCGTGAAGTCGCGCTTGCGCGCCCCACAGACGGGACAGAACCACGTCTCCGGGATGTCCTCGAATGCCGTCCCGGGCGGAATGCCGCCGTCGGGATCGCCATCGTCCGGGTCATAAATGAACCCGCAGGATTCACACATCCACTTCACCGGCCAAGCGTATCGCCGGGCCCCGCCCGGACGCGGTCACGTCCGACGCCCGCCGATCCGACCGCCCACGCGGTAGGGTCGCGGCATGGAGATTGACCGTCCGGGACCCGGGGAGGAGCTCAACCGCGGTGAGGAGACGGTTCCCCGTCCGGCGGCGACCGTGATCCTGCTCCGCGGCGGCGAGGAGTCGCTGGAGGTCCTGCTCGTCCGCCGCAACCCGGACGCGCGCTTCATGGGCGGGGCCTGGGTGTTTCCCGGCGGCGCGGTCGACCGGCACGAGGGTGACGGCCAACCCGCGCTACGGGCCGCGGGTGTCCGGGAGCTCGAGGAGGAGGCCGGGATCCGTCTCGACGACTCCGCCAAGCTCGTCCCGTTCTCCCGCTGGATCACGCCCGCCGAGGTCAAGATCCGGTTTGACACCTGGTTCTATCTCGCGCCCGCCCCGCCGGACGCGACCCCCACCCCGGATGGTTCCGAGATCGTCGACTCGCGCTGGCTCTCACCCACCGACGCACTCGCCGCCTACCGGGGCGGCGAGCTGTTCATGGTCTTCCCGACGATCAAGCACCTCGAGCAGCTCTCGAGCTTCGCGTCGGCGGACGAACTCCTCGCCCACGCCCGGGATCGCGACGTGCGGCCGGTCCAGCCGCGGGTCGTGATGGCCGGGGAGACCGCCCGGATACTCCTCCCCGGCGAGCCCGGCTACGACGACTAGCGAGCGCGGGCGGCCGCTGGCGTGGCCGGGACGGGCGCGGGTGGATATGCTCGCGCCCGTGACCGAGTCGCTCCCGCCAGAGGTCCAGGATGTCTTCACGCGGTTCATCACGACCGAGCTGACGACCATCGACGGCCGCGGTCAGCCGATCACGTGGCCGGTGACCCCGTACTACCGCGCGGGCGGGCTGTGCATCGACGTCACGACCGGCCTCGGTTATCCCAAGAAGGCGAACGACGCCCGCGTGAATCCGCTCGTCTCGCTCCTGTTCTCCGAGCCCAACGGCAGTGGCCTCAGCGGTGCTCCGATGGTGCTCGTGCAGGGCACGGCCGAGGTCGACGATCACGACCTTGACGCGAACCGGGAGCGGTACGGGCGGGAGTCGATCGAGAAGTTGCCGGGCACCGCGAAGCTCCAACCCCCGGACGCCTTCAAGCGCTTCCTCGGCTGGTACTACACCCGCATCTACCTCCACATCCGGCCGGAACGGGTGTACGTGTGGCGGAACGCCGACATCGCGACCGAACCCGAGCTGTACGACTCGCACATGGAGGAGGTCCGATCCGGCCATTCCGAGGAGCCGGAACGCTTCCACGCCTCACCGGAGGGCGGCGTGACCACGTGGGACCCGCGCATCCAGGAGCTCGGCACGCAGTACGCGACGGCGGTGCTTTCGATCGTCTCGCCGGACGGTTTTCCGTTCTCGGTCCGCGTCCCGATCCATGTCGACGGCGCGAACCGCTGGATCCGGATCGACGCCGCGCCGGAGACCGTGCCGCTCCAGCCCGGGCTCGCGTGCCTGACCGCGCACCACCACGCTCCGGACTTCAGCTGGCAGCACAACTTCCAGGTCCGCGGGGACCTCGTCCAGGTCGAGGGCGGGTGGGCGCTGCGGCCCCACAAGCTGATCGGCGGCATGGAGATCCCCAAGAATCGGCTCGAGGTGATCCGCGCGAACGCCAAGAAGGCGCGCCGGTATCACCGCACGGCCAAACGGGAGCTCGCCAAGCGCGGACGCTGATGCCGGCGGCAACGGATCGTCTGACTGTCGCGATCACGGGCCCGACCGGTGATATCGGCCGCTCGCTGCTCCGCGCGCTCGACCGCAGCCGCGAGGTCGGACGGGTCGTCGCGATGGCGCGGCGCGACTTCGACCCCGCCGTCCTGGGGCTGAAGAAGACCGAGTATCGCCGCGGTGACGTGCTCGATCGCGACGCGCTGAGGACTCTGTTCGAGGGCGCGGACGTCGTTGTCCACCTCGCATTCATCATCATGGGCGGGCGTAAGGAGACCGAGAGCATCAACCTCCAGGGGTCACGCAACGTGTTCGAGGCCGCGGTCGCCGCGGGCGTTCGCCGGCTCGTCTACGCCTCCTCCGTGGCCGCCTACGGCTTTCACGCCGACAATCCGAAACAGCTCACGGAGGACATCGAGCCGCGGGGCACCGACCGCCACTACTACTCCGCGCAGAAGGCCGCGCTCGAGACGGTGCTCGCCGAGGTCGTCGGCGACACCGACGTCGAGTCCTATGTGTTCCGCCCGTGCATCGTCGCCGGACCCGACGCACTGCTGCTGCTCGAGAACATTCCATACATCGCGCTGTCCGACCGGATGCCGGGCCCGATCCTGCGCGCACTCGAGTTCATGCCGGCGCTCAAGCCCGTGCTTCCCGATCCCGGCGTCCCGTTCCAACTCGTGCACCACGACGACGTCGCGACAGCGTTCCGCGCGGCCGTCCTCGGACGGGGCACGCCGGGCATCTACAACCTCGCGGGACCGGGCGAGCTGACGATGTCCGACGTCGCCGACGCGCTCGGCTGGTACAGCGTGCCGCTGCCCGACTTCGCGCTCGGCGCCGCCGCCGAGGTCGTGGCACGCCTCCCGTTCGTCCCCGCCGAGGCGCAGTGGATCGAAAGCTTCCGCACCCCGGTGCTGATGGACACGACCAAGGCCCGCCGTGAACTGCGCTGGCGCCCGCGACACGAGGCCCGTGCGACGCTCCAGGCGATGGTCGACGGCGCCCACGCCGAGCAACTCATCCGGTGACAGGTAGGCTGTGACCATGGCTGACGACGAGAAGACCCCAGAGGAGCATCCGGGCTTCCACTCGCGGTCGGCGGACGCCGCCGGCGCGCGTTACGGCGAGACCCACCCGGACGCCGATCCGGAGCATCCCGCTCCTTCCCACGTGCCCGAGCCGGACGACGAGGTGCCCAACCGTCATTCCGCGAGCGCCGAGGCGGCGAGCGTGAAGTGGCACGAGGCGCATCCGGACGAGGAGTAGCTTCCGGGGACGCGTTCCGGCCGCTGCGCGGGCCCAGCGGAAAGACGCATCGAAGAGAAGGGTGATCGACCCCGCGGGGCGCGCGCGCCAGGCGGCCGGGTTAGAGACCCGACCCGCTTCGACCACAACGCACGAAAGCGCCCTCCTGAGCGACCAAAACGCACGTGAGCGCGGACGGATCTCGGCGCTTTCTTGCGTTCGGGCGGCTATTTGACCAAAACGCACGAAAGCGGCGAGATCGGCGGGCGCTCACGTGCGTTTCGGCGATTCCACCGGCGCTCACGTGCGTTTCGGCGATTCCACCAGCGCTACCACGCGAACTCGTCGTCCTCGCACGCGCCGCGCGGCCCTGACCGCCGCCCCATCCCCACTTCTCGATGCCAAAACGTCCCCGACAGCGGCCGGTCAAGGCCGGCCGACGGACGACGGACGACGAGAGCCGAAAACTCAGGCGCCGCCGTACACCACGACGAGGTCAGTGACGACCCCGACGATGAACCCGGCGGTGACCATCAGCAGCCCGAGCTCGCGGTGGCCGTAGCGGCGCATGCCGTTCCAGACCTCGCCGATCACGTACAGGATCGCGCCGCCCGCCGCCGCGTAGAAGACGAGCTCGAGCGGATGTGAGGTGACGCCGTAACCGACGATCGAGCCGAGGAACGTCGGGCCGCCGCCGATCAGTCCGGCGAGGCCGAGCCAGCGCCAGGACGGCTTGACGTCGCCGAGCGGGCCGACGATGCCGAAGCCCTCGGTCGCGTTGTGCAGGGCGAAGCCGATGATCAGCACCGTGGCGAGCGAGATCGCGCCCGCGCGGGCGGAGACGCCGATCGCGAGACCCTCGGCGAAGTTGTGCACGCCGATCGCGGCGGCGATCGTCAGACCGGTGCGCAGCGCCCGGCGCCGCGAGGCGTCGAGCGCGAGCGCATCGGCGTCGGACACGCTGAGCGCGGCGGCATCGGCACCGCCGGCGATCGGCGGGGTGCGGGCGCTCAGCGGGCGCATCGCGCGCTCGATCATCGCGAGCCCGGCGCTCCCGGCGGCAAAGCCGACCGCGAGCAGCGCGACGAGCCCGACGAGATAACCGACGGACTGGTGGTGTGCCTTCACCGCGGTGAGCGTGTCGTCGATGATCGACAGGCCGTTGGACAGCACGTCCACGAAGATGAACGCGAGCACCCCGACGGAGAACATCGCGAGCGCAACCCGGGTCCGGGTGCTGAGCAGCTGGAGCCGCCCGACAGGGAGCCCGAGGTAGATCGTGAAGCCGGCGAGCGCGCCGAGCAGGACTGTCTGAGCGAAGGACATGTGGTGCGAGTTAGGCGGACCTAACTGGCCCGAGCGGGGCAATCTACCACGTTAGGGGTCCCTAAGTCCAAGTGGCGTACTTGGGATTACGCTCCGGTCAGGGAACGGATTTTGGGATCCGTCGTTTGCCGCATGTCGGCCTGGGCGCCGCGCTAGTCGCCGCTCCACTACGTATCGGAGTTGAAGTCCGGCAGCCCGAGGCTCTGGAGCCAGTGGTTCACGGTGATGTTGAGCTGCGTGAACTCGCCGGTCCAGATGAGGATGCCCATCCCGATCAGGACGACGCCGCCGGTCCCGATCACGAGCGGGTAATGGCGCCGAACGACGCGGAGCGCCGCGGTCGCCTTCCCGAAGGCGAGTCCGGTGATGATGAACGGCACGCCGAGGCCGGCGCAGTACACCGCGAGCAGGAACGCGCCGTGCGCGGCGGAGCCTGAGGTGCCCGCGGCGGTCACGATCGCGCCCAGCGTCGGTCCCGTGCACGGCGTCCAGGCGAGCGCGAACGCGGCACCGGCGATCACCGGACCGCCCCGGCCGGCGCGCTGCATGAGCGCATCGACGTGCCATTGCCGCGAGAGCCGCGGGATGAAGGGCGCGGCCACGAACAGGAGCCCCATGGCGATGATGATCCCGCCGCTCACCTTGAGCGCGGCCGGGCCGGTGAGCGCGCCGTGCAGCGCCTGCTGGCCGAGCAGTCCGAGCGCGATGAAGATGACCGAGAAGCTCGCCACGAAGGCGAGGCTCGGGCCGATCACCCGGCGCGCGCGGATGTCGCCGGGCGCGACCCCGGCGACCGCCGAGATGTAGCCAGGCACGAGCGGCAGCACGCACGGGGACAAAAAGGAGATCAGCCCCGCGCCGAACGCCACCGGAATACCGATCCCAGAGGCAGGGTCCATCACGTCTCATTATGCCTCGGAGCCGCGCATGCGGCTCGCGCCGGCCGCGCGTCGGCATCCTGCCTCGCCGATCGCGCGGCGCGCGAGTCGTCCGGCTGGCCGGGCGGCGCATGCCCGCCCGGGCCCGGCCGCATGCGGCCGGGCCTACCCTCCCGAGGAGCATCGCGATCCCCTGCCCACCGCCGATACAGAGCGTCACGAGGCCGAGCTCATGATCGCCGCGCTCCATCTCGTCGAGGATCTTCGCGGTGAGCGCGGCGCCGGTCGCGCCGATCGGATGGCCGAGCGCGATCGCGCCGCCGTTGGGGTTGACCTTCGCCTCGTCGAGGCCGAGCTCGTCGATCACGGCGAGCGCCTGGGCGGCGAACGCCTCGTTGAGCTCGATCACGCCGATCTCGTCAAGCGTCCGGCCGGAGCGCTCGAGCACCTTGCGGACCGCCGGCACGGGGCCGATGCCCATGATCGCGGGGTCGACGCCGCACGACGCGTAGGCGAGGATCTGCGCGCGCACGGGGGCGCCGAGCTCGGCCGCCCGCGCGGCGCTCATCAGGAGCACGGCGGCGCCGGCGTCGTTCATCCCGGAGGCGTTGCCCGCGGTCACGGTCCCGTCCTTCTTGAACACCGGCTTCAGCTTCGCCATCCCCTCGGCCGAGGCGTCCTCCCGGATGTGCTCGTCCCGCGTGAAGTCGACGGTGTCGCGCTTGACCTTGACCGGCACCGGAACGATCTGGTCGTCGAAGCGGCCCTCGGTCCGGGCGGCGGCGGCCCGGCGGTGGGACTCGACCGCGAACGTGTCCTGGCGCTCACGGGAGATCCCGTGCTTCTCGGCGAGGTTCTCGGCGGTGACGCCCATGAGGACCGAGTGGAACGGATCGGTGAGGCCGCCCATCACGGGGTCGACGAGCTCCGCCTCCCCCATCCGGGCGCCCCAGCGCGCGCTCGGCATCCAGTACGGGCCGCGGCTCATCGACTCGGCCCCGCCGGCGAGCGCCACCGATGCCTCTCCGGTCTGGATCGACTGGCAGGCGGAGACGATCGCCTGCACGCCGGTGCCGCACAGGCGGTTGACGGTGTAGGCCGGAACCTCCTTCGGGACGCCGGCCTTCATCCCGACGACCCGGCTCATGTACATGTCGCCCGGCTCGGTGTGGATGACGTTGCCGAAGACGACGTGGTCGACCCGCTCGGGCTCCACGCCGGCGCGCTCGAGGGCCGCGGTCGCGGCCGCAGCGCCGAGGTCGCTCGGGGTCACGCCTGCGAGGCTCTTGCCGTAAGAGCCGATTGCGGTGCGAGCGGCCGAAGTGATAACGACGTCGGTCATTCTTGTCCTTTCAGGCGGTTGGCGCGCAAGAGGTGCTGAGTAGTATCCCCGCATCCGGCGGCGAGCCCCGCGCCGGCTGACGCGCGCGAACCAAGTGAGGGAGTTCCGATGAGTGATTACGCGGTTGTCGATCCCGCGACGGGAGAGACGGTCAAGGAGTATCCGACGATCAGCGACGACGCGCTGCGCGACGCGATCGGGCGGGCGCACCAGACCCACGCCGACTGGGCTCAGGCGACCACCGTGGCCGAGCGGGCGGCCCTCGTGCGCCGCGTCGGTGACCTGCATGTCGAGCGGCGCGAGCAGCTCGCCGAGATCATCATCCGCGAGATGGGCAAGCCGCTCGAGCAGGCGCTCGGCGAGGTCGACTTCTGCAAGGACATCTACGACTTCTACGCCGACAACGCCGAGGCGCTGATGGCCGATGAGCCAATCACGCTCAACGGTGGCGAGGGGTCGGCGTTCATCCGGCGCAGCTCGTTCGGCGTCCTGCTCGGGATCATGCCCTGGAACTTCCCGTATTACCAGGTGGCGCGGTTCGCCGGGCCCAACCTCGTGATCGGCAACACGATCCTGCTCAAGCACGCGCCGCAATGCCCCGAGTCGGCGGCGGCGATCGAGCAGATGTACCGCGACGCCGGGTTCCCGGACGGCGCGTACATCAACATCTACGCCAGCAACGACCAGATCGAGTGGGTGATCGCCGACCCACGCGTGCGCGGCGTATCGCTCACCGGCTCCGAGCGCGCCGGCGCCGCGGTCGCGGCGATCGCCGGGCGCAACCTCAAGAAGGTCGTGCTCGAACTTGGCGGCTCGGATCCGTTCATCCTGCTCAGTACCGATGACCTCGACGGTGTGGTCGAGAACGCCGTGGCCGCGCGGCTCGACAACACCGGCCAGAGCTGCAACGCGGCGAAGCGGTTCATCGTCGCCGACGAGTTGTACGAACCGTTCCTGGAGAAGTTCTCCGCCGCCATGACCGACGTCACGCCGGGGGATCCGAACTCGGCGGAGACGGCGATCGGACCGCTGTCCTCAAGCACGGCGGCCGAGCGGCTGGCCGAGCAGGTGCAGCGCGCCGTCGACCAGGGCGCGAAGCTCGTCGGCGGCGGTCGCGAGGGCAATTTCTTCTCGCCCGCGGTGATGACCGACATCGGACCGGACAACAGTGCTCGCCACGAGGAGTTCTTTGGGCCGATCGCGCAGGTGTATCGCGTCTCCTCCGAGGACGAGGCCGTCAAGCTCGCCAACGACACGCCGTTTGGGCTCGGGTCCTACGTGATGACGACCGACGCGGACCAGGCCGCCCGTGTGGCGGACAAGATCGACGCCGGCATGGTGTTCATCAATGTCGTCGGCGCGGACGCCGCCGAGTTGCCGTTCGGAGGGGTCAAGCGCTCGGGATTCGGCCGTGAGCTCGGGCGGTTCGGGGCCGACGAGTTCGTCAACAAGAAGCTCGTCCGCATCGGCTGAGCCGGGGTGCCTCCGGGACCAGGCGTCAGTGGTCCGGGAAAGAGGTTGTCGCGACAGCCTCTCAGGCCTCGATTTCCGGGGGGCGAGCGAGTAACTTCCCGGGGGGGCGCTCGTTAGAGTGCCCCCATAGGGATTCACGTGGAAGCCTCCGCTCTCCAAGCCCCCGCCAGTCTCTCGCGATCGAGGATCTCGCTCGGGGCGTCGCTGCTCCGCCTGCGATCCGATGAGCAGCTCGTCGAGCTGTTCCGGGCAGGGCACGACGAGGCCTTCCGCGTCATTCACGATCGCTACCGCGCCCGGCTGTTCGCGTACACCCGGCAGATGCTGCCGGGCTCGCGCCAGGACGCGGAGGATGCGCTTCAGGACGTGTTTGTCCGCGCCTACGCGGGCCTGCGGGCCAACGATCGGGACCTCGCGCTGAGGGCGTGGCTCTATCGGGTCGCCCACAACCGCTGCGTCGACGAGCTGCGCCGCCCGGCCCCGCCGGCACCGGAGCTGATCGAGCTCGTCCGGGCGCCGGTCCAGGATCCGATCGCAGAGGCCGAACGGCGCGAGTCGCTGCGCCGCCTCGTCGACGATGTCCGCCGCCTCCCCGAGCAGCAGCGTTCGGCACTGTTGATGCGCGAGCTTGCCGGGATGAGCTACGCCGAGCTCGCCGCCGCGCTCGGCGTCTCGGTCCCAGCCGTCAAGTCGCTGCTCGTACGCGCGCGGGTGAGCCTTGCCGCCGCAGCCGAGGCCCGCGACACGGCCTGTTCGGAGATCCGCGACGAGTTGATCCTCGCCCACGACCGTCGCGTCCGGCCGAACGCGATGGCGCGCCGGCATCTGCGCGACTGCGCCGGCTGCCGCGAGTTCCGGACGGAGATGCGCGGTGTGAGCCGCCAGTTCGCGGCGCTCGTACCCGGGCTCGGACCGGTCGCATTGCTCGCGAAATCGCTCGGGATCGGAGGCGGTGCCGGAGGCGGAGCGGCGGCCGGCAGCGGCGCCGCCGTCGCCGGGACGGGCGGGGCGTTCGCGGCGTCCGGGTTGTTCGGCACCGGGATCAGCCATGTCGCGACCCTCCTCGCCGCAGCCGTCGTCACCACCGGCGGCGCGATCGAGCTCCAGAGCACGCTCGGCGGACCGGGCAAGCACGCCGCGCACCACCACACCCGCGCGGCGACCGCGAACGTCGGAACCAACCTCGGAGCCGCAGCGAAGGGCAGCTTGCTCGCGGCGCCGTCCCACGGCACCTCGTCGCAGGCGGAAGCGAGCGCGTCGGCACAGCCGAGCGCGACGGTCGTCCCGGCCGCGACACCCCCCGCCCCCGCCGCAACGGCCGCCAGCGCGGCTCCGCGTCCGGCGGCCGACCACGTGAAGCGCTCGGTGATGCATAACGCCAACCAGCTCGCGATCGACAACGGGGCGGCGTCCAGGGCCGCCGCGGCCGCGAGCGGGCTCGACACGCTTCCGCCGTCGGACGGCAGTCAGACCGGGAGCACGACCTCCTCGACGCCGACGTCGTCGACGTCGTCCACAGGGTCGAGCGCCGCGACCGGCACATCGTCGACGACCGGTTCCACGACGAGCCAGAACGGCGGCGCGACGTCGGCCACGACCGGCGAGCAGAGCAGCGGCGGCGCCGGCTCGTCCCCGTCGACATCGACCGGCACCGGCGGCGTGCCGTCGACCAGCGGGACACCGGCCACCAACCTCACCAGCGGGGGATCCTCCACGTCACCCGACCACTAGTGGTCGCCCGCCGGTGACCGCGAGGATCGAGCGCTACCTGGAGCAGCTCGACCACGAGGAGGTGTTGCTGCGTCGCGGCCGCCGCTCCGGGCTGCTGACGGTGGTCGCCGTCCACTCGACGGCTCGCGGCCCGTCGCTCGGCGGCTGCCGGATGTGGGAGTACAGCGACTCGCGCGCGGCACTGCGCGATGCGCTCCGGCTTTCCCGAGCGATGACCTATAAGGCGGCGGTCGCCGACCTCGCGCTCGGCGGCGGCAAGGGCGTGATCATGGTCAAGGCCGGGCACCACCTGCCGGCGCGGCGCCGTCACGACGCCCTGCTTGATTTCGCCGACACGGTCGACGCGCTGCAGGGGCGCTACATCGCCGCCGAGGATGTCGGCACCTCGAGCCGCGACATGCACGTCATCGCCGAGCGGACGCGCCACGTCGCCGGCCTCGCCCGCCGGCGGGGCGGCTCCGGCGACCCGAGCCCGTTCACCGCACTCGGTGTCGAAACGGCGATCCGGGCCGCGTGTGAGCGCACCTTTGGCTCGTCCTCGCTCAAGGGCCGAAGCGTGTGCGTGATCGGCCTCGGGCATGTCGGCTCACGGGTCGCACGCCGGTGCTCCCGGGCCGGCGCCCGGTTGTTCGTCTCCGATCTCGACCGCTCCAAGCACGAGCTTGCGGATCGGCTCGGCGCCCGCTGGCTGACCCCGGCACGCGCTCTGTTCGCCGACGTCGACGTGCTCGTGCCGTGTGCGCTCGGCGGCGTGTTCGACGATCTCACCGTGCCGAAGCTCCGGACTCATGTGATCGCCGGAGCCGCCAACAACCAGCTCGCCGACGAGAGCATCGCCCGGGTGCTCTCAGCGCTCGGCATCCTGTGGGCACCGGACTTCGTCGTCAACGCCGGAGGCCTCATCAACATCGCCGAAGAGCAGAACCCGGCCGGCTACTCGCCGGCCGCCGCCCGTCGGCGTGTGCGCGGAATCGGCGACACGTTGGGCGAGGTCTTCGAGGCCTCGGTGCGGAACGACACGACGCCGCTGACCGAGGCCATGGCGCTCGCGCGGCGCCGGCTCGAGCCGTAGTCGCCGTCCGCCGGGGTGCCGTGTCGCCGCGATCGGGGACCAGCGGAACGGCGCATCGAAAAGGAGGGTGATCTGCCCCGCGGGTATGGGCCCGAGCGAGCCCGGCGCCGGCGGCGGCGACGGCGGCCCGGCGACCAAAACGCATGTCAGCGCCCGCCGCTGCGACCAAAACGCATGGCAGCGCCGCTGCGACCAAAACGCATGTGAGCGCGCGCGCTTTCCAGCGCTTTCTTGCGTTTCGGCGGCTATTCGACCCAAACGCAAGAAAGCGGCCAGATCGCGTGGCGCTGACGTGCGTTATGGCGATTCCGTCGGCGCTCACGTGCGTTTCGGCGATCCCGCCGGCGCTTCCATGCGAAACGGTCGCCTCACGGCTCCGACGGCGGCCCCATCCCCACCCTCTCGATGCAAAAACGCCCACGACAGCGGCCACGGCGCCGGCTAGCGCCAGCCAGCCGGGCGCTCGACCCCGTCCGGGAGGCGACCCTCGTCCTCGAGCTTGTCGAGGTGCGCCGCGAGCGTCACCGCGGCGGCCGGGCGCAGCGCCGCCGGGGCGTCGTCCCAGACCGTGTCGAGCAGTTCGCCGACCGTGCGCCGGCCGTCGGCGAGGGCGGCGAGCAAACGCCGCTCCCGGTCAAGACGGTGGGCGATGTAGGCGTCGAGCTTGGCCTCGACGTCCTGCACCGGCGGGCCGTGACCGGGCGCGATCACCGCCGGCGCACGCTCACGCAGACGCTGCAGCGCGGCCAGATAGCCAGCCAGCGCGCCCGGATCCGGATAGATGAACACACTCCCCTCACCGAGGACCGCGTCGCCGGTGAGGGCGACGCCGTCGACGAGGTAGGCGAGGTGATCGGGCGCGTGGCCGGGGGTCCGGATCGCGACCAGCGGGCCGAAGCGATCGTCCTCGTCCAAGGTGACGTCGACGTCCCCGCGGGAGGCGGCGAGCCGGGCGTCCGGGAAGCGCTCGCGGAGCGCCGGCACCGCCTCGGAATGGTCGGCGTGGTCGTGCGTCAGTGCGATCCCGCCGAGGCCACCGCGGGCGTGGAGTTCCGCCTCGAGCGCATCGAGGTGATCGGGCAGCGCGGGACCGGGATCGACAAGCCACGCCGGGTCGCGGCGCACGATCCACGTGTTCGTCCCGGACAGCGTGAACGGGCTCGGGTTGGCGGCGCGAATCCCGACGACGTCGTCTTCGGCGAGTTCGAGTCGGGTCATTGCGGACATCAGGATGGCAGGCGCGCAGCGCGATGGTTTCACGGCGTGGTCACAAGCCCGTAACAGGGACCGCGCGCCAGCCGGGCAGGTTGGCCGTATGCGCAGAATCATCACTCCCACCATCGCGGCGTTGCTTGCCGCCGCCCTCACCGCAGGGATCGCTGTCGCGGGGCACTCACACCGCGGCGGCGACGAGCATTTCCGCCACTCACAGCCGTCGTACGCGATCGGGCTGTGGGGCGACCTGCCGTACTCGACGACGCAAGCGACGGTCGGTGTGCCGAACCTGATCGCGGACATGAACCGCCAGGACCTCGCGTTCACGGCGCACGACGGGGACCTCAAGAGCGGCTCGACCGAATGCACGGATTCCGTGTACACGCAGGCCGTCTCGTACTTCAACTCGCTCCGAGCGCCCGCCGTGTTCACGCCGGGCGACAACGACTGGGTCGACTGCGACAGGACAGCCGGGCTATAACGACCGGGTCCAGCTCGACAAGGAGCGCAAGCTCTTCTTCTCGACTCCGTTCACGCTCGGGCAGCGTCGCCTCCACCAGGAGGTTCAGCAGTCGCCGCTATGCCTGGGCGTGGGCGGACCGGCGGCATGTGTCGAGAACCGCCGCTGGACCCTCGGCGGCGTGACCTATGCGACGCTCAACGTCCAGGGGACGTGCAACAACCTCTGCGACAGCAAGGCCGGCGGCGGCGACGCCGACCCGGCGGAGTACGCGGCCCGCAACGCCGCGGACATCGCCTGGATGCAGGGCACGTTCCAGGAGGCGACGGCACGGCACTCGGCCGCGGTGATGTTCATCTCCCAGGCTGATCCGGGGTTCAACGACGACCAGGTTCAGGGCGCACCGACGCGGAGCCCGACGACGCTCGTCGAGGATGATGCCCAGGCGAGCACGGACGGCTTCCACGACTTCCTTGTCGCGTTGCGCGACCAGGTCGCCGCATTCAAGAAGCCGGTCGTGTACGTCCACGGTGACTCGCACTACTTCCGGATCGACAAGCCGTTCGAGAACGCGGCGGGGCAGCGTCTTGAGAACTTCACCCGGCTTGAGACGTTCGGAGATCATCAGGAAAACGGCAACAACGACGTCAACTGGGTCAAGGTCCTCGTCGATCCCCGGAGCCGCGAGGTGTTCTCCTTCCAGCAGGAGATCGTCCCCGGCAACCGCACGGCGGTTCCGGCGCCGTAGCTGTCGGTCGGCTGGTGGTCTGCTACACGATGAGCTTGCGCTCCATGTAGCGGACCGCCAGCCGCCACATCACGAGCCGAAGCCGACGAGGAACAGCGGCGTCAGCGGCGTCAGCGGCGCGGCGATCGCGTTCGCGATCCCCGTCGGACGTCAGGCCGCGAGAATCAGCGCGCCCTCGTGCAACCGGACGGCCGCGTGGACGGCCTCATGGTGGGCCACACTCTGGAGGTCCCGCGCGGCCTGACCGATCGTCGCGAACTCGCCGAGCCGGGCGCGGGCGTCGCTCACCTGCCGCTCGACATCGGAGAACAGTGTCGAGATCGAGCCGGCGTCGGGCACGCTCGCGAGCTCGACGCGACCGTTGAGCGACAGGCGGGCGAGGCGGCTGATGCCGGCGCCCACCTGGGTGACATACGAGAACACCTCGGTGAGGCGCTCGGCGACGGACCCAAAGGACGCAAACGTGCGCTCGCTCCCCCGGCTCACCGCGTCAGCGAGCGCGAGCATGCTCGGCGCGTGCGTCGCCGCGAGCTCGGGTGAACCGGCGATCTGATGGGCGAACACCGCGACCATCTCGGCCTGAATCGCACTGATCGACAACTCGAACGCCATCTCGTCCAGGTCATGGACGGCCGCGCCGGCGCGTTCGGCGACGCTGGCGACGAGCGGCGAGGTGGCCTGCGATTGCTCGGTCAGCAGCCGGGCGACGGCGTCAAGGGCGGCACCGTGCTCACCGAGCCGGCTGGCCCCGATCTGGGCGTTGACGGCGTACAAGCGAACGTCGTCGCCCATCTCGCGCAGATATTGGGAGTGCTCGCCGAGGGTGCGGCCGAGCGCGGCATACCGCGCCAGATCACCGACGAGCGATCCCAGGAACTCGCTCAGCGTCGCGTAGGCGTCGAGGATCTCTGGCACGCCGGCCGGCGCGTCCGGGGGCACGGTCGCCAGCCGTCGGCGATGGTCGTCGGGCAGCCGGGCAGCCCGGGCGGCGACCTCGGCGGGAAGCGCGTGGCGCATGAATGCCCCGTAGTCCTCGAACCCGGCCGCGGGCAGCATCTCCCCCAGCCGGGCCGCGCTCGCCGCGATCGACGGCTTGCGCTGCCGGACGTCGTCACCCTCGACCGAGCGCTCAAGCGCGCGCAGCTCGGCGTAGATCGAGGTGGCCGCGGTGAACAGCTCGGTCGTCGGGCGCAGCCGCACCGACAGATATCCGCCGGGCACGGGGACGACGGTCGCCAGCACCCAGTAGAACGCGCCGTCGGCGGTGCGATTCTTGACATACGCCGCGATCGTGTCGCCGCGGCCGATCGTGTCCCACAGCAGCGAGAACACGGCGCGCGGCATATCGGAGTGACGCAGGATGTTGTGGTTGGCGCCGACGAGCACGTCAAGCGGATAGCCGCTGGCGCGTTCAAACACGTCGTTGCCGGCCGTGATGATGCCCTTGGCGTCCGTCGTGGAGAAGAACAGCTCGTCGTCGCGCAGCGGACGTTCGACGTCACGCTCAGCGACCTCCGTCCTCCGCGGATCGGGTCTTCCGGGAGCCTGGTCGCGATGGGGTCCGTTGCTCACATCCAAGTGGATCGGCGGCAGGAACCGTCGCTTGACCCGCGGGTGCGGCTGCGCAACCCGTTGGCAACGGCGGGCTGATGCGCAACCGCGCTACGCGAGCGCCGGGTCGGACATGATCAGCTGGACGCAACCTGACTGACGTCCAACCTTGTGCGGATTCGGTCAAACCCTCGTCCCGGCTGCCGATTACCGCACAAAAGACGAGATTCCGCGCGCTGACCGTGCAGACGGCCAAGTCCGGATGCGCGGCGGTGCGACACCGGAATCGGATCCCTAAGAGGAGCAGCGGTGTGAGACGCCGGACAGGTGACGAGGGCGAGAATCAGTGGACGGGCGGATGGCTGTGTCCGACCCGCGCTGACCGGATCCGACTGGTCGAGATGAACCAATCCGTGCGCCGGGCGCGGATTCTCGTCGGCCTCTTGTGCGGCGTCGGCGTCGCCGCGCTGTCGCCGTGGGTCGGGGTCCTGCCGCTGGCTCTGTTCGCGGTCGCCCCCGGACCGCTGCTGATCCTGGACCGGCTACTCGCGCGCTCGCGCCGGCCCGAGCGGCTGATCGCCAGCTCGCTGACTCTGCACGCGACGCTGATCCTCGCCGGAGTGGCGATCAGCGGCGGAGTGCACAGCCCGATCCTTCCCTGGGTGGCGATCCCGGTCGTGACCGCGGCCGCGCGCTTCCGCCTGAGGGTGTTTCTCGTGGGCGCCGTGCTGGCGTTCTTCGGGCTCATCGTCGCGGTGGTGATCGCCTCACCATCCGGCGCGGTTCACGATCCGGCGCCGCTGATCGGGATGACCGTGCTGCTCGCCGCGCTCGTCGTCGTCCAGCAGCCGCTGCTCGGAGCCGAGATCCGCTGGCGCGAGGATGCCGTCCTCGATCCGCTCACCGGCCTGCTCAACCGCCAGGGACTCCACCGCCGCTTCCGCGAGGTCGCCGAGCAAGCGGGGCTGACGCAGCGCCCGGTCGCGCTCGTCCTGTTCGACCTCGATCGCTTCAAGGACCTCAACGACGCCCACGGTCACGCGCGCGGCGACGCGGTACTCAAGGACGTCGCATACGTGCTTCGCAAAGAGCTGCGGACGTTTGAGCTCCTGTACAGGATCGGCGGCGAGGAGCTCCTGCTCGTCCTCCCCGGCGCCGATCTCGCCGCGGCCTGTCAGGTCGCCGAGTCCGCCCGGGGCGCGATTGCAGCCTCCCAGCCCGGCGGCCTCCAGGTGACCGCGTCGTTCGGCGTCTGCAGCTCCACCGGGCCCGGCGTCGACTTCGACACGATGTTCCAGTCCGCCGATGTGGCGCTGTACGAGGCCAAGCGCAGCGGCCGCAACCGCGTCGCCTACGGGGCAACGGCGGAGACCACGCCGACGGTGATCCACGCGTAAGCGGCGGGGTGATCCCGCCCCGTGAAACCGCGGCGCGCCCCGTGAAACCGCGCCGCTCCCCGTGAAACCGTGATGTAGCTGCCGTGAAACCGGCGGGACGTAGCGTGCCTAGGGCACATGATTCCGTCAGCACAGGGAGCAACGAAATGACAACGACACCGGCTGTCGACGCCGTCGGCCTGGTCAAGACCTTCGGCACCTTTCACGCCGTCGACGGCATCGACCTGGAGGTCAGCCAGGGCGAGATCTTCGGCGTCCTCGGACCGAACGGTGCGGGCAAGACCACGACCCTCCGGATGCTCGCGACGATGCTGCCGATCGATGCCGGGACGGCACGGATCTTCGGAGTCGACGTCGCCCGCGAGCCCCACCGCGTCCGCCAGCTGCTCGGCGTCACCGGACAGTACGCGTCGGTCGACGAGAACCTCACCGCGCGCGAGAACCTGTGGCTGTTCGGACGGCTCCAGGGCCTGCGGTCCTCGGTGGCGAACGCCACGGCCCGGCGGCTGCTCGAGCAGTTCGGCCTTGAGGAGGCCGCGGAGAAACCGATCGCCCAGTTCTCAGGCGGCATGCGACGCCGCCTCGACCTGGCGGCCAGCCTGATCACGCGGCCACCGCTGATCTTCCTTGACGAGCCGACGACCGGTCTTGACCCGCGGACGCGGGGACAGATGTGGGACACGATCCGAGATCTCGTCGCCGATGGCTGCACGGTGCTGCTCACGACCCAGTACCTCGACGAGGCCGATCAGCTCGCCGACCGGGTTGCGGTGATCGACCGCGGCCGCAAGGTTGCCGAGGGCACACCGGACGAGCTCAAAGGCTCGGTCGGCAACTCCACCCTCCAGCTCGAGCTCGCGGCCGGCGCCGATGAGGAGCTGGCTCGGCCGCTGGTCCGTCGCGTTGTCGGCGACGAGCCGGTGATGTCGCCCGAGTCGGGTCGGATGAGCGTCCCGCTCGACACCGCCGACCAGGCCGGCGACGTCTTGATCGCGCTCCGCCAGGCTGGCATCGAAATCGCCTCGGTGAGCGTGGTCAAGCCGACGCTCGACGAGGTCTTCCTCGCGATTACCGGACACGGCGCCGGCGATCCCGCGCGCGCCGCCGACGCGCCGCCGACGGCGCCGCACAGACGAGCACCGACGATTCTCTCCTGGAGGTTCACTGATGAGCACACTCACGATCGCGCCCGCACCGGCGGCCGCGGGAATCCGTCAGCCGACGGTCGACCCCGCTGCCGCGGTCGCCGCCGCTCGCCCCCGGACGAGCCTCGCCGAAACGGTGAGCCAGACGCTGTCGATGGCGTGGCGCTCGCTGAAGAAGATGCGGCGTAACCCGGAGCAGTTCTTCGACGTCACCCTCCAGCCGCTGCTGTTCACGGCGATGTTCGCCTACATCTTCGGCGGGGCGATCTCCGGAAACGTCCAGCGATATCTGCCGCTGATGATTCCCGGCATCGTCGCCCAGACGGTTCTCACCACCTGCATGGCGACCGGCGTGCAGCTGCGGGAGGACATGGAGAAGGGCGTCTTTGACCGCTTCAAGTCACTGCCGATCGCGCGGATCGCACCGCTCGCGGGGCCGATGGTGGCCGACCTCGTGCGCTACCTGATCGCCGCCACGCTCACGTTCGCAGTAGGGATCGTGATTGGGTATCGCCCCGCCGGCGGCATCCTCGGCGTGTTCGGCGCGATCGTGCTCGCCATCTTCACCGGCTGGGCGATGGCCTGGATCTTCACCTGGATCGGGACCGTGGCCCGGAGCGCGCAGAGCGTGCAGGGCATGTCGATGTTGATCCTGTTCCCGTTGACATTCCTCTCCAACGCGTTCGTGCCGGTGGGAACGCTGCCGAGCGGATTGGCGACGTTCGTGAAGATCAACCCGGTCTCCCACCTCGTCTCTGCCACCCGCGATCTCGCCAACCACGGTGCGATCACCAGCGAGGTCGGCTTGACGTTGCTCGCCGGAGCAGTCGTGATCGCCGTGTTCGCGCCGCTCGCGGTGCGCCGCTACAAGCGCCACCTCTAGTGCCACGGCGCTCAGGCGGTGAGCTGCGCAACCGCTCGCCCGGCCTCCTCCAGGAGGTCGGGCGGCCGGCGGTCACGGTATTCGTCTACCAGGGCGGCGAGGTGTCCGGGGAGTGCGGCCTCGGCCTGCGCCGTCGCGCGCTCCCATGACATCGTCGGGATCGCCCGGTTGTACGCGAACCGATCAGCGAGCGCGAGCAGGCGCAGCGCGTCGTCCCCCGGCGCCGCGTCCCGGAGCAGTGCCCATGTCCCGAGCGCGAACAGCACCATTCCCGTGACCGGGAAGTCGAGGTGGGGGTCGGTCGATTTGAACGCCTGGATCGCCCGCTCGCGACACGAGCGCAGCAGCGCGGCCCCGTGAGCCTCATCGCTCGCGTCGGCGTGGTAGGCGTGCGCGGCGAGGGCCGTCGACTCGCCGAACAGCGCCCACGGCTCAAGGCCAGTGCGCGCGATGCCAGGGAACTCGAGCGTTCGCAGGTGCGCCGCGCTGTCGCGGTAGATGCGCAACCCGGCATGGTGCTCACCGCGCGCGAGCGCGAGTTCGGCGCGGCCAATCTGCTGCACGGCGAGGCCGCCGAGGACCGAGTCGCTGTCGTTCAGCAGCTCGATCGCGTCAATCCGGTCAAGCTCTGCCTCTGCGTCGGCGAGGCGCCCGTCGGCGATCCGGCACAGAACGAGCAGCGACCGCAGCTGGATCTCGTCGTCCGTGGCCCCGAGCCGCTCCATCACGGGCAGGGCCGCCCGGGCATGCTCCGTCGCGGCATCCGTGTCGCCGAGATGCATCGTCAGCTGCGCGAGCTGCGTGCGGAGGATCGCCGAGGACCACGCTCCGTCACGCTCGCTGACGAGGGTGAGGGCCCCCTCCGCGGCGACGATCGCACCCGCCGGGTCGCCGGCATTCTCGCGTACGTGACAGAGCCAGTTCCGCGCTGTCAGGGCGGTCTCGCGCTCGGGGGCGCTGGCGAGACGTTCCAGCCGCGTGCGGAACGCTTCGGCGTCCGCCGGGTCGTAGGCCAGCATCACGCGGACGAGCCCCGCGAGGTGAGCGTCGTCGTCGTCACCGGGCCCGAGTCGGAGCAGAAGCTCCCGGAGCGGGCCGATCCGCTCCTCACCGGCGATCATCACGTTGCTGAGCATGATCGCCATCGCCGCTCGCGTCGCGTTCTCGAGCTCGGCGGGCGGCTCCCAGCCGACGCACGGCGTCGGCGACCGCCTCGGCGAGCGAGACGAGACGCGCATGCTCCCCGCGGATGGCCCAGAACGTCCCGAGCGCGGTGAGCAGCCTCACCAACGGCCCGCGCTCGCCGGCGGCGGTCGCGCGGCGCAGCTCATCGGCGAGGTTGACCTCCTCGGCGCTGAGCGCATCGATCGCCGCCACCTGCTCGGGGCTCGCCAGCTGCGCGCCGTATCGAATGGCGTACGCAACCGCCCACCGGCGCTGAGCGACCCGGGCCTCGGCGTCCTCACCGGCGACCGCGAGCTGCATACGACCGAACTCGCGAACCGTCTCGAGCATCCGGTAGCGAACGCCGGCGGCGGTCTCGCGAACGCTGAGGAGCGACTGGTCGACGAGGCCCTGGATGGAGTCGAGTGCCGAGCTCGCAAGCACCGTGTCGGCCGCGGCGAGCGTGAAGCCGTCATTGAACAGGGACAGCCGCCGCAATGCCCGCCGTTGCTCTGCGTCGAGGAGGTTCCACGACCAGTCGATCACCGCCAGCAGCGTCTGATGGCGGTCCGGGGCGCTGCGGTCGCCGCCGCGCAGCAGCGTGAACCGATCCTCGAGCCGCCGGTCGATCTCCTCGAGCGCCATCGCACGCACCTTCGCGGCTGCCAACTCGATCGCCAGCGGAAGCCCGTCAAGCCGCTCGACGATCCGCGTCACGACCGGCTCGGCCAGGTGGACGTCTGCCCGCGCGGCGATCGCGCGCTCACCGAACAGCTGTGCCGCGTCAGCCGCCCCAAGCTCACCCAGTGCATACACGCGCTCCGCGGCGATCGCCAACGGCGCGCGGCTCGTCGTGAGGATGCGGAGATCAGCCGTCGTCGAGACGAGGAAGGCGACGAGCTCGGCCACTGCCTCGACGAGGTGCTCGCAGTTGTCGAGCACCAGCAGGCTCGGCGACTGTCCGAGCCGCTGCGCAATGCGAGCCCGCAGGTCCGCCCGCTGCTCGGGGGTCAGCGTGCGCCGACTGGTGATCGAGTCGCGGACGCCGAGCGCCGATCCGACTTCAGCGACGACATCCTCGGGAGCGCTCACTCCGACGAGCTCGACGAAGTGGACCGCAGGAAATGTCGCGTCGCGGGCGAGGACATGCGCAAGGCGTGTCTTGCCGAGGCCGCCCGCGCCGACGATCGAGACGACCCGCGAGGAGTTCACGAGAGCGATCAGCCGCTTGAGGTCCGCGTCGCGCCCGACCAGCGTGGTCGCGTCGTAGCGCACGCCGCTGCGAACGGGCTCGTCGAGGGCCAGCAGGTCACGGTGCACACGACGCAGCAGCTCACCTGGGTTGGACCCGAGGCGATCGCGCAGATCGCGACGGTAGCGCTCGTAGCGCTCGAGCGCCGCGGCCGGCCCGCGGACGACGGCCTCGCTGCGGAGCAGGTCGGCGAGGACGGATTCATCGTCTCGGCGCTCGGCGTGGGCGCCCTCGAGCGCGGGCAGCGCCTCGGCGTGGGCGCCGCTTCGGCTCAACGATTGCGCGAGGATGACGCGCGCCGAAGAGACGTCGGCGGCGGCCGCATCGCGGAGGTCGCGCAGCGGGCCGGCGTCCTCGTCGCTGACCGTCGCCAGGCCGTCGGCGAGCGTCAGCGCCTCGGTCGCGAGCTCGACCGCCCGCGGCGCATCGTGCTCGATCGCCCCCCGGGCCTCGTGGACGAGACCGGCGAGTTGCACGCTGTCGACCTCGGCCGGCGCGACCCCCAGGCGGTACCCGATCCCGTCGCGGACGACCACATCCGGTCCGCAGGCACTGCGCGTCCGCGACACGAGCACCTGGAGGTTCTTGACCCCGTTCCCCGATTCCGCCTCGCCCCAGATCAGCTCGATCAGCTCCTCGGCACGCACCGGCCGGCCACCGCTCGCGGCGAGCGCGGCCAGCAGTGCCTGCGGACGCTCACCGGCGACGACCTTGCCCCGCCAGCGCACGTCGTCGAGCAGCCTCAGGGCGACGGTCACGCTGTCAGTCTAAGAACCGGGGTCCAACGCCCCGGGCATCGCTCAGCGTTGCGGTGGGGGTGGGCGCTCCCCGCCGGTGTCGTTGCGTACGAGCGCCGCGACCTCGCGGCGAAGCCCGATGTCCGGGCCGCCGATGAGCTCCCAGGCACGCGCGATCCCCACGAGGAAGCAGACGATCACGAGGATGGCGATCGTCCGCGCGGCGCTGACATCGCGAGCATGGGCGCCCAGCTCGATCGCGGCGATCAGCTGGAGCACGAACACGGTGCCGAGTCCGAGCACGAAGAGCGCATCTCGCACATCACTCCGGCGCAGCCCGCGGACCCGGATGAGCGACAGCATCGAGGCCGCGACGAACATCAGCCCGACGACGGCCGCGGCGAATGACGCCGGACCGAGGTCGTGCCCGGGAACGAGCGCGAACAGCGAGACCGCGAGGGCGTTCGTGAACGCGGTCAGTGCCGCCGACGCCCGAATGCGGTGAATCTGCGTCTCCCCTGCCTCCTCGAGTCGCTCCTGCGAGACCGAGATCGCGACGAACAACAACCCGATCAGCGCGCCGGCGACCCCGGCGGTGGCGAGAAAGAAGTCATGCAGACTGTCCGGCGTCACGCCCGCATCGCCCACTCAGGCTACGCGATCCAGTCGATCGAGCGTCCGCGTCACCCCCTAACGTGGACGTGTGCGTGCAGGAGCGTTGATCCTCGCTCTCGCCGCCGCCGGCCCGCTCGCGGGCTGCGCGCAGGAGAGCTCAGCATCGTCGTCGGCGACAACTCGGTCGGCCGTCGCCGGTACCCGTCACCACGGACGCCACGTCGCCGGGCACCGGCGTCGCGGGCGAGCCACGGTCGTGGCGGTTGCCGCGCGCTCAGTGGGCGGCCTGGCCGTCTCGCACGCGAGCCCGACGGTCATTCAGCCTCAACCCCCGCCCGACTCCTGCCGCGCCCGCGGGCATGGCAGGTACTCGTCGCCGGACCCGCACTGCACCCCCGGCGCGCTCAACCCCGCGGTCACTCAGGCAACGATCGGGCGGACGATCTGCGTGAGCGGCTGGACGAAGCGAGTGCGGCCTCCCGAGCGGATCACCGAGCCCGAGAAGCTCGCGAGCATGCGCGCGTACGGCGACGGCGCCTCGCCCCACGGCTACGAATACGACCACCTCGTATCGCTGGAGCTCGGGGGCGCGCTCAACGACGCCCGGAACCTGTGGCCGGAGCCCGGCGCCTCCCCGAACCCCAAGGACTCGGCTGAGCGTGAACTGCACACGCTCGTGTGCGACGGCCAGATGCGGCTGTCCCGTGCCCAGCACATCATCGCGACCGGATGGGTGGCGTGGGCGCGCCAGCACCCGAGCGGCGGCTCCGCGTCATCGTCCTCGGCGCCGGCTCCCACTGCCCCGGCGTCGCCCGGCCCATCCGCGGGACCCAATAAGCCGATCTCCGAGATCAACTGCTCGGACTTTCCCACCCACGCCGCCGCCCAGCAGTGGTTCGCGGCGCACGGCGGCTCGGCCACCAACGACGTCGCCGGCCTTGACGGCAACCACGATGGCGAGGCTTGTACGTCGTTGCCGTGAACGGCTGGGCGCGAGGTGCCGCCAAACGGTCCCGGCTTAAGGCTCCCGCGGGGCGAGGGTGAGCCGACGGGACTATGGGTGCTATAGCGCCCACGAGGCCAACGACACCGGGTGTCATTGGGCCTGAGTGGGGCTATGGCACCACTTAGTCCCAGAGACCCCTCCCCCAGGCTGATCCTGCGCACCTTCGATGCGCTGTTCGCTGGTCGACGACCGCCGCGCCGGGGGTCGCTGGGACGTCGCGAGTTTTGTCGTCACCGCGCAAATAGCATGTACGCCATGTCGGGTTCGCCGGGACGGTGGCGACGTTGATCGCCCAGGCCGACGCGCATGCGTTCTGGCTGCGCGCGCCCGGCGTCGGGGAGATCCGGCCGGTGATGCTCCCCAGGCGGGGGCCGGGCGACGTGATGGTGCGCACCCTGCGGTCCGCCGTCAGCCGGGGCACCGAAACGCTCGTGTTCCGCGGTGGCGTGCCGCAGTCGCAGTACGGCACGATGCGGGCGCCGTTCCAGGAGGGCGACTTTCCCGCCCCGGTCAAGTACGGCTACCTCAACGTCGGCTCGGTCGAGCAGGGACCGGACGCGTTGCGCGGCCGGACCGTGTTCTGTCTCTACCCGCACCAAACCGCCTATGTCGTGCCGGCCGGCGCGGTGACGGTCGTGCCCGAGGAGGTGCCGCCGGCACGGGCCGTGCTCGCGGGGACGGTCGAGACCGCCGTCAACGCCCTCTGGGACGCGGCGCCGCTGCTCGGCGACCGGATCACCGTCGTCGGAGCCGGCATGGTCGGCTGTTGCGTCGCCCGGCTGCTCGGCCGGATTCCGGCGACGGAGGTGACGCTCGTCGACGTCGATCCCGGCCGGGCGAACGTCGCCGCCGCACTCGAGGTCGAGTTCGCACTGCCGGAGGACGCCGCCGGCGGCTGCGACCTCGTCGTCCACGCGAGCGCGACGTCGGCCGGGCTCCAGCAGTCACTTGACCTGCTCGCGCCCGAGGGCACGGTCATCGACCTCAGCTGGTATGGCGACGACGAGGTCCGGCTGTCGCTGGGCGGTGCCTTTCATTCCGGTCGCCTCAGCATCCGCGCGAGTCAAGTCGGCACGCTCTCGCCCGCACGTCGCGGACGGCGCACGGTCGCCGACCGGCTGGCGCTCGCACTCGAGCTGCTGCGCGACCCCGCGTTCGACGCACTGCTCACCGGGCAGTCCCCGTTCTCGGAACTGCCCGAGGTGATGGCTGGGCTGGCCTCCGGGAGCCTGCCGGCGCTCTGTCACACGATCGCCTACGAGGAGACCTAATGTCTCGACCCATGTTCAGCGTGACCGTCCGCGACCACGTGATGATCGCCCACAGTTTCCGGGGCGAGGTGTTCGGGCCCGCGCAGCGTCTGCACGGCGCCACGTACATCGTCGACGCCACGTTCCGGCGCGCGGCGCTCGACGCCGACGGGATCGTCGTCGACATTGGCCGCGCATCCGACGCGCTCCACGCCGTCCTCGCCGAGCTCACGTATCGCAACCTCGACGACGAGCCCGCCTTCGCGGGGATGAACACGTCGACCGAGGCCCTCGCACAGGTGATCGCGGACCGGCTCGCCGAGCGCGTGCACGCCGGGGATCTCGGTGACGGCGCGCGCGACGTCGACGGGCTGATCGTCACCCTGCACGAGTCGCACATCGCCTGGGCGAGCTACGAGCGTCCCTTGTGAGCGCGGTGCATGTCGTCGTCCCCGACGGCATTGACGATCCGGCTCGCCCGAGCGGCGGCAACGTCTACGACCGCCGCATCTGCGACTCACTCGCCGCGCTCGGCGCCTCGGTATTCGAGCACGCCGTGCCCGGCGCCTGGCCGCGCGCGGACGCGGCGTCGTTGGCAGCCCTCGCCGACGTCCTCGATCAGATCCCGGACGACACGGTCGTGCTGATCGATGGGCTGATCGCTTCGGCGGCAGCGGATGTGCTGGTGCCCGAGGCCCGCCGGCTCCACCTCGTCGTACTCGTGCACATGCCGCTCGGTCACCGCCCGGCGGACGACGGTGCCCGCACGCGGGAACGCGCCGTCCTCGGCGCCGCGGCGGCCATCGTCACCACGAGCGCATGGGCCCGGCGCCGGCTGCTCGAGCTGTACCCGCTGCCCGCTGATCGCGTCCACGTCGCCGAGCCGGGAGTCGACAGCGCCGCGCTCGCACCCGGGACCGCGAACGGCGGAGCGCTCGTATGCGTCGCGGCAGTGATCTTCGACAAAGGCCACGACGTGCTGCTCGATGCGCTGACAGCGATCTCAGAGCTGTCGTGGCAGTGCATCTGCGTGGGCAGTCTGGATCGCGAGCCGGCGTTCGTGGAGCGGCTTCGTCGCCGGACACGCGACGCAGGGCTGGGCGATCGCGTGTCCTTCCCGGGGCCTCGGACCGGCGCCGATCTCGACCGCAGCTACGCGGCCGCGGACCTGATGCTGCTGGCCTCACGCGCTGAGACGTACGGCATGGTCGTGACCGAGGCTCTGGCCCGCGGCCTGCCGGTGATCGCCACCGAGGTCGGCGGGCTGCCCGAGGCCGTCGGCCATGGTGCCGGTGGCACGCGGCCGGGGCTGCTCGTCCGGCCGGAGGACCCGGCGGCGCTCGGTGCCGCGCTCCGCGGCTGGCTCGGCGACGCGGAGCTGAGAGCGCGATTGCGCCGGGCCGCCCGCGAGCGACGCGCATCGCTCCCCGGATGGCCGACCACGGCGTCCGTCATCGCCGGCGTCCTGGCGGGAGCCGCGGCCGGAGCCCCACGGTGACCGCTCCTCCCGTCCGGGTCAGCCGGGAGTGGCTGGCTCTCCGCGAGCCCGCCGACGCGGCGGCCCGATCCCGCGACCTGGTCGACGAGCTGCGGCGTGTACTCCCGGCGACCGGGCCGTTGGAGGTCCACGACCTCGGCGGCGGCACCGGCGCCATGGGCCGCTGGCTCGCGCCGCTGCTGCCCGGCCCGCAGCATTGGGTCGTGCATGACCGGGACCGCGATCTGCTCGGGCGTGCCGTGAGCGAGCGCGCCGCCCCGGCGGTGGACGGCGGACCGGTGACGGTCGAGGCCCGGCACTCGGACATCACCCGGATCCCGCCGGGCGACCTCGCCGACGCCTCCCTCATCACCGCCTCGGCGCTGCTCGACATGCTCACCGAGGCCGCACTGGACGCCGTCGTGAGCGTCTGCGCGGGCGTCGGGTGTCCAATCCTGATCACCCTCTCTGTCGTCGGCCGCGTCGAGCTGACGCCGCCCGATCCGCTTGACCGCCGGCTGGCGGTCGCCTTTGACGCCCACCAACGCCGTGAGACCGAGCGAGGGCGACTGCTCGGACCGGACGCCGCCGCGGTCGCCGCCGACCGGTTCGGCGAGCTCGGCGCCACGGTGCTCGTCCGCCCCAGCCCCTGGCGGCTCGGCGCCTCCCACTCCGACCTGGCGGTCGAGTGGTTCACCGGGTGGGTGCGTGCGGCGTGCGAGCAGGAGGCCGAGCTCGCCGGTGAGACCGGCGACTACACGCGCCGGCGTCTGGCCCAGGCCGCGGGCGGAGAGCTCGGGGTCCTGGTGGACCACGCCGACCTGCTCATCCTCCCCGGGCGGGCCTAACCTTAGGCGGTCTCGAACCGATCCGAGAGCGCGTAGCGCAGCAGCACCACGTCGCCGATCTGGCGCACGTCGGCGAGTGTCGCTCGCCGTCCGGCGTTCCAGGGGAAGCGACCGTCGCTGACGAACCGGGTGGCCCGGGAGTCGCCGACGAAGAACGGAGCGACGACGAGTTGAAGCTCGTCGACGAGGTTGTTGGTCAAGAACTGGGTGTGCACGTTGCCGCCGCCCTCGACCATCAGCCGCTGCACGCCGCGTTCGCCGAGATCCTCGCTGAGGCGACGCATCTTGACCCGCGAGCCGCCGTCGACCACGGTCGCCACGTTCCCCAGCCGCGAGCGGGCATCGACGACGCTCGGGCTCGCGCAGTACACGAGCTTCTCGATCTCGCCGGTGGTGAAGAAGTCAGCGCGCGGGTCCAACCCGACCCGCTCGGTCACCGTGACCTTGATCGGCGTGGGCGCCAGCCCACGCGCCGTTCGCTCGTCGCGCCGGTTCTGCGAACGCACGAGCAGCCGTGGATTGTCGACCCGGACGGTGGCCGCACCCACCAGGATCGCGTCGCAGGACGCGCGTACGGAGTCGACCCGGTCGAAGTCGGCTTCGTTGGACAGTTCAAGGCGTCGCGGCGACGCGCTGCCGAGGTAGCCGTCGATCGACATGCCGCAGCTCAAAAGGATGTACGGGCGGTCAGGCATGGGCTGCTTGCTCGCGGAGCCGCGGTTTCGTGCGCTGCGGAAGCCGTGTCCGACGGATCCATCCCACCATGAGCACGGCGGCGCCCGGAAGGCTGGCCACGAACACCATGACGCCGTACACCACCGCCGTTTCGACCCCCTGCTGGGCCCCCAGGCCGGCGGCGCCGAACGCCCACGCTGTCACCCCCTCACGCGGGCCCCAGCCAGCAGCGCTCGGCAGCACCATGGCCATCATCACGAGCAAGGCTATCGGCAGCATCTGCGTCGGTGTGACTGTGTTGCCGGCGGTCCGTGCCGCGATCAGGAAGCTGACCGCGTGGCCGGCGACGACGAGCGCCGACGCGAGCGCGACCCCGAGCCACGCGCCCCGGGTGAGCCGCGGCCCGCGGATGTTGCGGGCCCTGGCCACGAGCGCCGCCCCGATCGCCACGACGGCGACCGCGATCGCGACCAGCGGCATCGATGAGCGCACGGGCGAGGGCAGGGCAAGCAGCACGACGACGGTGATCCCGGTCTGGACGACCTGCCCGGCGAAGCGCTCCCAAACGACGGCGCGCAGCGCGCCGCCGAGGTCGCGCACGTCACGACCGTGGCTGACGCCGCGGTGGACGTCGCCCACGACCCCACCCGGCAACGTGACGTTGAGGAACTGCGAACGGTAATACGCCGCCACCGCCCCGGGCAGCGACAGGGTGACGTCGAGACCGCGGGCCACCATCGTCCACCGCCAGGCACAGCACACCGTCGTCAGGGCCCCGATGCCCGCCGCGGCCGCCAGTGCCCGACCGTCGACCGAGCGGATGCCGTCGAGGAACGGGCCGGTTCCAAGGCGCCACACGAGAATCGCGAGCAGCAGGACTGAGCCGACCAGGCGACCCCATCTCCACGCAATCCGCCTCATCCGAATGCCTCGGCGACTCGCTGCGTCTTCCGTCGCGCGGCCCGGGACGCGGTCTTGAACGGCCGCTCGAACACCGACGCGAACCCCCGCGCGAACAGAATCGTCAGCGGGAGGACGAGGGCGAGCGAGACGACAAATGCGGCGACCCCCTGGTGCACGTGTCCGGCCACGATCTTCTCGTAGACGACGGCGACGATTGGAGCGTGGGTCAGATACAGGCTGTAGGACGAGTCGCCGAGGGTTCGCAGCGGCCGGGTGTCCAGCAGTCGCTGCAGCGGCGCGGCGCGGCCGGTGGCAAGGCCGGCCAGGAGGCAGGCGATCGCCGGACCGAGCGCGAGGTCGACCCAGAAGAGGTGGTCGAGCGTCCACACCGAGCCCCGCCACCAGATCGTCGCCATGACCGGGACCGCTGCGCCGAGGGCAAGCCAGCCCCACGGCCACGACCGGCGGGCGCGGCTGGCGCGCACGATGCCGGCGGTGGCGATGCCGACGGCGAAGAGCGCCGCGAGGTCCGGCGGAGACTGGACGACGAACGTGTCCAGGCGGGCGACGTGCGGGCCGACGACGCCCACTGTCGCGACGATCAGCGTGACGGTCGTGACCATGACGATCGCACCCCAGCGACGCACCATCAGCAGCAACAGTGGGAACGCGAGGTACAACTGCGCCTCGACAGCCATCGACCAGAACGCACGGTTCGGGATCGGCGCGCCGACGAGGTTCTGCACCAGCAGGCCGTTGACGGCGACCGACCTCGCACCGGGGACCCCCTGCCCGGGCTGCGGGATGACGAGCCAGGCCACCGCGAGGCTGAAGACGAGCGCTGCCCAGTAGGGCGGCAGGATGCGACGCGCCCGCCGGCGGGCGAAGTTCAGGATTCCGTCGAGCCGCCAGCCGTGCCGGGCCGGTGACAGGGCCAGGGAGAACCCGGACAGCACGATGAACACGACGACCGCGAAACGCCCGTAGATGAACCAGGCGGCCCAGAACGGTGCGTGGTCCACGGGGTAGCCGGGAAAGGCGCGCAGGAACACGTGGTCGACGACGACGAACAGCGCGGCCAGGCCCCGGAGGCCATCGAGGCCCGCCAGCCGCTGTCGCGGAAGGGCGGCGCGTGCAGGTCCCGCACTCATGATCCAGCTACCGAGTCGCCGCGGGCGAGTCGAAGGCGCTGAGGAGCGGTGCAGGAGACGGTGCGAGCCGGTGACTGCGTAGCCACCACACATCGCGGCCGAACGACTCGGCGAGCAGCACGAGGGCGACGATGAGCGCGCCGCTGGCAAGCGCCTGAGGGAGGACGCCGGCGACCACGATCGTCAGCACGACGCCCTGCGTCGCCGCGACGACCTTGCGCCAGTAACGCGGCGGCAGCGGCGCACGCATCCATGGCAACGGCCACCCCGCGGCGAGGAACAGGTATCGCGCCGCTCCGATCGCCAGGACCCACGCTCCGACCGAGCGGGCGACGTAGACGCTGAGGACGAGGATCAGGAACGCATCGACCTCGCCGTCGAAGCGCGCGCCGAGGATGCCCGTCGTGCGCGTCCGCCGCGCGACCCACCCGTCGACGGCGTCAAGCGCGAGCGCGACCGCCGCAAGTGACACGAGCAGGGTGACCGGCGGGCGCTGGCCGAACGCGTCGGCGACGAGCGCCGCGACGCCGACGGCGAGCGTCGCCCGCGCCAGCGTCACCCAGTCGGCCGGGCTCAACCGGCTGGCGCGGTAGTGCGTGAGGCCACCCGCGAGCGCCGCGTTTGTGATCACGCCGCACGCAACTCCGACGACCCAACCCGCGGGACTCAAGCCGGTGCCGCCGAGCCCGACCGCGACCGCAAGTGCGGCGATCAGGAGCACTTGGGCGATCAGGCCGGTGAGCGGGGCGTTCTGTGCAACGCGCATGCCAACCATGACGCTCGTCGCCGCCTCAAGCCTTCCCGGCGCAGGGGCTGGGATCCTATGCGGCGTGAGCGATCTCCCGCCGAGGCCGTGAAGCAGGACGAGCGTGCTCCGTTCACGCGGGCTCTCGAGCGGGCCCGCGTGGCGGCATATGCCCCCGGGGAGTTCGTCGAGCAGGAGAGTTTCATGGGCGCCGGGGAGATTCGCGTTCTCGCGCTCCGGGCCGGCATCGCGCCCGGCGTCTCGGTGCTCGATCTGTGCTGCGGCGTCGGTGGACCGGGCCGGTACATCACGCGGGAGCTGGGCTGCTCCTACCTCGGCGTGGACCTCAGCGCGAGCGCCATCGACATCGCCCGCGAGCGCGCACGCGAGTTGCCGTGTCGCTTTGAGGTCCGTCAGGTCCCGCCGGTGCCTCCGGGGCCGTTCGATGTCGTGCTCCTGCTTGAGACGATGCTCGCCTTTCCCGCGAAGGATGCGCTGGTTCACGAGGTGTCCGGGGCGCTCGCGACCGGTGGGCGCTTCGCGTTCACGATCGAGGCGGGTCGACCGCTCACGGACGCCGAGCGCGCGCGAATGCCCGACGCCGACACGGTGTGGCTCACCCCGCTGGACGAGCTGCTCGCAGACTTGGACCACGCCGGTCTCACCGCTCGCTGGCAGGCCGACTGGAGCGCATCGCACCGTGCGATGGCGGATTCGCTGACGCGGGCGTTTGACGCCGATGCCGCGGGGATCGCCGCGCAGATCGGACGCCAGGCCCTCGATGAGCTCCTGGCCGCGCACCGGCTTTGGAGCGACTGGCTACGTGCGGGGCGGGTCCGAAAGATCGCCGTCGTCGCGGAGAAGACGGCCCCTCAGCCGCGCTCAAACATGCGGCGCCGCTCGTAGTCCGTCACCACCTGGTCGAACAGCCGCTGCTCCGTACGACCGTAGTTCAGGTAGTGACGCCACACCGCCTCCCCGAACGCCGCTTTCGCGAACGCGCTGCCCTCCCACAGCTGAACCGCCTCGTGCAGGGTCGACGGGAACGGCTCCGCCTGCGCGGCCTCGTAGGCGTTCCCGACGAGCTCGGGACCCGGGTCGGTCTGGTTGGCGATGCCGTCGAGTCCCGCCGCCAGCAGCGCCGCATAGCCCAGGTATGGATTGACGTCGGCGCCGGGAATGCGACATTCGGCCCGGCGCGACTGGCCGTGGCCGACGACGCGAAAGCCGCAGGTCCGGTTGTCCCGTCCCCACGAGATGGACGTCGGCGCCCAGCTCTCGGTGGCGTAGCGCTTGTATGAGTTCACGGACGGTGCCACGAACAGCGCCAGCTCGCGGAGGTGGGCCCGCATCCCGCCGAGGTAGTGACGGAAGACGTCTGTCTCCTCGTCCCCGTCGACGAACGCGGCCTTCCCGGTTCGCTTGTCGAGCAGGCTCGAGTGGATGTGGCACGAGCTTCCGATGTCCTTCTCGGACGGCTTCGCCATGAAGGTCGCCGACACGCCGCTGAGAAACGCGATCTCCTTGACTCCGTTCTTGTAGACCGTGTGCCGGTCCGCCGACGTGACCGCGTCCGCGTAGCGCATGTTCAGCTCGTGCTGCCCGGCCCAGGCCTCGCCCTTCGTGAATTCGACCGGGATGCCCGCCTGCTGCATGCCACGGCGGATCTGGCCGATCACGTCCTCGTCCATCGTCGTCGCGAGAATGTGGTAGTCGAGGATGTACGGGATCGTCGGCGTCAGATTCCGGTAGTCCTGATCATTGGCCTGGGCGTAGCTCTGCTTGTAGAGGTAGAACTCGAGCTCCGACGCGAACAGCGGAGTGAAGCCCATCTCGTACGCGCGCTCGTACTGCGCGATCAGCACCTGCCGCGGCGACGCAGCCACCGGCGAGCCGTGATGGTCGACCACGTCGCAGAGCACGAGCGCGGTGCGGTCGAGCCATGGCACCTGTCGCAGGGTGGCCAGGTCAGGCTTGATCCCGAAATCGCCGTAGCCCTTCTCCCAGTTCGCCATCTCATAGCCGGGCACGGGGTCCATCTCCATGTCGAGCGCGAGCAGGTAGTCGCACCCCTCAATGCCCTCCTCGATGACCTGATCGAGGAAGTAGTGGACCTCGATCCGCTTACCGATGAGTCGGCCCTGCATGTCGGTAAACGCCGTGACGACCGTGTCGACCGTGCCGCGCTCGGCGTGGTCGCGCAGCACATCCAGGGACATCATCCCGGCGGTACCGCCGGGCCCGCCAGGTCGCGGAGCGCTCATTCAGACCTCCATCTCGTCATCGAGGACGTCGGCGGCGCTCCCATGCCAGCGCGCGCACGATACCACTGCGCTTAGGAGCGCAGCAGGCCCTCAGCGCGGGCCCAGACGACGGTCTTTTGCAGCGTCTCCCGAGGATCGGTGTACTCCAACCCAAGGTCGCGGTGGGCGCGGGATCCGTCGTAGCGATGACCGTGTAACAGGGTCCGCACCATCTCCCGGCAGATCGGCGGCCGGCGGCCCGCGAGCCTGAACCCTCGCTCGGCGACGGCGGCGCCCACCTTGGCCACGGGAGGCGGCAACAGCCGCGGGTGTCGCTGCACTCCAGCGACCTCGGCCGCGAGCGCAAGCGCGTCGGTAATCGGGAAGGCCATGCTGTTGAGCAGATACCGCTCGCCCGCCACCCCGCGCTCGGCCGCGAGCAGATGTCCGGTGACGCAGTCGTCGATGTCGACGAGGCTGATGTTCGTCGGGACGAACACCTTCAATCGGCCGTCGAGGAACGCGAGCAGGAATCGGGCGGTTCCGCCGCTCCGTCCCGGACCCTGCACCGAGGAGGGGTTGACGCAGACGAGATCCTGCCCGACTTCGCGGGCCGCGCTCAGCGCCGCGCGCTCTCCTTCGGTTTTGGTCCGCTCGTACGTCGAGAGGTACCACCCGCGGTGTGGGGTCATCTCGGTGCCGATCGAGCCGGTCGGTTCGCCGATCGTCGCCGCCGACGACGTGTGGATCAGTCTGCCGACGCCCGCGCGGGCCGCAGCCCGAACTGCCGCTGGCGGTCCGCCAACGTTCAGTCGCGCCATCTCAGTCGGATCCTCGACACACAATGAATTGATCCCCGCGACGTGGAACGCCACGGTGCAGCCCTCCATCCCGGCGGCAAGCGCAGCCTCGTCGAACGCCTCGCCGCGCACGACGCGGACGCCGCGAGCCTCGAGGACACGCGCGGACGCGTCCGATCGCGCCAGCGCGACGACCTCGTCGCCCCGATCCAGCAGCCGGGTGAGCAGCGCCGTGCCGATCACGCCCGTGCCCCCAGAGATGAATACACGGGTCATGGCGCCGCGGAGCTTATCGAGTGTCTCGTGAGGCGCTGGCCGAGAGACAGAACTACGATTACGCCAGTCGATGTTGCCGCTCCGGTTCCAGCCCGACCCGTTACGGCAGAGCGTTCGGATGACCGACGATCTGCGCGATCACCCGGTCGTGAAAACAATCCTGCGCAGGCGCGCCGAGGGCTCCCGTCCGGGGGCGCGGAACGATGAGGAGCGCGTCGCCCTCGTGATCGAGGGTGGCGGTATGCGCGGCGTCGTCTCCGCGGGCATGACCGCCGCGATCGAGCAACTCGGCCTGCGCGACGCGTTCGACGAGGTCCACGGCGCCTCGGCCGGCGCCTTCAACGCGGCGTTCCTGCTCGCGGGCCAGGCCGCGTACCTGACGACGCTCTACCAGCACGGCTTCGGCGATCCCCGGTTCGTGAGCGTGCTCCGCGCCCTGCGAGGCGGGCCGGCGTTCGACATGGACTTCGTCATTGAGCACGTCTGGACGCACGACCGTCCGCTTCGCTTCGATGCCATCCGCTCGTCGGGCATCACGCTTCACTGCACCGCCACGGACGCCGACCGGGCGGCGATCGTCGATCTCACCGATTTGAACAGCGACGCCGACATCCGTCTCGCGCTACGAGCGTCCGGCCGGCTGCCATGGCTTGCCGGAGGCCCGGTCAGCTTCCGCGGGATGCGGCTTCTCGACGCGACCCTCGCGGAGGCGATTCCGGTCCACGTGGCGCGCTCGAACGCGACGCACATGCTCGTTCTCCAGACGCGCCCGCACGGTGTCCCCCATACGCCGCTGTCATCGCTGATCGCGAACTTGACCGATCGCTACCTGCGGGGGATCAACCCGGCGCTCGTCGAGCTTCGCCGCACGCGCTCGCCGCGCTATGACGCGCTCACCGCGGAACTCGCGGCGCAGGCGGCTGACACTGACCGGGTACCGGCCGTGTGCGTCATGCGTCCGCCGTCGGGAGCGGTCCACGCCGGTCAGATGGAGCACCGATCGTCGGTCCTGCGTCAGGCCGCGAGCGAGGGCATGCGGGCGGCCTGGATGGCGCTCACAGGCGAGGATCCGGAGCTCATCTCGACCTTGCGGGCATACCCCCGCCAGTCCCACGGGGTCGCGCGCGACGACGGTGTGCCGGCGGCCGACGCGATCGCTGGGCCCAGCGGACGGGTATAACAGCCCCATGGAGTGGGTGCGAGAGCTCGGAGCGAGCGGCATCTCGACGAGCGCGATCGCGCTCGGACTCGCCGCGCTCGGTCGGCCCGGGTACATCAATCTCGGCCACGGCGACGATTTCGACAGCCGGTCGGTCGAGGCGCTCGAGCGCCGGACTCACGAGGTGCTCGACGCGGCCCATGCCGCGGGTGTGCGACAGATCGACGCCGCTCGGTCCTACGGCCGCGCCGAGGAGTTCCTCAGCTCGTGGCTGCGCACGCGGTCGATCGAGCCGGGTGCACTCACGATCAGCTCAAAGTGGGGATACACCTATACGGCGGCCTGGCGGATCGACGCCGACCCGCCTGAGGTGAAGGAGCTCACCGCCGAGACGCTGCGCCGGCAGTTAGAGGAGACGCGCAGCTTGCTCGGACCGCACCTCTCGCTCTACCAGATTCATTCGGCGACGCTCACCAGCGGTGTGCTGGACGACGAAGCCGTGCTCGGGGAGCTTGCCGAGCTCCGCCGCGCCGGCGTCGGCGTCGGCGCGAGCGTCAGCGGGACCGAACAGAGCGCGACGATCACGCGCGCTGGTCGAGCTCGGCTGCTTCGACGCGGTTCAGGCGACCTGGAATCTGCTCGAGCGCTCGGCCGGCGACGCGCTCCGATCCGCGCACGACGCCGGCATGGGCGTGATCGTCAAGGAGGCGCTCGCCAACGGGCGGCTCACGGCCCGTGGCGGGATCGCGCCGCTCGCGCGCGCGGCGGCCGGCCTCGGGACGAGCGAGGATGCCGTCGCGATCGCCGGTGTCCTGTCGCGACCATGGGTCGACACCGTGCTCAGCGGCGCATCGACCGTCGAGCAGCTCCGGAGCAACCTCCGAGCACGTGAGGTCGTCTGGGACGACGAGCTCGAGGCGGGGCTGGCGTCGTTGGCCACGCCGACCTCGGAGTACTGGGACGCGCGCTCCGAGCTGCCTTGGACCTAGTGGTCCACTAGCACCGTGGCTGAGCCGAATTGTCGATCGGTCTCCGTAACGTTTGATACACGGCGGGGTTCCTTGGGCGTGCTTCCGGTCAAACGGGACAACTCGCTGCCGGCGCGAGCGAAACGCGGCGCCCGGCAGGCGCGGGCGCGCGCGCCGCGCTGGCTGCCCATTCCGCGCCCGGAGACGAAGCCGGCGCGGCTGAAGCGGCGCGCCCAGGAGTTGCTTCCGGCAGCTCGTTATCTCGACACCCCGTGGGCACGGTCCAAGCCGGCGGTCGCCACGCGTGAGGCGGTTCTCGGGTTCGTGCTTCGGCCCCTCCTCAACCGTTACACACGGCGGCGAACGAGCGGCCGCGACAAGCTCTCACGGATGAAGGCCCCGGTGATCCTGGTCGCCAACCACGTCAGCCACCTCGACACGCCGGTCATTCTCGCGGCCCTGCCCCGCCGCTTCCGCAAGCGCACGGTCGTCGCCGCCGCAGCGGACTACTTCTACCGCAACCGCATCCTTGCGACCGTCGTCTCGCTCGTCTTCAACACGGTGCCAATGGACCGCAAGGGCGGTGGACTCGAGAAGGAGTCCTCCGGTCACGTCGACGAGTTGCTCGAGCGAGGCTGGAACCTCCTCCTGTTCCCGGAAGGCACGCGATCGCGCCAGGGCGCGCAGGGGAAGCTGCGCCGCGGCGCGGCCGTTCTTGCCGCACGGCACCACGTGCAGATCATTCCGATCCGCGTCACCGGGACGCGCGCCGTGATGCCGCCGGGCAAGTTCTGGCCGGCGCGCCTGCGCGGCAAGAATGGCACCAAGCGTCATTCGGTCGATGTCTGCTTCGGCGATCCGATCACCGCCGACGGGAACTCGCGTGACGTCCTCAAGACCGTCGAGCGGTTCTTCAAGGGCGACGCGGATGCCGAGGGGACCGAAGAACCCCTCGTTCACACTCACCTGACCGACTGAGCCGGTGGCGGACTCGTCGGCAGCGCCGACAGGTCGTAATCGTCGTCGTCGTCGATCCAGTCCACCGCGCGGGCCACGGCCTTCTTCCATTTCCGGTAGCCCCGCTCGCGCTGCAGCGGCTCCATCCGCGGCCGCCATTCGGCGGCCTTGTGCCAGTTGTCCGTGAGGGCCTCGAGGTTGGGCCAGAAGCCGACGGCGAGGCCGGCGGCGTACGCGGCGCCGAGCGACACGGTCTCGGCGACGTTCGGCCGAACGATGGGGACGTTGAGGACGTCGGCCACGAAGCGCATCAGCGTGTTGTTGGCGGTCATTCCGCCGTCGACCCGCAATTCGGCGAGTCCGTGGCCGTAGTCGAGCTCCATCGCGTCCACGACTTCGCGCGTCTGCCAAGCGGACGCCTCGAGCACCGCACGGGCAAGATGACCCTTGTTGATGTAGCCGGTCAGACCCGCGATCACACCGCGCGCATCGCTGCGCCAATGGGGAGCGAACAGCCCGGAGAACGCGGGCACGAAGTAGCACCCGCCGTTGTCCTCCACCGTCAGCGCGAGGGTCTCGACCTCGGCCGCGCTCCCGATCAGGCCGAGGTTGTCGCGGAACCACTGCACGAGCGCGCCGGTGACCGCGATCGAGCCCTCGAGCGCGTACGTCGGCGGACTGGAACCGAGCTGGTAGCCGAGCGTCGTCAGCAGTCCGCTCTGCGACGCGATCGGGCGCTCGCCCGTGTTGAGCAGCAGGAAGCTTCCGGTGCCGTACGTGCATTTCGCATCCCCAGGCGCAAAGCACGTCTGTCCGACGAGCGCCGCGTGCTGGTCGCCGAGGACTGAGGCGACCGGGACGCCTCGGAGCACCGTGCCCGCCTCGCCGTAGATCTCCGACGACGGCCTGATCTCGGGGAGCATCGCCCTCGGCACCCCGATCATCGAGAGGAGTTCGTCGTCCCAGCTCAACGTCTCGATGTTCATCAGGAGCGTGCGGCTGGCGTTCGTCACGTCCGTGGCGTGGATGCCGCACAGGTTCCAGATGAGCCAGGAGTCCATCGTGCCGAAGAGCACCTCGCCGGCTTCGGCACGCTCGCGCAGCCCGTCGACGTGGTCGAGCAGCCACCTCACCTTGGGACCGGAGAAGTACGTCGAGACGGGGAGTCCGGTCTTCTCGCGGAACGGCTCATGCCCGAACTCGTCGACGAGCGACCGGCACAGACGGTCGGTGCGCGTGTCCTCCCAGTTGATCGCGTTGTAGACCGGCGATCCGGTCCTCCGGTCCCACAACACGGTCGTCTCGCGCTGGTTGGCGATCCCGAGCGCGCTCAGTGCGCCCGGCGACAGACGAGCCTCCTGCAGGGCCTCGGCGACAACCGTGACGACATTGCGCCAGATCTCGGCCGGGTCGTGCTCGACCCAGCCCGGCATCGGGTAGTGGTGACGGTGCTCCTTCTGGGCGATCGCCACGATCCGGGCGTGCTCATCGAACACCAAACACCGCGATGACGCGGTGCCTTGGTCAATCGCTACGACGTAGCGTCCGCTCACCGGGGGCCTCTCTCCGGACTCCTAGCAGGGAATCGAACCTCGCGGGCAGTCTACAACGCGATGATTCGCCGCCGGAGTTCATTTGGTGACCGACACCCAGACAGACGCGGTCACGCCGGTCCGTTCCGGGCCCACACATTCGACGCACGGGTGAGCGTCTTCTTCGGGCGCAACGCCGGCTGCAGCACCGCCCCATGCTCCAGAGCCACCGCCTTCA
Source organism: uncultured Solirubrobacterales bacterium (assembly GCA_963779695.1). GTDB lineage: Bacteria > Actinomycetota > Thermoleophilia > Solirubrobacterales > Solirubrobacteraceae > Palsa-465. Next base: position 655,265 of record CAVZZH010000009.1, read on the forward strand.
GCGATCGGTGCGGCACCACCGGCACGCTCGCCCGCTCGGCAGCCTCGACGACCGCGCGCCGCTTGCGCCCACGTGACAGCGGGAGCTCCAGGGCGACGATCCGCGCGTGCGTGCCACGCAGGCCGTACATGTGCGCCTCGATCCGGCCCCAGAGCACGGCGGCACCGCCGATCAGGTCGGCCGTCGCCGCCGATGCGGTTCTGGGGCAGGGGTCGTAGTACGCGTACACGCCGCAGGTGCAGTCCTTCGCCGGCACCTCCGTGTGACCCTGGGGACACCTGGCGGTGATGCACCCGTCCGGCCAGGGCGTGCCGTCGTACATCGACACGGGCTCCCCGGCAACGATGCGCCATTGGCGAAAGCCGATGATCGGGACGATCAGATCCGGCGTACGTCCGTCAGCGTGCTCGAGCGCGTTCACGGCGTGGGAGCCGGCTCGGTGCGTTCGGGCTCGGGCGCGGTGCGCTCAGGCGCGGGCTCCGGGCCCGCAGGCGACGGTTCGACCGCCGGTGGCGCAGGGTGAGTCGCCGGCACCTGCAACGGCTCCACGGTGAACGTCCGCGACGGCCCGTCGAGCGAACCGACGAGGCGTCGAGGTGCGGTGTGTCCGTGCACGGTGGTCCTCCTCGTTACGGCTGGGGGCGTCTCCGACGGACGCCGCCGGCCCCGGTCCGCACGCTGGACCTGAGCGTCAGCCGGTCTCAGTGAAAGACTAGTGCCCGTGTCACCGCTGTTTCGAAGAAATCCCGAGAAGGCCGAGCGTAAGGCAGCGGCGAAGCGTGAAGTCGAGCGCCTCCGGGCGCAGCGCGTCGACGAGCTCGCCGTTGCGATCATGCCCGCGTTGGGGCCAGATGGTCCCACGAAGGGGACGAGCATCAGGACTCAGCAGCTCTGCGAGTTTCTGCTGACGGACTTCCCCGGGGCGGGGCAGCTCGCCACGATGGACCTGCTCGCTCCGGTACGCAGGGCGCTCGAGCTGCTCGAAGGGGCGGGCCTCGTCTCCACGATCTCGGTGCAGCGAGATCCCCTCTGGCGGATCACGCCCCTCGGCGAGATCGCGCTCGCCGAGGGGACCGTGCACCAGCGCGTGACCCGGGAGATTTAGCCCCGTCCGACGGCGGAACTACCCGGAGCCCTCCTCGTCGCTGAAGCGACCATGGACATGCTTTTCGGGATCCTCCTCGCCGAGCTCCTCCTGGCCTTCACTGAAGCGACCGACGTGCTCTTCGTCTTCGTCGGGGTGCGCCCCCGGATCCGCTTGCCCTTCAGCGAAGCCGCCCACCTCCTCGTCCTCGGGGAACTTCGCCGGATCCGCCTGACCCTCGGCGAAGCCGCCCTCTGGCTGCTCAGGGCCAGTCGAGGGCTTGGGATCTTCGGACATCTGCTCCTCCTTCTTTGTGGTTACTGGAGTCGATGGTCGGTCGTCGGCACATGGTATGCCGCATGTAGCGAATGCCACGTATCCGCGGGGTCGCCCGCTCGCGTGGACGAGGCCCTACCACGGGATCGCCCCGAGCTCGCGCGAGACGGCACGGGCGCCTTCTCGGACGTAGGCGAGCAGATCCCCCCGCGGCTGGCGCGCCGCGAGCAGCCGCTCGGGCGGCCCGAAGATGCCCATGGCGCCGACGGTCAGGCCACGCCGATCCTGGATCGGCGCGGCGTAGGAGACCTGACCGGGCACGAGCTCGCCGATGTCTGCCGCCCACCCCTGCGCTCGGACGCGGGCCAGCTCTCGCTCGAACTGGTCGGGGTCGGTGATCGTCGCGTGGGTGAACTCCTCCAGTCCCGCCGCGACGACCGCCGAGGCGACGTACGGGTGGCCAGCGAGCAGCACCTTGCCGAGCGCCGTCGCGTGGGCCGGGAGCAACGTGCCCACCTCCAATGTCTGGAAGCTGTTGTCGGGCCGGAACACGTGATGCACGACGAGGACGCGCTCGTCGTGCAGCGTCCCGATCCGCACCGCCTCGCCGCTGCGGGTTGCCAGCGCGTCGGACCAGTTCAGCGCGCGGGTGCGCAACTCGTTGCCGTCGAGGTAGCTCGAGCCCATGTGGAGCAGGGCGGCACCGAGGCGGTACTTGCCGCTGTCCGGATCCTGCTCGACGAAGCCGACGCTCTGAAGGGTCCGCAGCAGCCCATGGACGGTCCCCTTCGCGAGTCCCATCTCGCCGGCGATGTCCACGACGCCAAGCACGCGGTTTCGCCCCGACAGGAGTCGCAGGATCGTTGCGGCGCGCTCGATCGACTGGATGTTGCCGGGCATCGCGTTCGGTCAGCCCGAGGGCGCGGGTCGGCGAAGCCGGTGAATCGGCGGGATGTAGACGACTGTGCTCACGTTGATCGGCATTGTCGAACGACTACCAATAATCTCAACTTAGTTTGACACTGTCGAACCGTGTGCATAGGATCCTCCGGTTCACAACTTCAGTTCAGGAGGGAGACCGGCATTGGACGCACTAGCCGCAGTGGTAGTGCAGATACATATTCCCGCACTTGGGCATCATCCCGTCGGAGATCATCGGGACAGGGATCCTGATCCTGCTCGGTGACGGCGTGGTGGCAGCGGTGCTGCTGGCCAAGTCGAAGGCGGAGAACTCCGGCTGGATCGTCATCACCTTCGGGTGGGGCATGGCGGTCATGGTGGCCGTCTACTCCGTCGGTTTCTTCTCCGGCGCGCACCTCAACCCGGCGGTCACGCTGGGTTTCTGGATCCACGGGACGATCAACGGCTCGCAGGCGTGGAAGTACTTCCTCGGGGAGATGATCGGCGCCATGATCGGCGCATTCCTCGTCTACCTCACCTACTTCCTGCACTGGCGAGACACGGAGGATCCAGGGTTGAAGCTGGCGGTGTTCTGCGACCGGCCCGGCGATCCGCAACTACGCGTGGAACCTGATCACCGAGATCATCGGCACGTTCGTGCTGGTGTTCGGAGTTCTGGCGATCACCGCTCCGTGGAACGCGTTCGCACAGCGGGCCTGGCGCCGCTGATCATCGGCCTGCTGGTGTTCGCCATCGGCCTGTCGCTCGGCGGTCCGACGGGTTACGCGATCAACCCGGCGCGTGACCTGGGACCGCGGATCATGCACGCGATCCTGCCGATCCCAGGCAAGGGAGGGTCGGATTGGAGCTACGCCTGGGTGCCGGTCATCGGGCCGCTCATCGGCGGCGCGATCGCCGCGATCTTCTTCGATGCCGTCTTCGGCAGCGCTCCTCTGTAGGCGGCGGCGATGAAGAAACTCATCAACGCTCCTGACGACGTCGTTCGGGAGTCCCTCCAGGGCGTCGAGGCCGCACACGGCGATCGTGTCCGCGTGAGCTACGACCCCGCCTACGTGGTCCGAGCCGACGCTCCTGTTCAGGGAAAGGTCGGTCTCGTCTCCGGCGGCGGCTCTGGCCACGAGCCGATGCACGGTGGATTCGTCGGTCCGGGCATGCTGGATGCAGCATGCCCGGGCGAGGTGTTCACCTCGCCGACGCCTGACCAGATGCAGGCCGCCACTCAGGCGGTCGACGGTGGCGCCGGGGTTCTCCACATCGTCAAGAACTACACGGGCGACGTGATGAACTTCGACATGGCTGCCGATCTGACCAGGTCCGACGGTGTCGAGGTCGAGGCGGTCGTGACGAACGACGACGTCGCGGTCGAGGACTCGCTGTATACGGCCGGCCGTCGTGGCGTCGGGATTACCGTGGTGCTCGAAAAGATCTGCGGCGGAGCGGCCGAGGACCGGCGCTCGCTGAAGGACGTCGCCGATCTGGCACGACGGGTGAACGCGAATGGCCGCTCGATGGGCATGGCGTTGACGCCGTGCATCACCCCGGCGTCCGGCTCGCCGAGCTTTGAGCTCGCAGAGGATGAGGTCGAGATCGGGATCGGGATCCACGGCGAACCGGGACGCTTCCGCGAGAAGATCGGTCCGGCGTCGCAGATCGCCGAGCGGCTCGTCACGCCGATCGTCGAGGACCTCCCGTTCACCTCCGGCGACAGCGTGCTCGCGTTCGTCAACGGGATGGGCGGGACGCCGCTGATCGAGCTGTACGTGATGTACAACGAGGTCAACAAGCTGCTCGGCGGCCACGGCATCAAGATCGAGCGCAACCTGATCGGCAACTACATCACGTCGCTCGAGATGCAGGGCTGCTCGATCACGCTGCTGAAGCTCGACGATGAGATGACCCGGTACTGGGATGCTCCGGTCGACACGCCCGGACTGCGCTGGGGCGTCTGATTGCCGGTCAACCGAGACACGGTCAGCGACTGGATGTCGCGTTTCGCCGCGTCGATGTCCGAGCATCGCGAGGAACTCGTGCGGCTCGATACGGCGATCGGCGACGGCGATCACGGGACGAACATGGATCGCGGGATGCGCAAGGCAATCGAGAAGGTCGGCCAAGCCGAGCTGGCGGATCCCGCGGCCGTCCTGAAGACCGTGGCGATGGCGCTCATTTCGAGTGTCGGGGGAGCAGCGGGGCCGTTGTACGGCACGCTGCTCCTCCAGATGTCGACCGGGATGGCCGGCCAGGAGGAGGTCGATCTCGAGGGCTACACCGCGGCGTGGCGCAAGGGCATTGAAGGCGTACGGGCACGCGGCAAGGCCGAGCCCGGCGACAAGACGATGGTCGACGCGCTGCTCCCGGCGCTGGCGGCACTCGAGGGAGCCTCCACCCTGGATGAGGGGCTCCGGGATGCGGCGAGCGCGGCTGAGCAGGGCATGCGGGACACGATCCCGTTGGTTGCCCGAAAGGGCCGCGCAAGCTACCTCGGAGAGCGCAGCAAGGATCACCAGGATCCGGGCGCGACATCCACCTACTACCTCTGCCAGACGGCGGCCGAGGCATTAGCAAGTTAAAAGGAGAGAATCCGCATGGCTGATTACGTGGCAGCGCTCGATCAGGGCACGACGAGCACGAGGTGCATGGTGTTCGACCACGGCGGCAACGTCGTGGCGGTCGAGCAGCTCGAGCACGAGCAGATTTACCCAAAGCCCGGTTGGGTCGAGCACGACCCGAACGAGATCTGGCAGCGCTCGCGTCAGGTGATGGACGCGGCCGCTCAGAAGGCCGGCGGCGAGATCAAGGCGCTGGGGATCACCAACCAGCGTGAGACGGCGGTCGTCTGGGACCGGAACACCGGCGAGCCCGTGTTCAACGCGATCGTCTGGCAGGACACGCGCACCGACAAGATCTGCGATGAGCTGATGAAGGACGGAGGCCAGGACCGCTTCCGGACGAAGAACGGTCTGCCGATCGCGACGTACTTCTCCGGGCCCAAGGTGCGCTGGATCCTCGAGAACGTCGACGGCGCACAGGCGAAGGCGGATGCCGGCGATCTGTGCTTCGGCAACATCGACACCTGGTGCATCTGGAACCTCACCGGCGGCACCAACGGGGGTTTGCACATCACCGATGTGTCGAACGCGAGCCGCACGATGCTGATGGACCTCGCGACGCTCGACTGGGACGACGAGCTGCTGAGCATCATCGGCGTTCCGCGCTCGATGCTTCCCGAGATCCGGCCGTCGAGCGCCGTCTACGGTGAGGTCACGTCCGGAGCGCTCAAGGGCATCCCGGTGGCCGGCGATCTCGGCGACCAGCAGGCGGCGACGTTCGGACAGGCCTGCTACTCGCCGGGCGAGGCGAAGAACACGTACGGCACCGGCAACTTCCTGCTGCTCAACACCGGCACGGAGGCCGTGCAGTCCAAGAACGGGCTGATCACGACCGTCGGCTACAAGATCGGCGACAAGCCCGCCGTCTACTGCCTCGAGGGGTCAATCGCGATCACTGGCGCACTCGTGCAGTGGCTGCGAGACAACCTCAAGATGATCCGCACCGCGCCTGAGGTCGAGGACCTCGCCAAGACGGTGGAGGACAACGGCGGCTGCTACATCGTGCCGGCGTTCTCCGGGTTGTTCGCGCCGTACTGGAAGTCGAGCGCACGTGGTGTGTTCGCCGGTCTCACCCGGTACGTGACCGCCGGGCACATCGCGCGGGCCACGCTCGAGGCGACCGCGTTCCAGAGCCGCGAGGTGTCGGACGCGATGAACGCCGACTCTGGCGTCGATCTCGAATCGCTGAAGGTCGACGGCGGCATGGTTGGCAACGAGACGCTCATGCAGTTCCAGGCGGACATCCTGGGTGTGCCGGTGATCCGGCCGAAGGTCGCGGAGACGACCGCGCTCGGCGCCGCCTACGCGGCCGGTCTGGCGACCGGCGTCTGGGCCAGCGAGGACGACCTCCGCAACAACTGGGCGGAGGACAAGCGCTGGGAGCCGAAGATGGACGCCGGCGCTCGCGACACGGCGTACCACTTCTGGAAGAAGGCAGTCGAGCGGACGTTCGACTGGGCGGAATAGCCGCCTGATGATCGGAGGGGTGCCGATCGGCGCGAACGCGCACCCCTCCGATCCAACCATGGCGCGAGAGTAAACTGACGCGGTGGACACGCTTAGGACCGAGGTCTTGGTGATCGGTGGCGGCGCCACCGGCACCGGCGTGGCATGGGACGCCGCGCTTCGCGGGTTCGACGTCGTGCTCGTCGACCGCAGCGATCTCGCGACCGGGACCAGTGGGCGCTTCCACGGACTCCTGCACTCCGGAGGTCGCTATGCCGTCAAGGATCCGTCGGCGGCCGAGGAGTGCGCCCTGCGAGAATCCCATCTTCCGACGTGTCGCCGCTGACTGCGTCGAGGAAACGGGCGGGTTCTTCGTCACCACCCCCTTTGATGACCCCGCGTACGCCGACCGGTTCGCCGAGGGCTGCCGGAAGACGAGCGTCGGGTGCGAGGAAATCGATCCGACGACCGCGCTCCACGAAGAGCCGCGCCTGAACCCGGGGATTTCCCGTGCCTTCCGCGTCCCGGACGGGAGCATCGATGTGTGGAAGCTCGTGTGGGCGCTCGCGCGGGGCGCGCAAGAGCGTGGCGCCCGCGTGCTGCCGTATCACGAGGTCATCGCAGTGCGCCGAGACGGCGATGCCGTCGTCGGGGTCCGGGTCCGCAATAACCGGACGCAGGATGAGTTCGAAATCGAAGCCGCCGTCACCGTCAGCGCCGCCGGCGCCTGGACCGGCAAGATCGCCGAGATGGCCGGGATCGAGGGGGTCCACGTGCGGCCCGGGCGAGGCATCATGATCGCGATGAACCACCGGCTCGTGAACACGGTCATCAACCGCTGCCAGATGCCGACCGATGGCGACATCATCGTGCCGATCCGGACCGTCAGCGTGATCGGAACGACCGACGAGAGCACCGACGACCCGGATGATCACACTGTCCGCCAGTCCGAGGTCGATGCGATGCTCGCGGACGGCGAGCAGCTCGTTCCCGGTTTCAAGCAGGCGCGCGCGCTGCGCGTGTGGAGCGGCGTGCGGCCGCTGTTCGAAGACGCCAAGGAGAGCGCCGGGACCGAGGACACCCGCGACGTCACCCGCAAGCACGCGATGCTTGACCACCGCGAGCGCGACGGCGTCGACGGGCTGCTCACGATCACCGGCGGCAAGCTCACGACCTATCGGCTGATGGCCAAGGACACGGTCGACGCCGTCTGCCGCCACCTCGGGGTTGACCGGCCATGCACGACTGCGACCGTGGCGCTGCCCGGCTCCGAGGACGGCAACGAAATCCATGTGGGGGATCGCCTCGGTATGCGCGAACGCCACCTGCTCGAGGACCAGCTCGTGTGTGAATGCGAGCTCATCTCGCGGGGGCGCCTCGAGGAAGTCATCCATCGTCGCGCGACGACGAACCTCGACGACGTCCGGCGTCAGCTGCGCCTTGGCATGGGGCCCTGCCAGGGCGGCTTCTGCATCTATCGCGCCACCGGAATCCTTCATGGCCACGACGGAATCGAGACCGACCAGGCCAATCAGGCGCTGCTCGATTACGTCGCGGAACGGTGGAAGGGGGCCTGGCCGATCCTGTACGGAGACCAGCTCCGTCAGGCACGGTTCGACGACTGGATCTTCCAGGGCGTGCTCGACATCGGACACCTGCCATGAGCGTCTCTCTCCAGTACGACGTGGTCGTGCTCGGGTGCGGGGTGGCCGGCCTGACCGCCGCCGTCCAGTTGGCCGAAGGTGGTGCGCGCGTGTGCGTGCTGGCCAAGGGCGTCGGCTCCACGCACCTGGCGCCGGGAACAGTCGATGTCCTCGGTCACGCTCCCGAGCTCGTGGAGGAGCCGCGATCCGCGCTCGCCGAGTTCGTCGCAGCCCACCCCGACCATCCGTACGCGCTCGTCGGCCAGGACGCCATCGAGCCGGCGCTCGAGTGGTTCTCCGCGCGGATCGAGCAGGGACCCCAGCCCGGCTACCGCTACACCGGCAGTCTCGAGCGCAACCACCTCCTCCCGACGGCCCTCGGCGCGATCCGGCCCTCAGCGCTCGTCCCCGAGACGATGGCCGACGGGGACACCCGGTCGGATGCGCCGGTCTGTGTGGTGGGGATCCGCGCGATGCGGGATTTCCACGCATCGCTGTGCGCCGGCAACCTCCGGCGGGCCGGCATCCCGAGCCGGGGCATCGAACTCGATCTCGATGTCGGCCGTGTCGAGCTCAACGCCCTCGGACTGGCGCGCCGGCTCGACGATCCACGGACCCGGGCCGCGTTCGCTTCGGAGCTCGCGATGTTGCTGGCGCCGGAGGAGCGCTTGGCACTGCCGGCGGTGCTCGGGCTGCGTGATCCGCACGGCGTCTGGTCCGACCTGCGCGACCGGCTCGGACGTCCGGTGTTCGAGATCCCGACGCTGCCACCGAGCGTGCCGGGCATGCGTGTCTACAACGCGCTCCTCGCGGGACTCCGCGCGGCCGGCGGCCGGTTCATCCTCGGCGCCGAGGTCGTCGGCGTCGAGCGTGAGGGCGAGCGCGTGAGTGCTGTGCGGGCTCATACGAGTGGCCGTGACACCGTTTTCGGCGCGCGCTGGGTGGTCATGGCGACCGGAGGGTTCACGTCAGGTGCGATCGACCTCGGATCGGATTGGCAGGCTCGTGAACGAGTGCTCGGAGCGACGCTGCGCGACGTGCCCGAGCCTGGTGAGCCGCGGTTCTCGGCGGACTACCTTGGCGAGCACCCGATCTCGCGGGCCGGGGTGGCCGTCGATCGTTCGCTCCGTGCCCATGGCACCGAGAATGTGTTCGTGGCCGGCGCCGCGCTCGCGGGAGCGATCCCGTGGCAGGAGGGCTCGGGCGAGGGCATCGCCCTCTCGACAGGGAGCGCCGTCGCGCGGTCGGTGCTCGAACTCGAAGCGACTGCGACGGCGACAACGGCATGATCGAAGATCTGTTTCACGAGGAGCTCCGCAGCTCACTCGACCATTGCGTGAAATGCACGATCTGCGAGACGGTGTGTCCCGTCGCCGGCGTGACGCCGCTGTTCCCCGGGCCGAAGTACGCCGGACCTCAGGCCGAGCGCTTCCGCGCGACCGAGCAAGACGCCGACGAGTCGTCGGTCGACTATTGCTCCAGTTGCGGGCTGTGCACGATGTCGTGCCCGCAAGGGGTGAAGATCGCCGAACTGAACGCGCATGCTCGCTACCACGTCAAGCAGCGCAAGGGCGTCCCGCTGCGGGATCGCATCATCACGCGGCCGACCGTGCTCGGTCGCCTCGGGACTCCGGTCGCGCCACTGGCGAACGCGATGCTCCGGTTGCGGCCGGCACGTGTGATCGCGGACCGTGCTCTGGGCATCCACCGCGACGCCCCGGTGCCCAAGTTCGCGGGCCGGCGCTTCCGGACATGGGCACGTCGCCACACAAGCCCGACCAGCGCCAAGCGGGTGGTCTACTTCCACGGCTGCGGAACCGAGTACTACGAGCCCGACGGCGGCGAGAAGGTCGTCGCCGTGCTCGAGCACAACGGCTACCACGTCGAGATTCCGGATCAGGATTGCTGTGGGCTGCCGCTGCAGTCGAGTGGCCTGTTCGAGGACGCGCGGAAGTACGTCTTGCGACTTGCCCGTGCCCTGGCCCCGCACGCCCGCGACGGCACATTGATCGTCGGCAACTCGACGAGCTGCACGCTGATGCTCAAGCGCGAGGCCCGCGAGATTCTCGGTCTCGAGAACGATCCCGACCTGGCGCTCGTCAGCCGACAGACCTTCGACATCTGCGAGCTGCTGCTCGAGCTTCATCATCACGGCGAGCTGAACACCGACTTTCAGCCCGTCAACGAGACCGTTGCGTACCACGCGCCCTGCCAGCAGCAGGGCCACTGGGTGGGCAAGCCGGCGCTCGAGTTGCTTGCGCTGATCCCGGGTCTCGAGGTGCGCGAGCTCGACGCTCGGTGCTGCGGCATCGCGGGAACGTACGGTCTCAAGCGCGAGAAGTACCAGATCGCGATGGACGTCGGCGCCGACCTGTTCAACCAGGTCGAGGTGTCAGGAGCGCGCCGCGTCGTGTGTGACAGCGAGACCTGCCGGTGGATGATCGAGCACGGAACGCAGCGACCATCGGTGCATCCGATCGAGCTCCTCCACCAGGGCTACCGCTTGTAAACGTGGTCGGGATCGTCGTCGTCTCGCACAGCGCGTCGCTGGCCGACGGCGTCGTCGAGCTGGCACGGCAGATGGGCGGTGAGGAGCTCGCGATCGAGGCCGCGGGCGGTCTCGAGGACGGCTCGATCGGGACCGACGTCGAGCGTGTGCGTGCTGCCATTGAACGGGCGATGTCCGATGACGGCGTGCTCGTGCTGATGGATCTCGGAAGTGCCCTGATGAGCGCCGAGATGGCGGTCGAGTTCCTGGAGGCGAACGGCAAGGTGGCGCTCAGTGAGGCGCCCTTCGTCGAGGGGACCGTCGCCGCCGCGGTCGCGGCGCGTGGAGGGCTCTCGCTTGAGGAGGTCCAGGGCGAGGCACGGCGGGCGATCGCGATGAAGGAGGCCCAGCTCGGTGTTGAGAGCACGCCGTCGACGTCCGGGGGCACGCCGACGACGTCCGAGGGCACGCCGACTGCCGAGGCGCCGCCCGTCACGGACGCGCTTGAAGCCCGGATCGCGATCCGCAACGAGATCGGTCTCCACGCCCGTCCCGCGGCGCTCGTGGCCGAGCTCGCCGGACGCTTCGATGCGGATCTGCGGCTCTCCAAGGCGGGCGGGCCCGGTCCGGTCAGCGCCCGCAGCCTGACCGGGCTGATGACGCTCGTGGCGCGCAAGGGCGACGAGCTCATCGCCAGCGCCTCCGGTCCGCAGGCCGCCGAAGCGCTGACCGCGCTGACCGCGCTCGCCGATGAGGGCTTTGGCGACGGCGTTGCGAGCGGTCCCGGCGCGGCGGCCGCGGTGGTGACCGCGTCAGCGGCGTCGCCCGCGCCGACGGCTCGTCCCGCGCCCCGGGAGCCGCGCGTGTCCGAGCCCGAGGCCGGCGCCGTGTTACACGGGATCGCCGCATCGACGGGACTCGCGCTGGGTCCCGTTCGGCGCTTTGACGCAGAACTCGATGCGCCGGCGGAGCGTGCGTCGCAGGGGGCAGCGGTGGAACAGGAGCGGCTCGAGTCGGCGCGCCGGAGCGCGCGGGCAGCGATCGAGCGAGACCGCGACGACATCGCACGACGCACCACCGCCGGCGATGCCGCGATCTTGACCGCCCACCTCGCCCTGCTCGATGACGAGGCGCTCGTCGATGGCGCCCGGGCGCAGATCGACGCGGGCGACGCCGCTGAGATGGCCTGGTATCGGACCACCGAACAGACGGCCCAGACGTGGCGGGCGCTCGACGACGAACTCATGCGTGAACGAGCGACGGACGTCGAGGACGTCGGCCGGCGCGTCCTCGCCGCGTTATCCGGGCGCGAACCGGGGGCCCGCATCAGCGACGAGGGGATCCTCGTCGTGTCCGAGCTCACCCCGGCGGATGCCGCTGCACTCGACCCCGACCTGGTCCAGGGGATCGCAGCCGCTCGCGGAACCGCGACGGCCCACGCCGCGATCCTCGCCCGGGCGCTGGGGATCCCGGCGGTCGTCGGACTCGGCGACTCGGTTCTCGCCGTGTCGGATGGAACGCCGGTGCTGCTCAACGGCGAAGCGGGCACCGTGCTCGTCGCGCCCGACCCCGAGGTCGCACAGCGTGCCGAGCAGGAACGGGCGCGGGCGCTGGAGCGCCGCGAGCGGGCGCTGAACCATGCATCCGAGGCGGCGCTGACCCGCGATGGAGTCACGATCGAGGTGGCGGCGAACCTCGGCGGTGCGGGCGGCGCCGCGGAGGCCGTCGCCCTCGGCGCCGATGGCGTCGGCTTGCTGCGGACGGAGTTCCTGTTCCTCGACCGAGCTGAGATCCCAAGCGAGGATGAGCAGACCGACACGATCGCCGAAATCGCAGCGGCTCTCGATGGGCGGCCGCTGGTCGTGCGCACCCTCGACGTCGGCGCCGACAAACCCCTTCCGGCCCTCCCGATGGCCGCCGAGCAGAACCCGTTCCTCGGCACCCGCGGGATCCGCCTCTCGCTCGCGCATCCGGAGTTGCTGGCGACCCAACTGCGAGCGATCCTGCGCGTCGCCGCGGAGCACCCGCTCAAGGTGATGTTCCCGATGGTCGCGACGGCCGCGGAGCTCGACGCCGCACTCGCCGCGGTCGAGGAGGCGCGGGCCGCGACGGGCGTACGGGCGGCGATCGAGGTCGGGATCATGATCGAGGTCCCGGCGGCGGCGCTGCAGTCCGAGCTGCTCGCCCGCTCGGCGGACTTCTTCTCGATTGGCACGAACGATCTCACGCAATACACGATGGCGGCCGAACGTGGCAATGAGCAGGTTGGCGGCCTGCTCTCGGGCCCCCAGCCGGCGGTTCTGAAGCTCGTGGCCGAGACCGTTGCCGGAGCCGCCGCCCACGGCCGCTGGGTCGGAGTGTGCGGCGAGCTTGCCGGTGACCCCGCAGCGGCGCTGCTGCTGGCCGGGCTCGGAGTCCGCGAACTGAGCATGGCGCCGCCCCTGATCGCCGAGGTCAAGCAGGCCCTGCGATCGGTATCGCTGACCGATGCCGCCGCGGCCGCGCAGCGCGCGCTCCTCGCCCGTGACGCAGCGCAAGCGCGGGAATTTGCGGCCGATCTTCTCGCGTAACCCCACTGGTACGATCGTCGGCATTGTGGAGGCTGGTGCGCTGAGGACAGCGACAAAGGGCAGCGCGCGGGCCAGCGCCCTGATCATGGCCGGGACGAGCCTTCGGATCGTCGCGACGCCGCTCGTGATGGGTCTCGTCCTGGGCCACTCGTGGACCGCGGCCGCGGTTGTCTTCCTCGTCGTCGCCAGCACGGACTGGTTCGACGGCCGCCTGGCGCGGCGGTGGAACGTGAGCTCGCGGCTGGGGTCGTTCCTGGACACGACGGCCGACAAGCTGTTGATCACCGGCGTGCTCGTGTCGCTCGTGGCGGTCCATCGGGCCTCGCCATGGTTGTCCTTCGTGATCATTGGTCGCGAGATGTCGCTGCTCGGTCTTCGCGCGGCGGTCGCGGTTCAGGGCAGCCACCTCGAGCCATCGATGCTCGGCAAGTGGAAAGCCACGGTGCAGTTCGTGGCCGTGGCGATCGTGATCCTGAGGCCGAACGTCATCATCGCCGGTGCGTACCTCGATCAGTGGCTGCTGGGTGTCGCCGCGCTCGTGAGCGTGTGGTCAGGGATCGACTACTTCGTGCGCTTCTCGGCCACGTTTCGCGGTCCGGAATAGCGCCTCAGCGTGGCGGACCACCAGGTGGCGGCGGAGGGATCGTCGTCAGCTCCGGCGCGGCGTCGGGCCAGATGAGGAGGACGCGGCACGGGGCGTGGTCAATGACGAACCGCGTTGCCGGGCCGAGGCTCCGCGGTCCGAGTCGCTCGCGGTCCCCGTCGCGGGCCAGGACGAGGATGTCCATGCCCGCAGCGGCGGCCACGACCTCGCGTTCGACGCGCCCGCGGCGGGCGTCGGATGTGGCCGGGCGCCCGAGCCGCGTCTGCGCTTCCGCGAGCAGTTCCGCGGCGGCCTGCTCGGAGATCGCCCGCATCGTTTCCGGGGCTGCGGGAGGTGGTGCGTGTCGTCCCAGCAGACCGCGGCGAGCGGCGCGGGCGACTGTTTCGGGCTCGGTGCTCGCGACATGGAGCAGCGTGATCTCCGCGTCGGCAGGCAGGAACTCTGCCGCCTCTGCGACGGTGACCTCCCAGGTGTCCTCGTTGATCCAGACGAGCGCTCGCATACGACACTAAACCTTCAGCGCTAACCATAAGAGCCCGGTCGCTGCGAGCAGCGCTGCCGGCACGGTCAGGGCGCCCAAGCGAAGGAACTCGCTCAGCTCAACGTCCGCGTCCTCGGTGTGCAGAACGCGTCGCCACAGCAAGGTGGCCAACGATCCGACATAGGTGAGGTTGGGGCCGACGTTGACGCCGATCAGCGTCGCGAGCGCGGGTCCCGCGCCCGCCGCGGCCGTCACGGGAACGAGCATCAACGTGGCCGGCAGGTTGTTGACGAGGTTCGCGAAGATCGCGCTCAGCGCTGCGATCGCGAGGAGGTCGCCCAGTGACGCACCCGTCGGCAGGACAGCGCGCACGACGTCATCGAGCCCATTGATGCTCGCCGCCTGCACGATCACCCCCAGCCCGAGCACGAAGATGAGAAAGCCGGGCTCGGCGGCACGCGCGAGCGCCACCGGAGTCGTCGTCCTGCGGGCGAGTGCCGGGACGCTCATCGCCACGGCGCCTGCCGTCGCGAACCAGACCGGTTCGATCCCCAAGACCGAGCTCAGCGCGAACCCGAGGAGCGTGAACGACAGTACCGAGACCGCGAACCGCGGCAACTCCGCGCGCGCCGTCCGGGCACCGGCCGGGCGCGGGCGTTCGAGATCGACCGCGAAGAACCGCCTGAACACGACCCACTCGACGCCGACCGCGGCGACCGTCGGCAACACCATCAGCGCGCCGAAATGGAGGAACGACAGCTTGCTGGCATGGAAAGCCAGGAGGTTCGTCAGGTTGGAAACCGGCAACAGCAAGGACGCCGAGTTCGCCAGGTGCGCGCACGCGTACACGTGCGGCTTCGCGCTCGTGCGCATCCGCGCGGCCGTCGCGAACACGACAGGTGTGAGCAGCACGATCGTGGCGTCGAGGCTGAGCACGGCCGTGATCGCCGCCGCGATGACGAACACGAACGCGAGCAGCCGCTGCGGACTTCCCCGCGAGCCGCGGGCCATCACCGCGCCCATCGCGTCGAACAGCCCCTCGCGCCGGCAGCCGTCCGCGATCAGCAGCATCGCCGCGAGGAACCCAACCGTCGGCCCCAGCGCCCGGAGCGCGTCGCCGACCCCGGACAGCGGGATCGCACCAACGAGCACGAGCAGCACCGCACCGGCACCGGCAGCGACGGCCTCGGAGAGATATGGCGGCCGGGTCACGGCGACTGCCAGCGTCGCCGCCAGAACCGCCAATGCCCCAGCGCACGCGAGACCGTCGGTCACGCCCGCAACTCACTGCACCGCGATCTCGGCGCCGAGTGAGAACGGCGGGACGAGGCTCAAGCGGTCTCCGCTCCAGAAGCGCCCCGGGTCATACCAGCTGGCCGGCCGGTGACTTGGAAGCAGGCCCATGTGCTGATAGGTCGTCGCCACGAGCTCGGCGCAATACACCGTCTCGAGCGACGACGTGCGCCGGATGCGACCCCTCACCCACTGTCTGATCAACCCGAGCGTGGTCGGAAACGCGCGGCCGTCATAGCGGCCGATGACCTCCATCAGCCGGTCATCATGATGGCGCTCGATCGTCCCGTTCAGTTGCCTGACCCAGGCGCGCTGCTGGTAACGGTCATTCCACGTGACGACGGCGTCGCGAAGGTGGTGCAGCTGGACGCCGCGTTGTCGCTGACCGGTCCAAACATCCGGTAGCGAGCGGCCGAGCTCGGCGTGCCAGAGCAGCGGAGGCAGGTCATCGATCGCGACGACCATCCCGACGTGATTGACCGGGCTGTTCGTCACGGCTCTGATCGCCACGTCCGCGGCCGAGCGGCCGCGGAACAGCCAGATATCGCCCGTCGAGGCCATGTCGATCGCCTCATCGAGCGTCACCGTCGAACCTTTCACCGAACTAACCTATGGGACCGGTGCGCGTGTCGTGGAAGATCATCGGTCTCGCCGGCCTCGCAGGTGTTGCCGCGACGGGAGCCATTGTCGCGCGCAAGCGCCGCGTACAGCGCCACTACGACTCCGACGAGTTGCGTCAACGGCTCCACGAGCGGCTGGCCGAAGCCTCCAGCCGCGGGCCGAGCACAGACCGGCCTGAGCCTCCCGTCTGAACATCGTCGCGGCCGGGTGAGCAGCGCGCGCGGTCGACCCCGCACCCTAGACGGGCTGCACGAGGTGACGTTCGAACGCCCACACGGTCGCGGCACTCCGGGTTCGTACGCCCGTCTTGTCGAAGATGTGCTGGACGTGGTGTCCCGCCGTCTTGGCGGAGATACCGAGGGTCTCGGCGATCTCCTTGTTGCTCTTCCCGGCGGCGAGCGCGAGCAGGACCTCGAGCTCGCGGTCCGTGAGGCCCGCGGGCAGCTCGCGCGGCCGTTTCGCGACGCGGTGTCCCGCGGCCGCGAGCACGGCGTCAACCGCCTGCGGGCACAGGCGGCCCTCGTCCGCTTCACGCAGCAGTTCGGCCTCGGCGTCGGCAGCGTCAAGCGCGGGCCGGTGAGGACGCCGTTCTCGCATCGCCTGGTACGCGTCGGCCGCGGCGAGGATCCGCGCCGCTCGGCCGAGGCCCGGCGCCTGCGTCTTGCGGTGGTAACCGGCGCCGTCAAGCCGCTCATGATGGCCGCCCGCCAGCTCGCCGATCGAGGCCAGCGCGGGCGCGTGTGCGAACGAGCGCTCGGTGAAGTATGGGTGCAGCTGCACGCGCTCCCAGTCGGTGAGGCCGAAGGGGCCGGGCTTCTCCCAGATTGCGTTCGAGACCGCGACTCGGCCGAGGTCGAGTGCGAGCGCCGCGCGGCGCACCATGATCACTTCGTCCTCCGGGAGACCGAGGCGCCAGGCCGCCGCCTCGGCGAGCTGGGATGTGCCCTCGGCGTGCCCGCGCAGCCAGTACGACTTGAGGTCGGTGAACGTCCCGACCACCCGGAACGCGGCGTCGATCTCGTCGGCGGTCATCGACCGCTGGGGCGGCGGCTCAGCGGCCATCGCCTGCCCCCAGATCAGCGCGTCGTCGAGCCCGTCGAGCAACTCGT
This sequence comes from uncultured Solirubrobacterales bacterium, assembly GCA_963779695.1. Taxonomy (GTDB): domain Bacteria; phylum Actinomycetota; class Thermoleophilia; order Solirubrobacterales; family Solirubrobacteraceae; genus Palsa-465. The sequence continues at coordinate 672,410 of CAVZZH010000009.1, forward strand.
CGAAATGATCGGTCGCGAGGGCGGCGAGGCGCGGGTCGTAGGCACCGCCCGCGCGCCGCTGGATCACGTCGCCCGCCCGGTCCGGGCCTCCGGCCGACAGGAAGACCGAGATGTCCCGCGCGACATGGAGCACCCGCGCGGGTAGCCCGATCGCCTCCCCGGCGGCCGCGCCTGGGAACCCATTCCCGTCCCAGCGCTCGAAGGCGTACGCCAGGTTCGAGATGACGCCGGGGCCGAACCCGAGCCAGCCGGCGAAGCGCTGCGCGACCTCGCAGTGCAGAGCGAACGTCGAGCGCGCGATCTCGAGCGCGTTCTCAAGTGCATGCGCGACCATCGCCTCACGAACCTCAGGCGGTCGTCCTTGCCCCACGACGTCCTTGAGGAACGCAGCGACCTCCTCGGCGTTTCCCCCGTCGACAAGCGCGAACTTAGCGCGCGGCTCGATGTCATCCCCGAAGAGCTCCGTCTGCTCCGTCGCGTCGGACGTGCAGCCGAACGAGTGCAGCAGGGAGATGTAGTAGGCGTCGACCAGCTCCGTCGGCGAGAGCTCCGCGAGCTCGCCGAGGCGGACAGCGAGGATCGCCGTCCTGAGTGCGTGCTCGAGCGGCTGCCCGGTGCCCAGATCGGTCGCTATCGACATCGCGCCGATGACCTCGGCGGCGCGCAGGGGCGCCCATGCCCTCAGGCGGTCGCGCTGCGAACTGGCTCGGGCCCCCGGACGTCACGGGTACATCCTATGCCCCTGACGCCCCGGCGTGTGTACGCGTCCGGCCGCCGGCGAGGGGAAGCCGCGCATGGGCGGCTCCCCCCACGTCGGCGTTGTCCGGGTCTACGCCACTGCCCGCACGCGCTCGTTGGGATCGATCGCCCCCAGGCTCTCGACGACCTCGAGGGTGCTGCCACGCACCTGAGCGATGTACATGTTCAATCGCACGTGGTGCTGGCCGGGCACCATCTCGGCCGGCCCGCCCGGCCCCTCGGCGATCTTCGCGTGGTCAAGCGCCGCGACGACCGCAGCCTGGTCGAGCGAGCCGGCTTCCGTGACGGCGGCCTCCCACAGCTTGAGGCCGCGGTACATGCCCGTGCACCCGCTGCCGCCGGTGAACTGAGGGCCTTCGGGGAACCGCGCGTTGTAGCGACCGAGCAGCTCCGTGCTGAACGGGTCGCTCAGTGACTGGTAGTAGTCCATGCACGCGTACAGCCCTTCGATGTGATCCGACGGCAGCGCGCCGGCGAGGTTCTCCTCGAAGTACGTCGTGATGATCCGGCCGCCACGCTCGGTGTAGCCGGACTCGCAGAGCGCCTCGAAGAACGGGAAGCACCCGGGCGGCACGGTCGTGTTGAACACGACGTCCGCGCCACTCGAGTTGATCCTGTCGACCGTCTCGCCCCAGTCGGCGTGATCGACGGGGAAGTACTCCTCCCCGACGATCTCGCCGCCGTTGGCCGAGGCGACCTCGTGGACCTTCCGGTTCATCACGTGCGGCCAGATGTAGTCCGCCGACGGCAGGTAGAACGTCCGTGCCCCGGTGTGCTGCATCACCCACGGGATGAGCGGCTCGACCTGCTGGGCGGGAACGGCGCCGGTGCAGAACAGGAGCGGGTGGTACTCCTGCCCCTCGTACTGCTCGGGGTAGATGTAGAGCGTCCTCCCCTCCACGACGGCCGGGCTCCTTGATGGCCTCCCTGGTCGAGCTGAAGATGCCGCCCAGGAGCACATCGACGTGGTCATCCTGGACGAGCTTGGTGGCGGCGGCGGCCGCCCGTCCGTCGTCGGTGGCGCTGTCCTCGATGAGCAGTTCGACGCCGACGACCGAGCAGGCCGCCGGACGCGTTGATCTCGTCGACGACGAGCGTGGCGACGTTGGCCTGCCCGAGGCCCATGACCGACAGGTCGCCGGTCTGGTCGGCGATCACGCCGATCTTGATTGCATCATGCATGACGTTCCTCCTACGCCTCGCAGCGGCTGCCGAGTTCCGCCACCTGGGGCCGGCCCCGGTGCCCGGCCTCCTGCATGATCGGCGGAACCTCGGGATCGGAGGCGAAGTTCTGCCAGCCGTCGAGATCCCAGTCGAAGATCACCCAGACGCGGTCGTCCTCGTTCGGGTCGCGGAACACGAGCGCGCCTTTTGAGCCGTGCTGCTTGCGCTTCTCGGCACCCTTGGTGGAGAAGACATTGTTGAAGCGATCGAAGTCCTCGATCGTGGTCGTCGCCAGGAGCATCCTGGTCCTCCTCTGAGTTTCCGGCGTCTCCGAACGACACCGCGGTTGGCGCGAGTATGTGCCCGAGGGTGTACGAGACACATCGGGCAATTGCCCTATACGCCGATCGGCATCACAGACCGGCCTCGATCCAATCGATGATCCCACCGACCGTTGCCCAGTCCTCCTGACGACGTCAGGGCGCTCGCCGAGCGCCATTGCCGGCGCTTGGACTCATATTCGGGGGGCAGCTTTCCCTGAAGCGCTTCGGCGCCGTCGAGCACATCGACGGCCCCACCGAAGTCGCCCGAGTGCGCGTCGCAGTCGGCAAGTATCAACGCGAGCTCGCTCGCGTCCTCGTCAGCTGCAGCGGACAGTGGCGTTGGGGCGGCGATTCTGTCCGTGAGCAGTCCGGAGGCCAGCGGTTGCGGACGGGCGCTCGCGAGGAACGGTGCGAGGTAGCGCCCGGCGATCTTCGCGTCCGGCCACCAAAGCGCTCGGCCGGCCGCCAACGAGGCGATCCGCGGGGTGACGTACAGCGGTGTCGCGTCTGTCGCGTCGGTCGCGTCGGTCGCGCCCGTCGTCCCGGGCGAGGAGCGCTGCGGCTCTGCGCGTAGGTACAGCGGCGCACCTTCGGTCATCAGGACGCCGCGCAGCACGGGTCGGAACGGCTTCGGTGTCAGGGGAATGCCGAGATCCGCCGCGATCGTCTCGGCTACCGCGTCAGCCTGCTGCGCGGCGAGACCGCCCTGCTTGAGCGGGAACGTCGTGACGTCGCCGGCCGCGTAGATGTCTCCGAGGCCCGGGACGCGCCCATGGCCGTCGACGGGGATGAACCCGTGCTGGTCGTGGGGAAGGCCGTCCAGCCGCGGTCCGACCAGCTGAGGAAGCGTCACCACTGAGTCCACGTTGATCTCAGCGCCATCGGCCAATACGAGCGCGTGGCCGCGCACGACAGACGGATGCGAGGAGGTTCGAAGGCGCACATGCCACGCCTCGAGCATCTCCCTGACGGCGCGCGAGCCAGCGGGACCGAACAGCTCGAGCGGCTCCTCCTCAGGCGTGACCAGCCACACGTCGGCGTCGCGGGACTGCTGCCGGAGGGCGCCGGCGGTCAACAGCGCGAGCTCGTAGATCGGCAGTGGCCAGGTCCGCTCCGCGGGCAACGTCAGGGCGATCGACCGAGCGGATCCTGCGAGCAAGTCGTCCACCACGCCGCGCAGTGCGGCGACGTCCCCGCGGCCCCGGAACGTCAGCGCACCCGGCAGCGGCTCGGTCGCGATCGCCCCGGTGGCGACGATCAGCGCGTCGAACGGGACCCGTGTGCCGGAGGCGGTGACGGCGACGCGCTCGTCCGCGAGGACGCTTTCGAGACGATCCCAAATGATCTCGCCGCCACCCACGTAGTCGACGATGTCTTCAAGCGCGTAGCTGTGCGCTTCCGCGCGATCGAAAGCCTCGGCGACCGTAACCGGGCGGTACAGGAACTGGCGCTCGGGCGACAGGAGGGTGATCTCGACTCGCCGGCCGGCGAGCTCGCGCAGAGCGAGCAAGCTTTCCACGGCGGCCACGCCGCCGCCGGCGATCACGACATGCAGGCGGTCTCGACTCATGTGACAGATCCTCTTCTTTTCATTCAATCCAATCAGTTACTGGAACGCCTTCGCACGCTCGATCAGCTCCTCGAGCCCCGGCTCTTCAGGGTTGCGCGGCTTGCCGGGGTGGATAACCGCCACCTGGCACGATTCCGCTGCCTCCACGAGCTCCCGGAAAGTGCCGGCGTCGGGATCCTTGATGTAGGCCTGCTTGTTGTCGTCGTAGGCGAACATCCGGGGATTCATCGCGGTGCACTCGTTGCAGGTCGAGCAGCGCGGCGTCTCAATCCACGGGTCGTCCGCCGCGAGCTCGCCCGCGACCGCCACTTCCGGCGGCTCGGCGACTGACTCTTCCACGGCCTCGGTTGGCGCCTCGCTGACGGCCGCCGGCTCGCCGCGCAGGTGCGCAAGGCCGAGCTCCTGGAGCCCGTGCCACAGCTCGCGGCAGCGGCGCGCGGCGTGCATCAGCCTCGCATCGACGATCAATCGCTGCAGATGGTCGTTCTCATCGACGACCAAGACGTGCGGAACAACGGCCTCGGCCTTGGCGGCGTCGAGCGCCAGCCACTCGTCGACGGATACTGTCTCGTCGCTCCAGTGATCGCGCGGGATCCGCGCAAAGTGGCGCGCGTAGCGCTCGTCGCAGGCCGCGAAGTCGACGAGCGTGAACGGAACCTGCTCGACGACGCGCTGGAGCGACGGGTCCGCGTACTCGAGCGGCGCGAGCGGCCAGTCAAGCTCCGGCTGCGGGTTCTCGTCGACCGAGAACCGCGATGCCAAGTCCGGCCCCGCTCCGGGGTCGTAGGTGAATGCCGGGAAGGCGCGGCCTTCGAGCGCCGCCGCCGACAGCAGGTAAGGCGGCAGGTTGCTGGGCGACGTGGCGGTGCCGGAGAAGACGCTGACGAGCGTCGGGCCCGCGTACCGGAGACCGGCGAGTAGGCGCTCCCGCAGCTGGTAGAGACTCGAGCTCGTCGCCTGGAAGGCGAACACGTCGATCAGCCCGACGACGGTGCTCGCCAGCTGCGTGCTCCGCAACCGAACCCCGAAGTGCTCCGGAGCGAGAAGCTCCTTGGTTTCGACGAGCACCTTGACCGGAATGCCCGAGGACAGCAGCTCAATCACCGCGCCGCTCTCGTCACCGTCAACGCACACGAGGTAGTCCGGGAACCGCGCCAAGTCGTCACGGGAGAGGGAGTTCTCGTCGAAGGTTCCGAACAACACGTCGTGCCGTGCGCTGACATAGCGACCGTCCGCCTCCAGCTCGGCAATCGTCATGGCCTTCACGAACTCGACGACGGCGGGGAGCCGCTCCTGGAACGCCTCAGTGGCAGCTCGGCAGCTGCTGTAGCGGTACTCGAACGGAGGCTCGGCCGATGGGGCGAGCGTCCTCGGCGGAGAGGGCTCGAAGAACCGCTGACGCCTCAGCACCGCGAGCGTCCACTCGATCCGCTCGCGCCGGTCGGGCGGCAGCTCGTCCCTCGGCGCACCCCTCCCGAGCAGGCGCGACATCGTGTCGAAATCGAACTGGTCGCGGTGCAGCGAGCCGAACGCGGCCTGCAGACTCTCAGGCCGGCGCCCGGGTTCCGAGTGGATGAAGGCGGCACGGAGGATGTCGGACAGCGCCTGCACAAGCCGGTCCACGTCGGCGTGGAAGCGCCGCGCCTTCTGGCGCTGGACGCTGTGCCAGGCGTGGTCGACGACGCGCCGCGCAAGCTCGTGATCGCAGTCGGCGACCTCGCCGTCGACGTTCAAGCCGGCGGCGGCGTCGGCGACGTCGGGCGCTGCTCGCGCCCAGAGATCCGACAGCACCCCGTCTGCGCCCTCGGCGACGAGCCTGACGGATCTCGCGCTCGGCGCGAAGGACGTCCCGGCGCACCCGTTCCCCCTCGGCGCCACGCGGGGCGCCGTCCCGGAGCATGTCGTCGACGAGCGCTGTCAGCGAGCGTACGCATCCGTCGTCGCTCGCATCGTCAACGAGCACGACGGGATAGTCGTATCGGAGAGCCGTAAGGTCGCGATAGGGCGCTAACAGCGCCGGCCTCATCGTGGAGTCGACGGGCTCGAGGTCCCCGCCCACTCCGGTTAAGTGGAACGCGATCTGGCGCTGGATCTCGGCCGTCTGTTCCATGATCACGCTGCGGCGCGTTCGCCGCCCGCGGGCCAGACAGTGAATTTGTCGAGCTCTGCCTCGAGGCTTGCGCGGATGCGGTCGCCCGGGCGCGCCTGGCCCGCGTGTCTCATGTCCTCGTAGCAGGCAACCTCGGGGTTGCGGTACAGGATCCCGACCGGGATCGTGTCGTCGGAGGCGACGAGCCGCCGGGCGGCGTCGATGTCGAGCGGATCGTGCTCGCGGTGATTCGTGTAGATCCGGGCGAGGTCAGGAGCGAGATGGAGACCGTCCTCGTGCGTCAGGAGCTGTGTCTTTGACGGATCCTGCAGCCATGGATCGAGTATCCCCGGCATGAACTCGGGGCACCGCTGGATGACCCGGACGAACGAGAAGCCGCGGTGCCGGTGCGCGGCGGCGATGACGTCGTAGAGGACCTGCGGAATCCAGTCAACCGCCTGGGCGACGAACGAAACCCTTTCCACCCCGAGAGTGACACTGAGCGGGTTGAGACCTTCCAGATCCGACCCGCGCGGCGTGGTGTTGCTCTTGAGTCCCTTCGGCGACGTCGGCGAGGCCTGCTTCTTGGTGAGCCCGTACACGAGGTTGTCGTGCAGCAGCACGGTGAGGTTCATGTTGTAGCGAATGGCGTGAATCCAATGGGCCGCGCCGATGCTGCAGCAGTCACCATCGCCGGTGTTGACGAACACGTCGAGGTCCGGGCGTGCCATCTTGATCCCCTCCGCGACCGGAAACGCGCGGCCATGGATTCCGTGGAAGCCGTACGTTCCCATGTAGTGCGGGAACCGGCTCGAGCAGCCAATGCCGGATACGAACACCGTGCGCTCCAGGCTCAGCTCCTCGGCGGTGCAGAGCCGCTGCACCGCCGCCAGGATGGCGTTGTCGCCGCAGCCACTGCACCAGCGGGGGACGCCCCCCTCGTAGTCCTCAAGGCTGTGGTGGTCGTCCGTCATCCGGACCAGGCATTGGCTGAGTTCGGGCGTCATACTCGCTCCATTCGCTCGAGCCGCTCGCGCACGACGTTGCACACGGTCGCGGGCTTGATTGGCTGGCCGCGGACCTCGCTCCAGCAGTCGATGTCGACGAGGTAGCGCGACCGCAGCACGGTGGCAAGCGGCGAGTAGCGTCGATTCTCGTCGTCGACGAGCTCGTCCTCCAGGCGATCCGACCAGGCGGCCTCGACCGTCAGAACGCTGTCGAAGCGCTCCATGATCGCCTTGATGCCGGGCGGCAGCGGCTGCAGAAAGCGCAGATGCAGCGACGAGACGCGCAGGCCCTCGCCGCGCAGCCGATCGACTGCCTCCTCGATCACGCCCTTCATACTGCCCCAACCGACGATCAGCACGTCGCCGTCTGGGTCGCCGAAGACCTCGGGTGGCTTCAGCGTCTTCTGCAGGGCAACGAGCTTCAGGCTCCGGTGGCGCAGCCCGTCCTCGTTGCTGCCGGAGTCGTAGGCCACGTGGCTGTCGCGATCGTGGGCGAGGCCGGTGACGGTGTGCATGCCGCCCGGCCGGCCGGGATTCAGGCGCGTCGCGATGCCGGTCACGGGGTCCCAGTCGTACGGGCGCGCTCCGGGCGCGGCGGGCGTCTGGTCGACGGGCGGCGCGAGCCAGTCGGCGCTGAACTCCGGCCGCGGGAACGGCTGCTGCGCCGTTGCGAGGCTCGCGTCGGACAGGAGAACGACAGGGATACGGAACGACTCCGCAATCTTGCGCGCGGTGATCACCGAATAGAAACAGTCCTCGATCGTGCTCGCCGCCATCACCACCTTCGGCGCATCGCCATGGCTCCCGAACATCGCTGCGAACAGGTCGCCCTGCTCGACCTTGGTCGGCAGGCCTGTGCTCGGGCCTCCGCGCTGCACGTTGATGATCACGAGCGGGATCTCCGCCATCGCGGCTAGCCCGATCGCCTCCTGCTTCAGCGAATAGCCCGGCCCGGAGGTGATCGTGACGGCGCATCTGCCGGCGTAGGACGCGCCGATCGCGAACGAGCACGCGGCGATCTCGTCTTCGGCCTGATGGACGATGCCTCCGGCCTGCTCGAAGATCGCGCTCAAATAGTGCGACGCGGAGGTGGCTGGGGTGATCGGGTACATGGCGCAGATGTCCATCCCGGAGGCGAGCACCCCGAGCGCAAGCATGGTGTTGCCGTTGGTGACCACCTGCGGCGTCGTTGTTGGCTCCGCGGGGATCGCGTAGCGGAAGTCGAGGTTCTCCTCCGCCCACGCGGAGCCTGCCTCGAGCAGTTCGATGTTCTTCGTGATCACCCGCTCGTCCTTCTTGGCGAAGACGGCGCGAACCTGATCGCGCGCGAGCCCCAAGTCCAGGCTGTAGACGTTGCAGAGGATGCCGAGCGCGAACATGTTCTTGCCGCGGCGCGGGTCCGCGATGAGCTTGCGGCACTCGACCTGCATCGGGATCTCGATCACGCGGAAGCCCTGGTCGATGAGGTGCTCGACCGTCTCCGCATACGAGTCGGCGATCGCCGGATCGCGGTCCTCGCGCCACATGCTCTCGAGCATGATCGTCGCGCCCGGCTTGAGCTCGTTCGCCCGGACGCGACCGAGCAGGACCTGCTCGTTGAAGGCAATCGCGAGATCGGCTTCATCACCGCCGTTGGTGACGCGTTGCTGGCCGATCCGGATGCGCACGCCACTCGCGCCTGCGACGCTGCGGGCAGGCGGCTGGATCTCCGCCGGGATGATCTCCACGGTCCAGATCCCATTTCCCATCTTGGCGGCGATCGCGCCGAGCGACTGGCCGCACCGTTGCGCGCCCTCACCCGAGTCGCTGATCACCTCGACGATGTGTTCGCCGATGACCACCGGCGCTTTCAATTTGGTGTTGCTCATGTCGTCACGCGCGCGTAGTTGTGTTCCGCGAGGTCGATGCCGAAGCGCTTGCCCGCACCGCCGGCGGCCTCCGTCCGATAGACGACGTCCGTGTCGCGCAGCCCGAGGTGGGCCTTGATCTCCTGCGCCGCCCTGCGGCCGGCGCCCATCGCCTCGATCACCGTCGCCGCTCCGGTGACGATGTCGCCGCCGGCCCAAACGCCTGCGATCGACGTGGCGAGGCTTGCGTCGGTAACGATGTAGCCGCGCTTGTTGAGGTCGAGCGACGACGTCTGGCCGAGGATCGGGTTTGCGCTCGTCCCGATCGCGTACACGACCATGTCGACGTCGATGTCGAACTCGCTGTCAGGCACCGCCACCGGACGGCGACGGCCCGACTCGTCCGGCTCCCCCAGCTCCATGCGCTGGCAGCGGATCCCGCACACGTTGCTGTCCCCGTCGCCGAGGATCTCGACCGGACTTGTCAGCCAGTGGAAATCGATGCCCTCCTCCTCCGCGTGGTGAAGCTCCTCGGCGCGGGCGGGCGCCTCGTTGCGCGTCCGCCGGTAGACACAGGAGACGGACGCGGCGCCCAGACGCAGGGAGACCCGCATTGCGTCCATCGCGGTGTTTCCGGCGCCGATGATCGCGACCCGCTTGCCTGCCTGAAGCGGCGTGTCGTAATCCGGAAACTCCCGTGCATGCATCAGGTTGCAGCGGGTGAGCAGCTCGTTCGCCGACATCACTCCGGCGAGGGACTCGCCCGGGATGCTCATGAAGCTCGGCGCGCCCGCGCCGGTGCCGATGAACACCGCGTGGTAGCCCAGCTCGGTCAACAGCTCCTCGACCGTGAAGAGCCGGCCAACGAGCGTGTTGCACTCGAACGTGACCCCGAGCGCTCGCAGCTTCTCGATCTCGGCGTCGATGACATCGTTCGGCAAGCGGAAGTCCGGGATCCCGTACTTGAGGACACCGCCCGGCTCGTGGAAGGCCTCGTACACGGTGACCTCGCAGCCGGCCTTGGCCAGATCGGCGGCGCACGCCACGCCCGCCGGACCCGACCCGACGATTGCGACGCGCAGCCCGCTCGGCTCGATGTACGGCAGGCTCGCCCAGCCCTCGGCGATCGCCATGTCGCCGACGAACCGCTCGAGCCGCCCGATCGCCACCGGCTCGAGCGTCTCGCCGACCGTGCACGCGCCCTCGCACTGCGCTTCCTGCGGACAGACGCGGCCGCAGATCGCCGGAAGCAGATTCGTATCGGTGATCGTCTCGTAGGCGCCGCGGAGGCTCTTCTCGGTGATCCTCGCGATGAAAGAGGGAATGTCGATCTCGACCGGGCAGCCGCGGATGCACGGCTCGTCCGGGCACATGAGGCACCGGTCCGCCTCCCGCAGGGCGTCCTCGAGCGTGTAGCCGCAGGCGACCTCTTCGAAGTTGGTGGCGCGAACCTTCGGATCTCGCTCCTGCATCGGCGTCCGCTCCTGCGGAATCGTCCGGATCGTCTTCTTCTTTTTCGGAGCGGCCATCGTCATGCACTCGCCGGGAGGCGGCAGCTCTCCGTCCAGCGCTCCAGCGCTGCCGTCTCGCTCGTTGTGAAGCGCCGCAGCCGTGCCATCAAGTCGTCGAAGTCGACCTCGTGCCCGTCGAAGTCCGGCCCGTCGACGCACGCGAACCTCATCCGGTCGCCGATCTTCACGCGGCAACCGCCGCACATGCCGGTGCCGTCGACCATCACGGGGTTCAGGCTCACGACCGTTCTGATCCCGTGCGGACGAGTCGTCGCGGCGCAGAACTTCATCATGATCGGCGGGCCGATCGCGACGACCTCGTCGATGTCCGGGTGGTCGCTCACAGCCTGCTCGATCCCCGCCGTCACGAGCCCCTTGATGCCCTCGGACCCGTCATCGGTGCAGACGATGTACTCGTCGCAGACGGCACGAAACTTGTCCTCCCAGAACATCAGCTCCTTGCTGCGGAAACCGACCACCCCGATCACGTAGGCGCCGCTCTGCTTGTACGCGCGGGCCTGGGGGTAGACGGGCGCGACGCCGAGGCCTCCGCCCACGCAGACGACCTTGCGCGCGTCCCCGACCCGGCTCGGGCTGCCCATCGGGCCGACCAGCGCATGCAGACTCGTGCCCTGTGCACAACTGGCCTGCATCTCCTTCGTCGTCTTTCCGACCGCTTGGACGACCAGCGTCACCGTCCCGCGCTCGGGATCGAAGTCCGCGAGCGTGAGCGGGATCCGCTCACCACGGTCGTGCGCCATGACGATCACGAACTGCCCCGGCTTCGCCGCCCGTGCCATCCGCGGATGCAAGATCTCGAGCAGGTACGTGACGTCCGAGAAGTCTTCGCGGCGGACAATCTGAAACGGAGCCGACATGAAGGCAGGAAAACACTTGGTGACGAGGCGCACATCGGGGATAAGTACCAACGAACGCGCACGAAAACCGAGCGGTGGCGAACGGTTCCGATCGGGCCAATGACCGCCGCCTCGACCGTCTCGAACTCCGACTGCGCTCTGGTCAGGCGCCGGCTAGCTTCTCGAGCTGCGCGAACGCCTCAGCATCGAGCAGCGCCGTGCACGCCACTTCGCACGCCCGACACGCCTTGGCGCAGATCGCGCAATGCCGATGGTGCTCCGCGTGGCGGGCGCACTCCTCAGCGCAGAGCGTGCACTCGCGCACGCAGGCCTGCAACAGGCGATGAACGACGACGTGGTCCGACTGGGCAGGCCGCGAGAGGATCCGCGCCATCAGGTCACACATATCGGCGCAATCCAGGCAGAGCGCGATGCACGCGCGCATCTCCGACACGTCGGCTTCCACGAGATCCGCGTCCGCGCACGACGTGCATGATTGGAGACAGTTCAAGCAAGCGTCGATTGCCGCCGCGACCTCAGCGACTCCGAGCGGCACGCCGGTCGGGGAGGCATCCAACATCTCGCGCGTGGTCGTCATGCGGCCGGTCCGACGGCGGGTTCACAGAGTGGCGGTGCGCTTGCCATCACCGGCTCCAGTAAAGCGCAGGCACGGCGCGGGACAAAGCATTACCTTCGGGTCGCTGGATGAATCAACTCCGCGAACCTGTCCGATTCCTGGTCTTCTCGGCGTCACTGCGCGCCGGCTCGCTGAACTCACGGCTGGCTGAGCTGGCCGCCGAGACAATCAGAGCCAACGGCGGCGAAGTCGATCTCGCCACGATGGCCGCCTTCGCGGCGCGCTCCT